>CAVUGF010000009.1:0-205902 GCA_963740975.1 uncultured Alphaproteobacteria bacterium | reverse complement strand
CGGTTCTTGTTTGGGATCACACTCGGCCGCGCCGATCTCGCCCACCAGCTTGCCCGCACACATTACCCGAAGAAGCTCCCGCGCATACTCTCGCCGGACGATGTGGCCCTGCTGCTTGAAGCGGCGCCCGGACCTGGCCTCAAGTACAAGGCCGCGCTCAGCGTGGCTTACGGCGCGGGTTTGCGCGGCTGCGAGGTTGTGATGCTGCGCGTCAGCGACATCGATTCCAAGCGCATGCTCATCCGGGTCGAAATGGGCAAGGGACGCAAGGATCGGTATGCGATGCTCTCCCCGCAGCTTCTCGAACTTTTGCGGGCCTGGTGGCTGCAATGCCCCTCGAAGGGATGGCTATTTACCGGCCACGACCCGCTGCTGCCGCTTACGGTGCGCCAGCTCAACCGTGCCTGCCACGCGGCGGCCGAAGCGGCGGGGCTCGGCTCGTGGGTGACGCCGCATACACTTAGGCACAGCTTTGCAACGCATCTGCTTGAGAACCAGATCGATGTGCGCGTTATCCAGGTCTTGTTGGGCCACGCGAAGCTGGATACGACCGCGCGCTATACTCAGGTCGCAGTGAACGTGCTGCGCACCGTTATGAGCCCGCTCGAGCGTCTGATCCTGGCGAAGGAGAGGAAAGCGGGATAACGGCCGGCGCCCATGTCCCGCCCGTCTCTGGAGGTTGCGGATATCTTCCGCAGCCACGGGGCCGCATGGCGCAAAGCCAATCGCGGCCATGTGAGCCTCGGCCAGCTCAAAGTCATGAGCGCCATCGAGAACTGCCGCACGGCGGCTCTCGGCGGTCATGTCGAACGCTGCGAGAATGGCGCCTGCGGGCTTACGGCCATCTCCTATAATAGCTGTGCAAATCGCCACTGCCCGAAGTGTCAGGGCGCGGCGGCGCGGGAGTGGCTTGCCGCCCGCGAGGCCGAACTGTTGCCGGTGCAGTACTTCCATCAGGTCTTCACCTTGCCCGGGGCAATCGCGGATATCGCCTACCAGAACAAGGCCGTTGTCTACGATCTGCTGTTCAAGGCATCCGCGAAGACTGAGCTGGCCCCCAAAACCTGGACAGGTGGCTAAGAGAGAGCGTCGCCCCTAAAACGGTGGATCACCAGGGGCAACAGATGGCGAATACGCGAAAGAAACACAGCGCGGAATTTAAGGCGAAAGTGGCTATGGCCGCGATCCGGGAGGAAGGGACCGCAGCGGAGCTTGCGAGCAAATACGGGGTGCATCCAAGCCAGATCCATACGTGGAAGAAGGCGGTGCAGGATGGCGTGACGGCCTTGTTCGAGGGCGGCGAAAAAGCAGCCCGCGCCGAGGCAGCTGACAAAACCAAGTTGACCGAGTTACACGCCAAGATCGGCCAACTGACAATGGAGAGAGATTTTTTTCGGGAAAGGTCTGGGGGATGAGTCCGGCCTCTCGAATGGCGATGATCGCTCGCCCTCATCCACACTATTCCATTGTGCAGCAGTGCCAATTGCTGAAAGTGCCGCGTTCGACGCTGTACTACAAACGCAAACCTGCCAGTGACGGGGATCTCGCGCTGATGCGGCGGATCGACGAGTTGTATATGAAGTGGCCGTTTTACGGCTCGCGGCGCCTGGTGGCGGAATTGCGGGGCGAGGGGTACGCTGTGAACCGCAAGCATGTGCGGCGGCTGATGCGGCTTATGGGAATTGAGGCGATTTACCAGAAACCCAACACGAGCCGCAAGCATCCAAGCCACAAAATATACCCGTACTTGCTAAGGGATTTGACGATAGACCGCGCCAATCAGGTCTGGTGCGCGGACATTACTTATATCCCGATGGCTCACGGCTTTGTTTACCTGGTGGCCGTCATGGATTGGTTCAGCCGCCGGGTGCTGGCGTGGCGGGTTTCGATCGGCATGGAGACAGACTTCTGCGTCGAGGCGTTGCAGGAGGCCATGAACCGGTACGGCAAGCCTGAAATATTCAACACCGATCAGGGAGTCCAGTTCACTGCGGCGGCGTTCATCGAGACGCTGGCGGCGCAAGACGTCCGGATCAGCATGGACGGCAAGGGAAGGTTTCTGGACAATATCTTTATCGAACGTCTCTGGCGTAGCCTAAAATACGAAGAGGTCTTCATCAAATCTTACGCCTCGGTAGCGGAAGCGCGGCTCGGCATTGGTGCGTGGCTGGCGTTTTACAACGATGAGCGCAAGCATCAATCCCACGGCTATTGCACGCCGGGCGAGATTTTCGCCGCGGCCCAGGCCTGTGGATATGTGGACAACGGAAGGACGTTGACCACATACCCACAGGAACAGCAGCAACAAACAGAGAAGGATTCGCTTTGCGAAGAAAAAGTGGTAGCCTGCGGACGGGTTCTTCTGGCAGCTTAGCCGGAGAAAATTAACCGGCGACACTCTCTCTTAAGTCCGCCCATTTCCTGTCCAACCGACGGGGTCCACCTCAGACCATGCTAACGATAGGAGCCGATCCAGAGCATCTTGGCGCGAGGACCGGCTTCATCTCCGTGCTGCACACATGGGGTTCGGCCATGACGCATCACCCGCATGTGCATATGATCGCACCGGGCGGCGGGCTATCGCGGGATGGCACGCGCTGGATCGCTTGCAGGCGCCGCTTCTTCCTGCCGGTGCGGGTGCTCTCCAAGCTGTTCCGGCGGCTTATGCTGGAGAAGCTCGCCGCCGCGCACAAGGCTGGGAAGCTGCGCTTCTTTGGAGAGCACGCACATCTTGCCAGCGCGGATGCCTTCGCCGCTTTCCTGGCGCCGCTCAGAAAAACCAAGTGGTTCGTCTACTCCAAGCGGCCGTTCTCCAGCCCCAAAACCGTGCTGGCCTACCTCTCGCGCTACACGCACCGGGTTGCCATCTCGAACCGGCGCCTGGTTGCCGCTGATAAGACCGGCGTCACCTTCAAATACAAGGACTACCGCGTCGAGGGACCGGGCCGCTACAAGACCATGACGCTTGAGACGGGCGAGTTCATCCGCCGCTTCCTGACGCATGTGCTGCCCAAGGGCTTCCATCGCATCCGCCATTACGGGCTTCTGGCCAGCGGCACCCGCGCGGAAAATCTCGCCACGATCCGCATCCTGCTCGCCATGGACGCACCGGCATCCAAAGGAAACAAAGGAAAAGAAGACGGCAAGACCGATGCCGCCGCCGCGCCGGTGCGTCTGTGTCCCTGCTGCGGCGGCCGCATGCTCGTCATCGAGACCTTCGAGGGATATTGCCGGCGGCGCAGGCCGGCACCGGCTCCCGCTGGGATCGACACGTCATGAGCAAATTCCCAAGCACTTCCACCCCGATTGCCGCCAGTCTTCGCCGCCGTTCCCGGGCAGGCTACGGTGGCGCTTGCCCGGTTACGCCCCCGAACACGCGTTCCAGGAACCGCAATGCTGGGGCGCGCGGATGCCAGCACCGCCAAATAGCTTTAGCTATGCTTCTCCGCTCATTGTCTCACGCTCTCAAATGCGTGCCGCTACCTGCTAGCACGCCGATGGCGCCGCCGAAATCCTCATAGCGTTGCGCAAGTTCCGGGTGCCCTGCTCCCCGCGCGTTCGTTCCCTGAGGGTTTTCGGACGCCGGCCCTCGCGGCTGTGGTGAGGTCAGGCATGGGCAGGCATCCGAAAACCTCCACATTGACGGTCAGCACCTCGATCATGCGCGTCTTTCCGGTCTCCAGGTCAATGGCGCCATGGATGTTGAGCCGGTCGCGTCCGCTGTTCTGTTCGACCGCGATTTTGGCATCCTTGGGCGCCCAGCATCCCGGAAGTGAGCGCTTGCCGCTCACGGTAAACGTTCGCTTTTGCCGCACCGCGTGGGTAGGGTGAACGGCATCGGCAAACATTACGGCTTCGTCTTCCGGCAGGCCGTTCAGCAAGGCATTGTAATCTTTGATGAAAGCCTTTTGCTTGTCTTCATCCAGCTTGCGCGGGATGGCTAGCGGTTTTCGATGGACCATGCCCAAACGATGAAGCAACGCGATCAGGCCCGAGCGCCCCTCATAGGCGATCCCGAACTCTTTCTCGATCCACGCGCCGATCTGCCGCGTCGAACGCGGCAGCGTCTCAGCGATCCAGGCTTTCAGCTTGTCTTGTTGTTCGATGCTCAAACGGCAGGCGCTGCCTTCGTAGCCAAATCCAGCCAGCCCTTCGATCCCGTCTTCTTCATACAGACGGTGCCAGGTGCGGATCGTATCGTCGTCGAGCAAAAGCGCCTCTGCGACACGCTGGCAATTCCATCCTTCGTCGAGAAGAACAAGCGCGTTCGCCCTGCGCGCAAGCCGATGCTCCGCCGTTCCGTCCCGAGCAAGCTCGGTCAGGTCGCGTTTTGCTTCAGCATTGAGAAATCCAGCGCGAATCATTCTTCGATAGGAATCCGTGCCGCCGTTCCGCGCAAGGAAATTTTCGGCAATTCACAGAGTCTGGGTATAAGATTAAATCTGCTCCTATATTTGGAGAGTAGGCCGCAGGACTTTCACCCGCAGCCTCTCGCAGAACGGTGCGTGAGCCTCTCAACTCACACCGCTCCCATCAAGCAAACGCACCCGCCATCCCCGTTTTCCAGTGTGCGAAGAGCTGCGGGCATTTCCGGGAGACTTCGATCATGAAGCCCCCCGCCCGCGTCTTGCTTTCCCGGAACCGCTTGTACTTCCTCTTCGCCCAGGCAACCAGCGACATGTCGATATACCTGTATAGCGGACCCAAAGCCGAAGGCTGGAACCGCCCAAAGTACGCAATCCATCCACGGAGAATGGGATTGAGCTTCGAGGCGATATCCTGAAGGCTGAGGTCCGTGCGTTTCCGGTAGTTCAAGCGGCGCGCCTTCTGGCGCATCGCCGTGAGAGCCGCCGGGCTGACCGCGGCCGTGAAGCCGGTAAACAGTTTGCCTGTCTTGTTCTTCACATAGCGGCCCCGGAACTCATAGCCAAGAAAGGTGAACTTGGTATGTTCATGCGTTCCGGTGCGTCTTCCATCTTTGCAGTAGACAATCTTGGTCTTTGCTGGATGCATTGTCAGGCCACACGCCGCGAACCGCGCTTCCAGCGCAGCCTTAATCGCTTGCGCCTCCTTCACGCTTTCGCAGTGCACGAGTTCATCGTCCGCATACCGGCACCAGGGAGCCTCCGGATAGGTCCGCGTCATCCAGACGTCGAATGTATAATGCAAGAAGAGATTGGCCAGCAGCGGGCTGATGACGCCCCCTTGCGGAGTTCCCCGTGTACGCTGCACAAGGGTTCCATCCTTAAGTTGCAAGGGAGCCGTAAGCCACCGCTCGATATAGAGCCTCACCCATTTGCAATCCGTATGCTTATCTAGTGCCTTCAGCAATAGCCCATGCTCGATGTTGTCGAAGGACACCACCACACACTACCCATCACCGTAAGTTTTCGGGATCGGCGACGATCCTGCGTCCGTCTCATCCGCTGGAAGGGCAGGCATTGTCCATCATGGGCGGCATGCGGCGCGGCGGCGCTCAGCTTCTGCTGCTGATCCTGCCGGATGGCAGCCGTTCACTTATTCCGGCTGAGTGGACCGATTGGCAGGCGGAGGACGCTGGAAGCGTACCCGCTTCGAGCCCTCAAGAAGCATGCTTTGTTCCGCTGACTGGCCTGCTCCGCGTTCGCGCGATGGCTGACGCTCTCCTCAAGCGCGGGCCGATTCCCTGGCCTGGCGCATCAAGCCATGAGGAAAGCCATGCAGCTGACCCTTGCCCTTCCCGAACCTTCCCCGCCGCAGCCTGTGCCAGAGGTGGAGATCGATGCCCAAGCCCGCCGGACAGCGCAGGAGGTTCTCGCGCGCATCCTCGCTCAAGCCGCCGGGGCGGCAAAGCCGGAGGAGCCCAGCAATGAATGACGCCGCTAAAATCACCCCGTCGCATCTGCGGCGTACGGCCTATGTCTATTTGCGGCAATCGAGCCCCACTCAAGTCGAGCACAACCGTGAATCCACCCGGGCGCAATATGCCCTGGCTTCCAGGGTAAGCGAGCTTGGCTGGCAGGCGCAGCAGATCGCCGTCATCGACGAAGACCTCGGGCTTTCGGGCTCCGGCGCCGTCGAGCGCGCGGGCTTTGCGAAACTCACCACCGAGGTGGCGCTTGGACATGCCGGGATCGTGCTCGGCATCGAGGTCTCACGCCTTGCCCGCAATAACGCCGATTGGCACCGCCTCATCGAACTTTGCGGCTTGACGGACACGCTGATCGGCGATGCCGATGGCATCTACCATCCGGCCATGTTCAACGACCGCCTGCTGCTTGGCCTCAAGGGCGCCATGAGCGAAGCCGAACTTCATATTCTCCGTGCCCGCCTCAACGGTGGAATCCGGAACAAGGCAGCTCGCGGCGAACTCCGCCGCGGCCTGCCGGTGGGCCTCGTCTGGGGCGAAGCTGATGGTGAGGTGCGCTTTCACCCTGACGAAGCCGTCTGCAGCGCCATACGCACCATCTTCAACCGTTTCGCCGAGCTAGGCTCGGCCCGCAGTGTTTGGCTCTGGCTTCGCTCGGAAGGCCTGAAATTCCCGCTGCAGCGCCATTACGGCGCACCGATCCGCTGGATCGATCCAAGCTACACCGCCGTCTATCATGTGCTCACCAATCCGGTCTATGCGGGTGCCTATGCTTACGGCAAGACGCGCCGCGAGCTGACCCTGGATGCGGCCGGCCAGCGCAAAAGACGCACGCGCAAGCTTGCCCCCGAAGAATGGCAGGTGCTCATTCGCGAACACCATCAGGGCTTCATCGGCTGGGATACTTATGAGAGCAACCGCGCAAGGATCGCCGCCAACACCAAACCGCGGCCTCATCAGGCCGGGAGCGGCGCCGTGAGAGAAGGCAGCGCACTTTTGCAGGGCATTGCTGTGTGCGGCCATTGCGGGCGCAAATTGCGCACGCATTATACCGGACGCACAGCGTCCCCTGGCTACCACTGCGCAGGCAGGCAAATCGTCGAGGGCCGGGGCTGCTATTGTCTCAGCATCGGCGCGATGCAGATCGATGGCGCGGTGTCGGGCGCCGTGCTTGAAGCGCTCGCACCTCTGGGCATCGAGGCAGCCCTAGCCGCCGCCGAACGGGCCGAAGCCGGACGCGATGCCGTGCTTGAGCAATTCCGCCTGGCTGTCGAGCGGGCTACCTATGAGGCGCAGCGCGCCGAACGGCGCTATCGCGCGGTCGACGCCGAAAATCGCCTGGTTGCCCGCGGTATCGAGGCCGAATGGGAGCAGCGGCTGCGGGAGATCGAACAGGCAAAGGCCGAACTCGCCCGCCGCGAACAGCACCAGCCCAAAACCCTGGACGCCATGGACCGGCAGCGCCTGCTGGCGCTTGGTGCCGATCTGCCGCAAGCCTGGCAGGCGGTAACCACAACGGCGCGCGACAAGAAGGAGCTGCTGCGCGCCATTCTTGAGGAAGTCATGATTGCCGTCCAGAAGCAGGAGGGCCGCGCCCAGCTCACCTTACGCTGGCACGGCGGCGCGGTCACCGCCATCGCGCTCGATCTGCCGCACCACCGGCAAGCCGCGGTGCGCACAGAGGAAGACACCATAGACCTCCTGCGGCGGCTGGCTGCCCATTATCCCGATGCCACGATTGCGGGCATTCTCAACCGGCAGGGGCGGCACACGGCCTACGGCCACCGCTTCACCGCGAACCGCGTTGCCAGCTTGCGCAAGCACTGGAAAATACCCTGCTATCAGCGGCCTGCCGTGAAGCCCGAAGGCGAACTTCTGACCGTCCAGAAGGCTGCCCAAGAGCTTGGCCTCGCCGCCTCCACCGTTCACCGCTGGCTCCAGGAGGGCGTCATCCAAGGCGAGCAGCTCACGCCCGGCGCGCCCTGGCGCATCCGTATCACCGCTGATCTACGCCAGCGCATTGCTGAGGAGGCGCCTGAAGGCTACCTCACGATGTACCAGACCATGCGCTTGCTGGGCGTCTCCCGCCAGACGGTGTTGCAGCGTGTCAAGCGTGGCGAAATCGAAGCGGTGCATGTTCGCTCGGGAAGGCAAAAAGGCTTGCGTCTCAAAGTGATACAGCGTCAGCAAGACCTATTCGAACAACTCTGAAAAAGCTGGGGTGCAGTATGAAGCAGGATCCAACAGTGCTTTGATATCGAACTCCAGAACCCAATCATACTTCCAGCAACGCTCGCGCGTGACCGCCACTGCGTCCAGCGCGGATTTCTCCGGCCGGTAGCCATGGGAGTCCGGAAGAAAGACAGGCTCCAGAATAGGCTCAAGCACCATCTTGACCACCATCTGAGCCACACGATCCGAGACCGTAGGGACGCCAAGTATTCTTTCCCCGCCACTCTTCTTTGGAATGGCAACCGCCTTGACCGGCGGCGGGAAGTAGGTCCCTGAAGACATACGGTTCCAGATCTTGTAAAGATTATCTCCTAGCTTCGATTCGAACTGCCCTATCGTCTCCTTGTCGATTCCAGCACCTCCCGCATTACTCTTGACAGCACGGAAGGCCGCCGCAACCAGTCCTTTTGGAATGTTGAATGGTCTTGCTACACTCATGCGCCTCCTCCTGTTTCCAGTTGGACGCACAATGCAGCCGCTTGATCCAGCCCCTTTGCTCCAGCCGCATTACCGGCCTTCATCGCTCCTACGAGCTGGTCCGCCCCAGGTCTCGGCATCGGTACTCTCGCCTCATGGCTTTCACCACTTGAACTTCTCCCTTGGCATCCGAGCCCTGGTTCCCGTAGTTCCGCACAAGAGCCTGGACCGGGTTCACGCCCCCTATACGCCGGCTGCCGCACGCCCAGTAACCAAGTACCCGGCGCACTTGTCCCAGAAGTCCCATTCGCCCCTGGTTTCGACAGCATTTTTTTCAATTATCGACGCGTCATCGAAGGGTTTGCTTTCGCTCGTCTCCCCGGACCTTACCTGCCCGGAGATACTTCTCCGGACTTTGACTCCAACGCTCACCACCGCGGCTTTTGACCGAAGCAGCTTGGAGTGGTTTGAAGCCTGCTCTTGGAAGCCGGCTTCGAAGGGCCTGCCTTCATCTCTCACGCAGCTTCTGCACGCCCAAGTCAGGTTCTCATTCTGAACCTCCTGGTTCGTGCGCTACGGCACACAACGGGGTTCTTGAAACGTGGAATCGGGGCAAAAAAGGCAAAAAATTCGCAGAAAGCGGCCTGTGGCAAACATGAGATCCGCGCGTTAACCATCCGCGCATTAAGCATAGCAGGCGCCTTACGGGTCTTTACCATTCCTTAATACAACGTTGGCGCGCAAAAACCCAAGAGCCTACGCCCCGCCACGCAGCGAAACCTTCTTGCCGCCGCGGAAAGCTGCCCAAGCCGCGCCAGTGCCGCGACGGCGAGGCCAACGCGCTTTTCAATCTGCTTGCCTTGCGCAAAATGCCGCGCAATCTCCCCGATGCTCACCGGCCCGGCGGCGGCTTCGAGCCCGCGCATGACGGCAACCGTCTCCCGCGGCTCCTCGCCGGCCGGGAACTTCGGCCTCATCTCCCGCAAGCCGTCCTCGAAGGAAAGCGTGCCTTGCTTCGGCGCGAGGCGGTGTTGCGCTTCTGAGGCGCGTCACTTCGCCATCAGGCCGGTTGCGGCCCTTTGAGAGGACAAGTTTGATAGCAGCAGTGCTGGAAGACCGGACTTGTCTCCGTTAGTCCTACTTGTTGCAGGTCCCGATCAATCGGCTGTGCGCGACGGCCGGCAGCTTGTGTCAGCGATTTTCGAACGCCCTAATCCTTTGTGAGTTTCGGTCCTAGGTACAAGATTTTTATCTTTCTTGCGCTAGTCGGTACGGGCCACTCGAAATGCATCCGGAAATATCTGTGGCTAATTTTGCCATGCCAATGGGCGAATATTGTTCGGCCTGGAAATTCAGGGTCAGGAAACGTGAGTTCAGCCTCAAATTTCCGCTGATTAGTTGGGGATTCTCCGGTGAACAACGCTCGCTCTCCTACGAAAAATTTATCAATGATAAAGCGAGCATGGGCATCTTCCGAACCGTCCTGGTGACGTCCCTGCATGTAGGCGTCCAAATACCCAAGGAGATTAAATACTCGATCTCGAATGACAGCGTTGAACGGTTCGCGCGCGAGGAACGAGTTTTGATGAATGGTGTCCGGGATCCAACAACGTGGGAACCTCTCACGGGCAGCAACTACGAGTGCAGGCCAGGAGTTGGCAGACTGTCCGCAGTTTAGCGCTGAATTCGCAAGCTCTTCGACTGTCCAGAAATTCTCTACTTTATAAGTCCCGTAACGGTCCTCTGGCAGGCCGTGATCGACTAACAAAGGCGACTTAGAAAAGTCCACATCCCCGCCCCTGAAACTAAACGTCGATGCCTTATCGTCATTTTTCACCCTTCTCGCAGCTTCGCCCAAACCGGTGTCCGTAACCTCTAGCCCAGCGTATTCGAAATAATCGTCTACCTCTTCGCAACGATCATCTTCGACAAAAGGCCCGTTCTTGTCTATCCACGCCAAAACGAGAGATCGCAAATTGCGGTTATTTGGTTGCTGCATGACGGTGCGAAAAGTCATGGTTGGAGCAATCAAACTCCCTGATATATTTCGTGTCGCTCGTAAGTTCATCCGAAGTTTCTCTATTCTTAATCTAGCCTGAACTAACTCACGCAGAATAACTTCAAATTCTTGCATGCAGGCAAACTGGCCCTGTAACGACGCTTCGTTTAGATACCATCGCATCACCTATGCCCAATCCGCGAGGCGAGAAAGGTCCTTTTCAGATTGATCGAAGAAACCGGCAGGCCACTCGTTAATACCTCCGTCTCGGTCAATCGTGGGGGAGATGACGCCGTGCCCTTGCTTTCCGGCACCTGTGAAAAAGTAGATTTGCAGCCCAGTGTGCTGTAATATTCGTTCCTTTACCGCAAGTCTCGCTCCGTTGAGCAAATGATCACTATGTGTTTCGACAATGATTTGAACTCCCGCCGTAGCAAAATGCGCTAAAATCCGCCCCATTTGCGATTGCGCTGAAGGGTGAAGGTGCGCCTCCGGGCTATCGATTATCACAACTTGACCATGATGCGCCGCGAGTAGCGCGACCAGGATCGGAAATGCATAGGAAAGTCCATAACCGATATTTGCGGGGCGCAACCAAGCACCAAACTCTGATAATCTGAATTGCAGGGACAGCAGTGAAACCTGGGGGATTATCCGCACGTTTACCTGAGCACCGGGGAAAAGTGTGCCAATCCAGGCGTCGAGCTGCTTGCGTAGCGAAGTCGCAGCTTCGTTCGGATGTCTTCGAAGTTCCGGCACCTCATTGTCTACGAATTGGTCGTATAAATATGCAGCGAACCGTCCATCAGTTCCAACATCACCTAGTATCTCGGTGTTCGAATCAGGGATGGGATAGGAGTTCGCTGTCCCTTCTCTCACAGCGCTCAAATAAATAAGGTTGGCAAGACTCTCTCTGACGCTGTCACCTAAGGAAGCGCCCGCATCATCTTTTACCAATATTCCTTTACTTTTGCTGCTTTCAACCAAGAAACGGTCCCTACCACGGGTCGAAAGGTGCCAATGCGCCACGTCAGATGATGGCCCGTAGATCTTAAATCTTACTGCGGAATTGCCTGATTCCGACGGGAGAATATCAGAAACTGTTCCCAGGTGGACAAGTGGCCCATTGAGAGCAAAAGTCTCCGGAGATGCGGAATTCCGCAGGCTCTGGGCTAATAGCAGTAGGGGCTGAACGGCGCTTGATTTTCCTCCGCCGTTGAATCCAGTGAGGAGTGTTAGCGCCCCAAATGAGAGCCGCAATTGGGCAAAGCATTTGAAGTTTTCTATTTCAAGCGCGGTGATCATTGCCCTCTCGCCTCTTGGACAGCCTTTTCCATTGCTTCAAAACGCTTACGCACGGCGATTGTGCTGTTTGTGGAATAGGTTATCATCCGTACAAAGTTTTCATCATTGCGGATTAGATTAACGACGGCTTGGCGGAGGGCTTCTTCCGCTTGTGATCCCGCCGGGAGATCCCAGTCGGTCATAGTTACTGCGCAAACTTCGAAGAGTGAAATATTGATCACACTTCGGCTTACAGCAGGATCCGTGGAGGCAAGCGACTTTCGGAAAGCGTGATCCCCAAACAGTCGGCGATTGAGTTCCATTGTGCGATCAAAGTCCGCACGTAATTCAGTGCGTTCAAAGTCGGTAAGACCGGCAAGCTTCTTCAAGCCTTCAGCAAGAAAGCTATCCATATCGCCACCAGCGTAACTTTTGCGCCCCAGCAATTTAAAAGCGCAAAACCGATTAATCGCCTCCCGGTCGCGCATTGTCTTGGGGTTGAGAGACTTTCCGGTAGCGGACCGGAAAACGTCGCTCTCCGCAGCTTTCTTTAACCAGACGGTCGCAGGGCCATTATATAGCGCATTGCGCATTTGCTGGCGTGTGAGGGGCTCACCGCTGTTAACACGCTCAAAAATATCAAGGCGGGCACGCTCAGGTGCCTTTGCATCAAGAATGTACATTGTTAGCTGGGTATCTTGCACACGCTCTTGCAAGTTCAACGGTAGATCATAGAACAGTTTACCCTCAAGCGCGTGCGAACCCGTGCCATCCTCACCGCTCGCAAGCCCCGTAAGCTTTAACTGGTCACTGAGGAACCGTACGAAAGTGGTCAATCGCTGGAGACCGTCAACTACGATAATGCGCCCGTCCAGAGCTTCCGCCACATAAAAAACCGGCAAAGGGATCCGCATCACGCAGCTCTCAATTAGCTTCGACTGCTTTTGCGCCGGCCAAACAAAATCGCGTTGAAAATCGGGATCGAGTACATAGCGATTGTTTCTGATGCGGTTGACGACCTCATTAACCGTCCGGGTCTCGGTCCGGACGAAAACCGCGTCCAGTGGATAATCACCCCAGCCGTCGCTAGCGGTTACTTCGACCCCCTCCGGATCGGAATCCTTGTATTGCTGACCTTGATCGACGATGGTCATGTCTCACTCGCTGGGCCATATGATTCCGTAACGTATATACCCAAAATGGTGCTCATACTACCCTTCGGGGCAGGGTGCCAACGCTTCGTTTCAAAAGCAATATTAGGGTCTTGGGGTTCAGCTAAGGCACGAGGCGGCGCGAACTTCCGGTATTAAAAGATCTCCGGAGCTTTGCTTCTGGGCGTCGAACTTCGGGTTTCGACCCAACCCAGGCGATTGATATGGCGACCGGCGCTATCCCTTACCAAACGGTCAGCCGGATTTGATATAAGCCCCGAATAAGCGAAAGCTGGTCGAATCGGGCATTATCGTTCCGGCTAAGCGGGGGCATATGTCTTTTGCGCATGGATTGTTTGGGCTGGCCGCGTTGCTGGCGCTGGCTTGGTGCCTGAGCGCGGAGCGCTGGCGCATCCCCGTCCGCGTCGTGGCAGGAGGCATAGCTCTCCAACTTGCACTGGCTGTTCTGCTCATCAAACTCCCGCCGGCTACGGCCTTCTTCTTCATGCTCGACGGCGGCGTGGCGGCCCTGCAGAAGGCAACCGATGCCGGCACCGCCCTCGTCTTCGGCTATCTGGGCGGTGCCACGCCGCCCTTCGCCGAGGTCAAGCCGGGCGCCAGCTTCATTCTGGCGTTCAAGGCCTTTCCGCTGGTCCTGGTAATCAGCGCGCTGGCGTCGCTTCTGCTTTACTGGGGTATATTGCAGCGCATTGTGGCGGGTTTCGCCTTCGTGTTGCGGAGCACGGCGGGCGTCGGCGGCGCGCTTGGCCTGGGCGCGGCTGTCCATATTTTCGTGGGCATGGTCGAGGCGCCTCTGCTCATCCGGCCGTATCTGCTCAAGATGACGCGCGGCGAGCTGTTCGCGCTCATGAGTTGCGGCATGGCGGGCATCGCTGGGACAGTCATGGTGATCTACGCGTCGCTGCTCGGCCCGGTCATTCCTGACGCCTTGGGACACATCCTCATCGCATCGGTGATCTCGACGCCGGGTGCGCTCGCCATGGCCGCGATCATGGTGCCCTTCGACGCTCGCGCCGGGGACGCGGCCGAGCTGGTGCAGAGCGATCCGCCGTCGAGCTTCCTGGAGGCGATTACGCGCGGCACCAACGACGGCATTTTTCTGGTCGCGAGCATCGTCGCCATGCTGATCGTCATCGTGGCGCTGGTTCAGCTTTGCAACGCTGCGCTGGGCATCGTGCCGCATGGCGGGTTCGGGCCGTTTACGCTTCAGCAAATCTTCGCCGCGGGCTTCAAGCCGCTCCTGTGGCTCGTGGGCGTGGAGGCGCACGATCTCGATACGGCGGCGCGGCTTATGGCGACGAAGACCGTCGTCAACGAGTTTGCCGCCTATCTCGATTTTGCCAAGCTTGAGCCCTCCGCGCTGAGCCAGCATTCGAAATTCATCATGACTTACGCTTTGTGCGGTTTTGCGAATTTCGGCAGCGTCGGGATCATGATCGGAGGAATGACGGCGATGGCGCCAGAACGGAGGGCGGAGATCGTTCAGCTTGCGCCGCGGTCGCTCGTTTCGGGAACTTTGGCAACCTTGGCGAGCGGTGCAATCGCTGGTGTGTTGATCTAGTTAGGTTGTTTTTGCACTAGCGCGCAGGTCGAAAGCGCAGTACCGCGCGTAAACGAAAAAAACCCACTGCGGCGCGGTGTTGCGCCCGGTGGGTTGCCAATCCGTGTGGCACAACCCAGGCTATTTTCTGTTAGAGGCCGGGTCAACAACTCCCTGCGGTTGTGTTGATAGCTTGGGGAAAGCGCTCCGGCTCCCCGCAAAGCCGAAGCAATATTGCAACTACACGTTGTATGGTATTGTGTCAAGTTGCGGGCAATGCTGCCGCGCTTTTTCCGCCGTTATGGCAGGCCGATGGCCGCAATTATGCACAGGCGGATGCCGGCATTCTGTGGAAAAGTGCCGTCTGTGCCTTGCTTGGGAAGCCGGAGTAACGGGGGAGGAAGGCGGCGTTCTGCGCGGCTGGTCTCACGCGCTGCCAGAGTCCTCATAGCGTTGTGTGCGCCTCATCGTCGCCGCTCCATGTTGCTACTTCGTTGTAATACACCCGCTTGTTACATGCCGGCGCCAGCTCTCTCTGCCCCGTGGCCGGATCGATAAACATGAACACGACTGCGTGATAGCTGAAACGGAACTGTGGTCCAGACCGTATACCTCAACATGAGCCAAGAAAGGCTCTCCTACAAACGGAGTGGATAACATGCGCAACCGTTCTTTCAACACTGCAATGGTAGGTATTATTGCAGCGACTGTCGCTTTTACTGCGGTTCCGGCACAAAGCAGTTTCGCTTCTGGCGCGAATGCAAAGATACAGACTGCGAAAGAGGCTGGTTCCAAGAATGACGCTTATTGGTTTAGAAACCCAAACGGCTCCCGCGAGCATTGCAAGGCAGATGTGTGGGGATACGAACTCGATTGCTAGTACAGCCCGAGGCAAGTTCGCACCCCATTGGCCGCACGCTCGCAAGCGAACTTGCCTCGGATAAGCTGTACTAGAATCAATAACTTGCTAGTACGCCTTGTCCGCGGAAAATCCTGTATGGGCCAGCCGCAAACTGGTCAGGATTTCCCGCGGGGCGTACTAGGGCACTTTGAACAGCAGGCCGGCACCAGCGGCCTGCTCCGCTATTACGGCCCATCCCCCACCTGTTCTCTATCACACCGACACGCTTTCGTTAGCGGCGTAACGCTTGAGCCAAACGTTTCGCAATACCCGACGGCTTCCCGCGCGTTCCTTCCCCGGAGGCTTTCCGCAGGCCCGCCCGGACGCTTCGGCGAGGTTCCGCATAGGCTGGGTTCAGACACGCGCATTTCAGCGCACTCGATTAAATTTAATCGAGCAGCGGCGCGGCGATCGGCGGCCAGCAGGCCTTGTTCCGCGCCAGGAAGGCGCCGCCATGGCCGATGTGCTTCAAGCCCATCAGCGCAGGGTCGAGAAGCATTTCGTTTGTATCCGCATACGGATAGAAGGCCGGCAGCTTCCGCACCATGTGCGGCGCGATGAGCATGTCGTCCGCGATTGGGACGAGCGTCAGCTTGAAGCGCGCATCCTCGATACGGGGCTGGGGATAGGTGCCGCCCCAATCGCTACGGTGGTAGTCCCGGCTCAGGCAGAGCCTGCGCCATTCCCAGTAGACGCCCGCAGGAAGATCCGCGCCGAGCCCCACCGCGCGCCCTGGCATATAGCCCGCGGCTGCCGTTGCGAGCGGCCCCAGCAGCCACCAGAACGCCGCCACGCGCGGCAGCATCGGCCAGGGATGTTCGAGCCAGTGGGCCGGGCCGGAGGCGACCGCCACCACGCGGGCGATGCGATGTACGTCTTCATGGAAGGCGAGCCATTGCCCGCCCAGCGAGTGCCCGAGCACGCGCGGCGGCAGGCCGGGAAAGCGGTGCACAAGGCAGGTGAGGGCAGCGGATTGGTCCTTGATGCCCCAGTCGCTGAAGCGCGCCTTGGAGCGGCTCAGCGGCCCGCTGGAAGACCATCCGAAGTCGCGGTAGTCGTAGGTCAGGACGGCGGCCCGATGGGCCTCGGAGAGCCAGGCTGCGAAATCCTGATAGAACCGGGCAGGGAAGCCCGCGCCGCCATGCAGCACCACGGCAAGGCGGGGAGTTGCGGCGGGATGGTGCAGCCGCCCCGCCAGCGTCCGCCCGTCCGCCGTCCTGAACCGGACTTCTTCGACAGTTCCGCTGGCAAGCGCGGGCGCTGTTGCAATAGACATCGGCAGCCTCTATTCTAGGGTGATTGCCCTAGAACGATATCAGTAGACCGGTCACCATACAAGAGCTTTGCGCTGAAGTAGCGCGAAGCGCGATAGCGCAGCGAAAGACTCCATGGCCCGCCCCTCCGATGCCCGCTCCCGCCTCATCCGCGTTGCCTCGGCGCTGTTCCGCCAGCGCGGCTACGACGGCGTTGGGCTGGCCGAAATCCTTGAGGCGAGCGGCGCGCCCAAGGGCTCGTTCTATCATCACTTTCCGGAGGGCAAGGAGCAACTCGCCGAGGCCTGCATGCACTACGCGGGCGAGCAGATCGGCGCGTTCCTGGACGCGGCGATGGCGGAGGCGCCGGACTTCCCGGCGGGTATCCGCCGCTTCGCTGCGGGCATCGCCGATTGGTTCGAGCGTTCCGGCTACCGGGAGGGCTGCCCGGTCACGTCCATCGTGCTGGCCACCGTTCCGCAATCGCCACCGCACGCGGCGGCGGCTCTGGCAGTCTTCGAGGATTGGGAGCGGCGGCTCTCCGCCCATGCCGCGCGGCTCGGCTACAAGCTAGAGCGGGCCGGCGCGGAGCTGCTCCTGATGCTGGTGGAAGGCGCCTGGATTCTGGGGCGCGTCCAGCAATGCAAAGAACCGCTGATCCGCGCGGCAGAGGTTTTTCTCGCAACGCGCGGTTCGCCGTAAAGTGCGCGGCAAATGTGGTGCGCATTACCCCTCACCCCAGCCCTCTCCCACTGGGAGAGGGAGTCCCGTTGTGCCCGTCGGCGGTCCCTCTCCATCCGCATCCGCAAGCGGATGCGGACACTTTAAGAGGCAAGCTCGCCAAGGCGAGCTTGCGGGGAGAGGGACAGGGGTAATGCCCGCCGTCTATGGCTCATCCCACCCGCGGGCGCTAAGCGGTAATCAGGCAGGATTTCGCGGATGGCGCGTATGTTCGGGCCGTAGGCGCTGGGGCCACCCTTGAACACGGCTGAGCCCGCGACAAGCACGTTGGCGCCCGCTGCGGCGAGTGCCGGCGCTGTTTCGGGCGTTACGCCGCCGTCCACTTCGAGGTCGATGCCGCGCCCGGCGATCATCGCGGAGAGGCGCCGCACCTTCTCGACCTGGCTCGGGATGAAGGCCTGCCCGCCGAAGCCAGGGTTCACGCTCATCACCAGGATGAGGTCGATCCGGTCGAGCACATACTCGATGGCCGCCTCGGGCGTGCCGGGATTGAGCGAGACGCCGGCCTTCTTGCCGAGCCCGCGGATCACTTGCAGCGTGCGGTCGAGATGTTGGTGGCCTCGACGTGGATGGTGATGACATCGGAGCCGGCCTTGGCGAAGGCTTCGAGATAAAGGTCCACCGGCTCGATCATGAGATGCACGTCGAGCACCTTCTTGGTGCATGGCCGGATGCACTCGACCAGGCGCGGGCCGAAGGTAATGTTGGGCACGAAATGCCCGTCCATCACATCGACATGCACCCAGTCGCAGCCTGCTTCGTCGATGGCGCGGACCTCCTCGCCAAAGCGGGCGAAATCGGCGGAGAGGATGGAGGGAGCGATAAGGACATTCCGGCTCATATCTTACCTATTCGTGAGAGGGAGGAGGCGTGAGTCTCCGCCGGGCCGTATTCGGGAGGCTGACATCCCGGCACGCCGCGGCCAATGGCTTTGGCGTGCCGGGCACGAAGATACCAGATAACCCTATTTAAGCAGCCTCTTCGCTGCGGTAACCACCGCATCGGCGGTGATGCCGAAGTGTTCGTAGACCTTTGGCGCCGGGCCGGAAGCACCGAAGCCGTTCATGCCGATGAAGGTGCCGTTGCCGGCGAGCCAGCGGTCCCAGCCGAAGCGGCTGGCGGCTTCGATGGCGACCCGGGGCGCGGTGCCGAGCACTTTCGCCTGATAGTCCGCCGTCTGCTGCTCGAACAGCTCCCAGCAGGGCATGGAGACGACACCGGCCTTTAGCCCCTCGGCCTTCAGCTTTTCGGCTGCCGTCACCGCAAGCTCCACCTCGGAGCCTGTGGCAAGCAGCGTCACGTCGCGCGCGCCGTCCGTTTCGCGCAGGACGTAGGCGCCCTTCGCGGTGAGGTTTTCGCTGGACACCTCGTGGCGCAGCGCCGCCAGGTTCTGCCGCGACAGCGCGAAGACCGACGGCGTGCGGCGTGCGGCAAGCGCGGCCTCGTAAGCCTCAGCCGTCTCCACCACGTCGGCGGGCCGGAACACATAGAGGTTCGGCGTCGCGCGCAGCATCGCCAGATGCTCGACCGGCTGGTGCGTGGGGCCGTCCTCGCCAACGCCGATGGAATCGTGGGTCAGCACGTAGAGCACGCGCAGGCCCATCAGCGCGGAAAGCCGGATCGCGCCGCGGGCATAGTCCGAAAACACGAGGAACGTGCCGCCATAGGGGATGAAGCCGCCATGCAGGGCGAGGCCGTTCATGATGGCGCCCATCGCGTGCTCGCGGATGCCGTAATGGATGTAGCGGCCCGAGAAGTCGCCGGCCTGGATGGACTTCATGCCCTTGGTGATGGTGAGGTTCGAATGTGTCAGGTCCGCCGAGCCGCCGATGGTCATGGTGGTGGCGTCGTTGATAACCTGCAACACCTCCTGGGACGATTTGCGGGTCGCGATCTTGGGCTTCTGCGCCACCATTTCCGCCTTGAAAGCGGCGAGCTTTTCTGTGACGGCGGAGGGCAGGGTGCCTTCCAGGAATTCCTTGATCTCGCGCCGCTCGGGTTCCGGCTTGCTCTCAAGCCGCGCTTCCCATTCGCCGCGCGCCGCGTGCCCGCGGGCGCCTGCTTCGCGCCATGCCGAAAGGATGGCTCCGGGCACCTCGAAAGCAGGGTAGGGCCAGCCAAGCTGCACCCGCGCCGCTGCGATCTCTTCCTTGCCGAGAGGCGCGCCGTGCGTCTTCTCGCTGCCCTGCTTGTTGGGCGCGCCATAGCCGATGATCGTCTTGCAGGCGATCAGCGAAGGCTTGTCCGAATTCTGCGCCTTGGCGATGGCGGCTTCGACCTCCGCAGGATTGTTGCCGTCCACGCGGCAAACGGCCCAGCCCGCGGCCTCGAAGCGCTTCAACTGATCGGTCGAGGTCGAAACCGCCGTCGATCCGTCGATGGTGATGGAATTGTCGTCCCAGAGCACGATCAGCTTGTTGAGCTTGAGGTGCCCCGCCATGTCGATGGCTTCGTGGCTGATGCCCTCCATCAGGCAGCCGTCGCCCGCAATCGCATAGGTGTGGTGGCTGGCGATGCTGTCGCCGTAACGGGCCTGCATCATGCGCTCTGCGATGGCCATGCCAACGGCGGTGGCGATGCCCTGGCCGAGGGGCCGGCGGTGGCTTCGATGCCCGGCATGTGATCGTATTCGGGATGGCCCGCGGTCTTGCTGCCGAGCTGGCGGAAGTTCTTGATGTCCTCGATGGTAACGCCCGGATAGCCGGCGAGATAGAGCACCGAATAGAGCAGCATCGAGCCGTGGCCCGCCGAAAGCACGAAGCGGTCGCGGTCCGGCCAGTTGGGGGCGCTTGCGTCGAACTTCAGGAATTTGGTGTAAAGCACGGCCGCAACGTCCGCCATGCCCATGGGCAGGCCGGGGTGGCCGGAGTTCGCCGCCTCCACCGCGTCCATGGACAGCGCGCGGATCGCGTTCGCCATGTCCCGCATGGAAGGCTTGGCCGCGCCGGGCAGGCCTGTTTCAGTACCAGGATTTGTCATTTTTTTATTGCCCCTTTAGTCACAGCGCCCGGCGCTTGTTTTCCATGATGCGGATGATCAACGGCGTGAGAATAAGCTGCATGGCCAGATCGAGCTTCCCGCCAGGGATGACGATGGTATTGGCCCTGCTCATGAAGCTGTCACGAAGCATGCTGCTCAGATAGCCGAAGTCGATCCCGTGCGGGTCCTTGAAGCGGATGACCACCATGGACTCGTCGGCCGTCGGGATCCAGCGCGCGATGAACGGATTCGACGTATCGACCATCGGCACGCGCTGGAAGTTGATGTCCGTCTCGGTGAACTGCGGGCAGATGTAGCTCACATAGTCGGGCATGCGCCTGAGGATCGTATGGGTGACCGCTTCAGTGGTGTAGCCGCGCGTGGCACTGTCGCGATGGATCTTCTGAATCCATTCGAGATTGGTGACCGGGACGACGCCGATCTTGAGGTCGGCATATTGGACCACGTTCACGTTGCCGGTGACGACGGCGCCGTGCAGGCCCTCGTAGAAAAGGAGGTCGGAACCTGCCTCCAGCTCCTTCCAGGGAGTGAACGTTCCCGCCGGGCAGCCGAGCGCCAGCTCCTCCTCGTGGTCGTGGACGTAATGGCGCGTCAAGCCTGTGCCGGTCTCGCTGTAGGTGCGGAAGGTGTTCTCCAGATCGCCGAGCAGGTTCGCTTCCGGGCTGAAATGGCTCAAGTGGTTGTTTCCACGGGCCTCTTCCTCCGCGATAGCCTTTTTCATCGCAGCGCGGTCGTGGCGATGGAAAGCATCCCCTTCGATCGTCACGGCCTGGATGCCTTCGCGCCGGAAAATCTGCTGGAACGTATGCTTTACGGTTGTCGTGCAGGCGCCGGACGAGCCCGTCACTGAAATGATAGGATGCTTTTTCGACATCGGTCAGCTCCTGACTGCACGGAATAGCCCGCGCTGCGCGAAAAGCGGAGAGCGGTTGCCTGGCGAATGCGGCGCCTTGTAATAGTGCGCGATTTCCTCGACCTCGTTCTTCGAGCCGAAGACGAGTGCGACACGCTGATGCAGCGAAGCGGGCTCGATGTCCAGCATCCGTAGCACGCCCGTGGTGCAGGCGCCGCCGGCCTGCTCGGTCAGCATGGCGATGGGGTTTGCCTCATAGAGCAGCCGCAGGCGCCCTTTGGTGTAGCCTTCGCGGTTGTCGTCCGGATAGAGGTAGACGCCTCCGCGCGTCAGAATGCGGAAGGCTTCGGCCACCAGCGAGGCGATCCACCGCGTGTTGAAATTGGCGTGCCGGGGGCCATCCTCGCCGAGCGTGCAGTCGATCATGTAAGCCTTGATGGCATCGTCCCAAAAGCGGAAATTCGAGCTGTTGATGGCGTATTCGCGCGTTACCGGCGGGATCTGCACGTTCCGCTTAACGAGAAGGAACTCTTCGCCGCCTGGATGCAGCCAGAAAATGTGCGTGCCTTCGCCAACCGTCAGCACGAGCGCGGTTTGCGGTCCATAGACGATGTAACCCGCCGCGAGCTGGTTCCGGCCCGGCTGGAGCAAAGGTGCGGCACCCCCGGCCGGGAGGATCGAGAAAATCGTGCCGACGGAGACGTTGGTATCGATGTTGGAGGAGCCGTCGAGGGGATCGACATTGACGGCAAGCGCCGCGCCCTCGTTGAGTGCCAGGGCGTCCTTGTCCTCTTCCGAGCCCATCCAGGCAACGGGTGCGTTCTTGAGCGCCTTCAGCACCATTTGGTGCGTGACGAAGTCGAGCTGCTTTTGGGCATCCATGCCATGGGCTTCGCCGTTGCGCTCCGCCGCCATGTCGCCCGCCAGCGGCCCCTGAGCGATGAGCCGCGAAATTTCCACACCGGCTGCGGCCAGATTTTCGATCGTTCCGGCAACGGCGGCTTTGAGGGGCTCGCCGCCCGCCCAGTCCGCTAAATAGCTGTGCAGCCTCATGTGACCGCCCATACGCCTGTCCTCCCTAGCCGGCCCCTGTGCACCGGTGTCTTTCGCGCGTGAGTATGCGCTAGCCGGCCCCCGGTTGCAATATCGGTCTGGCTGCGGCAAAAGTAAATTTTAAATGTGTTTCCCTTTGCTTAAGTTTTTCTAACGGGGTATAATGTGCATATGAGGAACGTCACATTACGGCAGCTTCGCATCCTTTCAGCCGTGACCAAGACCGGGTCGATGGCGGGTGCGGCTCGCCAGCTTCATGTAACCCCGCCCGCGATTACCGTTCAAATGCAACAGCTTGAGGAGACGGCGGGCTTGCCGCTCATCGAGCGCCTGGGCGAAGGAACGACGCCAACCGCCGCGGGCGAGGTGCTGCTTCGGGCCGCGCACCGGATTGAGGCGCTGCTCACCGAATGCGATCAGGAGATCGGGCAGCTCAAGGGCATCAAGGGCGGCCGTGTCTCGGCTGGCGTGGTCAGCACCGCGAAATATTTCGCGCCCAAAGCGTTGGCTGCCTTCCGGCAGCAGCACCCAGGGGTCGATTTGAGGCTGTCGGTACATAACCGGCAGGAGACCATCGCCGCGCTGCGGGACCTGGCCCTGGATCTTGCGGTCATGGGCCGCCCACCCGAGAATCTCGATCTCGAAAGCACCTCGCTTGGCGACCATCCGCACATCATCATCGCCGCTGGCGGCCACCCGCTGGCGGGGAGGAAAGTTACGATAGCGGGCCTCGCGGACGAGACATTTTTCATCCGCGAGCCGGGCTCGGGCACCCGCATGCTCATGGAAAGCCTGTTCCAGCAGGCGGGTTTCACGCCGAATATCGGCATGGAGATCGGCTCGAACGAGACCATCAAGCAGGCCGTCATCGCCGGGCTCGGCATCGCTTTCATCTCGGCGCATACCGTCGCCGTCGAACTGGCCGACGGGCGCCTGACCGAACTCAAGGTCGAGGGGCTCCCGGTCATGCGCAAGTGGTATGTGGTGCGGCTGCGCGAAAAGGCCGTCATGCCGGCGGCGGATGCTATGTGGAAGTTCCTTGCCGCCGAGGGTCATACCTTCCTGCCTCAGCCTCACCCGGTTGCCGGCTAACGGCGGCAGCCGGAACAATTTGCGCTCAAGTAGCCCGGAGGGCGGTAGCGCCCCCAATTTGCGCTCAAGCAGCCCAGAGGGCGGTAGCGCCCGCGATTTGCGCTCAAGCAGCCCAGAGGGCGATAGCGCCCGCGATTGCCACCATCAGGTCTTGTTCAAAACCTTCGCCACCTTGTTGGGACGCAGGCGGTAGGCGTCCGGCATGCCCGGAGCCGAGCAGCGGGCGCAGATAGAGCCGGAAGGCGTCGGTGACGTCGGTGCCGCTGGCGGCGATGAATTCGTCTTCCATCGCGCGCGTCTTGCCGGCCACCGCTTCGAGCGGCAGCCAGCTCGTAGTCACCGAATAGAAGCCGGTGCGCTTGATCGCGACCGAGCCGTCGCGATCGCCCCACATGGCGTACTGCACCGCCTTCTCGCCGACCTCGCGCGCCTCGCGCTGGTCGACGTCGGAGACGCAGCCGAGGAACCAGCGCTGCAGATAGCCGAAGGTGTCGCCGCGCACGCGCTTGATGCCAAGCTTGCGCCTTGATCTCCTCGCACAGCAGGTCGGCCAGCGCGCCGGTGCCGGAAAGCTGCACGTTGCCGTGCGCGTCGCGCTCGACCTGCGTGGCCAGCTTGGCGATGATCGGCTCGCCGGTGGCGTCGTGGATGCCTTCGCGAGACCGCGATCACGCAGCGGCCGTGGCGTTCGTAGGTGGCCTTCACGTCGGCTGAGGAACTTGTCGATCATCGAAGGTGCGCTCGGGCACGTAGATCAGGTGCGGGCCGTCGTCCGGGAACTTCTTGCCCAGCGCCGAAGCGGCGGTCAGGAAGCCGGCATGGCGGCCCATCACGACGCCGATGTAGACGCCGGGCAGCGCGGCGTTGTCGAGGTTGGCGCCCATGAAGGCCTGGGCGACGAAGCGCGCCGCCGAGGGGAAGCCCGGCGTGTGGTCGTTGACGACCAGGTCGTTGTCGATGGTCTTCGGGATGTGGATGCAGCGCAGCGGGTAGTCGGCCTTGTCCGCCTCCTCGCTGACGATGCGCACGGTGTCGGAGGAATCGTTGCCGCCGATGTAGAAGAAATGCGCCGATCTCGTGCGCCGCGCAGCACCTTGAAGATCTCCTGGCAATATTTGGCAGTCCGGCTTGTCGCGGGTCGAGCCCAGCGCCGAGGAGGGCGTGGCCGGCGACCATCTCGAGATTGTGGCTGGTCTCCTGCGTCAGGTCGACGAAGTCCTCGTTGACGATGCCGCGCACGCCGTGATGGGCGCCGTAGACGCGCGTCGACGTTGCGAAAACCTGCGCGCCTCGAGGACGACGCCGACCAGCGACTGGTTGATGACCGCGGTCGGGCCGCCGCCCTGGGCGACGAGAATTTTTGCCGGCGTCATGAAACACCCTCTCAATTCATTTTTATAGCATTTCTAACCAATGCCGCCGCTAAAGGCAACAACCGCCATTGCCGCCGATGCCGGCAAGGAGGCGAAGACAAGAGCAATCGCCCTCGCGCACAAGGCTGTCACAGGATAGCGGACAAAATTTCGTGAACTCCCGGAGGCCGCTATCAGCGGGCTCCGGGAATGCCTGCCCAAGGCCGAATTTCGATTTCGTACAGATTTTAGCAAGGGCGCCTTGCTGAACCGTTAATGGCGGCGGCGTGTTCTAAGGCGTTGAGATATAAGCGATAATGTGGGCTTCTTGAGTGCGCGGGCAGCGGCGCGGATGGTTAATTCGCGATCGGCAAATATATTTAAAGGGGTTTTCGAAACGCGGAAATCGCGCGAAAACACGGAAAAATCGCGTGAGAAACGCTCCCAGAACGCACTCGGCCGGCGCGTTTACCATGTTTTCATTTACTATAATGCGGCCGTAGGCGAAGTGAACGGTTTATTTACCGGCGCATCTCCCAAAAACTATGCCAAAGGGCACTTCCGTGATGGGTCGAAGAGACATGAGTCCCTAAAACAGGTACGGCGGCTAGACCTCCTGCTGCGGAAATTCTCGCAGACGCCGCCTGGGTTCTTCCCGCGCAGGCAGCTCCGGGCTCACTTTTTGACCCGGAGCGGTCCTGAGCAGTTACAAAATGAACTGTGCATATTCAAACGCCGGCGCGACGAATCCAGGCATGCGGCCGCGTAGATCAGCTATTTATTGCCAATGCCTGGGCAGCATTTGCCCGGCTGCTCTCCACGTGAAGATGTGCCGCACAAGAGAACGGTGTTGACCCGCCGGTCTGCCCAACGATAGCTACTGCCTTATTCCTGTTGCGGGGTGAGCATGACCGGACTTGCAGAGATCGTTTCTGAATTTGGCGCGTCGGCCAAGGGCAAGCTCGCAAATGCGGCCATCACGGGCGCGCCCGAGGACCAGCTTCGCGCGCCCCTCGAGGCGCTGGTACGGCAGTTGGCGGAACTGGCGGGGCACCGCACGAACACGGTCGAACTCGTCGGCGAGACCACACTGGCGCATTTGTCCTCCCGGCCCGACTACGCCGTCTCGGTCAGCAACGCGCTCGCCGGGTTCATCGAGGTCAAGGCGCCAGGCAAGGGCTACGACCCGCGCCGGTTCACGGACGAGCACGACAAGCGGCAGTGGCAGAAGCTCAAGACGCTCCCCAACCTCATCTATACGGACGGCAACGGCTTCACGCTCTGGCAGGATGGCGAACTCAAGGCGTCGGTCCCGCTCGAAGGCGGATATCGAGAAGGCAGGCGCGAAGCTCGCTGCACCCGCGACGCTGCTTGGACTGTTTACGGACTTCCTCGGGTGGGCGCCGATTGCCCCGCGTACCGCCAAGCAACTCGCGGGCATTGCCGCGCGCCTGTGCCGCTTGCTTCGCGAGGAGGTCACGGAAGAGCTGGATCGCAACAACCCCGGCCTCGCTTCGCTATCGAGCGAATGGCGAAACCTGCTGTTTCCGGAAGCGACCAACAAGCAGTTTGCGGACGGCTACGCGCAGGCGGTCACCTTCGGCCTGCTCGTCGCCCGCGTGCGAAAAATCGACCTTGCCGGTGGCCTCGACCATGCCGCAACGGAATTGCGGAAGGTGAGTGGGCTGATCGGCACCGCCCTGCGATTGCTGGTGGACGACGAGAACGTGAAGACTGCCCTGGCCTCCGCGCTCGACACGCTACGGCGCGTGCTCAACGTCGTCGATTGGGAACTCCTCTCGAAGGGCGATGCGGATGCGTGGCTCTATTTCTACGAGGATTTTCTCGAAGTCTACGACAACGATCTGCGCAAGCAGACCGGCTCATATTACACGCCGCCGCAGGTCGTGGACGCGATGGTGCGTCTGGTGGACGAGGCGCTGCGTGACAAGTCGCTGTTCGAGCAAGCGCGACGGGCTCGCCGCGAAGGACGTGACGATCTGCGATCCGGCCGTTGGCACCGGCACCTATCTGCTCGGCGTGCTGCGCCACATCGCCGGGACCGTCGAGGCGGACAAGGGCGCCGGCGCCGTGGCGGCGGAAGTGGAAAAGGCCGCCACGCGCATGTTCGCCTTCGAGATGCAGTTCGGCCCTTTCGCGGTCGCGCAATTGCGGCTTGATCGCGGAGATGCAGGCGCTCACCGGACACGCTCCTCCCGCCGATCCCGAACCTCTACATCACCGATACGCTGGGTGATCCTTATGCGGCCGAGACGCAGTTCTCGATTACGGTGGAGCCGATCGCCGCCTCGCGCAAGGAGGCCAACCGCATCAAGCGCGAGCAACCCATCACGGTCGTGATCGGGAATCCGCCATACAAGGAGAAGGCGGAGGGCATGGGCGGCTGGATCGAGGCGAGGACGGAAGCCGCAGGCGCGCGCAAGGCGACCGACTGCGCCGATGGACCGTGGTCGCCGCCGCCCGGGTGGGGCGTCGGCGCACACGCCAATCACCTGAAGAATCTCTACGTCTATTTCTGGCGGTGGGCGACGCTGAAGGTTTTCGGCTCAGGTCATCGCGAGGCCGTCGGCGGCAACAAGGACGGTGCGGGCATCATCTGCTTCATCACCGTCGCTGGCTTTCTGAACGGTCCCGGCTTCCAGAAGATGCGCGAGGAATTGCGGCGCGACTGCGCGGCGATCTGGGTCATCGATTGCTCGCCGGAAGGACACCAGCCTGCGTCAACACGCGCATCTTTCAGGGTGTGCAGCAGCCGGTGTGCATCGTGCTCGCCGCGCGCACGCCGAACAAGGATCGCAGCACGCCTGCGAAGCTGAAATTCATGGCTCTGCCCGAAGGGCATCGCGAGCGTGTGAAGTTTGCGGCGTTGGCGGAGCTGACGCTGAAGCGGATGCGTGGGTGGAAGGCGCGAGCGATTGGCGCGAGCCGTTCCTCCGGATCGAAGGACTTTGGGCTCAATTCCATCCGCTTACTGAGCATTTTTGAGTGGTCGATGGTCCTGGCGTCAAGCCAGTCGGACTTGGGTATATCGCACCGGATGAGCATCGCCTTGAACAGCGTTGGGCTGCCTTGATCGGCGAAAACGAATCCAGAGCAAAGGAGCAGCTGTTCCATCCCACTGCGCGAGGCGAGTTGCGACAAGACTCAGAAAGACTGTGGCGAGAATTGGCGGGTCATCGAATCGCTTGTAGCCTCGCAGTTGACAAGACGTGGCTCGTTGTCAACCGATACGGTACGGTTTTCGCTCATCTTGATCGCCAATGGATTATCCCAGATCATCGTCTTGATCAGTATGGCGCGATCCGAAGATTGTGGGCTATTCACTCGATGGTCACAGATCTATCTGACCGGACTCGAGCGATCGCTCGCCAAAGCTGGACCAGCCGTTACTTTCACCGGCCTTTTCCGGATCTACGATCATTACAATGGCAGCTTCGGCGGTCGAGTTTACCCGCTCTGGCGAAACGCCGAAGCCACGGTCTCCAACTCAAGCCTCTCTCCTTGCGCATCTGTCGCTCGCCTATCGGCCGCACGATCACGCCAGAGGACATGATGGCCTATATCGCGGGCGTGATGGCGCATCCCGCTTTCACGGCGCGCTTCCGCGCGGACCTCGTTCGCCCCGGCCTGCGGTTGCCGATCACCGCCGATGCCGAGCTGTTCGAGCGCGCCGCCGCGCTCGGCCGCGAGGTGATCTGGCTGCACACCTATGGCGAGCGCATGGTGGACGAGGACGCCGGCCGCCCGCCGGGACCGCCACGGCTCGCCAAAGATGGGCCGACGATCCCCCGCGAAGGTACGATCCCTTCGACCCCGGAGGACTTCCCCAACGAGCTACGCTACGACGCGGCCGCCCGCCGGCTGTTCATCGGCAAGGGCTATGTCGACAACGTCTCGCAGGCTATGGCCGGCTACGACGTCTCCGGTATGAACGTGCTGACGCAATGGTTCAGCTATCGCAAGAAGGATCGCCGCCGCCCGATCATCGGCGACCGCCGCCCGCCCTCGCCATTGTCCGACATCCAGCCCGACCATTGGCTCGCCGAGTACACCAGCGACCTGCTCGACCTCCTGCACGTGCTCGGCCGCCTCGTGGCTCTCGAGCCCGCACAAGCCGAGGTGCTGGAGGAATCTTGGGCGCGACGCTGCTCGATCATGAGCAACTGATCGCCGCCGGCGCGCTGGGCGAGACAGAGACAGCGCAGGAGACTGAGGAAAACTAGCGCGCGCATGGCGCATTTGCGGACGTGATGTGGCAAAATGCGAAGATGAATTCGCATTTGCCTCGTGGAGCCCCATGTCGCGCAGCAAATCAGCCGACCTCTTCGGCACGCAGTCCGATCTTTTCGGACCGCCGCCGCCAACAGTCTTACGCGCCCTCGCTCGCCACCGTGCGCGCCGAGGTCAACAAGGTTCTGGAGAAAGCCCGCATCGCCAAGGATATGCCGTGGACGGCGAAAGAGGTCGCCTTCTGGAAGACCGTCTTCCCGCAGATGACCAACTGGCTTCCGGCAGAAGAAGCGCGCAGGCTGCGCTCCGCGTTCTGGAGGAATTTCCAGGCTGGAGGCGGCGTCGGTTGAAAACTCGACCCGCGTTCCTGCGGCGTCGCAACGCAGGACGAAGTCCGCTTCCAGATAGGCGGAACATTATACGGCGCAACCGTCGCGTAGTTTGGTTCGCCTGCTCGTGGCCCACGGCACCGTTTAGCCGTGCGGCGTCGAACCCCGCTTTACACCGGCAAATTCGGCGTCTGCAATACCCTCTATTGCGTTCAATAGTTCAATAAGTCAGAACTACTGCAAACGGCCTGTTGTGTGGGTTCGTGTCTCCGTATTGCCGCTTCGTTTGGTGAATGCCCCCCGCGCTAGTCTGGAGGCATAAGGGCACACAAGGGTGGTATGCAACTGCGCACCGCCGCGCTACGACCAACCCCCATGAAGTTCGCCACCCCGCTTCCGATCGACGCCGTCCTGGACGAATTGCGCGCCGCCCTGGCCGCGCGCACATCGGCCGTCCTCGTCGCCCCGCCCGGCGCCGGCAAGACGACACGCGTGCCCCTCGCGCTGATGGACGAAAGCTGGCTCCGGGCCCGCAAGATCCTGGTGCTGGAGCCGCGCCGCATCGCCGCGCGGGCCGCTGCCGGAGCGCATGGCGCACACCTTGTCGGAGGCCGTTGGCGAGCGGATCGGACTGCGCGCGCGGATGGTGTCGAAGTCGGGACCGAAGACACGCATCGAGGTCGTCACCGAGGGCGTCTTCACCCGCATGATCCTCGATGATCCGGAGCTTTCCGGCATCGGCGCGGTGCTGTTCGACGAGTTCCACGAGCGCTCGCTCGATGCCGATCTGGGGCTTGCCCTGGCGCTCGACTGCCAGCGCGGCCTGCGCGAGGACCTGCGCATCCTGCCGATGTCGGCGACGCTGGACGGCGCGCGGGTCGCGCAGCTTCTCGGCGACGCGCCCGTCATTGCCAGCGAAGGCCGCGCCTTCCCGGTCGAGACGCGTTATCTCGGCCGCGATGCCAGCGCGCGCATCGAGGATCAGATGGCGGACGCGGTGATGCGGGCCTTGCGGGCGGAAGCGGGCTCGATCCTGGCGTTCCTGCCGGGCCAAGGCGAGATCCGGCGCGTCGAGGAGCGGCTGAAGGAGCGCATCGGCGATCCGGCGATCGTGCTTGCCCCGCTTTACGGCGCGATGGACATGAAGGCGCAGGACCTGGCGCTCGCAGCCGGCGCCGCAGGGCCGGCGCAAGGTGGTGCTCGCGACCTCGATCGCCGAGACGTCGATCACCATCGAGGGCGTGCGCGTCGTCATCGACAGCGGCGCTGGCGCGGGTTCCGCGTTTCGAGCCGGACGTCGGCGTGACCCGGCTCGAGACCGTGCGCGTGTCGCGGGCCGCCGCCGATCAGCGCCGGGGCCGCGCCGGCCGCACCGAGCCCGGCGTCTGCTATCGCCTGTGGGACGAGCCGCAAACGCAGAGCCTGCCCGCTTACGCCGAGCCCGAGATTCGCTCCGCCGATCTTGCGGGCCTGCTGCTCGACTGCGCGGAATGGGGAGCGGCCGATCCCCGCGTCGCTGTCCTGGCTCGATCCGCCGCTCGGCCGCCGCCATCGCCGCCGCGCGCGAGGAGCTGACGGAGCTGGAAGCGCTCGACGCGACACGGCCGCATCACGGCCATGGGCAAGCGGCTGAGGTCGCTGCCGTTGCCGCCCCGGCTTGCCCGCATGGTGATTTCCGCAGCCGGGCTCGGCCACGCGGAGGAGGCCGCCGAAATCGCCGCGGTTATGGTCGAGCGCGGGCTTGGCGGCAACGATGCCGATCTCGCGCATCGGCTGGAAGAATTCCGCCGCGACCGCTCGCGCCGGGCCAGCGATATGCGAAAGCTGGCGGCCGGCTGGGCTCGGATGGCAAGCGCCGGCCGCGCGGCGCCGCGAGCCGCGCGAGGACATGTCGCTCGCGCGGCTGCTGGCGCTCGCCTTTCCCGAGCGCATCGGCAAGGCGCGCGGCGCACCCGGCCAGTTCCTCCTCGCCAACGGCCGCGGCGCCAGCCTCGATCCGGCGCATCCTTTGGCGCGCGCGCCCTTCCTGGTCGCGGCCGAGCTGTCGGGATCGGCGGCGTCGACGCGCATCCTGCTCGCGGCCGGCGGCCGATGAAGCCGACATTCTTGCCGCCGCCGGCCATCGCATCCGCGAGCAGGACGAGATCGAATTCGATCCAAGCGCCGCTGCACTGAGGTCGCGCCGTGTCCGCCGGCTCGACGCCATTGTGCTGGCAAACGAGCCGCGGCCTGTGATGGCGAGCGAGGAAACCGCGCGTCTGCTCGGCCGGGGGGCTGGCGAAGCTTGGCATTGAGCCGCCTGCCGTGGAGCAAGGCGCAAATCCAGCTGCGCGACCGGGTCGGTTTCCTGCGCGCGGCCGGAGAGGACGAATGGCCGGACCTGACCGATGAGGGGCTCGCCAAGACAGCGGCGGAGTGGCTTGCCCCGTTCCTTGCCGGTAAGACGAAGCTCTCCGAGATCGGCGCCGATGACCTCGGCGCGGCGCTCGATGCGCTGCTGCCGTGGAAGCCTGAAGCGGCGGCTGGAGGAAGAAGCTCCGACCGCATTTCGAGGCGCCCACGGGCAACCGCCACGCGATCGACTACGAGACGGCGGGCGCCCCCGCCGCTGCACATCCGCGTGCAGGAGCTGTTCGGGCTGACGCAGCATCCTGCCATCGCGGGCGGCAAGCTGCCGCTCACGCTGCATCTGCTCTCGCCCGCGCACCGGCCAATTCAGATCACGCGCGATCTGCCCGGCTTCTGGAAGGGATCGTGGGCGGCGGTCAAGGCCGAGATGAAAGGGCGCTATCCGCGCCACCCATGGCCCGACGATCCCGCCTCGGCGGCACCGACAGCGCGGGCCAAGCCGCGCGGGACGTGATACCGTGAGCGTTTAACCGCGCGCCATCCAAGTACCGGCGGCCGGAAATCCTGCCCCGTCATGCGAGCGGAGCGAAGAGAAATCCAGGCCGGAAGCGCAGCGGCGGCGCCGGGGCGCCTCGCGATCACGGCGTTGCGTGCCGGAATTTCCCGCGGCCGGTTACTGAAGACGCGCTAGAGGCGCGGGTCGAGCGGCTCGCTTTCGAGCGCCAGGATGGCGAAGACCGCCTCATGCACGCGGCGCAGGGGCTCGCGGGCGATGAAGCGGCGCAGCGCCTCGTGGCCCAGCGCAAACTCGCGCAGCGCGAGCGAGCGTTTCTTGCCAAGGCCACGGCTGCGCAGGCGCTCCAGGTTTTCCGGCGCGTCGTATTCTGGGCCGTAGATGATGCGCAGATATTCCCGTCCCCGGCACTTGATCGCGGGCTGCACGATGCCCTTTTTGCCGCGCACGATGAAGTCCTTGGGCTTCACCACCATGCCTTCGCCGCCGGCTTCCGTGAGCGCGCTCCACCAGTCCGCCGCCTGGGTGACGGCCGCGCTATCGTCCAGGTTCACCAGGCGATGCTCCGTCGCCACGATCATCCGGTCCCCGGTTGCGGCGAGGCGCGAAAGCTCCGCCATGTGCCACAGATGGTCCTTGTCCATGTGCAGCGCGCCTTCCGTTGCCAGCAGATGGAAGGGCGCAATGCGGTAGTCGTCAATCGAGGCGACCGGCCAGCAATAGCGGCGGTAGGCTTGCGTATAGAGGCTGGCCCGCGCCGCCCGGTCCGTGTAACGCGCGAGCAGCGGTGCGATGGCGCTATCCCTCGCCGCCGCCTGCTCAAGCAAAGCCACCGAAGCGGAAAGCCCAGCCTTGGCGGCTGCGGCGGTGGCCGCGTATTGCGAGCGGATCAGCGATTGCGCCTTGGCCGACCACGGCATGATCTCGGCGTCGATCAGCGCCCAGCCCGTATTGTGGCGTTCCCAGAAGCCGGCCCCGGTCATGGCCTCGCGCAGGCGGCCGAGGACCGCTTCGAGCGTCGCCGGATCGCCGAAGAACGCCCGCCCTGTGCGGCTATGGATCATGCCGGTTTCGCCAGTCGTGACGCCGAAGCGCTCGCGGGCCGCCTCCGCGTCGCGGCAAAGCACGATCAGCGCACGCGATCCCATGTGCTTTTCCTGGATCGCCACCTCTGAGACACCTTCGCCGCGGTAATACTCGAAGGCTTCGTCTGGATGCTCCAGAATGCCCTCCCGCTTCGACGTGGCGGCGGGCGACATGGTGGGCGGAAGGTGGATCAGCCATTTGGGGTTCACGGCGTGGCGGGCCATGACCTCAAGCGCCGCGGCGGCATTGCCTTCATCGACGGTTATCGCCCGCGTGAGCGCTGTCTCCACGATCCGCTTTCCCGTGACCAGAGACAGGTCCAACAGATCGTCGTGCTGCTGCTGCAAGCTGAGGCCGCCCGGCATGCTGTAGTCGCCGATGGGCCGGACAGGCTCGCAATAGACCCGCTTAGCCGGAACGCTGACAAGCTCCTTTTCGGGCCAGCGCAGCGCTGTCAGCGAGCCGCCAAAGACGCAGCCCGTATCCACGCAGATGGTGTTGTTGAGCCATTCCGCATGCGTCACCGGCGTGTGGCCGTAGACAACGGCCGTGCTGCCCCGGTAGCTGGACGCCCAATTGTGCCGGATGGGCAGGCCGTATTCGTCGGTTTCGCCCGTGGTGTCGCCGAACAGGCAGAATTCGCGAACCGCGCCGGAGGAGCGGCCGGTCATGGTCTCCTTGAGGCCCGCATGCGAGACAACGAGCTGGCCGCCATCGAGCCAGAGATGGCTTACGAGCTTGTCGATGAAGACCTTGGCGCGCGCCTTGAAGCGATCGGAGGTTTCCGCCATCTGCTCCACGGACTGCTGAAGGCCGTGGGTCAGTTTCACGTTGCGGCCGTTAAGCCAGCGCAGGAACTTCGCGTCGTGATTGCCGGGCACGCACAGCGCTTCGCCGGCCTCCACCATGGCCATGACAAGGCGCAGCACATCCGGCGTCCGGGGGCCACGGTCCACGAGGTCGCCGAGGAAGATCGCGCGCCGGCCGCTTTTGGCGCACACGCGGTAGCCGCGCTCGCCGTCATCGTCGAAGGCGCCAACGCTGTAGCCGAGCTTGGCCAGCAGTTCTTCCAGTTCGTCCGCGCAGCCATGCACGTCGCCGATAATGTCGAACGGCCCAGCCTCGCGGCGCAGATCGGTCCAGAGCGGCTCCCGCACGATCTCGACGGCGCCGATGTCTTCGGTGCTGCGAAGCTCGTGGACGTAGCGGAAGCCTTCCTTGCCGAGCTTATTGATATTGCGCTTGAGGTTCGCCGTCTGGTTACGGAGGACATGCGGGCCGAATTGCCGGTCCGGCCGCGCCTTGTTCCGTTCGCGGCAAACATCCTCGCCAGGGTTCAGCACGATGGCGACGGCCAGCGCGTGGTAGCGCTTGGCGATGCCAACGAAATGGGCGCGATCCTCGGCCCGCACGTTCGTGGCGTCGATCACGGCGAGCCTGCGGCGCTTGAGCCGCGTTTCCGCGATAAAGTGCACAAGCGAGAACGCGTCGGCGGTGGCATCGAGGCTGTTTTCGTCGTCATCGGCGAGGCCACGGCAATGATCGGACGAGATGACCTCGGTGGGCTTGAAGTGCCGCGCGGCGAAGGTCGACTTGCCGGAGCCCGAGGTTCCGATCAGGACAACAAGGCAATAATCGGGGATGGTTATCTTCATCGCGCACCCCGCTCGAAGGTTGCCATTTGCGTGGGCGGGCCCAGTTCTTCGTCTACCTCGCCGATGGGCGCGAACCGGACCGCGTAGCCGAAGCGGCTTGCGGCGGCGCCTGCCCAGGCCTCGAATTCCGCGCGGGTCCATTCGAAGCGGTGATCGGCATGGCGCAGCGTGCCGGGCGCCATGCCTTCGAATTTGGCGTTGTATTCGCGGTTGGGCGTGGTGATGACCGCGAGCCCCGGTCTGGCGAACTCGAAAAGCACGCGCTCCACCGAAGGCAGACGCTCAGGATCGATATGCTCGATCACCTCCACCAGCGCCACGGCGTCGAAGCCCTCGATGCGCACATCGCGATAGGTCAGGGCGCCCTGGATGAGCTTCACGCGGCCGCGCTGCCTTTCGTTGAGCGTATCGAGGCGCAGGCGCCGCGCGGAAATCTCAAGGCTGCGGATGCCAATATCCTGCCCAAGGATTTCCTGGAACTGCTTTTCGGCCATGAGCCGCTTCAAGAGCTTGCCGCCGCCGCAGCCCAGGTCGGCCACGCGGTGCGCGCCGGATGCGGTCAAGACATCCACGACTGCTTGCAGCCGCACCTCGTTAAGGCGGATCGGCTTCTCAAGGCGCTCCTCTTCCGCATCCTTGGGCAGATCCGCAGCCTCGCCGCCGCCGGATTCCGGTACTGCCTCTTCCCCGGCCTCCAGCGCGTCGCCTTCGGCGAGCCGGGCGATGGCTTCGTCCGCGAGCGAGCGCGCGCGCCGCAAATAGCGCCGCGCGATCAGTTCCCGCTCCGGATGCGCGGCAAGCCAGCCTTCCCCGCGCGCGAGCAGCTTCTCAAGCTCATCCTGGCCGATGAAGTAATGTTTTTGCAGGTCGAGGACCGGGATCAGCACGTAGAGGTGATTGAGCAGGTCCGCGAGCCGGCACTGGACCTTGAGCCGCAGCGTTACATAGGGGCTCGGCCCCCATTCCGGCCATGCCTCGTCGAGCGGGATCGGCGTTGTCTCTATCTCGTAGCCGAGCGGGCCGAACAGCCGCTCTACAAGGCCGGCCTCGCCCCGGACCGGCAGCGGCGCGACCGTCGCTTCCAGCGGGATTGCCTGTTGCGCCAGCTCCGGCCGCTGATCGCAGCGCCCGCTCAGTGCCGTGCGCAGCGAGGCGGCCATCGCCACGGAAAGGAACGAGGATGCGGCATAGGGCCGGTCGTTGACATATTGATCGAGCAAGCCGCTCTCCTGCCCGCCGTGACCGCGCACCAGGGCTACGGGGTCGAGGTCGAGCAGCAGCGCGAAGGTGCAGCGATCCTCCTGCGCCTCGGGGTAGAACAGATGGGCGCGGCCGAAGGCAAGCTCTGCCTCCTGGTGCCGGGCCGGATTCTTGTGCAGCAGATAGCCCAGATCTGTGGCGGGCCGGTGCTCCGTGGTAATTGTCAGCAGCATGAACGCAGTACATCCCCTATTTCGGTGCGGCGGAAGTCCCCCCTCATCCTGTTCTTCTCCGCGCAAGCACGCCTTGGCGTGCTTGCATCTTTTGCAGCCGTACCCGCAAGCGGGTGCGGGCGGGGAGAAGGGACGCCCGAATTACCCGCAGCACTATTTAAGGGGTCCTGTCTCCCCTCGGGGAGAGAGACAGAGTGAGGGGGGACTTTGCCTAACATTCGAGTGCCCGTGGCATCACTCCCTAAAAGTACTCATCCTTGCCCGCGCCGTCGTAGCGCTTGGACTTCATGCAGCACTTCTTGAAATCTCCGCATCGAGCCGCAGGGGCAGAGATCCTCGCGGCCAAGCTTTTCCAGAAGCTCCACATCGCCGTGCACAAAGCGGGTGCCGCGCTTGACCCCGGTTTCCGATGGGAAGGACTTGCAGCGTTTGCTCATCGCCTCAAAAGGAGGGGAGCGCGTCTGTGTTGCGTTTCCTGGTCATGGGAGCCTCCTGCCAATGGTGTGGAGAGGCAGCCTTATTGCATGAAGGCTTGAGCGCGGGCAACGGAATTGAGTGCCCGCCGCCTGGGCGCAGGTTGACTTCAGGCGGGTTCCGTGTGCAGATAGATACATCGGCGCTTCGCGCTGCATTAGGGCTCCGGGAATTCAGCCACCCCGGTGGCGGAGGTTCATCCTCGGTATTGGCTGTGCTCGATGGGACCACATTACAGCGCTGTGCCGTTCGCGCCTCCCGGGCTGCCGCTCCGCGATGCCAAATTCTTCTTGCTGAATTCTATCTTTCCAGTGCAGAACCTCGCCGGGAAGGGAGACTGCCATGGCGGAAGCCGATTGGTTCGCACGCTCGGTGGCGGCAGGCGTATATCTCGCGCCTGTCTATCTGCTCTTGCAGGTTTGGTTCGCCTCGGCTTGGCAAGGCCGCTGGCGCTGGGTGGCGCTTGTGCCGGTGCTCGGCTTGCTGCCGGCCATGGCCGTGGCGTTTGCCGTGCTGTCCCATGGCGGCAATCAATGGCCGTTCGCGCTACTTCTCTTTACGCCGGTAGGATGTGGTTACCTTCTCATCGCCGCGCTCGTTCGCATGATGCTTGTCAGGCGAAGAGCGGCTTAACGGGCAGACGAAGCCGCAAGGCTTCCTGCCGCACCAGCCCCCCGGGAATTCAGCCGCCCCGGAGAGGATGACCAAGGCTGACATTCGATGTATATCTGTCAACTCTGCCAAGTTGTTGTTCCGGCGAACACACCAGCCCACCGCGTCGTGATCGAAGCGCGGCCGCGCCAGTATCCGCGCCGGGCCGATGCCAATCCCAAATCCCGCAAGCGCAAATCCGGGCGTGCGGACGATCCAGGCGGCACCGGCCGCGAGACCGTGCGCGAAATTACGGTCTGCCCGGCTTGCGCGGCGCGGTACGCCGTGGCAAACGCCAAGACAGAACGGTAAGCGCCAGTTGTGCTGACCCTTCCCACATGCACCAGCGTGTGGGAAGGGTGCATTCCGATTGCGAAAGGGGTAGGGCCGATGCCGCCGGCCTGTACGAGGAATTCGCGGCCGCCTATGTGCGCGGGATCTGTCCCGATGCGCCGCTGGAGGCGGGCCTTGCGGAACTGCTGGAGCATGGGCGCCGGCGGGGCCTCAAGCTGCACCGCTTCAAGCGGAGTGCGGAGCTGCCGCGTGTGCGAGCCGTGCTGGGTATGCTGCGCAACGTTTCGCCTGCCACGCTCGCCGATATCGGCAGCGGCCGGGGCGTCTTCCTCTGGCCGGCGATGGACGCTTTTCCGGCGCTGGGCGTGACGGCCATCGAGCGCGACGAACGGCGGCTCGCGCATCTTGAGGCTGTCCGGCACGGCGGCATCGAGCGCTTGCGGGCCGTGCAAGCCGATGCCGCGAATTTACCCTTCGCCGATGGTGCATTCGACGCCGTGACCGCGCTCGAAGTGCTGGAGCATCAGCACGATCCACTGCCGCTGGCCCGCGAGGCCGTGCGCATCGCCGCCCGCTTTGTCATTGCCACGGTGCCCTCGAAGGAGGACGGCAATCCGGAGCATGTGCAGCTTTTCACGGGCGAAAGCTTGAGCGCACTCCTGCGGGAGGCCGGTGCGCGCTCGGTGAAGATCGGGCACGTCCTGAACCATATCGCCGCGATCGCACGGGTGGGCTGACATGGAGAACATCCGCAAATATCCCCGCACCCGGCATATCCTCGACTCGCGCTTGCAGCCGGGCGACGAGGACCTGACCGCTGCCGGGTTCGATGCCATCGCCGGCCGTCCTGTGGTTGTCGAGGAGAAGATCGACGGCGCCAATGCCGCCATCAGCTTCTGCGCGGAAGGCCGCTTGCTTCTGCAAAGCCGCGGCCATTACCTTACCGGGGGCCGGCGCGAGCGCCATTTCGCGCTGTTCAAGGCCTGGGCGCATACCGTGGAAGCGGAATTGCGGCCGGTGCTTGGCAGCCGCTATATTGTGTATGGCGAATGGCTCTATGCCAAGCACACCATATTCTACGACATGCTGCCGCATTATTTTCTGGAGTTCGACGTGCTGGACCGCGAGACGGGCGCTTTCCTATCGACCTGCGCGCGGCGGACGCTGCTGGCAGGGCTGCCGCTGGTTTCAGTGCCGGTGCTGCATGAGGGGGAGATTGCATCGCCGGCCGCGCTGAAGCGCCTGATCGCGCCATCGCTTTACAAGAGCCCAGGCTGGCGCGAGCGTCTTGCGGTAGCTGCGGAGGCGGGCGGGCACCAAGGTGCTTACGTGGATAAGCAAACCGATGCTTCCGATTTCGCGGAAGGGCTCTACATCAAGGTGGAGGAAGAGGGCCGCGTGGCCGGCCGCTTCAAATATGTGCGGCACGATTTCTTGACCGCCGTGCTGGACTCGGCGAGCCACTGGCAATCGCGCCCGATCCTGCCGAACCAGCTCGCGCCAGGTGTGCGGCTGCCGGGGATGCGATGACGGATTTGTTTGCGAGCCTTGTTCCCGAGCCTGGCGCGGCCACCGATTGGCCCGCCATTACCGAAGCCTTTGCGTGGTTCCGGCGCCTGCAAGGCTGTGCGCAGAACCCGGAATATCACGGCGAGGGCAACGTTCTCGTTCATACGCGCATGGTCTGCGAGGCGCTTACCGCGGACGCTGCTTGGCAGGCGCTGCCGCGGCAGGACCGCCAGAGTTTGTTCTGGGCGGCGCTTCTGCACGATGTGGCCAAGCCCGATTGCACGCGCGTCGAAGAGGACGGGCGTATTACGTCGCGCGGGCATCCGCAGCTCGGGCAGATTTCAGCGCGGGCCATCCTGTGGCGGATGGGTGTGCCGTTCGGGCAGCGCGAACTGATCTGTCACTTGGTCACCTATCACCAGTTACCGTTCTACGCGCTCGAACATGCGCGGCCGGAGCGGATCGCGCATGAGGTCAGCCTGAAGACGCGCTGCGATTTCGTGGCGATCCTCGCGGATGCCGACGCCAGGGGGCGTATCGCGGCTGACGTACAGCGCCTTCTTGACAATATCGAGCTGTTCCGTCAGCTCTGCCGGGACGAGGGCTGCTTCGATGCGCCGAAGGCGTTCCCCTCGGCGCACAGCCGCTTCCTCTACTTCCGGAAGAAGGACCGGATGGCGGAGACGGAAGCTTTCGACGATACGCGTATAGCGGTGACGATGCTGAGTGGCTTGCCTGCGTCCGGCAAGGATAGCTGGATTGCGGCGAACGCTCCCGCCGGCGCTGCCATCGTTTCGCTCGACGCGTGGCGCACCAAGCTCGGCATCGCGCCAACGCACAACCAGGGGCCGGTGATCGCTGCCGCGAAGGCCGAAGCCCGCCGGCTTCTTGCCGCCGCCACGCCGTTGATCTGGAATGCAACCAATATCGGTGTGGCCACGCGCGCGGCGCTGATCGATCTGTTCGCCGCATACGGTGCCAAAACCACGATTGTGTATCTTGAAACCAGCGAGCCCGAACTCCTGCGGCGCAATTCTGCCCGCGCTGACGCCGTGCCTCTAAGCGCCATCGAACGGATGCTGGGCCGCTGGGAACCGCCAAGCCTTACCGAGTGTCATGAGTTGCACGCCGGGCCAGCTTGAGAGGGGGTCAAGCAGGGAACCCGGCGTACTGGGGGCATGTCTCAATGCTGGCGGTTACTTGGTTCTGAGCCAGGTCTCCGGCGCCGTACCTGGCGCCGGCGAGCTGGCAAACTTCGCCGATGGCCGCAGTAATAGTCGCGGTTCTCGCGCGAATACGCTTGTACAACCTCACAATATCTTACGCACAACATACCTACTCTACGCTCGGCGCCCCAAGTTTCCAACCGGGAGCGTCATTTACTCGATGACCTCCGATTTACCACGTCCGGTTGCACTGGCAAACGTTTATTCTGTTTTAGCTAAAATGCGTTGCATGCCCATTTGCCGGACTGCAACGGTTAAGGGAGCGCAGCGGGCACTCCGGCAATTCTAACCTACGGAAAATGCGCAATTCTTTTTCGGCCAAAAGCGTACAGAGGCCGTTGTGCGGCCGGGCCGAATGTGTGGAGATTTGGTGGAATACGCGGGGATAAGTGTCCGGCCAGGACTGCCGCCGTTTGCACAGTGCCCGCAACCAAGACTTGCGGCAAAAGGCTCGAGCAAGGTTTGTGCCCCTGGCTCAAGCACTACGGAAGCGCCATGACTTTCATCGAGGGCCGCGTTATTCGCCGTGCCGGGGCGCCATTAGCGCTTGCGGACGAAGACCGTGCCGGCGGAATAGCCCGCGCCGAAGCTGCAAATCAGCCCCAGATCGTCCGGCGCCATATCGTCCGAGTGCTTGTGGAACGCGATGATCGAGCCGGCGGAGGAGGTATTGGCGTACTCGTCGAGGATGATGACGTTCTCCTCGCGCGTGGGGTTGCGGCCGAGCACCTTGCGGCCGATCATCTCGTTCATGTTGATGTTGGCCTGGTGCAGCCAGAGCCGCTTCAGCTTGTGCGTGTCGAGGCCGAGATCGGCGGCATGTTCGAAGATCATCTCCGAGACCAGCGGCACGACCTCCTTGAAGACCTTGCGGCCCTGCTGCATGAACAGCTTGTCCGGCAGGTCGCGGCCTTCGGGCCATGCGCGGTTCAGGAAGCCGGAATTGTTGCGGATGTTGTTCGAGAACCGGGTCTTGAGCCGCGTGCCGAGAATGTCCCAGCCGCCCTGGGCCTGATCGCCGCGCTCGACGATGACGGCAGTGGCGACGTCGCCGAAAATGAAGTGGCTGTCGCGGTCGCGGAAGTTGAGGTGGCCTGAGCAGATCTCAGGATTGACCACCAGCACTGCATCCAGGGAACCGGTGGCGACGTAATCCACCGCGGTCTTGATGCCGAACGTTGCCGACGAGCACGCTACGTTCATGTCGAAGGCAAAGCCGCCCAATCCCAGCGCCGCCTGAACCTCGATGGCCATGGCCGGATAGGCGCGCTGCATGTTGGAGGCCGCGCACAGTACCGCGCCGATGCGCTCGCGCGGCTTGCCCCAGCGCTCCAGCGCCTGGGTGGCGGCATTCACGGCCATCCCGGCCAGAATCGAAATTTCCTCGCTGGGCCGCTCTGGAATGACCGGGCGCATGATCGCCGGGTCGAGGATGCCCGATTTCTGCATCACAAAGCGCGACTTGATGCCCGAGGCCTTCTCGATAAACTCGGCGGAGGAGGGCTGGATCGCCTCGATGCGGCCTTCGGCTATTGCCGCAGCATTCTCGGCGTTGAAGCGTTCGGCGTAGGCGTTGAACGCCTCGACCAGTTCGGCGTTGGAGATGCTTTCGGGCGGGGTATAGAGGCCGGTCGCGGCGATGACAGCAGGGCGCACGGAGAACTCCGGAGTGAAGAATACCGGGCACGGAAATAAGGGAACAAACCGCGCCGCAGCCCGTTTTCTTCCCTTTTTGTGTGGAAGTCCAGTCATGCCTTTAGCCGGGCCGGCGGCTAAAGGCCGCCGGCGCTTAACTAATTTCCAGCACGATGCGGCCGCGCACCTTGCCCGCCAGAATTTGAGGCGCGAGATCCACTGCATCCTTCCAGGAGCGGGTTTGCGTAATCGCGGCAAGCTTCTGCCGGTCCAGGTCCTTGGCGAAGTCTCGCCCAGGCCTGAAGGCGCTTCGGCTTGGGCGCCATGACGGAGTTGATGCCGGCCAGCGTTACGCCGCGCAAGATGAAGGGCGCCACGCTTGCGGGCAGGTCCATGCCCTGCGCCAGGCCGCAAGCGGCGACCGTTCCGCCATATTTGGTCTGCGCCAGGGCATTCGCGAGCGTGTGGCTTCCAGCGGAGTTGATGGCGCTGGCCCAGCGTTCGCGGCCAAGCGGCTTCCCAGGGTTCGAAAGCTCTTGCCGGGCGATGATTTCCGAAGCGCCAAGCGACTTGAGATAGGCTTCTTCCTCCGGCCGGCCGGTCGATGCCACGACCGTATAGCCAAGCTTGGCCAGGAGCGCGATGGCGACGCTGCCCACGCCACCCGCGGCGCCCGTGACCAGCACCGGCCCCTTGGCGGGCGTTACCTCGTGTGCCTCAAGCGCCAGCACGGCTAGCATCGCGGTATAGCCCGCGGTTCCGATGGCCATGGCTTCGGCGCGCGTGAGGCCCGCCGGCAAGGGAACGAGCCAATCGCCCTTCAAGCGCGCGTACTGGCTATAGCCGCCGAGATGCGTTTCGCCGAGGCCCCAGCCGTTCAGCACCACTTCGCCGCCGGGCTTGAAATCCGGATGGGAGGAGGTCTCGACTGTCCCGGCGAAATCGATGCCGGGGATCATCGGCCAGCGCCGCACCACTGGCGCTTTGCCGGCAATCGCGAGCCCATCCTTGTAGTTGATTGTCGAATGCGTCACCCGGACAGTGACGTCGCCCTCCATGAGGTCCGCCTCGGTAAGGCGGCTCCACGCGGCGTTCTGTCCTGCTTCGGTTTTGGTCAAAAGGAGTGCTTCGAAGTCTTTCGTCATGGCTGAACCGGTTGTGGAGAAGGGGAGGGGAGGACTTTACGATAAGATGCGCCAGAATGCCGCGCCGTGCAAATGCGCCTGCCGTTTTGCCCGCCTGCGGAAAACGTCTTTTTCGTTCAAGCCGATGGTTGCGAATTTCTTGCCTGCCGGCCGCTGCCTATTTTTGCGCCGCACAAAAATAATCGTTTGTCATTTATATAAAAAGGGGACAGCGTTATTCAGGTTTAGAGAAGCAATCCAGACAAGGTGGAGGTCCAGGCGATGCCGCTTTCGATGGCTCTCAGTAAAGTCGCGACGTTTCTGGTGTTCGTTTTTGCCGCGGCCTTTGTTTTAGGCGTTATCTGATTTCGAGCGCACTATTCTGGCGCGCATAGCCCAGGCTCTTCGGTTTCGCCCGCCAGTATCTCGGCGATGTGGCGAACCTCTATCGCTGTGCCTTCGCGCGCCAGCTTGCCTGCAATGTTCATCAGGCAGCCGAGATCGGCCCCGGTGAGCACCTCGGCCTTGGTCTCGGCGATCCGGTCCGCCTTCTGCGAAACCATGGCGTTGGAGATCTCGGGATATTTCACCGAGAACGTCCCGCCGAAGCCGCAGCAGACCTCGCGGTCGTTCATCTCTACGAAAGTAATGCCGTCGAGGCTTTGCAGAAGCTTACGCGGCTGTGCGGCGACGCCCATCTCCCGGAAAGAGGAGCAGGAATCGTGATAGGTCACGCGCCGGGGATATGCCCGGCCCGTGAAGTCCACGCGAAGTATGTCCGATAGGAACGACGTGAGTTCGAAGACGCGCCCCGCGAATGCGGTTGCCCTCGCATGCCAGGAAGGCTCGGTTTCGGGGTCGAACAGGCCGGGATAATGTTTGGAAAGCATGCCGGCACAGGAGCCGGAAGGCACCACGATATAGGGATAATGCTCGAACGCGGCGATGACCTGCTCTGCGATGCCCTTGGCGGATTTGCGGTCGCCGGAATTATAGGCGGGCTGGCCGCAGCAGGTTTGCGAGGGAGGCACGGAAACGTGGCAGCCCGCTTCCTCCAGCAGCTTGACCGCGGCGAAGGCGGCAGACGGCCGGAACAGATCGACCAGGCAGGTTACAAAAAGAGCAACCTCGATAGGCTGACGTTCCCTGCCGGGCTGAGCGGGCGTGGACATGACGCTGGCATCCTTGTGGCGCGCTACTCCTGCCCGGAGGCCGGGCAGTTGAGCCCCTAAGCCTCGGCAGCGGCCTCAGGCATTTGTGCCGCGACCCTTAAGGCTGGCCTGGACGGCAAGTCGAGCCCTTCGTCCCAATAAGGGGTAGGCCCGTAAGCCGCGTCAAGAAATTCCAGGAAGACGCGCAAGCGTGCCGGAATGAAATGCTTGTCAGGATAGACGGCGTAGATGGCGACGCCCGGCGCCTCGCGGTATTGCGGCAGGATGGGCACGAGCTTGCGCGAGAAAAGGTCGTCGCGGATCTCCCAGGTCGACAGGAAACCGACGCCGCAGCCGCAAGCCACGGCCTGATGGACGATTTCGCTGCTGTTGGTCTTAAGCTCGCTCGAAAGCTTGAGCGACACCACGCCATCCGGACCCTGCAGGCGCCAAGCGGCGCTATTTTCAACGACCACCTTGTGGGAGGAGAGGTCCGCCAGCGTCTTCGGAGTTCCGTGCTCCTTCAAATAGGCAGGCGAAGCGCAGAAAACGCGCCGGCAAGGGGCAAGCTTGCGCGTCACGAGGCTGGAATTGTCTACCTCCGCGATGCGGACAGCGACGTCTACGCTATCCTTGACGATATCCATGATGTGATCGGTCGCTATGATCTCGATGCTAAGGTCGGGATACTTCTTCATGAAGCTGCCGAGATAGGGCGCGATATGCAACCTGCTGAACGCCGTTGGGGCCGTTATCCTGAGTGTTCCGCCCGCGCGCTCGTGGCCGGACGACACAAAGGCTTCCGCTTCCTGTACGGTGTTGAGAATTTGCACTACTCGCTCATAAAAACCGCGGCCGGTCTCCGTGAGCTGCAGTTGCCTTGTCGTTCTGTGGAAAAGTCTTGTGCCTAGCCTGGCTTCGAGGTGACTAATTCGCTTGCTGACGACCGCGGGTGAAAGGTCCAGCTCACGTCCCGCCGCCGACATGCTGCCTGCAGTGACGACACGCGCAAAAATTTCGAGGTCGGCAATCGAGGTCACAGCCCCTCCTTATCACGGCGCCCAAAGTTGTATACAATAGGCGCTTCAAAATGTGCAACGCTCATATAAGTGTACAGATGAACTGAGAGTCAAGCCCCCTTACTGCAATTATGGAGAATGTGATATGCGCATCTTACCGCAATTTTGGCCATTTACATAATTTTTATGCGAGCTGGGCAGCAGTCCTGGGCTAAAAAACTGAAAATCCAAGAGAGGAGGCGCCGGGAATGTCTCAAATCCAGATGCCCAAAGCCGACCCTATGATCCTTGCACGCAGGCAAGCCATAGTGAGCGCACTTTCCAGGGCGGGCGGCCAGGGCACGGTGATAACCGCGGATACCGGCTTATGTGTTTTCGAAACCGATGCGTTCGCCGCCTACCGGGCCGTTCCATTGGCCGCAGTATTGCCGCAAACCACGGCCGAAGTCAGCCGCATACTGAAATTTTGCAGTGAAAACAGCATCAAGGTTGTAGCGCGCGGGGCTGGAACGTCGCTCTCCGGCGCCGCGCTGCCGTCCGAGGACTGTATCGTGCTTGGGCTTTCGCGCATGAACCGGGTGCTGGACGTGAATATCGCGGACCGGACGGCCACGGTGGAAGCGGGCATCACCAATCTCGGCATTTCCAATACGGTTGCCCAGGCGCGGTTTTTCTACGCTCCCGACCCGTCGAGCCAGCTAGCATGCACGATCGGCGGCAACATCGCCATGAACTCCGGCGGCGCGCATTGCCTGAAATACGGGGTGACCGCGAACAACGTGCTGAAGCTCAAAATGGTCCTGATGGATGGCGAGATCGTCGAGCTTGGCGGCGATTATCTGGACGGCCAGGGCTACGATCTGCTCGGCTTTGCGGTCGGCTCGGAGGGCCAGTTCGGCGTCGTAACCGAGGCGACGGTCAGAAATCCTGCGTCAGGCCGAGGGCGCTCGCCCGCTGCTCATCGGATTTCCTTCCGCCGAGGCGGCCGGCGCCTGCGTGGCCGGGATCATTGCGGACGGCCTGATCCCCGTGGCCATCGAATTCATGGATAAACCCGCAATCCAGGTCTGCGAAGATTTCGCGAAGGCCGGGCTATCCACGCGATGCCGGGGCCATGCTCATCGTGGAGGTCGAGGGCTCGGAACGCGATATCGGGGAGCAAATCGCGCGTGTGACGGAGATTGCCGGCCGCTTCGACCCCACAACCATCCGGATCAGCCAGAGCGAGGAGCAATCCGCCGCGATCTGGAAGGGGCGCAAGTCCGCTTTCGGCGCCGTGGGCCGTCTCGGCGAATATTTCTGCATGGACGGCGTCATTCCGCTTGGCAAGCTGGCAGGTGTTTTGAAGCAGGTGGGGGAAGTTGGAAACAAGTACGGCCTCAAGGTCCTGAACATCTTCCATGCCGGCGACGGCAATCTGCATCCCTTGATCCTCTACAACGCCAACGACGGGCGCGAGAAGGTTGCGGCCGGGGAGTGCGGCGCGGAGCTGCTCAAGCTTTGTGTGGATGCAGGCGGCTGCCTGACCGGAGAGCATGGCGTAGGTATCGAAAAGCGCGAGCTTATGCGCTATCAGTACACGGAGGCCGAACTCATCCAGCAGATGCGGGTCAAGGCGGCCTTCGATCCGCAATGGCTTCTCAATCCGGGCAAGGTTTTTCCGCTCGATCTTCAGGACCGCTTTATGGCCGGGGCGCAATAGAACATGGCTGACGTATTCATGCCGCAGAACGAGGAGGAGCTGAGGCTTTGTGAAGGATGCCCATGCCAGCCGCGATCCGCTGGAAATCTGCGGTTTCCGGTCCAAGCGCGAGGCCGGGCGGCCGCTGAATGCCCCTGCGGTGATCTCCCTGGCGAAGCTGTCGGGCATCACGCTTTACGAGCCGAAAGAGCTTGTGATCTCGGCCAAGGCCGGCACCCCGCTTAACGAGGTGGAGGCGGCGCTCGCCGGGAATAACCAGGAGCTGGCCTTCGAGCCTGCCGATATCTGCCGGATCTATGGCCGGGACGCTCTGTCCGCTAGCGTTGGCGCCGTTGCCGCCATGAACGTTTCCGGCCCCCGGCGCATTTTGCGGGGGGCGGCGCGCGATAATATGCTGGGCCTTCGGGCCGTGAACGGTGAGGGCTCGCCCATCAAGTCCGGCGGGCGGGTGATGAAGAATGTCACGGGCGTCGACCTCGTGCGGGGCTTGAGCGGTTCCTGGGGCACGCTTTCGGTGTTCACCGAGGTGACGTTCAAGGTGATGCCGAAGGCGCCCGAGAGCCGCTCGGTGATCTTTCTCGCGCTATCCGACGAGGCGGCCGTGGGGGTGATGAGCGCCGCCATGGGCACGCCCTACGAAGTCTCCGGCACCATCCATCTGCATGGCGAGCTTGCGGGCCGGCTTTCCGATCAGGAGATGGCGCCGGCCAGAACCGCGCTGACCGCGCTCAGGCTTGAGGGGGCGCCCAGAAGCCTTGGCTACCGTATCGAGCGCCTGCGCCGGGAGCTTGCCCCGTTTGGCGATACCTACGAACTCGACCCGCAAAGGTCGAATGATTTCTGGACCGGCATCCGCTCGCTCACATTTCTGTCCGCGAATTTCGACCGGCCCCTCTGGCGTATCGCCACCGCGCCTTCCAAGGCTCCGCTGATCGTGCGCGCCCTTTCCACCTTTTTCGAGGTCAACGCGGCCTATGAATGGTCGGGCGGCTTGCTTTGGCTGGAGTTGCCGCCATCCTCCGATGCGAGCGCCACCGAGGTGCGGCGTGTGCTGGCTGAGTTCGACGCCAACTCGATGCTGATGCGGGCGCCCAGGGCCGTGCGCGCAGGCGTCGAGGTGTTCCATCCGCTGCCCTTCACGAAAATGAGGATCGTCCAGGCGCTCAAGAAAGCGTTCGACCCGGCAGGCATCCTCAACCCAGGCCGGATGTACGCGGGAGTTTGAGCGGACATGGAAACGAACTTCAGCCAGGAGCAGCTCAGGGACCCTCGCATCAGGGAGGCGGAGGAGATCGTGCGGCGCTGCGTCCATTGCGGCCTGTGCACGGCGGCGTGTCCCTCCTACCTCATGCTGGGCGACGAGCGCGACAGCCCGCGCGGGCGGATCTACCTCATCAAGTCGATGCTTGAGGGCACGGTTAGCCCTAAGCAGGTCCGGCCGCATCTCGACCGCTGCCTGTCCTGCTTTTCCTGCATGACGGCGTGCCCGAGCGGCGTCGACTACATGCACCTGTCCGATTTCGCGCGCCAGTATATCGAGGCGTCGGAGCGGCGGAAGCCCGCTGACAGCCTCATGCGCAAGCTCTTGCGGGCGATCCTGCCTCACCCTGGCCGGTTCAGGCTGGCGCTGCTTGCCGCGAAGGCGGCGCGGCCCTTCAGGAGGATCGTGGCGCGGACTCGCTTCCGCACGCTCGCCGCGATGCTTGAGCTGGCTCCGAAGAAGAGCGGCGGGCACCAGCAATTCGCCGCGCCGCAAACGGTCAAGACGCGGAAGGCGCGGCGCGGGCGCGTGTCCCTGCTCATGGGCTGCGCGCAGAAGGTGCTACAGCCGGAAATCAACGACGCCACGGTGCGCTTCCTCAATCATATGGGGTACGACGTAGTGCTATCGGACAATTTGGGCTGTTGCGGAGCGCTGCCGCTGCATATGGGCGGCGAGGAAGAAGGGAAGGCCATGGCGCGGCAGAATATCGACGCTTGGCATTTGCAGCGCGAGCGTGGCCCCTTGGACGCCATTATCATCAATGCCTCGGGCTGCGGCACCACGGTCAAGGATTACGGGCATCTGTTTGCGCACGACCCTGACTATGCGGCCAAGGCGAAATTCATCTCGGCGCTGGCCAAGGACATCGCGGAATTCGCGGCGGAGCAGAGCATCGAGGCGCCGCTGGGCTGGAGCGATATCCGCGTGGCCTATCATTCCGCCTGCTCGATGCAGCATGGCCAGCGGATCGACGGCCAGCCCCGCCAACTCCTGCGTAACGCGGGCTTCACGGTCCTGGAAATCCCGGAAGGGAACATTTGCTGCGGCTCGGCCGGGACTTACAACATTCTGCAACCGGAGATCGCGGATGGCCTTAAGGAGCGCAAGCTGGCCGCCATCGGCTCTCTGAAGCCGGATTGCGTGGCGAGCGGGAATATCGGCTGCATCACCCAGCTTTCGGGCGGCCCGGTGCCGGTGGTGCATACGGTGCAACTCCTGGACTGGGCTTATGGCGGGCCATGCCCGGAGCCGCTCAAGCATCTGCAAGAGCGGGTGCGGCACATGCCGCGCGAGGGCGTGGCCAAAGAGACCGCCAATGCGGCGGCGTAGGCTGCCTCTGTCCCTGAAAAGCTGGGTGCTGGCGCTGCTGGCCTCAAGCCTTTTTCCAGCAGCCGGTGCGGCTGCCGAGGTTATGGGCCCGCCGCCGCCTCCCGAAAAGTGGACAGCCAAAGAGGCCAATGCCGGGCGGGCGGAGTGCGGCAAGCGGCTTTCCGGCCTGCCCGTGCAGTTCGAGATGCTGGGACCGATCAAGGAAGGCGTGTGCGGCTCGCCCGCGCCCATCCGGCTCAAGGGCTTTGGGCAGGGGGCAAGCCCCGCGCTTGCTATCGAGCCGGCGCCGGTCGTTTCCTGCCGGCTGGCCGAGGCGCTGTACCGCTGGACTGTGGATGTGGTGCAGCCGGAGGCGAAGAAGCACCTGCAAACCGGGATTGTTGGCATGACCAACGTCGCGTCCTACGATTGCCGCTCGCGCTACAACAATCCCAGCCTGCGGATCAGCCAGCACGCATTCGCCAACGCGCTCGACATCAGCGAGTTCGTCACGGAGAAGGGCGAGCGCATTGCGATCCTGGACCGATGGGCCGGCGGCGATGAGCGCGCCGCTTTCCTGCACGCGATCCATGACGGCGCCTGCAAGCTGTTCGGGACCGCGCTCGGGCCGGAGGCGAACGACGCCCACAAGAACCACTTCCATTTCGACATGAAAGAACGGCGGCAGCTGCTTTGCGACTTCAGCCCGGAGCAGCTCAAGGCAAGGGAGGCTGCCAGGAAAAAGGCGCCAGCAAGCGGGCACGCCGCCGCTGCGAGAACTGGAGGGAAGTAGCGGAGGTGAGGAGGAAAGTGCCCCCTCAGTCTGTCTCTCTCCCCGAGGGGAGAGAGGACCCTAGAAGTCCCGCTGCGGATCATTCTTGCGTTCCTTCTCCCCGCTGCATCTGCTTGCAGATGCGGCCAGGTAAGGAGGCAAGCTCGCCGAGGCGAGCTTGCGCGGAGAAGGACAGGATGAGGGGGGACTTTTCACGCTCCACCTCCTGAAAAATATTGCCCGGTGAGGCGCGCGCAGTAATCGAGGAGGTTGGGATAGGCTTTGGCCTTATCGTGCAGCGGCGTCTCGAACACCGGGCACAGCACGCCGGCCACGAAGCTGAATACGGTGGCATCCGCGCCGCAAGGCTCGGTTCCCATGAGATAGGGCTTATCGCCGAGTATCCCGGAAAGCGAGGCAAGCGCACGGTCCGCAAGCACGGTCCGTTCCTCCGGGGTATAGCGGCCAGTGCCTTGGCCATGCAGGCTGCGACGGATCTGGCGGCGCACGATCATTGTAATTATGGGCCGGAGCGGACCGGGCACGGACTTGAAATAGCGCGCCGGCCCGCGCTCGAAATTGTCTCCGTCGAGCCAGCGCGCTTGTATCAGGAACCAATAAAGATGATCCTCGCACAGTTTCTCTGCGGCCCAGGCGGCGCCGCGCTGCCCGGGCGTTAGCCCCCGGTCGAAATCGATCTGGTGGTGCTGCTCCAGATGCAGGCGGATCAGGGTGGAATCGGAGATGACCTGGCCTTTGTCGCGGATATAGGGCAGCTTGCCGCGCGGCGCCTTGCGGAAGCCGCCCGTGTCCTGCTTGAAGGGCAGGCCGGAAATCTTCAAAAGCACGATGGCCTTCGTCACAAAGGGGCTCGGATCGGGAAGCCCCCATGCCGGGCCGAAGGTGTAGAGGGTGATCATTTGCGCCGCCGTCCTTGGTTAGCCGGATGCCTTTTCTTACGCGAAATGCGCCGGTTTGTTAACGGTTCGAGCCGCGTTTGCTGGAAGGCGAAACTACATTCGATTTTGGGGCAATTTAGCAGAAGCGTCTTGAGAAAGCGTTAAGTCTGGTAAACGATTGAAATGTATGCACAATAAGAAATGCGCGTGCAGGCGGGATGCGTATGATGATGAGAAATTATGGTTAAATATAAAAGTGTAGATATATTTAAGGGATGTTTTGAAACGTATAAATCAGGCAAAAGGGTGGAAAATACCACAAAAATTCAGGTGTGGAATGCCTCCAGATCCGCCGTTAACCTTACCGGCATTAACTACAATAAGGCCGCGCGAGGCGGACGAGCAGGGGCGACTCGCCAGGTGGCCGGACCGGGCTTGCCTGGAGCTGATGCCGCCGGTCGCAGCGTTGCAGAAAGCATAGACAATGACATTGCGTCCCTTGCTAGCCAAGCTCGCGGCTGTGAAGATAGGGGTGCCTGAAGGGGCTTGGCCGTTTGGGGGGAGCAATGAAACCAACGGAAGCGTTCGCGTACACGGGGCCGGCGCCCCGTCCGCCTTTCTACAAACATCTCTACGTCAAGGTGCTGGCCGCGATCTTCATCGGCGTGGTTCTGGGCGTGCTTTCGCCATCGGCCCCGGACAAGGTGCCGGCCTGGCAGCAGCCCTTGGTGCTCCTGCCCCCCGGCTGGGGCGAGGCGATGAAGCCCTTCGGCGATGCCTTCATCAAGCTGATCAAGATGCTGATCGCGCCCATCATCTTCTGCACGGTGGTGCACGGGATCGCCAGCATGAAGAACATGCGGAAAGTCGGCAGCGTCGGCCTTAAGGCGCTGATCTATTTCGAGGTGGTCACCACGGCCGCGCTCGCCATCGGTCTGATCATCTCCAATACTTTCCGGCCGGGCTCCGGCATGAACGCCGACCTTGCCTCGCTCGATACCGGCGCGGTCGCCGCCTACGCCAGGCCGACGCCGAGCAGGCCACCATCGACTACTGCTCCACATCATCCCGCGACACGTTCGTTGGCGCGTTCGCCCGAGGGCGAGATCCTGCAGGTCTCTGTTCCTGCGCTCCTGTTCGGCTTTGCGCTGCACGCGACTCGGCGAGCAGCGGCAAGCCGGTCGCCGACCTCATCGACCAGTTCGCCCACGTCTTCTTCGGCATCGTCGGCATCATCATGAAGCTGGCGCCGCTCGGCGCGTTCGGCGCGATGGCCTTCACCATCGGCAAATATGGCCTGGGCACGCTGCTCTCGCTCGGCAAGCTGATGGCTGTGCTTCTACGCGACCTGCCTCGTTGTTCATCTTCCTGGTGCTCGGCACCGATCGCGCGCGCTGGCGGGTTCAACATCTGGCAGTTCATCGCGCTACATCAAGGAGGAGCTGTTCATCGTGCTCGGCACGTCGTCCTCGGAGTCGGTGCTGCCGCGCATGATGGCCAAGATGGAGATGCTGGGCTGCGAGGAGTCGGTCGTGGGCCTCGTGATCCCGGCCGGCTACTCGTTCAACCTCGACGGCACCTGCATCTATCTGACCATGGCGGCGCGTGTTCATCGCGCAGGCGACGAACACCCATCTGACGCTCATGCACCAGCTCGGCATGCTCGCCATCCCGCTGCTGACCTCGAAGGGCGCGGCCGGCGTGACCGGCTCGGGCTTCGTCATGCTGGCCGCGACGCTCGACTCGGTCGGCACGTTCCCCGTCGCCGGCCATCGCGCTGATCCTCGGCATCGACCGCTTCATGTCCGAGGCGCGCGCGCTCACCAACCTGATCGGCAACGGTGTTGCGACGCTGGTCGTCTCGAAGCTGGAAGGCGCGCTCGACATGGAGGTGATGCGCCGGGAGCTTTCTGGCGCCGCGGGGCCAGAGGCCGAGGAGCCCGAAGCCGCGATTTAGAGCGCCACGCTTGACCGCGAAACGGCGTCATTGGCTCCCCGGCTTACGGGCCGGAGGGAACTGTGCGGCGCAATTTGCGGAGAGCTTGCGAATTGGGCCATTAACGCAGGGGCGCGGCCGGCACCGCTTCGCGGTTGCGAAAGGCGCAGCGGATGTATCGGGGGGAATGAATTGCCAGGCCCGGCCGCTCCCAGGCAAAAAAAGGAGCCATTCAAAATGATTGAACGGCCCCAAGTCTAGGGAGGAAACGCCCAAGGAGGGCAAGGATATGCGCAAGGAACGCATATCGCACTGCAACAATTTATGTTGCGGTGCACAAAAACGCAAGGGTTTTTTTTCCATGTCCGGGCTCGGGCAAATCCGTCGCCGGCTTGCGGCGTTTGCATCGTTTCCGCCGGGCTGCGCGCTCAGTGGAAACGCCCCTTTTCGACCAGCATTGCGGCTGCGTTTTCAGCGCAGGTGAAGTTCAGCGTTTGCCCTTCGCTGCTGTCGATGGCTGCATGCTGCAGAGGGCTCAGGCTCAACCGGACGCGTGCCGCCGTTTGCCGCGGCGGCTGCTCCGCATCGATCTTCTCGGCCACCATGAGCGTCAGATGGCACTTGCCGCCTTCGGCGAGGAAATATCCGTTCGCGGACTTCGAGCCGAAGTCCTGGGTGATGCTTTGCATCTCCCGGTAATGCCTCACTGGCCACTGCACGATTTCGCTTGCGCTGGCAGCGCTCACAAAAGCCGCAATGCTCAAACCAAGCGCCAAAGCCGCAGCGCGTAATCCTGTCCGGTACATCGTCTACTCCTTTCGGCTATGGTTACGCTGGCGTTAGTGAGCCTTTGCGCGGAAAGGTTCAACGGCGGCGGGCAAGACACGTTGCCGCAGCAGCACGGTGAGAAGGGAACTTCGCGGCAGGCGATTGCTGCTGCCGGTGTGCTTCTCTCAGCCCGCAAAACCAGCCTTCGTGGAGACATCGGGCCAGCGGACGTGCCGCGCATCGCCCGATGCGCCTTCGCACCGGCCGATAGAATGTAGACCTGGAGAGCATCATGCGGCATCTTGCGGCCCTTCCATCGGGCCTGGTGCCGAAGTGCTGCGGAGCATCCGTTGCGCTTTGAGACGGCGCCTGTGCCCAAAAAGCAATTTCAGCCGCGAGCCAAAAGCCATGAATTCCTGCATAGGTATCGATTTCGGCACGACCAACACGGTGCTGGCTTTGCGGTGCCCGGATGGCAGCGTGGAGCCCGCGCGGTTCGAGCATGGGGCTGCCGGCTTTTCCGCCTTCCGCTCGGTCTTAAGCTTCTGGCAGGAGGATGGCGAGTGGGCGCCGGAAACCCGCTGCGAGGCCGGTCCCTGGGCCATCGACGCCTTCATCGAATACCCCACGGACACGCGCTTCTTCCAATCGTTCAAGACCTACGCCGCCAACCCGTCCTTCCAACACACCTCGGTCTACGGCAAGCGGCATTATTTCGAGGACATCCTCGCCGCGTTTTTCGAGCAGGTGAGGGCGCGTGGCGGGACCGGCCTTGAGCGCCTGCCGCCCCGGCTCGTCCTTGGCAGACCGGTTAAATTCGCCGGTCCTGCCCCGGACGCGGTACTCGCTCAGCGGCGTTACGAAGCCGCCTTCGCCCGCCTGGGCTTCGAGGAGATCCATCACGTCATGGAGCCCATCGCCGCCGCCTATTTCTACGCGCACAAGCAGAAAAGCGCCTCGACCGTGCTTGTGGGCGACTTCGGCGGGGGCACCAGCGATTTTTCCATCGTGCGTTTCGAGCCAGGCCCGCGCGGCGTTCATGCCTATCCGTTGAGCTTCTCCGGCGTTGGCATCGCGGGGGACACGTTCGACTTCAGGATTATCGATCATGTCGTTGCGCCAATTCTTGGCAAAGGCTCAAAATACAAGAGCTTCGAGAAGCTGCTCGACATGCCCGCGAGCCATTACCACAATTTCGCGCGCTGGAGCGATTTGTGCCTCATGCGTTCCCCGAAGACGGTGGCCGAGCTGAAGCGCCTCGCCGCGGCGAGCCAGGAGCCAGAAAAAATCGAGAAATTTATCGCTCTCATAGAGGGCAACGCGGCCTACACGCTCTACAAGGCAGTCTCCGAGGCAAAAACGCGGCTGTCGCACGAGGATACCGCGCAGCTTTCGTTTTCCGCCGCCGGCGTTGAGGTGGACACGATCATCGCGCGCCAGGATTTCGACAGCTGGATCGCGAGGGACCTGGACCGGATAAACGCCTGTATCGACGAAGCCTTGCGCAAGGCAGTACTTGAGCCGCGAGCGATAGACCGTGTATTCCTGACCGGCGGCACCTCTTTCGTTCCGGCAGTCAGGAAGATATTCGCGAACCGCTTCGGTGCGGCGAAGGTCGATTCCGGCGATGAGTTCGTCTCGATCGCCTACGGGCTTGCGCTCATCGGCGAGGACGAGGATATCGGCCGCTGGACCGTGCAGGAGAGCCCCGCACGTTCCTGAGCAATGCCTTATTGCATATGCTGGCCGCCGTTGATGGCGATGTTGGCGCCGGTCACGAATGCCGCTTCTTCCGAGCAAAGATAGATGATGAGCCCTGAAACCTCCTCCGGCTTGCCGAGCCTGGCAACCGGAATCTGGGGCAGGATCTTGCTGTTGAGAACCTCCGGATCGATGGCCGTGACCATCTTCGTGCCGATGTAGCCGGGGGAGATCGTATTGACTGTCACGCCCTTTTTGGCGGATTCGAGCGCAAGCGATTTCGTGAAGCCGTGCATGCCGGCTTTTGCCGCGGCGTAATTCGTTTGCCCGAACGCCCCCTTCGAGCCGTTCACGGAAGAAACATTGATGATGCGGCCCCAGCCGCGCTCCATCATGCTGTCGTAGACCTGCTTCGTCATATTGAACACCGAATTGAGATTGGTGCTCAAGACGGCATCCCAATCGGCCTTCGTCATCTTGCGGAAGGTCATGTCCTTCGTGATGCCGGCGTTGTTGACCAGAATATCGACCGGCCCCAGCTCTTCAACCACGGCGGCAACGCACTTCCCGCACGAGTTCGAAATCGGCAACATCGCAAGGATAGGCGTGTATTTCAAAGCCTTGCTTTGCCATGCCGGCCAGCCATTTCTTGGCGGTCTTGTTGGATGGCGAGTAAGTCACGGCCACCCGGTAGCCCGCGCCATACATTTTAGCTGAAATCGTTTCTCCAAGACCGCCCATACCGCCGGTGATAAGTGCGACGCGCTTGGTCATGCCGTTCCTCCAGGGTATTCCAATTTTCCGGGTTCGCCGCAACTGGCACGCGGGCCGTAACCCGCGCCACGTCCGGTTCGAGAATGCGAAAACGCACAAGTATTTAGTGTAACATGGGGTGGAGCCCGCGGCATCGTATCCGGCACTTCAGACGCAACACATATTTGGGAGCGGATGGTGAACAAGCACGATGGAACCGCTTTGAGCGCCCGCCCGGCCCATGTGGTGCTTTTGAAAGGCGGGCCAGATGCGGCCGCAGCCTCGTTTTTAGTGGAGCCTTCCGTTAACGGCGTAGCGGCCTGGCTGCCGGCGGAAGGCTCCGGGCAGGATTATGCTTCTTTCTTGGCGCCGCAGGCAGCCGCGCAATAGCCTGGCTCAGCCCCGGAGCGCCCGCATGTCAAAATCTTGCCGCAGGGAATGCCATTGCCCCCTTCCAGCATCGCTCTTGCTTACCGTTAGCCTGGCTGTAAAACCCGGTCTTCCGGCTGATCTGTTCTTGATTGCCGTTGTTTTGGAAAGAGAAGGCTTCCGGGGCAACCGTAACTGGCACCGTCCGGGAAACAGCATCCACTGCGGGATCGTCCGCGTTATTTGGGGGCGCGGAGGCACTGCCAATAGTGATTATGCTGTTCTTGAAATCTATCCAAAATACGTTATAGAGTTTCTTTCCATTCGGCGAGGTGCTTTCATAGCATTGCAGATTGAGATTATCGGCATCGGCCGAAGGCCCAGCGACGGAAGGACTTGCAGCAGCGAGCATGCACATCAAGCCTAACCGGCTAATGTAGCGGATCATTTGTTTCCTCCACAGGCTTTTGTTTTTGCGGGCACCTGGGTGCATCCAGCCGGCATGGCCCGCATGGAGGCAACGGTTATCCCGATGGAGGCTATTTGTAGCAAGAATGCCGCTAGCGAAGCGAGAGGAACCGCGAAGCACTCAACTTTTGCATAATCTCATCCCATCCAATCCAGCCAGCCGCGCCCAGGGGAGCGAGGCGCTCTCCGGCCTGGCCGCGCCTTCCTCCACGCGCAGGCGCTCAGATCCAGCGGCGAACCTTGGCTTTGTAACCCAGATAATCGGCGCCGAAGCGGGCGCCAAGATAGGCTTCCTCGCGCTTGACCACGCGCTCCTGGAAATAGAGGAGCAGGGCAGGGGCGAACAGGACCATCCACAGGTTGGCAAGGAAAATGCCGAGGCCCAGCATCAAAAGCGTGAGGCTCAGATACATGGGGTTGCGGGTGAACCGGTATATGCCGCCATATACGAGTGCACTGGCTTTGTGGCCGGGGTGGACAGTGGTTCTGGCACGGATCATTTGGATGAAGGCGAGCCCGGCCACGGCAAGCGAGCCGAGCAGGACGATGGGGCCAGCGATCCGGGTTGCGAAGAGAGGCAACGCGGCGGTGGCCAGAAGCGGAAAGAACCGGTTCAGCGCCCAGCCTGCCGCCATGAACAGCCCCGCCACGACAGGCGGGATAGGGAAAATTCGTGCGTTGACCGGTTCACCGGCGCTATGGTCTTGTCCGTTCATCAACAGGTCCTTTTGTGTGCTCCGATGAATAGCCGCCCAAGCGATTCCATGAATGTTGACCTGGACGGCCCGGTCCCGCCGCTAAACCGCGAGTTGGAGGCGCGCCTCAAGGCTGCCGTCGACGCCAAGGCGAAGCCCTTGGGGGCGTTGGGCCGCGTCGAGGAGCTTGCCATCCATATCGGGCTCGCGGCGGGCTCGCTCAAGCCGGATACCGGCCGCGCCGCAATCGTAATATTCGCCGGCGATCATGGCATCGTCGAGGAGGGCGTAACCGCGTATCCATCCGAGGTCTCGGCCATGATCGCGCAGATGGTGGTCGGCGGCCAGGCGGGCGCGAACGCCGCAGCGCGTGCGGTGGGCGCCGACGCGTTCGTGATCGACGCGGGCCTCAAGGCGGAGTTAGCTGTGCCCGGCGTGGCGGAGGGCGATTTCAAAAGTCCGGCGGCCCTGCAGAAATTGCTGGCCGGCATGTGCATGCGGCAGGGGACTCGCAATTTCCTGCGCGAACCGGCCATGACTGAGACGAAGCTCGGCGGAACCATGGCCACGGGCGTCAAGGTGGCGGCGCTGCTCAAAAAGGCCGGCTACGGCATTCTGGCTCTGGGCGAGATCGGGATCGGCAACACCAGCGCCGCGGCGCTGGTTGGGCACGCCGCGACCGGGGCACCGCTCGAAAAGCTCGTGGGCAACGGCGCGGGCGCGCCGCCGGGGGGCCTTGAGCACAAGCGCGATGTGCTGGCTCGCGCCTATGCCCGCGCGCCCGTCCGCGGCGGCCGCAGTGCCCTGATCGAGTTCGGCGGCTACGAAATGGCCATGATGGCGGGCGCCATGCGGGGTGCCGCGCGCCTGGGCCAGGTTATCCTCGTGGACGGCTTCATCGCCACCGCCGCTGCCTGTGCCGCCGTCTCGATGGAACCCAATCTGCGCGATTATCTTGTGTTCGCGCACCGCTCGCCCGAAGCCGGCCACAACGTTCTGCTCGAATGGCTTGGCGCAAGGCCACTGTTGGATCTTGGGCTTCGGCTCGGCGAGGGCACCGGCGCCGCGCTTGCCATTCCGCTCGTGCGTATGGCACAGGAAATGCTTAACACCATGGCCGATTTGCCCGGAGAACACCCTAGCTGATGCGGCGCATTCGCAGAGAGCTTCTTTACTTCCTCGTCGCGGTGCAGGTTCTGACCCGCCTGCCGGTTCCGCGCATGCAGGGCTTTGCCGATCGGTGGATGGAGCGCGGGGTCAAATATTTCCCGCTGACGGGTGCGATTGTGGGGGCTGCCTGCGCGGCGGTCCTGTTCATGACCTCCTATCTCTGGCATGGCTCGCTGCCGGCGCTGCTTACGGTCGCGGCCGGCATTCTGATTACGGGAGGCCTGCACGAGGACGGTTTCGCCGACTTTTTCGACTCCATGGGCGGGGCCACGCGCGAGGCGCGGCTTGCCATCTTGAAGGACAGCCGTATCGGCACTTATGGCGCGCTGGCGCTGGGTGCGGGCGTTGCCACCAAGATTTTCGCGCTGGAAGGGCTGCCGCTTTCTGTCGCCGCCGCCGGCTTGATCGCGGCGCATGCAGGCGGCCGGCGCGCGGCGGTGGCGATCATATCGCTTCTGCCCTACGCTGGCGGCATCTCCGCCGCGAAAATCAAGCCGCTCGGCCGCGGCGTCACCAGGGCCGACCTTACCATCGCCGCCGTCTTTGGACTCCTGCCGCTGGTCTTACTGCCCGGCCGCTTTGCGCTGACGGCGCTTGCCGCGGGCGCCATCGCCTCGCTGATCACGGCCCGGAACGCGCGGCGGCTGCTCGGCGGCTACACAGGCGATGTGCTTGGCGCGGTCGAGCAAATCTACGAGATTTCCTTTCTCCTGGCGCTGGCTGCATGCGTCTGATCCTGGTGCGGCACCCCAAGCCCCTGTGTGAGCCGGGCCTGTGCTACGGCCGGCTGGACCTCGAATGCGTTGCCGACGCGCTCGACACCGCCGCCCTGCGTTTGGCCGGGCTTGCGGAAGGCTGCCGCATCGTGACTAGCCCCGCCCGGCGGGCGCGCGATCTTGCCGAACGGCTCGGCGCCGCTGCCGTCGAGCCCTTGTTGCAGGAACTCGATTTCGGCGATTGGGAAGGCCGCCGCTGGCAGGATCTCGGCCGCGAGACGGTGGAAGAATGGCGCCGGACCCTGCCCGATGCCGCGCCCCCTGGCGGCGAAACGCTTTCGGCCATGGCTGCCCGCTGCGCGGAGTGGCTTTCCTCGCTCGATGCCGCTGATGGCGCGGTTCTCGCCGTCACCCATGCTGGGCCAATCCGCGTGATCCGTGCTCTCCTCAACGGCGAGCCGCTCCTCACCTACTTTGCGGCCCCCTTGCCCTTCGCTGAGCCAATTGCGTTTGAAATCGGCAGGGACGCCGTTGGGGTGCCGCTGAGGCCGTGAAGAGATCGGGGAAGCGCAGGCGGCGCGATGGCGCACCGCCGATGCTGCGGCTGGCGGGTTCAAGTATCGGTTGCGATCCAAGGTTATGTGCCGCCGGCATGGCTTACGCGAGGGTCGCTGTTGGGGCCGGCCCGAATGCCGCACTGGCGCGGCGGGCGGCGAAGCCGGCAGCGTATGCGCTGAACACGCAGCAGCCGCCGGTTGCCCGGATTCGAGCATCTGGGCACGTTTGCGATCAGTGTGCGGTGCGGTTCGCGTTGAGATAGGCGACGTAGCTCCGGTCCGCCCGCAGGACGTGGTCATAGAGCCAATTCTTCAGGAACTCCAGGAACTCGTTCGGGTAGAGGCTCTGGCGCTCCCGATTGAAAATCTTTGCAAATTTCCTCGATCATGCCAATCATGGCCTGATGCAGCCGGCGGTGCTTTTCGTAGCCGGGAAAGTTCGTTTGCAGAAGAAGCTCCTCTTCATGCGCGAAGTGGTAGCACAAATAGTGCAGCACCTCATCCAAGACCTTGCCAAGTTCCTCGCGCCGGGTCCCAGCGTGCGAGGCGTCGTGCAATTTGGTGAGAAGCTCAAAAAGCTTCCGGTGGTCGCGGTCGATTTCGTCAATGCCCACACTGAACTCATCCGACCATATCGCGAAGTGCGTTCGGTCCTTCATTGCTTTTTGTGCTGCCGTCCCCATCATGGAAGCCTTGATGTCGCTAGTGCCGGCAAACGGCGGTGTTCCCGGCTGGAAAATGCCTATTCACCCGTGCCAACCTCGCGATCGGCACGCCGCGATCCCGGCAATTGCGATTACAGGTGAGCGCGGATATACATACACATCGCTTTCTACACAGGTGTCGTTTAATGCATCGTAAAGGCACAAGTAAACAATTCGGCATTACAAGTTATGTTAAGTTGTAATAAAACGCAATACATCGTCGCGGCGTTGAGTGTATAGCAGTATCGTAGAAAAGTAGTTTAGATATATCATGCCATGGTTAGGGTATGACTTAATAACCGAACCAGATTACGGAAAAATCTGTCGGTGCGGCAAGGTTGGTGGGTGGGAATTAAAAAAGCGCCCCGCGAGACCTTCACTGCAGCATTGCGTGCTGCGGCGCGCAAGGGGTGACACCGGCAGGCGATGAAGCGGTTTGGCCGGTTCCCGCAAGCCTGTCATAGCCTGGGAACCTTCAGATGGCGCCCTCCCGCTCCTTGTGGAAACGATCCAAATATTCCTCCATGAAACGATGCCTGCCTTTGGCGATAGTTCTGGCTGTGTGGGTGTTCATCAGGTCTTTCAAAAGCAGCAGCTTCTCGTAGAAATGATTGATGGTTGGGCTTTGGCTTTGCGAATACGCCTCCTTCGAGCTGTGCATCACCGGCGCAATGCCGGGGTCGTACAACGCCCTGCCTTTGTGCCCGCCATAGGCGAAGGCGCGGGCGATACCAATTGCGCCGATGGCGTCGAGCCGATCCGCGTCCTGGACGATCTTGCCCTCAAGGGTGGAAGGGATGCTTGGCACGCCGGCTCCTTTGAAGCTGACTTCCGCCACGATCGCCGTGACGCGATCGCGGATTGCCGGGGGAACTCGATGCTTGGCGAGCATGTCCGCCGCCACGCGCGGCCCCACAGTATCGTCGCCGTCATGAAACTTCCAATCGGCGATATCGTGGAGGAGGGCCGCGAGGCTTACAACGAGCATGTCCGCGTTTTCGGGCCTGCCGATATGCCCGGCCATTTTCCAGACGCGATGGACATGCCACCAGTCGTGTCCGGAGCCTTCACCTTCCAGCCTTTCTTTCACTTCGGCGGCGATCTTGGAGATGAGAGTCTGGTAAGCCATGGGAACCTCGCGGCAGCATTGCAGGGCGGATGGGCTGGGGCACACGAAACCGGGCCTTTCCGTAAACCCTATTCAGGCCAGACCGGACGCTTAGTTTCAAGTCTCGCGACCAAGTGCTTGTTCCCCTGGGTGAAAACGCTGTGTCCCGGCGACGCGGTAGCTTGCCCAAGGCTTGACATAGGCGCGTGCAATAATGTTGTTAGATGCTGCGAGCCTGCCGGGGGGAATGGCAAAGGGTGCGCGGGTTAAACTTAAGCGGAGGGATTCCCTTGGACGGCGCGGATCTTGGCAAAAGGATAATTGCCGGACTCTTGTTCTCGATTCTGGCCGGCCTCGTGCTGGTCGCCGCCTCGCGCGCGAACCTCTTGCCGGCCGCGCCCGATAAATTCACCTACGACTGGCGCACCTATTTGCTGGCGGAGCAGGCCCCGCACCCGCGCAGCGATATCGCCATCGTGCGCATCAATGAGCGCAGCCTTGCGGGCTACAATTACGTCTCTCCCATCGACCGCGGGCTGATCGCTGAGATCGTCAAGCGCGTGGATGAGGCGGGCGCCAAGGCTATCGGCCTCGATATCATCATCGACAGGCCCACCGAGCCGCAGAAAGACGCAGCTCTTGCGGAGGCGATCCGGCAGGCGCATGCGCCGGTCATCCTGGGCGCGGTGGATGCGCGCGGCGGGGAATTGACCGAAGGGCTTGCCTTTCAGGAGGACTTCATCGCCAAAGCCGGCCGCTCTGCCGGACACATCTACTTCGCGACTGAGCGGGATGGGCTGACGCTTAGCGACCAGGCCGTGCGCTTTATGCTGCCGCCGTCGCCGGAGCCGCTGCACCGGCTGTCCTTCGCGCGGATGCTTGCTGAAATCGACGGCAAGAAGCCCGAGCCGGCCTCGCCCCTGATTTTCTGGCGGCGGCCTCCGGCAAGCGGCGGGGCAGACCTGTTCACGGCATTTACCGTGCCAGTGCACCGGGACGCCGATGGCAATCCGAAGGGCTCGGCCTTGCCAGAGTCCTGGCGCGGCGCTTTGGCAGGCAAGATCGTGCTCATCGGCGGCGGTTTCAGGGATCGCGATTTGCACTTGACGCCGCTGACGGTCGCGTCGCGTGAGCGGGTCCACGGCGTCGGAATTCACGCTCAGATCCTGGCGCAACTGCGCGACGGCCGTTCCATTCATGAGATGCCTTGGTGGGTGGAATTTCTGATTGCTGCCGCGGTCGCTGCGCTTGGCATTTACGCGGCCCGGCGATGGACGCTGAGCGGGAGCGGCCTGATCTCGACCGCGATCGCATTCCTTGCAATCGTTACGGCGGGTGGCCTACTGTTCTGGGCAATGCACATCATTCTGCCGTCCGCCACGCTTTTCCTGGCCTGGGCGGCTGGGCTGTTTGCCGGCAACTGGGCCGGTGCGCCCGCCACCAAGGCGGGGCAGCTATCCGATAACGAAACGAACTTGGCATCCAGAGGATGAGATTATGCGCAAAGGCCGGCTTGTTTTGATCGCAGGCGCCGTAGCGGTTTGGCTGGGAGTGCCGGCCGGGGCGGCGCTTGCCGAGCTTCGGGTGGTTGAATTGACAGTGCCCAGCATCGCGGCGGACGCGGTTTTCGCGGATGGCGCGGTTTTCGACTTGGCCACGGGCCAGAAGCTCAAGCTGCTGAAGACGCCGGGCAACAGCACCCACGATATTGCCGGCCCCTACAAGGGCACGCTGGACGCCTACCAGCCCGCTTGCGGCTGGATGGAGAAGCTCCGCGGCAAATGCGGCGGCCAGTACCGGCGACATCGAGGGCGGCACGCGCAGTGTCAAGCCCGTGATGGGCGGCACGCGCGGCCTCACCCTTCCGAAGCAGTAACGCGGCCCAGCGGGCACCGGTTATGGCTGCCAGAGATGATGCGGCAGGGCTGGCCCCGCGCACGCGCAGGGGGCTGACCTAGGGGTTGCGGCGAGCCCGGTGCCGCAACGCTTTTGGGGGGCACCGCGCTTCCATTAAGCGGAACGGTCTCATTTAGACGCAGGCGGCGCCCGGCCTGAGAGAGGCCGCTCTGCCGCCTCGAAGTTGAGCCGTGAACGCCGCAATTCAGGCCAAATCGGAATAGCCAGCTTGCTTAGGCAAAGGGAGGATATCTCTTTGTTTTCCACAAGCTATTGTTCGGCGAGAGGGAAAATTTCATTGCGGCGCGAGGCCGGCCTTCTTGGCGGGCGCGGCCGCAACAGTAACTGGGGGATTATCGAGTGAACGAAAAAACCGGAAAGTGGGTTGGTGTTGTTGCAGCCTTGGCAGGCGTGGCGATCTGGCAGAGCGGAATTTTTAAAGGCGGGGTGTCTGGGCTGCCCCGGCCGCATCTTTCCCAGCCGAAGTATCTGTCCGCCGGGGACGAGGCGCTGACCGCCAAGCTGCAGCCGTTTGTGGAGTGCATCAATAACGTGGATGCCAATTTGCAGAAGGCTGTCGGTGAGTACCGGCGGTTCTTCGAGCAGGAACAGGAGGAACTGGCCGGTACGAGAAACCGGCTCGCATTCCGGCATGGGTTCACCGGCTTTAAGCTGCAAGTCTACGAAACCGGCAACAAGTTCTCAAAAGATTGCTTGAAGTCGCTTGGCGAAGGGGTCGCCATGAGCCCGGCCGACCCAGCGCTCGACGGTGCCGGCAAGACGTTCGCGGCAACCCTGGAGAAACTGTTGCCGGTGATGAATACGGCGACCGCCTATTACAGCCAGGAAGATTATAAGGACGACAAGTTCAAGAAGGGCAAGGAACTGGACGCTCAACTGACGCCATTGTTCGAGCGGCTCTTCGCGGCCTCCGGCACCATGCGCGAGATCGTGCGCGCGGATCAGGAAAAGCTGCACGAGCACGAGTTGGCGGCGATGGAGAAGCAGACCGGCAAAACATTCGAGTGGTATACGCTGAACGGCATGTTCCAGGCCCGCCGCGCGGTCGATGCGATCGAAGCCGCCTCGAATTCGGGCAAGCTTACGGTTGCTGCCATCCAGCAGGCCGAGCAGGGGATGCAGGCCGCCTACGATGAAGGCAAGGTATACGCCCAGGCTCACCCGGATGCGAAAACGCGGCTCGGCAACAAGCCGCTATGGTTCCAACTCGAGAGCAATTTCGAGACGGTGCTCACCCACATCAAGGATCTGCGCCGCGATATAAGCGCGAAAGAAAGCGAAGAGCAGATCTCGCGCCACCTGGAGACCTTAAACGATCGCTTCAACGGTCTTGTGCGCAACTATAATATGATTGGCAGGTTCGACCGCTAACCCTGCCATTCAGGCCGGCGCCAGGGCGCGCATCGCCACGCGCGGTGCGCCCTGGCTTGCTGCGCGGTTATGAGGCTGGCGGGTTCTCCGGCGCTGTGAGCGCGAAGGAGGGCCGCTGCTTAAGCGTTGCGAACCACGCGGCAACGGCTGGGCTGGGCGCCCGCCAATCGCGCTCCGGCCAGCGGAAATCCAGATAGCCAAGCGTGCAGCCAAGCATCAGATGCGCGAGGTTTACCGGCCCTTCGAGTTCCGCCGCGTGCTGTTCGAACCACGCGAGCCCCGTGTCTATCCTGTCCCACTGGTCTGCCGCGAAGTCCTGCCAGCGGAGGCTTTCCGGCCGCAGCCAGGTTTCATAGCGCACCTGAACGGCGGCCTCACACATGCCCTGCGCCAGGGCGTGGTTCGTGAGCACCCGCCAGCGCGCGTCGCCGTCGCGCGGCACGAGCCTGCCCCCGCCGGCCATCGCGTCGAGGTATTCGCAAATCACCGTGGAATTGAAAATCGTCATGCCGCCGTCCGCGACGAGCGCAGGGATCTTGCGCAAGGGATTATGCGAGCATGCATATTCCTTGTTCGGCTTGCCGGGCGCCACCAGCATCAGCTCAAGCTGGATGCTGTCGCCAAGGCCAAGCTCGATGGCGGCGGCGCGCACCTTCCGGGCGAAGGGGGATGCGGGGTTGGAGAGTAGCTTCATATTTGCGAACCTTTCCGGGCCTCGAAGGCGGCTGCCGGCGCACCGGCACTTCAGGTTTTAGTCATTTTGGCGGCAGATGATAGCGCGCATGGCCTTGTGGCAAACCCAAACTTCCGTTATTCACCGCCCAGCCGCCGTTCGGCTGGAGTTTAGCATGAAGTGGGTCTACTTATTTATTGCGATCACCGGCGAGGTGGTTGCCACGTCCGCGCTTAGGGCCTCGGACGGCTTCACCAAGCTCGGCCCCTCCGGATTGGTTGTGGCCGGCTACGCTATCGCCTTCTACTTCCTGTCGATGACACTCTCCACCATCCCGGTTGGCATCGCCTACGCGGTCTGGTCCGGGGTTGGGATCGTCCTCACCTCGATCATAGGCTGGTTCCTGTTCAGCCAGAGCCTCGACCTTGCGGCGATGATCGGGATCGCGCTCATCCTGACCGGCGTGGCGGTGATCAATCTCCTGTCCGGGGCCGCTGTGCACTGACGGCACGGCCGGCCCGTTTGCGCTACCAGCTTGGCCGTAAAAAGCTTTGTTTGCACAAAACGCCGGAAGCCACTATATTGGCTCGAACCCTTTCGATTGCGGGTTTCCCCACACAATCGGACGAATTGCCCAGGAGGCCGGGATACGAGCTTCCAGGAGAGGAGGAGATTTTTATGGCGGATAGACCACTGATGCCGAAGGCCACCGCGGTCTGGCTTGTCGAGAATACCTCGCTGACCTTCGAGCAGATCGCCGACTTTTGCGGCCTGCATGTGCTGGAAGTGAAGGGGATTGCCGATGGCGATGTCGCGCATGGCATCCGGGGCTCCGATGCCATCACCTCCGGTCAGCTTACGCGCGACGAGATCGCGCGCGCGCAGAAGAATTCCTCCTACCGGCTGAAGCTGTCGAGGTCGAAGGTGTTCGTCCCCGAGATGCGGAGCAAGCGCGCGCCGAAATACACGCCCGTCTCCCGCCGCCAGGATAGGCCGAACGCCATTTTGTGGCTCCTGCGCCATCACCCTGAGCTTCGCGACGCACAGATCATGCGGCTCGTTGGCACGACCAAGTCGACCATCGAGTCCATCCGTGAGCGTACCCACTGGAACGCCGCCAATCTTCAGCCGCAAGACCCGGTGGCTCTGGCGCTCTGCTCGCAGATCGATCTCGACCAGGAGGTGCAGAAGGCGGCCAAGCGCGTTGAAGAGGAGAAGGTTGAGGAGGCTCCCGTGCCGGCCGGCGTCACGCTGCAGCCGGTCGCCGAGCAGCCCTACCTCGAAGATATCGATGAGTGGAAATAGGTTACGCCAAACGCTGCGGTCTTGAGGAATCGCGCTATAAGGAACTTTGAGGTGCCCGCACGTGCGGGCGGGGAGCGTGCAACATCGTTCCCTCTCCCTTAGGGAGAGGGACAGGGTGAGGGGTTGAGCCCTTGGATTATTCCGCCGGCCGGCGGAAATACTCCCCACGGAATGCCGTCTTGGGTGCGAGTTTGTAACCGGATCAGGGGATGCAAGCTTATCTCGATCTTTTGCGATTGGTGCGCGAGCGCGGTGTGAAGCGCGGCGACCGCACCGGGACCGGCACGATGGGCCTGTTCGGCCATCAGATGCGCTTCGACCTTGCCCAGGGCTTCCCGCTCCTGACCACGAAGAAGCTGCATTTGAAGTCGATTGTGCACGAGCTTCTATGGTTTCTCGCGGGCGATACGAATATCGCCTATCTCAAGGCCAACGGCGTTTCGATCTGGGATGAATGGGCGGACGAGGCCGGCGATTTAGGGCCGGTCTACGGCGCGCAATGGCGCTCCTGGCCCGCACGCGATGGCGGAACTATCGATCAGATCGCCGAGGTGGAGCGCGCGATTGTGGCCGATCCCTATTCGCGCCGCCATATCGTCAGCGCCTGGAACCCCGCCGACCTGCCGCGCATGGCGCTGGCGCCGTGCCACTGCCTGTTCCAGTTTTTCGTCGCGGAGGGCCGCCTTTCCTGCCAGCTCTATCAGCGCTCGGCGGATGTATTCCTTGGCGTGCCGTTCAACGTCGCCTCCTATGCGCTCCTCACCATGATGATGGCGCAGGTAACGGGCCTTGAGCCGGGCGAGTTCGTGCACACGTTCGGCGATGTGCATCTCTACCTCAATCACATCGAGCAGGCGGACGAGCAGCTTAAGCGCGAGCCAAGGCCGCTTCCGCACATGGCGTTGAACCCGGCCGTGCGCTCGATCTTCGATTTCGCCTATGAGGATTTCGTGCTGACCGGATATAAGCCGCATCCAGCAATCAAGGCGCCGATTGCGGTTTGATGGGCGGCGGATATTCCGGAGGGTTCAACCCCTCACCCCCGCCCCGTCCCTCTGGGAAAGGGCGCAGGCTGTACCCGGTTTGAAGGCGTCCCTTTTCCATGGGGACAGGGGGCGATAGGCTGCGTATGGAGCGATACCTATGGAAAGCGCTATGGACGCTATCTCCCCCGTTACGCTTTCGCTTATCCTCGCGGTGGCGGACAATGGCGTGATCGGCCGGGGCAATGGGCTGCCCTGGCGGCTTGGCAGCGATCTCAGGCGCTTCCGTAAGCTCACCATGGGGCATCCGCTCATCATGGGGCGGCATACGTTCGAGTCCATCGGCAAGCCGCTCGACGGGCGGGATTCGATTGTGGTGACGCGGGGCGCACCGCTGGCGGCAGGCGAGGGGCTTTATTTTGTGCCGTCGCTCGAAAATGCGGTCGAGCTGGCGCATGCCCGGGCGCAGGCGCGCGGCGTTTCGGAAGTCTTCGTCGTAGGCGGCGCCCGCCTCTTCGAGCAGGCGCTGCCCCTGGCGCGGTGCATCTACCTCACGCGTGTGCACGGCTCGCCCGAAGGCGACGTTTATTGGGAGCCGCAATTCGGAGGCGGATGGGTCGAAAAGTCACGGGAGGCGCAACCTTCCGGCCCCAAGGACGAATTCGCCGTTACGAACCTCGTTCTGGAGCGGGCGGGCGGTTGAAGCAGCCTTTTGCCGGCCTATATGCCGCACAACCTGCCGGGCGGCTTACGTTTCCGGTCAGCGAGAATGCAGGGTGGTTCGTATTGGATACGAACCGTCAAGTATTTGCTGTTATTGACAATCCGTTACAATGTTGATGAATAGTCCCCAGGACGGCATCGAGGCGTAAGCCGTGCCGGTTGTAAAGGAACACAAAGATGCCTTGGAGTCAGAACGGCGGCGGCTGGAAGGGCGGATCGGGAGGGCCATGGGGCCAGAGCTCCCGGGGGCGGCAATCAGCCCCCCGATCTTGAAGAGATTTTACGGCGCAGCCAGGACAAGCTCCGCCAGGCGGTTCCGGGCGGCTTCGGCTTCCTCGGGGGGCTGGTGGTTCTTTTGATTCTGGGCATGGCTGTTGCCTATTTCGGCTTCACCGTGCGCGTCAATCCAGACGAGCGGGCGGTGGTGCAGCGCTTTGGCAGCTTCGACCGCGAGCTTGGGAACGGCATCAATTTCCGGTGGCCCTATCCGATCGAAGAAGTCACGGTCATTCCCTATACCCGCCAGAACCGGGTTGAGGTTGGCTTCAGCACCAGCATGAGCGGGCCCTACGGGTCGCTGCGCAATCCGAACAAGCCCGAAGAAAGCCTGATGCTGACCGGCGACGAGAACATCGTCGACGTCAACTTCAACGTCTTCTGGAACGTGAAGAATGCGTTCGACTATCTGTTCAACGTGCGCAATCCAGGGACCAATCCCGACGCCAACGCCAACGTAAAGGCCGTCGCGGAGAGTTCGATGCGCGAGGTCATCGGCCAGAACGACATTCAGCCGATCCTGACCAAGAGCCGGCAGGAGATCGAGGAAGCTGTGAAGGCGCTGACTTCAGAAGACGCTGGACAGCTACAACGCCGGTATCCAGATCACTCAGGTCAATCTTCAGAAGGTGGACCCGCCAGGCGAGGTGATCTCCGCCTTCCGCGACGTGCAGGCAGCGCGCGCGGACCAGGAGCGCGCCCGCAACGAGGCCGAGACCTATGCCAACCGTGTGATCCCCGAGGCCCGCGGCCAAGCGCAGCAAATCCTGCAGGACGCGCAAGGCTACCGGGAGCAGGCGGTCGCGGAGTTGAAGGGCCGGACGCAGCGCTTCCTGAAAGTGTATGAGGAATATCAGAAGGCGCCGGAGGTAACGCGCCGGCGCATGTATCTGGAGACCATGGAGCGCGTGCTGGGCGGGATGGACAAGATCATCCTCGACGAAAAGGCGGGTGCTTCAGGTGTGATCCCCTACCTGCCGCTAGGCGATCTTCAACGTTCGAACCAGGCGGGAGGCCAGCGATGAGAGGCGTGCTGACAGGTCTATTATTGATCGTGGCCGGCGCCGCTGCGGTGGCGGTGGTGTTCTCGGCGTATATTGTCGATCAAACGCATAAGGCCATCGTGCTGCAATTCGGCGAACCGGTGCATGTTATGCAGGATGGCAAGCCGGTGCTGGTGATAAGCAAGCCCGGCCTGCGCTGGCGTGTGCCCTTCGTGCAAACCGTCGTCCAGTTCGACAGCCGCATTCTCGATCTCGAAACCGACCAGCAGGAGGTTATCGCCTCCGATCAGAAGCGGCTGGTGGTCGATGCGTTCGCCCGCTACAAGATCGTCGATCCGCTGGCGTTCTACCGGGCGTTCCGCTCCGAGGAAGGCGCGCGCCCCAGGCTTACCGCAATCGTCGACTCGACGATACGCACCGTGCTCGGCCGGGCTACGTTCATCGACGTGATCCGCAACAAGCGGGCGGAGTTGATGAAGCAGACCAAAGAACTCGTTAACGCCGAGATGAAGAATTTCGGCGTCGAGATGGTGGATGTCCGCATCCGGCGCGCGGACCTGCCCGAGGCCAACAGCCAGGCCATCTACAAGCGCATGCGCACCGAGCGCGAGCGTGAGGCGGCTGAGCTGCGTGCACAGGGTAGCGAGCAGTCGCAGCGGATCAAGTCCACCGCCAACAAGGATGTTACAGTTCTTGTCGCCAACGCGAACCGGGAGGCCGAGCAGATCCGCGGCGATGGCGACGAGGCGCGCAACCGCATCTACGCTGAGGCCTTCAGCAAGGATAAGGACTTCTTCGGCTTCTATAGGTCCATGCAGGCCTACGAGGAGGCGCTGAAGGGGACACATACGCGCATCGTGCTGTCGCCCACGTCGGAGTTCTTCCGCTATTTCAACGTGCCGGCGGGGAAGGCCGCGGGCGCGGAAGGCGGCCGCTAGCGTAAGCTCCCGCGAAGGTGAGGGTGGTTGGCAAGCCCCCTCACCCCAGCCCTCTTTCCCCGGAGAAGAGACAGGGCGAGGGAATCTCCAAGTGAAGCGATCGCGCGGATTTTATCCTGTTTTGCCGGATACGCGCGCTGCTGGTGTTAGGCTTTTTTGCATCTCTTGAGGGAAATTGCCTCTGGCAGACCCTTGCCGCTACCACTTCTGTTCAATTCCGGCAAAGTGAATATTGCGCGAAGCGCAATTAGGCCTCACTTTATAACTAGGGCTGCGTCACGGTTCGAGGTGCGCAGCACACGATCAGGTTTCCGACCGAGGCCCTATGACGGTTCAACGCAGCTGCCTGCTGTTGCTTGGCGCGAGTTTTCTTGCAGTGAGTTCCTTTGCCGGGAGCGTTCCTTCCCAGGCTTTTGGGGCGGACTACAGTCTCACATTTGCCGATGTGGCAAATCGCGTCCGCAATTCCGTGGTCACGGTCGCAGCCGCTGTGGTCGACAAGCATGCCTACGCCATGAAGGGCAAGAAGCGCGCCCAGGAGAACGAGACCGGCGAGAGCGGGGTACGCGAGGACTTCAGCCCGGCGCGGCCGAAGCAGCGGCCCGGCGAGCCGCCCCGGCAGTTCACCTCGATTGGCTCGGGCTTCGTCATCGATTCGAGCGGCCTCGTCGTCACCAACAACCATGTGATCGAAGGCGGCAACTCGATTTACGTCATCCTGGCGGATGGAACCGAGCTTAAGGTCGACAAAATCGTTGGGCGCGACTCCAAATCGGACATCACCCTTTTGAAGGTCTCGCCCAAGACACCCGTGCAGCTTCACGCCGTTTCATTCGGCGACTCTTCCAGGACGAGGGTTGGCGACTGGGTGATTGCCGTCGGCAATCCGTTCGGCCTGGACGGCACCGTGACCGCGGGAATTCTCTCCGGCCGCGGGCGCGATATCAACGCCGGCCCCTACGACGACTTCCTGCAGACCGACGCGGCGATCAACCGCGGCAACTCGGGTGGCCCGCTTTTCAACGAGGCGGGTGAGGTGATCGGCATCAACACCGCCATTTTCTCGCCCTCGGGCGGCAGTATCGGCCTTGGCTTTGCAATCCCGTCGAACACGGCGCGGCGCATCGTCGATCAGCTCGAACGCTATGGCGAGACGCGCTGGGGCTGGATCGGAGTGCGGTTGCAGACGCCCAGCGAGGATTGGGCGGCTGGGCAGAACCTGCCGAGCGCCGAGGGTGCCCTTGTGGCACGCGTCGACAAGGGCGGGCCGGCGGAAGCGGCAGGCCTGGCCGAAGGCGACCTGATCCTGTCCTTTGCGCACCAGCATGTTAAGCATGCGCGCCAGCTTCCGCGCTTTGTCGCGCAGGCCCCGATCGGCGAGGAGGTGGACGCCGTCATCTTCCGGGGCGGCGAGCGCAAGACCGTGAAAATCAAGGTAGCCGCGCTTGAGAGCGCAACGCACGAGCTTTCGAGCGCGCCTAAGATTAAGCGCCAGAAGCTTGGCAAGATCAGCTTCGAGCCGCTCTCGGATGAAATGCGCGCCCAGTTTGCGGATGCCGAAGGTGCCGTCGTTGCGGGCGCTTCCGAGGTTGCGATGGACGCGGCGCTTCAGCCGGGCGACATCGTGGTGGAGGCCGCGCATCGGAAGGTAAGGTCCGTAGAGGAGTTGGAAGCCCGGCTCGACGAGTTGCGCCGCATGGGCCGCACCGAGGCGCTTTTGACCGTCGAGAAGCCCGGCGGCACTATTGCGTTTGCGGTGCTGCCGCTCGGCGATGGCTGACGCATCGTTCCGCTCATGACGAACTACGTGAAGAAAGCGGTCAAGGCACCCGTCTATTTTTACCGCTACGTAATTTCCCCGGTGATCGGCCCGCGCTGCCGGCACCTGCCGACCTGCTCGCAATACGCGCTCGATGCCATCGACATGAACGGCGCTTGGATCGGAAGCTGGCTGGCGGTTTGGCGCATCTTGCGCTGCAACCCTTGGGGCTCCCACGGCTTCGACCCCGCGCCAGATTTGAGCGGGGCTGGCATTCCTTACTGGGCGCCGTGGCGCGCGCTCAGATACCGCCACGGGGTTTCCGCTAGCCGCGTTCCGCCGGTGCCTGTCAGAAAGACCGTTAGTTGCCAAGCTGTGGATACACGCAAGGCACGCGGCCGGACCTGCAATAGCGGGCGGGCGGCTTCTTGACATTCGCGCCAAGCCCCAGCATTAAAAATCATGACAACTTACCCGCGAATGTAGGCGGGAGTGAGAGGAACCCATGATCGCTTTGACTTTCCCCGACGGCTCTTCGCGCGAGTGCAAATCCGGCATCACCGGCGCGGAACTGGCCGCTTCCATCTCCAAATCGCTGGCCAAGAAGGCCGTGGCCATCAGCCTCGACGGCGCGCTGGCCGATTTGAGCGACCCCATCGCCGCGCCCGCCCGCGTCAAAATCGTGACCCGCGATGACGCCGAAGCGCTGGAGCTGATCCGCCACGACGCCGCGCACGTCATGGCCGAGGCGGTGCAGGAGCTTTATCCTGGCACCCAGGTCACCATCGGCCCGATGATCGAGAACGGCTTCTATTACGATTTCTACCGCGAGGAGAGCTTCACGCCCGAAGACCTCGCCAAGATCGAGGCGAAGATGCACGCCATCGTGGCTGCGGACAGGCCTTTTACGAAGGAGGTCTGGCCGCGCAGCAAGGCGCGCGAGTTTTTCGCGGACGAAGGGGAGGGCTTCAAGGTCGAACTGGTCGACGGGATCCCGGAAGGCGACGACGTCAAAATCTACCGCCAGGGCAAATGGCTTGACCTCTGCCGCGGCCCGCACATGCCTTCCACCGGCAAAATCGGCAACGCGTTCAAGCTGATGCGGCTGGCCGGCTCCTACTGGCGCGGCGACTCCAAGCGCGAGCAGCTCCAGCGTATCTATGGCACCGCCTGGACCACCAAGGAGCAGCTCGACGCCTATCTGCACCAGCTTGAGGAGGCAGAGAAGCGCGACCACCGCCGCCTGGGCCGCGAGATGGACCTGTTCCACCTGCAGGAGGAGGCACCCGGCTCGGTGTTCTGGCACCCGAACGGCTGGACGCTGTTCCGCGCGCTCATCGACTACATGCGCCGCCGCCAGGAGGCCAACGGCTATGTCGAGGTGAACTCGCCCGACATGATGGAGCGCAAGCTCTGGGAGCAGTCCGGCCACTGGGAGAAGTTCGGCGAGAACATGTTCGTCACCGAAACCCCGGACGAGCGCGTGTTCTGCTGCAAGCCGATGAACTGCCCTGGCCACATTCAGATCTTCAAGAATGGGCTCAAGAGCTACCGCGACCTGCCGATGCGCATCGCCGAGTTCGGCAAGGTGCACCGCTACGAGCCGAGCGGAGCGCTGCACGGCATCATGCGCGTGCGCTCGTTCACCCAGGACGACGCGCACATCTTCTGCACGAAAGATCAGATGATCGAAGAGTGCGTGGCCATGCACAACATGATCCTCTCGATCTACCGGGACTTCGGCTTCAACGATGTGCTCATCAAGCTATCGACCCGGCCGCCGAAGCGCGTCGGCTCGGACGAGGTTTGGGACATGTCGGAGGCCGCGCTCAAGACGGCGCTGGAGAGGACGGGCCTGCCTTACGGCGTCAATCCAGGCGAGGGCGCGTTCTACGGGCCGAAGCTCGAATATACGCTGCGCGACGCCATCGGGCGCGAATGGCAGTGCGGCACGGTGCAACTCGACTTCACCCTGCCGGAGCGCCTGGGCGCGTTCTTCATCGGCGAGGATGGCGCCAAGCATACGCCGGTGATGATCCACCGGGCCATGTTCGGCAGCATCGAGCGCTTCTGCGGCATCTTGATCGAGAACTACGCCGGGCATCTGCCGCTGTGGCTGTCGCCGGTGCAGGCGATGGTCGCGACCATCGTCTCGGACGCGGACAAATATGCTGGCAAGGTGCTTGCCGCATGCCAGAAGGCGGGCATTCGCGCGGAGGTGGATCTTCGGAACGAGAAGATCAACTATAAGGTCCGCGAGCATAGCCTGGCCAAGGTGCCGGTTATGCTGGTGGTCGGCAAGCGCGAGGCCGAGGAGAAGACGGTGTCGATCCGCAGGCTAGGCAGTCAGGCGCAGGAGACGATGGCACTGACGGAGGCTGTCCGGACGATCGCGGCCGAGGCCGTGCCGCCGGATCTGGCGGCGAAGGCCCCGGCGCGGCAGAAGGTGGCGGAGTAGGGCGCACGCGACCGCGCCGCTCTGGGCGTCCGCATGAGCGCTGGGCAAAAAATGGCGCCGGGAACGGGAAATTTTCCCTTCGTCCTTCCCTTCTCCCCCAGGAGAAGGGAAGGTCTTGAACGCTTCAAGCGGAATTCAAGCGTCTTCGCTGCCCACATGGCGATGCGTTCAAGCGAGTGGTCTAGATCCGGCGCTCGCTAGGGGTGTAATGGGCTGGGGCACGAAAGCGGCATTCCCCTTTTGTATTTTCCACACGCGCGACTCCACCCTTCGCCTGCACAGCGGATAGTAAGGGTAGCAGACCTCGGCCAATGCTCCGTGATGATGGGCAGTAAGCTGAGTCTTCGTTCGTCATCGAGGTCCTTGCCCGTGGTTTCATGCCCAGATACCGGCCGCCAGGCGCGGCAAGCGCGGGCAGCGAAGCGCGCTGGCCGGTTGGCGATCAAGCCCAGGGGCGGGCGAGCGCTGCCTGTTCCTCGAAGTTCTCGATTTTGGCGGCCTTCTGCATGGTCAGCCCGATATCGTCGAGCCCTTCCATGAGGCACTTCTTGCGGAACGGGTCCATCTCGAAGCGGACCACGCCGCCATCCGGTCCGCGGATTTCTTGGGCGTCAAGGTCCACGGTAAGAGTCGCGTTCGAGCCGCGCTCGGCATCGTCCATCAGCTTTTCCAGGTCTTCCGGCGAGACGATCACCGGCAGGATGCCGTTCTTGAAGCAGTTGTTATAGAAAATATCGGCGAAGGAGGTGGAAATCACGCAGCGTATGCCGAAATCGAGGAGCGCCCAGGGCGCATGCTCGCGGCTCGATCCGCAGCCGAAATTCTCGCCCGCGACCAGGATCTTGGCGTTGCGGTAGGCGGGCTTGTTCAGCACGAAATCGGGGTTTTCCGCGCCCTTCTCGTCAAAGCGCATCTCGTAGAACAGCGACTTGCCAAGCCCGGTGCGTTCGATCGTTTTCAGGAACTGCTTCGGGATGATCATGTCGGTATCGACATTGATCAGCGGCATCGGCGCGGCGACGCTTGTAAGCGAAGTGAATTTTTCCATCGGCTTTCCCTTCTCGATTCCTTTGTTGTTTCCGCTGCCAACGGGCCGCCGGCTCCGGTTTCGCCGCAACGTCATTCCCGCGAAGGCGGGAATCCATTCTGATGCAGGAACAAGCTCCCGGATGGAACCCCGCTTGCGCGGGGATGACGCTGCGGAAACGCTACGGGCGGTTTCAATACAGCCGCAGACGCATGGATTCCTCTTTTGCGTCTCTTTTAGCGGAAGTTACGGGCGCCGCAAGGATCAAGCGGGCTCGTGCACCGGCTCGCCGGCCAAATTGGCGGGCGGCGCATGCCCCAGGCTTGTGCGATCTCAAGCTGGCGCGCGAGCCGTAGGAGCAGGCCGTCCGCGCCGAGTTTCGCCGCGAACTGGATGCCGATGGGCAGGCCGTCCGGCGTCCAGTGGAGTGGCACCGACATGGCGGGCTGGCCGCTCACATTGAACGGAGCGGTGAAGGCTGCGAAGGCAAAGCTTTTCGCCGCGACCGCCTTCAATGTCACCTTCATGAGCCAGGGCAGTTTCACGGCTTCCACGAAGCGCAAAATTATTTCCTCCATGCGTGTGACTTTCGTCTGACCGATCCTCAATGGCGGCGCGGCCAGGACCGGGCTTAGCAGGATGTCGAAACGGTCGAAGTAGGAGGTGAGAGCCTTTGTCGCTTGCCACATTACGCGTCTGGCGCGCTCCTCCTCATCGCCGGCCATCATCGCGCGCCCAACCTGCGCCAGCGCCCAGGTTCCGGACTCGACATCGGCGCGGACTGGTACGCGGCGGAGGACCCGTGCGGCATCGTCAAGCGCTTGCGTCATGCCAATCGCCCAGTAGACGAGGAAGGCCAGCCCCAGTGCGCCATAGTCCACGTCAGGCTCTGCGTCCTCGATATCGTGGCCGAGGCTGTCCAAGAGCTTCACAGCCCGGTCCAGCGCCGTTTTTACCTCAGGCGAGACTGTGGAGCCAAGCATGGCGCTGCGGATGACGCCTATGCGCAAGCGTCCGGGACCCGCTTCAAGGCCGGACAGGAAGCCGGCGTTTGCGCGGTTGCAGACGGCGTCGAGTGTGGCCGCCGAATCCCTGACACTGCGGGTCAGCACATGGTCGAGGCCGAAATCGCTCGTGATGGTTGCCGCCAGAGGGAGGGGAGGATTGAGCCCGCGCGAGGGCTTGAGGCCGAACAATCCGCAGCAGCTTGAGGGGATGCGAATCGAGCCGCCGCCATCGTTACCATGAGCCATCGGCACAATTCCTGCCGCCACCGCAGCCGCAGCCCCGCCGCTCGAACCGCCAGGCGTGCGGCTTAAGTCCCATGGATTGCGGCAGGGTCCGAACAACTCGGGCTCGGTGACAGGCAGGAGAGCGAACTCCGGGACGCTGGTCTTGCCGAAGATGACGAGGCCCGCGCGCTTGAAGCGCCCGATCATTTCCCCGTCCACGGTCGGAACGTAGCGCGCGAAAAGGCGGCTGCCGGAGGTGTGCGGCGCGTCCGCCAGCGCGGGGCCTATGTCCTTGACGAGAAAGGGCACACCGGCGAAAGGCTGGGCCGGACCGGTTGCGGCTGCCGCCTCTTCCGCCAGAGCAGCGGTCTCGCAGATCACGGCATTGATCTTCGGATTGACGCGGGCTAAGCGCTGCCGGGCTTCCTCAAGAAGCTCGTGCGGGCTGACCTCTTTTCTCTGCACCAGGCTGGCAAGGCCCATTGCATCGTATTGATCGTACTCGGCAAAACCGCCCATACTCACCCCTTGCACCTTAGTCCCTTGCAAACCGGCTCTTGTCATTTCATGCACAGAATCCGATGGCAAGAGAATGCCCGGCATGGGATTATAGTCTTGCCCTAATGGCGGGAACCTCAAGGTTTTTTTTCTCACACCCGCAGCGGCGGGAACATTCGGGTGGATGCGGATCGGCGGATCGTCCAGGAAAGCGCGCACCGCCGAGGGAGGCTTGTGCCCGTTCTACGAAAGAGACGGAACATCGAAAGCTGTCCGGCGCGCGAGTTGCCTGTTTGGTTCCGGCTCCCGCGGGTTAGGGCGAGTTGGAGAGGGCCGGCCCCAAGGCAATCGCAGGCGATGCGGGGGCAATGGCGGAGAGCCTCGCAAGGGATTGCGCCTGTGCCCATATTGCGCCAAACAAGGGCGGCAGCAGGCGCGCCTGCGCTCAAGCAGCGAAGCGATAGCGCGCGATCCACAGGGCATTTTCATGGACGGGCTTGAAATCAGGCGCAAGCGCGCGCTTTATCGCGCGGGTCACCGTGGCACCAAGGAGTTGGATCTCATCCTGGGGCGTTATGCGAACGAGCGCGTAGCGGGCATGGACGAGGCGAAGCTTGCGGCTTTCGAGGCGTTTCTTGCGCTGCCGGACACCGATATCGACCAGTGGGTCCGGGGCTTTGCTGCGCCGGATGGGGTGGTGGATTCGGTCGCGGACATCCGCAAGTATTTGGGTTTAGAGAAGTAGAAAAAGCCCCCCTCATCCTGTCCTTCTCTCCCAAGGGGAGAAGGGACGCTAGTACAGCGGTTGCAGGCTCCCTCTCTCCTTGGGGAGAGGGTTGGGGTGAGGGGGGCTCTAGCGGCATCTGGGTCAGTAGCCTCGCATGGCAGTCAAAGAGGACATTCCGGACAAAGCGCAAGGCGCCACACCCACGGCGCTGGACAAGCTCGCGGGCGGCGAGGGGACGATTATTGCCGCGGGCGTGCCCGAGGGCTACGACGCCTTTCTGCTGGCGGCGATGGCGCGGAGGCTGCCGGCGGATACGCAGTTCCAGCAGGCGGTGCTGCATATCGCCCGCGACGATCAGCGGCTCGCGGCCATACGCGCCCAGCTTGAGTTCTTCGCGCCTGGCGCCGGCGTGCTGAGCTTCCCGGGCTGGGATTGCGTGCCCTACGACCGCATCTCGCCCGATAGCGACATCGAGGCCCGCCGCATCGCCACGCTGGCCCGCCTCGCTCATGGCAAAGGCGGGAAGCCCGCGATCATCGTGCTCACCACCATCAACGCAGTGCTGCAGCGCGTTCCGCCGCTTGCCGCGATCAAGAAAGCCGCCGTGCGAATTGCCACTGGCAGCCGGATGGAGATGGAGCAGATCGCCGCCCGGCTGGAGGCGTCGGGCTTCCACCGCACCGGCACCGTGATGGAGCCCGGCGAATATGCGGTGCGCGGCGGCATCCTCGACCTGTTCGCGCCGGGCCATGCGCGCCCGTGCCGGCTCGACTTCTTCGGCGACACGCTCGAAAGCATCCGCCAGTTCGACCCCGTCTCGCAGCGCACCCAGTCCGCGCGCGAGAGCATCACGCTCCTGCCCATCAGCGAGGTGCCGGCGGGGGAGGGGTCCATCAAGAATTTCCGCCAGCGCTATGTGGAGCTGTTCGGGCCGAGCAAGGGCGACGACGCGCTTTACGAGGCTGTGTCGGCCGGCAGCCGCTATCCGGGCCAGGAGCACTGGCTGCCGCTGTTCTATAGCCACATGGATACGCTGTTCGACTACCTGCCGGATGCGGTGATCACGTTCGATCATCTCGCGGAAGACGCGAAGAACAGCCGGCTGGAGACCATCGCGGACCATTACGAGGCGCGCAAGGAGGGGCTGGAGCACCGCTCTTTCGGCGCGCCGCCTTATAAGCCGCTGCCGCCGCACGCGCTTTATCTCGACGCGAAGGAATGGGAGCAGCGGCTTTTTGGCAGGAAGGTCCGGGTGTTTACGCCTTTCCCGCAGCCGCCCGCATCCGGCCTTATCCAGATCGACTTCAGGGGCAAGCAGGGCCGCAACTTCGCCATTGAGCGCGCCGAATCCTCCGACAAGCTTCTGCCCGCCGCCGTGGAGCACAGCCGCAGGCTGCAAGGCCTGGGCAAGCGCGTGATCGTGGCTTGCTGGACCAACGGCGCGCGCGAGCGGCTGGGCGCGATGTTCGGTGCGCACGGCGTCAAGGAAATCGAGAAGGTGGAGAACATCGCGGACGCGCGCAAGGCTGCGAAGTCCGCCATCTGCTTTGCGCTTCTGGGCCTCGAAAGCGGCTTCGAGACGCCGGACCTCGCCATCGTCGCCGAGCAGGATATCCTGGGCGACCGGCTCATCCGCCGCCGCAAGGCCAAGAAGGCGAGCGATGTGCTGATCGAGGCGTCGAGCCTCACGCCCGGCGACCTCATGGTGCACGCCGACCACGGCATCGGCCGCTTCATTGGGCTCAAGACCATCGACGCGGCGGGCGCGCCCCACGATTGCGTCGAACTGGAATATGCGGGCGGCGACAAGCTGTTCATCCCCATCGAGAACATGGAGCTTCTGAGCCGCTACGGCTCGGACGACGCGGACGCCGCACTTGACAAGCTCGGCGGCGCGTCGTGGCAGAGCCGCAAGGCGCGTCTCAAGAAGCGCATCCGCGAGATGGCGGAGGAGCTGATCAAGGTGGCCGCGGCGCGCGAAACCAGGCCCGCGCCGGTGTTTGGCGTTCCCGAGGGTGCCTATAACGAGTTCCTGGCCCGCTTCCCCTACGACGAGACGGACGACCAGCTCGCCAGCATCGAAGCCGTCACCGAGGACCTCGCCAAGGGCAAGCCGATGGACCGGCTCATCTGCGGCGATGTGGGCTTCGGCAAGACCGAGGTTGCCTTGCGCGCGGCCTTCGTCGCGGTGATGGAAGGCAAGCAGGTCGCGGTGGTGGTGCCGACCACGCTGCTCGCCCGCCAGCATTTCCAGACCTTCAATGAGCGTTTCCGCGGCTTCCCGGTGAAGATCGCGCAGGCGAGCCGGCTCGTTTCCGCGAAGGATATGACCCGGATGCGCGAGGAGCTGAAAAACGGGCAGGCCGATATTGTCGTGGGCACGCACGCGCTGCTGGCCAAGTCCATCGAGTTCAAGGATCTGGGCCTGCTCATCGTCGACGAGGAGCAGCATTTCGGCGTGGGGCATAAGGAGCGGCTGAAGCAGCTCCGCGAGGATGTGCATGTGCTGACGCTCACCGCGACGCCGATCCCGCGCACGCTCCAGCTAGCGCTGACCGGCGTGCGCGAAATGTCGGTGATCGCTACGCCGCCCGTGGACCGGCTGGCCGTGCGCACCTTTATCACGCCGTTCGATCCGGTCACGCTGCGCGAGGCGCTGCTCCGCGAGCGCTTCCGGGGCGGGCAGAGCTTCTACGTGGTGCCGCGCATCGCCGACCTTGACGAGGTGGCCGCTTTCCTGCGCGAGCAGGTGCCCGAGGTTCGATTCATGCAGGCGCATGGGCAGATGTCGCCATCGCAGCTCGAAGACATCATGTCCGCGTTCTACGATAAGCAGTTCGACGTGCTGCTCTCGACCACCATCGTGGAAAGCGGACTCGACATCCCGAATGCCAACACGCTGATCGTGCACCGCGCGGATATGTTCGGCCTCGCGGCGCTTTACCAGCTCCGGGGGAGGGTAGGGCGCTCCAAAACGCGCGCCTATGCGATGTTCACCATCCCGCCCAGCGGCAAGATTACCGCACAAGCCGAGAAGCGGCTCAAGGTGCTGCATTCGCTGGACAGCCTCGGCGCGGGCTTTACGCTGGCGAGCCATGACCTCGACCTGCGCGGCGCTGGCAACCTGCTCGGCGAGGAGCAGTCGGGCCACATCAAGGAGGTCGGCTACGAGCTTTACCAGTCCATGCTCGAAGAGGCGGTGCGCTCGCTCAGGGAGCACGGCGCCGGCGACCAGGAGGAGCAGTGGTCGCCCACGATCAACGTCGGCCTGCCCGTGCTGCTGCCCGAGGCCTACATTCCGGACTTGCAGTTGCGCCTGGGGCTATACCGCCGGCTTTCCGGCCTGCACGAGAACGCGGACCTGGAGAACTTCTCCACCGAGCTGGCCGACCGCTTCGGCCCGCTTCCGGAGGAGGTGAAGCACCTGCTCACCGTGGTGCAGATCAAGAACTACTGCCGCCGGGCGGGCATCGCGCAGGTGGACACCGGCCCCAAGGGCGCGGTCATCGCCTTCCGCAACAAGCGCTTCGCCAATCCGCAGGGGCTCGTGAAGTTCATGCACGGCTATGGCGCGGCGGTGAAGCTGCAGCCGGACCACAAGCTCGTCATCCGCGCCGAGTGGGACGATGGCGTGGAGCGGCTCCGCGGCACGCGGGCGCTCGTGCGCGAACTGGCCGATGTGGCGGAGCACAAAGAGCCCGCGCTGCCGCAAACCGTCAGCGGCGAGGCCATGCCACGGCTCAATATCGGCAAGGTGAAGAGCGAAGCCCCCGCCGCGCCCATCAAGAAGGCCCACGCGCCGGTCGTGCCGCCTGCCTTCAAACACCCCCCGCGCGGCTTCGGTAAGCGCGGCAGATAGCCTGCCTGCACCAGTAGTGCTCGTGGCGCTGCCAGATGCCGTGGACAATATCTTTCCGCTGACAGTAGCCAACTGGTAAGTTGGCGACCGTTTGCCGCACCGCCAAAATGCCGCAGATAATGTTATAATATATGGATTTTATGGGTGTTTTTGCGATGGCACATCCTTTGCAATCCTTAATTCAGGTGTGACTGGAGCCAACCTGCCGGGTCACCCAAAAAGCATCTTCGCTCAGGAGGAGCGCCGGCAATGCCTGAAACTTTTTACGACGTCTTGCGGCGGCAAGGGGTGTCGCGCCGCAGTTTCATGAAGTTTTGTAGCCTCACGGCGGCAGCCTTGGGCCTTGGGCCTGAGATCGCTCCGCAAATGGCGTATGCGCTGGAAACGAAGCCCCGCGTGCCAGTGCTCTGGTTGCATGGCCTCGAATGCACCTGCTGCTCGGAGTCCTTCATCCGCTCGGCGCACCCGCTCGCGTCCGACGTGGTGCTTTCCATGATCTCGCTCGACTACGACGACACCATCATGGCGTCGGCGGGCCATCAAGCCGAGGCCATCGTGGACGAGATCGTCGAGAAATATAAGGGCCAGTATGTGCTTGCCTGCGAGGGCAATCCGCCGCTCAACGAAGACGGGATGTACTGCATCATCGGCGGCAAGCCCTATCTCGACCAGCTCAAGAAGGCCGCCAAGGACTGCATGGCGATCATCTCCTGGGGCTCCTGCGCCTCCTGGGGCTGCGTCCAGGCAGCGCGGCCGAACCCGACGCAGGCCGTGCCGATCCACAAGGTGATCCACGATAAGCCGATCATCAAGGTGCCCGGCTGCCCGCCGATCCCAGAGGTCATGACCGCCGTCATCACCTACATCATCACCTTCGGCCGGCTGCCCGAACTCGACAGGCAGGGCCGCCCGAAGATGTTTTACAGCCAGCGCATCCATGACAAATGCTACCGGCGCCCGCATTTCGATGCCGGCCAGTTCGTCGAGGCCTGGGACGACGAAGGCGCCCGCAAAGGCCATTGTCTCTACAAGATGGGCTGCAAGGGGCCGACCACCTACAATGCCTGTTCGACCGTGCGCTGGAATGGCGGCGTGTCGTTCCCGATCCAGGCGGGCCATGGCTGCATCGGCTGCTCCGAAGACGGCTTCTGGGACAACGGCTCGTTCTATAACCGCCTCACAAACATCAATCAATTCGGCATCGAAGCGAACGCTGACACCGTCGGCATGGCCGCCGCTGGCGCGGTTGGCGCCGCTATCGCCGCGCATGCCGCGGTGACCGCCGTGACTGGCGCGCGCCGTAAGGGAGGAGAACATAAATGACGATTCAAACGCCGAACGGCTTTAGCCTCGACACGAGCGGCAAACGCATTGTTGTCGATCCTGTCACGCGCATCGAAGGGCATATGCGCTGCGAGGTGAACATCGACGATAGCAATACGATCCGGAACGCGGTGTCGACTGGCACCATGTGGCGTGGTCTTGAAGTCATTCTCAAGGGCCGCGATCCGCGCGATGCCTGGGCCTTCACGCAGCGCATATGCGGGGTATGCACGGGTACGCATGCGCTGACCTCGGTGCGGGCGGTCGAGGATGCGCTCAAGATCGAGATTCCGGAAAACGCCAATACGATCCGCAACATCATGCAGCTCACGCTGCAGGTTCATGACCACCTTGTCCACTTCTATCACCTGCACGCGCTCGACTGGGTTAATCCCGTCAGCGCGCTCCAGGCCGACCCGAACGCCACGAGCGAGTTGCAGAAGAAGGTCTCGCCGCACCACCCGAAATCCTCGCCCGGCTATTTCCGGGACGTGCAGAACAGGCTCAAGAAGTTCGTGGAAAGCGGCCAGCTTGGGCCATTCAAGAACGGCTATTGGACGAACCCCGCCTATCTCCTGCCGCCCGAGGCCAATCTGATGGCGGTAACGCACTATCTGGAGGCGCTCGACTTCCAAACGCATATCATGCGCATCCGCACCGTCTTCGGCGGCAAGGACCCGCATCCGAACTGGCTCGTCGGCGGCGTCCCGTGCGCAATCAACGTGGATGGCGTGGGCGCGGTTGGCGCCATCAACATGGAGCGGCTGAATCTCGTCCGCTCCACGATCAACGAGTTCATCGAGTTCGTTGAGAATGTCTACATCCCGGACCTGCTCGCCATCGCCTCATTTTACAAGGGCTGGCTCTATGGCGGCGGCCTGTCCGGCAAGAGCGTGCTGGCCTATGGCGACATCCCCGACCACGCCAACGACTACTCGCCCTCGAACCTCCTGATGCCGAGCGGCGCGATTATAGACGGCAATCTCAAAGAGGTGCACCCGGTGGATTTTCGCGATCCCGAGCAGATCCAAGAGTTTGTGCCGCATTCGTGGTACAAATATGCGGACGAGAAAAAGGGACTGCACCCATGGGATGGCGTGACCGAGCCGGCTTTCAAGCTCGGCCCCAACGCCAAGGGCACGAAGACGAACATCGAGGAAATCGACGAGGGCGCGAAATACTCTTGGATCAAGGCGCCGAGATGGAGGGGCCATGCGATGGAGCTAGGGCCGCTCGCCCGCTATGTCGTCGGCTACGCCTCGGGCAACAAGGAGATCACCGAGCAGATCACCATGGTCTTGAAGACGCTGGATGTGCCGGTGGACGCCCTGTTCTCGACGCTTGGGCGCACCGCAGCGCGCGGGCTCGAATGCCAGTGGGCCGCGCGCAAGATGGCCTACTTCATGGACAAGCTCATCGCCAATGTGAAGGCAGGCGACACGGCGACCGCCAATGTGGAGCGCTGGGAGCCCAAGAGCTGGCCGGCGGAAGCGAAGGGCGTGGGCTTCACGGAGGCGCCGCGCGGCGCGCTCGCGCATTGGATCAAGATCAAGGACACCAAGATCGACAACTACCAATGCGTCGTGCCGACGACCTGGAACGGGTCTCCTCGCGACAACGAAGGCAATATCGGCGCCTTCGAGGCTTCCTTGATGAACACGAAGGTGGAGCGCCCAGACGAGCCGGTCGAGATCCTGCGCACCTTGCACAGCTTCGATCCGTGCCTCGCCTGCTCGACCCACGTCATGAGCGAGGACGGCCGCGAGCTTGCTCACGTAACGGTCCGGTAGGAGGGTAAGATGTCGTCTTCATCGTCTTTCCAGCCCGCGGTCTACGTCTACGAAAGCCCGCTGCGCATCTGGCACTGGATCAACGCGCTGTCCATCGTGACGCTCGCCATTACCGGCTACTTCATTGCAAGCCCCCTGCCCTCGGTGCCAGGCGAGGCGAGCGATCATTTCCTCATGGGCTACATCCGCTTCGCTCACTTCGCCGCCGGCTATGCGCTCATCGTGGGTTTCATAGGCCGCGTCTATTGGATGCTGGTTGGTAACTGGCATGCGCGGGAAATCTTCATCCCGCGCCTGGCAAGCGGCAAGTGGTGGGCGGAAGTCTGGCATGAGATCAAGTGGTACGCCTTCATCGCGAAGGAACCCAAGAAGTACGAGGGGCATAACCCGCTGGCCGCACTCGTCATGTTCTTCTTCGTGTGGGGCGTCGTCTTTATGATCGTAACCGGGCTCGCCCTTTACGGCGAAGGCGAAGGCATGACCTCCTGGCAGTACCGGTTCTTTTCGAGCTGGGTAATCCCGCTCTTCGGAAACAGCCAGGACGTTCATACCTACCACCATCTCGTGATGTGGGGGATCGTCCTATTCGTGATGGTCCATGTCTACGCGGCCTTCCGCGAGGATGTCATGTCGCGGCAGAGCATCATCAGCACGATGATCTCCGGCTGGCGCACCTTCAAGGACACACGCCCCGCGGAGGACCATCACGAGGAGTAGCCCTTTCCGAAGGGCGTCCCCCTTCACAGGCCATTTAAGAGAAGGCGCGGGTTCTCTCCGCGCCTTTTCCGTTTCTAACGGCCGCCAAGTCCGAAAGCTCCGGCATAAGCCAAATTGTGCTCCTTTGGCGTTTCCGCGGGTTTATTTTGGAAGATTGGAGTGGAAGCATCGCTGCCACTCCGGCGCAATGGTGACGCCCGTCTTACCACCTGGGCGGCAAGGCGCGCCTCCAAGCCCCCGTTTTCGGGCTCTGGCAGGGTGCGGCAATTTGGCCCAGAGCTTGCATCGGGGAATTGGTGGCGCTCGCTAAGATAGAAAAGAGCGTGAGCAGGGAGGCAGCGTGCAGGTTCTCATTGTGGGGATAGGAAACTTGTTGTGGGCGGACGAGGGATTTGGCGTCCGCGCCGTCGAAGAGCTGCACCGGAACTACGTATTTCCCGATAATGTCAGACTGCTCGACGGCGGCACGCAAGGGCTCTACCTCCTGGATCACGTAGCGGGCGCCGATATTCTCGTTATTTTCGACGCGGTGGATTACGGGCTCGCCCCTGGCGCAATGATGCTACTCGAAGACGGCAACGTGCCGTCCTTCCTGGGCGCAAAGAAAATGAGCCTGCATCAGACCGGCTTCCAGGAAGTGCTCGCAAGCGCCGAGCTTCTGGGCAAGGCCCCGGCGCATCTCTTCTTAATCGGTGTCCAGCCTGCCGAGCTTGAGGATTACGGCGGCAGCCTACGGCCGCAGGTGAAGGCGCAAATACCCGCCGCGATCGAGGAGGCGGCCGGATATCTTCACCGGTTCGGGATCGAGGCTCAGCGCCGGGCGCAACCCCTGCCGGAAAGCGCCACCCTCGCCTGCGAGCGCATGCTGATGTCCTGCTACGAAGCCTGGCCGAGCGAGGAGGAGGCTTGCAGGTCCGGCGATGCCAGGGTGCTCGCCATGCGCGCCGGCGCCTTGGGAGAGGCGCTCTGATGTGTATCGGCATACCGATGCAAGTCGCAGAGCCTCGCTCCCGCTATGCGCTTTGCCATGCAAACGGAGAGAGCCGCGAGGTCGACATGGCTCTCGTGGGCGAACAGCCTGCCGGCGCCTGGGTGCTCGTGTTTCTCGATGCTGCCCGCGAGGTCATCGGCGCTGAGGATGCGGCGAGGATCGGAGATGCGCTCAAGGCGCTGGTACTCGTTGCCGAAGGCGACACCAACGTGGACCATCTCTTCGCCGACCTCATCGGACGCGAACCTGAGTTGCCGGAGCATCTTAGGCCGCTGGCCCGGACAGCGGGCGGTGCGCCGTACACGGGAATCTCCCCTCACCCTGTCCCTCCTCCCATGGGAGAGGGGACGGTGCGGTGCGCTCCGGGGACCATTCAGGCGTCCCTTTCGCCACTGGGGGAAGGACAGGATGAGGGGTTGAACCCTGGAAGTTTTCGCAATCCCGCCGATCCTGGACACCCCATCCCATAAATCGAGGAGAACGGCATGGCTTCACCCCTGATCGATGCGCTGACTGCTAAGCACGGTTTCACCGCCGTGAACGAGGAGAGCGTGGATGCGTTCCTTAACGCGCATGCGGAATTGGTGCTGTATTTTCCGGGCGATTTCGAGCGGCTTGTCGAAAGCACCGACGTTGCCGTCATTCTCCCGGAAGATCTCGAAGCACTTCAATGGCCGCCTCGCCGCGGCTATTGTTGAAAAACAGGCCGAGCGGGCTTTGCAGCGCCGGTACCGCTTCAACGCCTTCCCGGCGCTCGTTTTCCTGAGGGGCAGCGGCTATCTCGGCGCGATCTGCCGGGTGCTCAACTGGCAGGAATATCTCTCGGAAATCGCAAGTATCCTTGCCCTCGAGCCAAGCGTGCCGCCGCCCTTCGAACTCCCCGGCTGCGTGCCGGGTGCCGGCGCAAACGGCGCGGATCGCGGCCACGATCACTTTGGAGACCACCTATGAGCGGATTTGGCGCACTCAACGGCCCCGGAAGCCAGCCCTCCGAAGAAGATGGCGCGGAACTGGGCTATATGGAAATGCCAAAGGGCATGCGAACTTATTCGATGCCCTTGGTTCCGGAGAAAGAAGAGGCAAGTGCGTTCGGGCCTGGCACTCAAGAAGCTGGATGAGGTGCTGAATGCCTTGCGGGCGCAGCCAAAGCCCGGATGCGCCGTCGAGATTTCGCTGAACGCGCTCGATAGGGCCAATCGGGGGTTTATCGGGCAGGCGCTCGGCGAGGGCGAGGTCAGCATCGTCGCGGGCGCCACGATCCAGGCGCAGGAAAGCGTGATGGCCGGGATTTGGCGGATTTACGAGGTGAATGCGAACGGCGCGCTAATAAGCGACCGCATCGAGGTTGGCGATTTTCCAACGGGCGTGCTTAAGGCGGCTCGGGATGCGGCAGGCCCGCAGCTTCGCGCCGTGGAGGGCGTGGCTTGCGAAAATCTCATGAACGCGCCCGCAATCGCAACGGAACTGGCGGACAAGCTGGCCTCCCACTGCCCCACCAGCCTGGCCCACGCCGTCAATCTCAGCCTGCTTCCGCTGACGGAGGAGGATCTGGCCTATCTGGACCGGCGGCTCGGCCAAGGCTCCGTTACCGTCCTGTCGCGGGGTTACGGCAATTGCCGGATCTCGTCCACCGCAGTGAAGAACGCATGGCGCGTGCGCTACTTCAACGCGCGCGAGGCCGTAATCCTCGACACCATCGAGATCGCGGGCGTTCCGGCCGTTGCGTGCGCGGCGAAGGAAGACCTCGAAGACAGCGCTCAACGGCTTGAGGAAATTCTTGGAGTTTACCGGTGAGCGATCATTTCTTCGGCGGTTCCTACGGCGGCGACGCAAGCAAGATCGGCGGCGGCACCCGCCTCGAATGCAAAATTTGCTGGTATGTTTACGACCCCGCCCAGGGCGACGATTACTGGCAGATCCCGCCGGGAACGCCGTTCTCGAAGCTGCCGGAACACTGGACCTGTCCGGTTTGCGATGCGGCCCGCGAGGGGTTCATGGTCCTGGAGGACAGCGATGGCTGAAGCAGGGGCTGCCGCGGCGGAAGCAGATGGCAGCATGGCCATGGATCTGGCGCCTGCGGAGAGACTTTCGCGCAATCTGGAAACCGTCTTCCGCAAGATCGAACGCGAGCGGATGCGGGATGTGCCAATTCTCAATCCTGCGCTGAGTGTCGCCTGCGTTGGCATGCGCCCCTTCGAGGATGGCTGGCTGTCGGTGCTCATAACCTCGTGGTTCATAAATCTTATCGTGCTGCCCGGAAGCGAAGCCGGCGCGAAAGCATGGAGCGGTGAGAGCGCAGGGACGAAGTTGATGCGCCAGTTTCCGGCTGGCGCGTTCGAGTTCATCCGGGCTATCGAGGATGGGATCGGGCCTTATCAAATGTGCTCGCTATTCTCGCCTGTGCTGGAATTCGAGAGCCAGGAGGCCGTTCTAGCCACCGCCGATGCCTCGCTTGCCGCTGTTTTCGACGCTAGCCTCAACCCGGCAAATGGGGGGGCTGCAAAACAGGCGCCCGCCGCGGCTGGGCCGACACAACAAGATGCCTCGAAACTAAGCCGCCGTGCACTAATATTCGGCACAAATAAATCTAAAGAAGCAATCATGTAACCGCAGCCGGTAAGAGCCAGCCAAATAGCGCTAAGCTAGAAGTGGCGCGCGCCACGGCGTTCCTGCGCGATTCCACTTCAGAAAGACAACAGGATGTCATGTCCACCTGTCACTTAACAAAAAGTTGAGCAGTGCCAGCCGCCATAAATACCGAAGTCAAATTGACCGCCACTGCCCAGAGAGGCGATGCTGACGCTGGGAGTGCATCTTTTGCCCGCACCGCAGGTAAGGTTTGCCATCGCAAGGACACGGAAGTTTGGACGGAATGAAATTCTGGCTCCATGAGTTTGTGCGCAATGTCCCGGAACCAGGTACCGTTGGCAGGCGTTGGTTCCGCCGCAACCCGAGCCTGCCGCCAGTTGGCCGGAGTGCATTATGAAGAGACTGCCTTTGGTTCTGGTGATCGACGACGAGGTGAGGAGCGTCGAGGCGCTTGAGCGCATCCTCGAAGACGATTTCACAGTCATGAAGGCAACTTCCACAGACGAGGCCGAGGCTATCCTTGCGGCGGAAGCGGTCCATGCTGTTCTCTGCGATCAGCGTATGCCGGAGGTAACCGGCGTGGAGTTCCTGAAGACCGTGCGTGAGCGCTGGCCCGATGTGGTGCGCATGATCGTCTCAGGCTACACCGACGCCGAGGACATCATCCAGAGCATCAACGAGGCCGGCATTTATCAATATGTGACCAAGCCATGGCAGCCAGAAAGCTTGAGGCTGACGCTCCAAAATGCCGTGAGGCTCTACGAGCTGCAGCGGCAGAACCAGCTCCTCTCTATAGAGCTTAAGGTGTCCGCGAACCGCGCGGAGAAGATCGTTGCATCCCGCCGGGCGGGCTTGCGCGAACACTATCTTGCCGATGACGGCATCGTGCGCGATGCGGAAAGCCCAATGAACGCGGTTTGCGACCGGATGCGCCGGGTTGCCCCTTACAGCGTCTCGGTGCTGATTACGGGCGAGTCCGGGACCGGCAAGGAGCTTATCGCGCGCGCGCTCCACTACAACAGCCTGCGCTGGAACAAGCCCTTCGTGGTTGAGAATTGCGCAGCCCTGCCCGACGAACTCCTGGAAAGCGAGCTTTTCGGCCACCGCCGCGGCGCGTTTACCGGAGCCGTCGAGGAGCATACCGGACTCTTCGAGCGCGCCGATGGCGGCACGATCTTCCTGGACGAAATCGGCGAGATCTCTCCGGCCTTTCAGGCGAAGCTGCTCCGTGTTTTGCAAGAGGGCGAAATCCGGCCCGTAGGCGGACGTCAGACGCGCACCGTCGATGTCCGGGCGATCGCGGCAACCAATCGCAATCTCGAAGACGAGGTGGAAGCGGGCCGGTTCCGGGAGGATCTCGATTACCGGCTCGCAACCGTTTCGATCCACCTGCCGCCTTTGCGTGAGCGGTGCATGGATATCCCGGTGATCGCCCTCACGCTTCTCGAAAAGGCCCAGAAGCAGCATGGCAAGGTTGCCGCGGGGCTTTCCCTGGAGGCGATCGAGTGTCTCAAGGCCTACCGCTGGCCTGGGAACGTGCGCGAGTTGCAAAACGAGATCCAGCACCTCCTTGTCATGGGGCCGGAGGGCGGGACGATCGGAGCCGAGCACATTTCGCGCCGGATTTTGAGGGGTTCGCCGGGTGGCGTCGCGGTCAAACCCGATCCGGCGTTTGCCGCCCTTGAGGGAACGTTGCACGAGCGGATTGAAGTCATCGAAGCATCCATTCTGCGCGAAAGCCTCATCCGCCACCGCTGGAATAAGAGCAGGGCCGCCAAGGAGCTGGGCCTGTCGCGCGTGGGCCTCCGCGCCAAGCTCGAACGCTACGGCTTGGAAAAGATCGAGGGGCTGCCCGTAAAGCCCTTGGCGCAATCAGGCTCAAGGATGTGATGGCGCGTTTATTTCGCATTGAGCCCTAAGCTGCGGGTCAGGCAAAGACATTGGCGGCCGGCACTGCGCCTTCAATCGTCCCGGAGGTAGAGCGATTTTCACCCTTTGCACGTGCAGGACCGCAGACCGCGATGCCGCTTGATATGCCAGTACGAGAGACGCTGACGCTCCTGTGGCTGCAGTCGGGCGGCTGCGGCGGCTGCAGCATGTCGCTGCTCGGAGTAGAAACCCCAGACCTGTTTTCTACCCTCGATCTAGCTCAGATTAAGGTTTTGGCGCACCCTTCGTTCTGCGAGGCTGGCGGTGACAGTTTTGGCGATCTTTTGAGCCGCATCCGCGCAGGAACGCATCAGCTCGATATCCTCTGCCTCGAAGGCGCGGCATTGCGGGGGCCGAACGGTTCCGGCCGCTTCCATGTCATGGCCGGAAGTGGAATCCCGATGGCGCAGGTCATAGCAGAAACCGCGCGAGCAGCCCGCTATGTCATTGCCATTGGCTCCTGCGCGGCTTACGGCGGCGTAACCGCGGCGGGAGACAACGTTACGGAGGCATGCGGCCTTGCGTTCGAAGGCAGCGAGCCGGGCGGACTGCTCGGGTCCGGCTTCCGCTCGCCCTCGGGCCTGCCCGTCATCAACATCTCAGGCTGCCCCGTCCATCCAGACTGGGTGACGGAAACCCTGGTTCAGCTCTCGCTGGGACAGTTTTCAGCCGCGGACCTCGACGAGTCCGGAAGGCCGCGCTTCTATGCCGAGCACCTCGTGCACCACGGCTGCACCCGCAACGAATATTACGAATTCAAAGCCAGTGCCGAAGCGCCCGGCCAGCTCGGCTGCATGATGGAAAATCTCGGTTGCATCGGCACGCAGGCTCACGGTGATTGCAACATCCGCCTTTGGAATGGCGGCGGCTCTTGCATCCGGGGCGGCTACCCCTGCATCGGCTGCACCGAGCCGGGCTTCGGCAGCCTCGACCATCCTTATCTTGAAACGCCGAAACGTGGCGGCATTCCACTGGGTCTTCCCTCGGATATACCCAAGGCCTGGTTCGTGGCGCTCGCAGCGCTTGCCAAGGCCGCCACGCCGGAACGATTGCGCAAAAACGCGCTCGCCGAAACGATTTCGGTCCGGCCTGGCATCGGCCCAGCAAAGTCCAGGAAGTGACCGGGCTCGCTATGGCCGCATTCCACGCCAAGGGCGATCTTGAACGGCGGCAACCGCCACGGCCTTGCTTTGTGTGCGGCGGAATAGCCGCTTCGGCCCAGGACTAAGGCATCGCTGTCCCGCCAAGAGAAGAAATTACACAGAACAATGACTTAGATCGCCGATGGTGCCCCAGGCCGGACTCGAACCAGCACGCCCTCGCAGGCAACAGATTTTGAGTTTGCCGCGTCTACCATTCCGCCACTGGGGCTTCCCAATCGGGATGGACGGATCATAACGAGGTTCGTACCCGCGTCAACTATTCTGAACGCTTTCTCCGCCGCGTTAAAGGCTAGTACGCACAGCGGGAAATCCCGCGCGGCGGTTATTCCCGGCCGCCGCCAGTGCCATCGGGCACTGGTCCTCCCGCCGGCATCCCGTCCTCTTCCTCCTCCGGTTTGCCGGGGATGGCGTAGACGCCGCCCAGCCAGCGGTGCAGGTCGATGTCCGCGCAGCGCTTGGAGCAGAAGGGCCGGTACTTATCCGATTGCGGCCGTGCCCGGCAGATCGGGCAGAGCGGGGCCTTCGCAGTGCCGCCGGTTTCGTCCGTCATCTCAATAGGAATTGGTTTCCGCCCGGTTGAGCCAGTTGAAATAAACCGGAAAACCCTCCCCGGCCAGGAGCTGCACGACCTCGTTGAGCGGCAGGCCCACGACATTGGTGTAGGAGCCCACGATCTTCTGCACGAAAGCGCCGGCGATGCCCTGAATGGCGTAGCCGCCGGCCTTCCCGCGCCATTCGCCGCTGGCGAGATAGCTGTCCATTTCTTCGGCTGACAGCCGCTTGAAGCGCACGCGGGTTTCCACCGTGCGCACCTTGACCGAGCCTTTGTCCGTAATCAGGCAGATCGAGGTGAAGACGCGGTGGGAGCGGCCCGACAGCGTTTGCAGCGCCGATGCGGCGTCGTTCAAATAGCCGGGCTTGCCGATGATCTTGCGGTTGACGGCAACGGCGGTGTCGGCGGCAAGCACGAAAGAGCCGGCCAGATCGGGCTCGCGATCAAGCCGCTCCTTGGCGACCGTCGCTTTCTGGCGCGCCAGCCTTGCCGCATAAGTCCTTGGCGGCTCGCCCCTTTTGGGTGTCTCGTCGATTGAGGCAGGCCTTAGCGCGTCGGGCTCGATGCCGACCTGCTCAAGCAGCGCCAGCCGGCGCGAGGACGCGCTGGCGAGCACAAGCCGGTGCCTTGCGGCGGATTTCGCCGCCGCTTGCCCGGCCCCGGCTGCCGTAGAGGCAGTTCGGGTCCTACTTGAAGCGATAAGTGATGCGGCCTTTTGTAAGATCATAGGGCGTCATTTCGACTAGAACTTTGTCACCAGCCAGCACGCGAATGCGGTTTTTCCGCATCCGCCCGGCGGTATGCGCGATGATCTCGTGGCCATTTTCAAGCTTCACCCGGAAAGTCGCGTTCGGGAGAAGCTCGGTGATCAGGCCCGGAAATTCAAGTAGCTCTTCTTTCGACATGTCTCCTGCCAGTGAAATGGCGCTCCGCCTTTGAAAAAGCCGCCAGCGCGGCCCGGATAATCTGAGCGTGAAAGCGATGCAGCCGTAATTGAGTACGGCGGACAATGAGCCCTAAACCGCGCAAAATCAAGCTGGGTTCTCGCGGCCTCCGGCGGATGCGGTTGAAAACGCCACACTGTGTCATGTCTTGGACCTCCAATCGATCCAGTGCGTTGCCTGCGGCTCCGGTGCCATGCCGTTGGATGGGCCTGCGGGCCGCCGGTAGCGATGCGTTAACCCCAATTCGGCGGGTTTGGGGCCGTTTTGCCCGTCAATGCCGCTTTCCGATAATGCTGCAATTCTAGACAAAATGTTTTAATGGCGCGTTAAGTCTCGATAAGTGCATGATATAATGTTGGAAATTGACAGCCTGGCGATGTCCGTTCCCAGCCGGATGCACCGTTTTGCCGTTAATCCTTGAACTGTAAATATATTTAACGGGGTTTTGAAACGCGGAAATTGGCCCAAAGCGCGGAAAATTTCGCAGAAATGCGGCGGCGGAACAGCGCCGGACACCGCGTTTACCATGCCGGCATTAAGTGTGCCACGAGGGCACGGATTATTAGTGAATGAAAGTTTCACCCGGAGAGTAGTTGGTTAGCTCCGGTAGCTGACAGGCGGTTTGGCTGGGTAACTGGCCAGGCCGAAGCCCTGTGACAAAGGCCGCCTTGGGCGGCCGAGCGACTTGGCGGGCCGTAACGTGAGTGAACTCTGAGCAGGCCTCGAAAGATTTAATGCGGATGCCGACCCTCCTTAATGCAGGGGAAGGCTTGTACCGGTAGGGAAGCAACCAACAAGCGCACCTGCCGGGTCCGCCGGGGTAGTGGAGACAGCACGCCATGAAAGTAATCCGGGTAACGTGGGAGACCCTTGTAGTTAAGGCTCGCAGCCTAAACGCCTGAGTAGCTGGCGGATTACGAGGGAGTCGGACAGGTGCATAGTACTGACGAAGCCGGGTAATTCCGGTGGAGGGAAGGCGCCTGACTTCTGGCATGCTTTTGAAGAGGATAAGGATCAGGGGATTGGCGATGAGCCTGGAAACGCCGGAAAAGATCAGGAATCTTCAGAAAAAGCTCCCTCTTAGCGGCGCGCTACCGCACGGCGCGCTACTTGAGCGCAGGTTAAAGCGAAGGCGGAGCCGGAATACCGCTTTTATCTTCTGTACGATAAGGTCTACCGCGAGGACATTCTGGAACACGCCTATAAGCTCGCCAAGGCAAACCGCGGCGCGCCGGGCGTAGACGGAGTGACCTTCGCCCAGATCGAGGAGGCAGGAGTTGAGGAGTGGCTGTCCGGCCTGCGGCAGGAACTGTGCGAGAAACGGTACAAGCCACAACCTGTGCGGCGGGTGACGATCCCCAAGCCCGGCGGCGGCGAACGGCCGCTCGGCATCCCAACCATACGGGACCGGGTGGTGCAGACCGCCGTCAAACTGGTGATTGAACCGGTTCTGGAGGCGGACCTGTCTCCTTATACGTTTGGCTATCGTCCAAGGAAGAGTGCGCTCGACGCGATCAAGGTCGTGCAAAGCATGCTCAACCAAGGGTACACCGATGTGGTGGACGCTGACTTATCCAAGTATTTGGATCCTGCTTCATACTGCACCCCAGCTTTTTCAGAGTTGTTCGAATAGGTCTTGCTGACGCTGTATCACTTTGAGACGCAAGCCTTTTTGCCTTCCCGAGCGAACATGCACCGCTTCGATTTCGCCACGCTTGACACGCTGCAACACCGTCTGGCGGGAGACGCCCAGCAAGCGCATGGTCTGGTACATCGTGAGGTAGCCTTCAGGCGCCTCCTCAGCAATGCGCTGGCGTAGATCAGCGGTGATACGGATGCGCCAGGGCGCGCCGGGCGTGAGCTGCTCGCCTTGGATGACGCCCTCCTGGAGCCAGCGGTGAACGGTGGAGGCGGCGAGGCCAAGCTCTTGGGCAGCCTTCTGGACGGTCAGAAGTTCGCCTTCGGGCTTCACGGCAGGCCGCTGATAGCAGGGTATTTTCCAGTGCTTGCGCAAGCTGGCAACGCGGTTCGCGGTGAAGCGGTGGCCGTAGGCCGTGTGCCGCCCCTGCCGGTTGAGAATGCCCGCAATCGTGGCATCGGGATAATGGGCAGCCAGCCGCCGCAGGAGGTCTATGGTGTCTTCCTCTGTGCGCACCGCGGCTTGCCGGTGGTGCGGCAGATCGAGCGCGATGGCGGTGACCGCGCCGCCGTGCCAGCGTAAGGTGAGCTGGGCGCGGCCCTCCTGCTTCTGGACGGCAATCATGACTTCCTCAAGAATGGCGCGCAGCAGCTCCTTCTTGTCGCGCGCCGTTGTGGTTACCGCCTGCCAGGCTTGCGGCAGATCGGCACCAAGCGCCAGCAGGCGCTGCCGGTCCATGGCGTCCAGGGTTTTGGGCTGGTGCTGTTCGCGGCGGGCGAGTTCGGCCTTTGCCTGTTCGATCTCCCGCAGCCGCTGCTCCCATTCGGCCTCGATACCGCGGGCAACCAGGCGATTTTCGGCGTCGACCGCGCGATAGCGCCGTTCGGCGCGCTGCGCCTCATAGGTAGCCCGCTCGACAGCCAGGCGGAATTGCTCAAGCACGGCATCGCGTCCGGCTTCGGCCCGTTCGGCGGCGGCTAGGGCTGCCTCGATGCCCAGAGGTGCGAGCGCTTCAAGCACGGCGCCCGACACCGCGCCATCGATCTGCATCGCGCCGATGCTGAGACAATAGCAGCCCCGGCCCTCGACGATTTGCCTGCCTGCGCAGTGGTAGCCAGGGGACGCTGTGCGTCCGGTATAATGCGTGCGCAATTTGCGCCCGCAATGGCCGCACACAGCAATGCCCTGCAAAAGTGCGCTGCCTTCTCTCACGGCGCCGCTCCCGGCCTGATGAGGCCGCGGTTTGGTGTTGGCGGCGATCCTTGCGCGGTTGCTCTCATAAGTATCCCAGCCGATGAAGCCCTGATGGTGTTCGCGAATGAGCACCTGCCATTCTTCGGGGGCAAGCTTGCGCGTGCGTCTTTTGCGCTGGCCCGCCGCATCCAGGGTCAGCTCGCGGCGCGTCTTGCCGTAAGCATAGGCACCCGCATAGACCGGATTGGTGAGCACATGATAGACGGCGGTGTAGCTTGGATCGATCCAGCGGATCGGTGCGCCGTAATGGCGCTGCAGCGGGAATTTCAGGCCTTCCGAGCGAAGCCAGAGCCAAACACTGCGGGCCGAGCCTAGCTCGGCGAAACGGTTGAAGATGGTGCGTATGGCGCCGCAGACGGCTTCGTCAGGGTGAAAGCGCACCTCACCATCAGCTTCGCCCCAGACGAGGCCCACCGGCAGGCCGCGGCGGAGTTCGCCGCGAGCTGCCTTGTTCCGGATTCCACCGTTGAGGCGGGCACGGAGAATATGAAGTTCGGCTTCGCTCATGGCGCCCTTGAGGCCAAGCAGCAGGCGGTCGTTGAACATGGCCGGATGGTAGATGCCATCGGCATCGCCGATCAGCGTGTCCGTCAAGCCGCAAAGTTCGATGAGGCGGTGCCAATCGGCGTTATTGCGGGCAAGGCGTGAGACCTCGATGCCGAGCACGATCCCGGCATGTCCAAGCGCCACCTCGGTGGTGAGTTTCGCAAAGCCCGCGCGCTCGACGGCGCCGGAGCCCGAAAGCCCGAGGTCTTCGTCGATGACGGCGATCTGCTGCGCCTGCCAGCCAAGCTCGCTTACCCTGGAAGCCAGGGCATATTGCGCCCGGGTGGATTCACGGTTGTGCTCGACTTGAGTGGGGCTCGATTGCCGCAAATAGACATAGGCCGTACGCCGCAGATGCGACGGGGTGATTTTAGCGGCGTCATTCATTGCTGGGCTCCTCCGGCTTTGCCGCCCCGGCGGCTTGAGCGAGGATGCGCGCGAGAACCTCCTGCGCTGTCCGGCGGGCTTGGGCATCGATCTCCACCTCTGGCACAGGCTGCGGCGGGGAAGGTTCGGGAAGGGCAAGGGTCAGCTGCATGGCTTTCCTCATGGCTTGATGCGCCAGGCCAGGGAATCGGCCCGCGCTTGAGGAGAGCGTCAGCCATCGCGCGAACGCGGAGCAGGCCAGTCAGCGGAACAAAGCATGCTTCTTGAGGGCTCGAAGCGGGTACGCTTCCAGCGTCCTCCGCCTGCCAATCGGTCCACTCAGCCGGAATAAGTGAACGGCTGCCATCCGGCAGGATCAGCAGCAGAAGCTGAGCGCCGCCGCGCCGCATGCCGCCCATGATGGACAATGCCTGCCCTTCCAGCGGATGAGACGGACGCAGGATCGTCGCCGATCCCGAAAACTTACGGTGATGGGTAGTGTGTGGTGGTGTCCTTCGATACCATTCCGCATTCCGAACTTCTCAAGTCTATAGCGATACGCATCTCGGACCGGAACATTCTCCGGCTCATAAAGATGTGGCTTAAGGCTCCTGTGGAAGAACGGGGTAAGGATGGCGGGAAGCGCATGACCGGTGGCAAGAACGCGAAGATGGGCACTCCGCAAGGAGGCGTCATCTCTCCGCTACTGGCCAACCGTTACATAAACCGCTTCCTGAGATACTGGGAGAAGACAGAGCAACCGCGCCGTCTGCGTGCGCGGATCGTCTCCTATGCCGATGACTTTGTTATCCTGAGTCGCGGGAGGGCAGCCGAGGCGCTGGACTGGACGCGCGGTGCGATAACCCGGCTTGGGCTGACCTTGAACGAGGTCAAGACCAAGCTAAAGGACGCACGGCGGGAACGGTTCGAGTTCCTTGGCTATAGCTTCGGCCCGCACCGGCATTGGCGCGACGGCGAACTGTATCTGGGGACGAGCCCGTCTCCGAAGAGTGTGGCCCGGCTCAAGCAGAAGGTTCGCGATCATCTCAAAGCCTCCCATTGCCGGCCCTGGCCGGATATACGGGATGGGTTGAACGCGATCTTGCGCGGCTGGGACAACTACTTCTGCTACGGAACCCGTAAGAATGCACACCAGGCGGTCAACGCCCACGTGGTGCAGAACGTGCGGGGTTTTCTTGCCCGGCGGCACAAAGTGCCCTCGCGAGGCACTGCTCGCTTCAGCCACGAAGCGATCTTCGGGGAGTTGGGCATCCACCGCCTGACACTGAATTGTAGGGCCATACGCCGATAGCGTTGATGTGAAGCCAGCCGGAAAGCCGGATGCGGGAAATCCGCAAGCCGTTGACTTAATCTGTTGACGATTGCGGCGGGATGGTGTCCTCCGATTGGGAATGCAGTTCTGTTAAGAATAGTTCACAGAGCGCAACGAGCCATCAGGAGAGATAGATGATATCTTCGTAGTCCAGCGGCGCCTGAGCCAATCCTAGGCGTTCTGCAGGTGTTTTTCCATCCTTGCCGGTCAGGATATAGTTGTGGGCCGTGCGCATGATGTCGAGGATTTTGGCGACGTTGCCTGGATTGTATGGAGAGTAGCCATTCCAGATCCGGCCGTTGTTCGCCTTCGAGTGGATCGGCCGTTCAAGCAAGGAGAGCCGCCGGCGCACCTGATTGAAAAACGAATTGACGCTGTGCAGGCTGGCCTTGTTGTAGAGCCAAGCTTTGTGATCTTCATCGTAATTGCTGAGATCGGTGAGTGAGGCCACGGACTTCTCTGGTTCGCTCATGGTCGGGAAAGGATGGTCAAGCCATCGGTCTTCCCATTTCCCGTGCGGTGTCATGGAGGCCAAGCGCTCTTTAATCAGCAGCAGTTTGACCTCCTTTGGCAGCAGGGTTGGGTGCGCGGCCTCTGCTTGGACGAACAGCATCTTTGCTTCGAGGTATTTTTGACGCTTTTCGTCCACGGTCAGGTCCTTGGCGATGCGAACATAAAAGGCGTCCGCTGTGTGGCCTTGAATTTCGGTGCGGAACGCAGACAGGCAAGCGGCCCGGAGACCTGGGTCCTGGTCGAGGAAAAAACGCCACTTCTGGACATTGCCCAGCAGGCGTTTGAGGAAGAAAAAGTGCCCGTACATCGTGTACTCGCCATGGGTCTGCATGCCGTATTCTGGAAGCCGCGCGGCTGGTGACGGCACATCGGGGCTCTCGATGTCGTCACGCGTCATGGCATCGGCGTAAGTTTCATCGATCTCCGCTGGCAGGCCCTGTTTGTGCCGCTTTGCGTTCAAGGACTTTGCGGTGGCTCGCTCGTGGTCAGCATTGAGCCAGAGGCGGGCAAAGCGGCGATGAGGGTAAGGCTTACTCAGGTCGCCATTCGTTTCAACGGCAGCCTGAACCGTTTTGCTGTCCATGGAAGGGTCGAAGTTGAGGTGTGCGCCGAAGCAATAGCCGTATTCGTTGTCCACCGCGGCAATGGCCGAGAGCTGGATATTCCGCTTGTCTTTGCGAACCAGCCAGTTAACCAGGTAGTCCTGTCGATCCACGCCCAGATACAACCGGCGGATGGCGAGATCGGCCAGGGCGCGCTCGCGGTGGGCGGCAAATGACTGACACTGCCGATGGAGAAAGTTGAGGCGACGGTAGAAGGTGTTGGGATCGATGTCCGTGACTTCGATGATGCGACGGACAGGCATCTTATTGATCAGCAGTTTAAAAATGGTCTTGTTCTTGTGAGGTTCCCTCTGCCGGGCTGTGGTCTTGAGGTTCTGGGAAAACGTCTTGCCGCAGACGTTGCAGCGCCAGCGGGGGCTTCCAATGGCTGTCTTACCGAAAGATGCATACGCCCCAACAGTGCCAACTGGCAACTGATCGACATGATTGGCGCAGCCCTCGGTAGGACAGCTCAGCGGATCAGGGGGCGACAAATAGAAAGCAATGCGCTCGACTTCCTCCACGATGCCGATATTGCTTTTGAGAGGGAACTCCACGCCGCAGGACGTGCAGATACAGGAGGAAACGCCCTTGTGCGAATCCAGCGTGTAGCTATTACTCCCGGGCGTCGATCTTTGCTCCGCCGGAACGCCATAGTTAATGCAGCCCGGAGACTTGCAGTGGTTGACCTGGACGCCGCCGTGCTCGGGCGGTATCCGCGGATAATGCCGGGATGAAGCCACGGAAAATTTCTTCTGTATGATCCCAAATGGAAAAATCTGTCAGCGCACCATCTTACGCGCGCCAATCGCCTCGGATCAACAGATTAAGTCAACGGCTTGGGAAATCCGCACGTCCGGTTTGATGAGCGGGGAGGGGAAACGGGGCAAAGCCGCATGGCCCAAGCTACCGCGCCTCTCCTCAACTCTACCTATAACATGTCACGCCTGCGCATCTTCACGGCCTGTTAAGCCTCGCTCCGGCGCAAAAATGCGCCGCGGCTGTACTTCGCGCGCAGAATGCTTGCGCGCTGGCGCCATTGGTGTCAGCTAGGAAGAAGTGTTTCTTGGCGGGACATTGTGCGAGGAGGTGCAAGTAACATGCGGTACGATCCCAACCGGGCGGTCGATGCGGAAGCGTGGCTTGAACTCGACGAAGGCGAGCGCATCGTTCTTGCCGGGAATTATCACCGGCGCGCCCGCCTTAAGGCGCCGAATGAAAAACTGCACGCGGTAATTCACACCATCGTCGAAAATCAAGTGGCGCTCGGCGGCGAATACCCGGTTGCCGCGAAGCTCCAGCAGTTGATGGACGAGGGGCTGAACCGCCATGACGCCGTCCATGCCATCGGATCGGTGCTGGCGGAGAACTTGTTCGAGGTCATGCAAGGCGGCGGCGGGGACGATTTGAACGGGCCTTACCTGAAAGAATTGGCAAAGCTCACAGCCAAGAAATGGCTCGCAAGCGGCGAGTAGGCGTGCGCTCCGCTTGCCGTCCACGATTTGACAAAAACAAACTGGATAAGTATCGGCGGTGCTGGCAGGGGGGGTATTTCATGGCTTCGGATTCAGCTTCAATTCTAACGATGCTTCACCGGCTGAAATCGATCGCGCTGGAAGGGCTCCGCTTCACCCAAAATCCATACGATATCGACCGGTACAACAGGCTGCTCGACATGGCCTCGAATGCCTATTCGGAACTATTGCGCATCGATAGCGAGGCCGTGCTTGAGCAGTTCCGGTCTGAAATCGGCATTGTGACGCCGAAGCTGGGCGCGGACGCGGCCGTGTTGAACGATCGGGGGCAGATTTTGCTTCTGAAGCGGAGCGATGGCCGGGGCTGGGGTTTGCCGGGAGGCTGGGTGGACGTGCAGGAAAGCCCGGCGCAGGCAGCCGTGCGCGAGGTGTGGGAGGAGGCGGGCTTGCGGGTCGAGCCGGAGGCTTACGCCGCCATATCCTGCAAGGGACCCGCTACCGGCCCGCATCTCTATCACCAGGTCAATATCGTGACCTTGATGAAGCCGGTCCCCGCCGATGCCGCCGTCACGCTCAGCCACGAGCACACGGATTGCCGCTGGATCGCCGCGCCGCCCGGAGATATCGAATTGGACGCGGGGCACGATTTGCAAATCCGCAAAGTCTTCGGATTTCTCGCGGATGGCGGAATGCGCGGCCTGGCCGCCGGATAATTTGAGACCGCTGTAGAAGTCCCCCTCACTCTGTCTCTCTCCCCCGAGGGGGAGAGAGACCCCTCGAATTGCGCCCGGCGGCAATTCAGGCGTTCCTTCTCCTCTCCGGGAGAAGGGCAGGATGAGGGGAGACTTCGCAAGGCAATGAACCGGTGCAATATCACTGCTTCACGTAGGAGCCGGGGGCGTCCTCAATCGGCTTGAACGGGCCGTTGCCGGGAATGCGTGGCGGCACCTGCGCGCCGGAAAGCGAGCCCAGCCACTTCCCGTAGTCCGGCCACCAGGAGCCCGCGTGTTCCTCGGACTTGGCGATAAACGCGTCGACCGTGGGCAGGGACCTCACGCCGCCGTCCTCCTCCAGGGTCCAGTGCATGTATTTCGGCTTGGCGGGCGGGTTGATGACGCCGGCGATATGCCCCGATCCGGCCAGCACGTAGCGTACCGGCCCGCCGAACAGCTTCGCGCCGATCAGCACCGATTGCGCCGGGGCGATGTGGTCATCCTTGGTGGCAAGCTCATAGACGGGTATCGTCACGCGGCTCAGGTCGAGCGTTACGCCGCCGAGCTTCAAGATGCCCTGGCTGAGCTTGTTGTAGCGGTAGAATTCCCGCAGATAGAAGCTGTGGTTGGCGGGCGGCATCCGCGTCGAATCCGCGTTCCAGTAAAGCAGATCGAACGGGAAGGGCTGCTTGCCGAGCAGGTAGTTGTTGACGATGTAGGGCCAGACCAGGTCCTTGGGCCGGAGCGAGTTGAACACGGTGGACATGCGCGCGCCGTCGAGGAAGCCGGCCTTCGCCATCACCTCGTCCAGCGCTTTGAGCTGGCCGTCGTCGATGAAGACGAGGAGGTCGCCGGCCTCGCTGAAGTCGGTCTGCGCCGCGAGGAAGGTGGCCGAGCGGATGCGTTCGTCGCCCGTCGCCGCCATATAGGCAAGCGCGCTTGCGAGCAGCGTTCCGCCGACGCAATAGCCGAGCGCGTTCGTCCGCGGCTGGCCGGCGATCTTCAGCACCGCGTCCGTGGCCTCGAACACGCCTTCGCGCATATAGTCTTCGAAGGTTTTGCCGGCGAGCCTTTCGTCCGGATTCACCCAGGACACGACGAAGACGGTAAAGCCCTGATCCACCAGCCATTTGACGAGGGATTTCGGCGGCGTCAGATCGAGGATGTAATATTTGTTGATCCACGGCGGGACGATGAGCAGCGGAACTTCGTAGACCGTTCCGGTGGCGGGCGAGTATTGGATCAACTGCATGACATCGTTCTGGAAGACGACCTTGCCCGGCGTGATCGCCAGGTTCTTGCCGACCTCGAACGCCGACATGTCCGTCTGGCGGATGCGCAAGAACTCGCCGGAGTTCTGCATATCTTCCAGGAGCTGGGCCAGGCCTTTGGCGAGGTTGTGCCCCCCTGTCGAGAAGGTGGTGCGGATGATTTCGGGATTGGTGAACGGAAAGTTCGAGGGTGAAAGCGCGCTGACGATCTGGTTCAGGTAAAACTGGGCGCGCTGCTTGGTGTGCTGATCGACCGTGGAAGCCTTCTCGATCATCTCCCCGGCCCATTGGCTGGTCAGGAGATAAGACTGCCGCAGGAAATCGAAGAAGGGGTTCTCGGTCCATTCGGGGTCCTGGAAGCGCGGATCGCCGGGCGAATGCTTGACCATCGGCTCGGCTTCCTCGCCGAGAAAGCGCTTGTAGGTCCGCCCCCACAGCTCGATCAGGTCGCGGTTCAGCCGGCTCTGCGCCTCGCCAAATTTTTCCGGCTCGCTCATCCAGTAATGCGAGATGGGGCCGAATAGCTTGGGCGCATCGGCAAGACCGCCCATGACCGTGAAGGCGCCGTTGCGCTTCTCGTGGTCCTCGGCCATCTTGCGCACGATCTCGCCGCTGAGTTCGAAGGCGCGCAGGATATTCGCGGTGAACTGCTCCGGAGATTCATAGCCGGGCAGCGGCACGGCTGGTACTGTGCTTTTGGTGTTCCCTGGCTTTTTGGCTGACTTGCCTGGCTTTTTGGCCATGAAGCGTTTCCCGATTTCCGTGTGCTTTGCCAAAAAACATATCGCATCCCGATGACATTCGCATCCGGGCGGAAGGGCACCCGCTATATACATTTAGTTGAACGGAAAAACCGCCCGGCAGTACACCGCTGGAGCTGGCTGACAAGCGCTTGTAGCTCCGTCCCCGCCTTGGCCGCTTGCGGCGGCCCGGCCGGAAGGCTTAGAGCGGCCCGAGTATGGCCCGCTGGAAGTTCTGAGGTACAAAGCCGTCACCGCGAGGCCGCGTGAGCGGCCGTGGCGATCCAGAAATTGGCGCTGTGCTTCCGATTCCTGGATTGCTTCGCTTCGTTCGCAATGATGGGTCAGGCTTTCCGGCGCAATGTACTAGTAGCGCCGGAGCAGGGCGACGAGCTTGCCCTGGATCTTCACCCGGTCCGGGCCGAAGATGCGGGTCTCGAAAGCTTGGTTCGCGGGTTCCAGGGCGATCGATTGCCCCTTCCGGCGCAGCCGCTTGAGCGTCGCCTCCTCGTCGTCGATCAGCGCGACCACGATCTCGCCGCTCTCCGCGTTCGCCGTCCGTTTCAGGATAACCGTATCGCCCTCGCGGATGCCGGCATCGATCATCGAATCGCCGCGCACTTCGAGCGCGAAATGCTCGCCCTGCGAGAGAAACTCGGGCGGCATGACGAGCGCGTGGCTTGGGTCTTCAATAGCCGACCTTGGCACGCCGGCCGCGATCCGGCCCATCACGGGCACCTGCACGCCGCCATCCTCGCGGTCACGCGCAAAAGGCGCCTGCGGGCTCTCCTCGAACGCGCGTTTCGTACCCTCGATTACGGTCGGCATAAAACCGCGTACACGCCGCTCCCCGTCGAAGCTGGCGCGCCTGTTTTCAGGCATCTTGATCACTTCGAGCGCGCGCGCCCTGTGTGGCAATCTGCGGATAAAGCCGCGCTCTTCCAGAGCCATGATCAGCCGGTGAATGCCGGATTTCGACTTCAAGTCCAGCGCCTCCTTCATCTCGTCGAAGGAGGGCGGAACGCCGGCCGCTTCAATGCGCTCGTTTATAAAAAGAAGAAGCTGCTTTTGCTTGGGTGTCAGCATGAAAGCCCCAATCTCGGCTAGCGGAGAGTATTGTACAAATCAAGAACATCAATAAGCGTTCTCATTAAGTTCCGCAAGGGAAAAGCCCGGCTTTTAACAGGAAGCGCTAAAAATCGAGGGAAATGACGGGCACAAGCGCACCTGCCGGCAGCGGCGGCGCGTTAACCGGGCGCACGAGCAGGCAATTGGAGCGGGCGAACGCGCTCATGAGCGAGCTGTCCTGGTCGGGAAGGGGCGCCACCGTGCCGCCGGACGCAATGGCGCGCATGAAGTGTTCACGCTCGCCATTGGCTCCGATGGGGGCGGCGAGAGGCAGTTCCTCAAGCGGTTCGTCCGTTGGCAGGCCAAGCAGGGCCGCGATAAGCGGCTTCAGGTAAAGCCGCGCGCAGATCATGGCGGAGGCCGGGTTACCGGGCAGGTTCAGCACCTTCTGCCCGCTGAGATAGCCGAACATCACCGGCTTGCCGGGGCGCATGGCGGCTTTGAGCACCTCGAAGCGGGCACCCTTCGCCTCAAGCGTGCCGCGCACCAGATCGTGCTCGCCGACGGACGCGCCGCCAATGGTCACGAGCACATCTGCGTCAGGGGCGGCTTCCACCTGCGCCGCGATGCTTTCCCTTGTGTCTTTCGCGATATCCAGGGCCGCCGCCTCGCCGCCCCAGGCCTCGATAGCGGCCTTGAGCCCGGCCGGGATCGACGAGACGATTTGGCTCGCCTTGGGCGTTTCGCCCGGCGGCACGAGTTCGTCGCCATTGGCGAGCAAGGCGATCATGGGCTTCCGCCTGACGGGTAATGTGGCGTGGTTCATGGCGGCGGCGAGCATGAGGTGGCGGCCGGTAAGCTTTGTGCCTGCTTCAAGGGCGGCGTGGCCTTCCAGAAAATCGAAACCGCGCCGCCGGATATGCCTGCCCTCTGGCGAGCCCGCGAGGATCGCGACGCCGTCCGGCGGCTCAGGCTTGGTATCCTCCTGGATGACGATGGCATCGGCGCCTTCGGGCAGCGGCGCGCCCGTGAAAATTCGCACGGCCTCCTTTGGCCCCACCTTGCCGGCAAAGCCGTGGCCCGCGGCGGATGCGCCGATTACCTGGAGCGAGACCGGCGTAGCGGCCACGTCGGCGGCGCGGACGGCGTAACCGTCCATGGCGGAGGCGTCGAACGGCGGTTGCGTAAGGTTGGCCTTGAGCGCTTCCGCGAGCACGCGGCCGTTCGCCTCGTAGATCGAAACACACTCGCCCGGCAGCGGTTGAACGCCATCGAGAATGCGCGCCTTGGCCTCGGCAACGGTCATCAGTGCCACGGTCAACCCTCCGTTCCGAGCTGGGCCGCGATGTAGTCGCCGGACTTGCCGCCGGTCTTCGACAACAGGCGGATGCAGCCGATGCGCATGGCCTTATCCTTGGCCTTGAGCATGTCGTAGAGCGTGAGGCAGCTCACCGAGACGGCTGTCAGCGCCTCCATCTCCACGCCGGTCGGCCCAGTCGCCTTGGCCATCGCCTCGACGCGCACGCAATTACGCTCCGGCACGAGCCCGAAAACCACGGCCACCTTGGAAAGCGCCAGCGCATGGCAGAGCGGAATAAGCTCCGCCGTCTTCTTGGCCGCCATGATGCCGGCAATGCGGGCGGTGGCGAGCACGTCGCCCTTGGGCGCCTCGCCGGCCTCGATCAGCCGCAGCGTTTCGGGGGCCATGTAGATATAGCCCTCGGCAATGGCGGTGCGGCTGGTAGCGGTCTTTCCGCCAACGTCGACCATGCTGGCTTCGCCCTTGGCGTTGATGTGGGTAAGCTCGCTCATGCGGAGGCACCATAGCTTGGGGCTTCGGGCCCGGGCATCAAGAGCGAGCGGGTCGCTTGCTCCACGTCGGCCTGGCGCATCAGGCTCTCGCCTACAAGGAACGCGGCCGCGCCGCAGCGCATCAGCCTTGCGATGTCGGCGGGGGCGAATATCCCGCTCTCCGAGACCACGAGCCTACCCGGCGGAACGAGGCCGGTGAGCTTTTCGGTCGTCTCAAGGTGCGTTTCGAAGGTGTTGAGGTCGCGGTTGTTGATGCCGATCAGCCAGGCATCGAGCCGGAGCGCGCGCTCAAGCTCCTCCTCGTTGTGCACTTCGACCAGCACGGACATGTTCCGCTCGCGCCCCGCGTGGAAGAGATCCTCCGCCAGGCTGCCGGAGGTGCAGGCCATGATGACCAGGATGCAATCCGCGCCCATCGCGCGAGCCTCGTCAACCTGATAGGGGTCGACCATGAAATCCTTGCGCAGCACCGGCAGCGAGGTGGCCTCGCGCGCGGCGATCAGCGCTTGCGCCGAGCCCTGGAAAGAGGGACCGTCGGTCAGAACCGAAAGGCAGGCGGCGCCGCCCGCCTCGTAGGCGCGCGCGATTGCGGCCGGGTCGAAATCCGGGCGGATGAGTTCCTTGGACGGGCTCGCCTTTTTCACCTCCGCGATCAAGCCGGGCTCGGCAAGCGCCCATTTTTGGCCGAGCGCCTCGAAAAAGTCGCGCACGCGCGGGGCTGTACGCACCCGCTCTTCAAGCTCCGAAGGCGGAACCTTCGCCTTCGCCGCAGCGACTTCTTCCTTTTTGTAGGCAACGATTTTATCGAGAATGCTCATGTCAGCTTCTACCGCACCGGGACTCGAAAGGAGCTGAATGTTAGTGCGGCTCGCGCAAAAAGGGAATCGCCTCGTTACAAGCAGCCCACATTCTTGCGCATCGTTGCCCGGATGCTCGCGCGAAGCTGCAAAAGTCCCATCGCGTCCGGCGGCAGGTGCGGCTTATACCAAGTCCGATCGGTTGCTTCCGGGAAAGCCCCACTAGCCCTCTCCCCAAGGGGAGAGCGGGCGCCAGAAAATCTGCCGCGGCTGGTTCGAGCGTGCATTCTCCAAATGGGGGAGCGGCCGTCTTCCCAACGGCCGGGACGCCATCCATCAGCGGAACGTGTCGATCAGCCGGATCGCAGCCGGGCCGCCAACGATCAAGAACATGGTGGGCATGATGAAGAGCATCACTGGGACGGTGAGCATGGCGGGCAGGCGGTTCGCCCTCTCCTCCAGCTCGATCATCTGATGGTTGCGCATCTCCGACCCCGCGTTGCGCAAGGATTGCGCGAGCGGAGTGCCGAAGCGGAGGCTCTGGACCAGCGTGCCGATCACCGATTTCACCGATGGCAGGTTCACGCGCTCGGCCATGTTCGCCAGCGCCTGCTCGCGGGAGGGCGAGATGCTGATTTCCGCCCAGGTCAGCGAGAACTCGTCGGCAAGTGCCGGGCTCGACAGCCTGATTTCAGCGGCGACGCGCTGGAACGCCGCTTCCAGCGACAGGCCCACGCCCACGCAGATCGCCAGCAGCTCCAGCGCATTCGGCAGCGCGTTGGCGACGGATTTGCGGTGCTGCCTGAGCTTGAAATCGACTGTCATGACCGGCAGGAGCCAGCCGGCAATCGCCGCCGCGACGCCGAACAGGATCGGGAGCATGGGACGGGTGGCGGGACCGGCGAGATAGGCAAGCGCGCCGCCGCCCAAAGCGAGAACGAGCCTAATAACGATGAAGATCGCGAGCGACGCGGCCGGGGGCACCTTGATCTTCGAGAAGCTGCGCACGATCTGCCAGCGCTCCTCGGGGGACAGCCCTTCCGCATACCAGACCGCCGTGTCCTCCTTCCAGTCCGGCGCATACACGATGCCGCCCCGGCGGTCACGGCTCGTCTCCTCCTGCATGAGGTGCATCCGGCGCGTTGGCAGGGTTCTGCCTTGGGAGGCGGCCCAGAGCATCAGCGCGCCGCCCGCGATAAGCAGGAGCATGAGCATTGGCACCATGAGGTTACTGTGTGCGGCGAAAAAGTGAGACGGACCCATTCGTGCAATCTCCTGGTAGTGTCATTCGCTGCTGACGCTGCGGATCATCTGGCGCATGGTAAGGAAAGCCAGCAGCAGGCCGCCTCCCGCAAACGAAAGGATGATGTGCCCGCGCGGGTCGCTGAACAGCGGGGCGAGGTAGCCTGGGTCGAGCACGAGCAGCGCGCCGGTAACCAGGACGGGCAGGGAGCCCAGGACGTAGGCGGAGAAGCGGATCTCCGCGCTGACCGCCCTTGCCCTGAGCCGGGACGCATGGCGCTTGCGCATGATTTGCGAAAGTTCTTCGAGCGTCGATACCAGGTTGCCGCCCGTCGAATACTGCATGATCGCGGCAACTGCGAAGAAGCGGAAGTCCGGCGAGGCGACCAATTTGCTTAAGTTGTCGAGCGCCTCGCCGACCGGAATGCCGATGCGTATCTGGTCCGCGATGGCCGTGAACACCTCGTTGATCGGAGCTGGGGCCTCGGTGCCAACCACCTGAATGGCGTAGGTAATGGGCGTGCCCGCGCGCAGGAGGCGCGCCACCATGTCGACGGCGTCCGGAAAGAGGTTGTTGAACTCCCGCAGCGCGCGCTGCTGCTGCCTGACTAGAACGGTACGCGGCCCGAAAAATGCGGCCCCTGCCGTAGCCGCCGCGGCAATCCATGTGGGGACGCCAACGGCGTTTGCGCTTACAAACCAAACCACGGCTGCGGACAGGAACGACACGGCAAGTAGCACAGGAGCGCTTGCGTGCATGCCCCACGAGTAGCCGGCGCCGAAGGTGAAGAACATTTGGATGGGGCCGCTGCCGTCGCCACCGCCGGCGGATGCCGGTGCGGCCAGCTCTGCCTGGACGGAAGGCTTCTGCCCGGCTTTGGCGAGCAGGCCGAAGCGCCGATCCATTTCGTTGCGCCGCCTGCGTAAGATGTGGAAGAGCCAAGCAAACCCAGCGCCTCCGAGAAACAGCAGCAGTGCCGCGCCCAGCAGCGGATAGTTCATAGCTTTTCTCCGCGTTCTTCCACCAGAATGCCGAGCGTTCTGAGAAAGGCGTCCCCCAGCCCGAAATATTCGAGCCGGGGCAGGAAATTGGGCCGGATGGGGGTTGATTTGAACTGTCCGCGCAGTGTGCCGTCGATGTTTTCGCCGCCAAACTCGAACTTGAACAGCGTATTGAGGGTGAAAGTGTCCTCGAAGAAGCCGACCACCTCCACGAGTTCCGTGACCCGCCGGACGCCGTCGCGCATGCGCTCGGTGTGCACCACGAGATCGACGGCGCTCGCGATCTGGCTGCGGATCGACTTGGCCGGCATGTTTCCGGTGCCCATCAGGACCATGTTCTCGATGCGGGCGAGCGCATCGCGCGCGGAGTTGGCGTGCACCGTGGACATCGAGCCGTCGTGGCCGGTGTTCATCGCTTGCAGCATGTCGAAAGTTTCCGCGCCGCGTACCTCGCCCAGGATGATGCGGTCGGGGCGCATTCGCAGGGCGTTCCTGACGAGCGCGCGCTGATCGACCTGTCCGCGCCCCTCGATGTTCGGCGGCCGCGTTTCAAGCGAGATCACATGGTCCTGCTGCAGCTTGAGTTCGGCTGCGTCCTCAATGGTGACGATGCGCTCGGTGTGGTCGATCATCCGCGACAGTGCGTTGAGCAATGTCGTCTTGCCGGAACCGGTGCCGCCGGCGACGATGATGTTCAGCCGGCAGCGCGCCGCGATCTCAAGGGCCGCGGCTAGCTCTGGCGAAAGGCTTCCCGCGTTGACGAAGGCGTTGAAGTCAAGAACCGTGCGGGAGAACTTGCGGATGGAAACGCACGGCCCCCTGAGGGCTAGCGGTGGAATGACGACGTTCACGCGGCTGCCGTCCTGCAGCCTGGCGTCGAGCATGGGGTTGGACTTGTCGATGCTGCGGCCCACGGACGATGCAATGCGCTGGGCTACGTGCATGACATGGTCGTTGTGCCGGAATTTGAGCGATGTCAGCTCCAGCTTGCCCCGGCGTTCGACGTAAATCATGTCGGGGCCGTTGACGAGGATGTCGGACACGGTCTGGTCGTGGAGCAAGGGCTCGATCGGCCCCAGCCCAACCATCTCGTCGACGATGTTCCGCGCGAACGCATCCTGTTCGGCCTTGTTGAGCAACAGCTTGCGCTCGTTGGCGATCTCGCCGACCAGCGCGTTGACGAACATCATCAGCTCCGGCTTCGACATGCGCACCGCAACCATCGGGTCGATCCGCAGGAGAACCTGATCGCGGATCGCGGCCGCCGCCTGGGACGATGCCAGGTTGGTGCGTTCCTCATCTTTGCCGAGATTTCTTCCGAATGCCATTTAGCCGAAGATCCTGCTGAAAAATGACTGCTGTTCTTCCGTTTCCTCTCCGGTGAAATCCCGCACGATCTGGGAAAGGCTCCGGTGGAAGACCTTGCATTTTTGCATGGCCTTTATTCCCAGCGGAGCGGCCTCGGCGAGTTCGCGGTCGTAGGGAATGACGACATTGGGAGTTTTGCCGGATGCGCGGGTAAAGTCGGCGAGGCTTAAGCCCCCGTGAGCTGTGGTCCGGTTTAGCACCAGCACCGTGTGGCGCTCGGGGGTGTTCGGCCCCAGAATTTCACACCAGCGGGCCATGTCGCGTGCGCCTGCCAGGGTCGCGTTGCTGATGAGCAGGCAGGTGCCGGAAAGCTTGAGCGCCCAGTTCATGTGCACAGCGATGCTGGGGGGGGTCTCGACGATGGTGAGCCGGTAGCGGGGCAGGAGCTTGTCGAGGAGCCAAAGGAACGCTTCCTCCGAAAGCTCGGCTGGCGCACTCAGCGGTTCAAGGGAGCAGAGCAGATGAAGCCGGTCCGTGACCTGTTTCACGCCGCGTTCAAGGAACAGCTTGTCGACACGCTCCGGATGATCGAGCGCCTCGCGAAGCGCGTGAGTGCTCTGGGCGTCGAGCTGCAACGCCGCATCGCCCTCTTGCAGATCGAGATCGACGAGAATGGTGTGTCGGCGCTTATCTTCGGCCAGGCGCCAGGCGAGGTTGGTGGCGATGGTTGTGGCGCCTGCCCCGCCGCGGGTACCGAGCACGTAGATGAGCTTGCCGGTGCGGCCGCTTGCCTGCCCCGCGTCCGGGATGAGGATCGATTTGCAGGTGCCCGTGAATAGACTTCTGACGAGCGGCTTCAGGAAATACTCGCTCGTCCCCATCAGCTTCAGCTCGCGATAGAAGACGATATCGTTGCGGTCGCCGATGACGATCACCGAGATGTTGGGGCCGCAAACGTCGGCAAGGTCGCGCATTCGGGCCAAAGGATCGTCGATTCCGCTGATGTCCACCACCAGGAGATGCGGCGAGCTTTCCTTCGAAAGGGCGGCGATCGCGGTGGTGACGCCGCCTGTGCTGACCTGCACGGTCTGAACGCCAAGCGCCGACAGGCTTTCGCGGATAACGCCTTCGGACTGATGATCGGTGACAAAAACGCGCGCAACGATACCTTCGCGGCCTTCTCCGCTAGCGTGGGAAGCCGCGTTTGCCTCGGTGTTGTGCGGTGTCACCAGCATCTGGTTCCCTTACTCTTCCAGCGAGGCCGGCGCACATGCGCTTCGATTGTGCTCCCTGTAACTCGTTGGCGCAACAACATTGCTCTATATTTCGTCAACTCTGCTTGGGCTTTCCGCTCATCGGCTTGGGCTTTGTTCAGCGCTGCTTGGGCTTTCCGCTCATCGGCTTGGGCCTTTGTCTGCTCGGCTTGGGATTTAAGCAACTCTGTTTGGGCTTTCTGCTGTGCCTCTGCTTGGGCTTGCTGCTCCGAAATCTGCTTGAGAGCTGGCGAAACATCGGCGGCCCAGGTAGGCTTGGTAACGTCCTCTGCCGGTTTGGAGGCCTTGGTTGGCGGGACAGCTTCCTGTGCCGGCGAGGCTTCCTCTTTGTCCTCCAGCGCACGGACCGGCAGTTGCAAGCCGCCAAGCTGAGCGGCCACGAACAGCTTCTCAGCCTGCGTTTCGGTCAGCTCCAGCGTCGCCGTCCGGGGCATACGCGCCTCTTTTGGGGCTGTGTCTTTTGCCGGTGCTGCCTCCGGTGTGTTTGGCTTGGTGTGCGGGAAAGTCTGCAGCCGCTGGTCGACAGCGATAACGCGTACATCCCTCAGCACGGTTTCGCCCACCGTTTTGCGGGAAGGATCGTTAGCCAAGCCTGCCACACCGGAAAGGTTCTGCGTCAGCAGGACGTCGACGTGGTCGCCGGGAAGGGCCATGCCGGCCGAGCTTTGCGGCGCATCGACCGCAATCGTTACTGCGCGCATGCCCGGCTTCAGCACCGCAGAAAGAAAGCGCCTGTCGGTGGTCTTGACCAGATCGCCGGTGGTGAGTGCCTCGCCTGCGGCGAAGTCTTTCGTAACGATCGCGCCGAGGTACTCGTTTTCGGATGTATCTTTGCGCAGGATCGCGCCAGGCCGCATCTCGCCCGGGCCGATCTCGCGCCAGCGGAAATCGCCGGGCCTCAAGAGCGTGCCGGCCGGCAGCGGGCGGACGGCTTCAAGCACCGCGTCGCGGCGGACTTCCACCGGACGCTGGGGCTCCTGCTTTACCTCGGGCGGCGGTCCTCCCATCTGGCTTAGCCAAAACAGGGCAAGTGCGATCCCCGCAAATACGAGGAGCGCGCCTAGAGCGAGCACGATGTTGCGAAAAAGCATGGTGGAAGCTCTCTGATGAGGTGAACGGCGACCCCGCCAAGCACGGCGAGCGCATAAGGTACTGGAAAGCCTTTCGCCATGCGCAATCCCTCGCGCCGTAGCCATTTACGGAATGCGCTTGGCTGAGCGGCGTCAGCGGGGGGGCGCCGGGTCTCCGGGCGGGTCTCCGGGCGGGTCCTGGGCCAGCGCCTGAGCAGCCAGCCGCCGGCAAGATAGCCGCCGCTAAGCACGCCGCCAGCGAGTGCGATCTCGGCTAGAAGCAGAGGGATGCGGTCTGGCTGGACGAGCAGGCAGCACGCCGCGATGAGCTTAACGTCGCCGCCGCCGATTGCACCGTAATGGGCAAGAACGCCCAGAGAGCAAAACACGCAAAAGGCTGCCAAAAGGGCGATCGAAGCCTGCCCGGTGCCAAGCCGAAGCGCCATTGCGAGGCCGCACACTGCGATGAGGGTGGCAAATTCGTCAGGTATGATCCGCTTGCGTAAATCCGTGACGGCGCTTCCGGCCAGCGCGAGGAGGCTCGCCGTCCAAGGAAGGGTCAGGATTAAGGATACGCTCATGGTCTTTCTTATCCATATCGCGGGCGCGAGATTTTCCTTGGCGATGGCCGGGCACGCCCTTCTTAAGAGACGTGCCGGGCAGCAAATGTCAGGGGCGTCTGCCGGATGCCTGAACTTAAGGCTCAGACGGACGTCGAAATCGTGTTGAACACACCCTGCAGGTTCGTGCCGAGCGTGGTCACTGCCGCGATGATGACGAGGGCGATCAGGGCGGCGAGGAGGCCGTATTCGATCGCGCTGACACCGCGGTTGGATGTGGCGTTCAGCCAAACCGCGGCTGATCGCGACAGTTGAATAAGATGGTTCATACTAAGCTCCGTTCAGGAATCACTGCCTGTTCAGCCTGTTGAACAGGCCGCTGTGACTTCAGCACGTACCGGTATGTTGTGCGCTCAGGCCGGGCTGGCGGCTGGTTGCCTTGGCCCGTATTGCTTAACGGACTGAAGTCCAGCGCGCACGTCCCTTTAAGAAACGCGCGCAGCCAGGCAGTAAATCCGCCGCCCGCCGGCCGTCGCAGCTCAGCATTAAACCGACGTGGAAATCGTGTTGAACACACCCTGAAGGTTTGTGCCGAGCGTGGTCACTGCGGCGATGATGACAAGAGCGATCAGGGCTGCCAGGAGGCCATATTCAATCGCGCTTACTCCGCGGTTGGAGGTAACCTTGAGCCACACCGCGGCTGACCTCGAAAGTTCCATTAGACGGCTCATACGCTGCTCCATTTTACAAATCCGGTGTTACGCATCCCCACCTGAGGTTGGGCAAGGACAACATATATCACGGGTAGGTTGTGGAAAAGTTGCAGGCCGGCCTAGGGTTTAATGCTATTTGCCGGCATCGCGGTAATTCTGAAAATTGGGTTAACGGCAGCGTTTGCGGGTGTCGGCGCCGAGACGTTCGTACAATCCGTAAACGGTGAACGTCCCCGGCCAGGAGGTAACGGAGCTGTCAAAGCGGCCCAACTCGCAATAGTCACGGGAAAGGAGAGCCTTGACGGCTTCGCGCCGGCCGGGCACTTCGCAGAACAGGGACACTGGGGGATCGGCCATGACGACGAAGGCTGGTTTGCTCTCCATCGACTTGGCCAATGCCGATTGGGTTTCCGGCATTGGGAAGTGGCAGAGAAAGTGCAGGGGGTGGAAGACCCCCAGCGGCGGCTCGGCGCCTGAGGTTACGTAAACAAGAAGGTCGCGATCCACTACCAAAATGCGGTCTTCCGGGCGCAGTCCTTCCTTGCGCATGAGCGCGGCTGCGGCTTCGGCCGCCTTTACCTCGGCCCCGCCGGAAAGAAAGACCACAGCCGAGAGATAGCAGGAATAGAGGACCGCCGATGCCAGCGCTCCGCCGCGCAGGAGCCAGCGGCGCCTTGGAGGTTCTATGCGCCCAAGCACTTGCTCAATGAATCCTCCCGCGCCAAGGCACAAGGGTTGCAGCAGCGGCAGCGAATAGACGATCGACATCTCCCGGTTCACGGCGATGCCGAGCGCCGCAGCTCCCGCCCAGGCAGCCAGAAATTGCATCGGGGGATAAACCGGCGTCCCCCGGAACGTTCGCCGCTCCACCCAAAAAACGCCGGCCATGGCGAGGATTGGCAGAACCGTCGCTATTCCCGCCATCAGCATTCCGAAGGCTCCGCCCCAGGATCTGTATCCGGTCCGGCCCGGCGCAGCCCCATCAGGACCACATCGTTTAACATCTCTCCGAAATGCCCGATTGCAAGAAAGTACAATGCAAATCCAAGCGGTGCGGCGCAGAGGCCGGCGGTGAAAATGCCTGCGGCTTTCAAGCGCATGCCGCGCGGCTGGCAAAGGAGAAGGCCCAGAAGCACCGGCGCCGCCGTGAAGATACCCGTCTGCTTGACGCAAGCGGCCGCCCCGGAAAGCAGCCCCGATGCGAGCAAGGCCGCCACGGGCAGGCGGCGGCGTTCGAGGAGGGCAGCCAGCCCCGCCAGCATGGCAAAGGTTGTGAAAGGCGCCATGATGGTTTCAGCGGTGGTGAAGGTGCTGCCGAGTGTCACGCTCGCGAAGGTATAGAGGATGGCGGCGGCCGCGCCGGCAAGCGCGCCCAGATAGCGCAGGCCGAAGAGATAAAGACCGCATGCCGTTAGAACGGCCGTGGCGTTTACCAGGGCCTTGGACGCCTCAAGCGTGGGGCCAAAGAGGGCCTGGGCTCCAGTCATCAGCAGGAACAGGAGCGGCGGTTTCACATCGAAGGACCCAGCATAGGGCGGTAGCCCGTTAAGCCATTGCCGGCCCACGATCATGTAGAAGGCTTCGTCCGAGCCGGTGTTGAGGTTGAATGGGGCGCGGACCAGGATCGTGAAGAGGGCCACGCCCGCAAGTGCCGCGGCGGGATGCGCGCCAATCTGGGCGATGCGGGCTGGAAGGAAGGCCGGGCGCAAGTTGGACTCCTCGGTCGTGTGGCACGTCCAAGAAGTCTACCCCCGGAAGCTGAACCGCAGGTTGCGGGACCGCCGGCGGGCTGCCGGAGCACGGAGGGTTGATCCGGGCGCGCTTAAAAAATGCGCACTCCGGTAAAATCGTAGGCGTCGACTTTAACCTTCTAAAATCCGGAATAGACTAGGAATTTTACTGGGCGCACCACTTAGGACACCCGCCCCCAAATATCACTGTAGGCCGGAAAAATGATGACACCAGATCTTAAGGTCACGGGCCGGTTCGATGACGCCTTTGCCATGGGTGTAAAGCCGATGTTTGAGCGTCTGGCCAAGGAAACGCGCGATGTCACGGTGGATATGTCGGAGGCGGCGGACATAGATGCTGCGGGTCTTGGTGCGCTGGTTTCGTTGTACAAGCAGTTGGCGCCCCAGGGCTGCAAGGTACGTGTTTTGGGGGCAAACGGCAATTTGCAGCGGCTTTTCGAGAGATTTCAAGTCGCCGACCTCTTTATCGAAGGCGCGGCCGCGACAGGCGGCACGGCGCTGAGAAACGCCTTTTTCGGCCTGAACTCCACGGCGGTTATCACGGGCGTCCCGGATTTGGCCGCCCCAAAGGCGGTGCCCGGCGGCTTACATGGCGGCGCTCCGAAGCGGGCCATCCCCCTGGTCACGCGCTTCGACGCGGCGAGCCATAGCGTCAAGGTCTGGCTCGATGCCGCAACCGTCTCCGGCGGCGAAATCCGGGGCGGCGACGCGCTGAAGAATTACAGGCGCTGGGCCAAGAAAATGTGCCAAGACGCCGATGCGGCCGAGTTTCGCAAGAACCTCGCGAGCATCCTGGGCGCGGACCGCATCGTACCGCGCACGAGCGGCTATGTGGTGAGCGGCCTCCGGCTTCGCGAAGCCATGGAAAGCGGCCGGAGCCGGCTGGCCTCTGCCGTGCGGGCTTCCGGAAGCCTGTTCGCCAGAGCGCGCCGCATGGACGCCATTGCTGCCCTCAGTTTCTGAGGTGCCAGGTAACGGGTTTGAGCCGCGGACAGCAAAGTCCGCGGCGCTTGCTCGATAGCCGCCGTTGCGGGGTTGAATGAAGCCGGGTTTGCCGCCTTGGGCAGCGCAGGGGTGAGCGTTCGCTGAGCTGTGGCAGCAATTCTAAAACTAGCATTTTCTTAGGGGGGACGGGTCATTTGGGGTTTTGAAGAAGGTTTGGTGGGATTTCGAAGGTGGCGAGGGAGGTTAGGAAGACCGGCCAGGAAGGGAAAATGACGAAGGCGGTGAGGGAAACGATGGTGGAGAAGAACCGCGTCCGTTTGGTGGCGGCTTCTCTGGCGGCTTGCCATGGCGGGTCGAGGCAGTCGAGGATTGAGTGCCACGCGAAGGCCAGCAGATTGAATGCGGCCAAGGTCATCGCCAGAAACTTTTTGCCGTGGCCGAAATTGTGCTCCAGTTCGTAGCCGTGATTTTTCATCACGTTGAAGCTTTCATTTTCAATCTTCCAGCGCGCCCGGCCGCAGGCGGCGATTTCGGCAACGGTGTCCGATGTAACGGGCAAACTCGTGACCCATGACATCGAATATTTTACGCCGCCTTTCGCATCGATGATTTGAAAGCCGATCCAATTGACCTTGATCGTATCTTTCCCATCGCGTAAAGGCACGTCCTCGATCCACTTGTAGCGGAATGTTTCGTTCACGCGGCCTTTGCGGACCTTGTCCTCGCGCACCTCGCACGTCGCGCCGCCGATGAAGTCCATCAAGGCTTTGTGCGAGGCTTCCTTGCAGGTAAAAATGAAATCGTCACCGTTTTCCGTAACCATCCGCGCCACGGGATCGCAGGCGAACAGGTCGTCTCCAAGATAAACGGGGCGCAGAGATTTGACGCGATCGGCGTGTTTTTCAAACCAGCGCTTGACCGCGGCGCGCTCGCAGTCTTGCTTATCATGCCCGTCTTGCGGCGCTATGAATTCCGGCATGAGCGGCACAACTTTGCTATGCCCCGGAGCCACAACCGTTGCCGATAGCATCGTGTGATAGTTTTCGGTCTTCCCGTTGCTGCGTTTGCGCGTCAGGCACTGAGAGCAGCCTATTTTATATGAGTTGAAATACTCCGTTCCGTCCCACGCGATTGGCGTCCGGCCGCCGAGCCGTTGAAAGGCTTTCCGCATCTCCGGTTTGCCGAGGCAGGCGGTCAGCCGGTCGAAACAAGGCTGCAAAAGTGCGGGATCGGCTTGGTCGAGCATGGACCGGATGTAATTGTCAGAAGGGATCTTGCCGATCCCAAACAGCGTCTGGCAATTCGACCGCTTCTGTCCATTCTCCAGCGCCCGCTGGTACGACAAAAAGGACTCGCTCTGCATAAAAAACATCGAAAATGCAGACAACCCGAAATCTTCTACTCCAATGTTGCCGGAACGCCCTTCCCGTGTGTCCGGAAATGTCCGGCACGCATCCTTAAGTTCCTCCAAAAGGGATATAAGCAGGCTCATCCCTATCTTAAATCACTGTTCGCTTCCCTTGGGAATCCTTAAAATCCGCCAGTTTTAGGAAAATTAGGCAGTTTTAGAATTGCTGGAGCTGTGGATGGGGAGTTGCAGCGTCCCGCAATCCGGTCCATCTTTAGGCAAACGCCATTCCAATCGACGGTCCCATGGTTCACAACGCCGGCTCAGCCATCAAACCTTCCGTTCTTTCCGCAATTGGCAATACGCCGCTCATCCGGCTGCGCCGCGCCTCTGAGGAGACGGGCTGCCAGATTCTGGGCAAGGCGGAGTTTCTGAATCCCGGCCAGTCGGTGAAGGACCGCGCGGCGCTGTCCATCGTCGAGGATGCCATCAAGCGCGGCGCGCTGAGGCCGGGCGGCACCATCGTCGAGGGCACGGCCGGCAACACCGGCATCGGGCTCGCGCTCGTCGCGAATGCGCTCGGCTTCAAGACCGTGATCGTGATCCCGGAGACGCAGAGCCAGGAGAAGAAGGACGCCCTCAGGGTCATGGGCGCCCGGCTGGTGGAGGTTCCCGCCGTCCCTTACAAGAACCCCAACAACTACGTGAAATACTCCGCGCGGCTGGCGGCCAGGCTCAACGAAACGCTGCCGGAAGGCGCGATCTGGGCGAACCAGTTCGACAATGTGGCCAACCGCCAGGGCCATATCGAGACCACGGCCGAGGAAATCTGGGCGCAGACTGGCGGCAAGGTTGATGGCTTCATTTGCGCGGTGGGCACGGGCGGCACGCTGGGCGGCGTCTCCATCGGGCTCAAGGCCAAGCGCGGATCGATTGTCATCGGACTGGCCGATCCGATGGGCTCGGCCATCTACAGTTACTATGCGAATGGCGAGCTGAAGGCGGAGGGCTCGTCCATTACCGAGGGCATCGGCCAGGGCCGCATCACGGCAAACCTGGAAGGCGTCAAGGTGGACCGGGCCTATCGAATCCCCGACGCCGGGATGCTCGAAACCGCCTACCGGCTCCTGAGCGAGGAGGGCTTATGCCTTGGCGGATCGAGCGGCGTGAACGTCGCGGGCGCCATCCGCCTGGCCCGCGATCTGGGCCCAGGCCATACCGTTGTCACGGTGCTTTGCGACTATGGCACCCGCTATCAATCGAAAATGTTCAATCCATCGTTTCTCAAGGGCAAGGGACTGCCCGTGCCGCCTTGGCTCGAAGCGGCGCCGGCGCTGCCGGAGGTTTTCGAATAGCGTTTGGAATATTTTTCAGGGGGTACCATGGCTCATTTTCCGTCGAAATGGCTTGTCGAGACGGATTGGCTCCGGGAGCGGCTTTCCTCGCCGGGCCTCGTCATCGTCGACGCCTCGGCCACCATGCCGGGCGATCCCCGCCAAGCCTGCGACCTGTACCGCGATGCCCACATCCCCGGCGCACTGTTTTTCGATATCGACGAGATCGCCGACACCTCCTCGCCATACCCCCACATGCTTCCGCCGCCTGAGAAGTTCGCCTCACGCATGCGCGGCATGGGCATCGGCGACGGCATGAAGATCGTGGCCTACGACAACCGGGGCATGTTCAGCGCGCCGCGCGTGTGGTGGACGTTCCGGGTGATGGGGCACGACGATGTGGTGGTGCTGAATGGCGGGCTGGTCAAATGGCGGAAGGAGGGCAGGCCCTTGGAATCCGGCAAGCCGGCACCGCGCACCGAACGGCACTTCACCTGCCGCCGCAACGCCGGGCTTGTGCGCGATGTGGACGATGTGATGGCCGCGATTGAATTGCAAGGCCAGCAGATCCTGGATGCGCGGCCCAAGGGGCGGTTCGAAGGCCTCGACGGCGAGCCGCGCCCCGTGCCGCGCCTTGGCCGCATGCCCGGCGCGCTCAATGTGCCCCATGGATCGCTCGTGAAGCCGGACGGCACGCTCAAACCGGCTGGCGAACTGCGCGCCATTTTCGAGGCGGCGGGCGTCAATCCCAGCAAGCCCACCATTGCAAGCTGCGGCTCCGGCATTACGGCCTGCGTGCTGGCGCTGGGCCTGGCTGAGCTGGGCAACGAATGGGCCGCCGTCTACGATGGCTCCTGGGCCGAGTGGAGCAACGTTCCCTCGGCGCCAGTCGTGCGGGATTGACGCTGAAAACCTATAGACCGCCCGCACCCATGCCGGCGCCGAGCCCAGGCGGAAGCGCGCTCCTAGTCGAGGAATGGCGGGTAACGCCTTGAGCGGTTTTGCCGCCAGGGGCGCCTGCCTGAAGGGATGCAGGCGGCCAGAGATAAAGATCGCTGGTGAGGGAAACGCTGAACCAGGGAATCTGCGGCTGGCTATATGAGGCCTTGTCCTCTGTCATCCGCTTGACGGCCTTTGCGACCTGCATCTGCATTTTCTTGATTTCCAGGCCGCGCTGCGGCAAGTAGCGGGCCAGCGCGGCGGTGAACGGGCTGTTCTTGCCCTTGCCGTCCTGAGCCACGGAGCCCGGCGCGGTCGCGTAGGCGATAAAGACATCGCCTGCTCCGAAGCTGCTTGAGGCGGGGCTCGCAAGCCCATCTCTCAACAGCCCGGCGAGACCGGTACTCCGCGTCCTCTCCGTTGAAACAGCCAGCGCTTGCTCTTGGTGCTTGAAGGGGTTGTCCCGGCAAGCATCCAGAAATACGAGTTTGGCGCGCGTCACGCCTTTCATTCTTTCCAGAACCTCGCTTAGCCGCAAGGCTCCAAGCTCGCTTAAAGCTGTGGGATATTCCGGCATATCGACCGGCAAGAGATAGTTGTCATCGTTGCTCTGTAACGCATGGCCGGCATAATAAAATAGCGCGATGCTGGACTTGGCCGCACTTTGTTCCAGGTGTGACAGAATAGCGTCCCTGCCGTTTGCCTTCATGTCCAATATTTTTACAATCTCGAACGCCGGTGAAATTTTCTTCAGAGCCTCCGCGAATGCGTCCGCGTCGTTGCGCGGGTTCTTGAGGGCCAGCCTGCCTTGATACAGGCTGTTGCCAATAATGAGCGCCACGCGCCTCTGCGATTCCTGCGGCGCCGCTGCAAGCGGAACGGAGTTGAAGACAAGAACGAACGCCGCCAAGCGTGAAATTGCCTCAAAGACAGGCTGTCGAAGCATGGGACCTCCAGCGTTTATCTGTCGCGGTGACGCATCTCAGGTTGCTCAAGTGACGGGCAAAACTGCCTAACCACCTTTCTGGCGCGCGTCCATCAGGCCAAGAAATATCGGGCAGCGCGGAGCCCGTTTCCGGCTGGTCACGCTTTCGCCGTAGCTGTTAACGACTGAGTACGCAGGTGCACCTCTAGGTTGTTGACCATGTAGAATTGCAACTATTAAGGCAGGTGGATTTATTTCCTGTGGAGCGAACGATGCGTGCCCGTGTAGTCCGGCCTGTGCTGCATGCGTTGCTTTGGGCATTTCCCGTGTGTGTGACCGCCGTACCGGCAACAGGTTGCGAGGCCGTGCCGGGAGTGGCGCAACCGCCAGATTCCATTGGCTCGCTGGGCCCCAGCCAAAAGGGCGTGGTGAAAGATTTCCAGGATCAGGTGCTGTCCCGCTCCGTGCCGCAAGAGGGAGCGCCTCCCATCGCAAGCGCCGGGTTTCCCACCGGCCGTCTCGGGGAGACTTGGCACGCTCCCTATGTCAGCCTTCAGCCAACCCCCTGGCCAAGCTACAAGTCCCAAAGTACCGAGGAGTTGGTCTTAGCTTCAGGCTCCTACAATTTTCCGCGGCGCGTTTTCGGCGGAAGCCTGCAGGCGGGGGCTTTCGGTGGGGAAAGCTGGGTTAGGACCGCCTATAAGCCGGCTTTTTCTTCCTCAGCCACGTTGCCGGGAGTAAAGGCTTCCAATAATTCCAACCTTGCTGGCGGATATATATTGTATGGCTTCGGCAGCAACTACGCGATGGATACCGTGTCCGTTTTCGAGGGCACAACCGGGCTGACCGGCGAAGCTTTTCCCGCCGGCTCTTCGTCCTACGGCACGCATGGCTTTGTAAATACCGCGGTTGCAGGGCACGTTTTCGACCTGAATGGAATGGTCAGGTCTCTCAAGATGGACCTCCGGGGCGGGCTCCTTTACTCAGATGCCTATGGCGACCCGTTTGCGGATGGCGCCGGCCGCCTCTACCGTCAAGGCACGGAGGAGTGGACCGCATCGTTCTTCGCCACGGTTTTCCGGGACTTCGCTTTGACCAGCGGCGAAACCGTCCGGCCCTACGTCAAAGCCGGATTGAAAGAGCAGCTTAGCTACTCGAACAAGGTGGAAGAGAGCTTCCAGGGAGTGTCCACCACCTACCGCTTCGGCCAAAGCCCCACGCTCGGCGGCGCCGAGATCGGTTTCGACTATATTCGCGCGGGCGTAACCGTTAGCGGCGCCGTGTATGGGGAGGTGGCGTCCGACCAAAGCTCGCTCGGCGGCCCGCTGGGGGCCAAGCTCGCCTTTTAGGGCTCGATGGCAACTTCGCCTCATGTCCGCCTTCTCTCCGGCGAACGGCTTCTCCGTGAAAACCGGGAACGCCTATGAGGAGCGGCTCAGCCCCGCATTATTGCAATGCGTTGCCTGCCGGCTGCGGCGCGGGTGATCCGGGCGAGGATGGTTGGCGTAACGCGGCAAGCATTCCCAAGGTCTTCGTCGCCTTGCTCACGTTAAGAGACGCCATGGCGCGCAGTAGAAGAACGGCCGCGTGCCGCTTTTCCCCTGGGATATCGAGGGGTATTCCGTGCTTATTGCTGACAAATATCCTCGACTTGGCGGCGTGGAAGGAGCGGAAATAGTCGAGCCGGAGACTCTTGCCCGACGAGGCTGTCCGTTCATGGAGGACATGAGCCTCTGGGATATAGAACAGGCGCCTGCCGCAGGACTTGATCCTGAAGCAAAGATCGTCGTCCTCGAAATAGAGAAAAATCCGTTCGTCGAAACCGCCGAGTTTCCAAAATAGCTCACGGTCGCAGACGAGGGCAGCGCCATCGAGAAAGCCAACTTCGGCGGCCTCATCGGGGGGCGTTTCCGAGGCTTGCCGCTGGCCACGGTTTTCCATGTACGACGTGGTTCTGAATTTCTGCCGTTTGCCGTTTATGTGGACAGCCGGACCGAAAGCCCCTGCGCCGGGATAATGTGTTATCGCATGCTCAATCGTGCCAAGCGCGCCAGGGGCCAGGGCTGCATCCGGGTTCAGGAAAAACACATGGCTGGTTGCCAGCGCCCTGGCGCCTTGATTGCATGCCGTGCCGAAGCCGAGGTTCTTCGCATTGACGATGAGGCTGGCTCCATGGGACTTGGCGATTTCGGGCGAGCTGTCTTTGCTGGCATTGTCGACAACTACGGCGCTGTACCCCTGAGGTATGCTTTTGAGGCACGCCGGCAAGACACGCTCGCTGTTGTAGGTCACGATGACGAAGCCTATGGACATGGAGTCACCTTCTAAATCGAGCCCACGCTTCCGTTCCGCGGCGTCCGGTTTCCAATCGGGACACTGGCACTGTATGCTTGGGGCGCATTTTCGCCCCCCTCAGCCACATGCCCCTGGGCTCCGGCACGCAACATGACTGCCATGAGCTTCCAAATCGGCTGCCGCCATCCTTCCCGCGCGGCAATACTTAGTTGAATTGCCACGGCCAATACAAGCGTGTTTTTGCGGTCACCGCCCTTCATTCTGCTGCGCGAACCCGCGCCGGCAGGGTTTAATATCGAGCAGCGGCGTGCCGTCGAGGCAATCGAGGCCGCGGACCAATATCGCGCCGGGTTCGATGGCCGTTACGGCAACGATGGAGACCGCGATGGGGTTCGGCCGCGCGGGCGAGCGCAAAGCGAAGGTTCCGGCCCGGTTCGCGCCCGTGCGGGGGACCTGCACCAGAAGATCGCGCCGCGCCCGGTACATCCAATAAAGGACCTGCAGCTCCGGATGGGCCTCAAGCCCCTCCATCGCCTGCCGCCAGGGCTCGTCGATCTCGATCCGGCATACGGGGCCGTCCATCTGCCCCTGGCGCGGGCAATCGCGTAAGGATTGGAATGGCGTGCGGATGCGGCCGATAAAAATAAGCGTGGCGTCCGTGCGGTCCGGCGCGCTGCCAACGATCTCGCCGGGCCTTACCTCAGGCTCGTCCATGATGTCCGGTCTCCCATGTTCTGCTGTACACATAGCATAACGGAACCTTTGGGGCGCTTTTCGCAACGGTTTCTTCCGGGGAAGGTTTCTGCATGCCCTCACCCCATATTCGCGGGCGGATGCCGGCCCGTTTCACGCCGGTGCGGCAACGCAAATGCCTGCGGGGACTAAAGCCAGGCGAGACTTCCACAAGCTCCCGTTCCTGGAGGGGGGAAAACCGGAATGGCTAACGTTGACCGGCGGCGCGTGCATGCTTTAGAGACCGTCGAATGAAATGATTCGCCGCACTGGCGCGGCTTGGCGCGGGGTTCGCGCAAGGAGTCTGCGTTAATGGGCATAGGCTCAGGCCGTGCCAGCCCCCAGGAGACGCTTCCACCGATGCTGACGCAAGAAGAGGTACTGCAGGAATTCCGCGATGCTGGCGCATTGCTGGAAGGCCATTTCATCCTGAGCTCCGGCTATCATTCGAGCGCGTACCTGCAATGCGCGCGCGTACTGATGGACCCCCGGCGAGCCGAACGGCTGTGCGCGGCACTCGCTTCAAAACTCAAGAGCGCGGGGCTGGTGGATGGCCTGGAGCTTGTCATCTCGCCGGCGATGGGGGGCGTCGTGGCGGGCCACGAAATGGGCCGCCAGCTTGGGGTGCCTGCGATTTTCTTCGAACGCGTGGAAGGCAGGTTCGCGTTGCGGCGCGGGTTCGAGATCGGGCCTGGGCAGCGCTGCCTTCTCGTGGAAGACGTTGTGACCACTGGATTATCTTCGCGCGAGTGCATGGAGGCGGCGCAGGAACTGGGCGCGAATGTGATCGCCGCGGCTTCGCTTGCGGACCGCTCGGCGGGCAAGGCTTCGCTTCCGGTCCCATTTGTGCCGCTAATCTCCCTTGACATTCCACATTTCCGGCCCGATCAACTGCCACCTTCATTGCAGGAGATACCCGCGGTCAAACCTGGAAGCCGGGGCTTGAAGGTTTGAGCGTGCGTATCGATCCTTAACGCAGCATTGAGGAGCTGGCTTTTGGCCGCGGCTCTGCGGTAGGCTCGGAGACATGCTTTTTAAACGCAAGAAACGGCTTTCCGCGGTCATGCGCTTGCGCTATGCGGTCTGGCCCGCGCGCAGCTTCAGGCGCTCGGCCCGCTACATGCTGCTGCGCCTCCTGCGCATCGATGCGTCGGCCCACAGCATCGCGGCCGGCTGCGCGGTCGGCGTCTTCGCGGTGTTCACGCCGTTCCTCGGCCTTCAGATGACGATCGGCGCCTTGCTCGCGCTGGCGCTGCGCGGCAGCATCCTGGCGTCCGCGGTCGGCTCTTTCGCAGGCAATCCGGTCACCTATCCGATAATCTGGATCTCCACATTCACGGCGGGCAACGTTCTTCTGGGCAGCTCGGCCAGCGCCGGAATCGGCAAGTTTTCGGACGGAGCGGAGGCCCTTGGGCGCTCCATAAGGCAAGCTTCTGCCGATGGCGTCGCTTCCGCGATTTATGGCCTATGGCCGATCCTCAAGCCCATGGCGCTGGGCTCGCTGCCTCTAGGGGGGCTCTCGGCGCTGCTTACCTACTTTTTCGTCCGCCAGCTTGCCAGCGCCCCGAAACGGGTGCGTGCCATGACGGCTGCCGCCAAGCGCCGCGCGGACGCGGCGCATTGCTGAGGGTCCATGACTACGAACGAGCGCCCCGTCCGGCTGGGACTGAACATCGACCACGTCGCCACGCTCAGAAACGCCAGGGGCACGACGCGGCCCGATCCCATCCGCGCAGCGAAGCTCGCCATCGAGGCTGGCGCCGACAGCATCACAGCGCACCTTCGCGAGGACCGGCGGCACATCCGCGACGAGGATATCCACCGGATCATGCTGGAGGTGGCAGCGCCGCTCAATATGGAGATGGCCGCAACGGAGGAGATGACCGGGATCGCCGTGCGGGCCAGGCCGCATGCCTGCTGCATCGTGCCGGAGCGCCGCGAGGAGATCACCACCGAGGGCGGGCTCGACGCGGCTGGCGGCTATAATGCGCTGGCGCCGATGGCGCGGCGCCTTCTGGATGCGGGTATCCGCGTGTCGCTGTTCATCGATCCCGAGCCGCGGCAGATCGACGCCGCCTGCCGGCTCCAGGCGCCGGTTGTGGAGTTTCATACGGGACAATATTGCGAGGAGTGGCTGGCTGGCGACGCCGCCGCCGCTCAGCGCGAGTTCGAACGGCTGGCCGGCGCCGCCCGGCTTGCAGCGGAGGCCGGTATCGAGGTCCACGCGGGCCACGGGCTCGACTATGAAACCGCCACGCATCTCGCCTCCCTGCCGCAGGTGCGCGAGCTGAATATCGGGCATTTCATCATCGGCGAGGCCGTCTTCGTGGGCCTGGGGCCGGCGATTGAGCGGATGAACGAGGCCATCGCCAAGGGTGTGGCGCTGCGCAAGCCGGCGGAGCAGTCCGCGTATAAGAGGGAATAGCAGGGCGCCTGGACGATGTGGCTGAGGGAGCGGACATAAACATAGGGAATCTCCCCTCACCCTGTCCCTTCCCCCCTGGGAGAGGGGACGCCTTCTCAACGGGCACAGCGGGATTCCCTCTCCCATGGGGAGAGGGCTGGGGTGAGGGGAGATTCCCGTTGTGTTGAACTCAGAGTTCAGGCTCCAGAGAGGGATCGCATGATCGTTGGCATCGGCAGCGACATAACCGACATCCGGCGCATCGAGCAGGCCATCGAGCGCTACGGCGACCGCTTTCTCGACCGGATTTTCACCGTGGCCGAGCGCGCCAAATCCGATGGGCGCGCCGCCCGCGCCGCGTCCTACGCCAAGCGCTTCGCGGCCAAGGAAGCGTGCTCGAAGGCGCTCGGCACCGGGGTTGCACAGGGTGTGTTCTTGCGCGACATGGGCGTGGTCAACCTCCCCACCGGCCAGCCGGTCATGCAACTCACGGGCGGGGCGGCGGCGCGGCTCAGGCAGCTCATCCCCGCGAACCACGAGGCGCAAATCCTCGTCACCATCACCGACGATTACCCGCTCGCCCAGGCCTTCGTGATTATCTCCGCGGTCCCGGCCTGCGGCGAGCCCGCATCCACGCTGTAATGCCACGTTAACGCTCCTGGCGCCGCCAAGGGCCTGTTTTGGAGAACCGGAAAGGCGCTTCCGGATTTTGAAGTAATATAGCAGAAGTGTCTTGAGTAAGCGTTAAGCGCGGCGTTGTTGTAATGCATTGATAATGCACGAAAAAACCATGACAGGGTGCCGGTGCGGCAACGCGGGCGCCCGGCGGCTTGGTTAATATCGAATATTCGCGTATATTTAGCGGGATTTTTGAAACGCGGAAAACAAGCAAAAATGAGAAAAAAATCGCGGAAATGCGCCTGTGTAACGCATGCGGCCCGCGCGTTTACCTTACCTGAATTAACCATGACAGGGGCTTACGCCAAAGGAACGATTTATTAAGGTGCGGGAGCCGCCGGCGCAGCGCAACGGCCTTGCGCGGCGCGCTGGATGTGCACTGGGGATTACATAGCCCCAAGGAGCGGATTTGCCCCGTACGATCTACTCCGGATAGGCGCTCCGGGCATTGTTCATGGACGCTGCCGGGTTCCTCAATCGCGCGCCGCTATGCTTCGACGCTCACTTCCACCGCCATGCCAAGGAATGCATCGGTCTGCCCAACGAAACTGCCGGTTACGGGCATCGCCTGCCGGATGTCGCGCGCAACAGCCACGGGGATCAGGTTGAAGCCGCCGGCAGTGCGGTTTGCCGGATCGAAGCTTATCCAGCCAGCACCTGGAACATAGACTTCCGCCCAGGCATGCGTCGCCCCGGCACCTCCGGCCCCCGCGAGCCGATCCGGATTGTAGAGATAACCCGACACGATCCTCGCCCCAAAACCGAGGCTGCGCGCCGCATCGGCGAATAGAACCGCGAAATCCCGGCAGGAGCCCCAGCCGCGGTCCAAGGTCTGTACCGGAGACTGCGTGCCTTCTTCCTCACGGCTCTGATAGTTGATCCAATTTGAGACACCGCCGCACAGGTCTTGCAGAAGCGCAAGCGTATTTGTCGAATTGCCGCGGACGAATGCGCGGACCCAGTCCTTCAAGCGGCCCGTGGGGTCCGGGTATTGCTGGACCGCCAATGCGCCAAGGTCGGTGTACTCATCGCTTGAATATTGAAAGGGGTAGGTTATGGCGGAAGCGGCGATATCGAAGACAGGCCAAGGCACGGCGTTGAGTTCGAGCGCCACCGCGCTCTCGATCACGAGATCGCTGGCCATGTTCTGAAAGGTGGCTGTCGCGACGGCATTGCCGAAAACATCGTGCGCCCAGGTGAGCGTGGCGGCGGGCGTCACCGTCACGCTGCTGGAAACGATGCGGAGATCGCGGCTTTCGCGCGGGCGAAGCATCAAACGGTGCGGTCCAAAGGTCACAGGCTGGCTGTAGCGGTAGGCCGTCCTGTGATGGATCTTGAGCGTAATCAAGGGAAAACTCCGGCGAACGGCCACACCGTTCTTTTCATTTGGAAATGCCGCTTCCGGCCAACTCAAAAGGTGTGTGCGGGACACTTTGTTTGCTGTAAAGCCATTGGTGACGCTGGTAAATATGCACGTCAAGCGAAATACAATCAGCCACACTCTGGCGCACAAAAACATATTTTATCGACGATTGTAATAACCGCGCACGATGGCCATATACTGTGCCTATGGAAAAAATAGATGCAATATGCGGCGACGCATAAAATCGATATCGCTCCGGAAAATCGGAGAATTATTGCGAGACAACGTTATGCTAAATGGCAAAAGTTCTGCGAGCGAGAACTTGCCAACCTTAAGGGCAAGGACGATCTTGTATCCCAAGTCCACGCAAAATAGGATTTGAATAAGGAGCAGGCCCTGCGCGATATCGATGCGCTGCTAAAGGGCCGGCTGTTCTAAGGCTGGTTTCGCATGTCAAAGAGGAGACCGCCGCGATAGCGGCCCCCTTATAGCCGTCTTCCAGCTTGGCGCGACCCAGAGATTTGGTTTCTCCGCTCGCCATCGAGAACGGGCGGCAATTCGCAGCCCGGCGCGGGTTGAAAAGAAGGCAAAAAGCAATGCCGCGTTGACAATGTCTTGCGAGACCAGGCGGTTTAGGCGTTAATGCGCCTGCCGGTTCACCGTGGCGGCGCCTATTTAGCTCATAGCGGTTCATGAAGGGAAGGCGTCCAATGACCAAAAAGGTGAAAGATCAGGGGTTTGCACCTGATTGGTGCGTCCATTTCCGATCTATGGCCCGGCATCAAACATGCGAAATGGACGTCGATTACACCGTGCTCAACGGCGGAACGGAGTATCGGCGGATGTACCAATTGCCGTGTTTCATCAAGGCCGACGAAAAACCTGGACAGCGCCTTCATTGTGACCACTTCAGGGCGCCAACCGGCGAGGAAATCGCGGTGCACAATCGGTCGGTGGAGGACCGTGAAAGCTTGGTGAGGGCGGTCAAGGCCGGTATTGCGCATTGGCGGGTTCAGCACCAGGGCTGCTCTCACTCGGAGATCGTCGAATGTCCTGCGTGCAAGGGGCTCTTGCACTTGTCGATCGCGGCTCATAATGGACACGTGAAGGGCCGCTGTGAGACGGGCGGGTGCGTGAACTGGGCGGAATGAGGACGCTAACCAGGTAATATGTCTATATCAATCAGAGGATTGCACGATGGCTATCGAAACCGATAAAGTGGAAGCAATTTTGCGCCAGCATTGGAAAATTCCGAAAGATCTAAATCCCACCGTGTTGCAGGATTTGGCTTTTAGACTTCATGTTTTGGTCGGTCAGAAATACTCACACGACAATTTGAAGTATCAGCTTACCTTAATGCAAACGAAAGACCTAAAACAGGATCTTGACGATCCGGCATGCGATACGATTGCCTCCGAACTTCTTGGAACTACCCGCGCCTAAATGTGTATTTTTGGGGCGCTTGTCCCGGTATGCCGCGCTTCATTCGAGCGGCACGTCCATTTCCGCGTATTGAGGGCAATTTCCGGATCCGGTGGCATTGCAGGTGCCCGGAATTCCTCACGGGAGTTCCGTTCCCGGCCCCTTGCAACCATGGGAGCCGGATATCGAACGCCAGATTTTGAATGCGAGCTGTTTCCGCCGCCGCCAGCATCGTGCGCGCTCTGGCATCGAGCCAGCGCGCGGCTGCGCGTTCCAAGGGCATGGTGATCCGGGCTGCGGCTAGTTGCAATTGGGCCTCCAAGACTATCCAAAAAACTTAATCCAGGACGCACCCCGCGAATCAAATTTATATATGCGCTCCGTTGGCCCTTGTGGATTGCATCCCGATGTGCAATCTCAGTGGTCCCAAGCCGGGTGGAACCACCCGCGGCAGCGGCTGGCCGCCGCTAAAAGCAATATCGCCGCAACGCGGCTAACGAGATATCCGGTTTCAAAAATGCAAGTTACAGAGACTGTTTCAGACGGACTGAAACGTGAATTGAAAGTTGTTGTTCCCGCAGGCGAGCTGAAGACCCGCGCCGAAACGAAGCTCGCAGACCTTCAGCACAAGGTGCGGCTGAACGGCTTCAGACCGGGCAAGGTTCCGCTCGCGCATGTGCGCCAGCTTTACGGCCGCTCGGTCATGGCCGAGGTCGTCGAGCAGGCGGTGAACGAGACCAGCGCCCAGGCCATCGCCGACCGCAAGGAGCGGCCGGCCCTTCAGCCCGGCATCAAGCTGCCCGAGGATCAGGCCACCGTTCAGCGCATCATCGAGGGCGAAACCGATCTCGAATACACCATGTCGTTCGAGATCCTGCCCAAGATCGAGCTGACCGACCTCAAGGCGATCTCGCTTGACAAGGAGATCGCCGAGCCCTCCGCCGAGGATATCGCAAAGCAGCTCGGCCTGCTCCGGCAGGGCAACCAGTCCTACGAGACGAAGGACGGCCCGGCGGCGGACGGCGACCGGCTGGTCATCGACTTCAAGGGCAGCATCGGCGGCGAGGAGTTCGAAGGCGGCACCGGCGAGGATGCCTATGTGGTGATCGGCTCGAAGCGGTTCATCCCTGGCTTCGAAGAGAAGCTCATTGACATGAAGGCGGGCGAGGAGCGCACCATCACGGTGACCTTCCCCGAGGACTACCAGGCCAAGAACCTGGCGGGCAAGGAGGCCGAATTCGCCATCGTGGTGAAAGAGGTGGCAGCCCCCGGCGAGGCGCCGGCGGATGAGGATTTCGCCAAGTCGCTGGGTGTGGAGTTCTTCGAGAAGCTGCAAGAGGCGGTCAAGAGCCAGTTGCAGCGCGAGCTCGACAACGCCACCAAGGGGCGGCTCAAGCGGCTTCTTCTCGACGCACTCAACGAACGGCACTCCTTCGAGCTTCCGCCCTCGCTGACCGAGGCGGAGTTCGAGGGCGTGTGGCGAAATGTCACCCGTTCGCTGGAGCAGTCGAAGAGCACCTTCGAGGACGAGGGCACGACCGAGGAGAAGGCGCGCGAGGAATACCGCAAGATCGCCGAGCGGCGCGTGCGGCTGGGCCTGGTCCTCTCCGAGATCGGCAACGAGAACCAGATCCGCATCACCGACGAGGAGCTGCGCCGCGCCATGTTCGACCGCGCGCGGCAATTCCCCGGCCAGGAGCGCGAGGTGATCGAGTTCTACCGGAAGAATCCGGACGCGATGAACGAGCTTCGGGCGCCGGTCTATGAGGAGAAGGTGGTCAACTTCGCGCTGGAGCTGGTCAAGCTCGACGAGAAGAAGATGACGCCGAAGGAACTCATGGACCTGGTGGCTGGACAGGAACGCGAGCAGGAGCTTTTGGCCGGCGGCGATCACGATCACGATCACGATCACGGCCACGATCATGAGTGCGGCCCCGATTGCGATCACGACCATTGATGTGTGGGAGGGGTAGCGAATCGTACTACGCGCATTACCCCTCACCTCAGCCCTCCCCCACAGGGAGAGGGAGTCCGGGCGTGCCCGTCGTTATGGCGTCCCCTCTACCTGTGGGAGAGGGACAGGGTGAGGGGTAATGCGGTTTGTGTTTCACTCATCCATCAGCGGCAAAAGCGGCTGTGCATTTAATGCTTGTTGCCATTATGCTCGAAGAGTCCCATTTATGGGGTGCCAAAGCCGGAAGGCTTGCCGCATCCAGTTTGTAAGACGGTTTCAAGCGCCCGCGGTGCCCGCCGGCAATCACCCCAATTCATTACGGCGTGGCTCGTTTACGCCCGGGAGACACGCATGCGCGATCCAGTAGAATTTTACACCAGCCAGCTTGTGCCGATGGTCGTGGAGCAGACGAACCGCGGCGAGCGCGCCTTCGACATCTATTCCCGGCTGCTGAAAGAGCGCATCATTTTCGTGACCGGGGCGGTCGAGGACATGATGTCCTCGCTCGTGGTGGCCCAGCTTCTGTTCCTGGAATTCGGAAAACCCGAAGAAGGAAATCGCCATGTACATCAACTCGCCGGGCGGCCATGTGACCTCCGGCCTCGCGATGTACGACACGATGCAGTTCATCCGGCCCGCGGTTTCCACACTTTGTGTAGGCCAGGCCGCGTCCATGGGCTCGCTGCTTCTGACCGCGGGAGAACCCAGCCTGCGCTTTGCTCTGCCCAATGCGCGGATCATGGTGCATCAGCCCTCCGCCGGCTTCCAGGGCCAGGCGAGCGACATTGAGCGGCACGCCGAGGACATCCTCAAGACCAAGCGCCGCCTTAATGAGATTTACGTCAAGCATACAGGCCAGCCCTACGACATCATTGAACGGACGCTGGACCGCGACCATTTCATGTCTGCTGAGCAGGCGAAAGCCTTCGGCCTTATTGACGACGTGATAACCAAGCGCGCCTCGGCGGAAGAGCCGCAATCGGGACGCTCTTAGAAAAGCAACCCATGGTACGGCTGCCAGGTGCCGCCATTAACCGCATGGAAAGTCCGTTGGGGACAACCTCTGCCGCAGCCAGACGATTCGCCGGGAGAGGCGTATGCCTGGAAGCTATGGACATTCGGCTCTAAAGCCGTAATCATAGGGTGGCGTACTAGGAGGCGAGGCGTGGAGAAGAATGAACTTGAGCGAGGCAAGCCGGGGAAAGCCCAAATCCGGCCATGGCTCAGGCGCAATCGGAGGCCAGACTCCCCGTATGTGGGTGCTAAGGTAGGTCTATGACAAAGGAAAGCCGGGGTCACGACTCCAAGAATACGCTCTACTGCTCGTTTTGCGGCAAGAGCCAGCATGAAGTCCGCAAGCTTATTGCGGGGCCGACCGTGTTTATTTGCGATGAATGCGTCGAGCTTTGCATGGACATCATTCGCGAGGAGAACAAGAACTCATATGTGAAGTCCCGCGACGGTGTGCCCACCCCGCAGGAAATCTGCATTGTACTTGACGATTATGTGATCGGCCAGGATTACGCCAAGCGCGTGCTTTCGGTCGCGGTCCACAATCACTACAAGCGCATCAACCACTCCGCCAAGAACAACGACGTCGAGCTGGCGAAGTCGAACATCCTGCTCGTCGGCCCGACCGGCTGCGGCAAAACCCTGCTGGCGCAGACGCTGGCGCGCATCCTCGACGTGCCGTTCACCATGGCCGACGCCACCACGCTTACCGAGGCCGGCTATGTCGGCGAGGACGTCGAGAACATCATCCTGAAGCTGCTTCAGGCCGCCGATTATAATGTCGACCGGGCGCAGCGCGGCATCGTCTATATCGACGAGGTCGACAAGATCAGCCGCAAGTCGGACAACCCGTCGATCACGCGCGACGTGTCGGGCGAGGGCGTTCAGCAGGCGCTGCTCAAGATCATGGAAGGCACGGTGGCAAGCGTTCCCCCGCAAGGCGGCCGCAAGCACCCGCAGCAGGAGTTCCTGCAGGTCGATACGACGCAACATCCTGTTCATCTGCGGCGGCGCCTTCTCGGGCCTCGAAAAGATCATCGCCCAGCGCGGGCGCTCGACCTCGATCGGCTTCGGCGCCAAGGTTTCGGCCGAAGACGACCGGCGGATGGGCGAGATCCTGCGCGCCGTCGAGCCGGAGGACCTGTTGAAGTTCGGGCTGATCCCGGAGTTCATCGGCCGCCTGCCGGTGCTGGCAACGCTTGAAGACCTCGACGAGGCGGCGCTGGTGAAAATCCTCAGCGAGCCCAAGAACGCGCTCGTCAAGCAGTATCAACGCCTGTTCGAAATGGAAGGCGTGCAGCTCACGCTGTCGGTGGAAGCGCTCAAGGCCGTATCCCGCAAGGCCATCGACCGCAAGACCGGCGCCCGGGGCCTGCGCTCCATCATGGAATCCATCCTGCTCGACAGCATGTTCGAGCTGCCCAGCTTGAAGGGCGTCGAGGAGGTCGTGATCAGCCCCGAGGTGATCGAAGGCAACGCCAAGCCCTTGCGCATCTACGCCGAGCGCTTAGATGAGTTGAGTGCATGAGAGGCTGGATTTCGCCGGCACAAAACCAATTTTAAGGTTCCGGCGATCCTTCTGGATTACCTCTGAATGCGCGTTCCGCGGTAACCTTTACGCAACGCAGCGTTTTGAGCATTCCCCTTTTTGATGCATGATGCTGCAGGTTGCAGCCGTGCCATACTGCCAATCTACCGGATAACCCGCAAGGCGTCCGGCAGTGCCCTAGCGGCCGAAACCGCTGCCCGCTTATTAGGAGACTGACATGTCGAGCCCATCCGATTTTTCCAAAACGTCCGGTCCCAGCGAGATTTTCCCGGTACTGCCGCTTCGTGATATCGTCGTTTTCCCCTATATGATCGTGCCGCTGTTCGTCGGCCGCGAGAAATCGATCAATGCGCTCGACGAGGTGATGCGCACCGACCAGCAAATCCTGCTCGCCGCGCAGAAGAACGCGGGCGACGACGATCCCGAGCCGGACGCCATCTACACGATGGGCACGCTTGCCACGGTCCTGCAACTCCTGAAGCTGCCCGACGGCACCGTGAAGGTGCTGGTCGAAGGCACGGCGCGGGCCAAGATCAAGCGCTTCACGGACAAGGAAGATTACTTCGAGGCGGAGGCGGAGCGCATCGAGGAGACGCTCGGCAATCCCGACGAGATCGAGGCTTTCGCGCGCTCGGCGGTGAGCCAGTTCGAGAACTACGTCAAGCTCAACAAGAAGATCTCGCCGGAGGTGCTGGGCACTCTTTCGCAGATCGACGACTATTCCAAGCTTGCCGATACGATTGCCTCGCACCTGGCCATCAAGATCGGCGACAAGCAGGAGATCCTTGAGCAGCTTTCGGTTTCCGAGCGGCTGGAGCGCGTCTTCACCCTCATGGAAAGCGAGATCTCCGTGCTCCAGGTCGAGCGCAAGATCCGCAGCCGCGTGAAGCGCCAGATGGAGAAGACCCAGCGCGAGTACTACCTGAATGAGCAGATGAAGGCCATTCAGAAGGAGCTGGGCGACTGCCGACGAGCGCGACGATATCGCCGGAGTTCGAGGAGAAGATCGAGACACCAAGCTGTCGAAGGAAGCCAAGGACAAGGCCACCGCCGAGCTCAAGAAGCTCAAGCAGATGAGCCCGATGACCGCCGAGGCGACGGTGGTTCGCAACTATCTCGACTGGCTGCTGTCGATCCCGTGGGGCGTCAAGGGCAAGGTCAAGAAGGATATCGCACGAAGCCCAGGCGGTGCTCGACGAGGACCATTACGGGCTCGACAAGGTCAAGGACCGCATCGTCGAATATCTGGCGGTCCAGAAGCGCGACCAACAAGCTGAAGGGTCCGATCCTGTGCCTCGTCGGCCCTCCCGGCGTCGGCAAGACCTCGCTCGGCAAGTCCATCGCCAAGGCGACGGGCCGCGAATTCGTGCGCATGTCGCTGGGCGGCGTGCGCGACGAGGCCGAAATCCGCGGTCACCGGCGGACCTATATCGGCTCGATGCCCGGCAAGGTCATCCAGTCGATGAAGAAGGCCAAGAAGTGCCAACCCGCTGTTCCTGCTCGACGAGATCGACAAGATGGGCATGGATTTCCGTGGCGATCCGGCTTCGGCGCTGCTTGAGGTGCTCGACCCCGAGCAGAACCACGAGTTCAACGATCATTACCTGGAGGTCGATTTCGACCTGTCCAACGTGATGTTCGTGACCACCGCGAACACGCTCGACATTCCGCCGGCCGCTGATGGACCGCATGGAGATCATCCGGCTCGCGGGCTACACCGAGGACGAGAAGCTCGAGATCGCCAAGCGGCACCTGATCGCCGAGCAGATGGAGGCCCACGGCCTGCAGCCAGGCGAGTGGATCGGTGGCCGACGAGCCATCACGCGAGATCATCCGCCGCTACACGCGGGAAGCCGGCGTCCGCAGTCTTGAGCGCGAGATCGCCAAGCTGGCGCGCAAGGCGGTGAAGCAGATCGAGAGCGGCAAGGCCACGGCCGTGACTGTCACGCCCGAAAACGTGCGCGACTTCCTCGGCGTCCGAAGTTCCGCTACGGCGAGGCCGAGACGGAGGATCAGGTCGGCGTGGTTACGGGCCTGGCCTGGACCGAGGTCGGCGGCGAGCTGCTGACGATCGAAGGCGTGATGATGCCCGGCCGGGGCGACATGAACGTCACCGGCAACCTGGGCGACGTGATGAAGGAATTGATTCAGGCCGCGATGCCTATGTTCGCAGCCGGTCCATCGCCTTTGGCATCGAGCCGCCGATGTTCGAAAAGAAGGACATCCACGTGCACGTGCCGGAGGGCGCCACGCCGAAGGACGGGCCGTCGGCCGGCGTTGCCATGGTCACCGCGATCATCTCGCGTGCTGACCGGCATCCCGGTGCGCCGCGACGTGGCCATGACCGGCGAGATCACGCTGCGCGGGCGGGTGCTGCCCATCGGCGGCCTCAAGGAGAAGCTGCTTGCGGCGCTGCGCGGCGGCATCAAGCGCGTCATTATCCCGGAGGAGAACGCGAAGGATCTCGCGGAAATCCCGGACAATGTGAAGAACGCGCTTGAGATCATTCCGGTCGCGCGCATGGACGAGGTGCTCGCCATAGCGCTCACCCGCAAGCTTGAGCCCATCGAGTGGGACGAGGCCGCGGCGTTGGCGGCGGCTGCCAAGATGAAGGATATGGGTGGGCCGCTGAGCGCGGACAGCTCCGGCGGGCTCCCGCACTAGTACACCCCGAGGCGAGTTCGCACCCCATTGGCCGCACGCGCCGCCACGCGAACTTGCCGCGGATATGCTGTATTTCTGGACAAGCAATTTCATCCCGGAGCCGGCTCAGCCGGTCTCCGGGATCTTTCCACAGTCATACCCGTGTTTGTTGCGATCCCGGATACACGCTGAAGCGTTTTCCGGGATTTGTTCGCGCCGCTATTTCGGGCGTGGTGTTCAATTCCGCGGCGTAATTCCTGCGGACGCCGGAATCCATTTCTTACGTGGGCGCAGGCAGTTAGCTTGGGTTCCTGCCTTCGCGGGGACGGCGGCGCTGCGTGTGGAGCAGTAAATTTGAAGAAGCTTGCAAACAATTGCGTACACTGCGGGTTCTAGTCGCGATAACGTGCGGCAACGCTTGTGCGGCCGTCCGCGCCAGATAGAGGCCCTAATCACACAGGTTTTTACGACATGAACGCCAACGCGATTGAAGACTTCACGGAGGCCGCCCAGCCGGAACCTCTCTTCAGTGCATGGTTCGACGAGGCGGAGCGCGTCGAGACCAGCGACGCCAATGCGATGTCGCTGGCGACGGTGGATGCGTCGGGCATGCCGAATGTGCGCATCGTGCTTTTGAAGGGCGTGGACCCGCGCGGCTTCGTGTTTTACGGCAATGCAGAAAGCGCCAAAGGCCGGGAACTTCTGGCCAACCCGAAGGCGGCCCTTTGCCTGCACTGGAAGTCGCTGCGGCGCCAGATACGCGTCAGGGGAATCGTCGAGCAGGTGAGCACGGCGGAAGCCGACGCCTATTACGCATCGAGGCCGCTCGGCAGCCGCATCGGCGCCTGGGCCAGCCAGCAGTCGCGCCCGCTGGAAAGCCGCCAGGCGTTGAAGCAGGCCGTCGCCCACTTCGAGAAGGAGTTCGAGGGGTTGAAGCCGGCGCGTCCGCGCTATTGGGTGGGGTTTCGCGTCATTCCCCTGGAGATCGAGTTCTGGGCCGACCGCCCGTTCCGCCTCCACGACCGCATTCAGTTCTTGCGCGAGAACCTGGACGCCCCCTGGACCAAGACCCGGCTGTATCCGTAGGCGCCGGCCGCAGAAGTTCGCGTCATCGCGGGCGCGGCGAAGCAATCCAGCAACAAGTGCGCGCCGTAGTGCGATTATTTCTGCCTCGCTGCGGCTCCATTGGCGCCTCGCTATGATGGTATTGGCGCCCTAAGCGCCTTTCGCCCTCCGTCTCGCTCCTCGAAGCGGAGGAGAGAATGAGTGCGGTTTTCATTCGTGACCGGGCCGGCTGGCGGCGCAAGCGCCGTGTCGCGAGCGTAAACGGCCGCGACCTTATCCGCGTAAAGCAGGCGCCAGCCGGGCAGCGTCTCCATCACCGCCCTGACGGGCGATGCAGCATCCACGAAGGCCCATTGGATGCCGCGCTGCTCAAGCGTTTGCACGAGGCGCTCGCGGCTGGGGCGGACCAGATCCGATATATTCGTCGAGAAATTTGTCGCCGTACATGTCGGCGCGGCCGTCGATGAAGGGCCGGACGCCGTTGAAGATGAGAAAGCCGCCGAAATTGTATTCGTTCAGCACGGGCTTGGCGGCAAGAGTAGCGGGGACGTGCGCGAAGACCGCGCTGGGCGAGGTGAACATGTCCTCGTGCTGGACAGGGTGGGCGAAGCGGAAGCCTGTTGCCACGATGGCGGCGGCGAGCGAAAGGGCCGCAGCCGGCATCCACGTCCACGATGCGCGGCCAGGCTGCGGCCTGCCCAGGGCCAGGCCCAGCGGACCGGCGAAAAGCAGCGAGCCCGCGACGCCGAAGAGCATCTGATGGCGGGTGTGCTGAAGGCTAAGATGCAGCAAGCCCATCAGCAGCAGGAGGCGGAGTATCGGCACCCGCACGCTGCAGAGTCAGGCTCACATAGAGCACGGCCATCAGCGCAAGCTCCAGCGGCGGGATGGTCTGGAAATCGAGGCTTTTCCATTCGCTGATGAATGCCAGGTTCCTCATGCCCATCAGTTCGGCGGGGAAGGCGAGCCCGCGCCAGCCATGCGGTGTGAGGATGGCAGCGGCTATGGCGCAGGCGAGGAACAGTGCCCATTTGCGCGCGGTGGCCCGCCATTGCGAGCCGGCCGCAATCGTGGCCTCAAGGCCAAGCGCGCCAGCTAAGGCGAGGCCGAAGACGAAGCTGCCGTGGAGGTTCGCCCAGAGCGTCATCAGCGGCAGCAGGAGCCAGGGCACGCGTCCCCGTTCGGCTGCGATGAGAAGCCCGGCCGTCCAGGCTTCGATGAGCGGAAGTGCGAGAAGGTGCGGCCGGGCGAGCAGGGAGCCGGCGATGCAGCCGGCGCTGATGAAAAACGTTACCGCTGCGGGCAGGGGAACGAGCCAGCGGGACAAATGCCGCGCCAGAAGTCCAAGCGTCAGCGCCGCCGCCCCGCCAAAAAGGATAAGCACGCCGCTCCAGCCGCCCAGCCGGAAGGCTGCGGCCATGAGGACTTCGGACAGCCATTCATGTGCCAGCCAGGGCGCGCCGGCGAAGGTGTAGGAGAAGGGATCGGTGTGGGGCACGGCGTGATGCTTGAGCATCCAAAGCCGGCGGCGATATGCAGGTAGGTGTCGCCATCGTTCAATATCCGAGGCAGGAACAGGCACAGGATGTAGCCGCCAAGTGCCGCGGGTATCCAGAGTGGAAGCCGTTCGAACAGGTGCATGCCAGCGCCCTTATGCAAGCCGTCGCCCGCGAGCCGAATTTACGCCCAAGCCGCCGGCACAGCATTAACGGCCGGTCTTGTTCCGGGCTGTTGCCGGGCTTCAGCAGCCCGGAGATATTTCTCGATGCGAGTGGTTCGCACGGGCCGCCCCGGTTGCCGCCAGCCGGAAGCCTGCCTCGCGTGCTTCCAGATCAATCGGCCTGCCTGTCTTGAGTGGCGGCTATTTGCCGCAAAAGGCTGACAACGAGGCTGAGGCGCGGACTGCGGCTGCTTTTGCTGGAGGCAATCCAAAGCACATTCGAGACGGGGGAGGGGGGGCGCCAAAGCTCGGCGATGCTGCCGTTTGCGAGTGCTGAAGCGCATAGATAGTCCGGCAGCACGCTCAATCCCGCGCCCGCCTGCACAAGGCTTAGAACCGCGCGCAGGTCTGGCGCCGTCGAGACCCTCGGCAAGCTGGGATCGCGGCCGAGACTATGACGGAAAAAGCGCCGGATCAGAGGAAGCTTCGCATCGTAGGCGACCCAGGGAGCAGCCTCCAGCCTTGCCGCCAGTACGTCCCGCGGGTGCGAACTTGTCTCCGGCTGTACTAGTGCCGGTATGCCAGCCGGGGGGGCAGCGAGCAGGCCGGCATGGACCGCGCCGCCCACAAGGATGAAGTTTTCCCGGAACAGCCGCTCATAGAGGATGGATGCGCCCGGTATCCGCTGCGTGGCGATGACGAGGTCGAGCCCGGCCCGCTCAAGCCGTTCGATCAGGCCGCGCGTGTGACCGAATTCAGCGTGCACCGTCACTCCATGATCCGCCGCGGCGGCTAATACTGGCAAAGCGATTTCGGCCATGAACTCCGCCGGGCCGCCAATGGTTACCGCACCGCCCGCTTCACCGCCGCGCGCCGCGAGTGCCGGGAGCGCTTGTTCAAGCCCGTCGAGATGAACGCCAATTCTCTGCGCCAGCGCGTCCGCACTTGCAGTTGGGACGATGCCTCTGCCCGCCCGCAGGAAAAGGGGCCGGCCGAGACGGCTTTCCAGCGCCTTGATGTGGCCCGTGACCGCCGGCTGGGCGAGGCCCAGCGATTGGGCGGCCGCCGTCATCGAGGAAAGCCGGTGCACGGCAAGAAACGTGCGGAGATGGTCGAGATGGCTCATAAAAAGTCTTATGGCTCGCTCAAAAAGATGCGATTTCCCGATGGTTCGGAATGTCTTTACCTTCCAGGGAGCTTGTTGGCAAACCGTAGGGAGCATCCAATGACAAAAATTCTGATCGTGACGACATCGCATGCAGAGCTTGGCAGCACCGGGAAGCCCACCGGCGTCTGGCTGGAGGAATTGGCGGTGCCCTATTATGCCTTCGAGGATGCCGGGGCATCGGTGACGATTGCCTCGATAGCGGGTGGTGCGGTGCCCATCGATCCGCGAAGCGTGGAAGGGGAGCCGCCTGCTGGCGTGAAGCGCTTTCTGGCCGATGCGGATGCCACGCGTGCCGTAAGCGAAACACCGGCAATCGGTGCGCTGGACGTTTCGGGCTTCGATGCGATCTTTCTGCCGGGCGGGCATGGCACGATGTGGGACCTGCCGGAGAGCGCGGAGCTGGCGGCACGTATCGGCCAGGCCTACGATTCCGGCAAGACGGTCGCCGCGGTATGCCATGGGCCGGCGGGCCTCGTTGCGGCGAAGCGTGCTGACGGTTCGCCGCTCGTGGCGGGGAAGCAGGTGTGCGCGTTTACGAACGAGGAAGAGGAGGCCGCGGAGCTTACGAAAGAGGTTCCCTTTCTCTTGGAAACCCGTCTTGCCGAGCTAGGTGCCAAGATCGTCAGGGGGCCGCGTTTTCAGTCCTGTGCAGTGCGCGACGGGAAACTCGTAACCGGCCAGAATCCTGCATCCTCGGCGAGGGTTGCTGAACTCGTTCTTGAAGTCCGTGCGGCTGTGATTTCCTTTGCCGCCGGCCGTCAACTTCTCCGCTGCACAGGTGCAATCGCGCGGCTTCCGCTGCGCCATTGCAATCGGGCGGCGCATCGGCCAAGGTGCGGCCATGCCGGCAATGGAGCTTTCACTTTTCGGCCTGGATGCGCCCGGGGACGCGCCGCTCAACGCTGGCGCCGTCAAGACGGTGCCGGTGCTGCTGCCGCTGGCACTTGAGGAGCCCTATACTTACGCGGTGCCGGATGGCAGGGAGATTGCGCCCGGCACGTTTGTGGTGGTGCCGCTGGGGCCGATGAAGCGGATCGGCGCGGTCTGGCGGGAGGCGCGCGAGCCGAAACCGTTCGATCCCAGGAAGCTTAAAGCGATCGTGTCGGTGCTGGACGTGCCGCCGCTGCCGCCCATCAATCTCGCTTTCGCCGATTGGGTCGCGAACTATACGCTCGCGCCCAAGGGCATGGTGCTGCAAATGATGATGAGTGCGCGGCTCGTGTTCGAGGCGGAGGAGCCGCGCTGGGGCTTCCGGCTCGGCGGGCCTGCGCCAGCGCGTATGACAGCGGCCCGCGAGCGGGTTCTGGCCACGCTCGCCGATGGCAAGGTGTGGGCCAAGAAGCGGCTGATGGATGCCGCCCAGGTGAGCGCCGCCGTGATCGACGGCTTGGCCGAGGCGGGTGCGCTGATCCGCGCCGAGTTGCCGCGCACGCGCCCGCCCGCCCCAAAGCCGGATTTCGCACAAGCCGGGCTGACGGAGAAGCAGGCGGCGGCGGCGGCCCAGCTTTGCGAGAGCATTGAGAAAGGCGGCTTCCGCGCGACGCTGCTCGACGGCGTCACCGGCTCGGGCAAGACCGAGGTCTATTTCGAGGCGGTGGCGGAGGCGCTGCGCCAGAGCCACGCGCAGGTGCTGATCCTGCTGCCGGAAATCGCGCTCACCAGCCAATTCCTGGAGCGGTTCGAGAAGCGCTTCGGCTGCCGCCCCGGCGAATGGCACTCGTCCGTGTCGCCCAAGGAGCGGGCGCGCATCTGGCGCGGCGTGGCCGAGGGCGAGGTGCGGGTGGTGGCGGGCGCGCGCTCGGCGCTGTTCCTGCCGTTCGCCAATCTCGGCCTGATCGTGGTGGACGAGGAGCACGACAGCTCCTTCAAGCAGGACGACCGCGTCATCTATCAGGCGCGCGACATGGCGGTGGTGCGCGCCTCGCTCGGCAAATTCCCGATCATCGTGAGCTCGGCCACGCCGTCGGTCGAAAGCGCCGTCAACGTCAGGCGCGGGCGCTATGGCCATGCCGTGCTGCCGGCGCGCTTCTCCGGCAACGCGCCTGCCGCAGGTCGAGGCGGTGGACCTCAAGGCCGTGCCGCCAGAGCGGGGCACCTGGCTCAGCCCGCCGGTGGTCGAATCCGTCAACGCGGCGCTGGCGAGGCGCGAGCAGGCGCTCCTCTTCCTGAACCGCCGCGGCTACGCGCCGCTGACCCTGTGCCGCGCCTGCGGCAACCGCTTCACCTGCCCGCAATGCACGGCCTATCTCGTCGAGCACCGCCTGCGGGGCCGGCTGATCTGCCACCATTGCGGCTTCTCGCTGCCGTTCCCCAAGACGTGCCCTGCCTGCAACCGCGAGGGTATGCTTACCGCTTCCGGCCCCGGCATCGAGCGCGTGCTGGAGGAGGCGAAGAACCGCTGGCCCGAGGCGCGCACCTGCGTGCTCTCCAGCGACCTCGTGCCAACCACGGCGGCGCTGCGCGAGATCCTCACGCAGATTGCGGCGGGCGAGGCCGACATTATCGTGGGCACGCAGCTCGTCTCGAAGGGCCATAATTTCCCGCAGCTTACCTTCGTGGGGGTGGTCGACGGCGATTTGAGCCTCGCCACCGCCGATCCGCGCGCGGGCGAGCGCACCTTCCAGCTCCTGCATCAGGTGACGGGCAGGGCAGGGCGGTTCGGCGCGCCGGGCACCGGGCTGATCCAGACGCATTACCCGGATCACCCGGTGATGCGCGCGCTTGTGACCGGCGACAGGGAGGGGTTCTACGAGGCCGAGATCGCCATGCGCGAGGAGGCGGGGCTGCCGCCGTTCGGCCGGCTCGCGGCCATCGTGGTGCAGGCCAAGGAGCGGCAGGCGGCGGAGCATTACGCGCGGGAGCTGGCGCTGGCGGCGCCCGAGGCGCGGCTGATCCAGGTGCTGGGACCGGTGGAGGCGCCGCTCGCCGTGATCCGGGGGTGGCACCGGCAGCGGCTGTTGGTGAAGGCCGCGCGCGAGGCGGATTTGCAGGGGTATTTGCGTGCGTGGCTCGACGCCGCCGGGCAGCCGCGCGGTAGCGTCAAGCTACATGTGGATGTCGATCCGTATAGTTTTTTGTAAGCGGCCGGCATGGCCGGTGCCTATTGAGGCGCACTTGCACTGGCGGAGCTGTCACTGAGTTCGAGCGTGGCCCGGTTCGCCTTGAGATACTCGCCGGCAGCCCGGTCCGCTCCTAAACTATGCTGGTAGAGCCAGTTCTTCAGGAACTCCAAAACTTGCCCCGGCAGTGCGTCTGACGCACGTATTCGAAAGTCCCTGTGAATTTCCTCGACTGTCGCCGCGAACGCCTGATGCTCCCGGCAATGCGCTTCGTAGTCCGGGTAGTTGGTCTGCAGAAGAAGCTCCTCTTCATGCACGAAATGGAAGCTCATATAGAGCTTCAGCCCCGACAAGACCCTGCCAAGTGCTTCGTGGGCATCGCCAGTGTCCATGGCCTGTTTCAGGTCGTTGAGCAGGGCGAGAAGCTTCTTGTGATCGGCGTCGAGTTCCTCGATGCCGATGCTGAATTCATCGCCCCATTCCGCAAAAGGCATCGTACGTGTCCTTGCCGCTGCTCTGTGCTCTTCTCCAGCGTGCCGGCCTCCGGTGGCTTATGTAGTATTTTCATACAAATAAGCGCCAGTGACACGCGGTCCAAACTCTACACCGGGCGTGTTTAATTCCGTGTAAAAGAACGAGTTAAATATATGCGCTTTTTGCAAAAGTATATTTTACGGAATTCGCGATTGTTCAGGGAGGCTGGATAAGCCCGCTTGCTCAAAGGAATTCGGTGCAAGGCAAGCCATTGAAAAGCGGGGGCTTTTGCGAGGCTGGGGGCGCCGTGCGCGAAGGGAGCGGGGTTGCTCCCATCCGGGCGGCTGGCGATCATCGCAAGACGGGCGAGGGGGCGGGCGGGCGAACATTATGCCCCAATGAGGCTAACCCGACAGAGGCGTAACCCGAGCCTTGCGGATGAGGCCCATTCTAGTTACACTTTAGTCTAACGCAGGGTTACGGTCCGCTGGAGGAGACGGCTTGGCCTACCGGTTGAAATGGGGAGGCGATAGTGAGGAGCGCCAGGACGCTTGCGGCATATCGGAACTGACCGGTACGGTTGGTTTGTTTTATATTTTCCTGATCTGCCTGGGGCTCCTGTTTGTAATGCTCAAGAATCTCCAGGGCCGGGACGCGGCGCCGCCCGTGCCCTCGCCGCAGGCCGCGCTTTACCAGGCCTTGCTGCCCTTCGACAGCGGCCGCTAGCACAGGCCGGAAGTTCGTGCAGGTTGCTGCTCGCTGGCAAGCGAACTGCCGGCGCGGGCTATCGGTGACCCGTTTCGGGATCGCCACGGCATTTGCCGCGCGCTTGGGAAGGCGTTCGAAGACGTAAGCCGCGCCAGCGGTATATTCCCGTTTGTGGCAGCGCTTCGCCCTGGAGGTTTGCAAGGCTGGCCGCCGCCAAGATTGACGCTCAATCGCATCAAATGTATATGCAATCGCAGACCGGGCGCTTGATGCGGCCCGAGAGGATTTTTTTCCCCAGCATCGGCTCTTTAAGCGCGGGCCGCCGCCCGCGAAGGAATGTAGACATGGCAAACACGAAATCGGCAAAAAAGGCAGCCCGCCAGGCGGAACGCCGCACTGAGGTCAACAAGTCCCGCCGCAGCCGCCTCAGGACTTACGTGCGCAAGGTGGAAGAGGCCATCGCCGCGGGTGAAAAGGAAGCTGCGGCCGTGGCTCTGCGCGAGGCGCAGCCCGAGATCCAGCGCTCGGCTTCGAAGGGCATCATTCATAAGAATACCGCAGCCCGGAAAATCTCCCGCCTGTCCCGGCGTATCAAGGCGCTCGGCGCTGCTGCTTAAATTCAACTACACTGATGCCGTTTTGCACCAGCGTGCTTCCGCCTTGAAAGCTGGCGCAAACGGCATTTTTTAAATAATTGCGTATTGTCAGTGATTTAGCAGACGGCGTGATCCACGTGCGAGCCTCATGGAATTTTCCAGCACAGCGTGTGTCAACAAAAATATGCAACCAATGGACGCCGCCGGTTCTGGGTCAAATCGTTAACAATTCCTTAATTTTCGCAATGACTTGGCTGAGTCCGCAGCATGCCAGTTCCAATGTCGCGCCCAAGTTTCGCCACACGCTTGTTTCCGCATGCGGGCTTGCGCACAGCCGCCTGTTTTTGTAGAGTAGGGTTTCCGAACGGGGGAGTAATCCCCTCCTGATAAGTTTTCTGTGTAATGCGTACCAGGGTCATTTTGTGGGGTGGCCGCCCCCAATGTGTCCCTCTGTCTGTAAGTCAGGCGACGGATAGCTGGTGCGCGTGCTCCATTGTGCCTTTTGGTGTTTCACGCACTCTCTGTCCGCTACGCATTGGGCAGGAGGATTAGTGGATGCAAAGCGAATGCAAGGCGATTACGCCGCAATTTATATGTTCTTATGCGTGGAAGCAGCCACCAGTGCGGCCTGCTATATTCCAGCGCGCTCAGAAGCTTCTTTCCCGCGCTAGCGAGATTTCCAGCACCGATGCCGCTGAGGTGGAGCGCCATTCCGTATCCTGGAAGGCCTATCTTGAGGCGCGCTCGCGGCAGCATCTGGCGTCGGATATCGTTGAAGGGTTCTTCAACGCTCCGCGCGGGGTGAAGCCCTACAGCCCAGTCAGGCCAGATATCCTGACGTCCAAGGTGACCGGCAAAGGTTTGCTGGCACCCATTTTGCCGCAAGAAGCCGGCGCGCAGGAGCCTGTGGCCAACAGCTCCCCGGCCGGACTGCCTATCGCAGCCTAGCACCTGACATTTGCCCCTTTCCGATGAACGCCCTTCCGGGCGGTGAGGTATATTATTATGGAAGCTTTAGAGCTCTCGACATCTTCAATCGAGCATAAGTGGCGGCGTATTCAGAGCCGTCTTAAGGCTGAGCTTGGCGACGACGTGTTTACGAGCTGGTTTGGCCGGGTGGAGCTAGAGGGCTACGACGGCCGTGTCGTTCACGTATCGGTGCCGACCAAGTTTTTGCGGAATTGGCTTCAGTCCCACTACTCGGACAAGCTGCTCGCCTGCTGCGGTACCGAGCTTTCCGGCGCGAACAAACTGGAGTTCCGGGTTCGCCAGCCTCATCTGGCGGCGGTTGAGAAGTTGAAGGCAGCGCCGATGGCAGCTGCCGCTGCAGCGCCAAGGCCGCAGCCCGCTCCGGCCGTACCGGTTTCACTGAGAGTGGTTTCGCAGATGCCTGCAAGGGATGGACGGACCGGCCTCGATGGTTTCGAAGGCTCGCCGCTCGATGCGCGCTATACGTTCCAATCCTTCGTTGTCGGCGCCCCGAACCGGCTTGCGCACGCAGCGGCATTGCAGGTTGCCGAAAGCACCCCAGATCAACCGTTGCGTTACAATCCGCTTTACATCCACGCGCGGGTCGGCATGGGCAAGACCCATCTCCTGCACGCCATCGCCTGGGAGGTGAAGAGCCGCAATCCGGGTGCGAAGGTGCTGTACCTCACGGCCGAGCGGTTCATGTATAGTTTCGCGGATGCGCTACAGACGCGCGAAGGCCCGGCTTTCAAGGAGAAGCTGCGCACCATCGATCTCCTCCTGATCGACGACATGGAGTTTTTGCAGGGCAAGACCTTCCAGCAGGAGTTCTGCCACACGCTCAATTCATTAATCGACGGCGGCAAGCAGGTCGTGGTGGCCGCGGATTGCGCCCCCCTTCTGCTTGAAAGTTTCGACGCAAGGATGCGCTCCAGGCTGTCCGGTGGTTTGGTTGCCGAGCTTGCTCCGCTCGATTACGAGTTGAGGCTCAAAATCCTTGAGAAGCGCGCGGTGGAAAAGTGCTCCGTTTCGCCTGGCTTCGAGGTGCCGGCGGACGTGCTGGATTATCTGGCCACACAGCTCACGGAGAACGGCCGGGAACTCGAAGGCGCCATCACCCGCCTCCACGCCGCCTACCAGCTTACCGGCGAGAAGGTGACGTGCGACGCGGCCGAGAACACCATCGGCGATCTCATCCGCTCGAAGGAGCCCAAGCGCGTCAAGATCGACGACATCCTGCGCATCATTGCCAAGCATTATGGCGTCCAGCGCGGCGACCTCCTTTCCAGCCGGCGCAATCAGTCGATCGTGCGGCCGCGCCAGATCGGTATGTATCTTGCGAAAACGCTGACCTCGCGCTCGCTGCCGGAGATCGGCCGGCGTTTCGGCGGCAGGGATCACACCACCGTCCTTCACGCCATCCGCAAGATAGAGAACTTGAAGCAGCAGGACGGCGTGCTGAAGGACGAACTGGATTCGCTTTCCAGGATGCTCAAGGACGGAGCCATCTAGGCGGCGTGTCCTGCCTGATGTGAGGAGTATGCGGTGGCGGGCGAGGCTCATATGTTTGACGCGTTGAGCGCCATCGCGGCGATCAACGCGCGGCAGATCACTGTCAGCGGCTATGTTGGCGCGCTGATTTCCCATATCGAGGCGAGCGAGCCCGCAATTCAGGCGTGGCAGCACTTCGCGCCGGAGCAGGCGAGGGCTCAAGCCGGCGCGCTGGATAAACGGGCGGATTTGTCGCAGTTGCCGCTGGCGGGTGTGGCGGTTGGCGTGAAAGACATTATCGACACCGCCGGTATGCCCACCGAAAACGGCACGGTGCTCGATGCCGGGCGCCGGCCGCAAGCCGATGCCGGCGTTGTCCGGGCATTACGCGAGGCGGGCGCTGTCATCATGGGCAAGACCGTCACCACGGAGCTTGCCTTCATGCACCCGGCGCGGACACGCAACCCGCGCGATCTTGAGCATTCGCCAGGCGGGTCCTCGTCCGGCTCGGCGGCGGCGGTTGCGGCTGGGATGGTTCCCATCGCGCTTGGAACGCAGACCGCCGGCTCGGTGATCCGCCCGGCTGCCTTTTGCGGCATCTACGGCTTTAAGCCAACGCATGGGATTATCTCCCGGGAAGGCGTGCTTGAAGAGGCGGGAAGTCTCGATGTCGTGGGCGTGTTCGCGCGCACGCTTAGAGACGCCGCGGCCGTTGGGCAGGTGCTGGCAAAGGCCTCGGGGAGCGCATCCGCCGATTACCTTGCGGCCGCGCAGGAGAGCGTCTTTCCGGCCCGTTTCGCGTTCGTGAGGACGCCGGCCTGGCCGCTCGCGGAGGAGGCCGCAAGAGCTGCATTCGAAAGGTTCGCCAAGGCCTTGGGGCCCATCTGCGAGACCCTCGATCTTCCCCCCAGCTTCGATGGCGCCCTCGGATTTCATCGCACCGTGATGTTCTCCGAAATGGCCTTGAACTACGCTGGCTACTATGAGCAAGGCAAAAACCGCCTCAGCGCGGAGTTGCGCGAAGCCATCGAAGCCGGCCGGCAAATGCTGGCGGTGGATTATGCACGAGCCCTGCGCGAGCGCAAATCCCTTTACCAGCAGCTGTTGAGTGCGCTTGAGCCCTATGACGCGATCATAACGCCATCCGCTCCAGGCCCGGCGCCGAAAGGCTTCACGACGACAGGCAATCCGGTGTTCTGCTCGATCTGGACCTATCTGGGCGTTCCTGCCCTAAATCTCCCGCTGCTCGAAGTGAACGGCCTGCCGCTAGGCGTGCAACTCGTGGGCCGCCGTTCCGGCGAGGAACGGCTTTTCAAGGCAGCGGCCGCGCTGCTGCAAGCCGCATCTGGGCGCCGTCTTTAGGCCTCTCCTAAGCCGGACGAGTCAAGGGACCCTGCGCAAGCTCAGCCCCAACCCAGCCAAGAACGCAATCGGCGGTTGATAACGCGTTAACAAATCTAGCTGTGCGTGCATTTTTCGCTATCATGACGGGGTTGTTTTGCGACCTTGTGCGGAGAAAATGCATGGCCCAGCCCCATGAAGTCTTGGGAGTAGCCGCAAACGCGGACGAGGCGGCAATCAGCGCGGCCTTCCGGAGAGCGGCGAAACGCTTCCATCCCGACCTAAACAATGGCGATACGTCCGGCATCCGCCGCCTCCAGCGGCTGATCGCGGCGCGCGATTTTCTCACCGGCCCGAGGTGGCGCGCGGCGAGCGCTTCGCAGGCGAGATTCCTGCTTCCCTCGTTCAGGAAAAACCGGATCACCAAGAGCGTGGTTCTCACCTTCGTGGCGACGGGAACGTGCGCTTTTCTGCTCCTCCCGACGTTTGCTCCAGGGCAGGCGAAGGATAATCCACCTTCGATGGGTACGCCACGGATCGGCACGGGGGGGATCAGCGTGGTCAAAAAGAGCAGCATGGCGAATGCCGAGGCTCCAGATGCAGGCTCCGCGGAGATCAAGGCCATTCGCGATCTCCAGGAGGCGCCCGCCGATCCGCGTTTGGACGAGGATGCACTGACAGACCGGCTCTTGCAGGTTAGCGCCAAGCGTCCGGCAAGCTCGCCTGCGGATAAAATCCGAAAAGCCGTAAAGGGAGCAGCAAAATTGGTGTCCAAGGCATTTCAAAAGATCGCGGCGGAGCTGTAGGTCTCAGGTGCCTTCCAGTCATGAAACGCTTCGCTATACTGCGCTTCAACAGCGTTCGTAAGGTTGTGTGCAGCCGGCTTCATGGATTTCACCAACAGACCGAAGCGATCCGCTGGGGACAACTTCCTGGAGGTCAGCTTCGCTGCAGCCAGCGCCGCTAGTGTGATACGGGGGCCAGAAACGCGGTCTGAGGTGCCCGTTTACACGCATGGTTACTGGCAGTGATGACGCTCTGCTTAGAACTGCCAGGGCGGGCGCTGTGATAAGTAATTATGTGTTTGTATAGCCGCTCGCCTTTGTTTCAGCGGTGACTTCCAGGCAGGCGGCAAGGTAGGGATTAGTGTTGCGATGAAAATAGTCAATTGTGCGCGCTGGATGCTTTGCTTGGGAGCACTGTGCTCCATAACCTCCTGGACTCAGCCCGCCTCAGCTTGGGACGGTGCTGCTGGTATTGCGCCTGTGCTTGTACAAGCGGCATGCGCCGGAGGTTGCCTCGACGGAAGCGGCGGAAAATGGGCCACTGCGACAGTGAGGGCTGCGAGGCGGTCCTGCCATCCCACGCCGGGCCTTCGAGAGAAGCCCAGCCGGGCATTGCCGGCACGGCCTGCCGCACGGACGCCTGTTGTGGAACCCGCCGCTGCCGGTGAGGAAGACCTCTTTATCGGGGCGGGGGATATGAGGGCTGGCTCCTGGACCCGCCGTGAACGATAGGATGGATGCGGCCGGCGCGCCTTCCGTTTTGCCAACGGCCGGTTGGTCTTAGCTGGGGGCTAGACAAAATTCGGCCCTCATTGCCGGGACAGTGGCTGCAATCCTGCGCAATACCGGCTTCCCGCTTCATGATGGGCCGCGACAGGCCCTGAAACCGGAACTCACGATGATCTACCACCGCATCTCGTACTTCAGCTGGCTCCTCTTGCCGGTTGCGGCGATAACGTTGTGCCTGGGAGCTTATTTGGCACAGGCGCAAAATTATCCTCCCCCCGGGGGCGGCAGTTCCTACGATGGACCGCGGCCGATCACGCCTCCCGCGGTTTCGGGACAGTACAACGGCCCCGGTTATGGTCAGCCCTACGCGCCTTCGCCTCCGCCCCCGCCTCAAGGATCGGAAGCTGGGGCTTATTACGACGCGCCAACGTCTCCTCCCCCGCCACCGCCCGGCGCATACTCGTCCAATGAGATCATGGATACCGGCCACCGCTTTTTTGGCAGCATTTCCGAAGGGCTTGCCAAAGTGGTGCAGCGCGCGTTCTCCAGCTACGGCTATCCCACGGGCTACGTTCTTGGCGAGGAGGCCGGCGGGGCGATCGTTGCCGGGCTCAGATATGGCGAGGGCACGCTTTACACCAAGAATTATCCACCGCTGAAGGTTTATTGGCAGGGGCCGTCCCTCGGCTACGATTTTGGCGGCGACGGTGCCAAGGTGATGACACTGATTTATAACCTTCAGTACACGCCGCAGATTTTCGAGCGCTTTGTTGGCATCGACGGCTCTGCTTATCTGGTTGGCGGCGTTGGCATGACGTTTCTGCAGCGTGGCGATGTCGTCTTGGCACCAATTCGCGCAGGCGTGGGGTTGCGCTTGGGAGCCAATGTCGGTTATTTGAAGTACACACCTTCCGCAACCTGGAACCCGTTCTAGGGCACTCCTGGGCTGGGCAGGCTGATGTAAGGTAGCGCATCGGCACCGCCCAAGGCGCTGGCGGAAACGGGATGTGCGGCAACAAGTATGGCGCGCCTGCCGGTAACCGCTTTTTCCTATGTGCCGCTATACCGGGATGTTTCGCAAATGCAGGGGAGCCCAGATCAATGATCCAAGCAGTTTTGCTGATCGCACTGGGCTTTCTGACGGCTAGCCTGATCGGCGTTCTCGTTGCGCCCGCACTTTGGTACCGCGCCACGCGGCTTTCCCGCAAGCGGCTCGAACAAACGCTTCCGGTTACGCTGTCCGAGATCGAAGCCGCGCAGGATCAGCTAAGAGCCTCTTACGCGGTGCGCATACGCCGCCTTGAAACCGCGCTGGCCGGCGCCAAGCAAAAAGCCGCGGCGCAACTCGTCGAAAACAGCCGGCTGCAAATGCAGATCGCCGCGCTCAAGGACCAGATTTCCGATCTCGACCTCAAATTGTCCGAGCGGCAAAATGCGGCGACGGTGCTTGAGCAGACAATTTCCAGGCGCTTTCCCGAGCTCGATCTTGAAGTCACTGAGGTCAAGGCGCAGCTTGAGGCGCGCTCCGAAGACATACGCGACCTTTCCAACAAGCTGAACCGGCGGAGCGAGGAGCTGGAGGAGGCCCAGCGCGCCGCGGCATCCTATCATGAGGAAGTCGAGCACCTGCGGCAGGCGTTCGAGAAAAACAGCGCCGATCGCGGCGGCAGGCGGCTTCGTGGCGCCTCCAAATGGAGCTTGGACGATTACCGCGCGGAGTACGACCGCTTGAACCTGGATATTGTCGAGGCTGCGCCAGCAGCTTGCACAGCTTCAAGACCGGGAGGCCGGGCAGGCAGGCATCATCAAGGGAGAACTTCACAAGCTCACAGAGCTGATACTGGCATCGGCTCAACCCAAGAGCGGGCCCAGCCCGGAGCGTTTGCCAGCTGTTAAGCGCTTCAGGGGTACCGAACCCCAGCGCGGCCGGCCCGTTCCCTGGTCAGAAGGCGGACCGAAGCCGGCCGCGTTCACCGCGCGCCCCCCGTGGCGGGGGCCTTCGGCGCACCGCCGGAGAAAGCGGTAACAGCCGCCGATGGCGACGGAAGCGCCGACGCGGGCGATGGCTCGCGCGCCGCCCGCTCAAAGCTCCTGGTCGAAGCCGTTCCGGAAAAGGCTGAGCGGCAAACAGGCCCGGCACCTGCAAAGGAAGATGCGGAGGCTCCAGCCAAGCCCGCTCCGTCTGCCCCAGATAAGGCCGGCTCCGCAGCCCTAACCAATGGCGCGGATGGCGGATCTGATGGGGCACCAGCTAAGGAAGAGATGGGCAAGGAGGAGAAAGCCGGCGGGCAGGGCATAACACTTCTTGAAAAGCTCCGGGAAGCTGGCGGAGAGGCGGTTTAGGTTGCGGCGGCCCCAAATTGACCGCGCGGAACCGGCGGAGCGGCAGGACGCATCCGCACGCTCAAGTCGACAAGAACCAGCGGCGCGAGCCTTCAAGCGCAACCGCCGTGAGCCTGCCCGTGCAGAACGCAAGCGTGTCGATGCCGATCCTGTTGTGACGGTCTTCTGGGGCGTGCGCCGGCGTGTGGCCATGTACGACGACAGCCCCGAAATCGTCCGGATAGTACCAGGAACTCGTCGCGTATCCAAATCAGGTCGTGCCCGGCCTGGCGGTCGAGCGCTATGCCAGGCCTGACGCCGGCATGGGCGAAAAAGTATCCGCCGATGCGGAAGCTGGGTTTCAAGCTCCGGTAAGAATTGCAGGTGATCGTCCGGCAGTAGCTCGCGGAAGGCCGCGTTCGCCTCAAGCAGCCCAGCCCAGCCCTGAAAAAAAGCGTCCTGGATGATGTCCAACGGGGTACCGTAGGAAAGAAGCGCGGCATCGCCCCCATTATACATCCAATTCAGCCCGCTGCCCGGTTCGTCGAGGAAGGCCAGGAGCATGTCCTCGTGGTTACCTTTCAGGAAAACCGGTGTGAGGCCGTCTGGCAGCCCGCTTATCAGCCGGCTCACCACGCCCGCCGAGTCTGGGCCGCGGTCGACATAATCGCCGAGGAAAACGAGCAGTGTTTCAGCCGCGCCGTCTGCTTTGCTGTCGCTTTGTATGAGGTGCAGGAGGCGGTCCAAAAGGTCGAGCCGGCCATGAATGTCGCCCACGGCGTAAATGCGCTTGCCATGTGGTACGCTGGCGCCCCGGTGCCTGCTGGCTTTGACGGTCAATGCAGCCTCTATCGCATAGGTGTTTTTCGGCAATGGCAACAAAAGAGGTTGATGGCTAAGTTTCGCCGCTTTTTTCGCTCAGTGATCGAAAATACGAAATGGCGGCATGCGATTGCTTCCTGCTCAGAGATGTTTTAGGTCAATGCTACCCATAAATTCCAATGCAGCAAGGCCCAGCCAGGCTCGCTTCTTTGGTATAAGAGGCTTCGCAATGGCTTTTGGCCTTTTCGCCGCAAGTCTATTTATCTTACTCGCCGGAGCTGGAGGCGCGATGGCGCAGGCGGTAGCTGCGCCAAGCAGCGTCGCGCAATCCGCAGGACCCAGCATAGTGGCGATTATTGCCGGGCCTGCCAACGGCACAGGCGTCAGGATCGCGAGCGATCTTTCACGGCTTCTCGATGAAAACGATCTGCGCGTGTTTCCAATCGTAGGTAAGGGATCCGTTCAAGATATCAACGACCTTCTGACCCTTAAGGCCGCGGATATCGCGATTCTGCAATCCGACGTGGCCGCGCGAGCGCTTGCGGAGAAGCCAGGCCTGGACCGCAGCCGCAGATCAAATATATCGCCAAGCTTTATTCGGAAGACTTTTACATCTTATCGCGGATGCAGTATTTGTGCCTAGCGGATCTGAATGGGCGGCGGGTGAATTTCGGGCCGAAGGGCAGCGGCGCCGCCATAACCGCGGAAGCTGTTTTCGAGGCGAGCAATATTGCTCCGCAAGCCTTAGATCTGGAGCATGAGGATGCCATTGAACGCTTGAAGAGAGGCGAGATCGATGCGCTGGTTTACGTCGGCAGCAAGGAGTCTCGCGCCTTCGATGGCATTAGCCACAAAGATAGGGTACATTTCCTCGACGCCGAATATCTGCCTGCGCTACAGGTAAATTATCTTCCTGCCATCATAAGGCCAGAGGATTATCCAAATCTCGTGGCACCAGATGAAAGTGTGGGAACGATTGGCGTCCCATATGTTATGGCTGTCAATGGACGGCCCCAGCAGCCGGAGCGTCTCAAGGCGATGTCGCTGTTTGTAGAGAGGTTTCTAGATAGTTTCGGAAAGTTGAAGGGCACGGGCTTCAGCGCTAAATGGGCCGAGGTAAATTTGCGCGCGCGGGTCAAAGGCGGGCAGAAGGTTCGAGCGGCGGAAGCATGGCTGGCAGCGAATGCTGAGCTTCAAGCCGGAGCCGCACCGCAGCAGATCGCTACGCGTATGAAGACGATGTTGCGGAAATTCGTTGAAAATCGGAAGAGCGCTTCAATCGATCAAGAAGAGTTCTTCAATTCGTTCGTTCTGTGGTATCGAGATAACGGCGTGCGAACGCCGTAGCAATGGTGAGGCCACCGCAAGGGAGCCGCGGTTGAGCACCGTGCCCGAAGGAGAATACATGCCAGATACAGAGAAGCGCGAAGAAGGCAAGGGACTCTCCAAGGGGGCTTCCGGCATGCCTGCATCTGGGCCCGGCAAGGATGAAGCGCAAGCGGCCCAAAGCAGTTCATCGCTTGGTGTTGAGGAGCAGGCCGCCGAGGCCGGCGGAGAAGCTTTGCATTCTCCGGCCGATGTGACTGGCGGCCAGAGCATCGGCGACTTCGCAGACAGCGTGGTGTCGGGCCTTGAGCACGCAAGCCTCGGCGGCGGAGAGAAGGAGAGCGCCGGTCTGCACGATCTGGATTTGGAGCATATGTCGGAGGCCTTCTTCGCTGGCTGGGGCAACGCGGACGGGGATGCCGGCGATGCCCACGGCGGAGGGCAGCACGCGAACATGCGAACGCTGTCGGAAGTAAGTTTGTCCTCCCTGGCATCGGGCAGCCGCGACCCCGCCGGGCATTCCGGGCAGGAGACCGCAGGCCAAGCCGATCTGTCCCATATGAGTATGCCGTCCTGGAGTGCATCCGAAGGTGCCGCCTCAAGCACCAGCCGCGGACAGGCGGAAGGGCGCGGCTTCAGCATGGCTTCCGATGTGAGCTTGGCGTCCTGGGGCGCGTCCGAAGGGATGGGCGCGGGCGGCAGCGCGTTCGAAGGCGAGCCGGAGGAGGAGCCGGAGCATCAGATGGGCGGCATGCAGACCCTCGCTGGGCTTGGCCTGCAGACAGGGACTGCCTTCGCGGATTATGACGCTGCGCCGGGGAGCGACCCAAGCAAGCATGACGAGCTGGCCGATGCCGTGGAGTCTGCGCTCCGCAGCGTATACGGAGACCGCCGGCGAAGTCGCAGGCAAAGTCCTTCCCGAAACAAGCGATCGCCGAGGAAAAGAGCGCGCCCAGCTTGGTCTGGAACAGGAACTCAGGCCCGGCGAACGACGATCTCACGCCTCAGGAAGTCATCTTCAACTACTTCGACTACAACCCTGGCGATGAAGACGGCAAATCTGACGCGGAGGCGGCGCCTCAAAGCGGCGGCCTGTCGCCTCAGGAGGTGATCCTCAACTATTTCGACTATCAGGGCACGCAGAACGGCAACGACTATCGCGGCGCGGGCAGGCCGGCGGCTAGGGATTACGAAGAGCCCATCACCCTGCGCCCGGCGCCAGAGCCCGTTGTGTCTCTCAGGAGGGCGCCGCAGCCCGAAGAACGGCCCGTTCACCGCGAGGAATGGACCACGCATGCGCCGCAGCCGCAACAATATAGCGGTCCTCCATCATTCCCGGTTCCAGGGCCGGTTCTTCCTCCAAGGCCTGCCGCCCAAGTCGCCGCTCAAGAAAGCAGCAAGCTGCTGGGCGCCGCGGCGATCGGCCTCATGGGCGGCATCGCGATTGCTGCAAGCCTTGCCGCGTTCCTGATCTACGGGCCGCACCCTGCCGCTGTTGAGATTCCCGGCATCGGCAACCTCCGGCTGGATCGCGACGAGCAAGGATACGGCCGCACCCTTCAAGAGGAAGCCGCCAGGGAGCCGTCGAGAAGCCGGGCCAGGGCGCCCGTCGAGATGTCGAGCGAGATTCTCGCTTCGGACGCGGTTGCCGTGCCGGGGCAGCCCGCGCCGCTGGCGGTCAGCATCAGGTCGCCGCAGCCATTTGAGAAAATGCTTGTAAGCATCTCGGGCGTTCCCGAGGGCCGGCAGGCTGAGCGCGGGCGTGGATACCGGGGGCGGCAACTGGCTTATCGCTCCGCGGCGGCTCAACGGGCTGAGCATCAACCTGCCTGCGGGCTCGCCTAGCATAGTCGGTCTTGAGGCTCAGCTCCTCGACAGCAACGCCCGCACGCCGCTTTCAGCGAGGGGAACATTCTCAGTACGCGTCATGCAGCCAGCTGGCACGGCGTCCCCGGTGTACTCCGAGACTGTGAACCCGCCCGCGCCGGCAATCCCGTCCAGGCCGTCGCAGCAGACCGCCAGTAACTATCCGTTCACGACGCAAATTCTCAGCCAGCCGCCCGCTCCCGTCGCGGCGGCAAGCATCCAGCCTCCGGTACCGGCGCCTGAGCCGTCCTACCGCTCTCAAATCCCGGTACCGGCTCCTCAGCCGCAGAGACTGGCCGCCTTGGCGCCGCAACTTGCGCCTTCGCCTTCGCCAGCGCCCTTCACAAGCGGTCCAGTCCGGCGTGCAACTCCGCGGCCCGAGGTCGAGGATCTCATCCGCGAGGGCAACAAGCGCATGCGCGAGGGAGACATCGTGGAGGCGCGGCAGTACTACCAGAGAGCTATAGCATTTGGAGACCCGGAAGCGGCGCTGGCGATGGGCCGGTCTTACGATCCGATCTATTTTGCCCGGATCGAGAAGAAGAACGCCGATCCCGACGCGGCCAAGGCTTTCGACTGGTATAAGCGGGCGATGGATGCGGGCGCTTCGCAAACCGCGATGGTGCGCATCGAGAACCTGAAGCACTTCCTGAACGAATAGCGGTGCGCGGAACATCCCGCGCCCGCCTGTGCGGCCCAGTCAGAAATGTCCCGGCGGTGTGAGATTGCACCGCCAACGCGAGACACCTGAGTGCGCCGCACTACGTTTGCTGATAGACGGCAACCGCCTTATGGAATGCACGCGCGGCCAAGTCTGTGTTGCGGATCAGGAAATAGGCGGTGCCTTCGGTAAGCTGCTGCTGCAGGTAGCCGCTCAAATCGAGCTGAAGCAGCAATTGCCAGTCAGCGGCAGCCTTGGCAATCATGGGCCAATTCTGCTGCCACGCCTCCCGCGAAAGATGCTGTGCGCCGAACTCCGTGCAGGTAACGGCTTCATAGCGCGGATCGTCTTGCTCAGGTAGCGGTGGCCCTAGCAATTGCTGGCGCGTGGGGACCTCGCCCTTTTTGTCCCAATAGACGGAAAAAATCGTCGGAATAGGCGTCCGCGGCATCCTCATCTTCCAGGGCTGCCATCAACTGGGCATTCTCTTGCGCCTCGACGCTGTGGGGGTGGGGAAGGCGCAGGCGGACTTCCAGGCGCGCCGGCTGGGCTGGCCCCCAATAGGGAACGTCATCCGGTTTGGCAGGCGGCCAGCCATGTTTCTGCGCGGTCTGGTTCCATTGCTTCACGTACTCCTCGCCAAGAGCGGTGAGAGCCTCCGGGCGCGGTTTCGGCTCAAGCCCAGCGATGGGCGTGCAATCCCAAATAACCCGGCACGATTCGGGACCGTTGTGCCAGGGTGCCACCGCGCCGTCATAGAAGAACAGAAGGCGCCCTTCGCCCGGCACGGAGGCTGCGGCCGGCCCAAGCCGGGCGGCCTCGGCCAGATCCACTTGGGCCACGAACTCGAAGGGAAGCTCCCGCTCCAGATGCTTGCGCAGGTGAGGGGCATGGGTTGGGCCGCCGCGCCCAACGATCTCGTCAACATTGGCAGGTGCCGGCCGCATGGGCCAGGAGAAGCCATTGGGCAGGTCCGGGGTTCCGCCGATGCGCGTGGCGCCAGGAACTGCTGCCCCAGCCTCCGCCAGCGGCGTCAACACGATGGCCGGCATGAGAGCGGTGGCAATCGTGTCGGCCATCCCAGAACCGAATGTTTCTTCGAGCGCCTTGCGGGCTTCATGAGCAGTCGAAAACACGGATCGTCCTTTCAGGGCGGGCAAGCCGGCGGACCTTGCACCGCGAAACGGATGCGGAGTCGAACGCTTACGGACGCTGCTTCTCATAAACGGCAATCATGGGGCCAAGGCCTATGAAGCTGTTGCCCGCGCGCGAAGCTGCCGGCACATAGAGTGCAGGCGCGGTTCCGCCGTCGAGGAACAGCGCGTTCCGGCATTTCAAGCCATCGCGGAACAGCCGCGCGAAGGTGTCGAATGCGACGCCAAAGTCCGAAACAACGAACAGCGCGGTTCCTTCGCGCACGCACACGCCATCGCGCATTTTCGCCGACACGCTGGCCTTGGCAATCCGGGGATGCAGCTTGCCGTCGATCACGAGCATCGGCCCGGATTGCGTAGCGAATAGCGCCTTGGGTTTGCGCTTGAGGAAAGCGCCGGTTTCAAGAACTCCGGCCTCTCCCTCGCCGGCATAAAAGATGCCGTTGGGCTTCAGATGAAAGTTGCCGGGGCCGGACGCCCTGTTGGCCCGGACCATCTGCAGCCCTTCCTCGATGTAAAGTCCGACCGGCCGGAAATCCCGGTGAAACATGCCGCCATTGAGCGCGAAGGCCAGTTTGCCGCCGTTCTTGTCCGTTTTGGGCAGGCTGCTCAAATAGGTGTAGGGGGTGCCGTCGGGTTGCTTCCAGAAGATCCTGACATTGAACCGGCTCAACGGAGCCTTGCAGAGCGTGTAGCCATGCTCCTCGAAACTGTAGGGCGCACATGGCGGCTTGCCTGCGTCCGCGGCGCGCGCCTGCGCTTGAAGGACAGCCAATGCGAGCAGCCCCGCAACAATAAAACGGATAGAGCGAATCATCGTTAGCATCCTTAGGTTGCCATAAATCGCAAACGGTATGGTTTGAAGGCGGCGCTTGCGTGTCCAAGAGTGCCTGGGGCGCGGCAGACTACCGGCGGCAGAACCTGTTGTCCACCGCGCGCATGCTGAATTGCCCGGACCTCGCTGCCGGTACGTTTTTCTCCCTCCCTCCCACGCAGATGCTATGGTAGTCCTTGAACGAACGGGGCCCCGCGCTCCTGCTGGAGGACTGCGATGTTCATAGAGCTTCACGACACGGCCGGAAACATCACGCTGCTTTGCGTCGAGGATATCCAGCGCGTTCGCAAGGGCGTTCATGGCGGCTCCGACGTATTCATGAACGAGCTTGAAGGCTGGGCGCAGGTCGCCGAAAGCGTTGCGGCGGTGCGGGATCTGATCATCAAGGCTGGCGATACTGTCGCGGCGCTGCAGGTAGCGGAAACGGGCGCCAAGCCGATCCGGCTACAGCCCGTGGAGACGCCGCGTGACAGGGATTAGGGGGGCCTGGAGGCCGAGAGCCCGATGCACGTTGGTCGAAGGCTCAACCCCTTACCCTGTTCTTTGCTGACGAAGGGAAGAGTGGCTCGCGGCTGGAAGGCTGCGGTGCACTGAAGCAGCAGATTGGGGACGTCAAAAGAACTCCCCGCCCTGGGCGGAAACGATCAGCGGTATTGCCGCAGGTAGTGCCTCTCAAAGGCCCGCTTCGCCCAATGGAACAGCCGGGAGGCGGGCAGAATGATGGACCGCTTTTCGGTTCGGACGACCAGGATCGCCTTATCGAGCGTATCCATGATGCATACGATTTCACTCCGGAACGTTGCCGTTGCTGGCGCGCCGTTGAGGCTGGCGATCAGGTTGCGGGCGGCGGCATCGGCCTGAAGATCGGCCATGTGCGCCTGTTTCGGCATCCAGTCAGGGCCGGGGAAACTGCCCCCGTCGCCCGCCACATAGACATGCGGCCAGTCCGCCACGTGGCAGTGCCTGTCCGCGGCAACGAAGCCGCCGGGAGAGCGCGGCAAGTCAGTCGCGTCGAACCAGATGTTGCCCGTCATGCCGGGCATGAACAGGATGAGATCCGCAGGAAGTTCGCCTGCCTCGGTTACAATCTTGTCCGCCTCGAAGCGCACCAGCTTGTGCCCGAGGTGCAGTCCAATGCCGCGCTTTTCCATTGCCCGGGCCACGCCTTCGAACGCGCCTGGGCCGAGACGCGAGCCGGGTTCTTTGGCGGGACTGAAAAAGATCAGCTTGAAGCGGTCCCGGCGCCCTTCGCGGACCAGTTGCCGGTCGATGCCGAACAGGAATTCGAACATCGGTCCGCCCCGCATGGCGCTTGGCTCGTTCAGATTGCCCGCGAACCCCGCCGCGATGGTGCCGCCATGCATGGCCGCAAGCCGGTCGCGGATTTTCTCCGCCGCCGCGATGCCTTCACACGGCGTGATGCTGTGCTCGATGCCTGGCAGCTTCTTGATGAACCGCCCGCCGGTGGCGACGATCAGGCCGTCATTGGCCACATCGCCGGCGTCCGTTTCCACCACGCGCCCGCAGATCGCGCAGGCCGGTGACGTTAGCCCTGGTGAAAGGTGACATTCATGCGGCGGAAGAAATTATCCAGCGGCACGATAAGATCTTCCCGTTTGCGCAATCCCGCCGGTATCCAAATGATGCCCGGCAGATAATGAAGTTCCGCGCGCGGGGCGATGACGGTAATGCGGCAGGCGCGGTCCAGCTTGCGCAGGCGGCGGATGGCGGCCAGGGCAGCGAAGCCTGCGCCGGCGATGGCGATATTGTGTATAGCCTTGGTCATGAGCATTGCCCTCCGCAACTGCTGCCACGCTAGCACTTTGAATCTGCTAGCGTCCCTTATGTCTCCGAATTACCGTGCGAGCCTTCGGCAAATGTAGCGGTAATTCGGAGACGGGACACTAGGCGGCCACAAGCCGCCAGATAGCCGCTGCCAGCGCGATCAAGGCGGCTGGCAGCGATAGCAGCAGCCTTAATATAGGATTGTGCGGGATGAAGCCCAGCCCGCGCACAAACCCCGCGCTCATAGCCCAGAAAAACAGCGCTGCGGCGGCCATGTCCGGCGATCCGTCCGCGCGGATGGCGGCATGCGGATAGACGGTCAAGACTAGCGTTACTGCGATGCCGGTCATGAGCGCGGGGAAGTTCCACCCGCCGCCGGGTTGCGGCGGGCGGTCTGCCGGCTCGCTGTCAGGCTGCCTTTTTGACATTGGCCTCGTCTATGCCATTCGTGGCGCGGGCAAGGATTTCCCGGTCTTCCTGCGCCTCATGCCACATGGCGTTGAGTATCGCCAGCAAGACCGCGAAGCCGACGCCTAGAATCCAAGCGAAATACCACACTTGCCGTTCTCCTTATCAATATGCCGAATGGTCGTTTGCGCGGATGTAAGCCGCCGTCACCTTGCCGGACATCACGCTGTAGGCCCAGGCGGTGTAGATGATGATCAGCGGCATGAAGATCATCGTCGCCCAGAACATGACTCCAGCGTCAGGTGGCTGGACACGCTGTCCCACACCGTCAGGCTGGAGTGGGGTTCGCTGGACGAGGGCATCATGAAGGGGAACATCGAGACGCCCGCCGTGCCGATGACGCCGGTAATCGCCAGCGACGAGGCGACGAACGCCAGAGGGTCCGCCCGACGCCGCCAGCAGCATCGCCAGCAATGCGCCCGCATAAGCGAGCACCGGCGCCGCGATCAGTCCAGGGATGACGCGCCGTAAGTTCGCCAGCCAGGCGCCCGCTTCACGCACACGGTCTTCGCCGAGCGGATCGGGCAGCGCGGAGGGGTCCACCGCCGAGGTGATGGCATAGCCGGGGATGCCGCCCACGAGCCAGAGCCCGGCAGCGGAGAAGGCCACCAGCATGACCGTGCCGAGCGCCAACGCGCGCGCATTCGCGCGCGCGGGCGTAGATGGCGCCTTCGGTGCGGTGCATCAGGTAGTTGGCGCCGTGGAAGGTGATCATGGCGCTGGCTGACCACGCCCGCCAGCAGGAGCGCGAACGGGTTGAGCAGCTGCCAGAACGTGCCGGTGTAGGTGAGACATCAGGTTGTCGTCGAAGTGGAACGGCACGCCCTGCAGCAGGTTGCCGAAGGCCACGCCGAAGATCAGCGGCGGCACAGCGCCGCCGACGAACAGGCCCCAGTCCCAGGTGTGCGCCATGTGGGGTTGTGCGATCTTGCTGCGGTAGTCGAAGCCGACGGGCCGGAAGAACAGCGCCCACAGCACCGCCAGCATCGCCCAGTAGAAGCCGGAGAAGGCGGTGGCGTAGACCAGCGGCCAGGCGGCGAAGATGGCGCCGCCGCGGTGATGAACCACACCTGGTTGCCGTCCCAGTGCGGCCCCACGGTGTTGATGACGACGCGGCGCTCCGTGTCGTCCTGCCGACGAAGGGCAGCAGCGTGCCGACGCCCATGTCGTGGCCGTCCATGATGGCGAAGCCGAGCAGCAGCACGCCGACCAGCAGCCACCAGATGACTTTCAGGGTTTCGTAATCGAGCATTTTTTTCTCCTTCCGGTGGCGATCAGGCGTGAACGGCTTCGTTCGCATAGCGGCCCGTGCCCAGGCTGCCCGGCCCCTGGCGGGCGAACTTGAACATCAGGTACATCTCCACGCAGAGCAGCAGGGTGTAGAAGCCGACGAAGCCCGGCGAGCGAGCCGTACAGGCTGTCCACGCGTCAGGGTGGAGACGGACAGGTGCGTGGGCAGCACGCCGAAGATGGTCCAGGGCTGGCGGCCGTACTCGGCGACGAACCAGCCCAGCTCGCAGGCCATCCAGGGCGTGGGCAGGAACAGCACCGCCCAGCGCAGCAGCCAGCGCTTTTCCTGGAACGTGCCCTTGCGCGCTATACCAGAAGGACAGCGCGAACAGCAGCGAAGAACGCGAAGCCCAGGCCCACCATGAGGCGGAAGCTCCAGAACATGGGGCAACGCGCGGCACGGTGTCTGCCACGGCCCGGTCGATCACCTCTGGCGTGGCCTGATCGAACGTCGGTGACGTACTTCTTCAGCAGCAGGCCGAAACCGAGGTCGGCCTTGTGTGCGTCGAAGCTCCTTCGCCGCGGTATCGCCGGTTCTTGCGCAGGCGCTTCCAGCGCCTTCACCGCCTCGATGCCGGAGACGATGCGCTGCGCGGTTCGCTGCGCGCATGCTCCTTGATGCCGGGGATCTGCTTGTCCATGGAGCGGGTGGCGATCAGGCCCAGCACCTAGGGCATCTTCGATCTCCCAGTCGTTCTTCATGCTCCTTCTCGTTGATGCCAGCGACGAGGTTCAAGCCGGCCGGCGCCGGCTCCGTGTCCCACATCGCCTCGATGGCGGCCAGCTTGGTCTGCTGCGCCTCGCTGACGGAGTAGCCGGACTCGTCGCCCAGCACGATCACTGACAGGCCGAGGCGAAGCCGAAGGCGGCGGCGATGCGGAAGCTGCGCTTGGCGAATTCCACGTCGCGGCCCTTGAGCAGGTACCAGGCGGAGATCGCCAGCACGAACATGGCGCCGGTGACGTAGCCGGCCGACACGGTATGCACGAACTTGGCCTGGGCGTCGGGGTTGAACACCACCGCCCAGAAGTCTGGTCATTTCCATGCGCATGGTGGCGTAGCTGAACTCGGAGCCGACCGGATTCTGCATCCAGCCGTTGGCGATGAGGATCCACAGCGCCGACAGGTTGGAGCCGACGGCCATCAGCAGCGTGACGATCAGGTGCTGGGCTTGGACAGCCGGTCCCAGCCGAAGAAGAACAGGCCGATGAAGGTGGATTCCAGGAAGAAGGCCATCAGGCCCTCGATGGCCAGCGGCGCGCCGAAGATGTCGCCGACGTAGTGCGAGTAATAGGCCCAGTTGGTGCCGAACTGGAACTCCATGGTGATGCCGGTGGTGACGCCGAGGGCGAAGTTGATGCCGAACAGCTTGCCCCAGAACTTGGTCATGTCGCGTGTAGACCGTCTTGCCGGTCATGACGTAGACCGCCTCCATGATGACCAGCAGCAAGGCCATGCCCAGCGTCAGCGGCACGAACAGGAAGTGATACAGCGCCGTGGCGGCGAATTGCAGCCGCGACAGATCGACGAGTGCGTCAGTGGCCATTCGTCTCTCCTGTTGCAGGAAGCGCCCGCGCCGGCGCGATTGCGTGGTGCGCCATGGTGCCGGCGTCAACGGACACACGCGCACCGTGTACGAACACGAACCACAAGATTGCGAGAGCGCAAAGCTTGAGAACGAGTATTCCAACGATTTCGGCGCGCAGGCGGGCGTCACGCAAAGTCATGCGCGGGGCTTTCGAGTTGGTTGGCGGGTCCCGGCGGCGGCGCCAGCCGGGCGGTTCAGGAGACATGCTACGATGCTCCCAAGTAGCTTCCCGCATAATTCGTGCCAATTTGCGAGGTCTGGAATTCCACCAGTTCTGACGGGCTGAGCATCATGCCGCATTGGCACTGCCACTGCCACGTGCCAAATACAGCACATCGGATGCCATATCTGGCAGTGGACTGTCCCAATGCTCCCCAACTCACTGGCTGAACTTATTTCTTTTCTAGAAAGTCTGCCCGAGCCGCACATTCTCTGCGGCTGCGACCGCCGTATCGTAGCCGCTAATGCGGCTTATCGAGGGAAATGCGGGGCTTGCGCCGATGTGGCAGGCAAAAAGTGTTACGAAGTGTCGCACCGCTATAGTAAGCCCTGCAATCAAATGGGGGAGGACTGTCCCCTCTCGCAAAGTTTGCAATCGGGCCGGCGCGAACGCGTTTTTCATCTCCACCATTCCTCCAAAGGCGAAATTTATGAGAGCATCGAGGTATCGCCCATCCGCAATGCCGATGGCGAAATTACCCACTTCATAGAAAAGCTGGAGGAACTGCCGGTAGCACGGGGGCTTGCCCATGCCCAAGGGCTGATTGGCCGTTCGGCGGCATTCCGGCACATGCTGGATATGATAGCGCGCGTGGCGCCGTCCGATGCCGCCGTGCTCTTGCAAGGCGAGTCCGGTACGGGCAAGGAACTGGCAGCCAAGGCGATCCATGACGCCAGCCACAGGGCGGATGCGCCGTTCGTGGTGCTCGACTGCTCCGGATTGCCTGAAGCGCTTTTCGAAAGCGAGCTTTTCGGTCACGAGAAAGGCGCCTTTACGGGCGCAACGGCTCGCAAGGCGGGTCTGGTGGAGGCGGCTGCCGGCGGCACTCTGTTCCTCGACGAAGTTGGCGACATCCCGTTGCCGATGCAGGTAAAGCTGTTGCGCCTTTTGGAAACGGGCACCTACCGGCTCGTCGGCGGCACCGAGTTGCATCAGGCCAGCTTGCGCCTGGTGTCGGCAACGCACCGGCCCTTGCGCAAGATGACGGAGGACGGCGGCTTCCGTCAGGACTTATATTTCCGCCTCAATACCTTCCCCATTTGCTTGCCGGCATTGCGCGAGCGCCGGGAAGATATTCCGCTGCTTGCCGAAGCACTTTTGCAGCGTGTGGCAGCGGGGCGCAATTTGAGCATTCCGGCTGCCACAATGGCGTTGCTTATAGGGTATCGCTATCCCGGCAACGTGCGCGAGCTGCGCAATCTGCTGGAACGCGCTAGCTTGCTGTGCGACGGCGATGAACTGCTTCCAGAGCATTTCGCCGCGGAGGTGTGGGAAAGCCGCACGGCGGCGCCGCCAGCCGCCACGCCATCCGGCGCGGAAACATGGGATGAGATGCAACTCCAATTGCTGCGGGAAACCGTGGCCGCCCATCGAGGCACACGCACCGAGTTGGCGCGCAAACTCGGCATGAGCCTGCGCACCCTTTACCGGCGCCTGGCCGAGGCAAATGCGGCAATCGAGGCGTAAAAGGCGGGCGGAAACCGGCCCCAGCCATTTCCATCGATGCGCGCGAATGGATGCCCGGGCAGCGTCCGGATTTCGAAAGTGCCGTGAGGCCCGATACAAAGTGCTGCCGGCCATGCAATTGACAGGCCTGGGTAATTACTGCAGTTTCGATACGGCGGATTGTGGCGGATGGGGAGAGGCCGATGGCCTGTAAGGTGCACTGGCGGCACCTGACGACGCAGGTCGCTATAATGAGCCTGGTCTTCCAGGCCGTTATGGCGGCTCTTATGCTGCCCGCACGCCCGGCGTTGGCGGAAGGTGCCGCAGCAGCGGAATCGGCCACCATCATTTGCACCGGCGCCGGCTTCACGCTGATTGCGTTCGACGAGGACGGCGATCCGGTCGAAAAGCCGCTTCCCAGCAAGCCTTGCCCAATCTGCGACGGGATCGCCACCTCGGCGTTTCTGCTTGGGATGGCTCAATCCGTCCTCATCGGCAGGCTGATTAACCCGGAGGTTCTGCGGCCCTCGAACGAGTTGCGCCCCGTCAGCGCCGCCTGCCTTGCCCATCGCAACCGGGGTCCGCCTATCGCTCTCTCTGCCTGAGACATCAGTCTGCGCTTCTCCGATTGACCCGGCCGCGCTTCCGCGTGGCTGGGCTGCGGTGAGATGCGACCGCGTAATCACTCAAAGCGAGAGAATATAGATGCCCGTTTCAGCCGACCGGGAAGACATCCCGGCGCTCGCGGCCGGCACCGGCATGGATGCCGCATGCAGGACCGCCGCAGCCGATGGCCAGAACGCAAGGCCGCACACCGCCAACGTTCCGGGCTCAGCGGCCTGCCGCGGCACATCTGCAACCTGCACGGATGTGGCCGGGAAAACCTGCTATGAGGACTCACACTGTTACGGTTTGCCCCGCGATCGAATGGGGGAGGATTGTCCCCTCTCGCAGAGTTTGCAGCCGGACCGGCGCGAACGTGCCGTTCATCTCCGTCATTCCTCCAAAGGCGAAGTTTACGAGCGCGGCGGGATATCGCCAATCCGCGATGCCGCAAGCGATATTGCCCAACTCGCCGGGAAGTTGGAGGAACTGCCGGCCGGGCGGGGACATGCCCATGCCCAGGGGCTTATTGGCCGTTCGCCTGCGTTCCAGTACATGCTGGACATGATATCGCGCGTGGCGCCGTCCGATGCCGCGGTGCTGCTGCAAGGCGAGTCCGGTACGGGCAAGGAGTTGGCCGCCAGGGCGATTCATGACGCAAGCCACAGGGCCGATGCGCCGTTTGTGGTGCTCGACTGCTCCGGATTGCCGGAAGCGCTTTTCGAGAGCGAGCTTTTCGGTCACGAGAAAGGGGCTTTTACGGGGGCTACGGCCCGCAAGGCTGGTCTCGTGGAAGCGGCGGCTGGTGGCACCTTGTTTCTCGACAAGGCCGGCGACATCCCGCTGCCGATGCAGGTAAAGCTGCTGCGCCTTTTGGAAACGGGCACCTACCGGCGCGTGGGCGGCACCGAGTTGCATCAGGCCAGCTTCCGCCTGGTGTCGGCAACGCACCGGCCGTTGCACAAGATGACGGAGAACGGCAGCTTCCGTCAGGACCTTTATTTCCGCCTCAATACCTTCCCCATTTGCCTGCCGCCACTCCGCGAGCGCCGGGAAGATATTCCGCTGCTTACCGAAGCGCTCTTGCGGCGCGTGGCAGCGGGGCGGAAACTCCGCATTCCGGCAGCCACAATGACGCTGCTTACGAGCTATCGCTATCCTGGCAACGTGCGCGAATTGCGCAATCTCTTGGAGCGCGCCAGCTTGCTGTGCGACGGCGATGAGCTGCTTCCGGAGCATTTCGCTGCGGAGGTACGTGAAAGCCGCACGGCGGCGCCGCCAGCCGCCACGCCATCCGGCCCGGAAACATGGGACGAGATGCAACTCCAATTGCTGCGGGAAACCGTGGCCGCCCATCGAGGCACACGCACCGAGTTGGCGCGCAAACTCGGCATGAGCCTGCGCACCCTTTACCGGCGCCTGGCCGAGGCAAATGCGGCGATCGAGGCGTAAAAGGCGGGCGGAAACCGGCTCCAGCCATTTCCATCGATGCGGGAATAATTATGCAGGGCAACGGGCGCGGTTGGAGACTGCGGTCCAGCACGCCACCGTTGGCTGAAGCCCGATGGGAAAGTTCAGCTGTCTGCCGCGAGGATGACCGTGTGCACGGGTTCATCCAGGGCCGGAACCAACACGCGGCGTGTGCGGCGCGCGCTGGCCGCGGTGTTCGGTAGCGCGGTATGGGATTTGCGGCTCGCAGTATGCGCGCGGCTTCGCAAGGCCTGGATTGGCAAGCTGCCTGGGATGGCGCCGCGGCCTGAACGGCCCGTTGCCAGGCTGGCAAAGCCATGGCCCTCATGCGATACTTGGCGCTTCGGGGTAAAAGTGGAAAACGGCTTGAGATCGGCCTGGCGATTATGACATGGAATATGAATGTGCATCCGTGAAATACAGCCCTTATACGTGCTGCATTCTCCACCCGGCAGCCGATGCAGAGCATCGGCTGTCTCGATTGGGATGAGGCTCGATTGCCTGGGCGGCATCGATCGTAATATATGGGACACGGCACAGCGGCGTCTAAGAGCATGACCTCCATTCCAGCGCGCTTTGACGGCATACAGACCAAGGCTCCAAGCGCTTGGCGCTGGAAACGGTATCTTTTGGCTTGGCTGCTGGTGGCCGCCGCCACAATCGTCAGCGCCTTGTGGACGCGGTTTCTGGAACCGCGAAACCTCTCGCTAACGTACATAGCGGCACTGATGCTCGCCGGAACTTGGTTCGGTGTGCGCCCGGCGCTATTCGCGGCGGTCGCCGCCTTCCTGAGCTACAACTTCTTTCTGGTAAAGCCGGAGTTCGACTTCGCTTTTGCGCCGGCCGATGTGCTCGCCCTCACTACCTTCCTTGCGACCGCATTGCTGGTGGGCGGCATGGCTGGCCGGTTGAGCGACCGGGCGCGATCAGCGAAGGAACGCATGATCCATTTGGCTGCCCTGCTCTCGGCCAGCCGCGATTTTTCCGCGGCGGGCACGCCGGCAAACGTCGCGCGCAACCTCGTTGACCGTCTGAAGAACGAGGCTGGGGTCGAGTTTGCCGTCTGGGTTGCCGTCGAGTCTGGTGGCCTCTTGGCCGCCTCCGCTGGAGCGCAAGCCGCCGCCGCCCGGGTCCCGCTTCCCGTCCACGGGGTACAGAGGGCGGAGACAGGGTGCCAGTGGGTACCGCTCACGACAGAGAGAGGTGTGGTTGGAACCGCGGCCATCTGGCCGTCAGTGCACCGCATTAGCGCCACGGAACGGCACTGGATCGACGCGATCCTTCAGCTTGGCGCAATCGCGCTGGACCGCGCCGCCCTCGCTGCCGAGATTTCGGAAGCAAAGCTCGTGGCTGAAAAGGAAGGACTCCGTACGGCGCTTCTTTCGTCTTTGTCGCACGACCTAAGAACCCCGATCGCAACCATCCTGGCATCGGCCTCCAGCTTGTCGGCGAATGACAGCCAGTTTGGGCCGGCCGCGCGGCTCGAACTCGCCGGCACCATTGAAGCAGAGGCAGACCGCCTGAACCTCTATGTGTCGAATTTGCTGGACATGACCCGGCTTGAATTGGGCGCGCTGGATCTCAAGCTGACTCAGGTCGATCCATGTGAAGCCATGGCAGCCGCTCTTGAGCGGATGCGGCGCCGGCTGGCCGGCAGGCGCATCGTACGCCGGTTTGAAAACCATGATTGGACGGTGCTCGCAGACCCGATCTTGCTCGAACAGATCTTGGTCAACATCATTGAGAACGCGGTGTCGTTCAGTCCTCCGGAATGCGAGATTACTGCGAGCGTCACTGTGGATAGCCAGGAAGCAGCTTTGTCGATAACGGATTCTGGGCCTGGCGTGCCGGCCGCCGAGCTTCCGCACGTATTCGAAAAGTTCTTTCGCGGCCGGACCGACCGGACCCGGAGGGCAGGTGTGGGGTTGGGCCTTTCGGTTGCGCGCGGCTTGGCCGAGGCATTTGATGGCAGGATCGCGATTGAGAGCCCGGTCAAGGAGGGGCGCGGTACACGGATGATTATCCGCTTGCCGGTGGTTAGCCCGGCGGGGACCTGCGAATGACGGTTACGGTTCCCAAGATCCTTGTCGTTGACGATGAACTCCCGATCCTGAAGGTCATTAAGTCCACGTTGTCGAACTCGGGCGCGGAGGTATTGACTGCCGCGACAGCGGCGGAGGCATTGCGAACCGTTGCACAAACCCCGCTCGATGCGATCCTGCTGGACCTTGGCCTCCCGGACAGCGACGGCAAGGACGTCATCGTGCAGGTGCGCCAGTGGACCAGCGCGCCGATCATCGTACTTTCTGCCCGGCATGAGACCGACGAACGGATCGCAGCGCTCGATCTTGGCGCCAACGACTACCTGACCAAGCCGTTCCATATGGGTGAGCTTCAGGCGCGTTTGCGTGCTGCGCTGCGGCAGGTCCAGCGATCGCGCGAGGCGGCGCAGAACTATAGCGCACACGGCCTTGAGATCGATTTCAAGACCCGGCGCGTGACAATTCTGGGAGAAGAGGTGCGGCTTACGCGCAAGGAATACGAATTACTTTCCTGCCTCGCCCGCCACGCGGGACAAGTAGTCAGCCATAAGCAACTGCTCGCCGCCGGTTGGGGCGGCACCATCGCCGACACCCAGTTCGTCCGGGTCTATGTCGGTCAAATCAGGCAGAAAATTGAGGCCGATCCGAGCGCGCCGGCACTCATCCTGACCGAGCCCGGCATCGGCTACCGGCTAGCGGCCGAGGACTGAGCCGCGCGGTGCCCCGCCATTTATAAAGTCCTTACACTTCGCCCTACGTTTCGGGCCTGTATAGTGCCAGCACGGCCGCATTGGGCGTGCCGCGAAGAAACATCCGATCGAGGTCCGCCTTGCAACGTCAAGAACCGTCGCAATACTCGGAAGTCAATGCGATAAAAGCCAACTTCGACGCTATATATAGGCAAGAAGACCCTAGAGACTACTATCTTGCACTCGGAAATCTCGACTATGTTATCCCAGAGATCGCGAGCCCGGCGTTTCTCCAGCTGGCCAGACGCCTGAGCGTACTCAAGGGGCGGCCGGTTACAGTTCTCGATGTCGGCTGTTCCTACGGAGTGCTATCGGCCATTATGCGGCACGGACTTACTATGGACCAGCTACGGGAACGCTATGCCTCGCCATCTATAAGGAGGCTTTCCTCCCGGCGTCTAGCGGCCTGCGACGCCCACTACTTCGCAGGCTGGCCCGAACACGCGGACATCCGGTTTATTGGGTTTGACGTTTCCCCCAGCGCAATTGCCTACGGGAGACACGTTGGCCTCATCGACGAAGGATTGGCTGAGGACCTGGAGACGCGCCCACTTAGCGAGCAGGCGCGCGCCATGATCGCAAAGGCCGATCTAATTGTGTCTACCGGCGCAGTAGGCTACGTTACCGAAAAGACGTTCTCTAAGCTGCTCGCCGCTTTCGAACCTGGACGCGAGCCCTGGGTTGCGTCGTTTGTGCTGAGGGTATTCGATTACGGTCCCTTATCGCTCTGCATGGCTAAGCGCGGCCTCAATACCGAACGCTTCGAAGGCGCCACATTCGTTCAGCGCAGGTTCCGCGATCAGGCCGAATACGAAAACGTCATTCGCCTTCTTCGTGACACGGGCATCGACCCGGCGGGCAAGGAGGAGGAGGGCTTGCTTCACGCCGAGCTTTTCGTATCGCGCCCCGAACTGGAAATAAAGAACGCGCCTTTAAAAGAGATCGTCTCGCTCTCGAATGGCAGCAGCGCGCCGCAATTCAACCACCGCTTCCGCGTCGTGCCGGCCTCCGGTCAAGGGCTGGCAGCCTGAATTGGCGTGGCGTCCGGTTACCTCTTTGGGAACGACTGGGGTGGCCGGCCGCCAGGACGTAAAGGCCTTCGCGTGAAAGTGGTCAGGCAGGCGGTGGCCTATCAAGCCTGACAAAACTAACTCGCGCTCCTGGCTACGAGCGGGCGGGACTGCGAGGTTCGGCCTGCTCAACAAGGTACTCATCGAACGGATCGGGCTTGTCATCCCGCTTAAGCCTCGGTTTGCGTTTTGCCGGTTCCGCACGCTGCGCCGATAACACCGGGCCGTGTTTGCGACCGGCCTGCCAAGCGTGAAAGCCCCGAGGGACCACCTCATGGGCGCCAGATTCAAGTTGCCCGTTGAGGCATTTTCAAGACGCCGGCCGCAACATCAGCATTGGTCAAGAGAAGCGGCGCCTGGGCCGATGCTGGGTGCCAAAACAAATCTTGAAAGTACGCGCAGCAAATGTTGCAGTATTTACTGCGGGTCATACTAGTCTTTTGGCGATGTTTTTGAGGTATTACCTATTAATCCGAGGCGTACGGCCATGTGGACAAGTCCCGCGAAAGTGCTTGCCTGCATGCGCTCCATTACATGCTCGCGATAATGTTCGACGGTACGCGGGCTGATCCCAAGCTTCGCCGCAATCTCCTTGTTGGCAATTCCCTGGACGGCGGAGACTCATGACCTCACGTTGGCGGTCGGACAGTTCCTCATACCGCTTCCCGATTCCGGTCAGTTCCACCTGTTCCCTCGTCCTCGCGCGCGCGGCCGTCACAGCGTCCCCGATGCTGGCAAGCAGACGCTGGTCATCGGTGGGCTTTTCAATGAAGTCGGCTGCTCCAGCTTTGAGCGCGGACACTGCCATACCGACGTCGCCATGGCCTGTAATGAGTATCAGAGGCCACACGCAGTTGCGGCGGGCGAGGGCGCTCTGAAGCTCGACGCCTGACATGCCAGGCATGCGCACATCCGTGACCACGCAATCGAACTGCTCTCCCGAATCCACGGCGTCGAGCAACTCCTGTGCGTTGGTGAAGGTTGTGACGGTAAGTCCGCGCCTTTCGAGATAGATTTTAAGGGAGTTGAGAACGGCCTCATCGTCGTCGACGAGGGCAACGCCTATTTTGTCCGGAACGGGCTTTTCAGTCATTTTCGCATCCTTCAGCGACCGGAAGCGTGAAGCTCACCGCAGCCCCGCCGTCCCCAGACTCCAAGCGGAGAATCCCGCCGTGCGCTTCGGCGATGGATTGGCAGAGAGAAAGTCCTACCCCAAGGCCATCTGGCTTGCTGGACGAAAAAAGAGGAGGAGGGCCGCCACAAAACTCTTTGGGGAAACCTGGCCCGCTGTCGCAAACGCGGACTTCAATGCGCCGCGCGTCAGTTTTGGTGGCATGTAAGGTAATACGCTTGCGAGTTTTAGATGAACTTGCGAGCGCCTCTGCTGCATTGCTTATTAGATTGACGAGGGCCTGCTCGATTTGAATTCGATCAACGAGGACCTCTGGTAACTCATTTTCTATCTCAATTTCAAGGGCGATGTCATTCCGTTGGAGGATTGGACCAACGAGGCCGGTTGCTTCATGTACGATCTGAACGATGCTGATCGCTGACATGTCGCTCCGGCCGCTTCTTACGAGTGCTCTCAAGCGCCTTATCACCGCAGCGGCGCGTTCGATTTGTGCCGCAGCCTTTTCCGCCGTGCCCACGACGCTTGGATCGCTAAGCTTCTCGGTTGAAAGGGATTCTGTCACCAGCCGGGCATATGTGCCTGCGGCCGATAAGGGTTGATTGACCTCATGCGCGATTGCCGCGGCAAGCTCTCCCATGCTGCTGAGCCTCGAAAGCCGTGACAAGGCTGCCTGGTTTTCATTCAACTTCTGCTCCGTGCGCCGTCTCTCGGTCACCAGGGCTCCCCCAGCAAATCCTGTGATGGAAAGCACCAGCATGCGTGCCTGCAAGTCCATGATATTGATAGCGTGCCCGCCTACAAACTCTAACGCAACAAACAGTCCAATTTGCGTCACGACCAGTGCTACACTCACGCTTTCAAGGCCTGCAGTCGCTGCCACCCATGTAATAGGCAAAAATAGAAAATAAAAAAGTTGGAGTTGGTCACGCTGGGCTGAGGAAGCGGCTATGGCTAGCGCAAGCGAAATCGCCAGAACATGCGAAGCCGTCTGCCAGTTGAATTTGATGAAGCGCTCACGGGTTGCTGCGAGAAGCCCGAAAGGTACAACAACGGCGATGCCAATCATGTCGCCGACCCAGTAGCGCAGAGCCGCCGGGAGGAAATCGGAGACTTCTATCTTCTCCGTCACAACAAGCGCCAGCACATATGCCGATGCAACAATAGCGCTGCTCAGCACGGCCACGCCCATTAGTATATTTAAATCGCGAAGAGACGATAACGACGCGTCGAATCGCAGTCTCCGCTGCATCAGAATAAGCGTAGCTATGGTGTATCCTCCGCCGACGATAAGTGCTTCCAGGGCCGTGATCCACAATGGAAGTGCAAGCCCGCGCACAACTACTTCGGCAAGAGGAGGCGTCAGAAAGAGCAGCGGCAGCATCCTGCGCCCCCAAAGGAGAACCACCAAGATGCTTAGGCCGGTCGAAGGGTTCCAGGGCGTTATTCCGTACGCTCCGAACGGGTGAACGTAGCTCACCGCGTCGAAAAGCACATACCCGAGAACATAGAGCACCCCAATCCAGGGCAACGGAAGAGCAAGTATTGGACGCGGTATCACCATGCAAGGCATTCGATTCCACAGGGCAGGCAAGAAGTCAATTGACTGCAGGGCACATGACATAAGGCGAGTTTGGACCTAGGGGGCTCTTCCCCTGGGGCTGGCACCTGGGAAGCTATCACGAATTGCGCCCAAGGCGAAGTCAATGGCAAGTATTGAGGACAGACCAAGGGCGGGGATCGCAAATCGGCACTTGGCTGGAAAAGCCCCAGACCGGGTGCCGTCAGCTTGGGCGGCGTTCTAAATGCCGTGCGCCACACCGGAGGAAACAACGGGGCACATTGCCGTGTGGTCAAAGGAGATTTGCGTTCCGGAACGGGAATGCAATCATAACGCGAGTTTTTGGGAAACTAATTATGAAAACAAGATCGTCATACCTAGCTGCCGCCGGAGCGTGTGCTCTACTATTCGGTTTGCCTGCGGCACCTCAATCGCCCAAACCCAGCCAGCCGCGCCCGCTCAGCCGGCGCAGGCTCAGGCACCAGCCAAGGACGCTGCTCCCGCGCAAACAGCCGCGGCGTCCGCCCCCGTTAAGGCCGAGACCCCGGCTCAGCCCGCTGTCCCCCCACAGCCGGCCCAGTCCCGGGCTGCGGCCAAGGACGCCGCGCCAGCGCAAGCAACTGCGGCGTCCGCCCCCGCCAAAGCCGAGACGGCAGCCCAGCCTGCTGCGCCCGCTCAGCCGGCGCAGGCTCAGGCTCCGGTCAAGGCCGCAGCGCCAGCGCAAGCAGCCGCGGCGTCCGCCCCTGTTAAGGCCGAGACCCCGGCCCAGCCTGCTGCGCCCGCTCAGCCGGCGCAGGCTGAGGCTGCGGCCAAGGCCGCAGCGCCAGCGCAAGCAGCCGCGGCGTCCGCCCCCGCCAAAGCCGAGACGGCAGCCCAGCCTGCTGCGCCCGCTCAGCCGGCGCAGGCTCAGGCTGCGGCCAAGGCCGCAGCGCCAGCGCAAGCAGCCGCGGCGTCCGCTCCCGCCAAAGCCGAGACGGCAGCCCAGCCTGCCGCACCTGCTCAGCCGGCGCAGGCTCAGGCTCCGGCCAAGGCCGCAGCGCCAGCGCAAGCAACTGCGGCGTCCGCCCCGGCCAAAGCCGAGACGGCAGCCCAGCCTGCCGCGCCTGCCCAGGCAGCCGCCGGGGACGCAGAAAAGAATCTTTTGGGGCTAGACGTATTCGGATCGGAGGGGCAGCAGATCGGCAAAGTGAGCAAGGTCGATCGAACTGACGGCAAGCTGAGTTCAATCGTGATCGAGTTCAAGGGCTTCCTTGGCTATTTCAGAAAGACCTATGTGGTGCCGGCAGATACGATCAAGACCAAAGCCGGAAGGATCGATCTGTCCATTACGAGCGAGCGCGTTGCGCAGCTAAAACAGTAGCTTGCCATTTCAAGGAGCCGGGACCCGCACACATGGCGGTTCCCGGTCCAGCACGTCCTTCCGCGAATTTCGGCCCAGGGGGATTGCCCCCTGGTGGAAGTACCTAGGAAGCCGTCACGAATTGCGCCCGCGCCGGAGCCGATGTCACATGGCCAAGTCCCTGCTAGGATTTGCAATCCGGCAGTCGACTTGGTAGCGCAGCTGGGGAGACGCCGGCAGCATACAGGCCACTTGCAAGATTTGACCTTGGGTTACCGGGGACGAAAAAGAGGTCAAGACAGGTTTCGTACCCGGTACCAGTTAGGGTGACGTCTAGTTTGGGTAACGGATTAGGAAGCAACGACACGGCGGTATCAGATGCCAGCTTTGGAAAACACGTCATGCGAGCGAGATGGTTATGCCTCGTGGGGGCCGGAATGAGCCCTTTGTTATTTGCTGCGCTGTCCAGCCAATCAATTGCCCAATCCCAATCGGCTCCGCTCGCGCTGGCTGTACCGGCACCGGTTCCCGCTAAAAACCTCGCCAGCGTTTTTGAGGGACTTGCGGTATTTGGATCCGACGGACGGCGGATTGGAAGGGTGAGCAAAATCAACCGATCGAACGGCGGGCTGAGTTCCATCGAAGTGGAATTGAAGAGCTGTCTCGGCTTTTTTAGGAAAAGTTACACGGTACCCGGTGACATGATTAGAAACAACGGCGGAAGGATCGAGCTATCCTTGCCGAGTAGCCAGGTTGCTCAGTTAAGGCGGGTAGAACGATTGTAGTTATTCCAGTTTAAGGGGAGGCGATATCGATCACAGCCCGCGTCGCACAAAACGTTACAGAGGGTGAATGGCGTGCGGTGGTAGTTTTCTTGGGATGAGGAGTTATGCCGCATACGGTGTTTGGGTTGCCATTTTGGACCGTCGCTTTCATATTTGTCTTAATATGGGTGGGTCTCGACTTGGTTAGTAAAGAGGAAAATCTACTGGGACGTTCCGCGATAACCGTACAGTCCATTGCTATCGTTATCGGTACCGTATTTTTTGCTATCCAAGTCCTTGAATGGACTAAATTGATCTGAGCGTAGGCGCATTTGACGATAGCAGCGGAAAAGACGGGCGCACAGGGAGATTATCGTGATCGATCGCCGCACACTGTTGGCTGGTTCCGCTGCATTGGGCCTTGCTGCGACGAAAACGTTCGCAGTGCCGAAACCGGCAGGGATCTTGGGTCCCGAGGGACAGTTCTCCTTTGAGATGCTAATTGGCTGGGCAAAGAGCCTCAGCCAGCGGCCCTTTCAGAAAGCGGCGGATCGAGATTCCGCGCTCTTGGAGGGCCTGGATTACGACAGTTACCAGCAGATCAGATTCCGGCCCGGCCTGGCCATTTGGCCTCATGACGGCGGCGCTTATCCTGTGGAACCGTTTCATATCGGCCGGTACTTCAAACAACCAGTTCAGAGTTTTTAAAGGCGCGCAGGCAGATAATCGTATGCGCTCAGGAAAAAGTGACAACTGTTTGGATGAGATTGGTTTAAATGTGAGATTTGGTAGTGTAGTTTCTATGTATTTGCCAAATAGGCTATCTTATTGTTGTGCATAATGGCTGAGTATGTAATAGGCATGCGACAACAAAGCAGCTATTTATACATTTGGCGTACGGTATCGGTGCACGCCTGCCATCTCTCGAATGGAGAGGAAACTAGGCTAACGGTGCACATGCCGTTTTTTCTGGGTCCGGCTCCAGGTGTCCGGAAAACCTCCTGACGGGCGCCTGAGAGTGCCCAGGTTGGCCTTGTGGACCGGGGGCACGCGCCAAATCCCCTGGTTCGAGTATCGGCTCCGGAACTCCTCGTCCGGAGCCGATACTTCATCTGAGGCTCGTTTCATGAAGCGAGGAGTTTCGCATCCTTGCCAATGGCGAACGTTACGGAAGATGGGCGGGAGGGGGGAACTGAGCGATGCCTAAGCGCTGAGAACGGCAGCGCGGTAATAAAGCAGGATTCCCAGCAGCAGAACCGCCCGCACCGCTTCCAGAATGAGCGTGCTTGTAACGGGAGCGTTCAGCATGCCGCTCAGTGGCCACAGCATGAGCGCGAGTGCCGCCGCAGCCGTCGCGAACGAGCGCGCGGGCGCGGCTCCGTCCCACCAGCATCGGGACAGCCGGTCAGGCCAGCGCTCTGGAATGCGCGAGGCGAGCAGGCTCATCGCCGGTGTGGAGAACAGCCAGACCAGACCGAAGAGGTACAGGCGGTCGAGCAGGTCGTAACGGAAGGTGTCCTCGTCGCAGGCCCGCCGCAAGCGCGCGCCCTCGTGCTGCCACCACGCCACGTAATCGGGGGCGAGCACGGCAAGGATTTCCACCGCGAACAGGGCAAACCATACGATGTTGGCCACCACGATGAAATTGGTACGGCGCATCGTTTTCATGGTTCTTCCTTCTATTATTGCCCCAAGTAGCCGCCAGCCCGCGGCGCACGGTGAACCCGGCGCCGTCCAGGCATTGCCGTCACTTGACCCGGAAGGCGGCGTGGCAGCCGTTGCACCGCATCGTGATTTGTGCAAGGCCGTTCATCGCCTTGGACCAGGCGGCGGCATCCGGCGGCTCGGGAAGATCGGCCGTGACACCGGCGAAATCGTCCGCCGACCGATGAAACTCGAAGCCTATTTCCCTGAACTCGGGCGGCATGAAACGCCCGAAGCCCATTCCTTTGCCAATCGCCATCTCCTTGCGGGCAAGCGCCCCCGCCTCGCGGATTTTGCCATTCGACATGAGTTGAATGACATCGTTGAGCGAGATCATGTGCGTCCGCATGTGTTCCAGGAACTGCACTTTGACGTCGGGCGGCAAGTCGATGGCCGTCCGGGTGTCCTCTGCCGCAGCGGAAACCGTAAGAATTGAAAGTAAACCTGCTGCCAGAATTAAGCTTCGCATTTGTCTTCTCCTAAAATGGCGGTCACTTTTTGCTAAATGGTATGCGCGTCCGCCCTCCGCCGCATCATGCGAGCAATATTAATTTCGATGTCAGGATAGCCCATGCTGCGATGACGCCGAAGATAGAGAAGCATGCCATGGAAACCAGCGTCAGCCAGGCGAAGCAGCGCAGGCATGGTCAGGCTGAGGCTCGGTGGCTGACGCAGAAGTCCGAGGAAGCCCGCCGATAGCCCAAGCGCCGTTCCCGCAAACAGCGGCGCGTAGAGCGCGAAGCCGAAATAGTGGTATTCGCGCTTCAGCAGGCAGAAGGGGCAATGGTGGTTTGGGTGCTCGTAGACGTACAGCGAGATCGCGGATATCACGGCAGCGATTGCGATGACAAAGAACACCCCGCTCGAAGCTCCGTAGAGCGGAACGGAGCGTTGCCAGCGCCAGGCCGCGCCGCCCGCGGCCAGCGTAACCCCAAGGCCGCCATAGAGCAGAACCAGCGCGGTTCCCGCGCTAAGTCCGGCCAGATCGGCGCTTAGCCCCTGCTTTTCCGGGGCGAACAGTTTGCCGCAGCAGGAGGTGATGGTGTCGGCTTTCAGGTCGAGGAAATAGGCGAGCTGCAATCCCGCCGCCAGCACGACCAGCGGCGCCACTGCCAGCAGCAGCCAGTATTTCACGCGGATCAGCGGATAATCGCGCCCCTGGCCGTCCGCGTGATTGACGGCGAGCCACCCGCTTGCGCCGAAGAACACGCAGAGCTTGGCGATAAGCGCGGGGAAGCCATAGACGCTGGCATTCAGCGTGCCCACCGCGCACATGGCGCCGGCGAACATCACCGCCATGCGATCGGCATTGAACACGAACAGCACAAGCGAGGCCAGCTCGGCGATCATGACCAGCGTCATAATTGTCGAAACGAGATAGGTGCGGCGTTCCAGGAGCAGCTGCTTCTCTGCCCCGCTGGACAAATCCCAGCACCGCAGCAGCTCAACCGCGAACATGCTGGCCCAGATGGCTGCCGCCGCCGAAAGCAGCGAGACGAGTGTCAGCGCCAGGATGGGCGGATGAAAGATCACGCCGCCGCCTCCCGGCCGTCCGCCAGCGTAATGACCGTGTCCACCAGCGGCGCCTGCCAGATGCGCGGATCGTGGCTGGTCATCAGCACGGTTTTGCCCTCGCTTTTGAAGCGTGCGACGATATCGAGGAATTGCTGCGTCAAGGCGGTGTCGAGGTTGGCGGTCGGCTCGTCCGCGATGATGACCTCCGGGCCGTTGATGAGCGCCCGCGCGATGGCCACGCGCTGAGCCTCGCCGCCCGAAAGATGTTCGGCTGTCAGCCCGGCCCGGTGCTCCAGCCCAAGCCGCGCCAGCAAGTCCAGCGCCGTGGAGGCCAGGCGCGCATGGGGCACACCCAGCGGATAGGCTGGCAGCATGACATTTTGCAGCGCGCTCACCCCCCGGATGAGATTGTGCTGCTGGAAGACGAAGCCGAAGGTTCGCCGCCGCAGCTCCGCGAGAAACTTCTCCGGCAGCGACGACACCGCCTCGCCGCGCAGCCGCACCCGCCCGGATGTGGGCCGCGCCAAACAGCCGATGAGCGTCAGCAGCGTCGTCTTGCCCGAGCCGCTCGGCCCCTTGAGCACGGTGACCTCGCGCGCCTTGATTGTCAGGCTGACGCCGCGGATGGCGGCGACCTCGTTCTCGCGCCCCTGATTGTAGATCTTGGTAACGTCGCTCAGCTCGATCATTGCAGCCCTCCTACCGCATCACTGCGTCGGGGTCGGCGGAGGCGGCGCGCCAGACCGGAACCACGGTTGCCGCCATGTACGGAACGATGGAGAAGAAGGCGAGTGTGGAAAGCTCCAGCGGGTCCACCGACGGCGTCAGCGGAAAATGCGGGTAGAGCACGGACCAGCCTTTGAGCACCGGCTCCAGCAGCGAGGCGGAGAACAGAAAGACGTGGCCGTAAGCCAGGACCGTGCCGGCCAGGAATGCCGTTACCGAGATGAGCCCGCCCTCCCACATTTTCATGGCGATAACGTCGCCCGTGTCCCAGCCGACACCTTTGAGGATGCCGATTTCCCGCCGCTCCTCCGCCGAAAGCCCGGATGCCTTGTCCCAGGCCAGGATAACGAATGCCAGGAGCGCGCCGGCGAACACCGCCAGCAGCAGCCCCTCGCGCCAGCTGAACAGCGCCTCGTAGGTGCGCAGCATGTCGCGCGGGTCACGAAGCGGAAGCCCGGCAGGCGCAGCTCCGCCTTCTCCGCCGCTTTGGTAACCTCCTGCGGATTGGTCACCCGCATGGCGATATCGGTGAACACATCCGGGCCGAGGCCGTAAAAGCTGCGGAAATCGGATTCGGACACCAGCACGAGATCGCTGGAAACGAGCGCGGATGCCGATGGAAGGGTCTCCTTCACCTTGAGCTTCAGCAGCTTGCCTTCCGCCGATACGAGGAACAGATATCCGCCCGGCACAAGCTTGCGAACCCGCGCCACGCCTTCGCCCACGATGGTCTCGCCTGGCGCCAGCACATGGACGCTATCCTCCGCCAGCGGGACTTGCAGCGTGTAATTTGCCGCCGAGGCCGTATCGTAATGATACCCCCACAGCCGCCCCTCGATGTGGCTGACGCCACGCAGAATGCCGAGTTTCTGGATGTCCGCGCGGGTGGCGAAGTCATGACGGCCCATGCGCATTGCCTGCGCGGTGACTTCCGGCGCGCCCTTGAGCGCTGCCGCGGCCTCGCGCCGGATGGCCTCGCCGAACATCATGATCGAGCCCAGCACGAACACGATGAGCGTGTAAACTACCAGCAGGCCGCCGTTGCGCATCTTGCGCCGCAGCAGCGATGCCACCGCGAAGTCGGCAAGCAAACGGTGCCGTTCAAGCCAGGGGGGCATCGCTCAGTCTCCCGTTCCGCCGTGCAGTGCCGCCTCGGGAAAGGCGCGCGGCGGAGCCACCAGCGAACCGGCCGGGAAATGCTCCATCGCCATCGGTGCGTCCTGAAACGCGGAATGCAGGTCGGCTAGCGAGCGGTGGCGGGTGTAGCGGGCCTCTGTGAACAGGGCGAGATCGGTGAGGCCGAGCTGCGCGGCAAGCGCTTGCGTGGCCTCGCGCCTCTCGCGGCCAGCCCCGGCCGTCAGCGCGGCGTGCAGCATTTCCGTGGCGGCAAGGAACACGAGCAAGCCCGCCACCGCCGCAGCCACGGTCGAGCCGCGAACTTTCAATTTTGGCCTTTCGCTGTTCATCATTCGAACTTGCCCTGGTCGAGCGCTTCCAAAATCGCCGGCGTTATCTCCGCGAAATGCAGGATGCGCCGCCCCTTGTGGTCGCTCATAAACTCTTTCGCATCCGCCTCATCCGGGTGAGGCACCAGTTCATGCCCCATGGGGCCGAAAACGCCGGAGCCAAGCACGTACACGGCGCTCGCGGCATCGATGCGCGAACCTTCATAATAGCTTGTCACGCCCATGCGCGCGATCTGCTCACGCGTCCGGCCGCGCGCGTATTTCTTCATGTCGAGCAGGTATTTGAAGAGGTCCTTGGGTCCGTCGAAGTGATCGGCGTGGCCGTCCTGGTAGAGCACGGTGGCAATCCAGTGCGGGTATTTGGCCACGAACATGCCGCAGACCGGGCAAACGTCGGAAGCTTGCGGCGCGGGCAGGTCCAGCCCGGCCGCTCCGGCGCGGGCGGTCGACAAGGACAGTGCGGCGAGCGCAAGCGCGGGCGGCAGTTGCAGCACAAAAGCACGCCGGCCGAGGCGAGGGGCACGGCAAGACTCACACATGAATGGAACTCCTGAATGCGGAATGCGGCCGGCGGCGCAAGGAACCGCCGGCCGTCGGACCGTTACGCCTTCTTCTTGCGCATCTCGGCGCGGCGCTTGCGAATCATGATGGTGTCCTGGGCCATGCCAAGATAGGCGTCCGTGAGCGCGGTATCGAAATCCACCACCTTCGCGCCAGCCTTGGCGGAGGCTTCCGCGGCCGCCGCCGCATCCGCCTTGGCACGGCCGGAGTAAGCCAGCTTGCTGACCTTGGTCATCACGCCCGGCTTGCTTGGGTCGATGACGTATTGCGCCTTTCCGGCATCGGTCAGCGGCTTGATATCGCCGTCTGCGCCTGCATCGCCCACATACATTTCCTTCGGCCCGAGGTCCATGTTGAGCGCCAGGCTGATGGCGGCGCAGTGCAGCGAGCATGTGGGGTCTACGCCGCCGTTCTCGTAAACGAGCAGCATGCGGGTGGAGCTGAACTTGGCGCGCATCATGCCGCAATACCGGCAGCGCGGGTATTTGGTCAGCTCGTCCTTCAGGGGCTCGGCGTCCTTCTGCAGGTCTTTGACCAAACCGTTTTTATCGGTCCACTGCATGGGGCTTATGGGCGCGTCCTCTGCGAAGGCGCGGCTGGATGCAGCGGCAAAAGCGGCGGCGGAAGCGGCGGTGAGGAGTTGTCTGCGGCCAATGGTCATGATCGTTCCTTATGAATTGATAGAGTTCTAGGGATGGCCGGTGCAACTGGACACAGCGAACGGCGTGTAAAAGCCGAGCCGATCCAGAACGCTAGCGCCAGCCGGTCTTGAAACTGGGAACTATGCCAAGAACGCAGGGGGACCGCGCACGCTTGCGTTACGGAGAATCGCGTTGGTCACAAGACTGGTGCCGCGGTAGCTGGCAGTTCTGGCTGCGGCCGGCTCCACGCGCGGCAGCAGGCTCGCAGTTCCGGTGAGAATTGCCGGACAGCACCCGCATGTGTGGAAAACGCAGGCGCATGGGGCTTTGGCGGGCGTCTTTTGGGGAGCGTCCACGGGCTGGACGGGTGAACCGGGCGTTCCACAGATAAACGCGGCACCGGCGTAGCTGGCGGCGGCCTCCGCTTCGGACACGATGCCCGGCTCATGACATCTAACGGCTAGGACTTGCAAGAGCAGCAGGCACACGCACAGCCATCCCGCGAAGCGGTTGCGGTTGGACCGGGCGGTTAGCGGCAGAGCGGAGGGCAAGCTATTCCGTCCTCGTTTGCGGGTCCGGCTCCATGTGGGATGGCGCCAAGCTGTGCACACTGCCGCACCATCGCACATAACGTGTTGTGGAAGCAAATTTAGGCCGTAACGTGTGGCACCAAGCCGCGGGACGCGTCCGCCAGAGCTTGTGCAGTTTGGCGGTGCCGGGCAGGAGCACGCACGGGGCCTGCGGGCGCACGATGGAGCCGATGTTGTAGACCGCATAGGGCAGGCCCAGCCGGGCGATAATCTCCTATGCGCTGCCGTTCCTCACGGCCGGACATGAGCAGTCCCCCCGGCTGGCGGGTTCAGGCGGCGGTAGACCGGCGCCAGCTTTTGGTGCAGTTCCTTGAACAGTTCGAATTTGTCGCCGTACAGAGCCTTAAGGGAGGCATTTGGCTCGTAGAGACGGCGCTCGCGCTGAAGGGCGGGCAAATCGGTGAACTTCAAGGCTCCAATTCCAACGCCGGCTATGAAGGCCGCGCCGATGGCGTTGGTCTGAATGGGGTTGGCAAGCTGCCGGACCGGCTGCCCCGTAACGTCGGCGACGATCTGGCACCAGAGGTCCGACTGCGCGCCGCCCCCGGCGAGGGCAACTGGAGCTGACGCGCGGCCGAGCAGGCGCGCGAACGGTTCCAGCATCCAGCGGGTGTTGAGCGCAACCCCTTCCATGAAGGCGCGGATGATGTCCTCCCGCGTGTGCTCCAGCGACAGGTTCAACAGGCCGGCGCGCAGGCTGGGATCGTCAACCGGCGTGCGCTCGCCGAACAGCCAGGGCAGATAGATCAGCCCCTTCGCCCCAGGCGGCACGCGGGCGGCGATCCGGTTCAGGGCGTCGTAAACGCCGGGCCGGTGCCCGCCGTTCAAAAGCTCGTCCGGATGGAAGAGGAGGCGGTCTCGCAGGAAGGAGAGATTGGCGCCGGCACAGGACTGAAGCGCCACCGCGAGATAACGCCCGTTCACCGCGCAGGGAACGGCTGCGATCTTGCTGAACACGTCCGTCTTCATGAAAGGCACGTGGGCACCAAGCCAGGAGGAAGTTCCGAGGTAGAGATGGGGCGCGAAGTCGCTCACCGCCGCACCCACCGCCACAGCCGAGGTGTCGACCGCTCCGGCAACCACAACGGTGTCCGGGCTCAGGCCGAGCACCTCGGCCACATGCGGCAGGAGGCAGCCCAACACATCGGTCGACGCCACCAAATCCGGCAGCTTCTCCCGTTCGATGCCGAGCATCCCGATCAAACGCGCTATGGTAGCGGACACGCGATGGATCGCGGTTGTCGGTCACCCAGGCGGTGGCCATGGAATCCGGCGTGGCGCAGAACCGGCCGGTCAGGCGCAGGTTCATGTAGTCCAGCACGTTGAGGAATTTGTAGGTTCGCTCGTAGCGGGCGGGCTCGTGATCGCGAATGTAGGCGATGTGCCCGGCGCTGTCCTTGCCCGAGCCTGCGGGCGCGCCGCCCGTCAGCCGGAGCCAGCGCCAAAGGTTCCACGGACCGATGCCCTGGATGTTCAGGAGCGGCCCGCGCAGCCGGCGTGCGATTGCCGCCCTGCCGCGCATGTCGAGCCAAAGCATGGCGCGGCCGATGGCGTTGCCCTCGCGATCCACGCACACCGTGCCCTCGCCCTGGGTGGAGCAGCACACGGCGGCGATACGGCGGCGCATACCGGCATCCTTGCACAGGGCTAAAGACGCGTTGAGAAAGGCCGACCACCAATCCTCCGGGTCCTGTTCGGCCGCAACGCCCTCGATATGCAGGGGAACCGGTTCGAATGCCCATGCCGCCACGGTTCCGTCGAAGGATACCAGGGCGCACTTGCATCCCGAGGTGCCGAGGTCCGCGGCGAGCACGAGCGGCCCCATGGCGGGCGCTCCGGTATTGGCTGATCGATGAGCCATGGCGTCAAAATCCGCGGGAAGCGGGGGAGTGGAGTGTGCCCGCTCCGGCTGGCCTAGGTCTGAAGCTATCGTGGAGGATGGGCGGCTCTTGTGCTCTGGTGATTGTCATCGCCCGCTCCGCGCTGCTGCCGAATTCCCCGCGTTTTCGCCATATTCCGGGCCTGCGGTCCAGAAAATATGCAGCAAAGGACCGTTCGAGCCGCGATGGCCGGCCGCACCTCCGCCGGCATTGCCGTCCAGCTCTTGCAGCATGGCCGGCTCTCACATCTTAAAGCATGGTATATATTGCGTACACGCTCGCGATGGTTAATCTGGACATGGTAAACGCAAGTAGCGCACGCTAAGAAAGCACGTATTTTCGCGAAATTTCCGGGGTTTTTGGCTATTTTCTACGGTTCGAAAACCCTATTAAATATGTTGGAATATTTGAAATTAACCAAAGCAACGCCCTTTCGCTGCGCCCCGCACTGACAGGGTAATAGAAAAAAGCGCATGTATATCAATAGCATAGGCTGCATTGAGGGCGCCTAACACTTACTCAAGACATTTCTGCTAAATTGCATCAAGCTCGAAAATCGCCATTTTCAAGCCGGGCCGCGCTGCAGAGAGAGTTAATATGGCGTTACATGAAGCCTCGCGGCCATCCTCACGATGGGGTGCTTGCACTGCAACACTTCATGCCACAAGGCGCCGGGGATTCCGGAAGCAACCGGTTGCGGCTGGCGGGGACCGTTACTTCTTTTGGGGCCGCTTTTTGTCCGCGCGGCCGGGAGGATTTCCGGTCTGCCCGGTTCTCAGGACTGGGAGTGGCACAACCGTTTGCGCTAGGAGCGGACTGGATCGGTCCATGCCAGTACCTTCCTCCGTTCCGGCAAGGCCTTTCAGCGCCTGGGCAACAAGGGTCTTAAGGGCTTCAACGAGCTGGCCGCGAACATCTGGCGGCGAGGCGGTCGCGAACCGGATGGTAGCGCTTACCCATTCGACGAGGACGATCGAAATGTTGCTTGCCTGTCCTGGCTCCAGGGATGGAAGGAAATGAGCAAGAATGGGTTGAAGTAGCGCTGCATTCTTCTTTGTATCTTCGGTATTAAGCGCCCTAAGATCGGGATAGGCATGCAGCCCGGCAGAAATTTCTGGAGCGGATGGAGTATTAAAGAAAAAACATGCAATTTCATCGATAAGCGACTTCACGTGTTCAACGTTGAAATCCGTGCCGCCCACGGGAAAACGGGCCTGCAATCCGGCTTCCAGAATACCGTTCATCGTCTCAAATTGCCGTTCGACGACAGCGCGGATAAGCCCTGTGGTGGAAGGAAAATAGTGATAGACGGAGGCGATTGGCAAATTCGCCCGGCGGGCAACTTCCCGCATGGCAAGTCCCTGCAGCCCAAATTCTGCGATCACTTCTTCCGCCGCGTCGAGCAAAGCTTGAAATCTTATCCGGCTCCGGTCCTGCTGGGGCTTGTGCCGCGGAGCTAGCCGCGCTCTCAACTTCTCGGCAGTGGTATTCGTCCTGTTCATTATGAAGCCGCACCTCGATTTTTGAGTTTCCCAACCGGGTGCCGCCCGGCAGGGGCACTTCGAATATTCCAGAAGGCGATGTTCGGAACGGGAAACCGTGAATATATATATTTACAAATATCATTACACGCAAACACTTTTTCTATGCTCTCATCTGCCCGCCATGCGCGTGCTTAGCGTCAATCGCGGGAGAAAGGCCAGAAACATCGGGTGCAATATTCTAGGCTATTTACAAAGTATCCCGAGGTCACGGGCCAGCGCCCATGCACGCCGGAGCCGCCGTTGCTTTGCCGCCAAGACCGGCGGCCGTCAGATACGCTCGCTGCCAAGTATAACAAGCGGCTGTGCTATAGTATCTCCAGGATAACGAAGCGCCGGACGCCGCCGTATCCTAAGCTGCTTCCTTCAAAATCTTGGTCTTTGCCAGCGATCGGTCCTCAGCCTCACCCCTTCGGAAGAGCCGCCTTTTGAACCGCCTTCGGGGCAAGCCGGTGGCGTAGCGGCTATAGCGGCCTGCCGCGAGTCAGGCTGAGGGCGAGACGCAAGGCTCGCTTTATTGCTCATTAAGTGATCCGGCGGTGCTGACACGGCCGCCACCGGCCCGTTCACCGTTTGGTTGATCATCCTTGTTACGCTACCGGCGGCCGCGATGGCGTTTGCATTCCCGCGAGCGGGGCAGCGCTGCAAGCGGCCCGGCTCTTTGCCATTGCGCCGCGCTGGGCCATGCAAGGAAGCAGGATCGCGGTATAGCCCTAACCATGGTGGAAAGCGGTGGTATCCATGCCAGAAACAGAACCACGCAAGATCTCGATGGGGTTCACTCAGGAAGCATTCCCGGCGGGAACGCACATGTGCTATATCTATAATGAGGATAGAGAACGCCGCGATACCATGCTTAAATACATAGAAGGCGGCCTATTGGAGGGGGAAGAAGTCCACTATTTCTATCATAGGGAGAAGAACGAGACGCCTGAGGCCACGCGGGAGCGTATCGGACTACGCAGCCCGGCAGGTGGATGGCAGGGCATCTTCAAATTGGCTCCGGCCCTCGATGTCTACTGTCCAGACCGCACTTTCGTTGTTGAGCGCATGCTCGGCTGCCTGCGCGATACGTATCTGGCGAGCATCAAGGCCAGGCTTTCCCGGCGTCCGCGTTACCGGTGAGATGGGATGGGCGCTGGAGGGACTGCCGGGAACGGAACGCCTGATCGAATATGAGGCGCTGGTTAACACCGTGGTCGCCGAGTATCCGTGCACAGCGTGTTGCCAGTACGACGCCCGGCGGTTCGACGGCGCCACTCTGTTCCATGTGCTTTCGGTCCATCCGGCCATGGTGGTGCAGGGCCAGGTCATCGGGAATCCCTACTACATCCCGCCAGAGAAATTCCTCGCGAAGCTGCACAGGGCTGCTTAGGAGCTGGCAGTTGCGGGCTCCGTCGATGCCGGCGCGTTCCTGGCAGGCCCATGGTGGCGCAGCAGGCCTTGGAGGCGATGCCCAACGAGGCCGCTCTCGCGGCAGTCGTCCGCGAGGCGCTTCTCGAAGTGCCAGGTATAACCGGCGCTAAATCCGGCTTTGGGTGCGACCTTCCAAGGCAGCAAGGGCAAGTCGCCGCCGTCAATCCTGCCGCCCAGCAGATCCTGAACCGTTCCGAAGGCGAGATACTGGGGTGTACCGCCGCACAGCTTTTCGAGGGGGCCATTCACGAGGACGGCAATGCGTTCGCGGAAGAGCAACGGCCTCCTCTGGTCACTTTGCGCACCGGACAGCAGCAGACCGGCCAGGCATTGACCATCGGCAGCCTTGGGGGCGGCGGCGTGATCTGGCTTTCCCTGAAGGCGCAGGCCCCGCGTTCCGCGGGCGAGACGCTGCCGCACCGGTACGGGGATGTTCGCTGCGGCTGACCTGCATATCGCTCTCAAAATGTTGAGCAGACCCACCGGGCGCGGCATGAGTTGCCCACGGCCGGATTCGTTTTCGAGACGAAATCCTGGGGTTCAGGGCTGCTGTAAATCGATAAGACAACCAGAGGTAGTATTGACGACTATTTACAGGATATTCGCCTACGAGTAAAAGCGTCTAATCGTCAAAAGCCGGACCGTTATACTCTACAACCGGAGGTTGTATACTGCGCAATCCGTTACAGAAATGCCACTCCGCATTAACGTGTTCGATTAAACTCCACCCTTGCCGTTGACCGGCTAAGTTGAGTCCGATAAAACCTTATACGGCATGAGGCTGCTGGAGAGCCGGGGCAAAAGGGGATGGGCAGACCCCTTCGGCGATTGGGCAGCGGGGGGGACTGAGCGAGAATCTCATTCCCGCGTTGCAAGTCCGGAACTTTTTCCGGGCGTACGTCACAGGTTTCGCGTCAATCGTTTACCTAACGGGGAATTACGGTGAGAAAACTTCTTATTTGTGCACTAGCGCTTGGCGGCTTCGCTGCCTCCGCGCAAGCAGCCGACCTCAGCGTCGACAGTATGAAAGACCCGCTGCCTGAGAAACTCTCTTACGGTGGCGTGACCGTGTACGGCACGGTTGACGTGGGCTATGCCTATCAGGATCACGGCCGCGATGTCAGCTCAACCTTCTACACGGGTCTGAACTACCAAAACAACGACGCCAAGGCCCTCGGCCGCGTCTCCGCACTCACCAACAACGCTATGTCGCAATCGTTTGTCGGCGTGAAGGTCGAGGAGAGCATTGGTGCGGGTTTTGTGGCTCTCGGCAAGATCAAGTCCGGCTTCAACCCGATTTCGGGCGAGTTGGCTGATGCTTGCAAGAGCATGATGCAAAACCCCGGCAAGAGCGCCGATCTCTCGGCGTTTGGTGATGGCGGACGCTGTGGTCAGTTCCTCAACGGTCAAGCCTATGCCGGTCTGAGCAACTCCAGCTACGGCACGCTCACCGTTGGCCGTCACAACTCCTTCATGACAGACGGCGTCGGAACCTACGATCCAAATCACGGCTCGTATGCTTTCTCCATGATCGGTTACTCGGGCGGCGCGGCTGCCGGTGTCGGCTCCACGGAGACGTCTCGCTGGGATAACTCGGTCAAGTACGTCTACCAGTTCGGCCCCGCTCACGCTGGCGTGATGTACAGCGCCGGCGGTGACGGCACATCCATCCTAGGCGATGCGGTTGGTGCGAATGTGGGCGCAAGCTATAAGGGCTTGTCGATCGATGCATACTATACCAAGGAAAATGGCGCAGTTAACCTCAGTGGCTATGACACCGGCGTCAATTCCTTCACCTACAGCATAACGAACAACGAAGCCTATTCTGTCATGGCTAAGTACACCATGGAACTGGGCGGTGGCTTCAAGGACGAAGGGCCTACTCGCAAAATTACCGCATTCGGTGGTTATGTCCACATGGAGCTGGGCAATCCGGACAAGCTTCAGAATGCGTATAACGACATGCACACCCTTAATGGCTACTTGCTCGGGGGGGGGGCGGCCAGCAATCCGTTCACCTCGAATAAGATTGTGCAGACCGCGTGGGCCGGAGCAACCTATGACACCGGTCCCTGGGCTTTCACTGCAGCATACTATCACCTGAACCAAAATGGCTACAATAGCACCGCGACCAACGGCGGCGATCAGGATTGGGTCTCTGGTGTGGTTGACTACAAGTTCAACAAGCACTTCGACGTCTATACCGGTGTAAGCTGGGTCGACTATACCGGTGCCTGGACTACCGGAAAGCTTACTACCGATAATGTCAACGTCGCGACCGGCCTTCGCCTGAAGTTCTAAAGCGGATATCGAAACTGCCTAGCTTTAGGCGGCGAAATTTTAACAGGCGGTGGTTTTCCACCGCCTGTTTTTTTTATGGCCGCGATGCCCAGTGGCGATGGCAGGGATATGCTCGGGTATTTCCGATACCCGCCAAGCTGGGCAGCAAGGAAGCGGCCCGCATTTGGGATGAACTCGGCAGGCGGCTTACGTTTGTGTGAGCGGGGCCGGTGCAAAGCATGAGATACTCCGGCTGGAGCTTACTGGCACATTAGCCAAGACTCGTACGGGAAGAGCGGCGCCTGGGGCACGAGTCGGCCGGCGAAGGGCACCGCGGCGTGAGCTACTCTGACGTGGCCCGGCGGCCCCGCCAACACCGCGGTTGTCAGCGGTCCTCACCTCAAGTTCCAAGTCTGGCCGGCTGGAGCAGACTGGTCCACAGTTATCCCCTGAGAATTGCCAGGCAAAGGGCGGCTGGATCGCCGTCCGGCCCAGCCCTCCCGGACGATGGCCGCACCGGAAGCAACCGATAATTGCAGACGGCCGGGGCCGTTACAAAAAAGTCACGCTCTAATTCGCGCACTATGGCGAGCAAAGCCTTGCCGTTGACCGGATGGGTTGTATAGAATACAACCGCAAGTAGCATTTGGCTGCTGGGAAGCCGGGGCAAAGGGGATGGGCAGACCCCTTCGGTGAACTGGCGGCGGGGGGGAATTGGGCGAGAATCTCATTCCCGCGTTGCAAGTCCGGAACCATTGCCGGGCGAACGTCACAGGTTTCGCGACAATCGTTTACCTAACGGGGAATTACGGTGAGAAAACTTCTTATTTGCGCACTAGCGCTTGGAGGCTTCGCCGCCTCCGCTCAAGCGGCCGACTTCAGCGTCAGCAACCTTAAGGACCCGCTACCTGAGAAAATCTCCTTTGCTGGCGTCACGATCTACGGGACGATAGACGCCGGCTACGGCTATATGACGAATGGCGCTCCTGTTAGCGGCGCGTTTTATGAGGGCCTCAACTACAGCATGTACGGTTCCAAGCAGAACCGTGAGAATATCTCCACCGTGACGAACAACGCGCTATCGCAATCGCAGATTGGCGTGAAGGTCGAAGAGTCGCTCGGCATGGGCTTCGTCGCCCTCGGTAAGATGGACACAGGCTTCAACCCGATCTCGGGCGAAATCGCCGATGCTTGCGCGAGCTTGGTCCGCAACAACGGCAAAGCCACGAATACATGGACTTCCGCGGCCGATGGCGGCCGTTGCGGGCAAGCCCTCAACGGCCAGGCCTATGGCGGCTTGAGCAACGCTAGCTACGGTACGCTGACGGTCGGCAGGCAGAACTCGCTCGATCTCGATGTAGTCGGTGCCTACGACCCGATGGCTGCCTCCTATGCGCTGTCGCTGACCGGCTTCTCTGGCGGCGCTGGCGGCGGTATCGGGTCCACGGAGACGACCCGATGGGACAACGCTGTTAAGTACGTCTATCAGTTCGGCCCAGTCCATGCTGGCGGCATGTATTCGGCTGGCGGGGCGGATACCTCCATTCAGCAAGATGCATACGCTGCCAATGTGGGAGGCTCGTACAAGGGCTTCTCGGCCGATGCCGTGTACACCAAGGAAAACGCCGCGGTTGGCATGAGCACGATCGGTATCGACACCGCCGCGGCACCTGCAAAGGCAGTGGGAACCTGCCAGTTGGGCGCTGATGCAAGTTCAACTACTCAAAACGTTTGCCCGGGCGGCGATTGGCTCAACGCTTCTATCACGAACAACGAGGCCTGGACGATAGCGGGCAAGTACGTGATGGAGCTTGGCGGCGGTTTCAAGGATGAAGGGCCCTCCTCGAAGGTGAGCTTCTTCGGCGGCTATCAGCATACCGATATGAGCAACCCGGGCCACACGGTCGCGGCCGGAACGGCGACGATTGGCGGCTATCAGATGTGGACCGTCAATAACCAGCCTTTTGGCATAGGCAGCACCAAGACCGTGCAGACCGAATGGGCAGGCGCGAAGTATGAAACCGGTCCTTGGGCATTCACCGGGGCTTACTACCACCTGAGCCAGAATAACTATGTGGCGAGATCCTTGACCGGCTCGCTCACCTCGCCCACAGCGGCTGCCTGCACAACGACTTCGACGAACTCCCAAAAGGGCAACTGCTCTGGCGATACGAATGTCGTCTCGGGCCTTGTCGACTACACCTTCAGCAAGCACTTCGACGTGTATGCCGGCGCGGCCTGGTCCAACGTCACTGACGGCCTTGCCGGCGGCTTCGTTGACGGCACTGAAAACACGACCGTTGTGACCGGTCTGCGCTTGAAGTTCTAAGGTGGATGCTGGGGCAAACTAGCTCGCGCAAGCGGACTAGAGGCGGGCGGTGAGAGATCGCCGCCTGCCTTTTTTCGGGTGCTGGCAATGCGGCTTTTGATGCAGGGGGGCGGCATTACCGGGGGGCAACAGCTGGGAGAAGCTTTGGGTTGCTTCGGTCAGAGCCGCGCCGCTGGTTGGCATTTTGGGGAAAGCGCAAGTCGATAAACGGAAAACGGAACCGGTTTTGGCATGGACGGCCGCGCGCGGCGTTACGGTGGCCTGCGGCGCCGCGTCAATCTCAGGGTTTGGTTGTGCGGATGAGGCGGGCCTGCCGTGGTGAGGCAATAATGTGAGGGGCAATGGAAAGGGCCACCCCCCAAAGGAGGCAGGACACGTCTGCCCGGGCCGGTGGAGGCAACGGCCGCCCCCACCGCAATTGCAGACCAGCAGGTGCGTGGCTAGCGCGTGAGCTTGATCGATGCCACCGGCACCTGCCGCCCGCTCGCGTGGTCGGCCTGGGTAATGGCGACGAGATGGTCGTTCTCGTTCCTGAACGTGACCTTGAAACTGCCGGTGAAGCTGGAACTCTCGGCCTCGATGAACAGGTGATTACCGCTGATGGTGCCGCTCACTTTGCCGGTGGAATGCCCGGCGCGCTCCTCGAACCAGCCTTCGAGCCGGTTGCCGGTGCAAGTAACCTGGCTCGACGCCTCAAGCTTATAGTCGGTGCCCGCGCAGGCGATCACCTGGTTGATCACGTCGGCGGCGGCCATGGCGTAGGAGATGCGGCAGGACACGAACTCGGGCGACCCGCCGATGGGCGTCACCGCCCCCTTACCGCGCCACGCGCCGTTGAGGTTCCGCATGAGATCGAGGCCTTGTGCCGTGCAGATGGCGAACGCCGGCGCGGCCGGCAGCGCCGCGGCGGCGGCGAAAGAGGCGAGGATGAAGCCGATCGATTTGAAGCTTTTCATACCGGACCTGGACGAATGAGTGAACGGAACAGCGGGGGGTTCGGGTTGAAAGTAGGCTGGCTGAGCCGCGGACTTCGAGAGCCCCAGGCAAGCTCTACCCGTTTCGCGCGAGATTCTTGGCGAGATGGAGACTGAGTGAGGACATTTTTGCGCGGGTTGGCGCATATGGTTCATCCGGCAGGCGCGATCCGCTTGCAGTCTCGGCAGGCGCAGGTTAGACAGAGCCCAGACACCAGCGGGGAGACGAGGAATATGATCCCACTTCTTGGGTTTATCGCAATGATCCTCACACTGTACATCTGGGTGATCATCATCAGCGCGATCCTGAGCTGGCTGGTCGTTTTCGATATCGTCAACCGGCGGAACCGCGTGGTCTACCTGATCGGCGATAGCTTCCATCGCCTGACCGAGCCGGCGCTGCGTCCCATCCGGCGGGTGATGCCCGATCTGGGCGGCCTCGACATCTCGCCTGTCGTGCTCATCCTCGGCCTCATCTTCCTGCGCGATGTAATCATTTACGGCTGGATCGCGCCGCATGTGATCTAGCGGGCACGCCTGTGGAGCTGCCTGCCGCGCCCTCTTCCAATGGCATCGCGATCCATGTGCGCCTGACGCCGAAGAGCAATGCCGCGCGGGTTGCCGGGGCGGAGCTGCACGGCGGCAAGCCCGTGCTCAAGGCGCATGTAACCGCGCCCCCCGAGGACGGAAAGGCAAACGCCGCTCTAACTGTACTTATTGCCAGGTGGCTGGGCGTGCCAAAGTCGAAGGTGACTGTGGCGTCCGGCCAGAAGTCGAGGTTGAAAACAGTGGCGGTGGCGGGCAATCCGCTTGAGCTCCTGGCAAAAGTGGAGCTTCTTCTGTCCGCCGGGCCAGCCAAGGGGCAGAAGGGGGCAGAGTAGGGCAGCGCGCGCAGGCGCGTCCCCGAACAGGTGCAGCGCAGCAGGCGCCTGGGGCGCCCTTAAGACGGTCCCGCCTCCGGGCAGGATTTTGATTGTTGGAAATGCGGCCGCCTGAGCGCGGCCAATGGGTAGGTGCTATGAATATGCCGGCAGGCGTTCGTGTGGTGGCAATCGTCCTTGTTGCGGGCGCTCTCTGGGATCTGTTTACCACCTTTTATGGGCTCGCCCGCTATTTCGATTTGCCATTCAACCCCGGCATCAATCCGGTGCAATTCACGTTCGGGCTCGTGCTGACCGCAATCATCTTCGGCTTCGTGATCGCCACGCACCTTATCTGGAGCATGAAGGGCGACGACCTCATGGTGCAGGTGCTTAAGGCAGCTTGGGTGGCCTGCATCGCCATCAACCTGATCACATCGTGGCAAGGAACGAAGAACTTCGTTTTCTATGGCGACGATGGCGATGCGGCGCGGGGCATAGGCCTCGCGCTGGCAACCGCTTTGACCGTCTTATCGACGATATTTTTGTCGCGGCTCGTTATGGGCAAGGAGATAGGCTCTTCCTAGCGTGGCGTCTCGCAATTGCCTTTAACCTTCGTGACCATCCTCGCGAAGGCAATTGCGAGGCCTAAGCCACACTAGCACTTTGAATTCTGCTAGTGTCCCTTATGTCTCCGAATTACCGTGCGAGCCCTCGGTAATTGTAGCGGTAATTCGGAGACTGGACACTAGCGGCCGGGCGGGGTGGCCACAGTGGCTGGCTGGTGACGGGGCGTGTGATACCAAATCGGGTCGATTGCTTCAGCAAAGGCTCGCCGAACTCTGTCTCCCTCCCGGAGGGGAGATCGCCCCCTTGAGCTACGCCCAGCGAGAAGTCAGGCGTCCCTTCTGCCCTCGGGGAGAAGGGCTGGATGAGGCGGAACTCCGTGAAGCAATCGAACGGATTTGGTATGAGAAGGGCCGTTACGCGGCGTGGAGCATCGCCCCGGCGCTTGTGCGGACCGCTTAACAGGCTGCTTCAAAGGAAGAACGGTTTCTATTATTGACGGGAACGGCTGGTTCCTGGGACGGAAAGGCAATCCCATGCTTTCCCTGGCCGGTGCATCTGCACAAACACCAATGCTCCCGGACACCGCCCTAAGCGGTAGCCGGGAGTTGCGAGACGGTATGCCGGAAAGAGCCTGTGTATATACTATGACGTCCGCTTCGTTGCCGTGCACGAAGCGGCGGCCGGAGCCTTAAAAGCTACCGGCCAAGCCTAAGATTCAAAGACCAGGGCGTTATTACGCGCCGCTGGTCTGCATGCCTTCAAGACGGGGCGCCGTGGCAATCGGATCCTCGGACCGGCGGGACTTGCCTTCGAAGAACGCACCCTGCTCGATGGCAAGCGACTTGTGGAACACGTCGCCTTCGACGTGGCTCGAAGCCTGTAGCGTCACGCGGTTGCCGCGCACGGAGCCCATGACCCGGCCGCGCACCACGACGTCCTCGGCTACGATGCCACCCGTGATCTGAGCCTTCTCGCCGACGATTAGCGAAGAGCAATGCACGTCGCCCTGGATCTGGCCGTCAACCTGCACTTCGCCACGGGAAAGCACGTTGCCGGTGACGGTGAGGTCCTCGCCGATGATCGACGGCGCCATGCGATCCGGACCCCGGAACGCCGGCGGCTTCTGCGCCTGGCCGCCCAGCGGAGGCATGCCGCCGCCCCCAGCAGGACCCGACATGGGCGACATGCCCGACTGCCCTTGCATGGGTTGACCGCCAATGGCTTTGCTAGTTGTCTTGGTTATCGGCTTTTGCTGATCGAAATTGCTCATATCCGTCTCGGCTTTTCACTGAACATTTGGCGCGTCCCCGGAGCGATAGGCGGCGGCGAGTTCGTTTTAGAGCACAGTCCGCGTTATTTCAACGCCGTTTACGCGATGACATGGGGCATTTCCCGCCTTGTCTCCCGCAAGCCGCAGTAATGCGATAAATTCACACGATCGCGGGAGCTTGGACGGGGCGCCATCATTGCCGCTTTTTCAAGGCATCGAGCACCTGGGCGGCATGGCCTGCAACCTTGACGCCGCGCCAGCAGGCTGCAATTTTTCCATGCGGGTCCACGAGAAAAGTCGAACGTTCCACGCCCATATAGGTCCGGCCGTACATTTTCTTCTGGGTCCAGACGCCATAGGCTTCGAGAATGGCCTTCGGCTCGTCCGAGAGAAGCGTGACGGCGAGCGCATGTTTGCTCCTGAACCGCGCATGTGACTTAATGCCGTCGGGCGAGACCCCGAGCACCCTGGCGCCAAGCTTTTCGAATTCAGGACTGAGCCCCGAAAAATCGATCGCCTCTTTCGTACATCCAGAGGTATCGTCCTTAGGATAAAAGTAGACAACCGCGAAACTGCCCTTTGAATCGGATAATCTCACAACATTGCCCTCTGCATCGGGCAGCGCGAAATCCGGTGCGGGATCCCCTTCTTGAAGCATGCTCTTGAGCCTTCCTTTTGTCGTCTTTTCCAGTCTATAGAAGCCGCAAGCAGCCTGCCAGGGCCGCACGGGGCTTTATATGAGCAGGACGGCATGGATTTGCATGGGAGAACTTTTCATGCCCGGCGCGCGTCATACGGGATCGGCTTGACCGCTGTCCCCGCGTGTGCAACCCAGGCTTTGCCCGCATAGGCGGGGAGGGCAGATTGGTTGCGGCCGGAGCAAGAGTACGGGATTCAGTATCACGTCCAGCATGAGCGCCGCGAATGAAGATGGATGATCGTTCTAGCAGGCCCGGAACGCGCGGCGCGCTTGTGCCGCTAAGGCAGGGCAGTGCCGGCGGCAGGCTTTCGCGGGGCGGCCGGTATCCCCAAGATGGGTTCTCCGGGCCAGCGAAGTCCGCTCCACGGCGCTCCATGCGGCTTGGCAGGCGCATGGCAAGCTATGCCGGTATCTTTGTACTTGCCGTAGTAGGCCTCGTTTATGCCCGGCTGCTCATAGCCCCGGTGTCGCTCTCCTTTCTCGTTCCCGCGTTACAGGGACAGATCAACTCCCAGCTTCAAGGCTACAGCTTCCACGCCCGCGATGCCATTTTGCGGCTGGCCAATGGCTGGCGGCTGGAATTCCGCCTCGCCGATGTGCGGCTGCTGGACGAGAGCAATCAGGAGATCGCCAAGGCACCGTTCGCCGCAATCGGCATCAGCGAGACCTCGCTGTTCAAGCTTTCGCCCGCTGCTTCCAGGATCAGCCTTCTGGGTCCGAAGCTCCTGGTGTTCAATACGCCCGGCAAGGGCCTGACGCTGACCGAGCCTCCCGTCACGGCCGAGACTTCCGGTCCTGCCGGAGCGCAGTCTGGGGACAGTTGGGAGCCTGCCGGCGAAGCGCCTTACGCCGATTTGGCCGCAAAAGAGCGCATGCGCGCGGCAGCCGCCTACTCGCAAGGGGACAGGCAGCCGCCGCTTGTGGAGCGCTTCAATCCGGCGCCTGTGCTCGCCCGTCTGTTCAAGGTTCTGAAGCTCAGGGGCGGGGCGTCCCAGGCGCTTCAGCAGATCGGCGTCAAGGATGCGAAGGTCTACTTTGCCAGCGAGAAGGGCGTCGCCACTTGGCAGATTGCCGATTTCCACATCGACCTCGAAGAGGAAGGAAGCGAGAGCGCGCTGCGCGGAGAGCTGAAGATCGCAAACGAGGATACGGCCTGGCACGCGTCGTTTAGGGCGGTGAACCGGCCTAGAAGCAAGCGCTACTCGCTGACCGCCTCAATCCAGGACATTGTTCCCCGCGCAATTTGGAAGAGCATCCCAGCTTACGAGGCGCTAAAACTCGCGGATCTGCCAGTAAGCGGGGAGGCACGCTTCGACATCGGGCACGATGGCACGCTGCTTGGCGGCGAGGGTGAGATCAGGCTTGGCAGCGGACAGTTCTTCTCGCCTCACAATCCGCATACAACCGCAATCGATAGCGGTCTCCTCAAAGTTTCCTACGATAAGGCCAGCAGGACGCTCGCGATCAAACCCTTCGAGGTGCGCTGGGACGACTGCCTGCTCACATTGAATGGAACGGTCGCATATTCGAACGATGCCGCGACGAACCAGCCCGTCTTGCTCGCGAACCTGGACGGGAGGGGCACCATGCTTGGCGCGCCGCAATTCGGTGTGCCTCCGTTCCCGCTCGACACCTTTAAAATATCGGCCAGCTATCGAGAGGCAACGGACACAATCTCGCTCAAGGAGTTCACCGTGGCGGGCGGGGGTGGCGCGATTGCGTTGAGCGGCCAGGCTTCCGAAGTCACCTCAGGCGGTCCAATCAAGGTTAGCGGCGTTGTGTCGCCAATGCCGCTTGCCCCGGTCAAGGCATTTTGGCCGGCCTTAGTCTCACATGGCACCCGTGACTGGGTTGGAAGCCACATCCCGGCGGGGCGCATTACCGGCGGCAGCATTTCGGTAAATTCAACCATAGCTGCTCTGCTGGCTCTCTACGAGGACGGCGACATTCCGGATTCGGCGTTCTCGATGCGGGTTGGTTTTTCAGGTCTGCAAATTTATCATATCAAGGGGCTTCCCCCGATCCTTACAAAGGAAGTCCAGCCTCCGTTTCGCGGGCCGCCATTTCTTATTTGAGATACCTGGAGAGGCGCGCATCGACCTGCCGAGCGGCCGCTCCCTTTCATTCACCGGCGGGCAATTCGGGGTCGACGATCTAAGACCGGAGATTGTGGACGCGGAGGCGCGGTTCAAAGGCACTGGCGACGTTACCTCCGTGTTGGAACTGCTCGATCAGCCGGCGCTCGGCTATGTCAAGTCGACCGGCTTCAAGCCGGGCTTGGTCAACGGCCAGGTTTCGGCAGGCTTCAAAATCGGTTTCCCAGTGTCCAAGGAACCCAAGCTCGAACAAATGACACTGGCGGGCAAGGTCCGTGTGTCGGAGCTTAAGTCGGGCGCCTTGCCTGGCGGGCTCGCGGTGAACGGCGGCGCCATCAACTTCGACATCACCCAGTCGGCGATCAGCGCGAATGGCGATATCAAGGTCAACAATGTGCCCGTCGTGCTCGCATGGCAGCGCATTTACGATGCGCCGCCGGAGCGGCAGCCAACCTTGCGTCTGGCGAGCGTTCTTAACGAGAGAGCGCGGGACGAGCTTGGCCTGAACATGAACCACATCGTCAAGGGCGACTTGCCGATCGCGCTGGCCGTATCCCTGCAGGGGGACGGCCCGCCCAAACTCTTCGTGGAAGCAAACCTCACCAACACCGATATCTTTCTGACGGCAATTGGCTGGCGCAAGCCGCCTGCGCAGAAGGCATCGCTGACCTTCGATCTGATACAGCGCCCCGACAATTACGTGATGCTTGACAATTTCGCGCTGACAGGAGACCGGCTCAACATCAATGGCCATGTGCTCTTGAACGACAAGCACCGCATCGCCGGTTTCAACTTCCCGGTATTTTCGACCAATGCGCTGACACAGCTTGCCATCAACGGCGAGCTGACGCCGCAGAATGTGCTCAAGGTGCAGGCGAAGGGGCCTTCCTTCGACGGCAGGCAATTCTTCAGGTCGCTGTTGCAGGGTGGCAAGATTTCGGATAGCCAGCCCACGCCGCTCAAGGACGAGCCGGGACTCGACCTGAACGTCGAGATCGAAACGGTGTTCGGCTACTACGACGCGACGGTCAAGTCGGTGGTCGTCGATGCCAAAAGACGGAACGGCAAACTCACTTATCTTGAAGCAGCCGGCCGCCTCGACGGTGAAGCGCCGCTGATCGTGCATGTGGAACAGAAGCCGGGACGCCCGCGTATGCTTACTTCCGACGCAACCGACGCTGGGTCTGCCTTGCGCCTTACGGGAGCCTGGGGCAGCGCGCGGGGCGGCACCATGAACCTCAGGGTCAATCTCGATGGCGGCGGAGGTGTGGAAAAATCGGGCGTGATCGACGTCCACAGGCTTGAGATCGTGAACGACGAGGTTGTGGGCCGGGTGGTTTCTCAGGTCGAACGGGAACGGGCGCGCGTGAAACCCGACGCCCGCAACGCCGGCCAGCAAGCCTTCAAGGAGCGCACGGTCTTCGATCGCTTGGTTGTGCCATTTGCGATTACCTCGAGCGAGCTCCAGATTCACGATGCCGTCGTCCAAGGCCCGGAGTTCGGCGTGACCGGGCATGGGCGGGTGGATTTCACTCATGAGGCGGTTGCGTTTTCGGGAACGTACGTTCCGTTTTATGGCGTCAATAACCTCCTTGGGGGCGTTCCGATTATTGGCGACTTCCTGACCGGGCCGGGAGGCAAGGAGGGGATTTTTGCCATGACTTTCGCGATCCAGGGACGCACGTCCAATCCTGAGGTCATCGTGAACCCAGCGTCCATGTTCGCGCCGGGCCTCTTCCGTCAGATTTTCGAGTTCGACAGCCACCGGCAAGCCGTTCAATAGGCAAGCCTGCCTTACCGCCCATTAGAATTTTTGTCGCACGGCTATCAAAACAAACGTGACACTTCCATGCCTTGCGTAACGCCTGCGCTCAAAATGGCCGTTCCGATGTAGCGATGTATTGCCCCCCCGCGCTGGTTGCACAACAGCGCCGGGACGGCTTTCCGTTGCACGGACCCATCCAGACGCCTTACAATCCGCGGCTTGGACATAGCATATCCGGTGGCCGGCTTCCTGGTAGGCGCGCTGGCCGGCCTGACGGGCATGGGCGGCGGCTCGGTCATGCCCCCATGCTGACCCTGTTTTTTGGCATCGGGCCAACCACGGCGGTGGGCACCGATCTTTTGTTCGCCGCCGGCGCGCGTATGCTGATGCTCTAACCGCCGGCCTGCCGGGCAGACACGGGATTTTAACCGGCATCGGCGCTTGTTAAGATCCCGGACGGCGCCTCCGGCGTTTCCGTGATGAGAATAACTGGCGTTGTGCGCAGCCGGCCGTCAGCCGCGCCCCGGCGGCGCCAAGCGCCCGACAGGTAGAAGGAGCAAGGCCATGAGCCAGCACCGCCCCGCCACGCTTCTGCTCGAACGGGAGCGCGGTGTTCTCACCATCCGGCTACACCGGCCGGAGCAGCGCAACGCCATGTCGCAAATCATGCTGCGCGAGCTTTTCGATGCGCTGGCCGAGGCGGAGGCTGGCGGCGCGCGCGTGGTGGTCCTGCGCGGCAGCGGAGCGCATTTCTCGGCGGGCGCGGATTTGCACGACATGGCCCGCACGCGCTCCG
>CAVUGF010000008.1:0-52111 GCA_963740975.1 uncultured Alphaproteobacteria bacterium | reverse complement strand
GCAAGAACACCAACTGAGCCAGGTACGGCAAAACGATCCGGTTATCAGCGCGCTGGGTCGGGTCGATGGCGCCAGCCTGAAACGCTAGCCCGGCGTACTGCTTGACCGTCGACAGCTTGACGTTAATCGTGCCCAGGGCGTAGCCCTGGCTGGAGCAGCCAGCGGACGAAGCCGGGGATCAGCCCGTGGGTGATTTGTCCCCAGCGCCGCCGCTTCAGAGCAATACTGACCAGTCAGTACGTTACAGAACCGTCATATTGCTCTGAAGCGGCAGCATGGGGACATATTACCCACGGGCTGATCGCCGCTTGTCTTGCTGGCTGCTCCAGCAGGGCTACGCCCTGGGCACGATTAACGTCAAGCTGTCGACGGTCAAGCAGTACGCCGGGCTAGCGTTTCAGGCTGGCGCCATTGACCCGACCCAGCACGCGCTGATAGCAATGAACTGAACGAGTAAAGGCAGCGGCAATACCAAAATGAACCATTGCCAAAAAAACAATAACCTGCCACGAATCGCCGGCATCTGCTAAATTGAAACGCAATTAGAAAGGACCCCGGACAGCAACCCAGGCGTCCAAAACCGCTAATTCGGGCGGCGCACCGGCCGGGGCAGAAACCGCAGGAAAAGCGCCACCGGCGCTCTGGAGGCTGGGGACGGTGCCTGATATACAGGCCGGGAATGGGCCAAGCTAGCCAAAGAGCTAAAGCGGAGACGACCACATGGCGGACGCATACGATCTGATTGTCATCGGGACAGGCCCCGGCGGCTATGTATGTGCGATCCGCGCGGCGCAGCTAGGGCTCAAGACTGCGGTCGTCGAAAAGAACGCCACTTTCGGCGGCACCTGCCTGAACGTCGGCTGCATCCCGTCCAAGGCGCTGCTGCACGCTTCCGAGCTTTACGACGAGGCGAACCATGGCTTCGAGGCGATGGGCATCAAGGCCATAGCTGAGTTCGATCTGCCTGCGATGATGAAATACAAGGCCGAAGCCGTCGCGGGCAACGTCAAGGGCGTCGAGTACTTGCTGAAAAAGAACAAGGTCGATACGCATCGCGGCATAGGACGCATCGCGGGGCCGGGCCGCGTGGTGGTGCGGCCGGCTAACGGCGGCGGGGAGAAGACGCTTGAGACCAAGGCCATCGTGATTGCGACCGGCTCCGATATCGTCCGGCTGCCCGGCATCGAGATCGACGAGAAGCGCGTGGTGTCGTCCACCGGCGCGCTGGAATTGGAGAAAGTGCCGGAGCGCTTCTTGGTCGTTGGCGCCGGCGTGATCGGGCTGGAGCTTGGCTCGGTTTGGCGCCGTCTCGGGGCAAAGGTTACGGTGGTCGAGTTCCTGGACCGCATCCTGCCCGGCATGGACAACGAGGTCGCCAAGCAGTTCCAGCGCATGCTGCAAAAGCAGGGCATGGAATTCCGGCTCGGGATGAAGGTGACGGCGGTTCAGCCGGATGGCGAGGGGCCGCTCAAGGTGACGATCCAGCCGGCGAAGGGCGAAGGCCCGCAGGATCTGCTCGACGCCGATGTGGTTCTGGTCGCCATCGGCCGCGCGCCTTACACGGAGGGGCTCGGCCTGGAGGAGGCTGGCGTCCAGATCGACGACAAGCGCCGCATCGTGATCGACGATCGTTTCCAGACGAATGTGCCTGGCATCTACGCCATTGGCGATGTGGTCCGCGGGCCGATGCTTGCGCACAAGGCCGAGGACGAGGGCGTCGCCGTGGCCGAGATCGTCGCGGGCAAGGCGGGCCATGTGAATTACGGCGTGATCCCCGGCGTGGTTTACACCTTCCCCGAGGTTGCCAGCGTGGGCCAGACCGAGGAAGAGCTGAAAGAGGCCGGGATTGCCTACAACGTCGGCAAGTTCCCCTTCACCGCCAACGGCCGCGCGAAGGTGAACCGGCAGACGGAGGGCTTCGTGAAGCTCCTGGCCGACGCCAAGACCGACCGGGTGCTGGGCGTGCACATAATTGGGCCGGATGCGGGCAATATGATCGCGGAGGCGGCGGTGCTGATGGAGTTCGGCGGCTCGGCGGAAGATTTGGCGCGCACCTGCCATGCACATCCGACGCTGACCGAGGCGTTGAAGGAAGCTGCGCTGGCGGTGGGCAAACGTGCCATCCACATTTAGGGGGCGAGTTGGGTATGGGGTTACGCGTTATTATTCTGTTGGCGCTAGCGCTGACATCTCTTGAGGGCGCTGGCTTTTGGACACCGGCGGAGGCGCAATCGGCGCTCCAGCCCACGAAAAGCCCGCGTGTCGTCCTGGGCCGCAAGCATCCTGGCAAGGTGACGGGCGTTACGGATGACGGCGTCACCGTCGATCTCAAGGACGAAGGCACGCAGCTCGTGCAATTCGCTCTGGTCTGGCGCATCAGGCAGGCTTTCGTCAGCGGTGAGCCGCGGGGCACCACCGTCATAGACTTCGCGGACAACCGGCTGTTCGCCGTCACACCCGAGGCGGACATCGTTGGCGATGTAGGCAAGAAAATTGCGCTCGTGCAGTTCACCGCGCCGAATGGCGAAACCGTCTACATGGCCGCCAGCAAAATCACGGACGTTATGGGCGCGCTGGCGGGGCTCCACAATCCGGCGAGCAAGACGGTGATCGGCACCAGGAATGGCACACAGCAGATAACCGAGCCGGTGGACGATGCGAAGCGTCTTGTGGCCGCGGCTCATACGGCGCCGTAGGGGAGGGCGGAGATGTGGCGGATCGGCGTAGACCTCGGGGGCACGAAGATCGAAGCGCTGGCGCTGTCGCCGGAGGGGCTGGAGCGCGTACGCGTCCGGGTTCCGGCGCCGCGCGGTGACTACGGCGCGACGCTCGATGCCATCGTTTCGCTCGTGGCCAAGTGCCGGGACGGGCTGGCGGATGGGGACATCGCGGGCGTTGGCATCGGCATTCCTGGCAGCCTCTCGCCCAGGACGGGGCTCGTGCGCAACGCCAATTCCACTTGGCTCAACGGCCGCCCGCTGCTCCACGATCTGGAGGCGCGCTTTGCTTGGCCCGTCGCGATCGAAAACGACGCCAATTGCTTCGCGCTTTCGGAGGCGGTGGACGGAGCCGCGCAGGGCTGCCGCACGGTGTTCGGCGTGATCCTGGGTACAGGCGTTGGCGGCGGCCTTGTGCATGATGGCAAGCCGCTGCTTGGCCGCAACGCGGTGGCCGGCGAATGGGGCCACAATCCCTTGCCCTGGCCGGAAGCGGATGAATGGCCGGGGCTGCCCTGCTATTGCGGCAAGCGCGGCTGCATCGAGACGATCCTGAGCGGTCCGGCACTGGAGCGCCAATATGAGGCCCTGTCAGGCCGGGCGATCCGGGCAAAAGACATCGCGGAGCGCGCAAAGAAGGGCGAGGCCGCAGCCGGAACCGTGCTCGCCCAGTATGGGAAGAGGCTCGCAAAATCGCTCGCGACCGTGATCAATATCGCCGACCCGGACGCGATAGTATTAGGAGGCGGCGTATCGAACATTGACGCCATCAGGGACATGGCGATTACGGAGCTTCCCGGCTGGGTATTCTCCGACTGTTTCGATACGCCGCTCATGGTCAATAATTGGGGGGATTTAGGCGGGGTCAGGGGGGCCGCTCGCCTGATAGTCCCCAGGTAACCCGGCTAGGCCGGGTTACCTGTGGTAGTATGCGGCTGCAACATCATTTGGTGCTTAAAAGCTAATCTATATTTCCAAACTAGCAAAAATGGGCGGGCTTCGCATCATCATTTTGAACGAAAATAGCGAAATTTGCGACATAGGTTGCGTGTGGTGTTTCTCGGCAACAGGTGGGTGTAGGTGCAACACAACAAGACCGATGCATTCTGCCCGGACAGGCAGAAGCGGACGGTTCTATATTGCAGCTGGGCCTTGCGCGAAACGGATCGCAGTTGGGGGGCTAACATGAAGAAATTGCTGGGTTTGGCCATCGTGCTTGCGCTTGCCGCCGTTCTGATGCTGACCAAGCCGACGCCGCAGGAGATAGCGTCCGCAGCCACTGGGCAGATGAATTACATTGTTATCAATAGAGAAAAAATGCCGCCGGATTTTGCTGCCGCCGCCGTGATTCAGACCGTGGAAGACGTGTTTTCCATCGGCGTGAGGGGCGCCAATTCTGGCGTGCAATGGCGTACCACCGACCTCGTTTTCCTCATGTACTCGGATTTGACCGTGTCCCGCGTAGGCTCCCTGAAATGCCTCTGGCTCCTGCGAAACGGCTTCTGCTCCTATATTCCACGCTAGCGGGAGAGGCGGGGCGGGTGGCTTCTCCCCGCTTTGGGCCGCGCCGGCGGTTAGCGGATTAACCGATCCCATTTAGCCCTTGCGCTTCGCGGCTCACTCGAATTTATCTTATATTGCGATGAACATAGTCTATGCGATCATTGACATTACCGGCACGGCACCCCTCTGGGCGTTGGGGCTCCTGCTGGGCCATGAGCCGCAGGGCGGCGAAGCGTTCCGCCTGCTGCTTCTGCTTCTGCTCGCGGGATTTGCGGGCCGGCTGAGCTACCATTGGCGCGGCGTGGTGTACCGCTCGCGGTTCTTACGCAGAAGGCTTCTGCCTGGAGACCGCTATGCGGGGCAATACATCCAGGCCATCCAGCGCGGCGAGGCAATCCGCTATGCCATCGTCCGGATCTCCTACAACGCAAGCGCGGGATGTTTCGAGGCGGAGGGCAGGAGCTATCATCCTTCTGGAGACGAGGTCTCGTCCTTCAGGTCGGCGTTCGTGTTCCTGCCCCAAGATAAGTGCGGGGAAATCCAGTACGTCTGGGAAGGGAGCCGGGCTGCCTCGGGCTACACCTTTATGAAGATCTTGAGCGAGGACGGGGGGCTGGCCGAAGGCGAGGGCTACATCAACACCTTTGGCCGGCCGCCGGAAAGTTTCCCGCTCCTGTTCAAGCAGCTCGAAGATGCGGCGCTTCGCGAGTCGCTTGGCATGGGCATGCCGTCTGGCCGGAAGCAGGAACCCGGCTTTGTCGGCAAGTTCCACGAGAAGTACGGCAGCGCAGTGGCGCAGGGCTTTGTAAGCGAGGCAGAGGAGGTTCCATGAGGCAAGGAAGGCGCTGCCTGGACCGGGCGGGAACCGGAGCGCGCGCCCTCACGCGATGCTTGCTTCCGGGCAAAACTCGAATAAGTATGCGCGCCTGGAGAAATGCATCATGAAACGCCAAGCAACCAAAGGCCCGTCGCAAAGGCAGCTTCGCGCGGGCGAGATCCTGCGCCACGCGCTCGCCGAGATCTTCGGCACCGTGGAGTTCGACGATCCCAGCCTCAAGGGCGAGTTCGTCACCGTCGCCGAGGTCCGCATGAGCCCCGATTTGCGGCACGCGACCGTGTTTGCCAGCGCGCTTTCCGGCAAGAACACGGACGATCTGGCCTGCGCGCTCAACCGGCACCAGCGTTTCCTGCGCGGCGAGCTTGGGCGGCGCGTTGAGCTGAAATACATCCCCGAGCTTCAGTTCCGCGGGGATCATGTGGGAGAGGAGGCCGCGCATATCGACGAGCTGCTGCGCTCGCCCGAGGTTGCCCGCGATTTGAAATGACTCGTAGTGGAGAAAAGTGCGCAGGTTCCTGTATGCTCTGGGCGACTCTCCCCTCATCCTGTCCTGCTCCCCATGGGAGAAGGGACCCCTGAACTACCCGCAGCGGGACTTCTAGCGTGCCCTCTCCCATGGGGAGAGGGACAGGGTGAGGGGAGATACCCTCCGTTCAAGGCACCATCGGGCGTTACGTTCGCTCCTCTGCCCAACTCTTAGATTTAATAGCGAAGCGAAAGACATGGCACGCCGCAAAGGCAATGAAATTAACGGCTGGCTTATCCTGGACAAGCCGCAAGGCCTCACTTCGAACCAGGCGCTCGGGCGCCTGAAGCGCCTGTTCCACCCCAAGAAGGTTGGGCACGCGGGCACGCTCGACCCGCTGGCGACGGGCGTTTTGCCCATTGCTTTTGGGGAGGCCACGAAGACGGTCGCGCATGTGGTCGACTGCGAGAAGAACTACGATTTCACCATCCGCTGGGGCATCGAGACGGACACCGATGACGCGGAAGGCAAGCCGGTCAAGACCAGCGATGCGCGCCCAACCCGCGAGGCCATCGAAGCGGCCCTGCCGAGCTTCATCGGCGACATCATGCAGACCCCGCCTTCCTATTCCGCCATCAAGGTGGACGGCGAGCGCGCCTACGATCTGGCGCGCGACGGTGAGGTGGTCGAGCTTGAGGCGCGCATGGTCTCGATCTACGTGCTTGAGATCGTGGAGACGCCATCATCCGATCTGACGCGGCTCGTCTGCGACTGCGGCAAGGGCACCTATGTGCGCTCTATCGCCCGCGATCTGGGCCGCGCGCTGGGCTGCTTCGGCCATATCGCGGCGCTGAGGCGCACCTCGGTCGGCCCTTTCGATGAGGCAAACGCGATTTCCCTGGAATCGCTCGAAGGTTTAAGCAATAGTGACGGCGGCCAAGACGCTCTTATGAGCGCGATCAACCCTGTCGAGACGGCGCTGGACGGCATCCCGGCGCTCGCCGTTAACGGGGACGATGCGGCCAGGCTGAAGCGGGGGCAGTCCATCCTGATAAGGGGCGGAAATGCACCAATATTGAACGGTCCGGTCTATGCGACCTCGCGCGGGGTCCTCATCGCGATCGGCGAGGTGGAGCGTGGCGAGATGCATCCGATCCGGGTGTTTAATATCCCCGCCTGAAGCCTGATTAAGCGGCTAACTCAAATGGAGATAACCGATGTCGATTACTGCCGAGCGCAAATCCGCGCTAATCAAGGAATATGGTTCCAAGGAAGGCGACACAGGCTCGCCCGAGGTTCAGGTCGCCGTTCTTACAGAACGAATCAGCAATCTGACGGAACACTTCAAGACCCATAAGAAAGACAACCACTCGCGCCGCGGGCTTCTGAAGCTTGTCAGCCAGCGCCGCCGCCTGCTCGACTACGTGAAGAGCAAGGACGAAGGCCGTTACCGCGGCCTGATCGGGCGCCTTGGCATCCGCCGGTAAGAGAGAGACCGGCCGCTAGCGTAACGAACGAGGGGAATCTCCCCTCGCCCCAGCCCTCTCCCCATGGGAGAGGGAGTTCCGTCGTGCCCGCTGTTAGGGCGCTCCCTCTCCCATCCGTATCCGCTCGCGGATACGGATACTTTGGAATGGCAAGCTCGCCAAGGCGAGCTTGCGTGGGAGACGGACAGGGTGAGCGTTGCGGGTTGTTCGTCACCTATCCGGGGATACAGAAGCCGGCCCATGTCCGGGCCGGCCGTTGCCTACCCGAAGCGGCCGGTGATGTAGTCCTGCGTGCGCTTGTCGGAGGGGTTGGTGAAGAGCTGCTCCGTTGCGCCAAACTCGATCAACTCGCCCAGATACATGAACGCGACGAACTGGGATATGCGGCCAGCCTGCTGCATGTTGTGCGTCACGATGGCGATGGTAAAATCTTTCCGCAGTTCGTCGATCAGCTCCTCGATTTTCGCGGTCGAGATGGGGTCGAGCGCGGATGTTGGCTCATCGAGCAGAATGACCTCCGGCTGGATCGCCACGGTGCGGGCGATGCAAAGCCGCTGCTGCTGGCCGCCCGACAGGCTGAGCCCGCTGGCTTGCAGCTTGTCCTTGACCTCCGGCCATAGCGCGGTCTTCTCCAGCGCCCACTGGACGCGCGCGTCCAGCTCGGCCCTGGGCAGCCTCTCGTAAAGCCTGACCCCGAAGGCGATGTTCTCGTAAATCGTCATCGGGAACGGGGTCGGCTTCTGGAAGACCATGCCGACGCGCGAGCGTAGCAGGTTCAAGTCTATATCCTTGCCGAGAATGTTCTCGCCGTCGAACATAACCTCGCCTTCGGCGCGCTGACCTGGGTAAAGATCGTACATCCGGTTCAGAATGCGAAGTAGCGTCGACTTCCCGCAGCCGGAAGGGCCGATAAAGGCCGTAACCGTGCGGTCGTAGACGGGCATATTGACGTTCTTTAGCGCCTGGGCTTGCCCGTAATAGAAGTTGAGATTGCGGATGCCGATCCGCTCGCCGGACCTGGGGGCACCGTTTGTCAGACTATTCATGATTTCCCCTTGGAGGAACTGAGCCAGCGAGCCAGAATGCTAAGCGTTAGAACCGCCAATGTGATGAGCAGGGCGCCGGTCCACGCCAGTTCTTGCCAGCGCGTGTCGGCGCTTAGCGCAAACTTGAATATGAGGGACGGCAGCGTCGACATTTGCCCATTGAGGTTCAGGCTGAAAAACTGGTTGTCGAGCGCGGTGAAAAGCAGCGGCGCCGTTTCTCCGCTGATGCGCGCAATCGCAAGCAGAACGCCGGTGATCATGCCTGCCATGGCGGCCTTATAGGCGACATGGCGGATCACGAGGGCACGTGGCAGGCCTATTGCGGACGCGGCCTCCCTTAGCTGGTTCGGCACCAGCAGCAGCATGTTCTCGGTGGTGCGCACCACGGTGGGTATGACGAGCACGGCGAGGGCAACGGCGCCTGCGATGCCTGAGAAGTGGCCCATGGGCCGGACCATGATGCTGTAGACAAACAGGCCGATCACGATCGATGGTGCGCTAAGAAGTATGTCGTTGATGAAGCGCACCACAGAGGTGATCCGCGTGTGACGGCCGTATTCGGCCATGTAGGTTCCGGCCAGGATGCCGATGGGCGTGCCGATCAGCGTTCCAAGCGTCGTGAGGATGAGGCTGCCTACAATGGCGTTCCTGAGGCCGCCGCCGGTGGCGCCTGGAGGCGGCATGTCCTCTGTGAAGAGGTGCCAGGACAGGCTGCCCGCGCCGCGGTAGATCAGGGTGCCGAGGATCATGAGCAGCACCAGGATGCCAAGCCCTGACGCTGCCCAGCACAGGCCCATGACGGCAGTGCTCGTGATGCGGCGGGCGCGATATTTTGCGGAGTTCTTTTGCCATTACGAACCAGCCGTTCTCTCAAGCCGCATGAGGAGAAGCCGCGCAAACGCTAGCACGATGAAGGTGATGATGAAGAGGATCAGGCCGAGCGCGATGAGCGAGGAATTATAGAGGTCTCCTGTCGCCTCGTTGAATTCGTTGGCGATAGTAGCCGAGATGGTGGTGCCCGGCGCCAGGATGGAGGTTGAAAGCCGGTGCGCGTTTCCGATCACGAAGGTGACGGCCATGGTTTCGCCCAGCGCCCGGCCAAGGGCAAGCATCACGGCGCCGAGCAGGCCAACCTTCGTGTAGGGGACGATCACGTACCGGATGACCTCCCAGGTCGTGCAGCCAATGCCGAAGGCGGATTCCTTGAGCAGCACCGGTACGGTTTCGAAAACGTCCCGGCTCACGGCTGTGATGAAGGGCAGCACCATGATGGCGAGGATCAGCCCTGCCGTCAGCATGCCGATGCCATAGGGCGGACCGGCAAACAGGCTCGAAAGAACGGGAACGTCTGCAAATGTGGCGATGAGACCCGGCTGCACGTGCTGCTGCAGGAAGGGAGCGAGCACGAACAAGCCCCAGATACCGTAGATGATGCTGGGAATGCCCGCGAGCAGCTCGATGGCGATGCCGATCGGCCTGCGCAAGGGCGTGGGGCACAGCTCGGTTAGGAAGACCGCGGCGCCAAGGCCAACCGGAACCGCGATGAGAAGCGCGATAAAGGCGGTGATGAGCGTGCCGCCGATTGGGGCAAGTGCGCCGAACTTCTCGGTAACGGGATTCCAGGATTCGGTGATGAAAAAGCTGAACCCGAAGGTCTGAAAGGCGAGCGCGGCTCCTGCGATGAGCGAGATGAAGATTGCGCCGAGCACGATCAGAACGCCGATGGCCGACGCCTTTGTCATTGACCTGAATATGGCGTCGCCCCGGCCCAGGCGCCTCAACACATCGGCACGCGCCTCACTACTGGCAACGGTACTCATGGTTTCCTGCAGTGTCACGTCAACCAAGGCACTAACCCGATTTCACTAATTGACAACCGAAATTATAAGATAGGACTGGCGATTGCCAGTCCTATCCAGGGGCAATTAGTGTGCGAAGACCGGCTTTCCGTCCGGGCCCTTGATGTCGGCCCAGCGGGATTCCACCAGCTTCTTCACGTTCTCCGGCATCGGGACGTAGTCCAGCTCTTCAGCAGACTTGCCGCCGTTCTTGTAAGCCCAGGAGAAGAACTTGAGGGCTTCGCCAGCGGCTGCGGCGTCCGGCACGCTCTTCGGCATCATAATGAAGGTCGAAGCGGAGATCGGCCACGCGCCAGCGCCGGGCTGGTTGGTGATGATGAGGTAGAAGCCATCCGAATGCTCCCAATCGGCGCCGGCAGCGGCAGCCTGAACCGAAGCGCCATTGGCCTCTACGGTCTTGCCGTCCTTGTTCACCATCTTGGTGGCGGTGAGCTTGTTCTGCTTGGCGTAAGCGGTCTCGACGTAGCCGATGGAGTTCTTGGTCTGCTGAACGTTGTTGGCCACACCTTCATTACCCTTGGCGCCGATGCCAACAGGCCATTCCACGGAGGCGGCGGAACCAACCTTCGACTTCCAATTCTCGCTGACCTTCACGAGGTAGTCCGTGAAGTTGAAGGTGGTGCCCGATCCGTCGGAGCGGTGAACGACCGCGATAGCGGCGGACGGCAGTGTAACGCCGGGATTGAGCTTTTTGATCGCCGCGTCGTCCCAGTTCTTGATTTCGCCCAGGAAAATCTTCGCAAGCGTGGTGCCGTCGAGAACGAGTTCGTTGGCCTTGAGACCCTCAATGTTCACAACTGGCACGATGCCGCCCATGACCATCGGCCACTGGATGATATCGCCAGCAGTAGCGCGCTCTTTCTCCGTGAGGGGCTTGTCGGTGGCGCCGAAGGTGACGGTGCGTGCCGTGATCTGCTTGATGCCGCCGCCGGAGCCGATGGACTGGTAGTTGAGGCCGTTGCCGGTCTCTTTTTTATAGGTATCGGCCCATTTAGCGTAAACCGGGTAGGGGAAAGTGGCGCCTGCGCCGGAGATGTCGGCGGCTAGAGCCGGAGCCGATGCAGCCGCAAACAGAATTGCGGCGCCCGCGAGAAGCGGCTTGATGGGGAATGCCACGCTTTTAGCTCCTTTGATTGGGGCAGTCGCCCCGCTAACGAATGTGCAATGACGGGGCGAAGCTAGACCCCGCATGTAACACCACAAAGACAATGGATGTGTTTGACGCGTAATGGTAATTTTCTGAAAATGACAAGGCCTAACCCTTTCGCGTGACAGGCCCCTGCGCAGCCTGCCGGAGGGTGCCAAACTGCCTGCGCCACAGCATTTTTTTTGGGGGCGGTGTCCGGCGGGACCGGGCTTCAAATTCGCTAAGCCAGGCCGAACGGGTTCTTGACCGTCACGGGCGGTTCGGCCGCGGCCACCGTAAGCGGCAAATCGGGTCCGATTTCCAGCTCTTTTATGATGGCCTCAAGCAGGCCTTTGAGGGCTTTTGCATTGGCAAGCCCGGCGCGGTCCCTGGTTATGTTTAGCGAACCGTAAATTGCTATGCGATCCTCGCGATTTTCGATCTTGAGGCTGCCGAGGGTGATTGCGTCGCTTTCGTTCTTGAAAGGGGAAAAGCTCATCGTCTGCCCGGTCCTGAAGCTTGCTGCCCAGCCTCCGTCGTGTGGAGGCGGCATCCCAAATGGGGTGTTGGGCCTGGCAAGTCCATGGCGTGCTGCTTCACGTCCGCGCTGGCCTGCGGGAAAACATCGGCGCCGATTCTGCTCTCAAGCTCGGAGATCGAAACGGGCTCCCAGCTTTGGCTTCCGTCATTGGGCGCGAAATAGGCACCGGCCAGATTGCGGGACGGAAGATAGAGGGCCTTGAAGATATGGGTTGGAACGAGCACGCGCCCCTTGAGGCTTTGCAGCTCCGTGCCGAGGAAGCCCGGCCCCGTGACCACGTAAACTTCGCCCTCCGAGAGTGCGAGGCCTCGCACGGCGGATTCGATGCCCTCCCAGAGCACTTCGTTGTTGCAGGGGTCCTGGGGTATCATGTTTGCCAGCGAGAAGGATTCTTCCTGCGCCTCTACCGTGGACATATCGCCGTTCGGCGCCATGTGGCCGCGATCGAAGCCGCTGCGGCGGTAGTCGGTAAGCTCTGAACGCCGATCCGCGGACAGGCTTGGCTCTTCATGGAAGGCATTCGAACGAAGCCGCGGCAGGCTGCGCGCGCGCTTGATGCGGGCCGCGGTCAGGTGTTCGGCGGACCAAAGCGGGGCGCGCGCGATGCCGGAATAGAGGAGTGCGATTTCGGAGAAACAGACGGGGTAGGTCTGCGCCGAAAGCTTCGGGTTATTGAGGACCGGGGCTGCGCCCAGATAGAGCTGGGATTGGCAATTTGTCTCCGCTGCATGCAGCGGCTGAACGAAGAAAACAAGAAGGGCGGATAGAAACGCGACGGACCAGGACAGGAGTGGCATAACCGTTTCCCCAATCGGACTTGTTCATGTGCAAGTGCGATTGGGGTATGCAATTCGCCGGTTCCCGCGAATGTTCCGCGCCAGCGCCGCTAACCGGCAGTGCAAAACCGCCTGCGAGAGTTCTGCTGGCTTAGAGCTGCGGTCCGGCCGCCTGTGCTAGGATGGTGGTGTGCCGCGCCTCGTGTGCGGGTTTGAGATTGGCAATGCTTTCGCGGATTGCGTGGATGCTTGCCTCGGCATCCTCGTGCGGCCGGGCTTGTGTATCCTGAAGTGCCAAGCTGACTTTTTCGATCACGGCGTCGATGGGGCCGAAAGTCAGGGCTCGCGCTTGCCTGGTGAAGGCGTACGAGCCTTCCTGGAAAACTCTCGACGCTTCGCCCGCAAGCGTTTCTATAATTGGAGCGAAGTCGGCGACGATGAGTTCCTGAAGATCGACGCCGGGGCCGCAGCCATCCGCCGCTCCGGTGAGCTGCGTCAAATGCGCGGTAAATCCGAGCGCTGCGGGCTCGCTCAACGCTGCCAGCGATGGCGCGAGCGCCAGCGGCTGGCCCAGGATAATCCTCGGATTGGCAGCCAGACCTCTGCCCTCAAGCAGGGCCGAAAGCTCGGCCTTGAGCGCCTCATGCTCGGCCGCGAGCAGCTCGCCCGTATCCTCGATTGCGTTGAGGAAAACGGTCTCAAGCCGCATCCGCAGTTTTACGTCGATCTGGCTGGCCTGCCTGGCGATGTCATGGCCGGCAAGCAAGGCCAGCGCCTCCGGAATGAAGGCCTGAATTGTCGAGGAGAGCCTTTGTTTGATGAGGCTTACCTCCTGGGCATAGATCGCATCGAGCTTTTCGGGAAAGGTATCGAATTTTGCGCCAAGCTCTTGCCTCAAGCCGGCAATAGCATCGAGTTCCTTCCGGACCTGTCCCGGTTCAAGGGGAATGCGGCGAAGCAAGGCGGCCTCGATTTCCAGCCAGGCCATGAGGTTGCGGCCCGCGGAATCGATCAGGCGGGTTGCCGAGCCGATCGAAATCGGCAATAGGGCCGCCGCTCATCATCTCGGATACCGCCACCGCCAGCGACAGAAGGCCAGACTTCAAGAAATAGGCCTCCGCCTTGGCCTTGCCGGCGATATCGGCGTGGTCGAACCACTGGTATGGGCCGGCACTCGCGTCGTTCCCATCTCCGGAGCTGTTGGACGATGCCGCGTCGGCGGTGGCCCGGTTCAACGCCTTGTGCGCGAAGGCCGCGCTGCCGAAGATAACCGGGATATGGGCGGATGGAAATTCTTGCTTGAGTGTGGCCGATACCTGCCGCCCGATCTCTTGTACGACTTCGTCGCCGCCCCGGAGTTCGTCGACCTTGTTTATGAAGATGATAAGCCTGTTCTTCTTGAGCCCTCGGAGCATCCGCAAGAGGTTGATATCGGTCGCCGACAAGGGCTGTCTTGCGGTGACGACGACCACGCAAATGTCGGCCGCCTCCAGATTTTGCCGCGTAATTTCGTCGCGGACCAGGAATGGGTCGTTGACGCCGGGCGTGTCGATCAAAACCGTTGGAAAGCTGAACGCGCCCAGGTCCAGGAAGATGTCGGCGGATTTGGTGATGTCGGAAAACCTGCCTTCCGCGCTTTCCGCCAAGCTTTCCGCATCTGGGTGCTCCGCGCCGACATACCGGACCAGCAGATCGGGCTGTATTTCCTCGTAAAGATGCTCTTTGCCCAAAAGCTCCTCAAACGACGTTCCGAGCTTCTGCCGGGCCCGGTCCTCCATCGTTTTCACCTGGGTCTGGAGCACTTCCCAGTTGAAGTCGGGGAACAGGCGATCCGTAAGCTCGCGGGTGCGTCCGCCCATCGACAGCCGCCGCCATTCCTCGCGGGTGAAAAAGGTGAATTGGGCGCCCGATTGCGGCCTGTCCGGCACGCCGAAGCTCAGCCTTGTGATAACGGCCGTGCAGGGGTTGATGTTCGCGGGCAAAAGCTCCGGCTGCTCGACCAGCACATTGATTAAGGAGCTCTTGCCGGCCTTCACCTGTCCCACGAAGGCGACCCGGCAGGCTTGCCTTTGAAGCTGTGCGGCCACCGAGGAAATTGCCTGCGCGGTTTCCTTGTCCGCAAGCGCGGCGAGCGTCCCAGCCGCGTCAAGCGCGCGCCGTTTTGCGTCGTCGAGCCGTGCTCCAACACTAAGCCTGTTCGACAGCGGGACCGCGCCCGGCTCGCTGCACGGCCTTCTCGCGGGCTCTTCAGCGGGGTTGGCAGACAGAACGTCTCTTAGAATCCTGCTAACCGCCTCGGGTTGGGAGACTGCGCTTGCGCCCGTGCCTAAGCTTGGCCGCGACGGTGCCTTACGCCACAAAAATGGAAACTTCATAAGCCAACTCTCAATAAATCAACGGGTACTGAAAGCGTCCCTGCCGCTTTGCACATCGCAACCAATCCCCTCTCGTGTATCGGAAGCACACCATAACCAATTGGAAAGCCAAATCTAGTTGCCGCAGGAACGGGCACCGAATTTTCAGCCCACTGATGCCATGCGAACACGTTGATGAACCGGACGGATCTGGCTATCGTTCAGATAGCAGTCATCTGTGTTTATAGCGATGAGTTTGTTGCGAAAGTTTGTCAAAATGGACCTTGAAGGGAAGCGGCAGTTCGCCGTGCAGAACCTAATCGAAGCAGAACGCGCATTGCGCAAGGCCGTCGGCGCGCATCCTGCCTTGGAAGGGCCCAGCCGGGCATTCGGGCGCATAGCACGAGCGGCGAACAGGCCGCTACGGCTTGGCATTTTAGGGGAGTCGAACTCCGGCAAGTCCTCGTTGGCCAATCTTCTGGTCGGGGTGGCAACGCTGCCCGCACTGCCGGTGGCGAATACGAGGCTGCCCACACTGCTCACCTATGCTCCCGCACCGTTCGTGATGGCTCTTTACGAGAACGGCGAGAGGATTACACTTTCCGCGCGTGCAGCGGCTCAGCGAAGCGCCATGAAACGCCTGGAGGTGGGGCTTCCCGCCAGCATGCTTCGTTCGGTTGAGATCTTGGACTTTCCGGGCAGCGCGAACGTGCTGCTTCCTGCCGCGCGCCAGGACCCCTCGGACTGCGGCATAGACGCCGCGATCTGGACGACGGTTGCGACGCAGGCCTGGCGGGAATCGGAGCGGACGCACTGGCTGGCGCTGCCGCAGGCGGTGCGGTCGCGCAGCGTGCTTGCGGTAACGTTTTGCGATGTGATCGGCGGCGGGGAAAGCGACTTGAAAAGATTGCAGGCCAGGCTCGATCAATCAGCAAGGCCTCATTTCCGTGAGGTTTGTTATGTGGGTGCGGGAGACGCCGGTCCTGCTGCCTCTGCTTCGGGGGGGCAGGCGTTACTCGCGCAGATCAAAAGCCTGGCGCAGGAATTCGCCTCTGCACGGCTGGAGAAGGCCACAGCGATCGCGCGCCGCTTGGCGGACCATGCGCTCGAAAAGCTCGGCGGATAACGCGGGGTGCCGGCAAAGGCAAGTGCAGTATTGCCATCGCCGGACACATTTGCTATTCGATGGGCGGCAATTTGACAATCTGGATCAAATCGTAACTCAGCGCCGCTTGTTCCAGGGTGTGGGATTTGCTGTCGTTTCTGCGCTGGAGTGGTGGCCGAGAGGCTGAAGGCGGCGGTTTGCTAAACCGTTGTACGGTTGAAAAGCCGTACCGAGGGTTCGAATCCCTCCCACTCCGCCAGTTGCAAACGAACTCCTCTCCCCTCGCGACATGGTCGCGAGGCGGCTTTTGTAATCATAGCCAATGGAACCACCGCAGCGTGGCAAGTACAAGATAGCAAGTAGATTTCGTGTTCCGGCGGCTTGAGCGCTTTCTATCATACCACGCCAAGGGCAGTCAGCTGAGCGGCTTTGGCGTAGGGTTCCCGACAGCAAAACAGACCACCGTGTTAGATCTCCCGCACGGTGCCGTGGCATTCCGTGCGGGTGTAACGGGAAAAGGCGCCAAGCTTTTCTTCGATTGCCATGTCCGTCAGATGTACGCAGCGATCGCGATTTCCGCGGCTCGGGATGGCTTCGCAGCATCTGCTGCGCCGCCCCCTCGTAATCCCAGCGCAAAAATGAGCGCTCTCGCGACAAGTTGAAACCCAGGCGGCGCCTCCGCCCGCCTGGGTTTCTTCATTTTGGGAAAGTTGGTTGCATAACGCCTGGACACAGGCTGTTGTCAGGCAACCCTGGATCGCCGGGCGGCCTCCAGGTGCGCCAACCTTCCATTTCGGCGTCAGAGCAGGCAGCAATATGCCTGTTTGCGCCGGGTGGGCTCCGAACGGGTTCGCCGCCATCCCCACCACCGCGATTGATCCGCCCCACAGTGCGGCGTCTCCCGCGGTCCCCGCGCTTATGGGTCCGGGTCCCCAACACTCCTGACTCTCCGTCATGCTATTCAAGCAGTTCAGGCCTCAGCCGTTTTCACGCCTGCGACCTTCTGAAACTCTGCCAGGATCTCTGCGTAGTATTGAGCCAGGAATTTCAAGACGCGGGCATTGCTTAACAATCTGCCCACGTAACCCTTGACCAGTACGAGGTCGAGGTGATCGCTGCCGTAGGTTTGCTCCATCAGCTTGAATTGGCGGTCGAGGTTCGCGGATTCGCGCTGTATCAAAAGCATCTGCTTCCCGGTCAGACCCTTGACGCGCTTAGGCCGCGAAGCATCGGCCAGTTGCGTTTGCGGCGTGGCAACAAGGAGAGACTGGGCATAGCTGGCCGTGAATTTGTTCATCGCCACCATGAGCTCGACCGCCTCTATCTGCCGGAGGGGCACCATCCGCTTCAGGATCTTTACAGCGTTCATGTGGATGTGCTTGTCCTTCAGCAAGTCGACAACTTCGGGGCAGATGCCGTCGAACAGGCGCACCTTCGCACGCAGGGACGACAGATCGACATCGAGAGCTTTGGCAATACGTTGTTCAGATACGCCGAGCTCGATGGCCTTCATGATCATCTTGTGTTCCTGCACAATCGAGATGCGGCACACATGCTTGTTGTATGTGACGGCCTCATCATCTGTTGACAGGAGACATTGCACCTCGGTTTCGCCCATGTCCTTGAGGGCTTCGATCCGGAGGTGACCATCGAGCAAGAGGTACTTCCCGGCCATGCCGGGCTGGCGCGTAACGACGGGAGGCTCGATGATGCCCACCTCGCGGATGGAGGCAGCAATCTGGGTGCACTTCTTGGTGGATTTGAGGTTGGGCCTAACCGCCCGCAACGGCAGAATGTCGGCCATGGCGATGCGGATGATGGTAGCTTCGAATGCCATTTTCACCGGCACTCGATGGTTTTTGGGGGCGCTCATAATGCTTGGCTCTCACGGCTGTGGATTTGAGTGACGAGATTGCGTGGCAGGGTGTCGAGGCGCTCAGCCCGGAGCAGCGCCACGAAATGCTCATTCGCAAGCAGCGACCGCAGGGCTTCACATACGAACATCAATGCCCCCTTTGTGGCGTCGGCCTTCTGCACAAGCATCTGTTTTCGGTCGGCGTCGTCCCGATAGGCCTGATAGACGGCGTTGGCCGTAGCGGGGGCTGCGCGTCTGGATTTCACCATCGGGCCTTTGCCGTGCTTCAGACGGCGCTCAAGCAACTGCTTGGCGTACATCAGCTTGCGCCCGCGCAGCAGGTTCTTCTCGTAGGCCGATCGGAGTGCGGCCTGGACATCGCCGTCATCGGAATCGGCTATATCCATAGCGACAGTAAGCGGCAACTGGCCGGTTTCAACCGCCCGTAACAGCCGCTGCTCGCCCTTCTCAGCCAGATGAATGACACATTTGACATACGCGAGGGTCAGCCCGGTTTTTTCTGCGATCTGGATGTCCGTGTAGCCGCGCTGCTTCAATCCTGTGACATCCTGGAGAAGCTCAACGGGATCATGCCGGCGCCGGGCACAGTTCTCTACCAAGCTGTGCAGCAGGCACTCCTCGGTATCGGCTTCCCGCACGATGGCGGGGATCTCGCTCTCCCCAAGGGCCAGGTAGGTCTCCAGCCGTCCCTGACCGCAAACGAGGTCATAGCGCATGCCGCTAAGTGTATCCCTCCGGGCAACAGTTATGGGCTTTTTCAGGCCGACCGCGCCGACGTTCTCGACAATGTCCTTGAATGACTTGCGGTTACGGATGCGTGGGTTGATGACCGTGATACGGTCAATGGGGATTAGCTCAACGGTCACGAGTTGCCGATCCTTCTCCATTAGGCGGCCTCCAGGAGATGAATACGCCCGGTAAGGGCGTAGAGCGCGTCGAGGGTATCGAAGCGGTAGCTATCGAGCGACATGCCATTGTCTATTGCCAGACGAAGGCGCGGTAACGTCATGTCAAGCGCCGGCAGCAGGTAATAATCGAGGAGCTGTACATTGGCGGCGTCCATGCGCACAGCGACGGTTAAGTCCGGCAGCAGTCCTGTATCGAGACAAATGTGCCACCTAAGGGAGCCAGCCGCGGTTTGGCGGCTGCGGACGATGACGACGGACATGCTGAACTCGCTGTTTATCGTCATGAGATCGGTTGCTAAATCGGTCGACACGGTTCCGCCCGATCGCTCGATACCCGTGACCACGCTAGCAAGCACATCAGGATACAATCGCCGCAAGTCACGATTGATCTGGACATAGCGGTAGTCCCGCCCGGGGTCGAAGCCAATGAGCTGATAGGCGCGCAAAAGACTGCCGAAGCGGGAGCGATACGTGGCACTCGATGGTGCGGCATCGGATTCATCAATCAGCAGACCGGACAGGTATCCAGTCTCCTGCAGAAGCCGTCGCAGGACTGCGAGCAGCTCATCATTGGAGAGCCGATGCGAGCGTTCTCGAATGATGACCTGCGCCGCCTCAAACAGGGAACGGTCAACAATCGGCTCAAAAGCACCATTGGACCGGCGCCAAATTTCCGGGTTGTTCCTGACATGCTTCTTCTTCAGCTTGAAGGACAACCGGTTCCAGACGTTGTTGCCTATGTACTTCTCGTTGATCAGAACTTCGTGGATGGCGCCGCGAGACCATGGCCGCGCAAGGTCGCTGAGTATGCCGCGCCGATTGAGGTCATCAGCGATGTCGCGCTCGGTCTTGCGATCCTCGACAAAGGCGCGATACACCCAGCGCACGGTGTCGGCCTCTTCCGCTGGACCAGGCACAAGAATTACCCGATCGGTCTGGATGCTCTTATGCTCGCCGCGGGCGAGCTCTCCTTTGATCGCAGAATTCTGATCGATGAGGCGCCGTCGCAGACCGAAGCCGGGCGGTCCCCCCTGGCGATATCCGAGCTCGATCAGCCGGCACTGACCAGCAAAAACCTTCGCCGACAGCTCACGGCTGTATTCCCCGGCCATGGCGCGCTTGATGCCCTTGATGATGGTCGAGACCGGGCTGCCGTCATTGTCGAACTGCTCGGCGCAGAACTGGACAGATATGCCGGCGTACTTGCAGACTTGCTCTAAGTAGGCGCCCTCGTCGGGATCCTGGAAACGGCCCCAGCGGCTTACGTCGTAAACGATTATGGTGGTGAAGTCAGCCTCGCCGGCTTCGACGTCCTCGATCAGCCGCTTCAGCGCATCGCGGCCTTCCAGCCGCAAGCCGCTCTTTCCTTCGTCAGCATACGTCCGGACGATCTCAATGCCGTGACGCGCGGCGTAGTGACGAATGGCGTCGGACTGGTTCTCCGTCGAATATCTTTGATGCTCTGTCGACATCCGAACGTACTCTGCCGCTCGCTCTGCCATGGCAGCCATCCTAAGGGGTTTGCGCGACGATGCCTGCGCCACTCACCATGACGCCGGCGCGATCCTAAACGGCGGCCACGCCTGCGGAACAATAGGGCAGCGCTGACGAGCTTCATCCTCCTGTGCCGCCACCATAGCCGCGGAAAGGACGAAACATGTTGCTGAAGAAGGGCAAGAGTTTTCCAAGGAACGGGCAGCGGAAGCTCGACCATCCCCGCTATGCGGCGGAAATCGGCCGCGCGCTGCGCAGCGAGCTCGGCGGTTCACACCAATCCGTCAAAGCAATCATGAATTGGACCTGCGCCAGTGAACGGACGATCAAGAATTGGCTCGCCGGCACGAACGGCCCGAGCGGAGTGCATCTGATAGAAGTGATCCGTCATTCGGATGCGGTCTGCTCCCTGGTGCTCCAGCTTGCCGGACGGGAACAGGCGCTTGCTGTGGTTCAGGTCGCGGATCTGCGCAACCGCCTCGCGGCGGCGCTCGCCGAGTTAGATCAGCTCTGCTTGGCTTGAGGGGATGGCAATGCGGCTCCCTGGCTCGGTCACATCTCGTGGAGCCATTTCCGCACCTCCGCGAGAAATTTCTTCCCGGTCCTGAATGCCTCCTGTGCGGCAGGCGCGTCGACTTCATAGCCGTGTACTGCAGAATTCATCACCTGCATGGCGTTGCTGAATTCCTCGGCACTCGGCATCAGCTTCAGATTTTTGAGTACCTGCGTCATCGAGGCAAGCGTCGGATGCGAGGGCACTGCGATACCGCGACGGTCCATCAGATCTCGTAGCGTCCGCTCAATTTCAATGCGCAATCCTACCAAAGACAGCAGTGAAAACTCACTGGCAAGATCATCCGTTGTAGGCAACTCCCGGCGTAGCCTGGCAGGTAATGCCGGGGCCGAGGTTAACCGGTACTGCGCTACACCCATCGGCTTGCTTGTATCGCGCAGCGCATATTCGACGACGACGGAATTGCGCCCCTTGCAGAGGATGATGCCAATCGACGGTTGGTCATCGGCATGTTTCACCTGATCGTCAACCGCCGACAGATAGAAGTTCATTTTTCCTGCGAACTCGGGCTTGAATTCCTCCATCTTGAGCTCGAAAACAACAAAGCAACGTAGCCGCAGATGGTAGAATAGAAGGTCGAGATAGTAATCCTGGCAGCCGACCTCCAGGTGGTATTGGCTACCAACGAAGGCGAAGCCCTTCCCCAATTCCAGGATCAGCGAGCGGAGATGCTCCAGCAGACCGCGCTCAAGCTCCCGCTCCCGCATTTCCGCGCCGAGAGATAGGAACTCAAAATTATAGGGGTCCTTTATGATCTGCTGGGCGAGGTCGGATTGCGGCGCTGGCAGCGTGCGGGTGAAATTCGTCAGAGCTTTGCCCTGACGTTTGTATAAGCCGCTCTCGATCTGATGGACGAGGACGTTGCGGCTCCAGCCATTTTCGATGGCTTGCCGCATGTACCATTCCCGCTCGTCTGGCCTCTTGACCGTGTCGAGAAGCACCATCGAGTGCCCCCACGGCAATTGTGCAGCAACCTGCTGCACAAATTCGCCGTTTGGATAAGCGTCTGCGAAGGCACGCATATATTTGAGGTTGCGCGCGGAGAGGCCCGTCATTTCCGGGAAGGCATGGCGCAGATCCGCGGCTAGCCGGTCCACGATTTTTGCGCCCCACCCCTCAACGCGCTGCCGCTGCAGGATATCGTATCCGATCTGCCAATAAAGAACGATCAGTTCGCTGTTTACAGCAAGGGCCGCTTTCAGGCGTGCTGCTGCGATCCGTTCTTTCAGCCCGGCGAGCAAGCCAATATAGTCGCTTGGAAGATCTGATGGTTTGCGTGGCATTCACTGTTCCGTCGCGGCACGGTCATGGAGAACAAGGAGGTAACGTTCTCGAAATGGTGGCTGGGGTCAAGTCTATGCGCCGATTCGGCTGATTTCATTGTGCTACTGTCGAGAGACGGGGCAACCGCTCTGCCATGCTTTACAACCATGATCGGCATCGATCCCCTGTTGATGAGGGGAGCACGCTACGTGGTCAGAAACCGCGAGGCGCTTTATGCTGCTGTTGGCGTTGCTGATCACCTTTGGAGCGGTTTTCATTCATGACCGGGGCGAATTTCGAGGAACAGACAATCCGAACGCTGGCCGATGCGAAAATCTTTGCTCGCGGCCAGGAGTATTATCGCAGTGGTGCCGTATCCGGTTTTGTCCGCCGAGGCCGCGTGCTGTCGGCCGATGTTCATGGCACCGGCTTCGATCCATATGAAGTCCAAGTCGACCTTCACGATGGCGGCATCGGCCATGCCCGATGCTCGTGCCCCTATGAGGGCTACGGCTATTGCGAGCATATCGTCGCGGTGCTGCTGAAGTTCGCGAAGGAGCCCGATACAGTAGTCGAACGGCCGCCGCTTGCCGATTTGCTGCGCGGTCTGGACCGGGACACGCTTACTCGGCTCATTCTTAAGCGCACCGAAAGTGATCGTGCCTTGGCGAGATGGCTCGACGCCGAACTCGCGGCTTCGCCGGATGCCAGAGAAAAGGCCGCAAAACACCGCCCCGCCGTCGATCCCGAACCGATCCGCGAACAGGCGCGCTTCCTGCTTGCCGGGCGCTACCGGCGGCACCGCTATTGGGATGGCTACCGGACATCGGGGAATTCGGAGGAACTGCACAGGCTGGTCGAAAAGGCGGTGCCGTTTCTTGAGGCCGGCGATGGCCGCAATGCTCTCCGCGTGCTGGAGCCCATTGCTGAGAGCTTCGTCGATGGCTGGTTCGAGTACGCGGACCATGACGAGGACATGTACCTTCTTTTCGAGGACCTCGGCCGCATGATGGCCGAGGCGGCGCTGATGAGCGGCCTCGCGCCGGAGGAGCGGGACGATATGGCGGAAAGCGTGCGCCACTTACAGAGCCGCCTTGACGATTACGGCGTCGATGAGGGCTTCCATGTGGCCGTCCGGGCGCTGGAGAATGGATGGGATGAGCCGGGCCTGGAAGCGGTGATGGCCGGTGAAGGCAAGCCCTGGCCGCTCTCCGGCACCGCCGATATACTGGATAACGAACTCACCGCCGTGCGCTTGCGCGTCCTCGACGCCTCCGGCCACCACCAGGAATATCTGAACCTCGCCCGCGCTGCAGGCCATCACGCAAGCCATGCGGAACAGTTGGTCAAGCTCGGCCGTATTGCTGAGGCCGTGGACTACGGCTTGGCCGCATTCAAGTTGCCCGATGATGCGCTGTCTCTTGCCAAGGCGCTGCGGGAGGCGGGTGCTCACACCGAGGCGTTGAAAGTTGCCGAAGCGGGACTTGACCTCGACACAGGCGAAAAGTCCGAGTGGAATAGGCCGGTGTCGCCGCTTGCCCATTGGCTCCGCGACTATGCGGGTGGCGCCGGCCGCACTGACTTCGCCTTGAGGGCCGCTTGCAAGGCGTTCGATTGTACGCTGTCGGCGGAAGATTATCGCGCCACACAGAATTGGGCAGGGGACGGCTGGGCCGAAGTCCGCACCGCGTTGCTTGAAACGCTGGGCCGCGCGTCTCATGCTTATGATCGGATACGGATTTATCTCAGCGAAAACATGATCGATGAGGCGGTGCAATGTGCTGGCGGCAAGGGAGGTTACAGCACTGACAACCGCACGCTAATGGACCTCGCCGATGCCGCGCATGCGAGCCATTCCGGTTGGGTGATCCGGTTCGCGAGCACGCAGGCGTCGCGTATCATGGATGAGAACAGAGCGCGGGATTATGAAACCGCCGCCAGTTGGCTGCAGAAAGCGGCACGCGCTTATAAGGCGGCGGGGCGGGCGGATGTTTGGGCTACCGAACTCGAAGTCCTCATTACCAAGCACAAGCGCAAATACAAACTCCGCCCGTTGCTGGAAGCACTTCGGCGTTGACAGGCCGTGTAGGCTGAGGTGCCGTCACAACTCAAGCCCTCTGGAAAGCGCCGCTGTCATGACCGCGAATTCGGACGCCGTTAGGCAGATTGCGGAACTCAAGCAGAGGCTCGACGCTATCGACGAGGAGCGTAAGCAGATCGCCGAGCGTCTTGTGGAACTCTAAACGCTTCGCGCGCGGCAAGACGCGGCGTTAGCAGGCTTATAAAGAGAATCCCCGCAAGTGCTCGATTGCAGCTATTCGTTACATGCATCACGAAATTACAACGGCACATCAATCACATAGGTGTTCGCAGTTTTATTCCACCCGGCCCGCCAGCAATTTCCATCCCCGCACTCTTCATCCATCTGAAATCGTTGAATTTTCTTGCTTTCTTCACAGCGGCCAACGGCTCACGCCTTGTTTTGTGACGCAAACTGTGACACAAACGGTGACGCAAAACCGTCTTCCAAGCCATTGGAGAAGCGCATGGCCGGGCAGGTTCGAAGCGCCGTTTTGAGGTCGCATGCCGACGCGACCAGCCTCGAATTGCGCAACGGCATTTGGCAGTATCGCCGGCGCGTCCCAAGCCAACTCACCCAGATCGACCCACGCCGGGAAATCCGCATCTCAACAGGCTGCCGGGATCGCGCAAGCGCGGTGATCGTTGCGAGCCAGCTCAATGAGGAGGTCGAGGCGCATTGGTGCCTGCTGCTTGAAACGGCTGTGCAAAACGGCTCCATCGAGGGTCATGCCGGACGCTTCGACGTGGCCCTGCGCGTTGCCCGCCGTCTCGGTCTCACCTACCGGCCGGCAAATGAACTGGCCTCCGGGCCGTTGGCGGAGGTCCTGGCACGGGTTGAAGCGCTGGAGGATCGCGGCCTGGCCGGCAATGTGGTCATGCAAAGCGCTGTGCTGGGCGGCGCTGAAAAGCCGGAGATCAAGCTTTCGGATTTGTTTTCCACCTATGAAAAGCTCTCGCAAGATCGCCTTTTCGAAAAGAGCGAGGGGCAGATCCGGAAATGGTGCAATCCAAGATTGAAGGCCATCGGCAACCTGATCGATCTCACCGGAAATAAACCCATCTCCCAGCTTACGCGCGACGATGCGCTGGACTTCCGTTCGTGGTGGCTCGATCGCGTCCGTGACGAGGGTTATGACCAGGGCTCTGCCAACAAGGACATCGGCTACATCGCGTCGATGATGAAGGTTGTCGATGAAGCCTTCCGGCTCAAGCTCAGCTTGCCGTTTGCCGGTTTGCGCATTGCCGGCGAGCGGCACAACCCGCGCGTTCCGTATGATCCGGAGTTCGTGCGCACGCGCATCCTGCCCGGCCATGAGCTGGAAAGCCTCAATGCAGAAGCGCGCGCCGTGGTGATTATGGTCGCAGCAACCGGGATGCGCCCGAGCGAGGTCGTGGGCCTCATCGGCGAGAGGATCATTCTCGATGATGAGGTTCCGCATGTTCAGGTGCGGCCCGATGGCAGGCAGCTCAAAACAGAACAGAGCGAACGGGATCTCCCTCTTGTCGGACGGGCGCTTGAGGTGATGCGCACGTTTCCTGACGGGTTTGCACGCTACCGGACATCGCCGGACGCGCTTTCGGCTGTGGTCAATAAGGGACTGACTTCAGCGGGCTTAAGGCCCACATCGGGGCACACGCTTTATTCTCTGCGCCACACCTTCAAGGACCGGCTGATCGCGCTCGAAGCGCCGCAGCGCATTCAGGATGCGCTGATGGGCCATGCGGTAAAAGAGGTCAAGTACGGTGCCGGCCCAACGCTAAAACATAAGGCAGAGTGGTTGACGCGGGTCTGGAGTTAGCATGACGGCGTGCCAGCTCACGGGCGCGGGCAAGGGTATCCTCAGCACGGTCATAAGCAGCCAACTCGGTTTCCAGACGTTGGTAGATCGCAAGGTACTTTTCGCCGCCAGGAGAGGACACGATGCCGGCCATAACCAGCAGGGCTCGCAGGATGCGCTCGCGCGTGACCGGCTCGCCCAACCGCTCAGCCGGACTTTTTATGACGGCGGCGCTTCTCCGCTGCACCGCGTCCAGCATGTCTTTCCTGTTGTGCTTGCGTGACTGCATGCCACCATGCCCGGCCTGCATCCCTCGACCATAAAGAGAGAGATGCCGCCGGCATGAAAGCGGGCTTCTTGATAGAAAGATGCTAGCGAGAAAATTGGCAGCAAGCCGGTGCAGCGCGGCGCGCGCGATAACCGCCTTGGGCTGGAAAAATATGCGAACCAGCTACAGTGCCCGCCTGCCCTTGGTGTAGCTGGTCACCTAAGCGAGGAACCGGCTGGCGTTCATAATCTTGAATGCGGGCTTAGGCCGAAACGAGACGAAACAATCTTAAAAACTTTATTGGATCTGCACGCCCGCTTTGGGATCCTCTAGCAGACGGCAGAATTGACGGTGGGTCGGAAATCCCTGTTGCGGTTGCCGCGTAAGTGCCTTTTGATAGGCTTACGGAAAGTCTGTGGGGCGCAGAAACCGGCGGGAGTTTCGTCCAGCGTACGCCGCGATTGAGCCCATAGGTATTCAGGCCAAATACGGGAGGGGGAATGCGCTCGTATATCGCGTTTACGCTTAGTCTCTTGGTCATGTTCGCACCGAAGTCTGTCGTCGCGGCGAGCTTCAACTGCGTAACTGATCGAGGCCCCGATGAACAAGCCATTTGCAGGGATGCCACACTGTCCTACTTGGACGACGAGATGGATCGGGCCTATGGTTCAGCCATTAACACTGCTGGATCACAGCGAGATGCCATCCGCGATGCTCAACGAGCATTTCTCAAGCAACGACGCGCCTGTGGAAGTAATATCGATTGCATCGGAAGCCTATACAGGGCTCGCTTGACGCAATTGCAGCCGGGACAGACACGATTTGGAGGGAAGTCTGTCGTCGCGCCGAGCTTCAACTGCGTAACAGATCGAGGTCCCGATGAACAAGCCATTTGCAGGGATGCCACACTGTCCCACTTGGACGACGAGATGGATCGGGCCTATGGTTCAGCCATTAACACTGCTGGATCACAGCGAGATGCCATCCGCGATGATCAACGAGCATTTCTCAAGCAACGACGCGCCTGTGGAAGTAGTATCGATTGCATCGGAAGCCTATACAGGTCGCGCTTGACGCAATTGCAGCCGGGACAGACACGGTTTGGAGGCCAAGCGGTGATAGAATCCTGCCTCGTGTCCTTTTCTTTGGATGGGGGATGGTAAATACAAATATTGCTTCTGCGGAGACAAAAATGCCACTGTGGCGCAACTCGCCTCCGATGGAACTCTCCGCTGCCCTGGCTTAATCTCACGATCCCGTTGCGACAACACCTATAGCGACACTGGCCGCTGTCCAAGCGAACTCGGTTGCATTCTCAAAAGTCTCTCCGACGATCAAAAGTATTGCGGCGAAGACGCTGCATTTGCCGCCTACTCGCAAACGCATGGGCTGACGCAGGACCAAATAGCCTACTTTCTTCGCCGCCCAACAATCCCAGGCGTAGTTGCGTGTGCTGGCGGCTATTGTCGGCTTGGAGAGAAGTGAGGTGGACCCCGTCGGTTGGACAGGAAATGGGCGGACTTAAGAGAGAGTGTCGCCGGTTAATTTTCTCCGGCTAAGCTGCCAGAAGAACCCGTCCGCAGGCTACCACTTTTTCTTCGCAAAGCGAATCCTTCTCTGTTTGTTGCTGCTGTTCCTGTGGGTATGTGGTCAACGTCCTTCCGTTGTCCACATATCCACAGGCCTGGGCCGCGGCGAAAATCTCGCCCGGCGTGCAATAGCCGTGGGATTGATGCTTGCGCTCATCGTTGTAAAACGCCAGCCACGCACCAATGCCGAGCCGCGCTTCCGCTACCGAGGCGTAAGATTTGATGAAGACCTCTTCGTATTTTAGGCTACGCCAGAGACGTTCGATAAAGATATTGTCCAGAAACCTTCCCTTGCCGTCCATGCTGATCCGGACGTCTTGCGCCGCCAGCGTCTCGATGAACGCCGCCGCAGTGAACTGGACTCCCTGATCGGTGTTGAATATTTCAGGCTTGCCGTACCGGTTCATGGCCTCCTGCAACGCCTCGACGCAGAAGTCTGTCTCCATGCCGATCGAAACCCGCCACGCCAGCACCCGGCGGCTGAACCAATCCATGACGGCCACCAGGTAAACAAAGCCGTGAGCCATCGGGATATAAGTAATGTCCGCGCACCAGACCTGATTGGCGCGGTCTATCGTCAAATCCCTTAGCAAGTACGGGTATATTTTGTGGCTTGGATGCTTGCGGCTCGTGTTGGGTTTCTGGTAAATCGCCTCGATTCCCATAAGCCGCATCAGCCGCCGCACATGCTTGCGGTTCACAGCGTACCCCTCGCCCCGCAATTCCGCCACCAGGCGCCGCGAGCCGTAAAACGGCCACTTCATATACAACTCGTCGATCCGCCGCATCAGCGCGAGATCCCCGTCACTGGCAGGTTTGCGTTTGTAGTACAGCGTCGAACGCGGCACTTTCAGCAATTGGCACTGCTGCACAATGGAATAGTGTGGATGAGGGCGAGCGATCATCGCCATTCGAGAGGCCGGACTCATCCCCCAGACCTTTCCCGAAAAAAATCTCTCTCCATTGTCAGTTGGCCGATCTTGGCGTGTAACTCGGTCAACTTGGTTTTGTCAGCTGCCTCGGCGCGGGCTGCTTTTTCGCCGCCCTCGAACAAGGCCGTCACGCCATCCTGCACCGCCTTCTTCCACGTATGGATCTGGCTTGGATGCACCCCGTATTTGCTCGCAAGCTCCGCTGCGGTCCCTTCCTCCCGGATCGCGGCCATAGCCACTTTCGCCTTAAATTCCGCGCTGTGTTTCTTTCGCGTATTCGCCATCTGTTGCCCCTGGTGATCCACCGTTTTAGGGGCGACGCTCTCTCTTAGCCACCTGTCCAGGTTTTGGGGGCCAGCTCAAAGTGCTGGCAAGCTCCGGCGAACGTTGGCACCATAGAGCGCGGCGAGCAACACTGCCTTTCAGACAGTCGGATCGCCGATTATGAGAAGCGGATATTGGCGGATCAGCGCGCAGAAATGCGTCGCAAACGCGAGGCAGCGGACGCTCGTAAGACCTTTGGCGGTTTAGTTTCGACTATCGAGCAGAAAGAAATTGATGATCAAATTGCCCGCCTAGGAGACGAACTCCACGGAAGAGATATTAACCTAGCTTCTCGGTATGCCCAGGGTGGGCGGACGGTTGCGTCTGAGGTACTTTACCGACGTATGATCGAGGCGCTGGATTTTACGCCCAGCGAATACCTTGAGTACTACCTTCCGCCTGTCTGGGTCCCCCCGGGCCGGATGAGCAATAAACTCTCTGCTGTCTTAGACATCGCATATCCAGGGCTGATCAAAGCGCTAATCATGCGAGGTCAACTGGAAGAGGCCTTGGAATATGCAGAGAGGGGGCGATCCAAACATCTCCAAGCGGTGATGCAGCGCAACCAATCTAACCGGTCGGCTGCGGATTATTTTCCAAGAATGAGCATATCGAATATTCGGAAGCTGGCTAGCGACACCAAGACAACGTTCGTGTTCTACTCCTCGGCATTAGCAAACGCGCCCCAATCTGAGCCTCGGGAGATTTATGCTTGGGTTGTTCAACCTGGCGGGCAAGTCGACTTCCAGACGCTGGACGTCGGATCACTGGTCGATAACAAGGAACCGTATTCAGCTGAACCTGTAGAGGCTGCTGTAAGCATATTTACTCGAACATTGGCGCGAGGTGTTGTTGATAGAGTTCTTAACTCTAAGCCTTCTCCGGGCGAGCAAGCATCTACTGGCGATCAGGGTGCCGTTCTTCGAGCGCTGCATCGCGTCCTAGTCGATAAACTTGAGAAGTACCTACCGAAGGATCCGGATGAAAATGTTGTGATTGTGCCGGATGGAAGCTTATTTTTAGTGCCATTTGCCGCGCTACTGGAGGCTGATGGGACATACCTAGTCGACCGCCACGCAATTTCTGTTGTTCCATCGCTTGGGATCTGGGCCCTCCTCCACAACGCGTAGTCAGGTCAAGCGGGAAGTAGTTGGCTTGGGTCATCGCTGGTCATTGGAAACCCATTGATGCCTGCGTTTCCTTCGGGAGTCGATCTAGCAAACGCAGGACTTCGCGACGTGCAAATCCCGCAACTGCCAGGAGCCGAGACCGAAGCAACTGTAATTGCTTCGCTTCTCAACACGAAACCACTTGTAGGGGGAGAGGCCACAGAGGAAGAAGTTACAAGGCAGATGAAGGTCGCGCGAGTGATACACTTCGCAACTCATGGGTTGCTTATCCAGTCGGCGATTATGATCGACGAAATGCTGTCCGGATCCTTATCTGCGGATTACCCTCCGGGAGCCATCGTGCTGGCGAAAGGGGCCGGAGGCAAATATCCAGAACTCTAATTATAAGCTCCCGTACAATGGGTTTCTTGCGTCTGGGAAAGTGCTATCCTTCAAGTTGAACGCGGAGCTGGTTACACTTAGCGCTTGCGATACGGCAAGAGGGCGGGTAGGGCAGGCGCAGTTTGTTGGCCTCCCGAGTGCGTTTCTTGCGGCGGGAGTCCGTTCTGTGGCAATGACATTATGGTCAATACCGGACGCTCCCACGGCCGACCTAATGGTGGAATTTTACAAAGAACTACTAGCCGGGCGTCCCAAAGCCGTTGCTCTTCGCCATGCAATGCTAAGCGCGAAGCAGAGGCACCCGGACCCTGTAAATTGGGGAGCCTTCGTTCTATTTGGAATGCCGGACTGAGGCTCTGCCAGTTCTTGAGCTGAATCTTATAACCCACTCTGCCGCGCCGGTCATAAGCGGACTTTGCCCGACGCCAGGTGTGATCTGTGAACAGCTTGGGCTGCGGTGGAAAATCGGCGGGGTGATTTGGTTTTTTCAGAATGGACTGCTTTGAGATCTCGAAGCCGACTTGGCGCACACGGTGTTGCCAGCAACCCGGAACGGCGGCTATCGACCCTGACCCCAAAGCGCGGGTCACGGTCGCGTCTGGGTTTTCCCGCCGCTGGGGGGGAGAGATGGCGTGGAATGAGCCACGCCTTGCAGCCCGTCAATTAAGAACTCGCGATTCTGTTTAGCCCGCCAGGGGCTCGATGCAGTCCGGCTGATTGTATGCAGGCTTATTCATTTGCGGCGTAACCGGAAAGAAACGCAGGTCCTCGTTCACGCTGCGCGATAGCGCTGGTGTTTCGCCCGCGAGCCACGGCTCAATCGCCGCGCGATCAAGAACGAGCGGCATCCGGTTGTGCAATTCCCGCGTCCCCTCGCAAGCGTCAGTGGTGATGATGGTGCAGGATTGCAGATCGTCCTTCCAGCGCTCCCAAAGCCCGGCGAGGCTCATGGGGTGGCCGTCTTTGCGAGTGATGTAGAACGGCTGCTTGAACGGTTTCGAGGCAAGCCTGCCAGGCATCGCCTTCCATTCGAAATACCCCGAAGCAGGCACGATGCAGCGCCGCGACTTCCAGGCCGAGCGAAAGGCTGGCTTCTCCGCCACTGTCTCAAGCCGCGCATTGATAAGCTGGTTGCCGATCTTCTCGTCCTTGGCCCAGAAGGGCGCCAAGCCCCAGCGCATCGTTCTGTAGATGCGCCCGGCATCTTCCTTCACGATCACGCCCACGTCCTGCGTCGGCGCGATATTCCACGACGCGCGCAGGTTTGGGATCGCGGCGTTCGGAAGATCGTAGAGTTCGACCAGCTCGGCCCAGGTAAACTGCTGTGTGAAGCGCCCGCACATGTTGTACTCCTCAGCTCAGCAATATGGTGGCTGGCGAGCCGTCCTGGAACGGCAGCGGGATGAGGTTGTGCGGTTGTTTCACCTAACCTGAATGGAGGCCTAGGGAGCCGCCTTCCCCTTGGTGTAGCTTTTCACCCAGCCAAGAAAGCGGGCATCCTCGCTGCGAGCGGCATCCTTATCCGCCGCCCACTCCAAATAGATTTGCTCCAGCGCGTAGCGATCCCATCCGGGCGCAAGATCATGGGCGCGCTCGAAGGCCTCACCGCTGATCCGCACAACACGCGGCTGAGGCTTCACAACGCCATGAACCTCGCTGCCCCCTATGCCACCGACCGACCCGCCACCCGAATTCGTACCTGCCGCCTCGCCGTCCCAGCGGCGTGACGGCGTGACGGCATTACGGCTTGCCGCCATGCCGCCGGCGGCATCATCCCCCTCCCGCTTGTAGAACACCGCCTGCCCCGCCTCCACGGTCAACGCATAGTCCGGTAGATGATTGCTCCGGACGAGCGTGCGGATATGCGCGTTGAAATGCTTCTCCGCCTGCTTCGAGCCGACCTTCTTCTGCAGCAAATCCAGTCCGACCCGCCACATGCGCTGGCGGCCGCAATGCTTGCGCACAATCTCATAGATGCGCCGGTCGACAGGCGCCCGCAGGCGAAAATAATCCCGGCTGATCGGCAAAACCTCGGCAGACGCAATGGCCCGGAAGATCCAGTCCGACAGCTTGACCTCCAGGTAGCGCAATCGCTCGGAGAACATGGAACCCTTACGATTGTATTCAAACTCGTCGATGAGACCGAAGCCGCGCGTGGTCCGCTCATCCCCCGTGGCGATGGTCGTGTTGATGACGACGCCCCGGAGCCGGTTCAGCGCAGGCAGCAACCGTTCGTAGCCAAGGTTGTTCGTTGGCCGGTTCGTCTCCACCAGCATATCGTGGGTGCTCAGCCGCACGACCGGGCCGAATTCTTCACCTTCGTTCTTCATCCGCATCAGCTTCGAGATGCAGTAAATCATGATGTCCTTGTCGAACACCGTCGGCAGGCCCAGGCTGCTCGGGATGAGCTCCAGCTTGCATTCCCCATTCGTGTAGGAAAGCCGTCGCCGCTCGGGCTTGGTCGACAGCGAATAGATCGGGTGCTCCATGGTCGCCATGTCGCTCTTCGGCACCATATCGAGCGTGTCGAGGACGAAGAAATCGCGCACCGGATGGCGCTCAGGAAGAAGAGGCGTTCGCACAAGCCATTGTCAGCATGAAGAAAAATCTTTTTCAAGGGATTCGCACTATCACCGACCAGGCCAGGCCAAGCCGCCGGAAATGGCTGAATTAGCTGGCTTTTGCAAATTCGCACTATCACCGACCGGCTTCGCACTTTTGGCGACCAAACTTCGCACATCCAGCGACCGGCATTCGCACCTTTGGCGACCGCATTTCGCACATCCAGCGACCAGCCAAATCAAAAGCGCATGGGATATCAGTCTCATGCAACCGATATCCACAAGCCTAACCTATCTAACTATTCTCTTAACAATTTTAACATCTACCGCGCTAAATAACGAAAGGAGCGGCGGTTGCCGATTATTTGAATCTTTGGATTGGAAAAAAGAAACAGGCCAGCAGAGGTGAAAACGCCGTTTAGATACCGTCAGACTATTTCTTCAACATAAACCACGAATCATTGTGGACTTCCCCCGTTACGACAGTACGCTGTCATGACAGCACTACGAATTGCCGTAGTGCCGTCTTGCCGTCATTACGGGCAGACAGCCCGAAAAGGGATACTTCATGATTATAACTCTCGCCTCCTCCAAAGGCGGCGTCGGTAAATCGACCATCACCGGCTGTCTAGCCGGTGTCTGGGCTGCCGATGGCGATACCGTCCATATTGTCGATCTCGACAACAATCGCACCGTCTCGCGCTGGTTCGCCGATCCTGACCGGCGCCCCCCAAATATCACCGTCTCCGCCCCGGACCCATCAGGGCTGACCGAGCACCTCACAGAACTCGCGGCCACGTCCAATCCCGATCTGATCCTGATTGACGTCGCAGGGACTTACGAACGCGCACTCACCGTCGCCGTCGCCAGAGCCCATCTCACGCTCATTCCAGCGGCACCGACCGAGGCCGATATCTACGAGGCCTCACGGGTCGCGCGCCATATCACCTCCGTGTACGAGGCCTTCGGCCGCCAGCCCCTCTATCGCCTTCTCCTCAACCGGGTGCAGCCCCTTGCATCCGGCGCACAGCTCTATGCAACGCTTGAAATTGTCCGGCTTCGCCTGCCGCGGATTAAGACCCGCATTCACCAGCGGGCCGCCTATGAGGAGCTTGGGCTTTCCGGCCAACCACCTCACTTTGCCGATTTGAAACGCCCAACCGTTGCCAAGGCCGTTCAAGAACTCGATGCCGTTCGCACGGATATCGACACGCTGCTGCAAGCAACCATCCTCTCAGAACCCCTCGAAGGAGCCGCCTAATGACTAAACCCAATTTTCGCCCGATCTCCCCGCTTGATGTCGATGACGATGCCCTAGAACGCGTCAATCAACGACTAGGCGTTCCCACGATGGTTCGCCCGCCGGGCAAGGCGTCGCAGGCCGGCGGTGTGACGGCAAGCCGTCAGCCCGTCGCGCCGCCAAGACGGCAACAGAAGCTCACCGTGCGCATTCCGGGCTATCTCGGCGATGAGATGAAGCAGAAGGCTTTGGATCACCGAACGACGGTCCGCTACCTTGTCCTGACGGCCTTGCAGAAAGACGGTTACACCGTGGACCCTGCCGATCTTTTGCCAGGGGCAGGAGGGAGTGACTGACGCCACACTCCACGATGCCGCCTCGCTGCAGAGCCGTCACGGCGGCCTGACGGCCTGACGGCCTGACGGCCTGACACCTTAAGGCGATGACGCAGGCGCAAACCCACGAGACGGCAATACGGCACGACGGCTAAGCGTCACGCGCAACCCCTTGCGATTTTCCGGCTGCGTCAAGCGCGAGCCAGCAGTCCCGCATCTTCGCGAAGAATCCGGAGGGCAGGAACCCATACGCCATCGTGCGAGGCGCCCGGCTGGGAATGATCCGCAGATCGAAACCAGGCCACACGAATTCATTGAATTCGGATAACACGACCCAGGACCGAGCAGCGTCGAGACCTGCGGAACGGCAGACCGCTGCCGGAATCTCCAGGGCTTGCGTACCGGTCATCGGTGCCGAATGAGTAATCGGCAGAACGTAGACGTGCATCTCGTCCCCACCGGAATGCTTTACTGCCAGGACGATTGCCGCAGGCCTGTCCTTGTCGCCTTCTTCATGCCCTTGTGCTGCGTCGTCAGCCCAAAGGTAATTGTAGCGGATCACGAGACCAGGAAAGGGCTGAGGCAAACTCACGGTTCGACCTGTCCGCCGTGGTTTGCTTCAACGGCAGCGGCCATTTCCGTGAGGATGCGTTCCTGCTCTGCCTCGGAAGGAACCGCTGCGGCAGCGGCGAGGGTGCGTTCTTCCGGCGACAAACTGCCAGTCAGCCTCGCCTTGCGTGCCACCTGCAGCAGAAAGGCGTAGCGTTCGGCAGAGACGATCACCACATGCTCGCGGTCGTGCTTTGTCACAACGACCGGCTCAAACCGGGCCTTGTCAATCATCTGGCCGAGCTTTTGATGCAGCTCAAGCGAGGTTACGCGCATATCGGGCATGTCCTATTCCACTTCCTATAATATCCATTATACCTATTTTACCCATTGATCGCAATACTTATAAACCCGCCGTCGAAGCCGCTTTCGTATGGTTAAGCAGGTGGAGACGGTTCAGCGGTGTCAGTGGTTTGTGTTCGCTTCAATCCTCACGGCGGCAATACGGCATGACGGCTTGCTGTCACGACATGTCGGCAGGCACGGCAATAACACCGCATTCAAGGTGCCGCTGTAAGCCAATAGCAGGTAGGCCAACCGGGCACCTAAAACGAAATCTGCTCAATCTCGGCCCAGGCGATCTCCCGCGACCGGCGGTCGTACAGCTGGGTCGTCCGCGTCGAGGCGTGATTGGCGATGATCGCCGCGCGCTCCAGCAAACCGCCCGCGCGCAAGAACGCGGTGATGCCGGTCGCCCGGAAGGTGTGATTGCAGATATGCGTCTTGATGCCGGCTCGCCTGGCGCGCCGCTGCAGCATCGCCCAGGCCATCCCCTGGGTCATGGCCCTGCCGGTCGGCCGAAGGGTGACGGTTCCGTTTTCCTCAACTTCGCGGTTGAAGGTCTGGAACACCGGCAGCTTGCCGAGGTGTTCGATACCCAGCCGATCAAGATAAGCGACGAGATAGAGTTCGAGCTGGCGATGGCAGGGCACTTCATGCGTCTTGCCCCGCTTTTCATGGAGGCGCAGCCAGAGACGCCGCTGCTGATGAATGACGTCCTCGACCTTCACCTTGAGCGCCGCATCGATGCGCCCGAAGGTGTACGCCATGGTGGCGATGAGCGCGCGGTCGCGAAGCCCGATCAGGGTCGTGCAATCGATGCTGTCAAACAGGGTGCGCACTTCCTCGCCGGTGAGTACGGACGTTTTGCCAATATCGACGCTGTAGCGCGGCCCCTTCACGACCGACGCCGGATTGGTATCGACACTGTGGGCTTCCATGAGCGCGCTGAACAGCATGCGCACCGCTGCCAGCCGTTGTTTGATGGTGGGCGCGGCCAGGCCCGAGCATTCCATTGCGGCAACCCAGTCCGACACATCGACGGAGCGGATGGTTTCGAGGCGCTGTCCTGTGGGCCGCCCGCCGGCGAAGCGCAAGAAATCCTCGGCGGCACGAAGGTACGCTCTACGGGTGTGAGCGTTGCGGATCTTGGCCTTGAAGAATTCCAGGATCGCGTAAGAGCGCGTGGATCGGCTGAGCCAGGGCGGCAAAGCCAAGGCTGGCAGTTGCGCCGCCGCCAAAGGGATGAGGCTATGGTGGGGGTCAATGACTTCGACGGTGTGAAAGGTAGATTGCAGATCAGTCATGTCCGAAGTGTGGCATAAACAGATAGATGATAAAAGCTATTATCTCCTAGCATTGCTAATAGGCGCAGATAAGACTTCCAGCCGCGTCAACAATACGCCTATAAGTAAGACCGCTATTCCACAAATACTGTTGTCTTGTGTTTGCGAATGCCAACAAAATTGCCAATTTATCAGATTCCTGAAAACCCATTCGATCCCTCGATCATCGATGCATTCCTTCGGGTTGACGAAGCTCTTTCGAGGCTGGACGAGCGGGCAAGATTGTCTCCGCTTCAAGCCGCCTGGTCACAGCGCCTTCTCTACCGCAATGCCTGCGCCGCCATGCACACCCAGAACTGCCTCGTCCATCTGGAGGACCTTGTCCTTCTGGATGGCCATGCGTTTTCCGGCACCATGGTTCCCGACCTGTCTGCTGCGCTCGGCATTCTCAAATTCTGGCAAGCAGGCTTACGGGAAGATGCCGCCATGCTGCTCCGCTCGCCGATGCCAGGGGAAATGCCGCGCCCGCTGGCAAGTCAGGTTTTTGGCGATTCCGTGGCTACGCACGACGTACCGGATTTCTTCTGGAACCCGGACTGGGACGAGCCGGGGCGATTACAACAATGGCGGCGGGTTTTGCAAAGCACGGATCGTCTTCCTCCTCTGCTTGCCGCCGCGATTGCATGGGACGCTTGGCATACTCTGTCGCCCGAACAGCAAGGAACCTGGCGCTCAACCCTTCTTGCCGCCCTCGTCCTGCGTGCCAGAGGCAAAACGCGGCATCTGCTCTTGCCTGTCGACACAGGCCAGCGGCTGTCGCGCAAACGCTGGGACATCCGCGACGACTATCCCAAACGGATGACGACGTTCTTTGACATGGTGGCATGCGCGGTTCAGGCCGCAGGCAATGAACTCGACAGCCTAAGCAGTGCCCATGAGCGCATGCGATTGAAGATAAAGGATGCGCCGAAAAATTCCCGGCTTCCGGCACTCGCGGATCTAATCCGAAGTTCCCAGGGCTAAGATGAAAAAGCCCCTTACGTTTCAATTGCTTGCGATTGAAACTGGCGGCGCGGTGGTGTCTACACCGCGATGGCTTCGGCAAGATCGATGGCTTGCCGCTGCTTTGGGTTTGGCCGTGTGGTGAGGGTGAAGGTTCCCTCGCCGGGCCCGGCATTAACGCGGCGCATGGTATTGCGCACGATTGTTTCCAGATGCTTGAGCAGGCCGCCGAAGCTGAGCGCGGGTGTGCCATCGGCGAGGCGGCGGCTGTGCACCTTGGCGAGCGCGGATTCCGAACGCTTGGCGGGCGCCACCGGATCGCGCGCCTCGTTTGACGGCGCCTCATCCGCGAACAAGAGCGGCTTCCAGGCTTCGGTCAGGTGCCATTGCACGTAATAGGCCAGCATGCTGAGGAAGATGTGGGCCTTGACGCGGGTCTCCAGCCGGTGGCGGATCGGGCGGACCTGAAGGTCCACGCCTTTGAGCGTGCGGAAGGCGCGTTCCACCCCGGCCAGGCGCTTGTAGTTCAACACGGCGGCTTCGGCGCTCATGTCAGCTTCGGCGGCGGAGGTGCGGATCACATAGAGGCCGTCGAGTGCCGCCTCGGCCGTAACGCGCTCTTCGTTGACGCTGAAGGTTAGGCCCGCGTCCTGGATATCGATGTCGAAGTGCTTGGCAACCTTGTATTTTCCGATGACCTTGCCAACGCGGACGCCGATCTTGTCCCGCCCGGCGAGCTTGCCGCCGGCAACCATGCCTGCGATCTTTTGAAGCTCGCGCTCCGTGGCCGCGATCAGATCCTTGCGTTTGGCCGCACGCAACTTGGCAAGCTCCGGGTTCCGGCAGGCCACCAGCCGCTCGCCGGGATAGTCTTCGCTGGTAAGACTGATGAGATTGCGCTCATCGAACAGGTCAAGCTGCAATTGCCCAGCATCGGCGAGCCTGGCGATGGCGCCGTTTTTCAAGGCCGTGATCCAGCCTGTGCCTTCGAGCTTGCGCATGGCCTCGATCTGTACGTTCGAGATCATGCCGCGGTCCCCAACCATGATCAGCGAGGCGATGCCGAAGCTATTGCGCAGCTTCTCCACCTGCGGCAGAAGCGTTTTGGGATCGGCGGTATTGCCCTCGAATACCGAGACCGCGACCGGGCAGCCGCGGCTGTCCGCGAGCAGGCCGTAATTCACTTGGAGCGTGCCGGGCTTGCCGTCGCGGCTATAGCCGATCTTCGCCAGCGGGCAGGTAACGCCCTCGAAGCTCGATGAGGTAAGGTCGAACAGCACAAGCCCGCCCTCCTTCAGATGACGCTTGGCCAGCCGCTTTTCGATCTTGTCCTGGCGTTCGATCAGCCAGTCCATCGCGGCGTAAAGCTCGTCCTCATGGGTATCGGCGACGCCAAACTCCTCCGCCAGCGTTGTGTGCCCCCAGGCATGTGTCATCGCCAATTTGCTGGCTTCCGGCGCGACGATGCGGCCCGCCGCCATCGCCACCACGAGATCGCGCTCGCGTGAGGGCCTGCCATCGATCAGCTTGTCGAAGCCCAGCCGCCGCATGGCGGTGCGCACCGCCTCCACAGGACCGTGCGGCAGCGAGCGGATGCATTCGAGGCTGCCGTCCACGGGCACAAGCTGCCCGAACGATCCCGGTCGCGGGATGCCGCGAGTTCCGCCTGAAGCCGCAATAGCCTCGCGGCAGAATTGACGGGTCGCGGCGGAATCGTCGGTTCTGCGCAGAATTTTGACGTTTGCCAGCGGCGGTCGATGTGAAGCGCAGCAATTTCAGCCTCGATGATGGGGGCGCCGCGCGAACTTACCAGGGCGGCAAGACGCACATCGATTTCGCGCAGCTCCTGCCGCGCAGCTGCAATCTGTTCGGAGTGAGCCCCGCGCGTCGCCGTTGTTGCATCGCGCATCAGCGCAGCAAATCCCGTTCCCGATGCAAGGGATAGCGCCACGACGCCCAGCAACAGAAGCGCAGCGGCGGCGGCGTTGCCCCAGGCGCGCAGCAAGACCGAACGCACCATCAGCACCGGCAGCACCGCTTTGCTGATGTCGCTGGCAATGCTGACCGCCGCCAATAATCCCACCTCCAGCGACGAGCGGCCAAGCGAAGAAAGAAACAGCGCGTTCATGGTCGCTGACACGCCGATGAACAACAGCGCGGCGACGATGGTCATGGCATGTAACATCAGATTCATGCTGCGGCCTCCTGCGTATGTCCCATGTGCAGGAGTAAGCCCACTCGCGCCAAGCCGCGAGCCAGCAAGCAGAAATCAAGATGCTAGCATGTTGATCGCAATTTCGCTGAACGCGTTCCCAACGCGCAGCGTCCTCAGCGCTTCGAGCTGTTCGTTGCAGGGATGCGCCTTTCGCTCGCCGCCCGATGAGGCCCCCGCCTTTCGGTGAGGGGCCGTCATCGGGACGGCTCGAAATGCGAAAGGACAACAACCATGCCAACGAAAATCATCACCTGGTCTTGGGAGGAGGCGTTCGACAAATTCGGGTTCGAGGACGGCGATGGTCCCGTCATGACCGATGTTGTGGAAGCCGTGCTCCGCGATGCTGGCTACAGCGTCGCCGCCGAGCCGTGGGGTTCGCACAACGTGGTCATCTTCTCGATCAAGGATGCGAATGGGATCGAGATCATCCCATCGACAGTCAAAATCGGCTACGACGATCCGCGCCGCTATCTGCCGGAGGCCATCATCGCACTATTGGACTTCGATCCAAGAACTGGTGATGCCGCGACGGAAGGGGGCTCATGATCACCCACATCACCCTGGAACACCGCCGCGCTTTCGCTTGCGAAAGCCGCATGATGCCGTGGTTTTCCTGAAGGTGCGGGATGCGGTCTCGCTATATGTGATGAATGCCTATGTTACGTTTCGCCGGGAGTTTTTTCTTAAGTCCCGACATTTTGTAGCACCGACGCGGCCATGTTGCATGGCGCTTTCATGACAGCGCCTCCAGATAGGGGCGCATGACATTTGTCACGCGGCAGATCTCCGCGAACCGCCAGATGTCATCGCTGCCAGCGCAGCGTTTGCGGCGGCAATCGCGCAGCGCCTCAATCGCCGCTTCCATGCCGACGAGACGCCGGTACTTGAAGCAATCCGCAACCGTTTGGCGGCGCTGTAAATGCGCACGTCCACGCCTTCGATGAAGTGGCTCTCGATCCCTTCCGTCAGCGATTTGCCCGAAGCCCTCACAATGTGCATCTGCGGCGAGGCGATTTTCGGTGCGCGAGCTTTGGAGGCGATCGTCATCCATACCTGATGCGGCATCTGTGTCGTCAGATCATGAAAGCGCAGCGCCGACAGAAGGCTTATGACGCCATGCGGAACCCGCTTGCTCGCCTCCGCCAGGCTCTGATTGAAATCAAGCGGCGCATTGGCATATTGGTAGAGGCCCCGTCCAAGACGCTGCAGTATCCCTTCTTGCGAAAGCCGGAATAGATAAGCGCGCGGCAGATCATGCGCGTCGAAATCCCGCGGGCGGATCAGCCGGAGCTTTTGGGCCAGATCAATGGCCGATTGGCGTTTGGAGGGAAGGGTGTGCATAGCCACAATGTACCAAAACGTCGGTACTTATTGACAAATACCGCCGTTTCGAATCATCCACTAGGCTGTTGCCGTGTAATGCATTGTTATAATTAATAAAAGCGCTGACGCATTTCTTCAGCGATCAAACGTGCCTGCAGCTCATGCCGCGATTAAGGCTCCTATTCGCCCCGAATCGTGCGGCGAATGCATTTGCTTCTACGACTTTATGCCCTGTTTATAGACCACAAGATGGATTTGTGTATCATTTATAGAGCACAACTTGACTTTTCATATCGATGCAGGCTATCATGGCTCATAAATAGCCCATAATTTGGCTATACGCTCTGTTTATGAACCAAGAGGATTCTGTGTCCAAGCCCGCAATACGCCCTTACTCACGGTACAGCCAGGATGCTGCGGTGCTGCTTGGGCAACTCATCCGGCGAGCCAGGATCGAACGCAAGCTCACGGTCAATGAGTTGGCGGAGAGAGCCGGTCTTTCTCGCGGATTGGTGCAACGCATCGAGAAGGGAGACCTCGGTTGCGCAATCGGAGCCGTTTTCGAAGCCGCCGCAATCGTGGGTGTGCGCCTTTTCGATGCAGATCAGGCAACTCTGACAACCAGCATCACCGCGAATACGGCGATGCTCACCTTGTTGCCCAAAGCAATCCGGACTCCCAAGGCGGAGGTCAAGGATGATTTCTAAAACGGGCTATAGTCAAGCGTTCGTCTGGGTATGGCTGCCGGGCGAGACCGAACCGGTCGTCGCCGGGCGGCTCGCTTTGGCTGGTGACCATATCCTCTTTAATTACGGTCAGAGCTACCTTGCCAGAACGAACGCGATTTCGATTTATGAGCCCGAACTTCCGTTAAGGCAAGGTGTCTTGCCCCTTCTGAGCGGATTGTCGATGCCCAATTGTCTCCGCGACGCAGCCCCCGATGCCTGGGGGCGGCGCGTTATCATCAACCGCAAGCTGGGCGCCAAAGGCCGAAAAATTGATACCGATGAGCTCGACGAACTCACCTATCTGCTGGAATCCGGATCTGACCGTATAGGAGCGCTCGACTTCCAATTATCAGCTACGGAATATATCCCGCGCGAGGCAGCATCGGCATCGCTGGACGAACTCCTGCAGTCCGCCAGCCGCGTCGAGAAGGGCATTCCGCTAACCCCCGATCTCGACAAAGCCCTATTTCATGGCAGTTCCATAGGCGGAGCCCGGCCCAAAGCGATGATCGTGTCGAATGACAAGAAGTACATCGCGAAATTCTCGTCGCAGAACGATCTTTACAGCGTTGTGAAGGCCGAATTTGTCGCCATGAGACTTGCCGCCGAAGTCGGCATCAACGCTGCCCCTGTCTCTTTACAGCACGTCGGCGGCAAGGACGTTCTTTTGATCGAGCGCTTCGACCGTGAGAAAACCGAAGGCGGATGGCGTCGCCGCGCAATGGTTTCGGCGCTCACGCTGCTGGAACTCGATGAAATGATGGCGCGTTACGCCAGCTACGAAACACTCGCCACAATCATCCGGCACCGCTTCTCCTCGCCGAAGAGTACATTACGGGAGCTTTTTGCCCGGATGCTCTTCAACGTTCTTTGCGGAAACACCGACGATCATGCACGTAATCATGCCGCGTATTGGGACGGCCGCAGTCTCACCCTCACACCCGCCTACGACATTTGTCCCCAGGCGCGCACAGGCAGCGAAGCCAGTCAGGCCATGCTCATTACCGGCAGCGACCGTCTAAGCCAAATCGCCCTGTGCCTTCAAGCCGCTCCATCGTTTCTACTTTCGCGCGATGATGCCACCTTGATGGCTGAACACCAGATCACGGTGATACGGGATCAATGGCCCCGCATTTGCGAGGAAGCCGACCTCAGCGAAATCGACCGCAACCTTCTGTGGCGGCGGCAGTTTCTCAACCCGTCTGCCTTCGAGGGAACGCAGGGGTTGATCCAATAGGGGTGCCTTTGGAAAACAGAATACGAAGACCGTTAAGCGCAGCCCCGACGGCGCATGCCTTCACCGATCAAACATCCCTGCAAAATGCGGGTCCTCATAATAGAGGACGCGCTGCAGGATGACCGGCGGCTGGCCCGCCGCCATCACCAGAATACGCCGCCTGCTGCTGTCACGTCACGGCCTGCGGCTCTGGTTTCCATGCGCCAACGCAGCATTACCTGCCGCTCAGCCCTATTGCCTTCTATGGTCTAATGGACTATAGTTTATTCGCGGGGGATGATGAGGGTATTTAAAACGCGATATTTCGCACGCTTTGCGCGGCAGGAATCCATCTTTGACGAAACGCTCGCCAAAGCAATTCGCGATGCCGAAAGCGGGATCATCGCTGTGGAACTCGGCGGCGGACTTATCAAGCTTCGCGTCGCCCGGCCCGGCGGCGGCAAGCGCGGCGGCTATCGCACGCTCATCGCTTACGCCAAAGGCCGGCGCGCGCCGTGTTTTTACTTGGCTTCGCCAAGAACGAACAGGAAAACATCGATCCCAAACAGCTTGCCGATCTTAAGGCCGCGGCAGCCGACATTTTAGTGTCTTACCAACCAACTCTTATCATTTTCTGCACGGAATCGGTCAAGCGAGCGCCGGAATGACGGCGTATTCGGTGATGTGGGACGCGGCGGCGATGACTGCTCTTCCGGCGCATGTGAGGTAGTAGCGGTAGGTTTTGGCGACACGTTTGATGAGACCGAGATAGCGCAGCCGCCGGATCTGGCGTGAGAGCGTGGCGGGGGAGATTTTCTCAAGCAATGGCGCGAGATCGGCGCGCCGGACACCGGCGATGTTGAACTTGGGATTTTGCAGGGCGCGAAGCAGCGTTTTCTCGGTGGGGTTGAAGAAATCGATGCCTTTGACAGTCTTGCCATCGACCTTGCGCGGGCGCGTAACACGGTCGAGCAGTCTGACGCCGGCGGAGAAGTCGTCGAGCGCCGAGAGATGGGCGAGATAACGCCGGTTGCAGGCAAAGAGAATGCCGGTCAAGTCTCCAAGGCTGTAGATGTTCTTCTTCATGGGAGCAAAGCCCGTGCTTGATGGGCCTTTGCGGTGTTCTACCTTCCGGTAGTGCTTGAAGGACGAGACGTCGTTGGTTGTTGTCTCGATACGCAGGACGATGCCGAACTTATCGTACATCTTGATGGAAGACTTACCGAAGCGGTGCTTGATGCAGGTGCCCTCGATGCGGGTTGAGAATTGGCTGCCGATTTCCTGAGCAAGCTTGGGGTCGATTTTGCGGCCAAGGAATGTGGCGATGGTTTCGGCCTTCACGGTGAGCACGGAATGCCGGGCCAGTTGTTCGTAGAGCGGCGCCAGCGTTGCCTTGGAACGGAACACCAGATCGGTCGAGTATTCGACCTGCATCAGGCTCCAGTGATAGGACTGCTTGAAGGTATCGAGCACCGGACAGCATAGCGCCGCGTAACGGTCAAGGATACGGTGGAGCATTCCGGGTGAGAAGCTATCGGCCAATTCCTGGGCGTGCTGCCAATCGCCGATGCGCAGGAAGGCGTTGTCTTTGGCGGAGAAGCCTATGCCTTCGGCGGTCAGCTTGCGCGCCAGCCAGCTGTGGCCGTTGCAATAGATCTGCAAACGGAACGGCGCCCAGGTTGGAACCCGGACGTAAATCAGGCCAAGCTCAGCATCGATGAAATAGAAATAATAATGCAGGCATTTGCCGCTGTCCGGGCGCAGAAAGGTTTTGTGCGTCTTCTTGTCATGCCATGGCTGGTAAGCGCCGCACGCTTCCATGACGGAGATGACATGCGCCAAGCCTGGATGATCGCCGCGCTTGGCAATCGCCTTGGCGACGACATCCTCCTTGCGGATGTGGCTCTTCGAAATGTGCTCGATGCTCACGCCCGCCGCTTCCGCAACCTTCGCCGCGTTCTCCCGCACCTTATCGCGCAGCGTGGCCGCAAACTCCGGATAATCGAAAATGCGGATGGCATTCGCGCGAAGAAATACCGTCATCCCCTGGGCGTGGCAGATGCCAGGAACCGTACCGGTGATGACAATCCGGTCGTAACAAGAAAGAACCCCTGCGATCCGCTCGTCGTAGCGTTCAGCAAGCCCCTCCGCCATGGTCCCCTCGCCAATTGGCTGCGCCCCACGGTATAATAGCGCAACCTTCTTGGTTCCGGCTTGTCCGGCTTAGGTAAGAGCGATCATGCGCTCGCTGCGCACATCGAGGAAGGCCGGTTACAGGAGGTTGACTATGACCACGAAGAAGACGAAGGGTAACCCCCGCGTGGATGAAGCGCTGTTGGAACTGGCGCAGGATTTTCGCGGCACGCTTCTCAGCACCGAAACAGCCGACAAAATCACCCTGCGCATCCTGGGTGACAAGGCACCTGCCAAACCCGCGCCGCTTGAACCGGAGGAAATCCGGGCGATACGCGAGGAAGCCAACATGAGCCAGGCCGTTTTTGCCTCCATTCTCAACATCACGGCCGGCTATCTGTCCAAGCTTGAACGCGGAGCAATAAAGCCGGCCGGACCCGCGCTCGCCATGCTGAACGTTATCCGCCGTAAGGGCATCGAGGCTGTTCTTTAGCACTTGCCAGCACACCGCTTTCCGTACCCGGCCAACTCAAAATGATAGTTTCCGCCGGCGAGCGAAACGCTTAAGGCCAGCCCATGTTACAAGGGCGATAAGACAGAGTCGCATAAGCGCAGCCCCGGCGACATACTCCCTTACCGGTCGAACATTCCGGCGAAGTGGGGGTCCTCATAATAGAGCACGCGCTGCAGGATGACCGGCGGCTGACCTGCCGCCATCACCAGAATGCGCCGCTTGCTGCGCTCCAGCATCTGCTCCAATTCGTGCGGCGCCGCCAGCTTTTGGACGCGCAGCTCCTCACGCTGGCCGCGCGCGCCACTGAGGCGCTGATGCGGGGTGATGTCGTTGCTCTGCTGCAGGCGCACGCCGGTCTGCCCGAGCTTTTCCGACAGATAATCCAGCGTCGATTTATCCGAATTCGACCAGGCCGTCGTCACACCGGCATTGCCGATGAAGGTCTCCCAGCTCTCTTTATATAGCCGCTTGATCTGCGTCACATCCTGCAGCACCACCCAGAGCTTGACGCCGAAGCCCGCCATTAATCCGGCAGCAACCTCGATGGATTTCATGTGGCCGAGCACCGCGAATTCATCGAGCACGATCAGCGCCGGAATGTCGGTTGCGATCTTGGTGCGCTCGAATGCGACGAGTGCAAGATTGATGATGACGCGCAGCCAGCGCGCATGGGTGCCCATGCGCGTGGCAGGCAGGCACAGGTAAAGCGTAGCCTTTTGCGATTTGAGTTCCGAAAGTTTCAGATCGCTACCCTGCAGCACATCGGCCATGGCATTGCTGTCGAGGAATTCCAGCTGGGTGAGGGCGGTCGAGAACACCGATGCCAGCTCGCGGTCGGCCATCTGCGCGAAATTGGAGCCAGCCCCGGCAACCGCATCGTCGAATACGCCCGTGCAGTTCTGCATGAGCTTGAACAGCGCAGCCCGTTTGCTGCATTCCCCGCGCCGCGCCACCTCCACAACGGCGGGATGGGTTCCGGCCAGCAGCCGCCACACGGTAATCAGATGCCGGTCATCTTCCGGCAGCGTCAGCGTGAACAGGATCAGTGCCTTGATCAGGATGCGCGCGCTATCCGTCCAGTGCGGGTCGCGGTCATTGCCGATGATCAATGCGTCGGCGATAAGCGCAGCATCGTCCTTGACGTTAGGATGCCGCGCATCAAGCTCATCGAGCGGATTGAAACGGCCCTTCGGCGTGATGCCGCTCTCGCCGAAGGGATCGAGCACCACCACCTTCTGGCCTTTCTCGCGTCGTGCCCGCGCGGTGATGCGCGCGAGTTCCCCCTTGGGATCGATGGCCAGCACCGAACCATCGTAGAGCAGCAGGTTCGGCACGATGAGCGATACGCCCTTGCCGCCGCGTGACCCGGCAACCGTCAGCACATGGCGGTTATCGAGTGTGCCGATGCCGCGGCCATCCCGGTAGCCAAGCACCAGCCCGCCGACCTGCTCCGACGCTGTGCGGTATTGCCATTCGGGACCGGTGAGCTTTGCGGGTTCGAGCCACATCGCATCGACAAGCGCGCCGGGCTGCCCCGCCACGCCGCGCAGCAGCTCCGTCTGCAGCCGCTTGCTCGAAGTCGCTCATGCTCCGTCTCCTCCTTGCCAGCCTGCCTGCGCCCGCTTGCAGCGCAGACGCATCCTGCCTTTGTGGTTTTCCTGCCCGGCTAGACGCCAGCCATCAAGAAGCTAGCATCTACTTTCTTGCGATGGTTTCGTTGCTGCTCCCTCTTCATTCTTCTTCGATGCCGATGTCCGTCATAGCGACCTCTGATGTTGCCTTGCTTGTCTCACAGCGCCGCATCCAGAGCGGACGCGCGCGCCGCCCGCTTACGCCGTCCTGGCGGCCGCGCTTCAACGACAAAATTGCAGGACCCACCACGACTAGCCAGCGGCATACATCCTCATAAGCTTCGCTGTTGAGAGCGTGCCCGATGACATAAAGCATCGCATCATGCGCCGCAGCTCGTGTCGCGGGATTGGTCGCAGCTGATTTTAATGTATTCGCCAGACACTGGTGGAGGCGGGCAATCGCCCGGAGGCCTTCGCGATCTGCCTGGGCCTTCCAATGGTGTAAACGAACCCTTGCAGCAGGCGAAAACGGACGCAGCAAACTCCCAATCAGCGACGGTCGTAGCGCCTGCGGCACGAAAGCGAGCGGCCGGTCAGCCGACATTGCATGGCCTCGCCTACTTGAATTAGCTGATTGCTTCAACAATTTGTCTGAAGCTACCTAGTCACGCTTTTCTACAGAAGCCGCTCGCAGTTTCAAGCATATTATGCAAATCTGATATTTTTCATTGGATAAAATCAGGTGCATAGCCGCGCCGGAAACCACCTGCTTTTGCATTCTCGCGGTGTCTCAATGTCTTCGTCGTGTGCACCGTCCTGTGCATGATCAGCTGTTTTCCCGCAGTGCTATCCTTCCCGCGCAGCCCATCACTATCGAGAAACTCGATCCCAGCCTGCTCCAGTATCCTCTTGATCGCCCAGCCCATATTTCCTTACGCCGCCGCTCGTTTTTTGAAAGAGGTCCCTAATTTCACCACGCTGGAAAACATGGCCTGCGATCCGATCCGATCCGAAACGGGCCGTGGAAAAATTCCAGGCCCTAAACCGCAAAGTTGCCACGTAGGATGAGGGCATTCTCAATAAGCCTCACCGCCAAAGCCCTTTTCACCCGTTTCGCCCCATCCGAAAGAGAACCTCGCCCGCTTCGAAACGCGGAAGGTAAGCGTACAAACCCACCAGCGATTGAGATGTAGCGGTGGCGTGGTGAAAACTTAATCCAACGGACGAGGTTTGGCTTGATCCTTGCCGATTGGCGGAAGACAGCGCCCGCATCGTCTGCGGCAGTGCATTCAACACCTTGTTTAGTAAATCGTCCACGTTAGACCGATCAGCACGTATGTGCTGTTTTGAATAGAGTCGGTAGGGTATTTGGCAGTCGTCAATGACTACTGTCAAAAGCGGCTTCTTGAGATGACCAACCCAGTAGCTCCACTCGTTCGTTACTTCTTTCGACAGGACAGATGCTTTCGAAAGAAGCACGATCATCACATCGGCCTCAATCATAGAAGCCTCAATTTGATCGCCCCAGTTTTCACCATGCTTAATATCTTGGTCATACCAGGGTGATAGTCCCCTTTTAGTCAAATGCGAATGGAGTTGACTGGCCACATCGACATCCTCATGGGAATAACTAATAAATGGTTGGTTGCGGAAAAGAAGCTTTCCTTCCAATGCGGTCTCTAGGTGAGTAATTGCGTCCGATGCCGACGTATATCGAGAACTTGGATCGGTGTTTAACATTTTTGCGATAACCTCGTCTACAGCCCTCGGAATGCGAGTGTCTAGTTCGGCGCAACTTGGTAACGGCTTATTATGCAAAAGATGAACTGCGGTTAACGCGGATTCGGGATTCGATTTATCAAAAAGATGTTGAAATGGAAGCGTCCCGGTTAACGATGCAAAAATCAAAACTCCTAGGGAGAATTGGTCGTAAGTTGAGATTTCAGTATCCGTCGAGGAAATTTCGGGCATCTTCAGCAATGCCTCAGGTGGCAGATAGGGGTGCGTGCCTCGTGCCGACGCCGTCTGAACTGATCCGACGTCTATGGCGAGACCAAAGTCAATAAGTTGGGCATTACCCTCGGCGTCAATCAGAACATTTTCTGGCTTCACATCTCTATGTATACTCCGCTCACGCCAAAACCCGAAAAACCTTTGGGTTGATGACGCGGAAGTTGTCCGTGACCGAATCGCACAGATCTGGCCAGTTTTGCGGGACTGTCTCGCGTAAGAAGGTGAGCACTGCCCCGGCGAACTCCCGCGATGTGGCGTAGCACTTGTTATGCGTCACATGCTTGTGCATCGCGCCCCATAATCGCTCGATGGGGTTCAGGTGCGGGCAGTAGGCCGGGACGAAGTGCAGCCTGATCCTGCGGCCCGGCTGGGCCAGCCAAGCTTGTACAAGCTTGGCGTGATGATAACGGGCATTGTCCAGGTAAATATGGATCATCGCCAAGAGCGGATACAGCGCTTCGATCGCTTCCAGCAGCTTTATCGTCGAGGCGGCGTCGATGGTTTCTGCCTCGATCATGCGGGTTTGCCCGGTTTCAAGATCGATGGCGCCGTGAATATTGATACGCTGGCGTCCGCTGGTCTGCTCGATTGCCAGCTTTTCTTCCTTGGGCGCCCAGCAGCCAACGGGCCGCGCGGCATGCGTGGGATGCACCGCGTCCAGGAACAGCACGGCCTCGTCTGGGCCAAGCGAATTCAGCAGTTTCTCGTAAGCTTCGATGAATGCTTGCTGTTTTTCTGTATCGAGCTTGCGGCCGATGACTTCGGGCTTATGGTATTCCAAGCCCAGCCGGTGCAGAAGCGCAATCAACCCCGCGCGGCTTTCGTAAACAACGCCGAATTCCCGCTCGATAAAGGCGCCGATCTGGCGCGTGCTGCGCGGCAAAGACTGGGCCACGTAAGCCTTCAGTGCTTGCTCTTGCTCCGTGGAAAGACGGCTCGAACTGCCTCCGGCATCGAACTGTTCGAGCCCAGCGATCCCGCGCTCGTCATAGAGCTTGCGCCAGCCTCTGACCGTATCGTCGTCAAGATAGAGAACCTTGGCCACCTGCTCGCAGCTCAAGCCGTCGTCCAGCAGCAGGATGGCATTCGCACGGCGCGCAATCCGGTGCGCGGCGGAGCCGTTGCGCGCCACCGGCAGCAGCTCCTTCCGTTCGGCAGTGTTCAGGAATCCCCGGCGAATCATGGGGCGTACCGGAATCCTGTTCGCGAAACTTTGCAAGCACTTTCTGCCGGGTTTTCAGTGAGTCAGGGTATATCATGGAAATCCGGGCCATGTGATCAAGTGCCTTAGCAACGTTCCTAAATACATGAACCAGGCGCGGGACATTTCCAAATATTGTCTCCCTATCCAACATTCCTAAATGAGCAGACTGTAACGGCATAATCAGCGACGCACCATCGAGATGTTCCACTACATCAAATAAACAGATTATGTTTTGGTGATTGACTGACGCCAAAAAAACTTGCTTCGCGCTTCGCCTGAATTTTTATTCCGATGTCCTCTCTTCGATTCGGTCCAGGTATAGCGCTTGATAGCCACCATTCTTTCAAGAAGCCGGTCTTTAGCCTTATAAACGCGGCAGGTACTTCCCTCGTGCAAGCAACTCTCGATCACAAACCGAGAATTGATCACATGATCGAGACAACCCTTCTTGCCAATCGCCCAATCAATCCCACCGATGGCGGAGACTTTAGGAAGAGAGCCCGCCTGCAACGCCGCGCCAGCAGCCACGCACAGGTCGGGTTCAAAAAGGAACGCACTGGTGCCGAATGCGTTCTCCAGCGCCTCGGCTACCCACTGACCGCGGCTTGAGCCGCCAACCAACAGGATGGTGTTCACCACGTCCGGTGTTAGATTTGCCTTGGCCAGCGCCCTGCGGCAACAATCCACCGTCCTATCCAAATGCTCCTTCATCAGCGCCGCATATTGCTCGCGGGTGATACGCTCCAGGATCGGAATATTTCTTCCCTCTTTGTCCACCAGGATGTCCGCCTTGACTTGGACTGGGACTTTCGGGCTGCGCTGTTCCCACAATTGGAGCTTGACCTTCTCGGCGAACTGCAGCAGCCGGGCGCGGCGGCTGCGGTCCTCGGGGACAGCTGTCGTCGTAAGGAATATCCCTTCCGGTGGCTTTCAAGTGTCCGAGCATCCATTCCACCAGCTCGTTATCGAAATTGTAGCCGCCCAGCAGATGGTCCCCGTCGAAAGCCTTCACAGTGATAACGCCCTCGCTGCGCTCCAAGACGGTGACGTCGAAGGTTCCGCCGCCGATACTGTAGGTCAGCACACGCAGCGGGTCGCGCGTATCGGTACGGGTGTACGCCAAGGCCGCGGCCACCGGTTCCATCATCATCTGCTCGGGCAAGGACATGTCGAACCCCGCAGCCTGCGCAGCCTCGCGGGTTTCTGCGACCTGGTTGGGATCGAAATAGGCGGGGTGCGTAATCACCGCACGGCGTACCGGCTCGCCCATGCCCGTTCAGCATAGCCTTTCAAGTGCTTCAGCAGTTCCCGTGGCAACCTCTTTGGCGCAGTAAGTGCGGCCGCCGGTCCTAAGCGGCTCGCTGGTGCCGATGCTGCGCTTGGAGAACATGATTGGGGTTCCCCCCTCATTGGCCTTGTACTTAGCAATACGTAACTGAGCTTTCCAGTAGGTTACATAAACATA
>CAVUGF010000007.1:0-479330 GCA_963740975.1 uncultured Alphaproteobacteria bacterium | reverse complement strand
GTATCGCCGTGCTGTGTCCACTCTCCAGATTGCGCGGCGCGCCAGCATCCGGCAGAAAACCGGCGAGGATTGGGAACGAGGTGGCGCTATCGCTCTCCGCGACGCGCCCTGGCGCCACCACCGCGGCGCCCCGGCAACTGCGCATGCTGAGCCGGGCAATACGATAATGCGCAGTGTGAAGCAGCACGCTTTCCGCCACCGCGCCCGCCGAGGCGCCCGATTATACCAAAGGCCTGCGATGGCAGGTGAAAGACAAGTCCGCGCAGGCCAACGTCACCGCTTTCCAGGCCGTCTACAACATTCCTGGCCGCGTCACCATCAAGACCACCAACGAGTTCCAAGCGGCTCCATATCGCGGCGGATTTGGTCGAGCCCCAGCTCCTGGTGCGCACCGTGCCGCGCCTCGACAGCACCGCCTATCTCTATGCGCGGCTTATTGCGCCCAAAAACTCGACGCCAATCCTGGCCGGGCACGTGTCTCTGTTCCGCGACGGCGTGTTCGCCGGCATGGGCAAATTCCCGCAGCTTTCACCCGGCGAGGATGACGAGCTGGGCTTCGGCGCCGACGACCGCGTGAAGGTCAAGCGTGTGGTGCTGGAGCAGAAGAGCGGCGAGACCGGCACTTTCACCACCTCCTTCCTCGACGAGCGGCGCTATGCCATCGTGGTCAAGAACCTGCACACACGACCTGTGCAGCTTCAGGTCGTCGACCGCGCGCCCGTGGCCACGCAGCGGGACATCAAGGTGGATTTCAGCATGGACAAGGGGCCGCAGCCCACTGAAACGGACGTGAACGGCAAGCGCGGCACCTATATGTGGCAGATGCAGGCCGCACCGGACGAGGAGAAGCAGATTGTGTTCAGCTACCGCGTCACGGCACCCGCAACCAAGCGCCTCCTCTACCGCGAGCCAACCGATGGCGAGTTGCAGGGCAACGCGCAGATGACGCGCTGACCGCTTGCGGAGCCGCCGCTTTCCGGTGGCGGCTCATACCATGTCCGGCCGATCGCTTCCGTGCGGTTTCGAATTAAGGCCATGTTAACTCTCCAAACTGGTGCGCCGGGCGGTTTGCGGAGGCCGGAACGGCGCCGTTCTATTTTGAAGTAATGTAGCACGAATTCTTTGATGAAGCGTTAAGTGTGCAACATATTGAAATATAACGAGAAACATGCGGCCAAGGCGGCTGCGGGGCGGTGGCGCCGGGCACCGACGTCCGTTAACACAAAATATTCGATTATATTTAACGGGGTTTTCGAACAGTAGAATTCAAGTGAAAAACAGCAAAAAACACGCGAAAATGCGTCGAAATACGAGGGCGGTGCGTGTGTTAACCATGCCATCGTTAACCATCATAAGCGCCTACACGAAATTTACTTATTATTAAGATGGCGCCTGGAGGCGTAATGGCGGCTCTGCTTGAACCGGGCCAAACACTCCTGGGTTCTCCAACAAATGCCCCTGTGTTATGCTGTCCCTTCCGGCCATCACGCATGCGTCCTTTGGGTCGAGCATTCCGCCTCATCCTCCAGCGCACGGGGATGAGACAGTTGCACTTCGTGGATTTCCTTATCGCGGATAGTCAAGTATGGTTCTCTAATGGCTCGGGCGCTTATCACAGGCGAACTCTTAGGTGGGCACGGATACGTGCAGGCGCCTCCATTGACGTTGTGGCCGAAAGACTTAAGGTTCCGCGTACAGAGGTGGAAGCTTGGGAAGAGAACCGTAGCCTGCCGAGTTTTGCCAAAGCGCGCGACGCCGCCAAGTATCTCCGGGTGCCGTTCGGCTACCTCTTCCTGGATAAGCCACCTGCAGAGACCGTGCCGATTCCCCATCTGCCTGCGGCGGATCAAAGGAGAGCCGGCGAAGCAACTCGGTCCCGACTTCTATCAGGTCTATCAAGACGCCGTTGCTTAGCAGAGCTGGTATCGTGAATATCTCATTCATCAAGGCAGTGAGGCGCTGACCTTCGTTGGCAGCCGAACTATGAAAGACGAACCCGCAACAGTCGCCGCCGACATGCGCCGCTCACTCGGCATCACCATCCAATGGCGGCGGCGGTGCGCGGACTGGGACGCAATGTTCCGCGGCCTCGTCGCGAAGGCCGAACAAGCCGGTGTGCTCGTACTTCGCAATAGCATCGTGGGCAATAACACTCATCGGCAGCTTTCCGTGCGGGAATTCCGGGGCTTTGCAGCGAGAGCCATCGGCACCGCTGGTCTTCATCAATTCAGCCGATGCGACCCGCTGCACAAATCTTTTCGCTCGCCCACGAACTTGCACACATCTGGCTCAACATAAGCGCTATCTCCAACTTTGGCCTCAATCGGCCACCAGAAGGGTACGATCCGCTTGAAGTCTTTTGCAACAAGGTCGCGGCGGAATTTCTCGTGGCGCGCGCTGAATTTCTGGAACGCTGGAGAAAAGATCTCACCCTAAACCAGAACGCCGACGCCCTAAGCCGCGACTTTCGTGTCAGCACACTCGTCATTGCTCGCAGAGCATTGGATCTAGCTCGCATCACACGAGAGGACTACGGCCGCCTCTACGAACGCGCCGCGGAAGCTCGGGAACAGGCGCCTGAAAAGAAAGCAAAAAGGGGCGGCCAGACTTCTACACACTCGCTCGTATCCGTAATGGCTCCAAATTCGCTAAGGCTGTCCTCAGCGAGGCGTTAGAGGGACGCCTACTTTTACGCGACGCTGGCCAATTGCTGTCTATCAAACCAGCCAAGCTCAAAGAATTTGCGAAAGAATTAGCAGGTTAGCACGTGGTCTATTGTTTAGATCTAAATACTTTTATCGAAGCCAAGAACCGCTACTACGGCTTGGACTTTTGTCCTGCATACTGGGATTGGCTCTGACAGAGAAGCAGCCACCGGCCAATTGCTCTGCGTGCGGGCAATCTACGATGAGATCGCTGAAGGAAAGGACGAACTTGCCACCTGGATCAAAGCGCGCAGCGATGGCAGGTGGCTTTGCAAGATCGACGCCGACGACACACAGAAGTCCTTCAAACAAGTGATTACTCATGTTGAGTTCCAAGCGCGGGCAATATACAAATGACGCGATCGCGACCTTTATGGGACGCGGTGACCCATGGCTCATTGCGTATTGCCTCGCTTATGATCACACGCTTGTGACCCACGAGTTGCCGCGGCCTGATGCCAAGAGGAGCGTGAAGATCCCCGATGTATGCAATGCGCTGAGGGTGAAGTGGATTGGAGGGTTCGATCTCCTGCGGAAACTCAAGGCTTGCTTCATCCTTGGCGGGGACAAGTCGTAGCCTATCAAACTTCTGAGAGCCGATTGGTTCTCGAAATTCGCCAAATTCCGTAAGACACAGCGAGGCAATGGCTCGCCCGCACCACGTCGCTAGGGTTATCCACACGTGTGCGTCCGCCTGCTCTTTGACTTTCCGCTCTAAGATCCAGAACCGGCCATCGCCTGGGCGCGTAATGGCATAAACCGCTAGGTCTGCAAACCACTCCAATCCTGCCCTCCAAGTCAAAAAGACAGCAGAGTTTGCACCCGGCCTGAACCCGCCGAAAAAATGAGGAACCTGCTGCCGGCGCTGGGTTGAGCGATAATAGCGCTGGTATCCATGGCGGCCTCCTTGCGGCTCGAATTGCTTAACAATTTTGGTGCTCCCCCCATGTACACTGCAATGAGACCGCCCGATTGATCCCCAATTGTGCGGTTAGCCGGAATGCCCGGCGTGTGAGGACAGAGCGCGGCAAAACTTGCGCTGGCGGGCAAAGCAGGCGCTGGTATTGAACCCCGGCGCGCGATAAAACAGCGCTGGCCGGTGCGTATCCTTAATCCCGGCAAAATAGTCTAGTTTACCGGAAATCCGTACGGGCTGCCGCTGCGCTGCCGCGGCGGCGCGAACGCCAAGAGGAACCTTGTGGGCCGGATACTTGCCACTTTCGCCACGATCCTGATCCTGCTGCTGGCCGCCGCATTCGCCTTGCCTGCCTTCGTGGACTGGAACTCCTACCGGTCCACCATCGAGGAGATGGCTTCCGGCGTCCTTGGCCGCAAGGTGAGTATCGTGGGCAACATCGGCATCGAGCTGCTGCCCGAGCCGCATCTGCGCGCCAACAATATCGCCGCCGGAAACGGCAAGGCCGACGCCGTGCTCCTGACCGCGGCCGCCGCCGACATCTCGCTTTCGCTGGAGGCGCTGTTCAGCGGCCGCCTCGATGCGAGCCAGCTCAAGCTCGTGCGCCCCGTTCTGATGCTCGACTTCTCCAAGCGGTTCGCCGATGCGGGAGAGGCGCGCGCACTCGCCGCCGGCCTTCAGGAGCGTCGAGATCGAGGACGGGCGCATCTCCGTGTTTTCGAGGCACGGCGGACGCGGCGAGGCGCTGGGACTCACGGGCTTGAACGGCACCGCGTCCGCAAGCCCTTCCGGCAGCGCCTTGCGCTTCAACGGCCGCATGTTGAAGGACGGGCATTCCTACGAGGTCAAGCTTCAGGTCTCGCAGCAGGAGCGGGGCGTGAAGCTGGAGGGTGCGGCCACGGAACCCGCCTCCAAGCTCCAGGTTCGCGCGGAGGGTTTCCTCAGCGCGCACCCCGACCCGGTTTTCGAAGGCACGCTTGCCGTGACTATGCCGCAGGCGGCTGGCGAGGCGAACGGCCTGCCCTTCGACCTGCAAGCGAAATCCACCGCAAGGGTCGGGCTCTCGGATGCAAAGCTCAGCGATCTTGAGTTGACGCTCGACAGCCAAGGCCGCACGCAAGTTCTCACGGGTACGGCAACCATCGCCTATAACGCCGGCGCGGCAGCCATCTCGCTCAAAGCCCTCTCGCTCGACGCCGACGCCATGCTCGCCGGTTCAAGCTGGCCGGCGGCTGCCGCCCCGGCGCCGGGAGACTTGAGCGGCCTTGCCGCTGCCGTAGACCGGCTCATGTGGCTTTATCCCGGTTACATGGTCAACCTCGGCCTTGAAGCGGGCCAGGTTCAGCTCCGGGGCGAGCTGATCGAGACCGTCAAGTTGCACGGCAAGCGCAGCGCCGGCCGCTGGCTTTTCGACGAGGTGGCGGGCACGCTGCCGGGCGAATCCGCGCTCAAGCTTGCTGGAACGCTTTCGAAGAAGGGCCGGGAATCCCGCTTGACTGCCAGTGTCGCCCTTGAGGGCAGGAACCTGGGCCGGTTCGCACGCTGGCTGATGCCCGCGGCCGTTGCTGGCGGGCGCCTGCCATTGGGCGCCTACAGCATCAAGGGATCGCTCACACTGTCGCCGGAAGTCTCCGCTTTCGAGGGCGTCACCGGCAGGCTGGACGGCACGCCGTTTACCGCGGGGCTGCATCTCGACAAAGGGCCGGCCAGGGGCTTGCAGGCCTCGCTTTCCGGCGATCATTTCGACCTCTCCAGCTTCGAGGGCGGCGACAGCGAGGCCATGCTGTCGGCGGACGGCTTGAAGAACCTATGGCAGGCAGGCCTCGCGCGCCTTACCGCCGCAATGGGCAGCGGCGAAGGCTTCGACACGGCCGACATCGATATTTCCGCCGGCGGCATCAAGCTGGCCGGCTCCGAAGCCAAGAATGTCGCCCTGCATCTGAAATACGGCGCAGGGCTGATCACCGTGTCGAAGCTCAGCGCCGAGACGATGAACGGGCTCACTTTGAAAGCGGAAGGCTCGGTGCCGCTTGGCGGCGCTGCGCAGGGACGCTTCGGCGGCCGGATCGAGGCCCGCTCCCCGGAGGCCATCGTTCAAGCCGCTGCACTGGCGGGGCTCGACACCGCCGCTGCGGAACGCCGTGCGGCCGATCTCGCGCCCGCGGCCCTTACCGTCAGCTACAGCGCGGACGCCCAAGGCCCGGCCACCACCCGGCTCGACGGCAATCTGGGTCAAGCGCGCGTGGAGGGCCACGCGGAGTTCAGGGGTCCCCCCTCCGATTGGAACAAAACCGAGCTTTCGGCGCAACTGAAGCTCAGCGAACCCGATGGAAACAAGCTTGCGGCGCTGTTCTTCCCGAAGTCCGCGCCGCCGGCCGGTGGGGCCTCCGCCCCCGGCGTCCTTTCGGTCAGCCTCAGCGGCAGCCCGAAGCAGCTGCAAACCCAGGTTTCGCTTACGGCAGGCGCGTTGCAGGCCGAGCTCGATGGCAGCGCGGCACTGAAGCCGCTGAGCTTCCAGGGCAAGGCCAGCGTTTTGAGCCCGGCGCCGGAGCAGTTCCTGCCAAGCCCCTTGCTGGCGCTGCTGGGCGGCGAGCCCGGAACGGCTCTGCGCATCAGCGCGAACGTTACCGCCGATTCCACCCGCATCGAAGCCCGCGACCTTAGCGCCGAGGCTCCCGGAAACGCGGTTACCGGCCGTCTCGCCATCGCCACCGGCGCAGTCACGCGCATCGACGCGGACCTCAAGGCCGGCAGCATCGCGCTGCCTTCCGTGCTCGGCTATTTCCTGTCCACTGGGCCGGGCGACACGTTCGCTACCGTGCTGCCATCGTCGCTCACCTCCCAGCCGCCGCCGGCGGATATCTGGAACGGCCGCCCATTCGCCATGTCCACTTTCAAGGAGACCGGGGGCGCGATAACGCTTGCCGCCAAGACCATGAAGCTCAGCGACACCGTCGCGGTTTCCGGCGCCTCGCTGCGCGCCACGCTTGGCAACGGCCGGCTCGACATCGAGAGCCTGACAGGAAAGACGCTAGGCGGCAGGCTCGACGCGGCGCTAAGCCTCACGGCCAAGGACAACGTCATCGCCGCGCAGGGCGCTCTCACGCTTTCCGGCGCCGATCTCACAGCGCTTGCCGCTCCCGGCACGCAGCCGCTCGTCACGGGACAGGCTACCCTCTCGCTCAAGGCCTCCGGGCAAGGCATGAGCCCGCGCGGGCTGATTTCGGTGCTGCGCGGGCGCGGCGCGATCCGGCTTGCGGGCGGGCATCTTTCCAAGCTCACGCCCTACCCTGTGCAGGCGCGCGCGGACGAACTGCTTGCACAGCAATTGCCGCTCACGGAGGACGCGGTGACGAAGACCGTGGCGCAGGCGGCGCAGTCGAAGGACTTCAAGTTCCAAAAGCTGGCGATCCCCTTGAGAATTGCCGACGGCATACTGGAAATCCGCCGCGCCTCTTTCCGCGATGGCGAGGCCACCGTGCGCATGGAGGGCTATATCGACCTCAACAAGGCGTTGGTGGACAGCACCTGGCAGATGGGCGTCAGCTCCGACCGCCGCCAGAAATGGCCTCCCGTGAAGCTCACGCTGGCCGGGCCGCTGCGCGAACTTGGCGCCAGGCCCCGCACACCCGCCGCGGAGGACTTCGTCCGCGCCATCCTGATCCGCAAGATGGAAGGCGACATCACCCGGCTGGAGGGCTTGAACAGCAGGCCGGCAGCTGCCGCGCCAGTAAAACCCGGAGCAGCCATGCCGGCCAAAGCTTCGGCTACGTGGTCCGCATCGCAGCAGCCGGTCCATCCTCCCAGGAAACCGAAGCACAAAAAGCAAGAGCAGCAGCCCGCCGTGAGCGCGACTGAGCCCACGCAACCCAGGAGCTTCGAGCAGCGGATGCGCGACACACTGGACAACATCGGCGACTCCTCCGCCCGCTGAGCGGTCATAACACAGGCGGCACCGTTGCGGATCGCCTGGACGGCTGGAGCCGCGCCCGTCAGTGGCTACCGGTAATACCAAATCCGGTTAATTGCTTCACGGAGTCCCCCTCACTCTCATCTCTCTCCCCGAGGGGAGAGAGGACGCCCGAACATCCGCTGCAGGCAATTCGAGGGTCCCTTCTCCCCGTCCGCACCCGCTTGCGGGCGCGGTAGCAAAAGATGCAAGCACGCCCTGGCGTGCTTGCGCGGGAGAAGGACAGGATGAGGGGGGACTTCGCGAAGCAGTCGAGCGGATTTGGTATATTCGGCGCTTGCCAAAGGCTTCGGTGCGCGCAACCTTAAGCGCATGCCTGAACTTCCCGAAGTCGAGATCGTGCGGCGCGGCCTGGCACCGGCCATGGAGGGCGCGTCGTTCGCCAGCGTGACGCTCAACCGCGCGGATTTGCGCTTCCCGTTCCAGCCGGGTTTCGCGCGACGGCTCAAGGGCCGCCGCGTGGAGCGGCTGACGCGCCGGGCCAAGTACATCGTCGCCGAGATCGAGAACGGGCTTGGCCTCGCCATGCACCTTGGCATGACGGGGCGCTTTACGGTTTTGCGCGGCGGCGCGGGCGGCGGCGAGACGCCGGGCGCCTTCTATTACAACGGCGATGCCGATCCGCGCCACGACCACGTGATCTTCGCCATGAGCAGCGGCGCGGTCATCCGCTACAACGACGTGCGCCGCTTCGGCTATATGACGCTGTTCGAGTTCGCGGCGATGAATGCCCATCCGCATTTCAAGGACCTGGGTGCCGAACCTCTGGCGGACGAGCTTACGGCTGACTATCTGGCGCAGCGCGCGCTCGGCAAAGCGCAGCCGCTCAAGGCTTTTCTTCTCGACCAGCGCATCGTCGCCGGGCTCGGCAACATCTATGTTTGCGAGGCGCTGTTCCGGGCGAAGCTGCCGCCGCAGGCCGAAGCCGGGGAACTGGCCCGCGGCAAGCGCGGCGACGCGGCGGCCAAGCGCCTTGCCGCCAGCATCAAGGCCGTGCTGGGCGACGCGCTCCTCGCCGGCGGCTCCTCGATCCGCGACTATCGCGACGCTTCCGGCGCGCGCGGCGGCTTTCAGGAAAAGTTTGACGTTTACGGCCGCACAGGCGAGCCTTGCCGTGATTGCGGCTCAACCGTCGGGCGCATCGTCCAGCAAGGCCGCTCGACCTTTTTCTGTCCGCGCTGCCAATCCAGCATTTGAGAGGAACACATGGCGTTCGAAACCGTGCTTTTCGAGAAACGGGGCAGGGTTGGGCTGATCACGCTCAACCGGCCGCAGGCGCTGAACGCGCTCAACGCGCAGCTCATGGCGGAGCTGAACCAGGTTCTGGACGCGTGCGAGGCAGACCCTGAAATCGGCGCGATGGTGCTGACCGGCTCGGAAAAGGCCTTCGCGGCCGGCGCGGACATCAAGGAGATGAAGGACAAGACCTTCGCGGGCGTAATCCTGGACGACTTCATCACCTCGTGGGAGCGCCTGAGCCGCTGCCGCAAGCCCGTGATCGCGGCGGTCTCCGGCTATGCGCTGGGCGGCGGCTGCGAGATCGCCATGATGTGCGATTTCATCATCGCGAGCGACACGGCGCGCTTCGGCCAGCCCGAGATCCTGCTGGGCGTCATCCCAGGCGCCGGCGGCACGCAGCGGCTTACCCGCGCCGTGGGCAAGCCGAAGGCCATGGATTTGTGCCTGACCGGCCGGCATATGGATGCGGCCGAGGCGGAGCGTTCTGGGCTTGTCTCCCGCGTGGTGCCCGCCGCCGATTTGCTCGCCGAGGCGATGAAGGCCGCGGAGAAGATCGCGAGCCTGTCGCTGCCCGCCGTCATGCTGGCGAAGGAGTCCGTGAACCGCGCGCTCGAAACCACGCTTTCCGAAGGCATCCGCTTCGAGCGGCGCACATTCCATTCCCTGTTCGCCACCGAGGACCAGAAGGAAGGCATGGCCGCATTCGCGGACAAGCGCCCCGCGCAATTTAAGAACCGGTAGATCCCAGCGCGCTGTGAGGTCTGGACCGGCGACTAGCCGCATTGCCCCTCACCCTGTCCCTCTCCCTCTGGGAGAGGGGACGTCAGAAATCCCGCTGCGGGTAGTTCGGGGGTCCCTTCTCCCATTGGGAGAAGGACAGGATGAGGGGTTGAACACTCCGAGTATGCCTGTCCCTCCCATCGGCATGGAACATTATCCCCGCGCCAACGCACAATCCCACGCCGTTAACCATGTTTATGAACGCAAGTTTAATCCAATTTAGCCTACTTTTTAAAAAAGGAGCTGAGTTAAGCAGGTAGGGATCATTAGCATGACAGTGGCGGACTTGCTGCGTTTCGTCATTATCGCCAGCCTCGGTGCGATTGCCTTTATAACGTTTCTCGTCGCGGGCACCATCGTCGGGCTGATGTGGCTCGACAGCTGGAGCTGCGGCACCTGCGTCCGCTATCCGGCTGGGCTCTATGTCATGGGCCTGCTGGGCATCCTGCTGGCCGTCTCGCTCGGCATGGAGGCCGCCGAAGCATCGCCCCGCTGGATGCCCTGGATCAAGAGCTGGTGGCCCTGGCTCACGAAGTACCGGGAGCATCTCATCGTCGCCGGGATTGGCGCCATCGCGCTGATCGTCGTCATGAACTCCCGCTGGTGGTTTTAGGCCGCACCCCGCGCGTGCCTGAAAGCCCCCTCACCCGCGCCCTCTTCCAAAAGGGTGAGGGGGCTTAGCCCTGCGGACGCGAAGCCAGCCGCCTCCGTTCGCGGACGCGGCTGGCGTTTGCCTGCTTCAACGCCGGAATAGCGAACCCTGCGCCCTCTCGGATGCCGCTTGGCCAGCGCGAGGTCACGGTCTCGGTCTTGGTGTAAAAGCGCACCGGGTCCGGGCCATGCTGGTTCAGGTCGCCGAACATGGATTTCTTCCAGCCGCCGCAGGTGCGATAGGCGAGCGGCACCGGGATCGGCACGTTGATGCCCACCATGCCAACATTCACGCGGGCAGCGAAGTCGCGCGCCATGCCGCCGCCCGCGAAATGACCGATGCTGCGCATGGTCTGCTCCCACTGCCGCGAGTTTCGTCTCGATGGAGAGTACGGGAAGGCCAAAAGGCTTGCGCCACTTTCCGGCACCCGCCTTTTCATTGCCATCTCCGGTTGCAATAACTATGGCATTATGGCCACAGCCCGATGCGCCATTGCCTCCCGGCGGCAGCCATTTGATCCATATCAACCAGCGCCGGGATCGCGGATATAACGATAGCCTCAGGTGACGCGAGTAGGGGCCACCGATGGGATGAGAGGGCTTTGCGCACTCTCAAAGTATGTAGGCAGTTGGGGGTTGGTATGAAGAGTTTTGTGAAAGCCGCAGTGTTTGCTGCGCTTGTGGTGCCGTTTGCCGCACAGGCAGCCGATTTGGGCGCTCCGGCAAGCATGGGCGGCTATAAGGACGATGTGGTCTATTCGTGGTGGAACGCTGGCGACATCTTCGTCCGGCTGCGCGGCGAGGCTGTTCTCCCGGATACCAAGAGCACTGGTAGCGTGACGAACCTCAAGGCCAGCAACGGGGTTATCCCGGAAGCCGACATCTCCTACTTCCTGACGAAGAACATCGCAATCGAGGCGATCTGCTGCGTTTCGAAGCACGATATTTCGAGCGGCGGCACCAAGCTTGCAGAAACGACGCTCTTCCCGCCGACCGTTATGCTGCAATACCACTTCGACATGGGCAAGTTTAAGCCCTATCTCGGCGCGGGTGTGAACTACACGGTTTTCTTCGACAACACCAACGGCCTGAAGCTCGACAACGCTTGGGGCGCGGCTGTGCAAGCTGGTGTCGACTACCACGTCAGCGGCAACTGGTTCGCCAACGTCGACTTCAAGAAGCTCTGGGTTGGCACCGACTACGCTTTGGGTGCCGCGAAGGGTCACGTCGATATCGATCCGATCATCGTCGGCGCGGGCATCGGCTATCGCTTCGGCACGGGCTATTCGCCGCTTAAGTAGACGGCTTAAGAAAACCTCACGGAAAAGCGCGGCCTCAAGCCGCGCTTTTTTGCGTGCGGCAGCACCCGCATCGCCTGGGCGGCAATTTGTGGAACGGGCCAGTGCCAAGGCCGTGGCCGCCCTGGCTGCCGCGATTGCCCGCGATGGGCCTATGCCCTGGGCCTGAGCCGCCGTTGCAGGTGCCCTATTCCCCTTATGAGGGGTAATTCGGATGGCATGGAGCACGGACTGAGGGCACGCACCACCCTTTCTTCCACGCCCGAAGTTTCCACCGCATGGTACAATGTTACATTCGTTGTCTTGACAACCCGCGCCTGCGCCGGCCAAATCCAGGACGGGCGGGATTTGAAGGCACTGTCAAGCTTGCGGCTTGGCAAGGAAACCGATTGGCGAGGTCCAATATGCGAACGGTATGGATGGCATTTGCGTTAGCGGCAGGCCTAGCCTGTGCAGCCCTCCCCGCTTCCGCCGAAGAGCACAGGCAGCTCGGCGCTCATGTGCACGGGCATGGCCGCTTGGACATCGCGGTGGATGGCAAGAAGGTCCTGATTGGGCTTGAGGTTCCGGGAATGGACATCGTGGGCTTCGAGCATGAGCCCAGCACACCGGAGCAGAAGGAAGTTATTCCCAGCGCCAAGGCGAAGCTCGCCAATGCGCTGGCGCTGTTCCGCCCCGAGCCGAAAGCCGGCTGCTCGCTGGAGCAGGTGAAGGTTTCGCTGGAAGCCGGGCATGAAGATGAACATGAGCACGGGCAGGAGCAGAAGGCGCAGGAGCCGGCGGCCACGAGGACGAGGCCGGTCATCGTCATTCCGAGTTCCACGCCGAATACGAACTGATCTGCCAGGCGCCGGCGAAGCTGACCTCCATGACCTTCGGCTACTTCGACGCCTTTGCCGGCGCCCAGGAACTCGATGTCTCGGTGATCACGCCAAAGGGCCAATCGAGCTTCGAGGTCAAGCGCGAAAAGCCCAGCCTCGACCTGACGGGGATCATGTGACCGGTTTGCGGGCGGCGCAGGCAGCAGCGAGGCCCGGCGCGGGGCTGCCCGCGCCCATCGTGCAGATGACGGATGTGCGCTTCACCTGGCCTGGCCGGAACGCCTTCACCCTCGCGATAGACCGCTTCACCCTGCATAAGGGCGAGCGGCTTCTCTTGATCGGCCCTTCGGGTGGCGGCAAATCCACGTTCCTGAGCCTGCTCGCCGGCATCGTCACTCCGCAGAAGGGCACAATCGATGTGCTGGGAACGGATATCGCCCGGCTTAGGGGTGCGGCGCGCGACCGCTTCCGGGCCGGGCACCTCGGCATCGTCTTCCAAATGTTCAACCTTCTCCCCTATGGCTCGGTGATCGACAATGTGGTGCTGCCGCTGAGCTTTTCGGCCAGCAGGCGGGCCCGCGCGGAGGCAGAGGGCGGTGGCAGGGCGGCCGCAACGCGGCTGCTCGAAAGCCTCGGCATCGAGCGCTCGCTCATCGAAGGCGCCTCCGCCGCGCGCTTGAGCGTGGGCCAGCAACAGCGCGTGGCCGCCGCGCGGGCGCTCATCGGCTCGCCGGAGCTGATCGTCGCCGACGAGCCCACCTCCTCGCTCGACCGCAACCGCCAGCAGGCCTTCCTGGATCTGCTGTTCGCGGACATCGCGGCGGCCAACGCAACGCTCATCATGGTGAGCCACGACGAGAGCCTCAGCGCCCGCTTCACCCGCGTCGTCAATTTGACGGACATCGCTCGCACCTCGCGCGGAGGCTCGGAATGAGCATTGAGTTAAGTTCCCCCTCACCCCTGCCCCTCTCCCGCAAGGGGAGAGGGGTTAGTGCCCCGTCCACGGCACCGAGAGCAATTCAAGCGTTCCCTCTCCCCTTCGCGGGAGAGGGACAGGGTGAGGGGGAGTCGTGATAATCCTCCGCCTCGCTCTGCAATCGCTCGCCAACCGCAAGCTCACGGCGCTGCTGACGATCCTCTCCATCGCGGTCAGCGTGGCGCTCCTGCTGGGCGTCGAGAAGGTACGCACCGGCGCGCGCCAAAGCTTCGCCGACACCATCTCCGGCACCGACCTCATCGTGGGCGCGCGCAGCGGCGGGCTAAACCTCCTGCTCTACTCCGTCTTCCGCATCGGCAACGCGACCAACAACGTCACCTGGAAGACCTACCAGGACATCGCGGCAAGACCGGAAATCGACTGGATCGTGCCCATCTCGCTGGGCGACAGCCATCGCGGCTTCCGCGTGATGGGCACCGTGCCGGAATACTTCAAGCTTTACCATTACCGGCACGGCAAAGGGCTGGAGTTTACGTCCGGCGGCCCGTTCAGCGACCTGTTCGACGCCGTGATCGGCGCGGACGTGGCGGCGCGGCTCGGCTACAAGACCGGCGACAAGATCGTGGTCGCGCATGGGCTGGGCTCCGTCTCCTTCGTGCAGCATGACGACAAGCCCTTCCGCGTCTCGGGCGTCCTCGCCAAGACCGGCACGCCGGTTGACCGCACCGTGCATGTGAGCCTCCAAGCCATCGAAGCCATCCACGTGGACTGGCAGAGCGGCGCGCGCATTCCGGGCCAGAGCGTCTCCGCCGAAGAGGTGCGGAAGCTGAAACTCCAACCCAAGGAGATCACCGCGGCGTTCATCCGGCTCAAATCCAAGCTCGCGGCCTTCAAGCTGCAACGCGCCATCAACAACTACCCCGAGGAGCCGCTGTCCGCGATCCTGCCGGGTGTGGCGCTACAGGAGCTGTGGGGACTCGTGGGCACGGCGGAGACTGCTCTTGCCGCTGTTTCCGCGATGGTGGTGCTGACCGCGCTTCTCGGCATGGTGACCATGATCCTGACCACGCTCAACGAGCGCCGCCGCGAAATGGCGATTCTCCGCTCCGTGGGCGCCACGCCGCTGACGATCCTGTCGCTGCTCGCCACCGAAGCCGGCGTCCTCACTTTCCTGGGCACGGTGCTCGGCACGTTCCTCCTTTATGCGGCATTAATTCTTCTCCAGCCGTTCATCGACCGCACCTACGGCCTACATATCGCCATAGACCCGCCCACGCAGACGCAGTTCACGGTTCTGGCCGGCATCGTGATCGCGGGCTTCATCGCGGGCCTGCTGCCAGCGCTTCGGGCCTACCGGCTCTCGCTCGCAGATGGCATGACGGTCCGCACATAAAGGTATGCGCATGTCTTTGTATCGCTTAGTGAAGGCCCCCTCACCCCTACCCCTCTCCCAGCAGGCTCGCCAGGGCGAGCCTGCATCCTTGGGGTACCGCGAGCGGGTGCGGATGGGGAGAGGGGATGCGCCCCATTTCTGCGCTGCGGAATGGAGCACACCCTCGCAGCGGGCACGGAACCCTCGCCCCTTGCGGGAGAGGGTGGCCAGCGAAGCTGGCCGGGCGAGGGGTAAGCCCCACACTCCGCGGCTTGGCGCCTGGCTCGCAATGACGGCAGCGGCAACCCTTGGCCTCGCAATCCTGCCGGTGCCCGCCTTTGCGGAAGAGCCGCCGATGGAGCTGAGCTGGGCGAAGCTCATGCCGCCCGCGCTGCCCGTGCAAAACTTGAAGGCCAAGAGCTTCCTAGCCGGTGCCACGCCGTTTCCGGGCGCTGGCGGAAGCGAGCCCCCTCCCCCGCCGATGATAAACGACAAGCGCTGGATGTCCGAGCAGCGGCTGCAACCCGGCACGGGCGCCGCGCCCGCCGTGGTTCCCGAACTCGACGGCAAGCGCGTGCGCATCGGGGGCTACGTGGTGCCGCTCGATTTCGAGGCGACCAGTGTGAAGGAGTTCTTGCTCGTGCCCTTCGTTGGCGCCTGCATCCATGTGCCGCCGCCGCCGCCCAACCAGATCGTCTACGTGAAGGCCGCCAAGGGCTTCGACGTGCAGGGCTCGTTCGATCCCGTCTACGTCACCGGCACGCTTAAAGTAGCCTCGGAATATACGGGCCTCGCCGAGACTGGCTACAGCATCGAGGCGGAGAAAGTCGAGACGCGGAAGGAATAGGCCGTTTTGCCGCCTATCGCGAGCGTGCGTTCTCCTTACGGTTCCGGCAATAATTGCCCCGGCACTTGCCCTCAACCACCGGAAACTCTGCATGCATCCCGTCTATGCCCTGGAAGAGCTGCCCGATCCCTGCAATGCCTCGCTGTTCCTCGCCGGCCCCACGCCGCGAGATCCCATCACGCCGAGCTGGCGGCCGGAAGCGCTGCGGCTTCTGGCTGAGCTTGGCTACACCGGCGCGACCGTGATCCCCGAGCCGCGCGGCGGCGAATGGCTGCACTCCTATGCCGGGCAGATCGATTGGGAGGTGGCAATGCGGGCGCGCGCCGATCTCATCGCTTTCTGGGTGCCGCGCGAGCTGGCCTCCATGCCTGCCTTCACCACCAATGTCGAATTCGGCGAGGATTACGATAGCTGCCGCTGCCTTTATGGCCGCCCGGCGGAGGCGCAGAAATGCCGCTATCTCGATGTGCGCTGGGAGGCAATGAGCGGGCACGCGCCGCATGACAATTTGCGGGGTCTGCTGGCGGAGGCTTGCGCGCTACTCGGCAAGGGTGCAGCGCGGCGCGGTGCCGAGCGCGATGTGCCCCTGGCGGTGTGGCAAAGCGAGCCGTTCTCCGCTTGGTACCGGGCGCAGAACGCGGCAGGGCATGTGCTGCGGCATTTCCAGGTGCGCCATGCGCTGCCTTCGGGCAAGCGCCATCCGGCCTCGCCGCTATTCGGGTTCCTGGCGTGGGCGGCGGTCGAGGTGGCAGGCGAAGGGCGCATCAAAGCGAACGAGGTGTTCCTGGCCCGGCCCGATACCGCGGCAATCGTGCCGGTGTATGGCGCGGGCAGTCTGGACGCAGAAGCGTTCCTCGTGCGCGAATACCGGCTGGCGGCGCGCAATCCGGCAGGGGCTGCCGTGGAGATGCCGGGCGGGTCGAGCCACCAAGCCGGGCTGCCGCCGCGCGCTATCGCCGTTGAAGAGTTGCAGCAGGAGACAGGGCTTGCCGTGGCCCCCGAGCGGCTCGTTAGCCTCGGCTCGCGGCAAACCGCTCCAACGTTGTGCAGTCACCATGCGCATGTGTTCGCACTGGCGCTGACGGCGGAGGAAGCGGCGCGGCTGCGCGGTTTTGCGGCGGACAAGCGGATATTCGGCGAGGATAGCGAGGAACGTATCCAAATCGTGCGGCAGCCATTGGCGGAGCCGTTCGATGCGCCGCTCGACTGGGCAAGCATCGGCATGCTTGCAGCGGCAGTAAGGGCGTTGAACGGATAGGCGGGCAGAGCGCACCCTGCGCGCGGCGCTTGGCGATAGCATCGGCGCCAAGAGCCTTTAGACGCGGCAGGAATAGGCCTGGCGTCTTTGGAAAAGCGCGTTAACGTTGCGGCCGTTGCCGCGCGTGGGAACTCATTTCCTTGGCAGGAAGCGCCGCATATCTTTCGACCGCCGAGCGGATCGCCTCGTGGTCCTCGATGATTCCGGGCGTAATTTTCGTGCCGCCAACTTTCACGGCGTGGTGGCCGATAAAGTGGCCGCTCAAAGCGTCGCCCTGCGGCGTCTTTTCTATCGCCGGCGCTCCTGAGAATCCGCCCGGCCGGCGAATTCTCAGCTTGTCCGGATGCGGCCATTCCGCCGGCACAAGGAATATCTCCGTTCTTTCATAGTCCACTTCGACGCCGCGCTTCGAATTGTGGAACCGCATTCTTGCGCCGGGAAGCAGCACCGCCAAAAGCTCATGACCTCGCGCGGCCGGAATGCGGCTGCGGTGCGGTGCCGCCGCCATGCCAAAATCTGGCGTTAATAGTTGGTTGCATTAGCCGCCACAAACTTGGCAGGTGCCGCCGCTCCATAGGCAAGCCATCGCAACCGAGTGAAACGTCCATGACAAAAGATACTCTGGAAGCCTGGAAAACGTTGGAAAGCAAGGTGCTGTTGGACCATCCGCGCATTAAGGTTGTGGAAGATTTGGTTCAACTGCCCAACGGACATGTTACTTCATACTTGCGCCTGGATTCCGCGAGCAATGCGGTGACGGTCATTTGTATTAGAGACGGCCAGATACTCATGCAGCGGGAATACTCACATCCGCCCGGCGAAGTTCTCCTTCAATTCCCCGGCGGGAAGATCGAGGGGAACGAGACGCCGGAGCAGGCTGCCGTGCGGGAACTGCGCGAGGAATTGGGATTTACCTTCTCCCAGTGCGAAAACCTTGGCTGGTACTACACCAACAATCGCCGCTCGAATTCGAAAATGTATGCCGTTCTCGCCAGGGAGGTCGCGCCAACCGAAAAAGTTGGCGGCGACGTGGAGGAATATATCGACTTGTTCTGGATTCCAGCCTGGCAAGCTAAGAGAAATGATCGCCGGGCGGGAAATAACAAACTTCACCGTGCTTGCGGCCTGGGCGCTCTTGCAGAATATGTTGGAGGATTGACGCGGCCGGAATGCGCCCTTCAACCGGAAGCGCCGGGCCTGGATGTCATCGCCGTGGCGGCCTCGAAGGTCCGCACGGAGATGAGTGCGGGCGTTAAATCCAGGTAAAGAACCGTAAGCGCGGCATCATGGTAAACGCGCGCTTGGTTAACGGCAACGCCTCCACCCTTCAACCACCGCATTTTTGCGAATTTTTCCGCGTTTTTGGCCGGATTCCACGATTCCGGAATCCCTTTAAATATACGCGCAGTTTTCATATTAACCATGAAACGGTGCATTCTGCCCGCCGGCGCGGTTTGCGCCAGCTACAATTTCTATCGCATATTCAATAACTTGTACATCCATTAATATTTTTGGAAGAGTCTCCGGCTATTCTGTGCACCTTAAAGAGAAAGCTCCCAATTGCGCAGTTTCTCCCGGAATCGGGAAACAATGAGGTTAACGTGCCCTTAATCGGAAGGCCCGCATCGCCACAACTTTCTTCACACCCCCGGTCCTGCGGGACAATTTGGCAAGGCTTACCGCGCCACCGCCTGGAATTTGCCACGATTTCAGCCAAGCTGTCGCAGGCGCTGATTGTAAGCAGCCGTGGGGGGTCGAAGGGAGGCCAATTGTTTCAAACACGACCGTTTGCATTGCTGCTGATCGCAGGTGCATTTTTCACCTTCCTATTCTCTACAGAGGCCCTAAAGGCCCAGGATTTTTCCAGCTCCTGCGAGAATGCGGCGGAGATTTCCGTTCTGTCCTCACCGGCCGCCCCGTGGAAGGGCGCTCCCTTGCGCGTGATCGTCGCAGCGGAGAAGCCCTCGGGGGCTGAGCTTTCGCTGATCGCGCCCGATGGCAGCGTGGCCGCGAAATCCGGCGAGCGGCATGGCGGCCCGCCCTATTTCTGGTATGCCGAGGTGACCTCTCCCGCTGCGGGAACATGGCATGCGAAGCTCGTCCGGCGCGGCGACGTGGACGAATGCAAAACGGTTACGCGCGAAATCGCCGTACTTGGCCATGAGCCGCCGCGTCCCAGCTCCGAGGGCGGGACCATCTGGCCCCTGCACAATAGCTGGAACCGCGGCACAGAGAACCTTTACTCCGCATGGATCGAGAAGCTCTTCGACGCGCCGCTCGATGCCTCGCCATCCTGGCCCGCGCTGCATGAGGTGCTGCGCGACGCCTCGCGCAACATGCTGCACAATCATCTGGGCCTCAACGAGGACGGCATGAAGATGATAGTCCGGCCCGATTGCGCCGACCTGCCCTACTTCCTGCGCGCCTATTTCTCCTTCAAGATGGGCCTGCCCTTCGGCTACTCGAAGTGCACGCGCGGCGGCCACGGCCAGCCGCCCAGGTGCGGCGCTTGGTTCAACGTTCAAAGCCCGGAGGTGCCGCCCCGTCCGGCCGCGCCCCAGCCGCAAGCGGCGTCGGGATCGGGCATAATGCTACAGATGCTCAACCAGCCTGCGCCGCCCCCGGCAGCAACCCCCGCTCCCGCGCCCAAGCGGCTGGGCTTGGCGGCGTCCTTCGGCCGCTATTTGCAGGCTGTCGGCGACGGCGTCCACTCAGGCTCCGCGCGTACAGCGGCGGACGACGAGAACAACGATCATTATCCCGTGCCGCTCAAGCAAGATACGCTGCGGCCCGGAACCGTCTACGCCGACCCTTACGGGCACGTCCTGATGCTCGCCAAACGCATTCCGCAGACGGCAGACGCGGCGGGCGTCTTCTTCGCCGTCGACGGCCAGCCCGACGGCACGGTCGCACGCAAGCGCTTCTGGCGCGGCAATTTCCTGTTCGCACAAGACCCGGCACTCGGCGGCCCAGGCTTCAAGCGCTTCCGGCCCATCGTGGCCGGCAAGAACGGCGGCTTGCGGCGGCTTTCCAACGCCGAGATTGCCGACAATCCGGCCTATGGCAACTTCTCGCTGGAACAGTCCCGGCTCAGCGTCGAGGAGTTTTACGACCGCATGGACGACGTGATGTCGCCCGAGCCGCTCGATCCCTTGAGCGCCATGAAGGAGGCCATCGCCTCGCTCGAAGAGCAGGTTAAGGCGCGCGTGACCTCGGTGGAGAATGGCCGCAAATACCAGAACAGCGGGCGCGGCGAAGCCGGCATGCCAGAAGGCCCGTCAATCTTCGAGGCGGCCGGCGCCTGGGAGGATTTCGCCACGCCATCGCGCGATTTGCGCCTCCTGATCGCAATCGATGTGGTCCGCGGCTATCCGGACCGGGTCGAGCGGCGTCCCGAGCGCTTCGCGATGCCGAGGGACAAGGGCGCCGCCGAGGTCAAGGCCGAATTGCAGGACGCGCTCGCCTCCGAGCTTGCCACGCGGAAATTTTCATACACCCGCAGCGACGGCTCGGCCTGGACGCTCGCGCTCAAGGACGTGGTGGACCGCATGGACGATCTTGAGATGGCCTATAACCTGAACGATTGCGTCGAGCTGCGCTGGGGGGCGCCGGAGGGCAGCGAGGAGGCCTCGGCCTGCAAGCGGCATGCGCCGGAAGCCCAGCGTGCCAGGATGAAAAACTACCGCGCGTGGTTCCACGAGCGGCGCCGCCCACCGCGCGCTTGAGCGCCCGCCAGCCTCTCGTTTTCTCCGCCATGCACTGCCGGCTTTCCACTACATAACCTCTCCCGGGCCATACCTGGCCCGGCGATGTTCGTAACGGGCCGGCGGCCATCATTATGGCGATATTTAAAGGAGATTGGCATTGGGCTCCGTAGCGCGTAGGTTGGGCCCGCATATCCAACAACCCCCATCGGATCGCATTGTGATTTCGCACAAGAAAGCCTTCCCCGCGATCGCCGCATTGCTGGCAGCCTTGGCCTTCGCCGCGCCAGCGCGTGCCGCCGCCATGATTTCAAACTCGGTTGCCGTGTTCGCGGCCCTCGACAAGGTCACCGGCCGCGTGTCCCCTTTGGAAATCAAAATGGGACAGACCGTCACCTTCGGCGCATTAAAGGTCACTGCCAGGGCTTGCTACACAAATCCGCCTACCGAGACACCTGAAACGGCGGCCTTCATCGAGGTCGACGAAATGCTGCTGGACGGCTCGGAAAAGCGGATTTTCACCGGCTGGGCCTTTGCGGAGAGCCCCGGCCTTCACGCCGTCGAGCATCCAACCTTCGACGTTTGGCTCACAAGCTGCAAGATGCCCGCGCCAGACATGCCGGCTGGAAGGCGGCCATACTCGCCCAGGCCATGAAGCGCCTGCTCAAGCCGCCGGTGAAAAGCCGCGCGGTTTATCTCCTGCGCACCGAACTGCCTGAGATGCTCGGTTACGAACTGCGTATCCAGCAGGCAAAAGCCGCCATGGCGCAGCCGCGCCACGAGGTGGATGAGTGCCACCTTGCTGGCATCGGTCTCGTAAGAGAACATGCTTTCGCCGAAAAACGCGCGGCCTAGCGCCACGCCGTAAAGGCCGCCCGCGAGCTTGCCATCGAGCCAGGTCTCCACCGTGTGGCAGTAGCCCATCTCGAAAAGCTCCGCATAAAGCTCGCGGATGCGGCGGTTGATCCAGGTTGTGCGCCGCCCAGCCCGCGAGGAGGCGCAGCCCTCTATGACCTCGTCAAAGGCGAAATCTGTGCGAACCTCGAATTTCTCCTGCCTGACGATCCTCGCCAGGCGGCGCGGCACATGGACGTGCTCCAGCGCCAGGATTCCACGGCGCTCGGGCTCAATCCAATAAAGCGTCGGGTCCTCGGCGCTTTCAGCCATAGGAAAAATTCCGCAGCCATATGCTTTGAGTAGCACCTGGGGCGTTATTTCGATCATCAAGTTTGAGGGAGATTCCATCTCCTCGGGCCTGCCATTCTCAGAGCTGCTCCCGCCATTCCCTCAATCTAATGCTTCTGGAGGAATTTTTCGAGCCAATGGATGTCGTAAAGCCCATCTAGGATGTCTTGCTGCTGAAATCAGCGACGTAAACAGCGGAATGGTGGTCTCGATCCCGTCGATCACAAATTCGCCAAGTGCGCGCCTGAGCCGCATCAGGCACTCGTTGCGGTTCTTGCCATGCACGATGAGCTTGCCGATCAGGCTGTCGTAATAGGCCGGAATCGTATAGCCGGCGTAGACGCCCGAATCCACGCGGACGCCTAGGCCGCCGGGCGGATGGAAGTAGGAAATCTTCCCCGGCGAGGGCCTGAACGTCGTTGGGTTTTCCGCATTGATCCGGCACTCGATGGCGTGCCCATCGAAGCGCACATCTTCCTGGGTGAAGCTTAAGCCCCCTCCTGCGGCGATGCGGATCTGTTCGATCGCCAGATCGATGCCCGTCACCATCTCGGTCACGGGGTGCTCGACCTGAAGCCTTGTATTCATCTCGATGAAATAGAACTCGCCATCTTCATACAGGAACTCGACAGTGCCCGCTCCGCGGTATTGCAGGTCTTGCATGGCCTTGGCCACGGTGTTGCCGATCTGGCGGCGCTGAGCCTCGTTCAGAGCGGGCGACGGGGTCTCCTCCATGATCTTCTGATGGCGGCGCTGCAACGAGCAGTCGCGCTCGCCAAGATGCACGGCGTTGCCCTTGCCGTCGCCCATCACCTGCAACTCGATGTGGCGCGGGCGGGTCAGATATTTCTCAAGGTAGAGGGCATCGTCGCCGAACGCCGCTTTCGATTCCGCGCGCGCGGTCGATAGCGCGGTTGGCAAGTCCTCCTCCGTGCGGGCCAGCTTCATGCCGCGGCCGCCGCCACCCGCCGAAGCCTTCACCAGGACGGGATAGCCGATATCGCGCGCGATCCTGGCAGCTTCCTCGTTGCTCGTAACCGCCCCGTCCGATCCCGGCACGACCGGAATGCCAAGCTTCTTCGCAGTCTCCTTGGCCTGGATCTTGTCGCCCATGATCCGGATATGCTCCGGGGTTGGGCCGATGAAAGTGACGCCGTGCTCTTCCAGGATCTCGGCAAAGCGGGCGTTTTCGGACAGGAAGCCATAGCCGGGATGAACCGCATCGGCGCCGGTGATCTCGCAGGCAGCGAGCAGCCGGGGGATGTTGAGGTAGCTTTCGGAAGCGGCGGGCGGACCTATGCACACGCTTTCGTCGGCGAGGCGCACATGCATGGCGTCGGCATCCGCGGTCGAGTGCACGGCCACGGTGGCGATGCCAAGCTCCTTGCAGGCGCGCTCGATGCGAAGCGCGATCTCGCCCCGGTTTGCGATCAAAATCTTGTCGAACATGGGTGGCCGCCTATTCGATGACCATCAGCGGCTCGCCATATTCGACTGGCTGACCATTTTCCACGATGATGCGCTTTACCGTGCCGGCCCGAGGCGCGGAAATCTGGTTCATCGTCTTCATCGCCTCGATGATCAGAAGCGTTTGCCCCTCCCGGACAACCGAGCCCACCTCCACAAAATTCGCGGCACCAGGCTCCGGAGCCCGGTAAGCTGTTCCCACCATCGGCGAGGTCACAACGCCCGGATGATTTTCGAGGCTCGATGCTCCCGCGGCAGCGCCAACGCCGCCCGCCGCTGGCGCCACATGCGCGAGCGGCATGGTGTGGGTTGGCATCGTCAGCGTCCGCGCGACGCGCACCCGCAGATTGTTTTCCTCGATCTCGATCTCGCTAAGGCCGGTCTCGTTCAGGAGATTGGCGAGGCTACGAATCAGATCTTCGCTGGGAGATTTTTTTTGGGCGGGTTCAGCCATGAATACCCCGGTTGGATGGATCGGACGTTTTCACGATAGCAATAATAGCGGCGAGTGCCAGTTGGTAGCTTTGCGGTCCAAAGCCGCAGATCAGCCCCGTTGCTGCTGGCGATACGAAGGAACGATGCCGGAATTCCTCACGCTTGAAGATGTTGCTGAGGTGAACCTCGACCACGGGCAGAGAAAGTGCGCGCAGGGCATCCAAAATCGCGATGGAAGTATGCGTGTATGCGGCTGCATTAAGGATGAGCGCGCACGCAGAGTCCCGCGCTTCCTGAATCCAGCCGATGAGTTCGCCCTCATGGTTCGTCTGCCGGAAATCGATCTCGAGGCCGGCGGCCGAAGCCTGCTGCCGCAGCCCTTGCTCAATATCGGCTAGCGTCTCTCTGCCATAAATCTCCGGCTCCCGCTGGCCGATGAGATTCAGGTTCGGTCCGTTAAGGATGAAAACCGGTTTCATGGGTATGAATGCGATCTCATGACCGGCCGCCCGGCGCCGGCGCTTGCCTAGCCTATGTGCCGGGTGGCCTCTTGTTATCAGCTTTTGCGAAGCCGCGCAAAGCCGTTAGGATTTTTTGCCGTCTTTTGCACTCCCGGCCACGGCGCATGACTTGCAACCGTCCTTGCGGGCCTCCGAGACGAACTCCTTCAATTGCTCGAACTGCGTCCAGCCGGGATTGACCTTGTCGCCAACGACAAAGGTGGGCGTGCCGTCGATGAACATCTGCTTTGCCGCCGCGCTGATCCGGGTTAATAGCGCATCCGTTTCGGGAGAGGCAATATCGGCTTTCAAGCGCGTCATATCCAAGCCGATCTGCTCGGCGACCTTGAGGGCGGAATCCTTCGAGGCCCGGCCGGAGGCAAACAGCGCCTTGTGGAACTCGAAGTACTTGCCCTGCTTCGCTGCCGCAATCGCAACCCTTGAGGCATCCTTCAACTTAGGTGCAAGAATTGGATACTCCATGAACTGCACCTTGATATTCGGATCGCTCTCCATCAGCTTGACAACATCCGCCAAGGTCCTGCGGCAATATCCGCAGTTATAGTCGAAAAACTCCACAACCGTCACGTCGCCCTTGCCAACGCTCATGCCGGCGAGATCGGAACTCATGGCCGCGAGCGACTTGTAGAACGCCGGCAGATGGGCGCGGGTTGCATCGGCGCGCGCTTGCTCCGTCTTGCGCTCCAAGGCTTCCTGGGCTTCCTGGAAAATTTCGGGGTGGTTCACCAGGTAGTCCTTGACGATCTTTTCAATCGACTTGACCTGCCCCTCGCTAAACCCCTCGGTTTGAGCGGCCGCCCTGAGCATGCCGCCGCTTCCAGCGGCCACAAGGCCCAAAGCGGCGAAAGCTGCAGCCGCCAATCCGATCTTCATACGATGTTGCATCTCTTTCTCCGGAAACTCTAATTGCCGCTGGCTTAGCCTAATTGGGGCCGGCTAGCCACGAACTTTTTCCATTTTAAAGGCCACGATATCGTCAGCCTTGAGCCATGCCGGGCTCCCCTCCGTCAAACCGCTCTTGGCGCGCTCCGCCAGCATCTTGGCCTCCTTGACGTCGCCCTTGTGGAAACTCGCCAGCGCCGCCGCGAGGTTCGCCTCCGGCACACGCCCGAGCTTGCCGTAGGCCTGGGATTCGAGCCTGTAGCCAAGATAGGATTGATCCTCATCCACCAGTGCTGTGCGAAGCAGCTTGAGCGCATCCTCCGCGCCGCCGCCGCTGCTTTCCAGGATCGCCTGCGCAAGCTCGATGCGCATATAGTTGGAGCGGGGCGCGAGCGAAACCGCCTTGCGCAGAGGCGCTACAGCCTCTTTGGCTTTCCCGCTTTCCAAGAGAAATGTGCCCTTTAGCTCATGAAACCAGGGGTTCTGGGGCTGCGCCTCGATAAGGCCGTTCAATGCAGGTGCCGCAACCTGATACCCGCCGGAATGGAAAGCCACGATGGCGCGCGCGTAGCGGGAAGGCAGGCTGTTGTCCGAATATTGCCGGAGAATGCGCTGCGGATTGTTCTGATAGGTGTAGGCCATGATCTTGGCCCGCACCAGATCGTGGCGCTGCTGAAGCTGGGGCGGGTCCTTCTCATTAAAGTACGGACTCTTCAGTGCAATTTCGTTGAGCTGCGCGATGCGTTCCTGGGGCATGGGGTGGGTTAGAATATAGGGATCGGGGCGCATCGTGCCGACGGTCTGATCCGCGAAAAGGCGGAATACTTTGATCATCCCAGCCGGGGACTGGTGCGAGGCGTTGAGGAACTCGACAGCGGCCCGGTCGGCGGCCGATTCCTGCTGCCGGACATAGGACAGGATCGAGCGGTTAAGCACCTGCTGGCCGCCCATCATCATCGCGCCGCCTGCCTGGGCCGTCTCGCCGCTGCCGGCAACGGCGCCGCCTATCATCGCGCCAACGCTCAAGGCCGAGAGCAGAAGCGCCGCCGTCTGCATCTTGGCCATCAGGTCTCTGAGCCTGGCGTTGTGGCCGCCTTTTATGTGCCCCGTTTCGTGGGCGATGACGCCGATCAACTCGTTCGGCGTCTCCGACTGCGTGATCGCGCCGGTGTTGATAAACATGTGCTGTCCGTTGATCACGAACGCGTTGAACGACGTATCGTCGATCAGGTGCACCTTGATATTGTGGCTCGACAGGCCCGCCGCCTTGAAGATCGGCCCTGAGTAGCCCGCAATGAGAGCCTCGGTCTCGGCGTCGCGGATGAGGCTTAGCGATTGGGCGCTGGCCTGCCCCGCCTGTACGGCCATGAAGGCGAGCGCGGTAATCGCCGCCGTCAGCCTCGAAAGCAGCTTGGGCCGGTGTCCCGGTCCGCTCCTCAACGCCGATGAAATCTTCGCTTTGCTGTCCGCTTGCGTCATTGCGATAGCCACCCGTCCGGCTCCGGCTTTCCCGCTTCTCTTGCGGCCTCGATACTTACTAGTACAGCTTTTCGGAGGCAAGTTCGCGTGGCGGCGCGTGCGGCAAATGGGGTGCGAACTTGTCTCCGGCTGTACTAGCATTACAATTTAGCGCTGTCCTTCGTGAAAATTGCCCCTGTGAATTGGGCGTAAGGATGACGTCCCGGCGGCAGACCCAGCCACGGCGCCGCCTCGCGGGCAGACTGGCTACCCCAGAGCCTGGGCACCGTTTCGAGCGGGTGAAGGATCTCCACTCCAAAACTCGCGGATCAGCCTGCGCACCGTTGCCGCCTCCCCGGCCCCGTTGACAGCCCTGCGAAACTCCGCCGCCCCCGGCAGCCCCGTGCTGTACCAGCCGAGATGCTTCCGCGCGATCCGCACGCCTGCGTGCTCGCCGTAATAGGCCAGCATCGCCTCGAAATGCTCCACCACCGTTTCGAATTGCACGCGCAAGTCCGGCCCGGCCGGCGCGGCGCCGTCCCGCAGAAACGCCGCCACCTGCGCGATGATCCACGGCCGGCCGTAAGCCCCGCGCCCGATCATCACGCCATCGGCGTGCGACAGCGCCAGCGCGCGCGCCGCATCGGCGCCGCTGCAAATGTCGCCGTTCACCACGACGGGAATGGAAACCGCTTCCTTGACTTGGCCCACAAAGCCCCAGTCGGCCTGCCCGCCATAGAACTGATCCCGCGTGCGGCCATGCACCGTGACCATGGCGATGCCGCACTCTTCCGCGATTTTTGCCAGACGCGGCGCGTTGAGATGGTCCGGGCTCCACCCCATCCTCATCTTGAGCGTCACCGGCAGCTTCACCGCCTTCACCACCGCCTCGAAAATCTTGGCTGCATGGACTTCGTCGCGCATCAGCGCCGCGCCCACCTGGTCCTTAACCACCTTTTTCACCGGGCAGCCGAAATTGAGGTCGACGATGTCCGCGCCGCGATCCTGGGCCAGACGGGCGGCTTCGGCCATGATTTCAGGCTCGCGGCCCGCCAGTTGCACGGCCAGCAGACCCTCGTCCGCCTCCCGTTCCGACATTCTTAGCGTTTTGCGCTGCTCGCGCACCACCGCCTTGCTGGCGAGCATCTCGGTTACAACCAGCTCCGCCCCGAATTTCCTGACCATGCGGCGGAATGGCCTATCGGCGACCCCGGACATCGGCGCGAGAATAACCGGGCTCTTAAGCGTCACTCCGCCGAGCCGGATGGGCTGCAATCGCAGCCCCCCTTCCGTGATATCCGCCGCGTTATCGAGCATAGGCCGGAACCTATGCGAACATTGCTGGAGCAGCAAGCGAATGCCGGAGGGATCGAGGGGGGGGTTGCGGGTACCATGATGGAATTCCCCGTATTGCTCTGCGCTGGCCGTATCGGACGGCTGGGACAGTGAATAGCCGGGCACAGGGAGACGGCTGTGCCCGGCCTTTGCACCGCGATACAGAGACAACCCTGGCGGCGGCAAAATGCTTACGAAGCCCGAAGGCCGGGACAATACGCTGTGCTGTTCCAACGAAGATAAACTCTGGAAACTACTCAGCCGGATCGGCTGGCATGCCGTCCCGTAATCGCTGCGAGGCGAAATCCGGCTGCCGCTTGGTTTCCTATCGCCAGTGGCGCGGGCAATTGCGTTCAAGCAGCGCGGAGTGAGCTGGCCCCCAAAACCTGGACCGGTGGCTAAGAGAGAGCATCGCCCCTAAAACGGTGGCCCACCAAGGGGCAATAGAGGGCGAATACGCAAAAGAAACACAGCGCGGAATTTAAGGCGAAGGTGGATATTGCGCGGGTCCATGGATAGAGAAGAGGAATGCCATTTAGCTTGCTAATTCCGGCGTCCTCTTCAATAGTCTGCATTGGCGCTCTGCCGGTGCAGGGGGTGTGTAACTTGTTTTTTTCCTGCCTTCGGCAAGAACCCATCTGAGAGAGTCCATGCAACAAGCGTATCCGAACTTTGCTGAGCTTCCCGATTCCATCCGCAACATCATGAAGTCCAGCATCGAGCAGGCTCGGGAGGCGTTCGACAGTTTTGTCTCGGCCGGCGAGACCATGTTGCACGGCCTCGATACGCCGGCAAACCCGGTCACGGATGGCCTTAAGGCACTGAACGAAAAGATCGCGGCCTTCACGCGGCAGAATGCAGGCGCGAACTTCGACCTCGCCATACGCCTCGCCGATGCGCGTCAACTTAGCGACATTGCCGAGTTGCAGAACGCACATATGCGCGAGCAAATCGAGACGCTCACCAGCCAGCTTGAAGAGCTGCGCGAGATCACCTTGAGAACGCTCAAGGATGGCGCGCACCTCTCAAACGTTTCCACCCAGGCCGGGTAGCTTCCACGCCGCGGCGCGAGCGCTTTCAGCGAATCCAGAGTGGCCGTAATTCCCACGGAAAGCAAAGCGAAGCCGGAAGCAATCCAGGATCGAGTCTCCGATGCTGTCATGATACGCCGCGGCGTACAAAGGTACGCTGAGCGGACGTTCGCCGAGGCTACTCCTGCCCAAATTTCAGGGACTGGCGGTACGGCCGGCCCTGTGGCAATCCGCGATTTTTTCTATTTGCGGAATAGCCGGCTTAAATGCTACCGGAGGGTGCTTTCGCGCCATCATCCGGCGTGGCGGTTCCGGCGCTAAGCTCTGTTGAGAACGGTGTGGCGGCACAAAACCGGCACATTCCTTGCTTAAAAGTTAAGCTGTTGGAGCCGGGCGTAAGCTGGGCACCCGATTTTGTATTGAGTTAGGGGAAGCCGCACCATGAAGAAAGATCAAACTGCGCGGGGATCTACGGTCATCAGAGCGTGGGCCGACGAGGACGATAAAAAGGTCACGATCCAGATCGAGGACCGCGATGGGGAGATACTCGCCTCTATCCAGCTCAGCCACGAAAAAGCGTCCGATCTCGCCGACAATCTCGCCATTTACGCCGCCAAGCTGAAGATCGCTTCGCGCGAGAAAGGTGCGCCCAAGGTCACGGCGATGGGGCGCCCAGCTCTTCTCTGCTAAATCGCTTTGTCCCCGGCCCGCATCCGCCCGGATGCGGAATGGCCGGGGCTATCTCTCCGCCCCGATAGGGCAGCCCGCCATACAGTTTTTTTGCAAAAATTATCGCGGAGCCGGCGCACGGCTTCCATAAGGGGCGAATTCCGAGTGTAGTGCACCTCGTTCGGCACGAGAGAAGCAACTACCATAAAGTCTAGACGACTCATCGATCTGCCTCGCCTTTCTGCAATTCGACAACGTTACCCTTGCTGGTTGTCAATCCCTTTTTTCGCGCCGCATCCACTGCCGCGGTCATGCTTCTGTACGGGGTCGCCGCAGGGCTGCCGCCTGATGGTGTTTGAAGAGGAAAGGGCCGCCCAATCTAAGGTGGTGTGGTTGCTTGCAAAACAAGCTCCGCCCGTGCTCATGTGGTCTGCCCCAATCCATCGCCCCGGCAGGGACGCCGCTTCTGGGAAAGGGGGTAACGCCCCGCCGTTTCGCGACACATTCTTCCCAGATAACGGAACCCTTGCAATCCTCGCCTTAGGTTGCGCGTTAAGTCTATCTCAACGATAGCTTGCGATTATATGTGGGTAGCATGTGCGTTGGACCCCTGGATGAACCACTCGTACCTGTACCTGTCCATCCTGTGTGCGGCGGCGTTGTGCTGCCTGCCAGCGCTTGCAGAGCCAGGCGTCACCGGCGACACGATCACTTTCGGCCAGGTCGCAGCACTTGAAGGGCCTGCCGGATCGCTCGGGCGGGAATTCCGCGATGGCATCCTTGCGGCCTTCCAGGAAGCGAACAGGGCCGGCGGGGTGAAGGGCCGGAAGCTCAGGCTTATTTCGGAGGACGATGGATACGAGCCGGTGAAGTCCATTGAAGCCGCCAAGAGGCTGCTGAGAAGCGGCAGGATCTTCGCGCTTATCGGCTCCACTGGAACGCCAACCTCGGCTGTAATCGAGCCCATCGCGTCGGAAGCCAGAGTGCCATTCCTGGCGCCGTTCAGCGGGGCGGGGTTCCTGCGCGAACCGTTCAACCCAAACGTCATCAACATCAGAGCCTCCTATGGCCAGGAAGCCGCGCTGATGATGGATTGGTTAACAAAAGACAAGGGCATCTCGCGCGTCGCGATCCTGTACCAGAACGATGCTTTTGGCAGAGCGGGGCTGGTAGCACTTCGGGCAGCGCTCGCCAAAACGGGAGTGGAGCTTGCCGCCGAGGCGGCGTTTGAAAGAAATACGCTTGCCGTTAAATCGGCCTTGCTGACGATACAACGGGCGCAGCCGCAGGCCGTGGTCCTGATTGGACCGTACCAACCTTGTGCCGAATTTGTTAAGCAGGCCCGCAAACTGGAGTTGAACAGCATCCTCCTGGCTACCTCGTTTGTCGGCGCCAATGCCCTGGCGCACGAGCTTGGGCCGCTCGGAAGCGGAATCGTGGTCTCGCAAGCCGTAACTTCTCCCGGCGATCGCTCGCTTCCCCTTGGCGGCCGCTTCCAGGCCGCGCTCAAGGCAGCCAAGCCATCCGCGGAAGCCGGGTTCGTAGCAGAGGAGGGATATATTGCAGGCCGGCTCGTGGCGGCGGTACTCGAAAAGCTGCCGGACTGGCCCACCCCCCGCGCTTTCCTCGCCAACATCCTCGGAAACTCCTTCGATTTGGACGGATTCAAGCTGAATTTCGCTACTGGGAGCAATCAGGGATCCGATGCGGTATTCCTGACCGTCCTGCGGCCGGATGGAACCTTCATGCCAATCGCGGGCACGGGTCAGGCAGTCCGGCCGGCCCAGGTTCTGCAAGAGTAGGCGGCAGGTCCTGAACCATGCAATTGGCTAACACACCGCTAGCTTCCGCCCTTCAGGTCAGACCCAGCCTGCCTGATTTGACGGAAGCGGTATGCCGGCGGCGCAGCATCCAATGCGAGCTCATTTTGGGCTTCGCGGCTATTACCTGCTTCACATTTCTCGCAACGAGCGTGGCGTTCTTCTCTTGCAGATCGCTCGTGCAGAGGCTCTACCAGATCGAAAGTGAAAGCATTCCACCGATCATGGAACTGCTTGCAATTTCACAGCGGGCATCGGCTTTGGCGGCGATGTCGGCCAATATCGCGCGCGCCAACACCGGCTCTGAGCTGGAAAGGGCCATGGGCGCAGCCACCGAGTTCAGGTCGGCAATGATCGCGAACCTCGCCGCCATTCCGGTTCCCCGAGAGCGCACGGCGGAGCTGAAATCGCTGCGGACGCTAATAGACGATCTTTCCTTCACCGCCGTTCTGCTCGGAAACGCGACCGCCGAGCGCATCGGCCTGGCCGCCAAGCGGCGGGCGCTCACTGCCGAGGCGATGAAAGCGCACCGGAAAGTCGAAGAAGCGCTGGCCCCGGCTGCTGACGATGCAAATTTCAACCTGACGATGGCGTTACGCCAAAACGCCGCGGCCTCCGCCGCTCAGGGGGACAAGAACGCGCTGAGGACACTTAGCGAGAAGGATCTGCCGGCTCTTGTGGCGCTCATGAACCTCAAAGCCGAGATCAATCTCGTCATGGGAATTCTTGACGAAGTCTCCCTGGCAACCGAGCGCGTACAGTTCGTGCCTTTGCGGGACCGCCTGGTGGCGGCCACCCATCGCGTCCACGTTGCCTTGAAAGCGCTTCCCGGCTCTCCCGGCACCAGGCAACTCGCTTCGGCGGTGCAAGACCTCCTCGCCTTTGCGGGCGATGGCTCCATTATGGATGCACGGAACCGCGGGCTTGCCGCCGAGGAAAGAACCGGGAGACTGCTGCGGGAGGGCCGTGAAAAGGAGACCAAGCTCGCCGCTGCGATTGAAAAGGCCGCAAACCGCTCCCGCGATACCGTCTCGCAATTGGTTGCGGCCTCGAATGCGGAACTCCCAGTTTACAGCTTTCTGCTCGCCTTGCTGCCGGTTTGCAGCATCGCCGTTCTCGTGGGCGCTTATGTCTTCGTCCGCCGTTACATAACCCGGCGGCTCATCGCCCTACGCAGCGCGCTCCTGGACGTAGCCCACGGGAATCTTACCGTGGAGGTTCCGTCCGATGGAGACGACGAACTGGCTGAGATGGGAAAAGCGGTGGAGACGTTCAAGGCCAACGCTCTGAAGCTGAGGGATCTGGAAGCGGAAAGAACCAGGAATTTCGAGCGCGCGAACCAAGCCTTGAAGTCAAAAAGCGAATTTCTTGCGAATATGTCACATGAATTGCGAACGCCGATGCACGCCATATTGAGTTATGCAAAAATGGGAAGCACGTCCACGGCCACGATTGAAGTTTCAGAACTTGAGACGTACTTCAAGAACATTACCACAGCCGGGCAGCGTCTGCTGGGACTGATGAACAACCTTCTGGACCTCGCCAAGCTGGAATCCGGAAAGATGCCGTTCAAAATGGCGCTCTGCGACTTTACCGGCATCCTGGAGGAAGCTCTCCTGGAAATGAAGCCGCTCCTACAGGAAAAATCCTTGACCACCACAACCGATATCAAGGCAACGAACACGAAACTGGAGTGCGATAAACTGCGTATGGTTCAGGTGATAACCAATCTATTGGCAAATTCTGCAAAACACTCACCGAACGGAAGCAATATCGATATAACTTTATGCGAAACAGGGCTTCAAGACGGCGAGGAGGCGCTTTGCTGCTCGTTCGCCGATTGCGGCGCAGGCATCCCCGAGAACGAACTGGTGTCGGTATTCGACAAGTTCGTTCAAAGCAGCAGGAGCAAGACCGGTGCGGGCGGCATTGGCCTGGGCCTGGCCATCTGCTGTGAGATCGTGGAGGCACATGGCGGAAGGATCTGGGCGGAAAACCGGAAGCCCACCGGCGTGCGGATAAGCTTCATGGTTGCGAGATACGCAGATCGATTAGCGAGATGAGAAATGGCAATCAAGACCCAGATACTCGCCGTAGATGACGAGGAATTCAACCTCGACATTATGAAGCGCCACCTCGTAAGGGCGGGCTTCGAAGCCATTCTCGCAGGGGACGGGCTCACGGCCTTGCAGAAGCTCGAAGAGCACCCCGATGTAGGAGCGATCGTGCTGGACCGGATGATGCCCGGCATGGACGGCATGGAGTTTCTGAGCCGGATCAAGAATAACGCAAAGTATCGGGACATTCCGGTCATAATGCAGACCGCCGCAGCGGGCAGCGAGCAGGTGCTTCAGGGCATCAAGGCGGGCGTCTATTACTACCTCACCAAGCCTTACGACGACGTCCTCTTGGTAGCGATCCTGGAGGCCGCGCTGAGGGATGCGCGCGCCAAGAGGGAAATGAAGGAAGAAGTGGGCCGGCAGCGGCGCATGCTCGGCCTCATGGAGGAGGCCATTTTCCGCTTCCGCAGCCTGGAGGACGCCAAGACGCTGGCCTTTTATATCGCCAACTGCTTCCCCGACCCCGAAAAGGTGGTGTTCGGCCTGAACGAGCTTCTGGTCAACGCCGTGGAGCACGGCAATCTCGGCATCACCTACGGCGAAAAAACCACGTTGATCCTGGGTGGCACCTGGATGCAGGAAGTGGAACGCCGGCTTGAGGCTCCTGAATATAAAGCCAAGCACGCGCGGCTCTCCTTCAAGGCAGCGAAGGATGCCATCGCCGTTACCATCAAGGACGAGGGCGACGGCTTCGACTGGACCAAATATGTCGAGCTTTCGCCCGACCGCGCCACAGATCCGCACGGACGCGGCATCGCGGCGTCGCGTCTCGTGTCCTTCGACAGCATGGAGTATCTCGGCACCGGCAACGAGGTGCTATGCAAGGTCTTCCTGAACCAGGCAGGACAGGATGGCACGCAAACGCCGGCACCCGCTGAGCAAAATGCCGCCTGAGCGGCCGGAATGGTGACGTACTGTGTTTAGTGTCTTACCAACCAACTCTTATCATTTTCTGCACGGAATCGGTCAAGCGAGCGCCGGAATGACGGCGTATTCGGTGATGTGGGACGCGGCGGCGATGACTGCTCTTCCGGCGCATGTGAGGTAGTAGCGGTAGGTTTTGGCGACACGTTTGATGAGACCGAGATAGCGCAGCCGCCGGATCTGGCGTGAGAGCGTGGCGGGGGAGATTTTCTCAAGCAATGGCGCGAGATCGGCGCGCCGGACACCGGCGATGTTGAACTTGGGATTCTGCAGGGCGCGAAGCAGCGTTTTCTCGGTGGGGTTGAAGAAATCGATGCCTTTGACAGTCTTGCCATCGACCTTGCGCGGGCGCGTAACACGGTCGAGCAGTCTGACGCCGGCGGAGAAGTCGTCGAGCGCCGAGAGATGGGCGAGATAACGCCGGTTGCAGGCAAAGAGAATGCCGGTCAAGTCTCCAAGGCTGTAGATGTTCTTCTTCATGGGAGCAAAGCCCGTGCTTGAGGGGCCTTTGCGGTGTTCTACCTTCCGGTAGTGCTTGAAGGACGAGACGTCGTTGGTTGTTGTCTCGATACGCAGGACGATGCCGAACTTATCGTACATCTTGATGGAAGACTTACCGAAGCGGTGCTTGATGCAGGTGCCCTCGATGCGGGTTGAGAATTGGCTGCCGATTTCCTGAGCAAGCTTGGGGTCGATTTTGCGGCCAAGGAATGTGGCGATGGTTTCGGCCTTCACGGTGAGCACGGAATGCCGGGCCAGTTGTTCGTAGAGCGGCGCCAGCGTTGCCTTGGAACGGAACACCAGATCGGTCGAGTATTCGACCTGCATCAGGCTCCAGTGATAGGACTGCTTGAAGGTATCGAGCACCGGACAGCATAGCGCCGCGTAACGGTCAAGGATACGGTGGAGCATTCCGGGTGAGAAGCTATCGGCCAATTCCTGGGCGTGCTGCCAATCGCCGATGCGCAGGAAGGCGTTGTCTTTGGCGGAGAAGCCTATGCCTTCGGCGGTCAGCTTGCGCGCCAGCCAGCTGTGGCCGTTGCAATAGATCTGCAAACGGAACGGCGCCCAGGTTGGAACCCGGACGTAAATCAGGCCAAGCTCAGCATCGATGAAATAGAAATAATAATGCAGGCATTTGCCGCTGTCCGGGCGCAGAAAGGTTTTGTGCGTCTTCTTGTCATGCCATGGCTGGTAAGCGCCGCACGCTTCCATGACGGAGATGACATGCGCCAAGCCTGGATGATCGCCGCGCTTGGCAATCGCCTTGGCGACGACATCCTCCTTGCGGATGTGGCTCTTCGAAATGTGCTCGATGCTCACGCCCGCCGCTTCCGCAACCTTCGCCGCGTTCTCCCGCACCTTATCGCGCAGCGTGGCCGCAAACTCCGGATAATCGAAAATGCGGATGGCATTCGCGCGAAGAAATACCGTCATCCCCTGGGCGTGGCAGATGCCAGGAACCGTACCGGTGATGACAATCCGGTCGTAACAAGAAAGAACCCCTGCGATCCGCTCGTCGTAGCGTTCAGCAAGCCCCTCCGCCATGGTCCCCTCGCCAATTGGCTGCGCCCCACGGTATAATAGCGCAACCTTCTTGGTTCCGGCTTGTCCGGCTTAGGATTGAAGCGTAACGCTGGACGGCGCAATGAACTGAGGGAATCTCCCCGCAAGCTCGCCAAGGCGAGCTTGCCTCTCAAAGTGTCCGCATCCGCAAGCGGATGCGGATGGAGAGGGAACGTCCTCTCAGCGGGCACAGCCGGACTCCCTCTCCCATAGGGAGAAGGCTGGGGGGGAACGCTTCGAGCATGCCGGCACCTCGCATCCGGCAACGCCTCTATGAAGCCCCTATTTCGGCCCGTTGCGGGCGCCGGTGAGGCGCAGACGCAGCGCATTGAGCTTGATGAAGCCCGCGGCGTCGCGCTGGTCGTAGGCCACGGCACCTTCCTCGAAGGTCACGAGTTCCTGGTTGTAGAGCGAATACGGGCTTTCGCGGCCGATGGTATGCGCCGAGCCCTTGTAGAGCTTCACGCGCACCTTGCCGGTGACGAACTCCTGGCTCTTGTCGATGGCCGCCTGCAGCATCTCGCGCTCGGGCGAGAACCAGAAGCCGTTGTAGATCAGCTCGGCATAGCGCGGCATCAACTCGTCCTTGAGATGCGCGGCACCCCGGTCGAGCGTGATGCTCTCGATGCCGCGATGCGCCGCAAGCAGGATGGTGCCGCCGGGCGTCTCGTAGATGCCGCGCGACTTCATGCCGACGAAGCGGTTCTCGACGAGGTCGAGCCGGCCGATGCCGTGCTTGCCGCCGTATTCGTTGAGCTTGGTGAGCAGCGCCGCGGGCGATAGCTGTACGCCGTCGATGGACACCGCGTCGCCCTTCTCGAAGCCGATCTCTATGACCTCCGGCTTGTCCGGCGCCTCCTCCGGCGAAACCGTGCGCTGATAGACGTAATCCGGCGCTTCCACGGCCGGGTCTTCGAGCAGTTTGCCCTCCGAGGAAGTGTGCAGCAGGTTCGCGTCCACCGAGAACGGCGCATCGCCACGCTTGTCCTTGGTCACAAGGATCTGGTTCTTCTCGGCGAAATCGAGCAGCGCCTGGCGGGACTTGAACTCCCATTCGCGCCAGGGGGCGATCACCGTGATGTTCGGCTCAAGCGCATAATAGGACAGTTCGAAGCGCACCTGGTCGTTGCCCTTGCCGGTGGCGCCGTGGCACACCGCATCCGCGCCCGTAGCCCGCGCGATCTCGATCTGGCGCTTGGCGATCAGCGGCCGCGCAATGGAGGTGCCGAGCAGGTAGAGCCCCTCGTAGACCGCATTGGCCCGGAACATCGGAAACACATAGTCGCGAACGAAATCCTCGCGCAGGTCCTCAATGAAGATCTCCTTGATGCCCAGCAGCTCGGCCTTTTTGCGCGCGGGCTCAAGCTCCTCGCCCTGGCCCAGGTCCGCCGTGAAGGTCACGACTTCGCAGCCGTATTGCACTTGCAGCCACTTCAGGATGATGGACGTATCAAGGCCGCCGGAATAGGCGAGCACAACCTTTTTGATCTGTTTCGTGCCGGTCATGGGAGCGTTCCTTAAGTTTCGCCACGGCTTAACGGAAGCGTGCCCGGCACGCAAGCCGTAGCTTCGCGGCATCCGCCGAGGCCATTTCTGCAAGCTGGGCTGGGTCCCGAGTTAGGAGGGCATCTTGGACGGTGCGTCGGCGCCACGCTACCGCTCGTACCATGATGGAAGGATCAGCTTGGGCGACGCCCAAAATCTATCGCTTCAGGCGGTTAGAGGTTGAGGTATCTCGTTACGCGCTCTTCTTTTTGGCATGCGAAACGTGAGCCTTTGCGCCTTCGCCTGCCTGATGCGTTGCAAGAAGCGTATGGGCATGAGCGGTATACGCGTGATGAGCCGCGATCTCATCATGACCTGCCGCGTAGTGACCGGCGGCTTCCTTATGGTGCTTCATAGCTTGTTCATGATGCTCAGCCGCCTTTACATGATGGCTATGCGCTGGATGTTGCTCGTGAGATGATTCCTTAGCCATGCATGGTCTCCATTTGTTGCAAGTATTCCTGAAACACGCGCATTATCGTTCCGTTCCATGAGGATCGGAGCGTCGAGAGTCAATTAGTCGAAGGAAGCCTCACCCGGATTTGGCCAAGCCCGCAAGGAGACAGGCCCTGTCAACCTCCCTGCTTTCCCTTCTGCGCCGCCGCAGTCACCATGGCGCCAAGCTCCTGTGCCTGGAGCGCGTAGGCGTGCATCTGCAATTGCGCGTGCCTGCTTTGTATTTGCAGCGCCTCTTGCAGATCCTTTGCCTTGGCGAGTTCGTTGGCCAATGAGAAAGCAGCATCGAGATTTTGCTGGGTAAACCGCATCGCCCGCTCCTGAGCCTCGGTTATTCCAGCCGCCATCGGGTTCGATGGGATTATCGCTTTCATCATCTCCTGGGCTTTGTTCGCCGCCTCTATGAGCTGGTTACAAGCCGCGTGAGCTTGGCCGATGTTTTGTACCGCGAGGTCGCGAATTTCTTGCGGGATATCCGGTTGTTTATTCTCGGCCATGGGTTTCCTCCTTGATGCGCCTCTCTGGAAGAGCGGCTATATAGGCCGGTATAATAGCCCCTTTGTTTTCATTTAGCGTCAAAATCCGAGGGCAAATGCCCAATTTGAGCGGGCCATGTCGAGGCGGTTCGCCAAATTACCGCCCCAGTTGCCGCACGCTCGCACGGGATTTCCCGCGGATCAGGCGTACCTGCAGTCTATTGAATCTAGTACAGCGTTTCAGAGGCAAGTTCGCGTGGCGACGCGTGCGGCTAATGGGGTGCGAACTTGCCCGGGCTGTACTAGAACCCGCGCCTCCGGCCATAATAGCCGCCGCCAAGCAATAATAACACGATGACGATGAGCAAAAGTGTCGTGGTGTCCATAGCCACCTCACTCCTTGCGTTATCGGGACAAGCCGGCGGCACAATTGGAACCGCCTACAAAGCGCCGGCTCAACAATTTGGTTATTTGTTTCAACCCGCACCGGCAATACCAATTTCATGGATGCGACGAAAAAATTATAAAGATGTCTCAGGTTGACCGCTGCCGCCCCGCCCAGCATGATCGCGAGGCGCGATTTCATGGTCCGGCGGAGCGCAAAACTGGCGTCCGAAACGGCAGATTTGGCCCAGAAACCGCAGTTGGAGCCGCTACCTGAGACATCTTTATAACCCTTTTCATTTGCTCACTGGGCGTTGCGGCGATTATCCCGTCCATGGCATTAGCGCTTGAAGGAGTCACCTGCACAAGCAACTCCTCTTATTACTGCGCCAGCTACTGCTCGCAATGCAATCCGCTTGGCGGCTTTTCGTGTACAAGAGAGAGTTGCTCTTTGCCAAAGGGCGTCAAAAGCGGTGAGCTTCATTGGCGCCAGCGCACAAAGAATTAGGCGTCCTCGCAAAAGAGCGGAAAATTCTGCTCTTGCGTTCTGTGTGGCTCTTTTCGCAGCTCAATTCCCAACCTGCGGTCTCCCCTGTAAACGCTTCACGGCTGCCCTCGCGGACAGAACCTCGTGCATCACTCCGGGGCCGGGGTGAACTAGGCCGTCGCCTTATCGCCCGCCTCCCTCTCCCTTGCCTCGGCCAGAAGCAGGGCTACGGGGAACTTCTCCAGCAGGTCCTTGAGATAAAGTCCCCCGGCATCCTGGTAATGCCGGCCGGTCAAGGCGTCCACGAATCGCTTGCCTTCACCCTCCAGAACAGCCAGGCGGGTGTCCTCCCACACAGTGCCCAGCGCAAAGCGGTTGCCGGCGCCGGTCAGAGGCGCGACGAGGCGGGGGATGACCACCAACGCAGTATCCTTCTCGCTCACCCGCCAAAAGCCGAAGGCCCGCCCGGCCTGGCTGCCCTCGAAGACGGCCGGGGTGTAACTGCCCGTGGCGAAAAGCTCCGGGCGATCGTTGCGGGCAGCCAGCCCCCGCCACAGGGCGAACAGCTTGATCCGCCCGTCCTCGGGGGAGGCCAAAAGCTCTTTGCATAGCTTTTCCGGGTCCTCGGCAAAGGCCTTTTGCAGCTCGGCCAGACATTTGGCCCGCAGGGCGAAGTCCACCGGCCGGCGGTTATCCGGGTCGACGAACGACAGGTCCCAAAACTCGGTCCCCTGGTAGAAGTCCGGCACGCCGGGCGAGGCCAGCTTGAGCAGGAGCTGGGACAGGGAATTGGAATAGCCGAGTTCCGTCACCCGGCGCCACAACGGTTCGAATTCGGTCTGGAAAGCGCTTTTCTGACCTTCGCTCACAAGGCTGGCGGCGAAATCCAGAAGGGCCTTTTCGTACTCCAGGTCCGGGGTCCGCCAAGTGGAATGCTCCTTGCCCTCCCGCACGGCCTTAATGCAGTACTCCGCCAGCCGCCGGCCGAAATCGGACAGGCCATCGCCGCCATCGGGCAGGTGGCCCAGAAGTGTCTGGTACAGGAAATACTCGTCGTTCCTATCCGGGACCGATTTCCCGCCGACCTTGACCTTGCCGCGCTGGTTGATCCGGATGACGCGAGCCAAGGCGGCCCGCCAGGCCTCGGGCAGTTCGGACAGAGCGGCCAGACGCATCCGCGCGTCCTCGCCGCGCTTGGTGTCGTGGGTGGCGGTGGCGTTCATGGCTGACGGCCACTGCTTGGCCCGGGCGGCCAGAAAGGCGTGGAAATCCCCGGCCGTCATGCCAAAGGTTCTGGGTTGGCCGCCAACTTCATTGAGGCAAAGAAGCCGGTTGAGCACGTAAAAGGCCGTGTCTTCCACTCCCTTGGCCATAAGCGGTCCGCTCACCTGCTGGAAGCGCATGGCGAACCGGGTCCATTGCATTTTTTGCTGCTCGCCCAAGTTCTCGTCGTATTGCAGAAGCAGGAAACGCTCCAGGAAGTCCAACTCGTAGGCGAGGTCGGGGTTGTGGCGCTTGGCCCCTTGGACGGCGGTGCGCACGAAGCCCGTGTCTGCCGGCCGGATGGCCTCGGGAGAGACATAGGTGCGATAGACAGGGAAATGGGCGAGCAGTTCGATCAGGGCTCGCTTGGTGGAGCGCAGGGTGATGTCGAAACCCTGGCGGTCCAGGCTCGATACGTCGTTGACGAGCCGGGCCATGTTCTCCACGTCGCCAAACATATGAGTTTCGATGATGTGGCGCTTTTTCGAAACCACCACATCGGCGGGCTCCTGGCGGCGGCCGGTGAAGGTCGCGTAGAGCCTGTCGAAGGCATCCTCCTGGGTTGCGTCCACGAATAACTGGCCGGCCGCCCCGAGGAAGTCGTAGCCCGTGGTTCCAGCCACGGGCCAAAAGGCGGGCAGCGGCTCATCGCCGATGCAAATTTTTTCCACCACGATATAGGCCGCGCCGGCGTTCTCGCGAAGCCGGCGCAGGTAGCGCAAAGGATCGTAGAGGCCGTCGATGTGATCCACCCGGAGCCCGGAAAAGGCCCCTTCCTGGACCAGTTCGAAAATCTTGGCGTGGGAGTGCCTGAAAACCGCCTCGTCCTCCACCCGCAGGGAAATCAGGTCATTTATGGAGAAAAACCGGCGGTAGTTGATCTCCTCCCCAGCCACCTTCCAATAGGAAAGGCGGAAATACTGGACGGCCAGGAGGCTCTCCAAAAGCGCCCAAGGATCGTTCTGGTCCGGGCGCTCGATTGTGCCGTTGACCTGGGACAGGTTGTCCCGCAGATGCTCGCGCACGGTGCCGCTCGATTCGAGAAGCTCGAACAGCATCTGCTTGATAAAAAAGATCTGGTCGTACCGGCCAGCCAAGGGCTCCTCGGCGGGCAGGGACTTGATCGTGTAGAGGATGCCCAGGAGCTTGATGTAATCCGGCGAGCCCCGGCCGATTTTGTGGCGCAGACGGTCGAGATCCAGGGCCAGGATACGGGCGTAGGAATTGATGCGCAGCGGGAAGCGCAAGCCGTAATATTTGACGAAAAAGCCATCGGCGTCGAAGTCGATGACGATTTCCCCGCTTTCCAGGGTGCGCCCATAAAAGTTGCCCAAAAACGGGGCCAGCATGCGGCCGTTGATGCTTTTGCAGGGGTGATGCCAGTCGATGTCGAAGAAGTGGTAGAACTGGGAGGCCGGGCCGTTTTCCAGCACGTCCGCGAGCATGCGGTTGTCGCCCGAGACGGCCATGTGGTTGGGCACGATATCCTGTATCCAGCCCAGACCCTTGGCCTTGACGGCGGCGGCCAGGGTCCGGAACCCCTCCTCGCCGCCCAGTTCCGGGTTGATCGCCTGGTAGTCGCAGACGTCATAACCATGGGTGGACCCCGGCCGGGACTTGAAGATAGGCGAGGCGTAGATGTGGGACACACCCAGGGCAGCCAGGTAGTCGAGAATTCCCTGGCAGGCCTCAAAACCGAAAGCCGGAGAAAATTGAACCCGGTAGGTGGCCCTGGGCGTGCTCATGCGGGCAGCCTCACCGATAGCGCCTTGGCCACGGCGGCAAATATCTCCACCCACTGCGCCGCTTCCGCGTCATTCCGTGCCGCCGCTTCTCTCTTTTCGGGATATTGAGTTTTCGTAAGGTCGAACACCACGTTTTGGCCCTTCCACAAATTGAGCCCCATGGGCAGTGCATGCAGCCTCTCAAGCGCCTCCTTCACGCCGGCCAGGGCCTCGATGTTGCCCGGATTGGCGCCGAAGGCCGTCAGGCGGCGATTGACCCATTCCGCCGCCTCATATCCCAGGCAGTCGAAATCGAGGGACAGGCCAAAACGTCCGGCATCCTTGATGCCTTGCTCCAGGCGTTCGAGGTCCATGGCGTCCCCAGCCAGAAGCCGCTTGAGGTCGGTCTCGATAACGAAGGCGGCGGCGTCCAGAAAGTGGCGCGGCAGCGGTATGGCGACCCATTGCAGAAAATTAAGGAAGGGATAGTTGTTCTCGAAAATCTGGCGATACATGTCCTCGGCCGCCTGAAAGGTGGGAGCGAGAACTTTCCGGACAACCTCGCGCTGGGCATCGCGGAAAAGATGCCACAGGGAGTAAATATGGCCGTCGAACTGGGCATCCAGGGTTCGAATTGTCGTGGAGAGGTCCCCCTTGTCAAAGGATTGCCGCAGTTCCGCTTCCATGGCCCGAAAGCCTTCCGAATCACCAAACGGCTTTATGCCACAGCTTACATTGTGATCGCCGGTGTAAACGGCCGCGAATTGCGCCTCAAATTGCTCTTGCATGATCTCTGATTGTATTGTTGCGCACCCAGTGAGCAGCTGGGATCTTCCCGCCGTTTCGCGGTGGAGTTCTTTTCCGAACACCTTGTAGCAGCCGTATTGGTATTCTTCAGGATAATCGTCAAATAACGAAGATATGGCATAGTGCGCACCCACCCGCTGCAGGGTTACGGCTGCCGGCAAGGCGTATTTTTCGTACGCTTCTAAGCCCGTGGCCAGTACATTGCTCGGCGCCTTGGCCAGTAATTTTGCGAAGGAAACATCCAGGGAGACGCCGTCCAGCTCACCGGCTAGCTGGATGGTCCTGGCGGCGTATCGCAGGATTTGCACAGTCTCAATGCCGGATACCTCGTCAAAGAACCAACCGCAACTGGTGAAATTAAGCATTGCATAGCGTTGCAGCTCCAAAACCTTCAGCGCTCTGATCGTGTCCTCTGGGGATAATTCACGCACTTGCCGCGGGGAGAAAAACGCCGCGACACTCTCTGGGGAATGATCGTTGACGACATCGATGTAAGCGTCCCGAGCCTCCCAAATATCCTTGAAGTATTCCGGAGCGATCCGCTCATGAATCTCCACGCAACGGTCTCGCAGCCAGTCCATGGCTTCCCGGAGCGGCGCGCGCCACTTTTGGTGCCATTGTCCGTTACCGCCGGAGTTACAGCCGCAATCCGCCCGCCAGCGTTCGACGCCGTGAATGCAACTCCAGGAGGAGTTCTCGAAGATTTCCGCCTCGTGGGCTGGGGGATGGCGGTCGAGGTAGGCGGAATAGTTGATGAGTTCCACCGTGGGATCGGCCTCGATGAGGGACAGGCAATAGGACAGGCTCATTTCCCCATAGGTATGGTGGTGCCCGTAGGTCTCGCCGTCCGTGGCGATATGGACGATTTGCGGCCAATCCCGGCCTTCATCGGAGAAGGAGGCCATGAGCCGCTCCCGGAAGGTTTCGCCCTTGGCCAGCATGTCGCCGAAGGCCAGGTCCTGGGCAATGGGACCGTCGTAAAAAAAGACGGTAAAGGCCCGGCCATCGGGCAGGGAAACGAGGTAGGGGGTGGTTGGGTCGACGCGGCCCCCGGACACGTCGAGCCAGTCAGTTTCGCCCAAGCGGCGTGTCTTGGCGGCCTGACGCGGCGCCAGGATGGTGAAGCGGATGCCGGCGTCGGCCAGGATGGTCAGGGTCTCCAGATCCACGGCCGTCTCCGGCAGCCACATGCCCTCGGGATCGCGGCCGAACCGGCGGCGGAAGTCCGCCACGCCCCAGCGCACTTGGGTGATCTTGTCCCGCCGGCTGGCCAGGGGCATGATCATGTGGCTGAAGGCCTGGGCCATGGCCGATCCATGGCCGTCGAAGCGCTCCATGGACAGTCTGTCGGCCTCGATGACGGCCGCAAGGAGCTTGGGATGGTGGCGCTCCATCCAGGAAAGCAGGGTCGGCCCAAAATTGAAACTCATTTTTGAATAGTTATTGGCGATATCGGTGATAAAGCCGTCCCCGTCCAGGATGCGGGACCGGGAATTAGGTCCGTAGCACTCGGCGGTGATGCGTTCGTTCCAGTCATGATACGGGTGGGCCGAGTCCTGGACCTCCACCTCCTCCAGCCAGGGGTTTTCCCGGGGCGGCTGATAGAAATGGCCGTGGATGCAAATATAGCGGTTCATAAGCTGTCCTCCTCTCTTTTGTACATGGCGGCGGCGAAGGGTCCCAAGGTCAACCTCGGGGAGAGCATCTCAGGGAGAGAGGCCCCCGGGCCGCCGAAACGGACCTCTGCGGCCTCGAACACCTTGACCCAGTCCCCGGGCCGGCCGGAAATCCCCACTTGGACCCGCGCCCGGCGCGGCCCCGCGTTGAACAGGCAAAGGTATCGCTCTCCCCCGCCCAGCCGCTCCATGGCCAGGGCGCGCGAGCTATCCAGGGGCCAGGCCCGGGTCAGCCGGCGCTGCCCGCCATGCAGGGCCGGGGCGGCGGCCCGCAGGCCGAGGAGTTCCCGGTACATGGCCAGCAGGCCCGCATGCGGCGGCCGGCCAGGCTTTTCCCAGTCGATTTTCGAGGCCGCAAGCGTCGCCGCAGTGCCTGGGTCCGCCGGTTCGCCGCGCCAGCGGAAAGCGGCGAATTCGCGTTTCCGGCCCCGGCGCACGGCCTCCGCCAGCTTTATATCGTCGTGGCTGACGAAATAGAGGAAGGGATTGGTTTCGCCCCACTCCTCACCCATGAACAGCAAGGGAGAACCCGGCGAAAGAAGCAGCAAGCAGGCGGCCAGACGCGCGGCTTCCGGGCAAACCAGGCCTGCCAACCGATCGCCATGCGCCCGGTTACCGGTCTGGTCGTGGTTCTGGATGAAGGTCACGAAGCGGCAGGCAGGCAGGTGTCCGGCCGGGCAACCCCCGGCGCCGGCCGAAAAAGGGCGAGTACCGGCCGCTATAGGCAAACCCCTCGTTGATGGCCGCCAGCAAATCCTCCCGGTGGCCGAAGTCGCCGTAATAGCCGCGCCGCTCCCCGGTGAGCAGGGCATGGACGGCATGGTGGAAGTCGTCGTTCCACACCCCTTCCATGCCCAGGCCGCCGGCCGGGGAGATCCGTTACCAGAGCCGGGTCGTTGGCGTGGGATTCGGCCACCAGGAATTTGCACCGTCCATGCTCCCGGTTGAAGGCGGCAACATTTTGGGAAAGCTCCCGCAGGAAATGCAGCGGCCCCTGGTCGAGGATGGCGTGGACGGCGTCCAGGCGCAGGCCGTCGAAATGGTACGCGTCCAGCCAAAAAAGGGCATTCTGGATGAAAAAAGCCCGCACCGGGCCGGACGCCGGGCCGTCGAAGTTGACGGCCTCGCCCCAGGGGGTGCGGTAGCGGTCCGTGAAATAGGGGCCGAAATCCCTGGTGTAATTCCCCTCTGGCCCCAGGTGGTTGTAGACCACATCCAGGACAGCGGCCAGGCCATGGGCGTGACAAGCGTCGACCAGGCGCGCCAAGCCCTCCGGCCCGCCATAGGCCTCTGCCGGGGCGAAGGGGTACACGCCATCGTAACCCCAGTTACGCCCGCCCGGGAACTCGGCCACGGGCATGATTTCCAGACAAGTGACCCCCAGGTCGCGCAGGTAGGGCAGGCGGGAGATGGCTGCGTCGAAGGTGCCCTCGGGGGTGAACGTACCGATATGGATTTCGTAGAAGACCCGGTGCCCGGGGGCCGGCGGGATGAATCCGGCGTCGCTCCAGGCGAAGGCGTGGTGGTCCACCAGGGCCGAGGAGCCGTGAACGCCGCCGGGCTGATGGCGGGAAGCTGGATCGGGCCGGACGGTCTCTCCGTCCAGCACGAAACGGTAGCGCGCGCCATCGGCCAAACCCGAGACTTCTGCCTGAAAATAGCCCTCGGGAAGTTTGGCCATCGCCGCTCGATGGCCGGGAGCAGGCAAATCCAGGTCCACGGTTTTGGCGCGGGGAGCCCAGACCGTGAAGCGCCACATGCCGGGGCCGGTTTTTTCAGGACCGGCCGGCAGGACCGTGGGGTAAACTTTTTTCAAATTCCGCCGCTGTGACAGCGTTTCTATCCTCGACGGCATTACCGTCCCGCCCGAACCGGACGCCTCCCGTCGAACGGATGGCATCGCCCGGAGCGGCCGCCACGCCTCCCGGCTGCGCCCGGTTCAGATGGTCCGCCACCAGGTTCGGTACGATAATGGGACGGCTCAAACGAATGCCTCCCAAGGATTGGACAACCGCGTTGCACCGTTTATGATCCCGGCAATGAAATACGTTTGGGAGAAATTGCCCCAAGCTGCACCCGTGATTGGATGCGCGTCTTCAGACATAAGCCCCAAATGGTTGCGCGCGTTTAAAAGAGATAGGTAGATTTCTCTCGCTTCGTCCCTTTTTCCGATGCGCGCCAAACTGTCCAGGCGCCAGAAGGTGAGCTGGAGCATGTCGCAGGAATTGCGGCATCGGATCGCCACGCTGTCCTCCGATCGGGGAATTTGCGGGGGAAGCGATCTGCCTTAATGCTCGCATTCTCAGACGGCTTTGGATCGCCCGAGCCGTTAGCGATTCCGCCAAGCCCAAAGCGTGACCAGCGCGCCCACGATTGCGACGAGATAGTCCGCGGCCGGCACGGGAGTGAGGCCCGCCACAACGCCGATATGAAAGCCAAGAAAGGCCCCGGCGATGCCGACCAGGGCCGCCGTGAGGTCGCTGGCGCGTGTCCCAAACCAGCCGCGCCCATAGCGAGTAACCGCCAACCCGGCGATAATGCCGATGAGTGTCACAATAAGGAGTATTTGCAAGGCAGTGGTCATTTTTGTCTCTCCGTTGCGATGAGATTGGCGTCTCGATCCAGCGCCTCCTGAAGATGACGAGGATCGATGGTTACCATCTCCATCGAAGCCTTATATGCTTCCAGCGGTATAGAAATCATGGTTGAGATGCGGCGGTAGACCCGAAACGACAGTTCCAGAATGAGTTCTTCGTCCGCCACGACCCGATAGTTTCCCGGCGGCAACACCCGGTCGACGCCTTTCAGCTCGAAGGGGTGGCTGAAGACAACAGTTTTGCTGTGCGGCCGCGTCATCGCTGGAGATGCGCTGCTCGCGTCCGGTCAGCCCCCGGGGCCTGGCGCGGCTAATGCCGATGTTGACAGCCATAAGTTCATCCGCGAGGCGACCCGGCGCGCATCCAGGACAGCTGTCGCGATGACTTCGTCGTGATCGATGGCCTCCTGGATGATCTGCGCATCCTCAGCGTCGAGCCTGCCGCCGGCAAAATCGCTGATAAGCTCCATCGTGATATTTGAATTTGAGATGGACATGTTTGAACTCCAAGAAACATTCCTCTTCTGAAAGGACACGCCCAGCGCGAGCGTTGCAGCTGCATCTGTGTTGCTCTGCTACTTAAACATGGGAGCCATATGCCTGCGCCGATAGGACCGGAAAATACTCATTGGCAAATATCCGTGCGCAAATATCCGTGTTTGCTTGGATGCCAGCCCCGCCGCGAGTAGTGCTGGACCGCTACGGCGAGGAAACCCTGATCTCCACAGCTGAAGCCGGCGTCTAACGCCTCGACTTGCTAAACTGTTTCACGCGATGTATCCGGTCTGGAATGGACGAGGCCTTGAGGCGTAGCACAAACCACCATGCGTGAGTTCTCTGGAGGAATTCTCCATGCCTGCATCCGCCGTTAAAACGGATTCACCATTCTGGCAACTACCCCTCACCGTGCTCTTGGAACAGGTGGCCGCAAGCCCTGACGGACTGACCGGCGCGGCGGCGGCCGCGCGTCTAGCGCAGTTCGGCCCAAACCTGATTAATGGGGCGCAAAAAAGTGCGCTGGTCCTTCAATTTTTGAGCAAATTCCGCAACCCCTTGGTCATTATTCTCCTCACTGCCAGCGCCCTTTCCGCGTTCACTGGCGACGCCACCAGCTTCTTCATTATCGGCGCCATCGTCATCATCAGCGTAACCCTCGATTTCGTCCAGGAATACCGGGCCGGACAGGCGGCGGAACGGCTGCGGCAGTCCGTGGCGGTGCGTGGGCAGGTGCTGCGGGACGGCAAGCCCCTTGAGATACCGCTTGCGGACCTGGTGCCCGGCGATGTTGCGCTCCTTACCGCCGGCGACCTGGTTCCCTGCGACGGCAGGGTGCTGGAGGCAAGGGACTTCTTCGTCAACCAGGCCCTCCTTACCGGCGAACCGTATCCGGTGGAAAAAGCCCCGGCTGAATTGCCGGGAGAGACGGAGATCCTCTCGGCCGGCAACACCGTGCTGTTGGGGACATCGGTGATCAGCGGCACGGCCAGGGTGCTGATGTGCCGCACCGGGCAGAACACGGAGCTTGGCGGCATTGCCGGCACCCTGCTGGCCAAGGCCCCGCCCACCGCCTTTGAGGAAGGGACCCGCAGCTTCGGGGTCCTCATCATGCGCATGACGATTCTCCTCGTCCTGTTCGTCCTTCTCGTTAACGCCTTCTTTCACCGCCCTTGGCTGGAATCGTTCCTGTTTGCCGTGGCCCTGGCCGTCGGGCTAACGCCTGAACTCCTCCCCATGGTGGTCTCCGTGACTCTGTCGCGGGGCGCGCTGCGCATGGCGGCCAGCAAGGTGATCGTCAAGCGGCTCTCCTCGATCCACAATCTGGGCAGCATGGATGTCTTCTGTACCGACAAGACCGGGACTCTGACCGAGGCACGCATTCACCTGGAGCGCCATCTGGACCCGCTTGGCCGGGAAAGTCAGCGGGTTCTGGATCTGGCGTACTTCAACAGTTTTTTGAAACGGGACTGAAAAGCCCGCTGGATGACGCGATCCTGGAGCACACGGAGATCGGCGTGAGCGGCTGGCGCAAGATCGATGAAGTGCAGTTCGACTTCGAGCGCCGCCGGATTTCGGTGCTCCTTGAAAACGGCGCTAACCGGCTGCTCGTGGTCAAAGGGGCTCCCGAAGATATCCTGCGTCTGTCGGTCAGCTATGGGGTGGATGAGGAGACGGCCCCGCGTCCCATGGATGAAGCGGCGCGCGCGAGCATCAATGCTCAATTCGAGGCCCTCAGCAAAGAAGGCTTCCGTGTCCTGGGGATTGCCTCACGGCAGGTGGGGATGGATCATACCCATGCCGTGGTAGGCGATGAAACCGAACTGGTCTTTGCGGGCTTCGCCGCCTTCCTCGATCCGCCCAAGGAGAGCGCCAAGGCGGCCCTGGCCGGACTTGCCGCCGGCCGGGTCTCGGTCAAGATCATCACCGGCGATAACGAACTGGTGACCCAGCATATCTTCGCGCAGCTCGGCCTCCCGGTAACCGGCGTACTTACCGGCGCCGATATCCAGCGAATGGACGATCTGGCGCTCGCGGCGCGCGTGGAGGAGGTCAACCTCTTCTGCCGCGTGGCGCCTGCGCAGAAAAACCGGATCATCCTCGCGCTAAAGCAGCGCGGCCATGTGGTGGGCTATCTCGGCGACGGCATCAATGACGCGCCTTCGCTCCATTCGGCCGATGTCGGTATTTCGGTAGACAGCGCCGTGGACGTGGCGAAATCGGCGGCGGACATGATCCTCCTGGAGCACGACCTGAGGGTCCTCCATGCCGGCGTCCTGGAAGGCCGGCGCACCTTCGGCAATATCATGAAATACATCATGATGGGCACCAGCTCCAATTTCGGCAACATGTTCAGCATGGCCGGGGCCTCGCTCTTTCTTCCCTTCCTCCCCATGCTGCCGGTGCAAATCCTGCTCAACAACCTCCTCTACGACGTTTCCGAACTACCCATCCCGCTGGACCGGGTGGATGACGGCTACCTGAGCCATCCCCGGCACTGGGACATGAACTTCATCCGCAACTTCATGCTGATTATCGGCCCGGTCAGTTCGGTTTTCGACTTCCTCACCTTCTACATCATGCTGGCGGTCTTTCATGCCGGAGAGGCGCTCTTCCATACCGGCTGGTTCATCGAGTCCATGGCCACGCAGGTGCTGGTTATCTTCATCATCCGCACTCGCAGAAATCCGTTCAGAAGCCGCCCCAATCCGTGGCTTATCGTCTGTTCACTGACGGTGGTGGCGGTGGCCACGCTACTGCCGTTCACCTCTGCGGGCGCGCATCTCGGTTTCGTGGCGCCGCCGGCCGTCTTCTTCCCAATCCTTGCCGCCATGCTGCTCTTTTACCTGTTGGCGGTGGAAGCGATGAAACAGTGGTTCTTCCGCCGCTTTGCGGGAGAATGACGCTGAAGGGTGAACGCCCATCCCAAAATGAACAAACGCCAAAGTGAGGATGAGGAATCCAGTGCGCGCGCCGTGACCGGGCAATACAGGCGCATTCCGTTTCCGGACATAGCGGGAAGTCCAGGAAACCGGCCAGGAGCCTGCTCAGGAAGTTTCAGCACTTTTCCATGATCCGCAGCAGCGCGGCGATCTTGATGGTCGCGAAATTCGAGAAGGTGTCGGAGACCGCATATGGCAGGACGATCTGGCCGTTGTGCCGCATGGCTCCGCACGTATAGACGACGTTGGGAACATATCCCTCGCGCTCGGATGGGTCGGGCCGCACCAGCGGCTCAGCGGATCGCGCGAGAACCTTGGAGGGATCGCGCTTATCGAGGAGAGCCGCTCCGATCGAATATTTCCGGACCGGACCGACGCCATGGGTGAGCAGCAGCCAGCCTTCGTCGAGTTCGATCGGCGCCCCGCAATTACCGATCTGTACGAATTCCCACGGAAATTCCGGTTTCAAGATGGCCTTGCCGCCGTCCCAGGTTTCCAAATTGTCGGAATAGATGAGGTAGAGGTTCTCGTTGTCCTGGCGGGCGATCATGGCATATTTGCCGTCGATCTTGCGGGGGAACAAAGCCATGCCCTTGTTTCGCGCGGCAGATCCCTTCAAGGGCGACATCTTGAAAGAGACGAAGTCGGTGGTTTCGATCAACTCGGATCGTATCGCCAAGCCGCTGTAGGCGGTATAGGTTGCGTAGAAAGTCTTGCGCCCGTCATCGTCGAATTCGACGAAGCGGGCATCCTCGATGCCGTTCGACTGGGACGCGGTAATGGGAAAGATCACCCGCTCGCTGATATCCTCGTCCGGCTCGAAGACCACCTCGACATCCTCCCCATCCGGACGCGAGACCCGATTCCGCACTTTGGGAGTTGAGGCCAGACGGGCGCTCGGGTCGACGCTTACGCTGCCATCGGCCGCGATGGACCCCGATCGAAACGTCAGGGATGAAATATGTCCTTCCCCGACGGCGCGAAGGCTCAGGATGAAACGGAGCCCGCCTTCCGGCGCGCCGGTCTGATCGGGATGGGCGACGATGCTCGGATTGAACAATGCCGACGCTTCAAAGGAATATTCATGCACAAAATAGGCTCCAACCAGTTGACGCTGGATCTTGCTGAAATCGGCATGCGTGGCAAAGGCGTCTTCCATTTCGTCCGCACGCGCCTCGAACGTTCTTAGCAGGTGGCGGTGCCGGCCTTGGAAATTCTCAAGAACTTCCGCAAGTTGATTGTGCGCCGTCTCGGGATCGAGCCCAAGAACCCGGTCGACGATATGGTTCGCCCGCCTCTTGTCGGCTGGGTTGAGTTCCCGCGGTTCCGTCGCAGGCTTGAACGGGCGCACGACAACCCTGGCCGGATCGGGGCACAGATACAGAGCCTGACGGTTCAGGAACGTGTTTGTTGGCACAATACCCTCGGTTTTCGCCGTTCTGTTGGCTCGGGACGGCTTGTTTGAGTTCTCTGACGGTTTGTTCGAGCAGGGTATCAGGAAACTCGCGCGCGCAATGCAGGAAATGGTGTGAGGTTCGCGCGATCCCCACTGACGCGCGCAAGCTGACGAATTTCCGCGAGGCTGAGAAGATACGATACGGTGGAATTCGCCGCCTCGGTTCTCGTTCGGCCGGTCGCGATGCAGCCCATCCCGGCAGCTCCCCGTTTCCAAATCGACGAGAGATACCGACAGATCGTTGTTGCCGAGGAACCATGCGAACGCCCGTGCCGCGCCGGCCTTCCATTCGGGATTGCCGTCCGCACGCCAAGCGGCAAGGCAGGCCGAGATTGTCGCCGTGGCTTCCAAAGGCTGCTGATCGAAAGGCTTTGGCTGCGTCCGCTTGTGGCCGAAGCTGTCCGAGCCGACGGGTCTGAAACAGCCCGATGGCGCTTTCTGTATCGTCATGAGCCAGCGCAAGGATCGCAAACCGGCATCGACGTAATCGGGCACTCCGGTAGAAATACCCGTAACGATCAGGGACTGGGGCAAACGGGCGTTGTCGTAGGCAAGCACATCCTCGAACCACACCCACTCCTTCGCGTCTGCCACCGGCATCATGGAAATCAACCTGTCAGCCAGGAGATGACGGATGTATCCGGCAAAGGAGTCGATTTGGAACGGCTGCGCAAAAGGCGTCCAATCCAAGCAGAGTAAAAGCCCAAGCGCGTGGTGAGAGAAATGCCTCCGCTGCCGGCAGTGCTTCGGCGAACAGGGCGGCGGACCAGCTCCGGCGCGAAGCACTGACGTCGTTACGTACGCACTCGCCCAAGGCCCAAAGAGTTCGTCCCTGGCTGTCCTCCGAGCCGCGGTCTTCGAGCCAGCGCCGGTCGAAGCTCATGAAATTGCGAAACCGCCGCGTGTCGGGATTCCACGCATGCTGGACGAATCCCGCCAGCCGGGCCGTCAATGCTTCCGGCAAGCGCTCCTCGCCTGGCTCATTGAGCGCGCAAGCCAGCAGCAGCGCCCGGGCATTGTCATCGACGCAATAGCCATGGTGACGGTCAGGCACGCAATGGACCGCATGCTGGAAGAGCCCGGTGTCGTCGCACATGGACAGAAAGTGGCCGAGGCGCATCTCCGGCGCAGCGTGGCTGACACGCGAAGGCACGCTTTGCCCGGTCCGCGAAATCACTCTTGGCCGGTGCGCCCGCCGTCCGCTTTCGAAGGCGGCAAGGTGGCGCTCGGCGTTTCGCTCCCATGTCATCGACCGGCTGCTCGCATAGGCGCGCTCGCGCATGGCCTGCCGGCGGGCGTCGCCGGTCAGCAGCGCGGCGATCTCGCCACCGATGGCGGCGGCATCGCCAAATGGCACCAGAATGCCGTGTCCGTCCGCCAGCAGTTCCCGTGCGTGCCAATAGGGCGTTGAGACGACCGCCTTTCCCAGCCCGAAGCTGTAGGCCAACGTGCCCGACGTCATCTGCGACTCGTTGAGATATGGCGTCACGTAGACGTCGCACATCGAGATGTAGGCGAGCAGCGTTGCCTGATCGACAAATTGGTCGAGGAATACGACGTGGCTCTCGATACCGAGTTCCCGCACGCGCGCCACCAGGCTCTCGCGGTAGACTTCGCCCTGATCCCGGACGAGATGGGGGTGCGTCGCCCCCAGAACGACATACACCGCATCGGGGCTGCTCTCCAAAATCGAGGGCATTGCGTCGATCATGACTTCGATGCCCTTGCTGGGAGAAAGGAGGCCGAACGTCAGGATGACTGGCTTTCCGCTGTAGCCGAACCTGGCCTTCGCCCGATCGGGCTCGACGAATGCAAAGTCGGGAATGCCGTGCGGTATGACCTCAATCTTTTCCGCCGGAACCTGGTACACGGTGCGCAGCAGCTTGCGGCCTTTTTCCGCCATGACGACGATCCGCGACGACGCATCCACGACCCGGTCCAGAACATCGCGGTATGCCGGTGCCGGCTCGGCAAGAACCGTATGCAGGGTCGTGATAACCGGCATGGTCAGCCGCGAAAGCAACGCCATGATGTGGCTGCCTGCTTCACCGCCGAAAATCCCAAATTCATGCTGGAGGGAAACGGCGTCGAACCGGCCTGAGTTCAGGAAGCCAGCCGCGCGAACGTAATCCTCTATCCTTTCGTCCCTGACCTGATGGCGGACGGCGGAGGGATAGCCGTAAACGTTACCATTGTCGGTCATTGCCACTATGCAGGTTTCCACGTCCGCGCCCGGCGCCGCAATCGCCTGCTGCAAATCGGTCGTGAAGGTGGCTATTCCGCAGTGCCGCGGCAGTGAATTCCCTATGAATGCTATACGGCTGAGCTTGGTCATGGCCGCGCCTCCTTTGAGCGGACCGGCGAACCCGCTGTTGCCCGGTGAAGAAGTGGAGGCCGCGAAGAATGGTGTACCGGAAAACTCCCTTTATGCTTTTCCCGGCTGCGTAAGAGGCTGGTATCGGGCTCGGTAGCCAGATAGGCCAACAGCCCCTTCATGCCTCCAGCACCAACCTCGATGCTCGTGTCCTCCGCTTCCATGTACATCGCTTCGCCCGCGAATGTATTCATCAGCCCGATACGGCCGTGACCTTCGAGCACAAAGAGCCAGGTCTCCTGCCCAGCATGGAGATTCCAGTTCGATTTCGATAGAAGGTCGATCCGCTCAAGCACAAAATGCGAGCTGGTGGCGAGCAGGGTTCTGGACTCCGTGAGGGACCTCTGAGGGGATTGGCATTCTGCCGGCCCCGCACGTGCCACCGCCACGGCGTTGCCGGCGTGAAGCTCCCGCTGCCGGCCGTAATCGAACAGGCGGAAGGTCGCGTCGCTTCGCTGCTGGATTTCGGCAATCACGAGCCCTGGGCCTATGGCATGAATCGTGCCCGCTGGCACGAATATGGTGTCGTCCTTCCGGACTGGATGCCATTGAACCAAATCCGCAATCGAGCCGTCCTCGATGGATGCGCGCAATTGCGAAGCAGTGAGTTGCCCCTTCAGCCCGACGGCAACTTGGGCGCCGGGCACGGCGGAAAGAATGTACCAAGCCTCGGTCTTGCCGTGCTCCATGCCGATGGATCGCGCGAAGGCATCGTCTGGGTGAACCTGGATGGACAGCGCTTCATTCGTAAACAGCAACTTGAGCAACAGTGCGGGCGGGGGAGCGGTCAGATCGGCGCGTTGAAACCACAGCTCACCTATCGGGATGCCGCCGCTCAGAAGCTCGCTCCAGGGCCGGAGATCGGTACTTCCCCACGGTTTGCGTACGACCTGCATGCAGGCATGTTCGATCGTCACGCTTATTCTCCTGGTTAGCGAGCGTTTCTTCCCATATAGCTCAGGATCGAAGGCCCGCCCCTCGTTGGCGAGCTTGCAGCCTGACGCGCGCAGGCGAATGTGCGGATACCCGGCGCTCACCGCTGCCGCGATACCGGCCACTTCCAGGTGGAAGCAGCCAAATTCGCAGGACACACGAGCTAACTCTTCATGCTATAAGTCTTCCCAGCACACGCGCCGCTTTTTACTTGCTCAGCGAAGCTGGAAGAGGTCACAATCTCTGCTTCATGAAATAATATCGCTTGCATCTCACCATATGATTTTGCATGCAGCCGAGTTAAGGTGGCCATGCGCCGGCAAAAATACAAGCACTATTTTCAAATTTATTTACCACTTAGAATGCACACTCAAAAATATATCCCGGAGATATCGCCACGCTGCGACCACTATTCAGAGTCATCCTTCATCAAGTCATTATAACACATCGCAGTCTGCCCCCCTCAGGAGGTTCGCAGCGTTCAGCTTAGGCCCCTCGCCGTAGCGATGGATTGCCGGATCCCGTGTCTTTTCCCGCGATGACGGGCTTCCGAGTAGACGCGGTTTACCCGGCATTTCCAGCCATGGATCGGCTCCCGCTGCTGTTTTTTTTGCGATTAACCTATCTACAATTAGAACATAGTTTTTCTTAACACACGCTTGTTTTACCGCAGCGCTATCCCAATATACCGGCAATGCCAAAATTTAAAAACGTCTTTTTCTAACAAGATTCGGCCAACAAATCATTTATATTTATTTCACCCCCCGGAAAGGATTTTAAATATGAGCTTCGCCCTAAAATTGGCTGCCACAAACACCCCCGACATCGTGGATACGATACAAAGCAACAAATCATACACCATGTTCCTGGCGGCGCTAAAAGCTACCGGACTTACTGAAACCTTACGGGCGGCTGGACCGTTTACTGTCTTCGCGCCATCTAACGTGGCGTTCAAAAAGCTTCCTACCGGTGCGTTCGACGGCCTGCTTAAGCCAGAAAACAGGGACGATCTCGTCCACATTTTGAAGTATCATGCGATCGCTGGATGGCTTGGCCTGGACGAGTTGGCCGGTAAGAAGTTCAAACGGAAATCGGTCGAAGGCGGAGAACTGTCTATTGATGGGACCGCAGGCGTGACGGTGAACAGGGTGGAAGTGATCGGTTCCGCGATCGAGGCATCGAACGGCGTCATTCATGCCATCGACACGGTCTTGGTGCCTCCAAAGGCATAATTACCAGCAGGAAACGGGGCGCGATTACTGGACAGGGCCAGCATCAACCGGTTCAGCAGTGTAACTTCCAAATTCGAACAAATTCCATCAACGAGGAAACACTATGGCGAAAGAAAAGCGACGAGGCAACCGCGAAACAAAAAAGCCAAAAACTGTGAAGGCAAAGGAACCAATAGTTTCGTCTTTCTCGGCCAGCCTGACAAAGACAAAGCCCACTCCGAATTCCACGGGCAAGAAGTAGACCTCCTGAGACTCTTTTTCATCTCGCGCCAGCCGGAAGCTCCGCGCGGGGGAAATGGCGTCCGTGCGCACGGATGTGCACCGTTATCGCGGCGCCCGCCCCTTGAGTTGGCCCGGTGGCCGCGCACGGCGTGCGCCAGCCGTTCGATATCGAGCGGTGCGGATGAAATAAAGCGCCTTGTATCGAGAGTACAGCGATCAGCATACTCTGTCTTAATTTCAAAGTATGAGGGGATACTGAAGCTGTCCCCCTCGCCTCGCACAGCTTCTGACGTAAATTGCTTGGTTTGGCAATCGAGGTGTAGCTACAGCCCCTTACCCCCTAACAGAAGCTCATAAAATCTGGGCGAATGGCAGCGGCCTAAAGCCCCCAATTGGTCATTGCTGCCAGTGCCACGGAGCGCCAGCGAGGGACAAGCCAAGCCGCCGGCGAAGCTTGGCAACTCTGCTTCTGCATCTATCCGCGGATTGTACACAAGGCCGGCCGCGCCAGACACGCAACGTGCTCTTGCGCCCGCCATCCGGCCGCCCGAATCCCGCTGCCTGGCCCAGCCGGGACATGAGCCGCCGGCGCTGCCGCGTGCTGGAATTCGGACCGCCAGCGATGAAGAACGGCGCTTTGCGCTTTATCCGCCGCGTTAAGGAACAGCAATTCTAAAACTGCCTAATTTTCCTAAAACTGGCGGATTTTAAGGATTCCCAAGGGAAGCGAACAGTGATTTAAGATAGGGATGAGCCTGCTTATATCCCTTTTGGAGGAACTTAAGGATGCGTGCCGGACATTTCCGGACACACGGGAAGGGCGTTCCGGCAACATTGGAGTAGAAGATTTCGGGTTGTCTGCATTTTCGATGTTTTTTATGCAGAGCGAGTCCTTTTTGTCGTACCAGCGGGCGCTGGAGAATGGACAGAAGCGGTCGAATTGCCAGACGCTGTTTGGGATCGGCAAGATCCCTTCTGACAATTACATCCGGTCCATGCTCGACCAAGCCGATCCCGCACTTTTGCAGCCTTGTTTCGACCGGCTGACCGCCTGCCTCGGCAAACCGGAGATGCGGAAAGCCTTTCAACGGCTCGGCGGCCGGACGCCAATCGCGTGGGACGGAACGGAGTATTTCAACTCATATAAAATAGGCTGCTCTCAGTGCCTGACGCGCAAACGCAGCAACGGGAAGACCGAAAACTATCACACGATGCTATCGGCAACGGTTGTGGCTCCGGGGCATAGCAAAGTTGTGCCGCTCATGCCGGAATTCATAGCGCCGCAAGACGGGCATGATAAGCAAGACTGCGAGCGCGCCGCGGTCAAGCGCTGGTTTGAAAAACACGCCGATCGCGTCAAATCTCTGCGCCCCGTTTATCTTGGAGACGACCTGTTCGCCTGCGATCCCGTGGCGCGGATGGTTACGGAAAACGGTGACGATTTCATTTTTACCTGCAAGGAAGCCTCGCACAAAGCCTTGATGGACTTCATCGGCGGCGCGACGTGCGAGGTGCGCGAGGACAAGGTCCGCAAAGGCCGCGTGAACGAAACATTCCGCTACAAGTGGATCGAGGACGTGCCTTTACGCGATGGGAAAGATACGATCAAGGTCAATTGGATCGGCTTTCAAATCATCGATGCGAAAGGCGGCGTAAAATATTCGATGTCATGGGTCACGAGTTTGCCCGTTACATCGGACACCGTTGCCGAAATCGCCGCCTGCGGCCGGGCGCGCTGGAAGATTGAAAATGAAAGCTTCAACGTGATGAAAAATCACGGCTACGAACTGGAGCACAATTTCGGCCACGGCAAAAAGTTTCTGGCGATGACCTTGGCCGCATTCAATCTGCTGGCCTTCGCGTGGCACTCAATCCTCGACTGCCTCGACCCGCCATGGCAAGCCGCCAGAGAAGCCGCCACCAAACGGACGCGGTTCTTCTCCACCATCGTTTCCCTCACCGCCTTCGTCATTTTCCCTTCCTGGCCGGTCTTCCTAACCTCCCTCGCCACCTTCGAAATCCCACCAAACCTTCTTCAAAACCCCAAATGACCCGTCCCCCCTAAGAAAATGCTAGTTTTAGAATTGCTGGTTAAGGAAGGGTTGATTTCATGTAAGCGCCAATCATGGTAAATGCGCACATGGTAAACGCACTGGCTGCATGCGTTCCAGACGCGCATTTCTGGCGATTTTTGCTTGTTTCGGGCTGATTTCCGTGGTTCAAAAATCCCGTTAAATATGATTCAATATTGTCTTTTAACAAGATCGAGCCAGCAGCCCCGCCCCTCAAACAGCTATTTCTCGTGACATATCAATAACATATAGCACTTAACGATTACTTCGGCTTTTTCTGCTATATTACTTCGAAATCGGGAAGCCTCCTGGAGCATCCGAAAAGTGGCAAAAAGAGCTATCGTAGAGTTAGCCGGACGTTGCAGCCAGGCGGCCAGCCCGCCCGCCGGGGCGGTTCACATGAAAAAGCGCTTGCCCCGGAATCGTTTCCTGCCGACATTGCCCTGCGGTATGCAAGGAGCCGGAATGACAGAGCGCACTGAGGATCGCGGAACGATTCCGCCGTCGCTGCGGAGCGGCATCAGCGCCTTCGTGGCGATGGATTTCATGAGGGATGCGAGCGCCCGCCAGGCTGCTGGCGAGGACATCATCCACATGGAGGTCGGCCAGCCTGGGACACCGGCGCCCCGGCTCGTGCGCGAAGCGGCGATGAGGGGGATAGCGAGTGCCGCGCTTGGTTATACCGACGCGCTAGGCCATCCTGGCTTACGCGAGCGAATTGCGAAGCACTACAGCGATGCCTATGGCCTCGGCATCGCGCCGTCGCGGATCGTGGTGACCACGGGATCTTCCGCCGGCTTCATCCTCGCTTTTCTTGCCCTGCTCGATCCAGGCCAGGGAATAGCGCTTCCAACCCCAGGCTATCCCTGCTACCGGCAAATCGCCCGCGTGCTGGGACTGCGGCCCGTCTATTTGCCTGCGCGGGCGGAAAGCCGCTTCATGCCCCGCGCGGAGGATGCGCGCTCAGCCCTGGCCGGCGGCGAGGCAAGCGCCATGCTCATGGCAAGCCCCGCCAATCCGACTGGCACGATGCTTTCACCGGCGGAACTCGAAAGCCTGGTCAAGGCGGCACGGGATGCCCGCTCCTGGTTCATCTCGGATGAAATCTACCACGGACTAACCTATTCGGGACCGGCCGCCACTGCCCTCTCCTACTGGGATGACGCCGTTGTCATCAACAGCTTCTCGAAATATTACTCGATGACCGGGTGGCGTGTGGGCTGGATGGTCGTGCCGGAGCGGCTAACCCGCGTTTTTGAGCGCCTCGCTCAAAACCTCTATATCGCGCCGCCCACCGTCTCGCAGCTGGGAGCTATCGCCGCTTTCGACGCTTTGGATGAGCTAGAGGCATATAGGGGCGCCTATGCCAGGAACCGGGAGATGCTGCTCAACGAGTTGCCGGCAGCGGCTTCAGCAGCCTCGCGCCCGCGGATGGCGCATTCTACCTTTACGCCAATGTCGCGCACCTGACGGACGGCAGCGAAGGCTTCGTGCGGCAGATGCTGAGTGAGACTGGCGTCGCGGCCACGCCCGGGATTGATTTCGACGAGGCGGAAGGGCGTCACTTCGTTCGCTTCAGCTATGCCGGCGCCTTCGACAATATGCGTGAGGCAGCCCGCAGGCTTAAAGAATGGACCAAGACCCGGTAGGAGGCCAAGCTTCGCCCTACTACAGCCGGAGGCAAGTTCGCTTGCGAACTCGCGGTAAACGGTTGCGAGCTTCCTGCCGGCTGCACTAGCCTTTGCGGCCGAAATTGCTCAAGTGGCCCGCCCGTGCCGCGGCCGACCTGGCCGCCTTCTTGATAGCTCCGCTCTTGCCTTGCGGCGCCACGCGTGCCAGCAGGCGTTCCATCTTCTCGCTGCCGCAAGCTGGGCAAACCGGAGTGCGGCCTCCCGCGATGAGCAATTCGGCGTCCTTGCCGCAACCGGCACAGTGGTAGCTATAGAGCGGCATGTTTCTTTTCCTTGGCCAAACCCTGACAGGCGCAATGCAGGAAATGGGCCAAACCGAGGGGGCGCGCAAACATTAATCCAGCCATTTCGCGAGGCACCCCAGCTCATCCGCCTCGCGCGCGGGCTTGTCCCAGCGTATGCGGACGATGCGCGGAAAGCGCAGCGCCACGCCGGACTTATGCCGCGCCGAGCGGTGCACCGCGTCGAACGCCACCTCGAACACCAGCGCCTTCTCCACCTCCAGCACCGGCCCGAAGCGCTGCACCGCGTGGCCGCGCACCCATTTACCGAGTTCCTTCAGTTCCTCGTCCGTGAAGCCGGCATCGGCCTTGCCGATGGGCGACAGCGTGCCCTCGTGCCAGAGCCCGAAGGTGAAGCTGGAATAGAGGGCAGCGTCCTTGCCCGTTCCGCGCTGGGCATACATCAGCACGGCGCTGGCGAGCTTGGGTTCGCGCTTCCACTTGTACCACAGTCCCTTGGGCCGGCCTGGGACATAGGTGCTATCGAGGCGCTTCAGCATCAGCCCCTCGATATGCGGCGAGCCCGGCGCGGGGCCTTGCGAGCGCAGCGCCCGCAGATCGCCCGGACCGCGAAAAGCGAGCGGCCCGGCGAGTTCAGCCCCGGCAGGTTTCGCGCCCTCGAACCAGCGCGCCATCTCCGCCTTGCGCTCGGTCAGCGGCAGCGGGCGCAGGTCGCGGCCGCCAATCGCCAGCGCATCGTAGAGGATGAGGTGGCCCGGGTAGGCGGCGATCAGCTTCGGGTCCGGCGTTTTGCGGTTGAGCCGCTGCTGCAAATGGCTGAAGCTCGCGATCCCGGCGCCGTCCTTCACGATCAGCTCGCCGTCGAGCACGGCCTCGAAATCCACGCGCGCGAGCACCTCGGGGAAGGCGCCAGAGATGTCGTCTCCGTTACGGGAGAACAGCGCCTTGCCGGCGGGCGCCGAGACCACCTGCACGCGGATGCCGTCATATTTCCATTCCGCCATGAATTCGGCCAGCGTAATCGTCTCCACCTCCGCCTCCTCGATGGCGTGCGCCAGCATGACGGGATGGAACGTCGCCGCGCCCTTGCAGTCAGGCTTCGGCCCGTAGCCTTCGAGCCAGGCGAAGAGGTCGAGATAAGGCGGCGCTAACGCGTGCCAAACCTCCTCGATTTCGGCCGCGCTCACCCCGCCGAACCCGGCCAGCACATGCTTCACAGAACGCGCCGGCATGCCGATGCGCAAGCCGCGCATGCCGAGCTTGAGCAGCGCCCAGCGTTCCGGCGGCGTCATGTTGCCGAGCAGCAGCGCCAGATACTCCCGGATGCCGGCCTTATCGCGCGTCTGGAACTCGTGGACGAGTTCGTGCAGCGGCGGCAGGCGGTTGAGGATGGCCGCTCGCGGATTTCGCGGCCAGATATGCGCCACCGTTTCCGGCATATCGCCCACATAATCGTAGGAGAGCGCCAGCAGCACCGGGTCCACGCGCTCCGCCACCAGGTCGCGCACCAGCGCCCGCTTGAACAGCCCCAAGGAAAGCGTGCCCGCGATCGCGCCCACCGCGAAACCCCGGTCCGGGTCCGGCGTGCGGCGCAGATAATCGGCCAGGATCGCCGCCTTGGTGCTGTTGGCGTGCGCGAAGTAGAGCCGGTCGAGCAGGGCAGCGAAGGCTTGCATGGGAGGAATGTAATCCGCATCCGGCCGCGCAGAAAGCCCGGCGCGCTGGCGAGCCACAATCCCGCAACAGTTTCAGCCCACGGATGGGGCATGAAATACGCGAAATTTGCGCTGGCGTTAGGCATGTGCCTGCTCTGCGGCTTGGCGGCCGTTGGCGTGGCGCAGTCCGGATTCCCGGCCACCGTCAGCACCGCAGTCCGCAAGGCCGTCTGCCCCTATATTGGCGGCAGGTTCGGAGACGCCGCGGACCGCTGCTTCACCCGCTCCTGTTACGCCCGGCACGATTGCGGTCACTGGTCCGATCCGGGCACCCGCTGCGGCAAGCTGAAAGCCGGCGATCCCATAAGCGAGGTCTACTTCCAACTCGGCGAACCGCATGGCCGGGATGGCGGCCAGCACTGGTGGTGGGCTTGGAAAGCGGATGCGGGGAAAATTACCGCCGAATTCGAAGGCGGCAAGCTCAAAACGCTGAGCTGCCCATAGCGGCGGCCCGCGCTATGCCGGCTCAGGCCCGCGATGGTGACAGCCGGAACTCCCTCACCCCCCCCGAGCCCGCCAGATCGCCGGCCAGGTCGTGCGAGCGGGAGGGACCGAAGGATTGCATCACGAGGCCGTACTGGAACTCCTGCTTCTCCTCGCGGTACTGAAACGACCAGTCGATCACCTCGAAGCCGTGGGCGCGCAGACGCTCGCACAAGGCATCCGTCGAGGGCATTTGCTCGCAGGGATAGACCAGCGTCAGATGCAGCACGCTCAGATGCGGCAGGATCTTCTCAAGCCGCCCCAGCACCGTCATGGCGATCAGCGCGACCGCGGTGGCGCTGATCGCCGCGCCGTAGAAGCCCAGGCCGATGACGATGCCGATCCCCGCCGTCGCCCAGATCGACGCCGCCGACGAAAGCCCCCGGATGGTGAACCCCTCCTTCATGATGACGCCGGCGCCCAAAAAGCCGATACCTGTCATTATCCCCTGGATGACGCGGGTCGGATCGCCAGCACCCGCGGGCTGCGTTCCCAGCATTCCGCCATACCAATGGCTGGGATACGCGTTGACGACGATAAGCATGGTCGAGGTGAAGCAAACCAGGGCGTAGGTTCGCATGCCCGCCGCACGGCCGTGGTAGGAGCGCTCGTAGCCAAGCAGCAGCCCGACCGCGGTCGCCCCGAGCAGATGGAACAGCAGCAGCATGTTGGTGAACAGCAGCGCAGGCGACCAATAGGAAAAAAGCGTCTCGCTCATTACACAACCCTGCCCCGGCAGCATTTGGCCGCAATTGGCCATCGCCGGTTATAGCTTTGCTTGGGTTGAAAAACCCGGAACAGTTTCAGTACAGTGCGAGCATCCGCTGAAACTCCGGTGCATGAAGCGGCGTACCTGCTGGCCGCGATCTTTTGCCGCCCGCGCCGGCACCATGGTGGAATGCCGCCATGACAGCAGCCCCGAAACGCGAAACCATTTCCCCAGACATCTCCGGCGGCGTGCTGCGGGATGGCAAGTGCCGGGCTCTGCTCACGTTTCTCATTTGGCACGCTTTGCATCTCCCTCTTTCGCGTAAGTTCCACCGGTTGAGCAGAGGTAATAAACTAACGGTAGGTTGGTTTTTTTGATGCAAATTAGATGCTAGAGGCATGCAGACCAAAATCGTTCTGGCAACAATGGCTTGACTTTAAGAGGGGTGAGTTATGGGGGATAAGAAGTCCGGGATGGACCGGCGGCAAGTTTTGAAACTTGTCATGATCGGTGGCGTTGCTACCGCTGTGGTGATGCCAAGCAAGTGGGTGAAGCCCGTGGTGAACGCGGTGATTCCGCCGGCACACGCCGCGGCTTCGGCGCCTGCAACAACGGCAGCCGGCACAACCACCAAACCTGCAGCCGCTACTACTCTTACGCCGGCACAGGCAACGGCTCTTTGTAACCAAAACAGCACCTATACCGTCGCCGGGAAGACGGTTTACGCAACCGGTGTTGGTAATCCCGAGGGCTCGGCTTTGTGCACGGTCCCCGGTATCGGTAACTTTAATAAGTAGTGGCACGCAGACTATCTGATTTACCCAGCTTGGAGCAGCACATCGAGAGGCGTTTTGTTCCGGTTTTTCACAATCGGAGCGCTGGGTTGTGCTGCCCCTCGTGCGTTGCCGCCGATGTGGAGGCGGTGTTCCGGGATGGCCTGCCACACTGAGGCGGGCCAAACCGCGCCGCCGATTCCAGCGGCCGGACCGCAGGATACGCCGGGCTCCTCGTCTGCGCACGGATCCTACGGTTGAGCAGAGGCAATGCGCATACAGAAGGTTGGTTTTTTTGCTGCAAATTGGGTGCTACGAGCAAGGCGGGTACAGGGAGCTATTCTCGCAACAAATTCTTGGCTGGAAGAGGGGGACAAATGGGTGACAAAAGGTCCGGGATGGACCGGCGGCAAGTTTTGAAACTTGTCATGATCGGTGGCGTTGCTACCGCTGTGGTGATGCCAAGCAAGTGGGTGAAGCCCGTGGTGAACGCGGTGATTCCGCGGCACACGCCGCGGCTTCGGCGCCTGCAACAACGGCAGCGGGCACAACCACCAAACCTGCAGCCGCTACTACTCTTACGCCGGCACAGGCAACGGCTCTTTGTAACCAAAACAGCACCTATACCGTCGCCGGGAAGACGGTTTACGCAACCGGTGTTGGTAATCCCGAGGGCTCGGCTTTGTGCACGGTCCCCGGTATCGGTAACTTTAATAAGTAGTGGCACGCAGACTATCTGATTTACCCAGCTTGGAGCTGCACATCGAGAGGCGTTTTGTTCCGGTTTTTCACAATCGGAGCGCTGGGTTGTGCTGCCCCTCGTGCGTTGCCGCCGATGTGGAGGCGGTGTTCCGGGATGGCCTGCCACACTGAGGCGGGCCAAACCGCGCCGCCGATTCCAGCGGCCGGACCGCAGGATACGCCGGGCTCCTCGTCTGCGCACGGATCCTACGGTTGAGCAGAGGCAATGCGCATACAGAAGGTTGGTTTTTTTGCTGCAAATTGGGTGCTACGAGCAAGGCGGGTACAGGGAGCTATTCTCGCAACAAATTCTTGGCTGGAAGAGGGGGACAAATGGGTGACAAAAGGTCCGGGATGGACCGGCGGCAAGTTTTGAAACTTGTCATGATCGGTGGCGTTGCTACCGCTGTGGTGATGCCAAGCAAGTGGGTGAAGCCCGTGGTGAACGCGGTGATTCCGCCGGCACACGCCGCGGCTTCGGCGCCTGCAACAACGAAAGCTGGTACAAGCACAAGCACGACCACCACAACGACCACAACGACTACGCTTGCTCCAACTACGAAGAGCCCTTCGAGCACTTCAAACATAACAGCCTCTTCACCCCCGCAGCAGATCTGTGCCGCCACTAACAGCACCGGCTCCCCTGTGTTACAAGCTAATACGATACATAATACTAACGGGGATCCCGGCACCCTATGTGAAGCCGGCGGCAAAGCCTGGATAGTTTCATTCCAATGACAGCAGCCACGGTTCTCTTTGCGTTTTCAATTAGATGGCAGCCGCATTGCGGGTGCCATCACAGCGGCACGCAAATCGTCTGAACTACCAGGCCTGGAGCAACACTATCGTGGAGCGTTTTGTTCTGATTTTTCATGATCGGAGCGTCGAGTTGTGCTGCCCCTCATGCGTAGCTGCCGATATGGAGGCGGTGTTCCGGGACTGCCTGTCGCACACTACCAAGCCAGCACGCGCCATCGTTATTAATCGGAAAGATGACGTCTATTCCGTCGACGATGGCGCGGGCGAGGTTGTGGCCGGCTTGCCTCGCGGCGACTTGGCGACCTTTGTCATGGAAGCCATAGTCCGGGCCTTAATCGAGGACATAAGCACGGGCGTAGCGTTGCATGCCGGCGCGGTCCGCTGGAACGGGAAGGCGGTCCTCGTGGCCGGCCCTTCGGGCTCCGGCAAATCCTCCATGATCGCCTGGCTCATGGATCGCGGCTTCGAATATCTCACCGATGAAGTGGCCGTACTCGACAGCGCCGGCACGCTGTGCGGTATGCCCCGCGCCCTCGTCGTAAAGCCCGGCGCCGCGGAAAAAATCGCATGCCTTCCCGCTTTTGAGGACGCTTTAAGTGTCCAATCCGGGTCTCATACGATCCTGAGGCCCGCGAATACGAAGTTCGGCACAGGCAACAGCCCGTGCGGGCTCATCATTTTTCCAACCTTCGATAGCTCCGCCACCGTAAGCGTTACGCCGTTGGACGCCGCGCAAACGGCAATGAAGCTCGTGGAATGCAACCTCAACGCCCGCAATCTCCCCGACGGCGGCTTCAGAGCAATAACGGGGCTTTCGCGGAATGCGCCGGCCGTGGCGATAAGGTTTGGCGGCTTCGAGCACCTGGAAGGCGCCGCCGATGTCCTCGCGCGCGTGGTCCTGGACGGCGGCCTTGGCCCGGAGAACTGGAGGCAGTTCCTGTCGAGCCTTTCGGCTCCGGCCACGCCGCCCGCGCCTAAAACCTATGCCATTCCAGCGCCGGCGCCGAAAGGGCAACCCAAGAAGCTGACCATTGGCATGGCCACCTACGACGATTACGACGGCGTGTATTTTTCGCTGCAGGCCTTACGGCTTTATCACCCCGAAATTCTTCCCGATACCGAGTTTCTCGTCATCGACAATCATCCTGACGGGCCGTGCTCCTCTGCATTGAAGGAGCTTGAAGCCAGCATTCCCAACTACCGGTATGTTCCGCACGATCTTTGGCAAGGCACAACGGTAAAGCACCTGGTCTTTGAGGAGGCTGCCGGAGAGTTCGTCCTGTGCATCGACAGCCATGTTTTTATCGTTCCTGGAGCTATCAAGCGCCTCTTGGACTATTTGAGTGCCAATCCGGACACAAATGACTTGCTACAGGGGCCGCTGCTCTATGACGATCTGAAGTCGCTCGCCACGCATTTCTCTCCGGCATGGCGCGGTGGAATGTACGGCTTTTGGGAGCTTGACAACCGGGGGATAGATCCGGACGCACCGCCGTTCGACATCCCGATGCAAGGGGCAGGGTTATTCGCTTGCCGCCGCGCCGCATGGCCGGGATTCAACCCGCTCTTCCGTGGCTTCGGCGGCGAGGAGGGATACATCCACGAAAAATTCCGGCAGAATGGCGGGCGCACACTTTGCCTTCCGTTTCTGCGCTGGGTTCACCGTTTTCAGCGTCCGCTCGGAGTTCCCTATCACAACTCCTGGGAAGACCGCATCCGGAACTATCTCATTGGCTTCAAGGAGCTTGGTATCCCAACAATGGAAATGGAAACGCATTTCCGGGAGTTCTTGGGAGAGACCGTCACCAATTCGATGCTTGAATGCGTCAGGCTTGAGCTTGCGGAAAGCTCAAGCCATTGAGGTTCTAACCAGCGCGCCTTCCTTCAACAGCATGCGGGCGCCGCTGCGCACATCGGCGGCGACGCTGTCCTGCATATCGGGGTAGGCCTCGCCGAGCACGCCGATAACATCCTTGAGGGACCGGCTTCCGTCGCACAGCTTCCAGATCAGGGCGGCGGTATCGTTCAGGTGCACGGCCTTGTGGGCGCCAACCCGGTACAGCAGCACCTGTCCGTCCATCTCCTCCCAGATGTAATTGCTGGCAGGTTTCAATACCAGGCTCTGGATTGCATCGGCATCGCCGTCACTCATGTGCAAGCTCCCTTGTTGAGCAAAACGCCGCAGACCCATCCGGCGCCTGGGGCAAATCGCGCGTCTCCACCGGTATGCGCCGGCTCACGCTCTTGGCCGCCCCCGCTTCAATAGTTCACGGAACGCTTGCCGCCGGGCGCGAGCAGGCTCGCAAAGCTTGTGTCTCACAGATACAACACAAAGTGGCATATTTTAGCCGCTACACATCTACGATTGCATTTTTGGGCGGCAAATTTTATGACACAGGCGTTGGAGTAGGAAAACGTATTCATGCACCAAACTCTAGGACACAAGAGAGGGGCAAATGGGTGAAAAGAGGTCCGGGCTGGACCGGCGGCATTTTTTGAAAATGGTAATGATCGGCGGCGTTGCTACCGCTGTAATGATGCCAAACAAGTGGGTGAAGCCCGTGGTAAACGCGGTGATTCCGCCTGCACATGCTGCTGCTTCAGCGCCTGCAACAACAACCACAACAACCACAACAACCACAACCACCACGACGTCTGCTCCGGGTTAAATGTTACAGGCATAGTGGCACGAAACGAATTCTGGCGAAGAAGTCTCGGCTGCAGCAGGGGGACAAATGGATGACAAGAGGTCTGGGCTGGACCGGCGGCAAGTTTTGAAAACTGTCATGATCGCCGGAGTTACTACCGCCGCGATGATGCCAAACAGGTGGGTGAAGCCCGTGGTGAACGCGGTGATTCCGCCAGCACATGCTGCGGCTTCAGCACCGGCAACAACAACAACAACTACAACCACCACAACAACAACGACCCCGACGACTCCTCCCGTTTAAATGTAACAGGCATAGCGGCGTAGAATAGTATTTTGGTGACAAGGGGTCCGCAGCAAGAGAGGAACAAATGGCTGAAAAAAGGTCTGAGCTGGACCGGCGGCATTTTTTGAAAATTGTCATGATCGCCGGAGTCGCTACCGCTGTGATGATGCCAAACAAGTGGGTGAAGCCCGTGGTGAACGCGGTGATTCCGCCAGCACATGCTGCGGCTTCAGCGCCAGCCACCACAACCGCAACGCCAACAACCACAGCAACACCCACCACGACGCTCCCTGCAACCACCACAACGCAGACCTAGTGTATCTGTCCCGGACGGCTTATCGATGGTGTATCCCTGATAGCTTTGCAGTTACGAACCCGTAACGGACAGCACCGTTTTCCGGCATATTCAAATAAATGGCACCAGCGTTGCGGGTGCCATTACAGCGGTACACAGATCGTCTGGATTGTCCACTTGGAGCAGCACTGTCATGGAACGCTTGGTTCTCGTTTTTCACGATCAAAGCGTCGAGTTGCGCTGTCCCTCGTGCATTGCCGCCGATATTGAGGCGGTGTTCCGGGATTGCCTGTCGCATGCGGCGAGACCAACGCGCGCCATCGTTATAGACGGGAAGGATGATGCCTATTCCGTTGACGATGGCGCGGGCGAGGTTGTGACCGGCTTGGCTCGCGGCGACTTGGCAACCTTCGTCATGGAAGCCGCGGTCCGCGCCCTTATCGAGGATATCGGCACGGGCGTGGCGTTGCACGCCGGCGCTGTGCGCCGGAACGGGAAGGCGGTCCTCGTCGCCGGTCCTTCTGGCTCTGGCAAATCCTCCATGATTGCTTGGCTCATGGACCGCGGCTTCGAGTATCTCACCGATGAAGTGGCCGTGCTCGACGGCGCCGGCACGCTGTGCGGTATGCCCCGCGCCCTCGTCGTGAAGCCTGGCGCTGCGGAAAAAATCGCACGCCTTCCCGCTTTTGAGGGGGCTTTAAGCGTTCAATCCGGTTCTCATACGATCATTAGGCCGACGAAAACAGGGTTTGGCACAGGCAACAGTCCATGCGGACTCATTATTTTTCCAACCTTCGATAGCTCTGCCACCGTGAGCGTTACGCCGTTGGACGCCGCGCAAACGGCAATGAAGCTCGTGGAATGCAACCTGAATGCCCGCAATCTCCCCGACGGCGGTTTCAGAGCAATCGCGGGGCTTTCGCGGAATGCGCCGGCGGTGGCGATAAGGTTTGGCGGTTTCGAGCACCTGGAAGGAGCAGCCGATGTGCTGGCGCGCGTTGTTCTGGACAGCGGCCTTGAACCGGAAAACTGGCGACAGTTCCTGTCGAGCCTTTCGGCCCCGGCCGAGCAGCCAGCGCCCAAAACCTACGCCATTCCGGCGCCCACACCGAAAGGGCAACCCAAGAAGCTGACCATTGGCATGGCCACCTACGACGATTACGACGGCGTGTATTTTTCGCTTCAGGCGCTCAGGCTCTATCACCCGGAAATTCTTCCTGACACAGAATTTCTCGTCGTTGACAATCATCCTGACGGGCCGTGCTCCGCCGCCTTGAAGAACCTGGAAGCGAGCATTCCCAACTACCGGTACGTTCCGCACGATCTTTGGCAAGGCACAATGGTACGGCACCTGATCTTCGAGCAGGCTGCCGGAGAGTTCGTCCTGTGCATCGACAGCCATGTTTTCATCGTCCCCGGGGCCATCAAGCGCCTTCTGGACTATTTGAGTGCCAATCCGGACACAAATGACTTGCTACAGGGGCCGTTGCTCTATGACGATCTGAAGTCGCTCGCCACGCATTACTCTCCGGCGTGGCGGGGCGGGATGTACGGCTATTGGGGGCTCGACAACCGGGGAACAGATCCGGACGCACCGCCGTTCGACATCCCGATGCAAGGGGCAGGGTTATTCGCTTGCCGCCGTGCCGCATGGCCGGGATTCAACCCGCTCTTCCGTGGCTTCGGCGGCGAAGAGGGATACATCCACGAAAAATTCCGGCAGAATGGCGGGCGTACGCTTTGCCTTCCGTTTCTGCGCTGGGTCCACCGGTTTCAGCGTCCCCTAGGAGTTCCCTATCGCAACTCATGGGAAGACCGTATCCGGAACTATCTCATTGGCTTCAAGGAGCTTGGTATCCCAACAACGGAAATGGAAACGCATTTCCGCGAGCTCTTGGGAGAGACCGTCGCCAATTCGATGCTTGAATGCGTCAGGCTTGAGCTTGCGGAAAGCTCAAGCCATTGAGGTTCTAACCAGCGCGCCTTCCTTCAACAGCATGCGGGCGCCGCTGCGCACATCGGCGGCGATGCTGTCCTGCATATCGGGGTAGGCCTCGCCGAGCACGCCGATAACATCCTTGAGGGACCGGCTTCCGTCGCACAGCTTCCAGATCAGAGCGGCGGTATCGTTCAGGTGCACGGCCTTGTGCGCGCCAACCCGGTATAAAAGCACTTGTCCGTCCATCTCCTCCCAAATGTAATTGCTGGCAGGTTTCAATACCAAGCTCAGAATCGCATCGGCATCGCTGTCACTCATGTGCAAGCTCCCTTGTTGAGCAAAACGCCGCAGTCCCATCCGGCGCCTGCGGTAAATCGTTTTCTGCCGCGGACATACGGCGCCTCACGCTCTTGGCTGCCCGCGCTTCAGCAATTCACGGAACGCCTGGCGGCGCCAGGAATGAATGAAACGGCTACTGTTCATAGTTGAGGTCGCCAAGGATGGCCCGATCAGCCAGCCGGCCAGATGCGAGTATCTCTCGCGGCCCAGGGCGCGAGCAATCTCAAGGCAGCGCGGCTCACCGAACAACTGGTGAGCCAGGCGCAGGCCGGTTATCGCGGAGAGCCGTGCGCCGGACTTTCCAAGCAGCGCCGCAAGCCTTCGCTCATCCTCGGCCCTAGTTAGTGCCCGGGCCGCTTGCAGGATGTCGGCCACATGCCGGAGCCGCTCGAAGTGATGGAGGCCTCCGTGCAAGGCCGCGACGCACAGGAAGCCGGCGGGGCTTTCTGCGTCCTCGCGCAAGTCTTCATAGGTCAGCGACATAGTTTTGCGCAGGCTTGGCGCATGCACCATATTGCCATGCACCTCAACGATCAGGGCGTCATTTTCGCTGTGCGTCCACTTCGCCTCCTGCGGCCCGGCACGTAAGCGAAATCGGCGAACTTGAAGCCGAGGTCCTGCAACACCTCGTTGATGCGGCCGTGTGCCTCCGGTGCCGCGAGTATGTCGACATCGGTGAAAGGGCGGAGCGCCGGGTCTGGATAGATTGCCGAGGCGAAGGTCCAGCCTTTCACCACAGTCGCGGGCAGACCATCGCAAGCGTCCATGATCTGCCTGCCGAAGTGGCGGAGCATCATCACGAATGTGGCCGCCACCGCCCGCCTTGATTCGGCGTCAGCCTTCGCCGCCGCGTAATCCAGCGTGTCCCGGAATGGATAATGGCGCAGCAGGCCGGGCAGAATGCCGTGACCGTCGGCTTCCACCACGAGCTGGCTTGTTCCGGAGGGCGATAGAACTTGCGGCGGCGGATATTTCTGGCCAAGCGGATCGGCGCAGTGCACGAGCCAGCGGGCGATAGAACGGCGGCGGATCATCCGGCCTCAAGCGATAATGGTGGTTGCTGCGGAGCCGGGCGGTGCCCCAACTCAAGTTCTCTCATAAATCCCTAGTTATCAAGATATTCCGGCAGAAATTTTGACGGCAAACGTCCAAGCCGCCTGCTGCGCTCTATCCCGATTGTCTAGATGTGAGCGGGGGTACGGCGCTCTGCCGCTTAGTCTCCAGCGTGCGAAGCGGGAACGGCGCTATCGTGTGAAGACGCCAGTGATACCAGAATACCAGCTACCCGAGCTTTCCTGCTTCGGGGTGGTGGCGGCAGCCTGCTGGTTCGGCTGCTGAACCGTGGCAGTCCATTGCGTCCGGGCAGGCGCGGCCTCGCCGGGTACCGGTAGCGGCGCGCCAGGCGCTGGCATCGCGAGCTTGGGCCTTTCTGGCATGTCGGGCGACTGAGCCGCAACCTTCTGCCCAAGAACTGCGTGCTTGGCCCCGCTCAATCCGAGATCGCCGCTGCAACCGGCGGCCAGCACGCCAAGCGATAGAACGGCCGCCAAGCCGTACAAGGATTTGCGCGATGCAGACATGATTAAGGCCCCTAACCTTAGAGCTTTGCCTGTTAAGCCTGTTTTCCGGCACTTTTATGACTAGCCGCGAACTGATCGAACAACAGCCCCGCGGCGCCCGCCACAATCGCAACATCGGCCAAGTTGAAGATGTACCAATGAAACGAGCCTATGTGAAAAGAGAAGAAGTCAGCCACTGCGCCAAACCTGATCCGGTCGATAGCATTTCCAGCGGCTCCGCCGATGATGAGCCCCAGGCTCAACGCCGGCAGGCGGCTCTCAAGCCGCGCGAGCCAGACCGCGAGTGCAACCGCCGTGCTAAGTGAAATTGCCACCAGTATCCAGCGGCCCGCATCGCTGTCCTGCTTCAAGAGCCCATAGGAAATGCCGCGATTCCACGCCATCACCATATCGAAAAATGGCGCAAGCACGATCTTTTGCACAGGGCTCGACTGGAGCGTCCCGACCGCCCAGGCCTTGAAAAGCTGATCCGCCGCTCCCGCGGCCAGCGCCACACTCGCGCCAAGCGCGCTATACCTGCCCCAGAACTTCATAAAATTCCGTGCTATCCTTCACCGTTAACTCATACGTCTTTATCGCAGGCCGGACCGCTTCACAAGATGCGTTCCCCGCGTGACAGTTTCCGCAGCTGTGGTTATAAGCGGCTTAAGCGGGAGAAGTCACACGCGTTCAGGGGCGCCAGGGAGTCTATGCCGCAAACAGTCATTTGCATGAAGTGGGGCAACCGCTATGGGCCGGACTATGTCAACCGGCTCTATTCCATGGTGCGAACGCATACCAAACGGCCCACGCGGCTGGTGTGCTACACCGACAGCACAACCGGCCTCGTCGAAGGTGTGGAAGCGTTCCCCTTGCCGCATATCGTCCTTCCGCCGGACAAGGAGTGGCTACCTTGGCGCAAGCTCTGCGTTTGGCAGAAGGACCTGGAAGGTGTTAACGGCGACGTGCTTTTCCTGGACCTCGACGTGGTCGTAACAGGCAGCCTGGACGAGTTTTTCGATTACGAGCCCGGCCGTTTCTGCGTGGCGCGCAACTGGACGCAACCCAATGCCGGCATCGGCAACACCTCGATCTTCCGCTTCCCAGCCGGTGTCCACACCTACATCTACGACCGCATCATGAATGAATGCGGCGATGTGCTGGCTCGTCATCGCAACGAGCAGATCTTCATCTCCCGGGAAATTACCGATATGAAGTTTTGGCCTGACGAGTGGTGCGTGAGCTTCAAGAAGAGCCTTATGCCCCGGTGGCCGATGAACTTTTTTTTGGTGCCTCCCCTGCCCCCTGGCGCTAAAGTTGTAGCATTTCCGGGAAAACCCGACCCAGACGAGGCCGTGGACGGCCGCTGGCCCCGCAAGCATTGGTGGCAAGTCCTCTACAAGTATGTGCGGCCCACGCCCTGGATCGCGGCACACTGGCGTTAACGGAAACTTCTGGAACCGGCATTCGATGCGCATTGTCCAGGCGCTTGGCAGCTCAGGCCGCGGAGGAGCGGAGCGGTTTTTCATCCGCTTGGCGAAGGCCTTCCATGCCCGCGGCATCCCCCAGGCGCTTCTGACGCGCCGGAAGGCATGGGCTGCCGAGTATCTGGAGAGTGCAGGCATTCCAGTCGAGTCTGCGTGGTTCGGCGGCCGGTTCGACATCTTCACCCGCGCAAAGTACCGCCGGATGCTTCGGGCGCTGCACGCCACGGTGGCGATCAACTGGATGCCGCACGCCGTTACCGCCTGCCCGCAAGGCCCCTGGGTGAAGGTCGCGCGCATCGGAAAGTGCTATCCGCTCAGCACATTTGCCTCCTGCGACCATCTGATCGCGAACTCGCCCCGGATCGCCTCCTATATCGAGGAGCAGGGCTGGCCTTCGAGCCGCCTGAGCCTGATCCCGAATTTCGTCCCCGACAATATCGCGACACCTGCGCGCCGCGGCGCGTTCAACACGCCGGAGGACGCGCCGCTCATCGTTTGGCTCGGCCGGATGACGCGCGACAAGGGGCCGGATATTGCCGTCCGGGCACTCGCCGCGCTGCCGCAGGCCTATCTTTGGATGGCGGGCGGTGGTCCCTACGAGGATTCGGTCAAGGAGCTGGCGGCGCAAATGGGCCTGTCTTCGCGCATCCGCTTCCTGGGCTGGCGCGACGATGTCCATACTCTTCTGAAGGCGGCCGACCTGTTCGTGCGCACTTCCCGCAGCGAAGGCATCGGCTATGTGCTGGAAGCTCTTTCCAACGGCGTCCCGGTGATTTCGGCACAGTCAGTCGATGCTGCCCGGGTCATTACCAACGGCGAGACGGGCCTCCTGGTCGAGAACGACGACACCGCCGCCCTGGTCCAAGCTTTGAATACGCTTATCGCTAGCAGGGACTTGGCCGGCCGTCTCGCTGAGGCCGGCAGGACCCACTTCCAGGCCAATTTCTGCGAGGAGACCGTGATAAGGATGTATCTCGATCTCTGCCGCCGGCTGAAGGAAGAGTACGCCTGGCGGACGAACGCACTTCTCAAGACAGACAGCGGAGCACCCAATCCCGCTCCCGCGTGATGGGCCGGGGGGCGGCGAACCATACAACCCGCATTACCCCTCACCCTGTCCCTCTCCCACAGGGAGAGGGGACGCCCTAACAGCGGGCGCGCCGGAACTCCCTCTCCCTGTGGGAGAGGGCTGGGGTAATTCGGGTTGTATTACACTCATCCCTCTACTGCGACTCTCCCCTCGCGCAAGCAAGCCAAGTACTTGCACTTTCCGCCCCATAGGCTAAAAGCGCGGCATGAGGGGGAGCCACAAATCATCGCTGGTCACGGTCGCGTCGATCGTCGTGCTTGTCGCCTTGGAGGCGCTTGCCATCAACTATCTCGGCAGCCGCAACTACCTGCCCGAGGGTTCAGAGCACTGGACCGAGGACTGGCTCATCCATTATTTCTCGCCACGCCTCGATAAGCCTTACAAAGCGGTTGCCATCGTCACCGTCGATCCAGAGAGCCTTGAGAAAGCGGGACTGCCTTCCATACCGCCTGCCGACCGGGCTTGGATGGCCAAGCTGATAACCGCCGTTTCCAACGCTGGCGCGCTTGCAATTGCCGTCGATTTCTATTTCATGACGCCGACCAAGCCAGACAAGGACGCGGCGCTGACCGGCGCAATCCGCAATTCGAAAGTCCCCGTCGTTCTCGCGGCCGTTGGCAATGCCAACCTGAAAACCGAGAGTCGAGCGGAAATTTCTCAGAGAGTTCATCGAGCGGACCGGTGGCAGGGGCGGCCATATCGGGCTGAAAAAAGCGAAGGAAGTTTTTTCGCTCGGCGACCGGGCGACACGTGGCGTGTATCATGACGACCCAAGTCAGGGCTACCCGTCGCTTACGAGCGTGCTTGCGAGCCTACCCGAGGTCCAAGCCGTCTACGGCAAGCATGCGGTTCCCGAAGGTCAGCAGCGCATAGACTGGCTGCTGAAGCCGGAGAACGGCCCGGCCTTCGCCCGCTATTCCGCCTATGAAATTCTTTCGCCGAAGGCAGACGCGACCACTCCGGATCTCAAAGGCAAGATCGTTCTCATAGGGCCGGACTTTCCACTGCAAGATCAGCATACGCTACCTTTTGCCATCGGCAAGGAGAAGGATACTTTTTCACCCGGCGTTTTCATTCACGCGCAGGCTCTCGCCCAGATCCTCGACGAGCGCTTCTTCTATAACTGGAGCATGGCGCAGCAATTTCTTATACTTCTCTGCGTAGGCCTCCTGGGCGCGGCTGCGGGCTGGCCATTCCATGGCATGCGCGCGGACTTAATCGTGGGATTGGGAGGCTCTTTACTCATCGTCGGCTTGAGCGTACCGTTTTTCATCGCGCGCATGCCGTTTCCAACCGCACTTGCCATTTTGGCTTGGGGGGCCGCCATCTGGACAGGAGAGCGGATTCAAGCGTGGCGGGAATGAACAGGCATTGTCTTTCAGGGAGGTCCAACGTGCTTAGAGTAATCGCCTTAGCTGCCATTCCGGCGCTGATCCTATCCGCGGGGGCTCCCGCGTGCTTCGCCGGCGATCAGGACACCAAGCAGCAGGCCACCAAGCCGGCTCAACCGAAGAAGCCGGAAATGAAGTCGCGCGGCTTCCATTCGGCCAAGCCTTCCATGGAGCAAGCCCCAGCCTCCATGCCCGCTCCAACTCCAGGTTCGGATGGCGGCGCCGCCGAGGACACCGTAGGCGGCTTGCCGGGACACTCGTCCGGCCCCGGCCAGGACAAGCAGCCCTAGCCCAGCAACGTCCGCCCCCGCAATGTTTGCTTGACATATGCGGGGCTAGCGTTTTCCTTCACCTTCGGAATTTCTCTCCCGCCGCAGCATCCTGTGAGCCCTCACAGTTAACCGTTGCCCGGCGGCGTTCCTTAGTGACATAAGAACCCCGCAGGCGGCGCTCATTCAAGGTTGAAAATGCCAAAGCTGAACATTAACGGCCGGGAAATCGAGGTCGAGGACGGCATAACGCTGTTGCAGGCCTGCGAACTGGCGGGGTTCGAAATCCCGCGCTTCTGCTATCACGAGCGCCTGTCGGTGGCCGGCAATTGCCGCATGTGCCTCGTCGAATGGGTGGGCTTCCCGAAGCCGATGGCCTCCTGCGCCACCAGCGTGAACGACCTGCGCCCAAACCGCGATGGCACACCGCCCCAGGTCCGCACCGATTCGCCGCTCGTGAAGAAGGCACGCGAAGGCGTGATGGAGTTCCTGCTCGCCAACCATCCGCTCGACTGCCCCATCTGCGACCAGGGCGGCGAATGCGACCTTCAGGACCAAGCCTTGTACTACGGCGCCGACGGCAGCCGCTACCACGAGAACAAGCGCGCTGTGGAGGAGAAATATCTCGGGCCGCTCATCAAGACCTTCATGTCGCGCTGCATCCAGTGCACGCGCTGCGTCCGCTTCATGACCGAGATCGCGGGCGTGCCGGAGCTTGGACTGATCGGCCGCGGCGAGGACGTGGAGATCGCCACCTACCTTGAGCAGGGCATGGTCTCCGAGCTTTCGGGCAATGTGGTGGACCTCTGCCCGGTCGGCGCGCTCACCTCGAAGCCCTATTCCTACACCGCGAGGCCCTGGGAGCTGCGCAAGACCGAATCGATCGACGTGATGGACGGGCTCGGCTCGAACATCCGCATCGACGCCCGCGGCCGCGAGGTCCTGCGCATCCTGCCGCGCAACCACGACGATGTGAACGAGGAGTGGATCTCGGACAAGACGCGCGCAGCCGTGGACGCGCTGAAGCGCAAGCGGCTCGACCGGCCCTATATGCGTGTAAACGGCAAGCTCGAAGAGGTGTCCTGGTACGAGGCCTTCAGCGAGATCGCGGTGCAAATCAGCAAGGCACGCGGCAAAGGCGTTGGCGCCATCGCAGGCGACATGTCGAGCGTCGAGGAGATGTTCGCGCTCAAGATGCTGCTCGATAAGCTTGGCTCGCCGCACTACGACTGCCGCCAGCTCGGCGCCAAGCTGCATCCGAAGCACGGCCGCGCCAGCTACCTGTTCAACTCCACCATCGCGGGCGTGGACAAGGCCGACGTCATACTCCTGATCGGCAGCAATCCGCGCACGGAGGCGGCGGTGCTCAACGCACGCGTCCGCAAAGCCTGGCTGCAAAACCGCGCCAAGGTCGCACTGATCGGACCGGAGGCGGATCTGAACTATCCTTGTGAATGGCTCGGCAACTCGCTCAAGCTGCTGGACGATTCGCTCGAAGGCAGCAACGGCGTGCTGGCCGCGCTGAAAGCCGCGCTTCATCCAATGATTATCGTGGGGCAGTCCGCGCTCAACCACGAGGCCGGCGAAACCGTGCTGTTCAAGGCCGCGCAGCTCGGCGCCGCCGTGATGGAGGGCCAAACCTCGGTCTGGAACCCGCTCAACGTGCTGCACACCAGCGCGGCACAGGTGGGCGGGCTCGACATCGGCTTTGTGCCGGGCGAGGGCGGCCACAACGTGCACGGCATGCTCGACAGCGGCGATATCGACGTGCTCTTTCTTTTGGGCGCGGACGAGTTCGACGTGAGTAAGACCGGCGGCGCTTTCGTGATCTATCAGGGCTCGCATGGCGACCGCGGCGCGCGGCTTGCCGACATCGTGCTGCCTGGTGCCGCCTACACCGAGAAGAGCGGCACCTATGTGAACACCGAAGGCCGCGTGCAACTTGGCGAGCGCGCGGTATTCCCACCCGGCGACGCCCGCGAGGATTGGGCCATTATCCGCGCACTTTCGGAGCATCTGGGCCAGAAGCTGCCCTTCGACAGCCTCCGCGAGCTGCGCCAGGCCCTGTATGCAGCACATCCGCATCTCGCGGCTATCGACCAGGTTACGCCCGAAGCGCTAACGCTGCCGGATGCGGCCAACGAGCAGCTTGCCCCGCTACCGGACGAGGCTCTAGCGCCGCTGATCGAGGACTATTATCAGACCAACCCGATTACGCGGGCGTCTGCTACGATGGCCGAACTTTCGGCCGTGAGCCAGGTAACTCAACTGGGGGCGACGGGTACACATGGCTGATATCGATTGGATCGCTCTCTGGTGGGACTATGGTTTCCCGGCCGTCATCATCCTGGCCAAGAGCCTGGGGCTGCTCGTGGGCCTGCTCATGGCCATCGCGTTCCTGCTGCTCGCGGATCGCAAGATCTGGGCGGCTGTCATGCTGCGGCGCGGCCCGAACGTGGTCGGCCCCTACGGCCTTTTGCAATCCTTCGCGGACTTCATCAAGTTCATCGTCAAGGAGCCAGTGATCCCGGCGGGCGCGGATAAGGTGGTGTTCCTGCTGGCGCCGCTCGCGACCACGGTGCTGGCGCTCTCGGCCTGGGCGGTCGTTCCCGTGGCGGATGGCTGGGCTGTCGCCGACATCAACGTGGGCATCCTCTATCTGTTCGCCATCTCCTCGCTCGGCGTCTACGGCATCATCATGGGCGGCTGGGCCTCGAACTCGAAATATCCGTTCCTGGGCTCGCTGCGCTCTGCCGCGCAAATGGTCTCCTACGAGGTTTCCATCGGCTTCGTGATCGTGACCGTGCTGCTCTGCGCCGGCTCCCTGAACCTCACCGAAATCGTCAACGCGCAGAAGACGCACGGCCTTGCCACGCTGCTCGGCGTTCCCTGGCTTTCGGTGCTCAACTGGTACTGGCTGCCGCTGTTCCCGATGATGGTGGTCTTCTTCATCTCGGCGCTGGCCGAGACCAACCGCCCGCCATTCGATCTGGCCGAGGCGGAATCGGAACTCGTCGCGGGCTTCATGGTGGAATACTCCTCGACGCCCTATCTGTTGTTCATGCTGGGCGAGTATGTCTCTATTGTGCTGATGTGCGCGATGACCACGATCCTTTTCCTTGGCGGCTGGCTGCCGCCGGTGGACGTGGCGCCGCTGAACTGGGTGCCGGGCGTCGTCTGGTTTACCATCAAGGTTTGCGCCGTCTTCTTCATGTTCGCCATGGTGAAGGTAATCGTGCCGCGCTACCGCTACGACCAGCTCATGCGGCTGGGCTGGAAGGTGCTGCTGCCAACCTCGCTTGCCGCGGTGGTCGTGGTTGCCGGCTTTTTGCAATTCGTCGTCCCGCAACTCGGGAGCTTGGCGCATTAGCGCCTGTCACAGGAGCGTTCGCATGGGCTTCGCACGGTCCCTAAAATACGCGGTCTTCGGGGAACTCGTGGCAGCGTTCTGGCTCGCCATGAAGTACTTCTTCAGGCCGAAGGCGACGATCAACTACCCCTACGAGAAGAACCCGCTGAGCCCGCGCTTCCGCGGCGAGCACGCGCTGCGCCGCTATCCAAATGGCATGGAGCGCTGCATCGCCTGCAAGCTTTGCGAGGCGATCTGCCCGGCGCAGGCCATCACCATCGACGCCGGCCCCCGCCGCAACGACGGCACGCGGCGCACCACGCGCTACGACATCGACATGGTGAAGTGCATCTACTGCGGCTATTGCCAGGAGGCTTGCCCGGTCGATGCCATCGTCGAGGGGCCGAATTTCGAGTTCGCGACCGAGACGCGCGAGGAACTGCTCTACGACAAGGAGAAGCTGCTCACGAACGGCGACCGCTGGGAGCGCGTGCTGGCGCGGAATCTCGAACTCGACGCGCGGTATCGCTGAGGCCGCTGGGGTGAGGAAGAAATTCCGCTTACCACAGGACAAGAAGCGGCTGAGCCTGAAGCGAGGCCGCCGGGATTGCTACCACGAGCCCTACAAGGAGCGACGAGAAGTCATTCCGGCGCGAAAGCGGTGAGAGAACCACACCAGCAGCGCCAGGGCGGGTTTCCAGAAGATTGCCAACAGCAATTCCCCGGATGCAGAGGCGATTGAAATCGGGGTTGTTGCGCGCGATCCTGCCACTCACAGGGGTGGTTGGCGCAAGACCGATATGCAGCTGCGCGACTTCCTGAAGAGGCAGAGAAGGCTTCGGGTGCGGCGCGAGGGGCGAAGGGCGGACGTCCGCATATTGCCGGGTGAACTTGTGCAGAAAGCATACCTCACGTTGCGGCCACCAAAATTGACAAGTACAAATCGGGTTAGCGGGTTGCATGACATATCTCAGCGCAGACACACGTTGCAGCCTTGAGCCACTCAAAGATGAGATTGTGCCTCTTTTCTCGGCCCATGATTGGCGGGTGCTCGGCGTTGATACGGACTGCCTCGATATCATCGAAAACCATTCGCGCTTGCTTCGCAGCAAAAGCTTTGGCGACCCAGACTATCCCGATTGCGTTTTTGATGTCTTGATCCAAATTGCGAAACGTGATAGAAGAACCTCGACTTCGTGAGACGGAGGATCGATAAAGTCCGGGCAATTGATGGCCTGAATATCTCAAGTGCGCCGACACCATCGGCACCTGTTCTCGTATTCTCTCCGACGGTATTCTCAATTCCGAGCGTCGAGCCAAACCAAGACTTGCTAGCAGTGATGATGCCGTTTGAGACGTCTCAGGCGCCCGTGCTGGAAGCGATACAGAGTGCCGCTCGTGCAAACAACATGACCTGTAAGCGAGGTGACGATATTTGGAACAACAGTGTTGTTGTGCAAGACATTTTTGATCTAATCTATGAATCCTATATCGTCGTATGCGATTTCACCGGTCGGAATCCAAATGTGTTTTATGAAGCAGGCATCGCCCACACTTTGGGCAAGCATGTAGTCCCAATTACACAAAGCGCTGGCGATGTACCGTTCAACCTACGACACCATCGCTTTATATCCTACCTTAATAATAAAGAAGGCCGTTGCGGGCTTACCGCCAAACTCGAAGAGCGCATTGGCGGGTTGATGGAAGCTCGCAAAAAGACCTACCCTTGGTAGATTGACGCCTGTCGAGATTAAAAATCTCTCCACCGGGTACATAAAAGGCGCCGGAAGCGCAGGGGCGAAAGACGCCTGCCAGCCGCCACGTATGCCCTGGCCGAGCGGTCTGGATACGCCCGCGCCAAGCGCCTGTCGAAGAGGTCGCGGCGAAAGATTACAAAACCCTTGAATTGGACGCGTCCTACCGCTAACGCTTAAGCGGAAAAGCCGGTGCGCCTTTCGCAAGCTGTCCGCCAGGATGGCCTCGCGGGGGGTTCTGCGAGCGCCCGCTGCTAGTTCCCGCCAGGGGCAGCGGACTTCACAGGTTCAATTCGTTCTTCAACGGCTCACGCCGCTAAATTCGGGATCGGCCGCGCATGACCATCGCAGGGTTTTTCTTCTACCTCTTTTCTCTCGTGCTGGTGGCGTCAGGCTCGCTCGTCATCACCGCCCGCAGCCCCGTTCATTCCGTGCTCTTCCTGATCCTGGCCTTCTTCAACGCCGCCGGCCTGTTCGTCCTGCTGGGCGCCGAGTTCCTGGCCATGATCCTGGTCATCGTCTATGTGGGCGCGGTGGCGGTGCTTTTCCTGTTCGTCGTGATGATGCTCGATGTGGACTTCTCGGAGCTGCGAAAGGGTAGCAGCCGCTACGTGCCGCTTGGCCTGCTGGTTGGCGCCATCCTGATGTTCGAGCTGCTGATGGTCTCGGCGACATTCCTCTCGGTTCCGGGCGCAATCCAGCCCGTTCCGGCGCACCAAGTCTCCAACGCGGCGGCCATTGGCGCGGTTCTTTACACCAAATACGTCTATTACTTCGAGCTTTCGGGCGCCATTCTCCTGGTCGCGATGATCGGAGCCATCGTGCTGACGCTCCGTCATAAGCGCACGGCCAAGCGGCAGGATGTGGCCGCCCAAGTCGGCCGCCGGCGCGAGGATGCCATGGAAGTGGTCCATGTGGAAACCGGGAAGGGGATTTCCTGAACGCCATGAACGTTATCTCTCCCATCGAGGCCGCGACGGGCATCACCTTGCAGCACTATCTGGGCGTGGCCGCAGTGCTGTTCACGCTTGGCGTTTTCGGGATTTTCCTGAACCGCAAGAACGTCATCATCATTCTGATGTCCATCGAGCTGATGCTGCTCGCGGTGAACATCAACCTTGTAGCCATGTCGGCCTATCTGAACGACCTCACCGGGCAGATCTTCGCCCTGATCGTTTTGACCGTGGCAGCAGCCGAGGCGGCCATCGGGCTAGCCATCGTCGTGATCTATTTCCGTATCCGCGGCTCGATCGCCGTCGACGACATCAACTCAATGAGGGGCTGAGACACGATGTATACGGCGATTGTGTTGATGCCGCTGGCCGGGGCTATCGTTGCGGGCTTCTTTGGCCGCATACTTGGCGATAAGGTCTCTGGCATTCTGACAAGCGTGCTCGTGCTAGCCGGCGCGGTGCTCTCCTGGATCGCCTTCTACAAGGTCGGCATCCAGGGCGAGGGAGCCACCGTCCACCTGCTAACCTGGATCGACGTCGGCGACACCTTGAAGACCTCATGGTCGCTGCGCATCGACACGCTAACCGCAGTCATGCTGGTGGTGGTGAACACGGTCTCCTGCGTTGTGCACTTCTACTCCATCGGCTATATGCACGATGACGACCGCCAGCCCTTGTTCTTCGCGGAGCTGTCGCTATTCACCTTCGCCATGCTGTCGCTGGTCACCGCCAACAATTTCGTCCAGCTCTTCTTCGGCTGGGAGGGCGTCGGCCTCGCTTCCTATCTGCTCATCGGCTTCTGGTATCACCGGCCGGCCGCCAACTCGGCGGCAATCAAGGCGTTTGTGGTCAACCGCATCGGCGATTTTGGCTTCGCGCTCGGCATCTTCGCCATCTACTACCTGTTCCACGACGTCAATTTCGACACGGTTTTCGAGGCCGCGCGCCACGCCAATTCGCCTACGCTGAACGTTTTCGGCTACCAGGCGGACGCGCTCACGGTGATCTGCCTGCTGCTCTTCATGGGCGCGATGGGCAAATCGGCGCAATTCCTGCTGCACACTTGGCTGCCCGACGCGATGGAAGGTCCGACCCCGGTTTCGGCCCTCATCCATGCCGCGACGATGGTGACGGCCGGCGTGTTCATGGTGGCCCGGCTTTCGCCGCTGTTTGAGCTTTCGCCCTTCGCGCTCTGGGTGGTCACGCTGGTGGGCGCCACCACGGCCTTCTTCGCAGCCACCGTGGGTGTCGCTCAGAACGACATCAAGCGCGTGATCGCCTACTCCACCTGCTCGCAGCTCGGCTACATGTTCGCGGCCCTTGGGCTTCGCGCCTATAGCGCCGGCATCTTCCACCTGTTCACGCATGCCTTCTTCAAAGCGCTCCTCTTCCTTGGCGCGGGCTCGGTGATTCACGCCCTCTCCGGCGAGCAGGATTTGCGGAAGATGGGGGGCTTGCGCACAGCGATCCCGTTCACCTTCTTTATGATGCTCGCGGGCACGCTTTCGCTGACCGGCTTCCCCTACACGGCGGGCTACTTCTCCAAGGACGCCATCATTGAGGTCGCGCACGCCTCGCACGCGCCCGGCGCGGAGTACGCCTTCTGGGCTTTGATCATCGCTGCCTTCCTCACCTCCTTCTATTCCTGGCGGCTGGTGTTCATGGCCTTCTTCGGCAAGCCCCGCGACGAGCACGCCTTCGAGCATGCCCACGAATCGCCGCCGGTGATGACCATCCCGCTCCTGGTGCTTGCGATCGGTGCGATTGGCGCGGGCCTTGCCTTCGCGCACTACTTCATCGACGAAGGCTACGCACACTTCTGGCGCGCGTCGCTGTTCACGCTGCCCGACAACACCGTCCTCGCCGACAGCCACGCCGTAGAATCGCTGTTGATGAAGTGGCTGCCCACGCTGATGATGCTGGGCGGGTTCGTGCTGGCCTACATCGCCTATATCGCGGTGCCCACCCTGCCCGCCTGGACGGTCAGGACGTTCAAGCCCATTCACGCCTTCCTCTATAACAAATGGTATTTTGACGAGATCTACGATTGGATCTTTGTGCGGCCGCTGCGCTTCATCGCGCGCATTCTCTGGGTCTACGGCGACGGCGCGATCATCGATGGGCTTGGGCCTGACGGGATTTCGGCACGCGTCACGGGACTCGCCAAGCGCGCCGTGCGCTTCCAGACCGGCTACGTCTATCAGTACGCGTTCGTCATGCTCATCGGCGTGACGGCACTTGTGTCCTATTTCGCTTTCCTCTTCCGCGGGGCGCTGTTCAAGCTATGAAGGACTGGCCAATTCTCACCACGATCATCCTCTTGCCCCTGCTCGGCTCGTTCTTCCTCGTGCTTTTGAGGGGGAACGACTTGGCGGCGAAGGGAAACGCGCGCTGGATCGCGCTCTGGACCACGCTGATCACCTTCGGCGTCTCGCTTGTGCTGGTTGTCAAGTTCGATCCCACGAACGCCGGCTTCCAGTTCGTCGAGCACCGGCCCTGGCTTAGCGACACCATCTCCTACTATGTGGGCGTCGACGGGCTTTCGCTGCCCTTCGTCATCCTCACCACCTTCCTGATGCCGATCTGCATCTTGGCGAGCTGGCGCTCCATCGAGACGCGCGTCAAGGAATACATGATCGCCTTCCTCTTGCTCGAAACGCTGATGATCGGCGTGTTCGTTGCGCTCGACCTCGTGGTGTTCTACCTGTTCTTCGAGGGCGGCCTGATCCCCATGTTCATCATCATCGGCGTCTGGGGCGGCAAGCGGCGCGTTTACGCGAGCTTCAAGTTCTTCCTCTACACGCTGCTCGGCTCCCTGTTCATGCTGCTGGCAATCCTCGCCATGTACGGGCAGGCCGGCACGACCGAAATCCCGGCGCTCTTGAAGTTCCACTTCGCGGAGAACCTGCAAGCTTGGCTCTTTTTCGCGTTCCTCGCATCCTTCGCAGTGAAGTTGCCGATGTGGCCGGTGCACACCTGGCTTCCCGACGCGCACGTCGAGGCGCCCACCGCGGGCTCGGTCGTCCTGGCCGCGATCCTTCTGAAGATGGGCGGCTACGGTTTCATCCGCTTCCTGCTGCCGATGTTCCCAGCGGCCTCGGCGACCTATGCGCCGTTGATGTTCGTGCTGGGCGTGACCGCTATCATCTACACTTCGCTCGTCGCCTTCGCCCAGAAGGACATGAAAAAGCTTATCGCCTACTCCTCGGTCGCGCATATGGGCTTCGTCACCATCGGCGTGTTCTCGGGGACTGAGGCCGGCGTGCAGGGCGCGGTTTTCCAGATGGTGAGCCACGGCCTCGTTTCTGGCGCGCTGTTCCTTTGCGTCGGCATCGTCTACGACCGCATGCACACGCGCGAGATCGCGGCCTATGGCGGGCTCGCCGACCGGATGCCCATCTACGCCTTCATCTTCATGGTATTCACCATGGCCAATGTCGGCCTGCCGGGCACCAGCGGCTTCATCGGCGAGTTCCTATCGCTGATCGGCACCTTCAAGACGAATTCCGTCGCGGCCTTCTTCGCGACCTTCGGCGTGATACTCTCGGCGATCTACGCGCTGACGCTCTACCGGAGCGTCGTCTTCGGCAAGCTCGAAAAGCCAGCGCTTTTCGACATCTCCGACATGTCGGCGCGCGAGATTGGCATCATGGCCCCCCTCGTGGTGCTCACGATCTTCCTGGGCTTTTATCCGAAGCCCGTGCTCGACACCACCGCGGGCGCCGTCAACGCGATGATCCAGCCTTACAAGGACCTCGTCGAGGTGCGCCATGCCCAGGCGGCCGCCCCCGCCGTCCTCGCACAACTTCACCATAAGGCCAGCGCCAATGCTCAGTGATTACGCTCCGATTTTCCCCGAGCTGTTCATCATGCTGGCCTCTATGGTGCTCCTGCTCTGGGGCGTCTATCACCGCCGCCAGGCTGCCTTCACCATCAGCATCGTCTCGATCCTCGTGCTGGGCGGGGCCGCATTTCTGATCGCGGGCCAGCCGCAGCCTACCGAGCAGCTTTTCAATGGCGCCTTCGTGAACGACAGCTTCGCGCGCTTTATGAAGATCCTGACGCTGGCCGGCGCCGCCTTTACCATCATCCTTTCCTTCGACTATATGAAGCGCGAGCGGCTGGCGCGGTTCGAGTACCCGGTGCTGATCCTGCTGTCGGTGACCGGCATGATGCTCACCATCTCCGCGAACGACCTTATCTCGCTCTATCTGGCACTCGAATTCCAGAGCCTGGCGCTTTACGTGCTGGCCGCGTTCCGCCGCGACAAGCTGCGCTCGACCGAAGCAGGGCTCAAATATTTCGTGCTGGGTGCGCTCTCGTCGGGCCTCCTGCTCTACGGCTCCTCGCTGATCTACGGCTATACCGGCTCGACACTATTCCCGCAAATCGCGGAAGCGATCCGTGCCCATGGCGCTCCGGTTGGCTTCATTTTCGGCCTGGTGTTCGTGCTGGCAGGCCTCGCCTTCAAAATCTCGGCCGTGCCCTTCCATATGTGGACGCCCGACGTTTATGAAGGCTCGCCGACACCCATCACCGCTTATTTCGCGGCAGCGGCGAAAATGTCGGCCATGGCCATGGTCATCCGCATCATCCTCGGCGCCTTCCCCACTGCCGCCGATCAATGGCAGCAGATCATTGTTGCGATCTCGGTTGCCTCGATGGCGCTGGGCGCCTTCGCTGCCATCGGTCAGCAGAACATCAAGCGGCTGCTCGCCTATTCCTCGATCGGCCACGTTGGATACGCACTCATCGGACTTGCCGCCGCGGCGCGCATTCCTGGGGTACCAGCCGAAGAGATGCTGAAGATTCAGACCGACGGCATCTCCAGCGTACTGATCTACCTCACCATTTATCTGGCGATGACGCTCGGCAGCTTCGCCTGCATTCTCGCCATGCGCCAAGGCCATGTGGTGAGCGAGTCGATTCCCGGCTTGGCCGGCATATCCCGCGAGAAGCCGCTCTACGCCTTCCTGTTCGCCATGCTCTTATTCTCGCTGGCGGGTGTGCCGCCATTGGCCGGCTTCTTTGGCAAGTTTTACGTGTTCTACGCCGCGATCCAGGCACATCTCTACTGGCTCGCCGTCGCGGGCGTTGTCCTATCGGTCGTAGGCGCCTATTACTATCTGCGCATCGTTAAGATCATGTATTTCGACGAGCCGGGCGCCACGTTCGACCCCATCCCGGCATCGGTGCAGTTTACCCTTGGCGTCTCGGCGTTCCTGGTGATTTTGTTCTTCCTCAATCCCAGTACGCTCAAGGCCGCCGCCGACGTGGCCTCGCGCTCGCTCTTCTGAGGCGTACCCCCTGCAAGTAAACGCAGCCGTCAAAATCCTGCATTTCGAAACAGCCGGCTCGACCAATGCCGAGGCGCTGCGTCAGCTCGCCTTGGGGCTGGAGGCGCCGTTCTGGATCGTAGCAGACGAGCAAAGCGAGGGCCGTGGCCGCAGCGGGCGGCGCTGGCACTCCCCCAAGGGCAACCTCTACGCGACCCTGGGGCTTCGGCTCAGCGTAAGCGCCAGCACTGCCACGCAGCTCTCCTTCGTGGCTGCGCTTGCCGCCTACGATGCTATCGCGAGATATCTCCCAGCGGAACAAGTGACGCCTCTGCGCCTTAAATGGCCAAACGACGTTTTGCTGGGAGGTGCCAAGATCGCGGGGATTTTGATCGAGACCGCCGCATACCCCGGAACCGCGGGCCTTGCCGCCGCCATCGGCATCGGCATCAACGTGACTTCCGCACCGGAGAACACCGGCCGGCCGGTCGCGGCGCTAGGCCTTGCCCCGAATGCCCGCGCCGCTGTCTTCGAGGAGCTTGCACACGCCTTCGACTCCTGGCTTGCCCGCTGGGATCGGAGCCGCGGTTTCGCTGCCATCCGGGACGCTTGGCTTGAACGCGCGCATGTGATGGGAGAACCGCTCAATGTCAGTTTGAACGGCTCCGCGATTGGAGGTAGGTTTCAGGGCCTCGACGAGCGAGGCGCGCTCAGGCTCAAGACGGATGCGGGGGACGTTATCACGGTCACCGCAGGCGACATCTACCCCGGCGCCCAAGGCTGACGAATAAAACGATAGATCGATATCTTAGCAATTCCGCAACGCGGGACACCATTAAAAGAATGTCAACGACAGGAACGCCTGCCAATACCGAATTAGTGTTTTTGCCCCTAGGCGGAATCGGCGAAATCGGTCTTAACGTCTATCTCTACGGCCTCGGCACGCCAAAAGACCGGCAATGGCTGATGATCGACTGCGGCATCACCTTCCCGAACGATGCTGAGCCGGGGGTGGATGTCGTGCTGCCCGATCTGCGCTTCATCGAGGAGGAGCGGAAGAACCTTGCCGGCATCCTCATCACGCATGCGCATGAGGATCACATCGGCGCGGTGGCCGAGATGTGGCCGCGCCTGCGCGCGCCGGTTTACGTGACCAAGTTTGCCGCGCATCTGCTCAAGGGCAAGCTTCAGGAGTACAGCCACGGGCCTGAAGTGCCCATCGTCGAGATGGCGCAGGGCTCCCGCTTCAATATTGGCCCCTTCGACGTCGACCTCGTGACGGTTTCGCATTCGATCCCGGAAAGCAACTCGGTCTTCCTGCGCACCCCGGCCGGCAACGTACTCCATACCGCTGACTGGAAGTTAGACGACACGCCGGGCTTTGGCGATCCGACAGACGAAGCCAAGCTCGCGCGTCTCGGCGACGAAGGCGTGCGCGTGCTCGTCTGCGACAGCACCAACGCACTGGTTGGAGGCACAAGCGCCACCGAGGCGGCCGTGGGCGAAAACCTGAAGGCCGTGGTCGCCCGCGCGAAGGGCCGGATCGCGATCACCACCTTCGCATCGAACGTGAACCGGCTCACCGCCATCGCCGAGGCGGCGCGCGCCGCCGGCCGCGAGCTGGTGCTGGTCGGCCGCGCCATGCACCGCATCGTGCAGGCCGCCCGCGATACCGGCCTTTGGCCCGAGCATCTCACTTATTTCGACCAAGACAGTTTCCCTTCCATACCACGCGACAAGGTCGCGGCACTCGTCACCGGCAGCCAGGGCGAGGCTATGGCAGCGCTCGCGCGCATCGCCAAGGGCGAGCATCCGCTAGTGAAATTCGACAGGGGCGACAGCATCGTCTTTTCGTCGCGCACCATCCCGGGCAACGAGGATGCGGTGTTCCGCCTCCAGAACCAGCTCGCCGAACGCGGCATCGCCATCGTAACCGAAGCGCCGGACGGTCCGATCCACGCCTCCGGCCATCCGCGCAAAGGCGAGTTGACGCGCCTCTACCGGCTCGCGCGGCCCCATTATATGCTGCCCATGCACGGCGAGCCGCGCCACCTCGAAGCGCATGCGTCCTACGCGGAGGCGCATGGCATCATGGCGGTGCGCGGCGTGCGCGACGGGCGGATGTTCCATCTCGGCCCCAGCGATCCGCATTTGCTCGACGCCGACGTACCCGTCGGCCGGCTTTACCGCGACGGCAATTTGATCCTTCAGGCGGGCGACCCGGCCATCGTGCAGCGCAGGCGCCTGTCCTGGAACGGCCACATCGCCGTTTCGGTGGTGCTCCAGCGCAATGGCGAGTTTGCCGCCGATCCAGAAATCGACGTGAACGGCATCCCAATAGCCGACGCCGAAGGCCTCGACATGGGCGAGCGGGCGCTGAGTGCCGTCTATAACGCGGTGGGGAGCATTCCGAGGAGCAGGCGCAAGGACCGCGAGCTGATCCGCGACGCCGTCAGGCGCTCCATCCGCGCCGAAATGAAGCTCGTCTGGGGCAAAAAGCCGGTTTGCTCGGTGCTGGTTTCGATCCTTTAGCCGCTTGCAAGCTAGCTCACCGTTTTTCGTAACTGGGGCAAAACTCCGGGCAAGCGTCTATTCCGTATACAGCGGAATACAGCTCCCACGCCGCTCTCGCGCAAACGGGAGCCCATGGAGCCACTTGCAAATTAGCAGCGGCGCGCTGGATTTTTCGTCGTGATGGGATGAGGTCAAGTGCCGGCGCCCCGAGACAGGCATGGTGCTTTTGCTACAAACCACCAGCCGAAACGGGAGCGCACATGCGGGGAATGCTAACCAGCACCTGGGATCACATTCCAGGTGTCTTTTCCCGATGCTGCGGGAGGTGGCCGGACCGCTCACACCACAGCATGAGCGGCTGGTGCTGGTACTCGCATCGTAAGCGGTGCTCCGCTCACGCGGCCTGAGCTTGCGTTTCGGCTTTGACATATGCCCACGGCATCCGTTCATCGATGCGGCGTGCGGGCCTGCGGTAGATGTGCTTCGTCAGCACTTCCGTGAGGCATGCCTGCGGATTGACGTTGTTGAGTTTGCAAGTCTCAATGAACGACGCCATGATCGCCCAATTTTCAGCGCCCCGATCATGACCGGCTGGAGATCGAGGGAATAAAAGCGCACCATGTTGCGCGCCGCGTCGATCTTCGTGAGGTAGAGCACGCCCTGCCCTCCCCTCACAATGCGTGATAGCCGGAGGACGCGGGCCAGTTCGTTGTTTCATGCAGCGCGATGGCCTGGTCGATCAGCTCGCGCCCCTCCCCCCCCCCCCACCCCTCCCCCCTCCCGCCCTGCCGGCCTGACCGAGGATCAGCGCCGTGTTGTGCGCGGCTTTCTGCAAGGTTTCGGTCATCTTGGTTCCCTTCCCGGTTAGCTTCGCGCGGGGGCATTCGCCTGCTTTAGATGGCGGTACAGCGTGGCGCGGCTGACGCCCATGCGCTTGGCAACCGCGGTTGGCCCCAAGTTCCCGCTCAACAACGCTTCCGCCGCCCGCACATCCTCCGCCGTCATGCTCTTGGGCCGCCCGCCCTTGCGGCCGCGGGCGCGTGCCGCCTTCGATGGAGACGTTGAAGCCGATGAACTTGTCCGTGTGCAGCGCGCGCTGGAGCTTACCTTATCCTGCTGTTGGACCTCCTTCCGGGTTCATTCCCCGTTATCCCCATTTCGCAAAAGAAGCGCCGCCGTTGAAGGTGAAGCTTCCCTGGCTGAGGTTTCTCAAAACCGCTCTCTACATCGTGTGCCGCGACAAGGGGATCACCAGGGCAGAGCTGGCACGGCGGCTGGAACGGAACCGCGAACAGATCGAGCGGCTGTTAAAGCTCGACCACAACTCCCGCCTCGATCAACTTGAAGCGGCATATCGCGCGGCGGGTCTCAATGTGACGCTTTCAGTGCCGGAGGTTGTTGAGGTTGAGGTAGCTTAAGCTAGGGCGGGAGCAGCCCACGGATCGCGCAAGCCTGTCGATGCCTCTATGGCGGCAACGGCGAGCCGCAAATCCCCGGCAGCGTGAGTTTCCTCGAAGGCTTCGTGCAGGTGCCGCTGAGCGCGGTGCCGATCTTCCTGCTGCTGCTCGAGATCAGGAACCGGTTCAAGATCAAGTAGGTTCCCGATTGCCCGCCACTTATGGACTGGCTTGACCGGGCCATCCACGAACCCCCCCCTTCACTCAGCGTGTTGCTGGATGGCCGGACCAAAGCCCGGCCATGACAACGGTGTCTGCGGCAAGCGCGCCGGTTCTTTCAACCTAAAAACGGCAGTTGACCTCCACACCTCGCAAATTCGAAGCGTCCGCTCAACCTATTGATGTGGGTTCTGCCGGTCAGGCCGGTGCCATAAGGCGCGGCGGAGCGCGCAGCTGGCGCCCGCCGAGCCAGGAGCGGGCCGCATGGGAGAGGATTCGGCGCCAGCGCTGGTCCGCGGTCAACTGCTCCGCATTTTGAACAAGCTCGCCAAGGAAGCGGGCGATGCCGGAGAGCACGTTCGCCGCCCAACCGGCCTTGGCGTGCGAACTGGCCACACGCAGCGTGGTCTGCCTGGCGTGGCGGCTGCGCTCCGCGATGGCGGACAGCAGCAGCGGCCGGCTAGTGATGGCCTCCAAATGCTTGCCGGGTTCGGCCAGCCGCACAAACAAGTTTCCACCAATTGTAGACGAGCGCGATGAAGCGGGCCATGGTCCGGCAGCGGGCAAGATCGCGGGTGGTGAAGCCTGCCCAGCCCCATTGGTTTTTCAGTTCGTCGAAGGGGTTTTCGCAGTCCGCCCGGTCGCGGTAGAGCTGGGCGAGCGCCAGAACCTCCTCCTCAAGGGAAGTGACGAGCACGCCGTATTCGTAAGCCTCCGCGTCTGGCCCGATCTCGATGAAGCCGAGTGACAGCTGACCGTTGTCATTGCGCCCAGCGATGGCAATGCCCTCCTTCAGCCGGCGGCGCAAGATCACCACCCAGCGCTGACGGCTCCAGCCTTCGAGGCGCAGCGTGTCCTCCCGTCCCTGCCAGCCCTGGCCTGCGTCAGTCCAATCGCCCTTGGAAAAAGTCTTCTTGATCAGCTTCTTGACGTTAGCAGTCAGGCGCAGCCTGAACAGATAGGGCAGCCCTCTCTGTTCGGCCCCGCTCATCACCGCCTCCGTGCCGAAGCCGCTATCGCCGCGCAAAAATGCCGGCCAGCAATCGCGCGGAATGCGATCCACGAGCGCCCACAGTCCGGCTGCCGCATGCTTCGATGCATGCTCGTTGCCTGGCGCAACCCCGGCATCGAGCACCAGCCGCAGACCGGCCAGCGTATAAGTGTGGTAGACATGGCTGGGCCGGCCCGGCTTCTTGGGGTTGTAGCCAAGCACGGCCCCTTCCTGATGGCCGTAGAGCGGCTTGACCGTCGAATCCGTATCCATAGCCCACGGCTCGCCCAGCAACGGCGCTGTGCAGTAATCGAGATGGCGTTGCAGCCATTCCCTGCCCTCGTCTTCTGGGATGGCTTTGAAGCCGCGGCGGACCGCATCCTCGCTGACGATCTTCTCCATGCCCAACAACTCGGGCAGCACGCCGTCGTTCCGCAGCGCCGTGATGTGGGCGTAACGCTTGTGCCCAACCACGATGGACAGCATCGTTGTGCCAAGCACATCGCGCTTATCCGGCGCGTTCGGGCTCGTATAGGCGAGCGGGCAATCGGCTACGAGCGCATCGAACAGCCCCGCCACCTTCAGAAATTCGATGAAGAACGGGAGCTGTCCATAGGGTGTCAGCGGCGCCGTGGGGTCCCATTCAACCCGCACAGGGCCTGCCCAGGTATCGAGCGTTGCCGGTGCCAACGCGGTGTCTTGTACAATCGCCGGTTGATCACCCGCTGGGTGAACCGGAAGGTGGTGCATATCTTGGCTCATGTCCCTGAGAATGCACGAGTCTCAGGCGAAATTGGCCCAGTCAACTGCCGGATTTAGGTTCAAACGCTACTTCGCGGAATGCTGCGGAAGCGCCACCTTCTCCCGCGTTCGCCGGTTCGAAAGCGTAATTTTCCGGCTGCGCCTTATTCGAAAGCAACGCCTCTTCCCGCATCGCCCAGCTCTGAATGACGGCTTCACAATCAGCCCCCAATCGCAATTTTCGCGGCCGAGGCAACCAGGGATTGCCAGCCGATGCCAATCGGGAACAGTGCAGCCAACTGCACGGCGATCGGCTTTTCGGGGTCGAATGACGATTTGTAGACCCCGGGGAGGATAATGATGCTGACAACCAATCCAAAAACGATCCGGCTGATGAAGGCTTGCCCATCGTACTCCCAGGCGCCGCTGTTGACGTAGTGGCGCAGGTACGGTTCCGCGATAACGCCTAAACATACGGCAAAGTATTGAGGAAAAACCGGCGCATTGATATTGCTTTTGGTTTGCGCTGCCGTGGCTAAGGGCCGGTTTTGCGACTGCAAGTCGAAATAGCTGCCGACTGTATTGAGCACTGAACCCTCCATTTAGTGCGATGCGAAGCTTGAATATGCCGGTCAACGGCGGGATCTGAGCTCAATGGTGAGGTCGTAGGACCCGGCCCGTTTGCGGCCGCGCTGGCCAGCCAGTATCTGGTAAATGCCGCTCTCACGGCATTCGCCGCGAAAAAACGGTCCGCCGGGGCCGCCATTCATCTTTCCGTCAGGGGAAACAACTCTTCCCGCAGGCTCAACGCCGCGCGCATTCGATATCCCCGCCCGCAAATGCTGGCCCTTCTCAGCGTGAATGCAATAGGCCCTTTCAGGCACGCGGGGTGAAAGCTCAACATGGATGCGTGTACTAGCCTGCGGCGCTTCGATCATCGTGCAAGCCTGCCCTGACCGCGCCTGCGCATCCGCTGCAAGGAGGAGCAGTGCGGCGGCCAAGACCAGCGCCGCCAATTCAGGCCCCTTAAGAGATGGCGATCTCAGGCGGCAAGATAAGCTGGCTGATAAATGCATCGAAATCGGTGCCTGGATTGGTCTGGTTGCAATCGAAGCCGTCCCCGCCGTGACATTCGTCGGAGTATTGCCAGAGCAGAACGTCGCAAGGCAGAGCGATGGCTGGCATAACCGCCGCATCGCTCCATTCCGGGATGGCCTGGCATCCGCGCCATTTCCAGCGGGCGATCCAAACTCCATAGCACTCGACGCCTTGGGCAGCGGCCGTGGCAATCGCCTTCCAGGTCGCATCGTCCGACTGAACGCCGTAAACGCAGGGCAGGATCGTCACGGCTCCCTTCGAATACGCCAGGCTGTGATCGTTTAGCGCTCGCGCCCAGCCCAGATAGTAGCTCAAGGAAAGCGCAGGAGTGCTTTCGACGTCGAGGAACATCAAAAACTTGCCGCCAAGCGATGCAAGATAATCCGCACCGAAGGTCAGGATCACGTCCTCCGCGTTCAGCGCCGCGTCGGCAGCGCCGGCCGCCAGCGTTCCCCCTACCCTTTTCGTCTGCCGGGCAATAGGCAAAACCCGGATGTTTCTTTCCCGGAGGATCTGGTTTTCCCTCAGATGGCGGTATTCCACAACTCCCGTGGTTGCGGCGCTTGTGAAATACCGGCCCCACAGCACCGGCGTTTCGCCGAGGGTTTCTTCCGCGTGGTCGACAAGGGATTTGCCGCCGATCAGGTTTGTAACAAGATTTGAGCTGTCTGCTCCGGCACGTCCTTTGGCCATTCGTGGCCTCCATACATGGAGTGCGCGCGCAAACAATGCTGAGAACTGACAGTATTCTCAGGCCTGGAACAATTTTATGCGCGAGCTTAGTACACTTTATACTACTCGTTAATAATGATTTCGTCAATAGACCTGCGCATATCCAGGGTTGTAAGAAAACGCATGAATATGAAGAAGCCTCCTCCTGCAGCGCCATTCCCGCGCTGACAAGGAAGGTGCGGGCACCGCCCGCTTCCACACCCGCTTGGTTCGTTCGCGAAGCCGCCCCCAATCTGCCCTTCTTCCGAAGGCTCGCCTTCGCAAGCTTGCGCTGGGGAGTAGCCGCATCCGCAGCGCAAGTTCGAGGGTTCCCTCACCTCTTGGAGAAGGCAACAAGGTGAGGGGAGCGTCACTGTAGTTGGTGACACAATCGCGGGTACCGCATTACTTGCCGCTTCGCGTCAGCTCAAGCCGCCTGCCAAGCCTGCTGGCTCGCGAGCTTTTCCGCCTTCTCCCTGGCGCGCAAACCGGCCGGGCGGCTCATCAGCCCCGCGCAATAGGCCTCGAACTCGGGCCGTTTCTCGATCATGCCGAACATCATGCCGAAATTCAGCATGGCGCCGATATAGAGGTCCGCAGCGCTGAAGCAGTCTCCGGCGAGGTAGGTCTTGCCCTTGAGCGCGCCGGGCCAGCGTGTCTATCACCAGCGCGAAGGAGCCGTAGCCGCAGCGGCCTTGCAGTTCCGGCGTGGATGGGTCCCAGCCCATGGAATGATTGATCATGGCCGGCTCCATGCAACCCGCGCCGAAGAACAGCCAGCGGTAATACTCGCCGCGCGCCGCCGCAGCAGGTGCGAGGCCCGCCTCGGGGAAGGCGTCTGCCAGATAAGCCAGGATGGCGGGCGTTTCGGTCACGACCGTATCGCCATGCTTGATCGCGGGCACCTTGCCCATCGGGTTGATGGCGAGGTAATCCGGCGCCTTCATCGTGGTGCCGTATTCCTTGATCTCCATGCGGTACGGGCAGCCGATTTCCTCCAGCATCCAGTGCACGACGCTGCCGCGCGAACGCGGGTTGGTGTAGAAAACGAGTTCCTTGCTCATGCCGGTCTCCTTTTGTGTGTTGCTGGCGGGCTTATATCGCGCACCGCTGCCAGTTTCTGTCAGCAGCGTCTTGCGCCATTCTTTCGCGAGCACCTTGCGGCCCTTGGGCAGGCGATCCGGCAGTAGCTCCGCCGCCTCGATGCGGTCGGCGCGGAAGTGGCGGAAGCCGCCGCGCAGCTCGCACCAGGCGGCGAGGATGCGCGTGGAGTCGAAAAAGCCGAGTGCTGCGGGCCAGATCACGCGCGCCGTGCGCACACCCTTCTCGTCGCAATAGCTGATGGCAAGCTTGCGCTCCTCCCGGAGCGCCTGCCGGAGCAGGCTCAGCGGGACGGCCTCGCGCCGCCCCCAGCCCGGTCCGACGATGAGCGCGTCGTCCTCCAGCCGCTGGCGCATGGCGGGCGGCAGCACGGCGGCGATTTTCGCCATGGCGTTGCGCGCGGCTTGCGACAGGCCTTCGTCGGTGCGACGCGCCACCCATTGCGCGCCGAGCGCCAGCGCCTCGATCTCGGCGGCGGAAAACATCAGCGGCGGCAGCAGGAAGCCGGGCTTCAGCACATAGCCGAGCCCCGGCTCGCCTTCAATCTCGGCGCCCAGCGCCTGAAGCGCGGCGATGTCGCGGTAAAGCGTGCGCAGCGACACGCCTGCCTCGCGCGCGAGCGCCGCCCCGCTCACCGGCTGGCGGTGCCGGCGAAGCGTCTGCATCAGCTCGAACAGGCGGTGCGTGCGGGACATGGCGGCGCAAGTCTCTCTCCTTGCCCGCCCAGTTTCGCCGGGTTTTGCCGCAAAGCAAACAGGCAAAAGCCGGTTGCACACTGCTCGAAGCGTGCAACCCCTCACCCTGTCCCTCTTCCTATGGGAGAGGGACGCTAGAAATTCCGCTGCGGATACCTTCTCCCATAGGGAGAAGGACAGGATGGGTTGTGCCCTCCGTTCATTGCACCGCCAGGAGCCCCGCCCCCTACAACAGCGGCGTCAGCAGGAACGCGACGCTTTCCACCGTATCGCGGAAGCCGCTCACCGGCTTGCCGCCCTCCTCCACAGTCTGCAACAGCGTCTCCACCCAGGCGGCCACCGCCTGGATCTCCGCCGGGCTGTACATCAGACACATAACCTCGAAGTTGAGGAACATGCTGCGCTCGTCGAAATTCGCCGAGCCGGCCATGGCAACCTTATCGTCGATCACCACCGCCTTGCCGTGAACCATGCTGGCGTTGAACAGCATCACCTTGGCGCCCGCGTCCCTGGCATCGCGCAAATAGGGGCCACGCGCCATATCCGTAACCCACTGGTCCGACTTCGCGGGAACGACGATGCGGACATCCACGCCGCGCTTGGCGGCAACGGCAAGGGCCTGGGCCATGGGGGTATCGGGCACGAAATAGGGCGTCACGATCCAGACGCGCTTTTCCGCCAGATACAGAGCCGACATGACCGCCGCGTAAAGCGGATCGCCCTCCACGTCCGGCCCCTCGGCGACGACCTGCGCCACCGCGTTGGAACGGCCCGTGGGCGCAAGCTGGGGCGCGGGCTCGATGTGCTCCTTGGTGGCGAACGCCCAATCGTAGCGGAAAATCTTGGCGAAGTCCGAGACCGATGGCCCCTCCAGCACGAAGGTCAGATCGCTCCAGCGCTTGGGATCGGGCTGCGGTCCAAGATAATTCTTGGTGAGGTTCCTCCCGCCCGCGAACACCCGCGCATCGTCGAACACGGCGATCTTGCGATGGTTGCGCAAGTTGCTGCGGGCGATCAGGTTGATCCGCCACACCGGCAGGAAGAAAGCCGCCTGGGCGCCCGCGCGGCGCAGCTTCCACAACGCCAGCGGCGACATGCGGATCGCGCCGAGCCCATCCAGCAGGAGCCGCACCTTGACGCCCCTCTTCGCCGCCGCCGCGAGATGTTCGACGATGACCGTGCCGGCTTCGTCGTTCCTCATCTCGTAGGTCTGGATCGAGATGCTATGCTGCGCGCCGTCGATCAGGCGGATCAGATCGGCGAAGGCCTCCTCGCCATTGCCGTGGAACTGGATGCTGTTGCCAATGGCAGGCGGGGCCAGGCCGTAGCTACCCAGCAGCCGCGAGCCGATGGGCGGCCAGCCATCCGCGGAGCGCGGCGCGTCGGGCTTGAGCTGAATCTTGGCCTTGGTTGCGGAGATGGTCCTGAGCTTGCGGCCGCTCAACAGGAGATAAAGCGGCAGGCCGATGGGCGGCATCAGCACGATCAGCATAAGCCAGGCGATGGTCGCGCCGGGCGAGCGTCGCTGGCGCAACAGCGAACCGAGGACGGCGATCATGAAAACCACCGCCAGGACGCTCGCCAGAAGGAACGTCGCCCCATGTGTCAAAAACGTGTCCAACATCGTCCTCCCTCAAATACCGGCCGCCGCTGCGTGCGGCGCTATTTCCTTCGCTCACGGGCGGCAAGCTTGCCGCCGCACCGGCCGCGCCATGGCTTCGCGGGCGCCGGATGAACGGCAGGCCGGTCAGAAACCGCGCCGAACTTGTTTTTTCCATGAAATTCGCAAGGCAGCCTGCGCCATATCCCAAGGAGGTTCGCCATCCTTCGATGTCCGCGCACGGTTTCCAGGCGCGTGCCGCCGATACCGCGCCCGGCTGCCCGTGCCGCCCACAGCAATACGCGCAGCCTTGCAGCGAATGCCTTGGCGGCACCGGTCGAATATTTCGGCCGCACGGTTTCCCTATGCAATTTTGCGGCAGACCACGGCGATGCGTTTCAATTGCCGCCGTACGATCAGGAAGTGAAACGGTAGAATTCCGATGAGGTAAATGCGGCCGAACGCATTGTTTAGGCGCACAGCCGTTGTAGCCCGGAGCGTCCGTTCCGTGCCGGTAGATCCGCAGAGCGCATAGGCGATGCGCACATCCGCGTGCCTGTCATCGACACCGAAAACGATCTCGCCTTCATGGTGCTCCACGGTTTCAAACGGCGCCATGCCAGCCCCGCCGATTGGCTTCAGGCCGAAGGGCGCCGTTACGGCGTCCCTAAGGCGAGCCAGCATTTTCTCAAGGTGGCCCGTGCCGCGTGCGGCCATCAATTGCTCTAGCGTTCTGCCGTCGGCAGCCGCGAGACGGATGCAGAAGGCATCCGAATAATGGAAGCCCGGCAGCGTTCCGAAGACCCGGTCCCGCGGTTCCGGCTTGCAGGCGTAAGTCTGGGAAGCGTCCATTGCGACCCTTTCTATATGCGCGTTTTCAGCCGGCCGCGATGGCGGTGCAGGCCAAACCAAGGAGCAGGATCAGCGGGGAAAACAGCCAGGTGTCCCAGCGGGCGAAGCGGGTACCGCGTACGCGCTTGAAGAAGCCCATGTAATGGAAGTCGCCAACCGCACGCAGCAGAAAAACGCCACCAGCCAAACCCAGCAGCAGGCGCAGCGTCCTGGCGGTAAGCGTTACCTCCGTGTTCCAGCTCACGGCGTAAGCGAGCGCAACGATGGCCGAGAGATACGCGGCCACGATCAAGGCGGCGAGAGACGACGGATTGAAAACCTTTTCCGGCCCGCGCGCGGTTTGCCGCACCGGGACCACGGCGTCCGACAAAAAGCGGCCGCCCGCCCCCCAATACAGGTGAAACAGCACTGTTGCGCCAAGGGCGGCCGCAACGAAGTGCGCCAAAAGACCGCTCATACTTCCCTTCCCTTTCATCGCCGCACCGATGGCGGCCCGCCGTTACCATGCACTACTGTATGGTTCCGCGATTATGCAGCGGGCGTGGCGCTTGTCAATACACCAGTGTATGGTCCGGCCATGAGCAGAAGACTGAGCGAGAACGATTGGGTCGATGCGGGGCTGCGGGTGCTCGCTTCGCGGGGATTTCACGCTTTGAAGGCCGAGCCCCTGGCCAAGGAGCTTGGCGTATCGCGCGGCAGCTTTTACTGGCATTTCGCCGATGTCGAAGCATTTCACCTGCGCGTCATCGCGCACTGGAAAGCCCTGGCCACCGAGGCTGTCATCGCGGAAATCGAAGACGCGCAACCGCAGGAACAGCGGCTGCCGACGCTCTTGAGGCGCGCGCTGAGCGTAGATCCGGCTTTGGAGATCAACATGCGTTCATGGGCCGCGTCCTACGGCGCCGCAGCCGCGGCTACGGCAGAGGTCGACCGGCGGCGTCAGGCCTACCTGACACAAATTCTGACCGAATGCGGAACGGTGCCGGCATTGGCGGAAACGCGCGCCGCCATTCTCTATTGGACCTATCTCGGCTGTACGCTGACCGCCACCAAGCCGGCGGGGCGTCAGCTCGACACCGTCGTCGAGGAGCTATGCGCACTTGGGTTAGGCCGCATTTCTCACTGCATCGCGCGCTGATTGCGTGGAGATCCGTTACGCCGCCGTTTTTCCCGTGAGAGGGGCGGGCGGTCCCGATCCTAGCTTTTCAATCTTCCGTAACACCGCGGGTGCTATCGCCCAAAATTGCCGGACCAGCTTAGGCGCCTATTTACCTTGTTGCGATACCTATTGTTGCGTGTGGTTGTTATGTGGGGATAACTTATGCGTGCTATGCATTCTTTTGTGCAGTGGCTCCGGCCGAAGCCGTTGTCCATTTGCTTGGGTGCCGCGCTATCGCTAGCGGCTCCGGTTTCCAAAGCTGAAAGCTTGAAGGAAGCCCTGACTGCGGCCTACCTCTTCAATCCAACGCTAAAAGCTGCCCGCGCTCAGCTTCGATCCGCAGATAATGGGGTCGCGCTGGCGAAGTCCGGATACCGGCCGCAAATATATGCGGTGGCTACCGGCGGTCCCGCCAATACAATAAACAAATATGCCGGCGACCCAGCCGTCGTGAACAACCCGCTCTTCAGCGGATCCGGGACGGCTACCCCGCGCTCCGTTCAGATCGCTTTGCAACAGAACGTGTTCGATGGGTTCCGCACATACAACGCGGTGAAAGGAGCCGAAGCCGCCGTCGAAGCCGGCCGCGAGGATCTTCGCGCGGCCGAGCAGAGCGTGCTTCTCAATGCAGCGACGGCTTACATGAACGTGGTCCGCGATCAGGCTATCGTGCTGCTCCGGCAGGATGCGGTCAGAGGCTTTGCCAGACAGCTAACAGCGGTCAAGCAGCGGTTTCAGGTTGGCGCGATAAGCCATACGGATGTGTATCAAACTGAAACCGCTCTTGCTTCGGCCGAAGCCGATTTGAGCATCGCTCAGGGGACGTTAGATTCCGACAGGGCACTATTTGCGCAGTACATTGGGCATCCGCCCGAATCGTTGCGGGAACCGGGTCCTGCCACCAGGCTTATTCCGGCCTCGCTCGACCAAGCAAACAACATAGCCGAATCCGAAAACCCCGTGATTATCGCCGCGATTTTCCGCGAGCATGCTCAGGGACATCAGGTCAAACAAGTCAAAGGCCAGCTGCTTCCCTCGCTTTCGGTGAATGCCACCTACGGGGAAAGCGCCCAAATTGGAAACCCGTACCTGAAACAGACTGAGGATGCCCGCGTCATAGGCACCCTTAGCGTGCCCCTCTACGAAGGCGGGGCCGTCTCGGCTCAAATCCGGGGCGCGGTTGAAACCCAATCGCAGCGGCGCGAACAAATCGATGAAGCCCGCGAGCTTGCACGCCAGCGCGTTTCCTCAGCCTGGGGGTTATATCTTGCGGCCAAGGGAAATATTGCCGCGGGCAGCAGGGCCGTGGAGTCCGCGCGTTTGACGCTTAAGGCCATTCGCGGAGAAGAAGTGCTCGGCCAGAAATCGACTACGGATGTTCTGGGCGCCGTACAGACATATCTGAACGTCGGGGTCGCCTTGGTGTCTTACCGGCACGATCTTATTGTGGCCACCTATTCCGTTCTCGAAGCCATGGGAAGGCTGGATGCGTCCAATATCGCCCTCGAAGCGGAGCTTTACGATCCCACCCGCTACCATGGGGAGGTCAAAGGCGCCTGGTATGGCTGGGGCCCAGCGGTCGAAGACCGGGAAGACCCCCGGACTGCCCCCCTTACTTCCGCTGCGCCGGAAGCGGGACCGGTAAACCAGGTTTTGCCCTTCGACACCGCGCCGGAGTTATCGCAGCAGGCTTCCCAGCAAGGCCGCCGCGATCCTTCACCTAAGCCCACCGTTCAAGTTGGGAATGTGCCTGCCGGGCCTGAGCGGCATGTCCACTTGCGCCGGCAATTCCCGGAAAACTCAACATTCCCGGCGCTCCCAGGCCTGGACAGTGCAAACGGTCGAATCGCTTTTTGCCCGGAAACCGGAAAAGCATAAACCGTCACGCACGGCGTCACGTGGCGGTGGAAGCCGCGCCATCGCCGGCCCTCATAATAGCCAGAGCGGGCTTCTCGTTTCATACCGCCATCATCGCGCCCGGTGCACCGGCGCCGCAAGCTCAAATCGGCGGGGCCGTCGAGTGCCATGTCTTCCACCGCAGTTGAGAGCCAGCAATTCGTGGGCTCCATCTCTCCTTCCCGCCGTTCAAACGCAAGCCATTCCGCAGAACGTGCCGCCAGCGCGAGTGAGAGCCAGCAATTCGTGGGCTCCGTCTCTCCTTCCAGCCGTTCAAACGGAAGCAATTCCTCAGGCCGCGCCGCGGTCAGGTTACGATCACGATGAGCAGGACGGACGTGCAAGCGCGCAAAACGTGACGATAATGTCTCGCACGTCACTTACCGGCGGGCAATGCCCCCCCGGCCCACTTGCGGCAAGCTCAGGGAAGGTTACTTCTTTGGAACTGTCCTTTAGCGATTGAGGCAGCTACGATGAACTCGAAGCCAATACTGGTATTCGGCGGAGGCAATTCCGAAACGCTCCTCATAGCCGATGGACCCGTAACGATCGGTCAGAAGAACGCCGTGCGCACTGCGAGCGCGTTCGGAGGCAGCGGCGTGAATTGCTCCGTGCGCCTGCTATCCATGAACGCACCGGCCATGCCGTTGCTCAGCATCGGCGACGACGGCATTGGCCATGAGATCCAGGCATTCGTCGAGAAAGTAGCTACGGCGGCGAATGCTGGCGATACAGTGCTGGCCTATCTGCGCTCGCCCCACTTTTTTACCCCAGGCGTAAGCACGGCCCAATCCGCCGTTCTGGTGCATGCCGGCACAAGAACGATACTCAAGAGCAAGCACTCGGATGAAGGGGCCTTCTACTCATCCCTGGTCTCGCGAGTTGCCGATGCGAACGGCCGCCTTGGGACAAAGCCTGCCGCGATATTGATCGGGCATCTGCCTTCCCCAGGCGAAAAGAACGATGGAAAGTCCGATCCAACCACCTCTATCGTCGAACGGTTCTACGGCCGGTGCCCGATATTCATAAACTTCGGCCAGGAGCAGCTATCTAAGGGATACCGTCATTGGGCAAGTCTGCTGGAAAAAGCGGATTATGTGCAAATGCACATAAATGAAGCCAGAAGCTTTTTCGACGGTTCAGTTCCAAGCACAAAACTGCCAGCTCTGGCCGAGTTCCTGTCCACTCTGCGGGCGGCATTCTGCATTACGCTGGACCACTTTGGGGCGATTTGCTTTCAAGGCCAGAAATCTCACGATAATGTATTCATATTTGTGCCGGAATACATTAACGATGAAAGCATGGTGGTAGACCCGACCGGTGCAGGGGATGCGTTCATGGCGGGAACCGTATTCCATTTATGGCAGGCGGGCATTCTCGCACGGCTTGGCGATTCTTAATTGGAACGTTGGCGAACTTGGTGCCGCATTGGATGAGGGGAGAAAGTGGGCAGCGTTCGCCTGCACAAAACTAGGCGGAGCGTCGGAACCGCCGGACGCCGCCACGTTGCGTCAATTCGTGAATCAGCGCCAATTCGATACGGCGCAACCGCTGACCCTCTACGACCGCGCCGCATCCGAGCAGTTCTTGCGAATAATAGACAAAGCCTTCCAGCAATCGGAATTGCATGCTCCGCAGTAGGGCGGCGGAGTCCGGAATGTCCAGGAGGCGGGTCCTCCAGTAAAAGAGCCAGCGCGCAACTCTCACAATCCGCACAATCGTTGCGTGAGTTTTTGAGAAATAAGAGTTCGCGATCGCGGGTGCGGTGCCGGAACGGCTAACGCTTCTGGCTGCTTGTATCAGTGTTTGCGCTGACAGCCGCCAAAACAGGCCTCGAACGAAGCGATGCCTGCCTGAACCACTTTCTTTTGCTCAGGCGGCAGCACGAGGAAACAGGACATAATTGCCAGCTCGCTTGCCATCGAGCGGATCAGCTCGAATATCTCTGCTTCGGTAGCGTCAAGAAAATCCACTCTCCCGCCGGCCAGGTACACACCTGGATGGAAAACCCTCATAATTATATCCTCATCCCGATTCAGACTTTGCACCGCCAACACGCTCGGGATGCACGAAAAACGTCACGCACTGCCGGATACGCCGCAATAAATCCGGCCACGGCTGTTAACATTCGCGGGGCAGGCAGCGGGCGCTGGCCGAAGTGCCCGGGAGCCGGCCCCGCGAACGGTCTGCGGGGATTCCAATGTAAGACGCGGGCCGGCCGATTGAATGATCGCCGCGAGACGAATTGTAACGTTCTGTTACAACGCTCGGGTAGCCAAGCGCAGCGGCCCGCCTTAAGAGTGACGTATATAATTTTAATACATTTGGATACCCATGCCCAGCAGACCCCACATCCTGGTTGCCGACGACGACAGGCAAATCCGCACAAGCCTCGCGAGGTTCCTGGACAGGAACGGATTTCGCGTGACGGCCGCGGCCGATGGCGTGGCCATGCTCCAGGCAATGGAAAGCAGCCGGGTCGATCTTGTCGTGCTCGACATCATGATGCCCGGCGAGGATGGCCTGTCGCTGTGCCGCCGCCTTCGCGGAACAAGCAAAATCCCCGTCGTGCTGCTGACGGCCTTGACCGCCGCCACCGACCGCATCGTGGGGCTGGAGCTGGGAGCGGACGACTATATCTGCAAGCCCTTCAACCCGAGGGAGCTTCTGGCGCGCATACGGGCGGTGCTGCGCCGCACAGGGGAAACACCCGCGCCCGAAGAGCGCGCAAAGCCTGCCTCGTACGAGTTCGAACGCTGGCGGCTCGACGCGGTACGGCGCACGCTGCACAACCCGGACGGAACCCTTGTCGAGCTGACGGCTGGCGAGTTCGACTTGCTTCTGACCTTCGCGGAGCACCCTCAGCACGTCCTTACGCGCGACCAGCTTCTCGACATGACGCGCGGCCGCGAGGCTAATGTCTTCGACCGGAGCATCGATGTGCAGGTCAGCAGGCTCCGGCGGAAGATCGAAGCCGATCCGCAAGCCCCTGTGTTCATCAAAACCGTGCGGAGCGGCGGCTATGTATTTTGTGCCGGGGTCCTGGCGGGATCGCAAGGAGCCCCCGGCTGATGCGGTTTCCCCGGTTGTTTCCGCCAATCAGGCTTTGGATGCGTATCGCGGCCATGATGCTGATTGCCGTCCTTGCCGTCGAGGCCCTGAATGCCGCTGCACTTCTCTTCATCCCCCCGCGCTTGATGCGGGTGTATGGCGGGCATTGGCTCGTCGAGACTATGGAGAAGGCTGCGCTGGCGATCTTCCAGGCAGATGCGCAAAGAAGGGAAGCTCTTGCCACCGGGCTCAGCGCGGAAAACCACTTGCAGATACACTGGCGGCGGGTGCAGCAGTACCCGGAAGAAACGGCACCTGCGTTCAAGCGGCCATTCCCGGAGCGGGTGCGGGAGGCGATCGAAAGCGATCTCAAGGGAACCGTGTCGCGAGTGACCTTCAAGAGCCTGATCGGGCCGCGCGGAAATCAATTTCACGTGGACCTGCTATTTCAGCCGCCCGACCTTCCAAGCCGGCTGGCAAAAGCACCGCTCAAGCCGGAAGACGAGGATATTGCGATCCCCGCCCCTTTTGAGTTTGGCATTCAAGGAGCCGATGGAAGCTGGGTCATCGTGGAACCGGAGGATATGCTCAGCTACAGAGCCCGCGTGCTGCCCTGGTTCATTACTCTACTCGGCGCGGCCGTAGCCGTCTCCCTTGTGTCCGCCTTCGCGGCAAGGCAATGGCTGCGCCCCTTGGACCGGCTGGCTGCCGCGGCCCAGGAATTTGGACGCACACGCCGGGCCGTTCCCGTCAATGCTGCGGGATTGAGCGAGTTCAAGGTCATCGAGCAGGCCATGAACGAGATGCAAAGCCGCATCAAGCGCTTCCTCGACGAGCGGACGCATATGCTCGCCGCCATGTCTCACGATCTGAGAAGCGGTTTGACCGGCTTGCGCCTCGACGCCGAAGATGTCTGCGACGGAGAAGCCAAGGAGCGCCTGGTCGCCGGCATGGAGGAAATGGAGCAGATGATCTCGGCGACGCTGGACTTCGCGGGCGACGAGCTTAAGAGCGAGCCGGTCCAGGCAATAGACCTTGCCGCCTTGCTCATCAGTCTTTGCGACGCTCTTGCCGACCGGAATTACCCAGTGACCTATAGCGGGCCAGACCACCTTTCCGCACTGTGCCAGCCCGTGGCCATCAAGCGGGCATTTGCCAACCTGATCGACAATGCGATCAAATATGGCGGCTGGGCGCGCGTCAGCCTTTCGCATTCCGGAGGCAAGGCGGCGATTTTTATTAACGACGGCGGTCCGGGCATACCCCCGGAGAAGGCCGGGCTTGCGTTCCAGGCTTTCCAGCGTTTGGAGAACTCACGCAGCCGGGAGACGGGCGGCGTAGGGTTGGGCCTCACGATTGCGCGCGATATTATTCGATCGAATGGCGGCGAAATCGTGCTTGGCCAGCCGCCGCAGGGAAAGGGGCTCGAAGTCAAGGTCACGCTGCCCTTGCCAGCGGGCAGTGGCGGTCACAAGGCCCTGTAACTCCCACCGCCCTAAAATCTTGACCGTTCTCATCATTGCGAGGGCGGAACCCCAACGCAATCCAGCAACCAGCAGCATGCCTATATCTGGATCGCCGCGACCGCCAAGGCGCCCTCGCGATGACGCCGGGTATGCTTGAACGGTCAGAACTCTTGGCAGCCGGTACTAACCGTTGGCGGCGGCGATACGCTTCAAGAGTGCCCCGTGGATGGCTTCGTTGCCAGCGACGATGGCTCCGGTCTTGAGCATGTCCGGACGCCCTTCCGTGCCCGACACGAAGCCGCCGGCCTCGCGCACCAGTACGATACCCGCCGCCATATCCCAAGGCTGGATGGCACGCTCCCAATAGCCGTCGAACCGGCCGCTTGCGACCCAGGCGAGGTCCATCGCCGCCGAGCCGGTGCGGCGGATGCCCGCGCAGTCGCGCATCACGGCGGAAAGCTCGGCCAAATGCTGCTCGTGCCCAGGCTTGCCGCGATGTGGAACGCCGGTAACGATCACGGCGTTGTCGAGGTCCGGCCGGCCCGCGACGCGTAAGCGCCGGCTGTCGTTCAGGTACGCACCCTTGCCACGCTCGGCGGTATAGATGTCGCCGCTGGCGGGATTGTAAATCAGCCCCGCAACCACCTCACCGTCGCGCTGGAGCGCGATGGAGATCGCAAATAGCGGAATGCCGTGCAGGAAATTCGTGGTGCCGTCGAGCGGGTCGACGATCCAGGTGTGCGTCTTGTCCGGCCCCTCGATTAGGCCGCGCTCCTCCATGAGGAAGCAGTAGCCCTGGCGCGCCTTGCTCAATTCTTCGTAGAGGATGTTTTCGGCGCGGTGGTCGGCGGCAGAGACGAAATTCGCGGGGCCCTTGACACTCACCTGCAGGTGCTCGACCTCGCCGAAATCGCGCGCCAAGCTACGGCCCGCCTTGCGCGCGGCGTTGATCATGACCGTCATCAGCGCGGAAGCTGGCATGGCGCTTTACTCCAGTTAGCGGCGAGAGTCCTGGAAGGCCCCCTCACCCCAGCCCTCTCCCCAAGAAGAGAGGGAGCCTGGGCGCGCCCGTTGAGAAGGCGTCCCCTCTCCACTTGGGGAGAGCAAGGGACAGGGTGAGGGGGTCTTTGAAACCCTAATCGGCGCGGCGGATGTACACGAGTTCGTTGGTGTCGACGATGATCCTCTCGCCGGAGGTGACGAACGGCGGAACCATGACGCGCACGCCATTCTCCAGCAACGCGGGCTTGTAGGAGGATGCCGCCGTCTGGCCTTTCACAACCGGATCGGCTTCGGTAACGGCAAGCGTCACCTGATCCGGCAGGCTGATGCCGATGGGCCGGCCTTCGTGCATCTCCACGACCACCTTCATGCCGTCCTGCAGGAACGCGGCGCGCTCGCCCACGAACTCCTGCTGCAGCTCCATCTGCTCGTAAGTATCGGTGTCCATGAACACGAGCATGTCGCCTTGCGGGTACAGGAACTGGAAATCCTTCTGCTCAAGGCGAACCTTCTCAACCGTTTCCGACGAGCGGAAGCGCTCGTTGAGCTTGGAGCCATTGATGAGGTTCTTCAGCTCCACCTGATTGTAGGCAGGACCCTTGCCCGGCTTCACTGCCTGGGTCTTGACCGCAACCCAGAGGCTGTTGTTGTGCTCGATGACGTTGCCGGGCCGGATTTCGTTGCCGTTGATTTTCATAATAAGCGCTCACGCGTGAGAATCTGTTGGGCATGGTGTGGCAGGGGCGCGGGCGCGCTGTCAAGCCGCACGCCAGCGTATTTGTGCATTGCAGGCAAAATTACGCGCCCCGTTAGCAATGTTTCAACTAGCCGCAATTAACGGTTGCATCGCGATGTGCCGAAGCCCCGTCTCGCGTTCGCTTCACTGAGCGGGGAAACGGGCGGCACGGCGGCTGGCTTAGGCAATACCGAGACCGGCGGCGCGGCACCCGGCACTCTGAGGCGTGCCCGCCGCCTGCAAGTATTGCGGCTGGCGCATTTCCATAAGCCTGGACGCGGTGCGTTCGAAATGTTCCGCGCCGTCGCCCGCACGGTAAAGTTCATCGGGCCCGGCTGCGGCCGATGCAATGAAGCCGGTGCGATGGTCATAAATCGTATCGATGAAGGTGATGAAGCGGCGCGCCTCATTGCGCTGCTCGCGGCCCATGACGGGGATGCCGTCGAGGAAGATGGTGTGATAGTGGCGAGCAAGGGCGATGTAGCCGGTGGCGGCTAGCGGCTTCTCGCACAGGTCCGCGAAGGTGAAGCGCGCGGCCCCGAAGCTGGCGCGTGGCACGCGAAGCGCGCGGCCGAGCACTGTCAGCACCTCTTCGCGGGCTGGCTCGCCGAAGGTCAACCTGCGCCAAAGATCGTCCATCTCCGCCGTGGCTGCAGGGCCAAGCGGCGAAAAATAGAGCGAGGCGTTGCCGATCTGGCCGAGCCGGAAGTCGCGCGCGGCTTCGAGCTGGAGCAACTCCATGTTCTCTTCGACGAGATCTATGAAAGGCAGGAACAGATCGCGGTTGCGCCCCTCCTTATAGAGATCGTGCGGATGGGCATTCGAGGTCACCACCACGACGGTGCCCGCCTGCAAAAGCGTGCCGAACAGGCGGTTCAGGATCGTCGCATCCGCGATATCGATGACGAATAGCTCGTCAAGGCATAAGAGCCGGGCCTCCGCAGCGATCGTCCTGGCCACGGCGACAATCGGGTCTTCCCTGGCCTCGCGTCTGGCGACCGCGAGCCGCGCATGCACGTCCGCCATGAACTCATGGAAATGCGTCCGCCGCTTGGGGCTAACCGTGACCGTGCTGGAGAACAGGTCCATCAGCATGGTCTTGCCCCGTCCGACGGCGCCGAAAATGTAAAGCCCCTTCGGCACTTCGCCGCGCCGCCGGGTGAAATAGGAGAAGAAGTCCGTGCGCGCGGGCGGCGCATGGGCGGCAAGGCGGTTCGTGAGGATTTGCAGTTTCTCGACGGCAAGCGCCTGCGCGCTGTCCGGCGCGATCTTACCGTCCCCCAGCAGCCGGCGGTATTTCTGCAGCAAGGACTCGGGCATGGCAGGCTAGCGGACGTTCCGCAATTCAAGCTCGACCGTTGTGACCGACGGGCCTACCGAAGCCAACTCGACGTCGAATTCCGCGCGCTCGTCGGGCTCTATTTTGCCACCCTCCACAGGCAGGCTCCCCGGAAACTCCTTATCGTGCGCTGGATCGTTGTCTTTGACCGCGACCACGAAGTCAGGCACATCCACCGCGCGCTGCGCCCGGTTATACACGGCCCCCTTGATATGCAGAACGGGCTTGAAGTCCGATACGGCCCACTCGTACTTGATGCCCTCGAAAATCAGCGGCTGAACGATGACCGGCATGCCAATGGCGCGATAAAATGCCGCAAGTCCGGGCACCGCATCGGCCGCGATCTCGCGGAAGCCGAGCAGCCCTGCCGTAAGTCCGCACGCGACGCTCAGGAAAAGCCCCCATGCGGCTGCGAACGCCAGCGCGCCTCTTGTCTGGCGGGGCTTTGGCTCCTGCAGCTGTGCCAGCTCGCGGCTCTCCTCAAGCTCGCGGAAAAGCCGCTCGTCGAACACAGCCTCGCCTGCGGGGGGCTCGTCTCCTTCCTCGCCAAGCGGAAAGGCTTCACCGGCCGGCGGCGCGGTACGGGGAGGCAGGGGCTGCTGCCAGAACGCTGTGAGCGTTTCGGGCAAAACCTCTCCGTCATCTCCTGCCGCCTCGCCAGGTTCGTCCTGCTGGAATTGCGGTTCCTCAGGCGCCTGAGCCTCTTCCACAGAGGCTGTGTGCGACGGAAAATGCGCCTGGAGAGCTGCACGCAATTGTGCGTCCAAATCGGCTTCGGAGGGTGCCGCCTCTTGCTCCGGCTCCTGCGCCTGCCAGCCCTGACGCCAGTCTTGCGGGGCGGCGGCCGCGGTCTCCTCGCCGGTCTCCGTGCCGGACCACCCGCTGCCTGCGAAGCCTTCCGTGCCATCGCCGTGGCTCAAGCCCTGCTCCTCCGCGGACGAGGCGTCCCAGCCGGACGCACCAGCACCGGCGGTTTCTGCCGGGTGCCTGAAGGAGGGGTAGGTTTCCTGCTCCGTAGCCGCGTATGCGGTTACGGGAGCCTGAATGCCGCTTGCATGCTGGGACGGCCGCTGCTCGCCGAGACTTGCAAACACGTTGCGCACAGCCGCACGGGCATCGTCGAGTGTGCGCACGCCGCGATTCGGCGTAGCCTGCGCCGATGCCGCAAGGTTAGGCCGTGGAAACGGAGCAGGACCGGCGGCAGCAGCGTCAGGTCCATGATCGTCGAATTCTTCCTGAGCGGCAGGAGCGGGCGTCTGGTCCCTGCGCATGAAGCTGCCGAACCAGCGTGCGTCGCCGCCAGTTGCTTCCTGGCCGGCCGCTTCTTCTTCCGCGGTATATGCCCCTGCGGAAGCCGCCCCGGAACCGGCAAATCCGGGATGTCCAGCACCCGGAGCCTCTTCATCCTGGGGTCCGGCGTTCCGATAATAGCCTTGGGAGAAAGCCTGTGGCTCTTCCTCCACTTCCCCCTCCGGCTCCCAGCCGCCGGCCTCTCCGGCACCCGCATCGTAGCCGGTGTTCGCCCCGCCCTCCCCGGCTGGCTCGTAGGCCTCGCCGTCCGGGTAGGCCTCCTCAACGGCCGGCGTGGCCCGCCAGACGTTCTCACATTTTGCGCAACGCACAGTGCGGCCTTCGGGCGGCAACTCCACCTTAATGTCGTACTGGGTGCTGCAAGCCGGGCATTCGATGATCATGGGGAAAACTCTATTCTTAGGCTCCAGGCATTCGCGGTCTCGGCTTTGCCGAATTCGATTGCTAGATGCGTTCGCCTTATCATAAATCCATACGGGATCTAACGGCAGGGTTGGGATCGTGGTATCTGGTCATGCTCTAATACGATTTCGAAAATGTCGGCCTTCGCTATGGCGTCGGTCAAGAGGTGCTGCGCGATATCAACTTCCAGTTGCACCCCGGATCGTTTCACTTCTTAACAGGTGCTTCGGGCGCAGGCAAATCCACATTGCTGCGGCTCCTGTTTATGGCGCTCAGGCCCACGCGCGGGCTTGTCCATCTTTTCGGACGGAATATTGCCCAGAATACGACCGCACAGCGCGCCGACCTCAGGCGCCGCATCGGCGTCGTGTTCCAGGACTTCCGCCTGCTCGACCACCTGACCACCTGGGAGAATGTAGCGCTTCCCTTGCGCGTCACTGGCCGCAAGCAAAGCGACTACGCCGAGGACGTCACCGAGCTTCTGAAATGGGTGGGTCTTGGCGACCGGATGCACGCCTATCCGGTGGTGCTGTCGGGCGGAGAGAAGCAGCGCGCGGCTATCGCGCGTGCCGTGATCGGCAAGCCCGAGCTTCTGCTCGCCGACGAGCCTACCGGTAACGTCGACCCGCAGATGGCCCGCAGGCTCCTGCGCCTTTTCATCGAGCTGAACCGGCTTGGCACCTCCATCATTATCGCCACCCATGATTATCAGCTTATGTCACAATTCCCTGGACCGCGCATGCAGCTCGAAAACGGGCGTTTAGATCTTTACGAGTAGGTATTTGATCCACATGAACACCATGGGCACGCCACATTCGCTTCCGGTTCCGGTCGATGTCCCCGGCCAAGCCACGGCTAAATTTGCGCGCGCGAATGCGCCGATCGTGCCGCCCGGCTCGGTCACGGGCCGCTCGCTCACCTTCGTGATCACCATCATGGCGTTTCTGGCCTCGCTGACTGCGGGCGGGGTTTATCTCATCTTCAACGCCGCCAGCATCTGGACGAACAACATCTCCTCCGAGATTACGGTGCAGGTGCAGGGCAAGAGCGGCGACACGGGCGATACGAAAATCGCGGAAATCGTGAAATTCCTTTACGATCAGAATGGCATAAAACAGGTCCTTCCCTATACGCGGGAGCAGTCGCTGAAGCTCGTCGAACCGTGGATCGGCAAATCAGAGGTACTCAGGAGCTTTGCCGTTCCGCGTCTCGTCGCCGTCGAGATCGACCGCGACAATCCTCCCGAGATTCCGACGCTGAAAAAGGTTCTGGAGGCGAAATTTCCTGGCGCCGTGCTAGACGACCACGGGCTCTGGCGCGGCGAGATCCACCGGCTCACAAGGTTTCTTGAGCTTGGAGGCATCGGCATGCTGGCGCTTATGGCTGCCGCCACCGCGGCTGTCATCATCGCGGCGGCGTCCAGCGCGCTTGCCTCCAACCGGGAAATCGTCTCGGTGCTCAATCTTGTCGGCGCGGAGGAGAAGTTCATCGCCAACCAATTCGAGATGCACTTTCTGTGGGTAGGCATCAAGGCTGGCGTTGCCGGCGCCGGCATGGCGGCGCTTACCTTTCTGGCGTTGCCCCGCGTCACCGAAACCATGGGTAGCAGCGCCGCCGCCGAAGCCGAGATCAGGAGGCTCGTGGGAGCGGGAACGCTCGACTGGGGCGGTTATGTGGTGCTCGCCATGGTCGTTGTCGTTGTCGCCCTTATTTGCAAGATGACCTCGCGCTACGGCGTCAGGCGCATTCTCAATCAGCAAAATGCATAACGCGCGGATAAATGGGGCTCCAGCGCGGACGGAGCAAAAAAAACGCATGCGCCGGCGTGCCGTTAACGGTATCATAGGATGCTATGACAGCCGGGAGTGAAAAACGCAGGCCCGTAGCGTGGCGGATAGCGCGAGCAATAGTTTCGCGGACGGTCGGCCTCTTCGCCTTCTTTGCTATCGTACTGACCGCGGGCTTCTTCATATTCGCCCATTGGGTGAGCTGCATGCCGGCCGGTTCCTCCGGCGCCGCCGACGGCATCGTTGCGCTGACCGGAGACGAGGACCGGATCACTGAGGCCATGCACCTGCTCGCCCTGGGAAAGGCGGGGCGGCTACTGATATCCGGCGTCTACAAAAGAACCGGCGCTCCCCAGATCATCAGCATGAACGGCACACTGCGCGACGATGCTTCTCTGTTCGGCTGCTGCGTCGACCTCGACAAGCGTTCGCTCAACACCGAGGATAACGCCTTCGAGGCGACGGTCTGGGCCAGGAAGCACAGCTTCCACTCGCTCATCGTGGTGACATCCACCTACCACATGCCGCGGACGATCATCGAGCTTAGGCAATCCATGCCCGAAGCAATTCTCGTCCCCTATCCGGTGAAGTCGCCGCGCATGGAAGCGGAATGGTGGAACGACACGAAAACCACCTGGGTTCTTTTCAAGGAATATCTGAAATTTGTAACCGCGTCGGCGCGCTATGCGGCCAATACGCTCGCCACGCCATCCACAAGCAACAAGCAGTCGAGTTAAGCGGACCATCAATGCACGCATGGACTAGGCGGGTGCTGTATTTGCGCTCTGCGCTGTTTTACCCGGTACTTTACATAAATTGGGCACTTTTTTTAATTCTCGGAAGCTGGCTGCTCTGGGCACCGCGCCGCTGGGCCATGGCCGGGCTTGCTACGCACGGCCGCGCGACGGTCTGGCTTTTGCGGCTCATCTGCGGCACCAGGATGGAGGTCAGAGGGCATGAGAAGCTGCCTGCCGGCCCTGTCATCGTCGCGGCGAAACACCAGTCGACCTGGGACACCTTCGCGCTCATCCCGCTCATGCGCGATCCGGCTTTCGTGATGAAGGCAGAGCTTCTGTCCATCCCAATTTACGGCACCTTCTGCCGGAAGTTCGAGCTGATCCCCATCCAGCGCGAGCTAGGCCCCGCCGCACTCCGCCAGATGGCACGCGAGGCGCGCTCCCGCGCGGCGCAGGAGCGCGAAATCCTGATTTTCCCCGAAGGCTCGCGCAAAGTCCCCGGCTCTCCGCCAAATTATAAGCCCGGTATCGCTCTCCTTTATCAGGACCTCCAGCTTCCCGTTTGCCCGCTGGCACTGAACTCCGGCTCGTTTTGGCCGCGCCGCTCCTTCCTGCGCTACCCCGGAACCATCGTCGCGGAGTTCCTCGATCCCATTCCGGCGGGCCTTCCGCGCCAGGAGTTCATGCAAAGGCTTGAAGAGACGATCGAAACCGCGTCCGCCCGGCTGCTTGCCGAAGCCAGCCAGGAGCTTCAGGAAAAGGGTTACGGCGCGGCCGCCTCCCTGGAAGCCGCGAGCGCCGCCGTATCGAATTAGCGGGCAGCAACACCGATCTATTAGGGGCTTATTGAGCCGGGTGCTGTCATATAGCATGCTGGGAACTGCGTTTATTCCCACGCGATCCCGGAGTTATCCACAACCCGGCTTGACAGTCCGGTACAAATGACGAACATTGTGCGTTCATACAGGGAACGCAGCCGGGTTGGCGGGTGCCGCATGTCCGTTCAAATCTCAAAGCAAATCTGGGAAGCGAAATACCGTTTCGAGCCCCCCGGCAGCCAGCCCGAGCATTCGATCGAGGAAACCTGGGCAAGGGTCGCGGCGGCCGCCGCATCCGCCGAGGCGCGCGCCAATCGCAAGGCCTGGCAGCAGCGCTTTTTCGAGGCCATGGCGGATTTCGCGTTCATCCCCGCGGGCCGCATACTCGCTGGCGCCGGAACGGGCCGCGCCGTGACCCTTTTCAATTGCTTCGTAATGGGTGCCATCGGCGACGACATGGGCTCGATCTTCGCCAATGTGCGCGAGGCCGCGCTGACGCTACAGCAAGGCGGCGGCATCGGGCACGACTTCTCGACGCTCAGGCCCAGGGGCGCGGCCGTGCGCGGGGTTGGCGCCGACGCTTCCGGCCCGGTGAGCTTCATGGATGTCTGGGATGCAATGTGCAAAACGATCATGTCCGCCGGCTCACGCCGGGGCGCGATGATGGGCACCTTGCGCTGCGATCACCCCGACATCGAGGCCTTCATCGAGGCCAAGGCCGATCCCGCCAGACTCAGGAACTTCAATCTGTCGGTGCTCGTGACCGATGCCTTCCTGGAGGCGGTGGAGGCGGACGGGCCTTGGCCGCTTGCTTTCGGTGGCGAGGCCTACCGCACCGTGAGCGCACGCGGGCTCTGGCACAAGATCATGCGCAGCGCTTACGATTACGCCGAGCCCGGAGTGATTTTCATCGACCGGGTGAATGCGCTAAGTAACCTGAATTATTGCGAAAAAATCAGCTCCACCAATCCTTGCGGAGAGCAGCCATTGCCTCCCTATGGCGCCTGCCTGCTCGGCTCCATCAACCTGGCGGCGCTGATCGAAGAGCCCTTCGCGCCCGGCGCGCGGCTCAATGAGAGCCGGCTTGAGGGCCTGGTGCCTACGGCAGTCCGGCTGCTCGACAACATCATCGGCATATCGCGCTATCCACTGCCCGCCCAGGAGAAGGAGGCCAACGCCAAGCGGCGCATCGGGCTCGGCGTAACCGGCCTTGCGGATGCGCTCATCATGTGCGGGAAGCGCTACGGCTCGGAAGAAGGCCGCGATCTCTCCAGACGCTGGATGGAAAGAATAGCGTACGCGGCCTATGCCGCGAGCGTGGAGCTGGCGAAGGAAAAGGGTGCTTTCCCGCTGTTCGATGCGGGCAAGTTCCTGAAGCGGCCGTTCCCCAGCTCGCTGCCGCAGCCTTTGCAAGACGCAATCGGAAAGCACGGGATAAGGAACGGCGTGCTGACCTCCATCGCGCCCACCGGCACCATCTCGCTGCTTGCGGGCAATGTGTCGAGCGGGATCGAGCCGGTCTTCGATCTCGAATACCGCCGCCGCATCCTCGCCCCCGACGGCACGCCAACCTACGAAACCGTCGAGGATTACGCCGTGTGCCTGTTTCGCGAACGGCACGGCGAAGCACCGCTCCCCGAGGTCTTCGTCACGGCGCACCAGCTTTCGCCGCGCGAGCATCTCCTCATGCAGGCCGCGGTTCAGCAATATGTCGACGCCTCGATCTCGAAGACCGTGAATTGCCCCGAGGCCGTGCCCTTCGAGGACTTCGAAGCGCTCTACCTCGATGCCTACCGGCTGGGGCTCAAGGGCTGCACGGCATACCGGCCCAATCCCGTTACCGGCGAAGTCCTTCAGGCCGCAGCCCCGCCTGCCGCGGAAGCGTTGCAGCCCGCACTTCCGCTGTCGCCCGGCTTGCAGCCGCCCGCCCGCGACGCGGTCCTGTCCGGCTTCACCTACAAGCTGAAATGGCCGGGCTCGGATCATGCCATATACGTGACCCTCAACGACACCTACGATGGCGACCGGCGCCGCCCCTTCGAAATCTTTATAAACTCGAAAAACCTGGAGCATTACGCCTGGACGGTGGCGCTCACCCGCATGATCAGCGCGATCTTCCGGCGCGGCGGCGATATTTCCTTCGTCGTCGAGGAGCTTAAGGCGGTGTTCGATCCAAGAGGCGGCGCCTGGATGAACGGCAAATACGTGCCAAGTCTGCTCGCAGCCATCGGAGACATCATCGAGCAGCACCTTGTTCATATCGGCTTCGCGGATGGGGGCGGTAATGCCCTGCCAGGCGCCGGAGTTGGAAAAGCACTTGTAGAAAGCGGAGGAAGCGATACAGGAATAGGAGCGGTGGGGGCACGCCTTTTTTGCCCGCGCTGCGGGTCGCCAAGCATGGTGTTTCAGGAGGGGTGCGGCGTGTGCCGCAACTGCGGCTTTTCGACCTGCGGTTAGGCCGGCTTGTTCGACCTAAGGCCGGTTGCTCCGGGGGCGGCCCGTCACCATAATGGCCCCGAATTTTGTACCTTTGGGAGGAATATAGATGACAGTAAAAACTTATCCTGTTCCGGAAGGCTGGCGTTCCTCGGCCTACATCGATGACGAAAAATACCACGTTCTATATGAGCAAAGCGTCAAGGACCCCAACGGGTTCTGGGGTGAGCAGGCGCGCCGCATCGACTGGATCAAACCTTTCACCAAGGTCAAGAACACCTCGTTCGATCCGCACAACGTCTCCATCAAATGGTACGAGGACGGAACGCTCAACGTCTGCGCCAACTGCGTGGACCGTCACCTCGCCAAGCGCGGCGATCAGGTCGCCATCGTTTGGGAAGGCGACGAGCCCAGCATGGACCAGAAGATCACCTACCGGCAGCTCCACGAGCGCGTGAGCCGCTTCGCCAATGTGCTCAAGAAGCACGGCGTCAAGAAGGGCGACCGGGTAACGATCTACCTGCCGATGATCCCCGAAGCTACCTATGCCATGCTCGCCTGCGCGCGCATCGGCGCGATCCACTCGGTGGTGTTCGGCGGCTTCTCACCGGACAGCCTCGCCAGCCGCATTATCGACTGCGATTCGAACGTGGTCATCACTGCGGACGAGGGCATTCGCGGCGGCCGCAAAGTGCCGCTCAAGGCCAATACCGACAAGGCGCTTGAGAAATGCCCGACCGTGGAGCGCGTGCTCGTCGCCAAGCGCACCAACAACCCCGTTGGCTGGAAGGCTGGCCGCGACTACTGGCTCGCCGATGAGATGCTCTCCGTTTCCGCCGATTGCCCGCCGGAAGAGATGAGCGCCGAGGACCCGCTGTTCATCCTTTATACGTCCGGTTCGACCGGCCAGCCCAAGGGCGTGCTGCACACCTCGGGCGGCTATCTCGTCTACGCCGCACTCACGCACCAATACGTGTTCGACTACAAGGACGGCGATATCTTCTGGTGTACGGCGGACGTCGGCTGGGTGACGGGCCACAGCTACATCGTCTATGGGCCGCTCGCCAATGGCGCGACCACACTCATGTTCGAGGGCGTGCCGAACTATCCCAGCGCATCGCGCTTCTGGGACGTTTGCGACAAGCACAAGGTGGATACATTCTACACCGCGCCGACAGCGATACGTGCGCTGATGGGCGCTGGCGAAGGCCACGTCAAGAAGACGAGCCGCAAGTCGCTCAAGCTCCTGGGCAGCGTCGGCGAGCCAATCAATCCCGAGGCCTGGGAGTGGTATTACCACGTTGTGGGCGAGGACCGCTGCCCCATCGTCGACACCTGGTGGCAGACCGAAACGGGCGGCATTCTGATCACGCCGCTGCCCGGCGCAACCGCGCTGAAGCCCGGCTCGGCGACCCGGCCGTTCTTTGGCGTGCAGCCGGCACTGGTGATCGCCCGAGGGCCAGCCCATGGAGGGACCCGGCGAAGGCAATCTCGTGCTGACCGATTCGTGGCCGGGCCAGATGCGCACCGTCTATCGCGATCACGAGCGCTTCGTGCAGACCTACTTCTCCACCTATCCGGGCACCTATTTCACCGGCGACGGCTGCCGCCGCGACGAGGATGGGTATTACTGGATCACGGGCCGCGTCGACGACGTTATCAACGTCGCCGGCCATCGCATGGGCACGGCGGAGGTCGAATCCGCGCTCGTCGCCCATCCGAAAGTGGCGGAGGCGGCCTGCGTCGGCTACCCGCACAGCCTCAAGGGGCAGGGGATTTACGTCTATGTGACGCTCATGACCGGCATCGAGCCCAGCGAGGAGCTCAGGACCGAACTCAAGAACTGGGTCCGCCAGGAAATTGGGCCGATCGCGACACCCGACCTGATCCAATTCGCGCCGGGCCTGCCCAAGACGCGCTCCGGCAAGATCATGCGCCGCATCCTGCGCAAGATCGCCGAGGACGATTTCTCGAATCTCGGCGACACCTCCACGCTCGCCGAGCCAGGCGTGGTGACCGACCTGATCGGCAATCGCATGAACAGGCCAGCCACCTAACTAAGGTCTTGCCGCCCGGCCTCCATGCTGGGCGGCTCCACTCCCCGGCGGCTTTGCAGGCTGACCGGTGCTGCGGGCATGATCCTTACACCCCGCAGTTTCCGCTAATCTCCTATATTCCTTTGGATTCTTTCTGAAGCTCCGCCGGAGGCGCGCCCTGTTGCCGCAGAGGCACGCTAGGCACGCGGAATGATCCAGCCTATAGCCAACCTCATGACAACAGTCCGCGAATCGGAAATTACTGTAATTAATAGTAACTTAACGGAATGGAATCATGACCGAGCAGACTATTACACAGGCAAATGGCGACGCGGCCGGACTTGGCTTTCGCAGTCACCTCCTGATGCCCGTGGTTGAGGGGAATACGCTCGAAAGCGACGACGTCTGCAGCTTTCTGGCAGGGCGGCTTTCCGCCGAGGAAGAAGAGAAGGCAGGCCCGGACCGGTGGTGGGTCGGCTTCCCCGTAAGTTAGTCAGTTTGTTTTAGCGTTTTTCTTTAAGTTTATGCGTGGGCGGCTGGAAATGCCGCTTTTCCTTTGCTTGAACGTGCTCTAGTGTGCGCGCCAAATCCTGGTGCCCCTCCAAGGAAGCGCCACCCCCTCCTTCTAACAATGCAGGTTACCATGCGTCCCTCGAAACGGCAGCCGGGCGATTTGCGCTCTGTAAGCTTCCAGCGCGCTTTTTCACTCCATGCCGAAGGCTCCTGCCTCATCAAATTTGGCAATACGCATGTGCTTTGCACGGCGAGCCTTGAGGACCGGGTTCCGCCATGGCTCAAGGGCCAGGGCCGGGGTTGGATCACGGCCGAATACGGCATGCTCCCGCGCGCGACCTCGGACCGGACGCGGCGTGAGGCTTCGACGGGCCGTCAATCCGGCCGCAGCCAGGAAATCCAGCGCCTGATCGGCCGCTCCTTGCGCGCAGTCGTCGACCTCCAGGCCCTTGGCGAACGCCAAATCATGGTGGACTGCGATGTGCTGCAAGCCGACGGCGGCACGCGCACCGCATCCATCACTGGTGCATGGATCGCGCTTCACGATTGCTTCCAGTGGATGCGCGCCCGCGACATGATCAAGGACGGCGTGATGAAGGATCAGGTCGCGGCCGTCTCTTGCGGCATCTACAAGGGAACCTCAGTGCTCGATCTCGATTATCCGGAAGATTCCGAGGCGGAGGCGGATGCCAATTTCGTGCTCACCGGCAAGGGACTGATCGTCGAGGTGCAAGCGACCGCGGAGAAGGCGGCGTTTTCCGAGGAACGCATGGCGGAGCTGATGGAGCTGGCCAAAAAGGGCGTGGCGGAACTCGTCAACCTGCAAAAGCTTACCATACTCTAAATCCGCGAGTTTGAATGACGTTACGGCTCAGGCGTGGCGATAGTCTTGCCGTCGCATCGCATAACCAGGGCAAGCTGCGCGAATTCCGGGATCTGCTCGATCCATACGGAGTCAGAGTTGTTTCAGCCGGAGAGCTTGGTGTTCCCGAGCCGGTGGAAACCGGCGAGACCTTCGAGGAAAACGCGCAGCTCAAAGCCGTGATCACGGCGTTCGCCTCTAGCGTGCCCGCGCTGGCCGACGATTCCGGCCTCGCTGTGGAGGCTCTGGGCGGAGCGCCCGGTATCCATTCCGCGCGCTGGGCTGGCGAGCCGCGCGACTTCTGCCGCGCCATGGCAAGGGTCGAGGAAGAACTGCAAGCCAAGGGTGCCACATCGCCAGAGAAGCGCCGGGCCAAATTCGTTTGCTTGCTTTGCCTTGCAAATCCGATGGGCTCGGCCCAGTTTTTCGAGGGGACGGTTGAAGGCCATCTGATATGGCCTCCCCGCGGAGAAAAGGGCTTCGGCTACGATCCCATATTCGTGCCGGACGGATACGATCAGACATTCGGGGAGATGGACCCCGCGAAGAAACATGCGATTTCCCACCGCGCACAAGCCTTCGCAGCCTTCCGCGCCGCAGCCCTTGAGGGAGACGGCGGCCAAGACTGACGCGGCAGGCAAGGTTTTCGGTGGGCTCGCCATCTACATTCACTGGCCTTTCTGCCAGTCCAAATGCCCCTATTGCGATTTCAACTCCTACGCCAAGCGAAGCGTCAGCGAGGAAGAGTACCTGAAAGCCGTCACCACCGAGCTTCGGTATTACGCGGAGCAGACGGGACGGCGCCCAATCACAAGCATCTTCCTCGGCGGTGGCACACCCTCGCTTATGGCGCCAGAGACGGTTGCGGCGCTTCTTAGCGAAGTCGCCTCGCTTTGGCCCGTGGAACCGGGCTGCGAGATCACACTCGAAGCCAATCCATCCAGCGTCGAGGCCGGGCGCTTTGCCGGTTTCCGCGAGGCTGGGGTCAATCGCGTTTCTCTGGGCGTGCAGTCTTTCGACGACGCGGCACTGCGCTTTCTGGGCCGGGTGCATACCGCCAGCGAAGCCCGCCAAGCGCTGGATATCGCTGCCCGCCACTTCGATCGCGTCAATTTCGATCTGATCTACGCCCTGCCCGGCCAAACGCCACAAGCCTGGCGCGAAGAACTGGCCCAGGCCCTGCATCTCCCGCCAGCGCATCTGTCGCTTTACCAGCTCACCATCGAGCCTGAGACGCCGTTCGCCCATCTGCACCGGAGCGGCAGGCTGCAAATTCCCGCCGGAGAGCTATCCGCCAGTCTTTACGAGGAGACGCAGGAGCTTTGTGACGCAGCTGGGCTGCCTGCCTACGAGGTCTCGAACCACGCCAAGCCAGGACAGGAAAGCCGGCACAACCTGACCTATTGGCGCTATGGCGACTATATTGGCGTGGGACCCGGCGCCCACGGCCGCCTTAGCGCCCGTAAATCCAAGATCGCGACGGCGGCGATAAGGGCGCCTGGCGCTTGGGCTGCTCAGGTGTCCCGGCTGGGCCACGGCTGCGAGGAAGTCAGCGAGCTTAGCCCGCGCGAGCAGGCGGAGGAGATGCTGCTGATGGGCTTGCGCCTGAGCGAAGGAACTCGACGCCAGCAGCCTGCAAGTCAGGACCGGGTATTGGCTGGAACCGGCTAGCCTTTCCAGCTTCGAAGAAGAAGGTCTGCTATGCAGGGAGGGCAGCTACATCCGCGCAACCGCGCACGGCCGCCTCGTGCTGAACGCACTTATCGAGTCGCTCGCCGCTGGGCTGACGGACGGGCCAGCTGAGGCGATGCCTTAGTTACCGGGAGCTTGGCCGTCGGGCTGGAATCCCTGGAATGCCCATCGCGTGGCCATGCCGAAAAGCAGCAAGGCGATAGGCGGCGCCAGCAGCACGACCGGCGCCACCAGTCCGAGGCTCGAACTCGCCGCGTATCAGCTCGATTACGAAATAGATGACCCACCCCATGATCCACGCGGCCGATGCCAGCAGCCAGAGGCGGTACATGCCGCGGCGCCAGTTGATAGGCACCGTCTTACCTTTTTGAGCGATGAACGGACGGTTCTGCATGGAGCGGTTCCTTACTCTATGTCCTTTAGCTGTTCCCAATCCGGACTTGAGGATGGTTGCGGCAGTCCGGATGCGCGCAACGATCCTGAGCGTTCGGCCATGAACTTGTACAAAAGTATCAGGAAACGCAAGAGCCCTGCATGCGATTGGCCACCGCTTGCTTAGGTCCCAGTGCGCCGGGCCAAGAGGGAGTCAATATTGCGCAACCGTGGGACCGAAGGATGAGGGAGCCGGCTCGATAACCTGATTGCCGTATTTCTGTACCTCCATGATCGCGAAGCCGCGTTCGGAGATCCCCTCGGGCCGGAGCCGGAATAGACCGTCCACTCCCTGGAATCCGCTCGCCCTGGTCAACTCGGACGCGACGAAACGCTGCCCTGCCGGATTGTTCGACAGCGAGATCGCAAGGCTCACAGCATCGTAGGCAAGGCTTGCCAGGCGCGGCGGTGCGTCGCCATAGGTCTCGACATAGCGCCGGGTGAAGCCCTGCCAGCCTTTGGGATCGGGCGCCGCGAACCAGCCGCCGAGCAAGGCCGGCTCCTTGCCAACGCCGGTGTAGTCCCAGCCCGAAAGCCCCATGAGCTTCACGTCCTTAGTGTTAATCTCATAATAGGGGAAGAGCGGGGCAAGCGAAGGCAGCGTGTCGCCGCCCGCCGGAATGAAAATAGCGTCGATCTGCGGCGGCGGCGCCGGCCCGTCTTTCGAGTCCTTCTTGGCGAGCACCGACATTTCCTTGACCGGCGGAAGCATGCCGTTCGCATCGGGCGGGAACGTCTTGGTCATCACGACCTGACCGTGGTTCTCTTGAACCGCGCGCTGGAAAACCTGCTCCACGATGCGGCCGTACTCGTTTTGGGGAAAGAGAGCGGCAAACCGCGTTTTTCCCTTGGAGGCCGCGTAGGCGATCATGCGTGGCACATCGGCGCCCGCGACAAAGCTCAAAAGATAAATGCCATTGCCCGCTACATTCCTGTCGCTCGAAAAGGCAAGCACAGGAATGTGAGCGCCTTGAGCGATGGGAGCCACGGCCGAAACCTCGTTGGCGAACAGCGGCCCGATTATGAGTTCGACCCCTTCTTTCACCGCCTCCTCGGCAGCCTGCCTTGCACCTTGCTGATTGCCGTGCGTGTCCTTCGGGATAAGCTGCACATTGGGCTTGTCGAAATCGAACAGCGCAAGCTCGCCCGCCTGCTTCATCGCCTTCGCCACCAGCCGGGCATTGGCATTGCCCGTGAGCGGCAGCAGCAATGCGACCTTTACCGTCTGGCCGGCGGGCGCTCCCTGCGGCGCCGGCCCGGCAACGTTGCCGCCCAAGCCTCCGAGCCCGCCAATCGAGCACGCAGCGAGGCTGAGGCAAGCCAGCACAGCCGCAAGGCTGAAAACAATGCGGGTATGCGCGCAACCATGTTGAAACGGTGTCTTCATTGAGTGAGTATCGGTTTCATGTTGACCAGTACGCCCGGCGGGAAATCCTTACCCGTTTGCGGCTCGCGCTTCCAGGATTTCCCGCGGATAAGGCGTACTAGCAGATCTTTGTTGCTAGTGCAGCTTACCAGCCGGAAATTCGCTTGCGAATTCGCGGCAAACGGGTGCGAACTTCCGGCCGGCTGCACTAGTGTGGCGTCTCGCAATTGCCTGCCCCCTGTGTGGCCAGCCTCGCGAAGGCAATTGCGAGACATAAGCCACACTAGCACTTTAAATTTGTTAGTGTCCCCTATGCCTCCGAATTACCGTGCGAGCGTGCGGCAAATGGGGCGGTAATTCGGAGACGGGACACTAGCGCCGGCTGCACCGCAACCGGTTCCCGCTGTCTGCGGCGCGCGCATCTTGCAAGCGTCGCTGCCAGCAAGCAACCTCTTTCGCAATCATGGCTGATTGGTGATGTCCGGACAGCATTTCCCGAAAAAATCGAAACCGGCTGCGGCGGTGGCATCTGAAGGCCCGGCAGCGAATCATCCCTTGAAACCGGAGCTTGCCCTGGGGCTGGAGCGCCAGCTCGATAAGCTCCTCGCGGCACCGCTTGCGCCTGGCCTCTACATCGTCTCGACGCCCATCGGAAACCTCGCGGACATATCCATCCGTGCGCTTTGCGTGCTGGCATCCGCCGATGCGGTGTTTTGCGAGGACACAAGGCACAGCCGTAAGCTGCTTTCCGCCTATGGCATAGGACGCAAGCTTGAGGCCTATCACGACTTCAGCGGAGACAAGGACCGTTCCCGGATTTTGGCCGCGCTCACGCATGGCAGAAGCGTGGCGCTCATCTCGGATGCCGGCACGCCGCTCATCGCCGACCCCGGCTTCAAGCTTGTGCGCGCGGCGATTGCGGAAGGCATCGGCGTTTTTGCTATCCCCGGCCCATCGGCCCTTCTCGCAGCGCTTGTGACTGCCGGCTTGCCCACGGACCGGTTCCACTTCGGGGGGTTCCTGCCGCCCAAGCAAGCAGCCAAGCGGCATGAGCTGGAAGCCGCGCGGGCTATTCCGGGGACGCTTGTGTTCTACGAAAGCGGCGCGCGCATCGAGGAAACCGCCGAAGCGCTGGCGGAAATATTTCCTGACCGTCCGGTGGCAATCGCGCGCGAGCTGACCAAGCTTTTCGAGGCAGCGTTCAGGGGAAGCCCGGCTGCGATCCTTGAGGAAATCCGCGCCAATCCGCCCGCCGGAGAATTCGTGATCCTCATTGGCCCCGGAGAGCAAAAGCCCCCTGAACAAGAGGACATCGAAAGCGCTTTACGGAGCGCCATGCAGCGCGCCAGCCTGAAGGAGGCTGTTGAAGAAGTGGCCAAGGGGCTTGGAGTTGCCCGGAAGCAGGTTTACAACTTGGCATTGCAGTTAAGGAGTAAAGGCAATGATCGCGCGCAATAATCAAGGTTTTCCGGCTCAAACCGCCCACGCAACGGGCATGGCGGCGGAGTGGCGCGCGAAAGGGCTCCTCGAAAGCAAGAACTACCATATTCTGGCTCATCGCTATAAAACCAAGGGCGGCGAGATCGACCTTGTCGCCAAGCGTGGCGATCATCTGGCCTTTGTCGAGGTGAAGCGCCGGAAAACCCAGGAAGAGGCCGCCTATGCGATCCAGCCGCGTCAGCAAGCCCGTATCGCTGTCGCCGCGGAAATCTTTTTGGGCGAGCATTCGGAGCTTGCGCACTGCTCCGCGAGCTTCGACGTGATCCTCATCAGCCCTAGGCAGGGTTGCGCCCACATCGAGCAAGCGTTTCTTGCGTAATTCAGCAGGTGCCCTAAATTCCCTCCGGCAAGACCGGGAGGCAAGCGCATGCGGCTGAAGACTGGGGTCCAGATGGACCCGATCGAGCGGATCAATATCGGCGGGGATTCAACCTTCGCGCTTATGCTGGAAGCGCAGACGCGCGGACATAGCATCTTTTATTACACGCCGGATAAGCTGTTCATGCGCGATGGCCGTGTCTTTTCGGAGGGGCATGAGCTTCGGGTCGAGGACGTGCATGGTGCGCATTTCGAGCTGGGAGCGCCGCAAACGCTCGCCTTGGAGGAGTTGGATGTGGTCCACCTCCGCCAGGACCCGCCTTTCGATATGGCATACATTACCACCACCCATATTCTGGATCACATCCATCCGAAGACGCTGGTGGTGAACGACCCTGCGAGCGTGCGCAATGCCCCGGAAAAACTCTTCGTCACGGAGTTTCCAGACCTCATGCCACCGACGCTGATCACGCGCTCGCTTGCCAAGCTGAAAGAATTCCGCGACGAGTTCGGCGACGTCATCGTCAAGCCGCTTTATGGAAACGGCGGCACTGCGGTGTTCAGGCTACACCCGGATGATACCAACGCCGGCTCCCTGGTGGAGTTGTTCCAGACGGTTTTCCGCGAGCCGTTCATCGTTCAGCGCTACCTGCCGGAGGTACGGGCGGGCGACAAGCGCATTATCCTTGTCGATGGCAAGCCCGCAGGCGCGATCAACCGTGTTCCCGCCGCCGGTGAAACGCGCTCCAACATGCATGTAGGCGGGCGCCCGGAAGCGACGGGGCTGACGCCGCGCGAGCACGAAATCTGCGAGGCGATTGGTCCGGAGCTGAGCGGCGCGGACTGATTTTTGTTGGGATCGATGTCATTGGCGATTACCTGACCGAGATCAACGTGACCTCGCCGACGGGCATCCGCGAGGTGAAGCGCTTCGGCGGCCCCGATATTGCGGCGCTGATCTGGAATGTTGTGGAAGAAAAGGTCTCGTCACGGTAGCGTTCGCGTAATGTTCTTGCTTTTCGTGCAATTGGAGATAATGTTTCCGTAACAGCAAAGAGTACGGAGTTTCAGATGTTCGCGCAGGTGTCCACGGTCGCGTTTGAGGGCATCGACGCGAAGCAGGTCGACGTGCAGGTTCTGATTGCCCCCGGCCTGCCTGCTTTCTCCATCGTGGGGTTGCCGGACAAATCCGTCGGCGAAAGCCGCGAGCGGGTGCGAGCTGCGCTGACCGCCATCGGCCTCGGGCTGCCGGCCAAACGTATCACGGTCAATCTGGCCCCGGCCGACATGCCGAAAGAAGGGACCCATTACGATCTGCCGGTGGCGCTGGGCGTGATGGCTGCCACGGGAGCGATTGCCTCTGAAACACTCGATGATTTCATCATTATCGGAGAGCTAGGGCTGGACGGCAGCCTCGGATCGATCGCGGGCACGCTGCCCGCTGCGCTTGGTGCGAGCGCGCTTGGAAAAGGGCTGATCTGCCCGGCTGCATGCGGGCCTGAGGCGGCATGGGCTTCAGGCGAGATGGAAATCGTGGCCCCGCCCCATTTGCTGGCCCTCGTCAACCATCTCAAAGGCGGTGTCCGGCTCCCAAGCCCCAGGCCGCGGCTGGAGCAAGCTGCGGGGGCAGGGCTCGATCTCAAGGACGTGCGCGGCCAGGAAAGCGCCAAACGCGCGCTGGAGATCGCGGCGGCGGGCGGGCACCATATGTTGATGATCGGCCCGCCAGGTGCAGGCAAGTCGATGCTTGCCCAGCGGCTGCCGGGTATCCTGCCGCCTCTTGAGCCCAAGGAGATGCTGGAGGTCGCGATGATCCAAAGCATCGCGGGTACCATTGTCAACGGAGGCCTCACGGCCGTGCGGCCTTTCCGCGCGCCGCATCACTCCGCGAGCATGGCAGCGCTTGTGGGCGGAGGCGCCCGGCCGAGGCCCGGCGAGGTGGCGCTAGCTCATCAGGGCGTGCTCTTCCTCGATGAGTTCCCTGAATTTCCGCCGCATGCGCTGGATGCGCTGCGCCAGCCCATCGAAAGCGGCGAGACCGTGATCGCGCGGGTCAATCACCGCATCCGTTACCCATCGCGCTTTCAGCTTATCGCGGCCATGAACCCGTGCCGCTGCGGGCATGCCTGGACGCCTGGCGTGACGTGCCGGCTTGGCCCCCGGTGCGAGGAGAGCTACAAGGCGCGCATTTCCGGCCCGCTTTGGGACAGGCTGGACATTCAGATCGCCGTGGCGCCAGTGAAGGCCACCGATCTGGCGCTGCCGCCATCGCGTGAGACCAGCGCCGATGTCGCGCAAAGGGTCCGCGCCGCACGTGACTTGCAATCGCGCCGCTATTCCATCACCGCCATCGAGGACCTCACCACCAATGCGAGATGCCCTGCGGCGCTGCTTCAAGAGTTCTGCCCGCTGAACCGGGAAGGCTTACGGCTTCTGGAGCAGGCGGCGGAGGCGAACGGGATTTCGGCGCGCGGCTACCACCGGACGCTACGTCTTGCACGTACCATCGCCGACCTTGACGGAAGCGCCAACATCCATGTGTTGCATGTCGCCGAGGCGCTGAGCCTTCGCGGCGAGAGGGAGGGCGCAAGACGGGCGGCTTAACGGCAGGCTCACGACGCCCCCATCAGCAAGCGTCCAGGTGGACTTCCTGAAAGGCTTTACCCGAGGACAAAACGTGCGGGAGACTGGACTTCAGGCGGAAGCCGGCCTGTTCCGCAGCCTTTTGGAATTCGGAAGGCGGGATCGGGCGCAGGATTGGCGCGAGCTTAGCAAGCGAGGGGAAAGAGCTTGGCGTCACGGCGCCAATGCTGGCGTGAGTCAATTGCAGGACGGCGGCAACAACGCCGCCAGGCTGTAGCAACCGGCGTAAGGAAGCAAGGCTCGCGGGCACGCTCGTGTATTCGAAAATCAGGGCCGCGAAGATGAAATCCACCGGCTCGAACGGGCATCCAGCCGATGCGATGTCGCAGCAAACGAGTTCAAGGCATTGGAGGCTGCCGGAATACCGGCGCTTCGCCTCTGCCAGAAACACGGGGTTGATATCGGCACCAACAACCCGCCGCACTTTGAGAGCCGCGAGCCGGTCAAAACCGTTGCCTCCTGCGCAGCCAATGACGGCCACCGAGGGCGGCGCACGATCTCTCACGAGGCGTTCCAGCGTATTCGCAAGATAAACCGCCTGCCCCACTCCCGGCAGGGCCATGTGCCCCTCGTAATCGGCAAGCGGTATCTCAAGCCATCGGTTCTTCGCCATCCAGGAGCCGCTACCGGGGCAGGTCGCTGCGCCCCATCAGCGCCTTGTCGATGGCGTGGGCTGCTTGCCGGCCTTCCCGGATCGCCCAAACCACGAGCGATTGCCCGCGCCGCATGTCGCCCGCCGCGAACACCTTGGGCCGCGACGTGCGATAATCGCGGCCGTCCGCCTTCACATTGCCACGGCCATCGAGCTCAAGCCCGGCCGACGAGATCATCCCCTCATGCACGGGCGAGACGAAGCCCATGGCCAGCAGCACGAGATCGGCCTCGATGGTGAATTCGGTTCCCTCGATGGGCTTAAGCTTCGAGTCCACGCGCACGCAATGAAGCACCTTCACCTGACCGCTCTCATCGCCCTCGAAGCTGGCGGTCATCACGCTGAATTCGCGCTGAGCCCCCTCCGCCTGGCTGGAGGAGGTGCGAAGCTTGAGCGGCCAATGCGGCCAGCTCAACGCCTTGTCCTCTTTCTCCGGCGGCTTGGGCATGATCTCAAGCTGAACGACGGAAGCCGCACCCTGCCGGATGGACGTTCCGATGCAGTCCGACCCAGTGTCGCCGCCGCCGATCACAACGACACGCTTGCCCTCCGCGAGGATCGGCGCCACCTCTCCCTGAAACTCGCCCGAGACGCGCCGGTTCTGCTGCGGGAGGAACGACATGGCCTGCTCGATACCCTTCAGCTCACAGCCCGGAACGGACAAATCGCGCGGCTTCTCAGCTCCTCCACACAGCAAAACCGCATCGCACTCCTGCTCCAGATCGTCCAAGGAAAGCGTGACACCCACATGCACATTGCAGTGGAAGGTCACACCCTCTGCTTGCATCTGGTCCACCCGGCGCTCGATAATATGTTTTTCGAGCTTGAAATCGGGAATGCCGTAGCGCAGAAGCCCGCCCGGCTGGGCGTTTTTCTCATAGACATGCACGCTGTGCCCCGCGCGCGCGAGCTGCTGCGCCGCGGCAAGCCCCGACGGCCCGGAGCCGACGATGGCCACGCGCTTGCCCGTCCTGTCCTCAAGCGGCTCGGGGACGGTCCAGCCTTCGGCAAAGGCGCGGTCGGCGATCGCGCACTCGATGCTTTTTATCGTAACCGGCGCATCCTCGATGTTGAGCGTGCAGGACGCCTCGCAGGGCGCGGGACAAACCCGGCCGGTAATGTCGGGAAAATTATTGGTCGAATAAAGGTTGCGCGCCGCGTCCCGCCATTCGCCGTTATAGATCAGATCGTTCCAATCGGGGATCTGGTTGTTCACCGGGCAGCCGCCATGGCAAAATGGAATGCCGCAGTCCATGCAGCGTGACGCCTGCTCGCGGATCGCCTCTTCCGCTGGCGTCGCCACGAATTCGCGAAAATGCCGCACTCGCTCGATGACGGGCGAGTAGTCCCGGTCCTCGCGATCGATCTCAAGAAACCCCGTTATCTTCCCCATGTTCATTCCCCAAAATCACGCTTGGCTGCGCGCGGCAGCCGAAAGAGCCGGCCCGAAGGCCCCAGCTCAAAGTCCTGGCTGCTGTTCGTTTTCCACGCCGACGGCGATATCGGCATGCGGCGGCGGAGGCGGTGCCACGCGCTTCGCGGCTTCCATCGCCTTCCGGTATTCCACAGGCATGACCTTCACGAACTTCGCCCGGTAGTCTACCCAGTTCTCAAGGATGGTCTTGGCGCGCTCCGATCCGGTGTAGTGCCGGTGGTTTTCGACGATCTTGTACAGGCGCAACTCATCGTCCTTCGTCATATCGTGCAGCAGATGGACGAAGTTGAAGCGTTCGAGCGTATCGCCATTGGCCTGGTCGAAGGGCGATACATCGCCCGGATCGATGGGCTCCAGCTCCACCATCGCCATGTTGCAGCGCTTGTCGAAATCGCCATTCGCGTCGAGCACATAGGCAACGCCGCCCGACATGCCCGCAGCGAAGTTGCGCCCGGTCGGGCCGAGCACCACCACGCAGCCGCCAGTCATATATTCGCAGCCGTGGTCGCCGGTGCCTTCGACAACGGCAATCGCGCCCGAATTGCGCACGGCGAAACGCTCGCCGGCAATGCCACGGAAATAGCATTCGCCGGAAATAGCCCCGTAGAGCACGGTGTTGCCGACGATAATGCTCTCCTCGGGCACAACCGCGGCGTTCTCAGGCGGGCGGACGATGATCTTGCCGCCCGACAGGCCCTTGCCCACATAGTCGTTCGCCTCGCCGGCAAGGTCCAGGGTGACACCGCGCGCCAGCCATGCGCCGAAGCTCTGGCCCGCGGAGCCTTTGAAGCCGATCCAGATCGTATCCTCAGGCAGGCCGGCATGGCCGTAGATCTTCGGCGACCTGGCCGGAGAGCATGGTGCCGGCCGTGCGGTCGTGGCTTGCGATAGGCATTTCGAGCTTGACCGGCTTGCCTTCGTCAAGCGCCGGCTTGGCAAGCTCGATGAGCTTGCGGTCGAGCACATGGACGATCGGATGCTTCTGCTCCTCGCAATGGCTGATGGCCGCCTCGGCAGGAACGTCCGGCCGGTGGAACATACGGGTGAAGTCCAGCCCTTGCGCCTTCCAATGCTCGATTGCCTTCTCCTTGTCGAGCCAGTCCGAGCGCCCGATCAGCTCAACAAAGGTGCGCACGCCGAGCGCGGCCATAAACTCGCGAACCTCCTCTGCCACGAAGAACAGGTAGTTGATGATGTGCTCAGGCTCGCCCTTGAAGCGCGCGCGCAAGACCGGGTCCTGCGTGGCCACGCCAACGGGACAGGTGTTCAGATGGCACTTGCGCATCATCACGCAGCCCAATGCGATCAGTGGCGCGGTGGCAAAGCCGAACTCGTCGGCGCCCAGAAGCGCGCCCATCAACACGTCGCGCCCGGTGCGGATACCGCCATCGACCTGCACCGCAATGCGCCCGCGCAAGCGGTTCAGCACCAGCGTCTGCTGCGTCTCGGCAAGGCCTATTTCCCAAGGCGAGCCCGTATGCTTGATCGAGGTCAAGGGCGAAGCGCCGGTGCCGCCCTCGAAGCCGCAAATCGTCACGTGGTCGGCCCGGGCCTTGGCAACGCCCGCCGCCACGGTGCCGACGCCAACCTCGGAGCCAAGCTTCACGCTCACCCAGGCTTCCGGGTTCACGTTCTTGAGGTCGAAGATGAGCTGCGCCAGATCCTCGATGGAGTAGATGTCGTGGTGCGGCGGCGGCGAGATCAGCGCGACGCCAGCCGTCGAGTGGCGAACGCGGGCGATGATCTCGTCGATCTTATGGCCAGGGAGCTGGCCCCCTTCGCCGGGCTTGGCCCCCTGCACCATCTTGATCTGCATCATGTCGGAGTTGACCAGGTATTCCGTGGTCACGCCGAAGCGGCCCGAGGCCACCTGCTTGATGGCCGAGCGCAGGCTGTCGCCATTCGGCAGCGGCTTGAAGCGGTCGGTCTCCTCGCCGCCTTCGCCGGTATTGGACTTGCCGCCGATCCGGTTCATGGCGATGGCGAGCGTGGTGTGCGCCTCGCGGCTGATCGAACCGAAGGACATCGCGCCCGTTGCGAAGCGCTTCACGATGTCCTTGGCCGGCTCAACCTCATCGAGCGGAATGGGCGTGCGGCCGATTTCGCTAGCATCCTTCAGGCGGAAGAGGCCGCGGATCGTCATCAGCTTCCCGGCCTGATCGTTGAGCGCCTTCGCGAAGGAGCGGTACTTCTCCCTGGAATTGCCACGCACCGCGTGTTGAAGATCGGCGATGGTATCGGGGTTCCAGGCATGCGCCTCGCCGCGCACGCGGTAGGCATATTCGCCTCCCGCTTCGAGCGAATCCCTGAAAACCGGAGCGCCAGAGAAGGCAAGCCGGTGGCGCTCCGCGGTCTCCGCCGCGATCTCTTCGAGCCCCACGCCTTCAATCGCGGTGTGCGTGCCGGTGAACCACTTCGCGACGAAATCCGATTTGAGACCCACCGCGTCGAAGATCTGCGCACCGCAATAGGACTGATAGGTGGAAATGCCCATCTTGGACATCACCTTCATGAGGCCCTTACCGATGGCCTTCACGTAGCGGTGGAACGCCTCGTCCTTAGCGATGGGCTTTTCGAGATCGGCGAGATTTGCCTCTATGGTCTCGAAGGCGAGATAGGGGTTGATCGCCTCTGCGCCATAGCCGGACAGAGCCGCGAACTGGTGCACCTCATGCGCTTCGCCCGTCTCGACCACGAGGCCGGCCGTGGTGCGCAGGCCCTTGCGGATCAGGTGGTGATGAATAGCACTGGTCGCGAGCAGGCTCGGGATGGCGATACGGTCCGGACCCATTTCGCGGTCGGACAGGACGATGATGTTCCAGCCCTGCAACACGACGGTTTCCGCCCGGCTGCACAGCCAGTCGAGCGAACGCTCCATGCCGGCCGCGCCCAGATGCGCGCTGTAGGTGATATCGAGCGTGATCGTGCGGAAGGGCGTGAATGGCACCTGCGAAATCTTGCGGATGCGCTCCAGGTCCTCGTTGGTGAGGATGGGCTGGCAAACTTCAAGCCGCTTCTGCTTCCAGGTGCCTTCGAGATCGAGGATGTTGGGGCGCGGGCCGATGAACGAGACGAGGCTCATCACCAATTCCTCGCGGATCGGGTCGATCGGCGGGTTCGTCACCTGCGCGAAGTTCTGCTTGAAATAGGTGTGCAGGAGCTTCAGCTTGGAGGAGAGCGCCGAGATCGGCGTATCCGTGCCCATCGAGCCTATGGCCTCCTGGCCCGTCTCGATCATAGGCGAGAGAAGGAATTTCCAGCTTTCCTGGGTGTAGCCGAAGGCCTGCTGGCGGTCGAGAAGCGGCACCTTGCTTTCGGCTTGCGCGGCATCCGGCTTGGGCAGTGCCGCCACGCGCACCTGGCCGTGGTTCAGCCATTCCTGATAGGGCCGGGCATTGGCAAGCTCGGACTTTCATCTCGTCGTCGGAGACGATACAGCCCTTCTCCAGGTCGATGAGCAGCATCTTGCCAGGCTGGAGACGCCATTTGAACTCGATCATCTCCTCCGGCACGGGCAGCACGCCCAATTCGGAAGCCAGGATCACCCGTCCGTCTTTGGTGATGCAGTAGCGCGCCGGGCGCAGGCCGTTGCGGTCGAGGGTGGCGCCGATCTGCCGGCCGTCCGTGAAGGCGATGGCCGCCGGGCCGTCCCAGGGCTCCATGATCGAGGCGTGATATTCATAGAAGGCGCGGCGCTTCTCATCCATGAGCGCGTTGCCCGCCCACGCCTCCGGGATCAGCAGCATCATGGCATGCGCGAGGCTGTAGCCGCCCTGCACGAGAAATTCGAGCGCGTTGTCGAAGCAAGCCGTGTCGGACTGTCCCTCAAGGGATATCGGCCAGAGTTTTGAAATGTTATCGCCGAACAGCGGCGAGGAAACGCTCGCCTGCCGGGCCGCCATCCAGTTGACGTTGCCGCGCAGCGTGTTGATCTCGCCGTTGTGGCAGATCATCCGGTAGGGGTGCGCAAGGCGCCAGGATGGGAAGGTATTGGTCGAGAAGCGCTGATGCACGAGAGCCAGCGCGGACTCGAAGCGCGGATCGTGCAGGTCGGGATAGTAGTTGCCGAGCTGATAAGACAGGAACATGCCCTTGTAGACGATGGTGCGGCAGGACAGCGAGACAACATAGAAGTCCTTCGTCTCCACTTCCGCGGCAATGCGGTTCGCGGCCACGCGCCGCGCTATGTAAAGCGCCCGCTCGAAGCGGGCTTCGTCCTCCATAAACTCGGGCCTGCCAACGAAAACTTGCCTGTGGCAAGGCTCGACGGCGACGACGCTGTGGGGCAGCCCCTCGTTCTTCACGGGCACGTCGCGCCAGCCCAGCAGCGGGATATGCTCCTCCTCAAACACTTTCGCGACGATGTCTTCGCAACGGACGCGGACCCGTTCGTCGCTGGGCAGGAAGAGCTGCCCCACGGCATAGGCGCCGGGCGCGGGTAGCCTGAAGCCGAGGCGCTCCGCCTCCGCCTTGAAAAATGCATGCGGGATCTGCACCAGAATGCCTGCACCGTCGCCGGCCAGCGGGTCGGCGCCCACGGCCCCGCGGTGCTCCAGGTTGAGCAGCACTGTGAGGCCGTCCCGCACGATCTGGTGGCTTTTTTCACCCTTGATGTTCGCGACAAGGCCGAGGCCGCAAGCGTCGTGTTCCTTGGAGGGTTGATAAAGGCCTTGTGCCTCGGGAAGGCCGTGGGCGTGAGTCAACGTGTTACCTGCTTGCATCTTGATGCCGGTCATAGTTTGAACTTGAACAAAACTCGATGGAGCGATGATCTGACTGTGGTAAATAGCTAGCGGCTGCCTCGTGGGGGCGGCCGGAGGCGTGGGTGCATCATTTTCGGGCTGCGGCTGTGATCGCCGCATTAAGCACCGTATCGTTGTGGAAGCTACCCGTTCTCATCTTTTTCGTCCTAACTGCTGCTCTACAATGCAGGCGCGCAGAATACCGCAGCCCGAGAGTACTTGTTTCAGAAAACAAATAATCCACGGACCCGGTTTTACCGCACAAGGCTGCATTCACCCGCCAGTTGCCGAGCGTGCCAGAAATCGCGTGGCATGACAAGCATGTAATGTTGCCGTATGGCAAGCCTCGCATGATTGCATTTTCGTCTTCCAGACGGCGCGCAGAGCGCGGCAAAAGCAACCCGTAATTTGCGCGGCTTATGCCAGCCGCCTGCGCGCCGCGAATTGAAGGTTTCCTTTAGGCCGGGCGGCAAAGTCCTGGGCGGCCATGCGTTGCATTGCCCGCGCGGTTGCGTACATCCGATCAATTGTAGCCCCGTCAAAAACATTGCTGCTCCAAGGTACATGGTTCGGGGGGATAACCCTGAAATATCGTCCTGGCCTTGAGCGTGGCACTGGGGTTGTGAGGGTGGGGTTATGCTGGGTATCGGAGATGCCAGCCCCCTGAAAGTCCGCTTCCACGCCGAAGACGATATTGCCGCTCTGGATGTTGTAGCCGGTCTGGGCGCCGCCGGAACTGGCGGCCTATATGCCGTTCTTTTTCGCTGCGGGAGGCATCGCTTCCACCAGGCTCGCTTCCGGCAGCGGCAAGGCCTGACGCCCTCCCGTGCGCAAACGGAGGCAAAGCGCGCCCGCATCGCTCTTCCCTAGAGGCGGTTCGCTACTTAGATTGCCATTGACGGGACCGGCCGGGCTGAAGATGTGCCGCCCGGTTCGGGGGGGGGCGCTTGCAGCGATGGCGGACATGAATTGGCGGGAAACGATAGAAGGGACGCTTGCCCGGAGCTGGGAAAGCGTCCGCGACGCGGTGCTGGCGCCCAAGGCTGCAGTGCCATCGGATGAGAAGGTGGCCGCGCTTGCGAGCCAGACGGCGCCCGTGATCTGGCTCATCGGGAAGGTGCAATCCGGCAAGTCCTCCATCGTGCGCGCGCTCACCGAGGCGAGTGCCGCCGAGGTCGGGCTGGGCTACAAGCCGTGCACCAGGACCGCCGCGATCTTCGACTTCCCCGCCGAAGCGCCCGTCATCCGCTTCCTCGATACGCGCGGGCTTGGCGAAAAAGGTTACGACCCGGCGGAGGACATCGCCTTTCACGAGGCGCAGTCGCATCTGATCGTCGCCGTCGTCAAGGCGCTCGACCCGCAGCAGGGCGCGGTTCTGGAGACCCTGAAGGCTGCGCGCAAACGGCATCCCGAGTGGCCCGTGGCCGTGGCGCAGACCTCGCTGCACGAGGCTTACGCGCCAGGAGAGGTGCATAAGCGGCCTTATCCATTCGGAGATGCGGAGGCAGAGGCAAAGCTCCCGCCGGCGCTTACGCGTGCCCTCGCCTACCAGCGCTCGCTGTTCGCGCACCTGCCGGGCAACGGGGCCGTTATCTTCGTCCCAATAGATTTCACGCAGCCGGGCGACAGCTTCGAGCCTGTGTCCTACGGCTTGCCCGCGCTCATCGAGGCGCTTGAGGCGGCGGCGCCGGCCTTGTCGCCCTGCTCAAGGACGCCAGCGCGCAAAGCGCGGACAGGCTGGCGAAAAAGGCGCATCCGCACATTGTCGGCTACGCAACCGCCGCCGCTGCCGCCGACGCGGTGCCGGTCGCGGGCGCGGTCGCCGTGCCCGCCGTGCAATCCAAGATGCTGCATAGCCTCGCGCTCATTTACGGCGTCGAGTGGAACAGGAAATCGCTGGGCGAGTTCGCCGCGTGCCTGGGCGCTGGCGCCGTGTCGCGCCTCCTCGCCGGTTTCGGCCTGCGCGAGCTGGCCAAGCTCATTCCGGTCTACGGGCAAACCGCGGGCGCCGCCGCCGCCGCCGCGACGAGCTTCGCCACCACCTTCGCCATCGGCAAGGCCGCCTGCTATTTCCTCGCCCAGCACCGTCTCGGCGCCTCCGACGCGCAAGGCGTGGCCAAGGCATACTCCTCAGCACTTTCGGAAGCTTTCCGCATCCGCAAGGCAGCCGAAGGGACAGCGTCATGAGCAAGCGCAGCGACAGCACCTTCGCGCTGAGGCTTTGGGTCACGGCAATCAGCCTCGCCTTGCCGACGCTGACGCTGGCGCCGTTTGGCGGCATCTGGCTTTATCAGCGTGGCTACGGGCTTTACTGGGTGGCTGGTGCCTGCCTGTTCGTCGTGGCGTCCTTCCTGCTCCAGCTTTACCTGCTCCGGCGCCTGGATATTTCGCTCAAGGCCGCCCCGCCCGCGGAGCCGCCCGAGGACCGGGCCGCTTCCTCCTGGACGCCGCGCGAGCAGGAGGCATGGAAGGCGGTGCTGGCCGTCGCGAACAACGCGGAGATAAGCCACTTCGCGAGTTGGGAGGCATTTCTGGGCCTTGGCCGGGAGACCGTTGAAGCGGTTGCGAAATCGCTTCATCCCGAGGTTCAGGAGCCGCTCTGGCAATTCACCCTGCCCGAGGCGCTGACGCTGATCGAGCAGGTGAGCCTGCGGCTAAAGCCGATGGTGGTGCACAGCATCCCCTTCGGCGACAAGCTGACCGTGGGCCAGGCGATCCGCGTCTATCGATGGCGCTCCGCAATCGATATCGCGCAGAAGGGCTGGGACATCTGGCGCATCGTGCGCATGCTGAACCCCGCCGTGGCCGCAACGCAGGAGCTGCGCGAGCGGCTTTCCCGGCAGATGTACAGCTGGGGGCAGGAGGAACTCGCAAAGCGGCTGGCGCGCGGTTACGTGAAGGAAGTGGGGCGCGCGGCAATCGATCTTTATGGCGGCCGGCTGCGCGTCTCTCTTGAGGAGCTTGAAGAGCACATCACGAAGGCCAGCGCCCGCGACCGCCATGCCGCGGTCCAGGTGCAGACCGAGCCGCTGCGGCTGCTCGTCTGCGGCCAGGTCAAAGCGGGCAAGTCGAGCCTCATCAACGCACTTCTGGGCGAGGTGCGCGCGGCACCGGACGTGCTGCCGCTGACGGACAGGGTCATGGCCTATGAACTCAAACGGCAGGGTGTGCCGCAGGCCCTGATCCTGGACAGCCCTGGGCTCATAGGCCTCGACGAACCGCTGGAAAAGCTCATCGCGGAGGCGGCGCAGGCCGATCTCATCCTGTGGGTGGCGAATGCGGTGCGCCCGGATCGCGAACTCGACAGCCGGGCGCTCGACGAGATCCGCGCCTACTTCGCCGCACGCCCGAACCGGCGCAGGCCGCCCATGTTCCTGGTCCTAAGCCATGTGGACCGCCTGCGCCCCATGCAGGAATGGCAGCCGCCCTACAATCTGGCCGGTGACGGCAACACAAAAGCCACTTCCATCCGCAAGGCCATGGAAGCCGCCGGCGCCGATCTCGATTTCCCGCGGGAGTCGATCCTGCCGGCCTGCCTGGAGCCCAGCATCGGCATCTATAACGCGGACGCCATTTGGGCGGAGATCATGGCGCAAATCCCGGACGCACAGCGCGCGCAGCTCGTGCGGACGCTGCAAGACATCGATCGCGGCGTGGACTGGCGCAAGCTTCGCGACCAGGCGCTGAACGCCGGCCGCATCCTTGCGCGCGCTGTGTTCGAGGGCGGCGGTCACCCCACGTCTTGAAGTCCCCGGCCCAGCCAAGCGACCGCCTCGCTCGCCGATAAGCTCGCGGACGGTTAGGCTCCTGCGGCTTAGGGTTGCCGCCCCAGCACCGGTGCGAGGCAAGCTAGTGGCCTGTATCGGCTAAAATGAATAGTTCTGACTTGGTCTTTTTCGCCGTGGCAAAGCCGGACGGCTTGACTGTACGTCGAGTACAGCCTGCGCCTTCCAGCTTCACCACGTCAAAAAATCCCGGCGTCATAGCCACTCATTTTAGCCGATACAGGCCACTAGGCGCAACAGTCGCAGCCGCGCCGCTTTGCCTGCGGATCAGCAGGGTGAGCCGTTTTCGGCTCCGGTTCCTTCGCGGCGGCGATGTCCTCGATAAACGCAAGCAGCAGGTGCATCCAAAGAACGCAACCTAAGGCCGTGTGTGCAAGTGGTGGCCACCAACGGTATATATTAGGCGCAATACAGAAACTGACCTATGCCACATACAGAATACATGAAAGGGAATCGTGTTACATCCGCAACGGTGTGTGTTTGCGATTTGCAACTGCCATTGTGACGCATTGATGACAACCAGTTAATAAGCAAGAACTACCTACACAGTGACGTTTTTTATTTAACAAACGGGTGGGGTAGCAAATGAAGTTTCCTGAAGGGGCAGGGCGTAAGGAAGTTGTTGGGGCGGATTTTAGGACGCATGGCGCCCGGTCCGTATACAGAAATGCGCGCCTAGGATTAGGATTAGCAGCGCTTGTTTCAATGGCGGCCCTCGTGACCGCGTCGCCAGCTTTTGCGTGTTTTGACGACGGGGGCAAGCCGTGTGCTTGCAAAGGCGAAAAGGGCGATAAAGGCGACAAGGGCGAAAAGGGCGATAGGGGGGCAACCGGCGCCACAGGTGCAACCGGCGCTACGGGTGCGACCGGTGCCAGGGGTGCAACCGGTGCCACGGGTGCAACCGGCGCTACGGGTGCAACCGGTGCCCGGGGTGCAACCGGTGCCACAGGTGCAACCGGCGCTACGGGTGCGACCGGCGCCACGGGTGCAACCGGTGCCACGGGTGCAACCGGTGCCACGGGTGCAACCGGCGCCACGGGTGCAACCGGCGCCACGGGTGCAACCGGCGCCACGGGTGCAACCGGCGCCACAGGTGCAACCGGTGCAACTGGTGCTCAAGGCCCGGCCGGCCCATCGACAGGAGAGCCGAAAAGGGAGTTGCCATATCGAATGCAATGGCTGGTTCAACTTGGCTGGAACCTCAAGAGGATTGGGCCGTAAGTGCAAATATGGGCGAGTTCAACGAGTACACCGGTGCTGCTGTAACCGGCGCATTGCGGCTTAACTCCCAGATCAGCGTGAATGCCGGTGTGGGCTTCTCCGAAGACGGCAAGGACTGGGGAGGCCGCGTTGGCGTCCGCGTAGGTGGCAGCTTCGGCGGCGGCAGCCTGAAGTAAGGTAAGCGCAAAGCGCCGGAGGAAGCACCTTCGGCGCTTTGCGGCTACGGCACTTGCCATAGCCGTACGATGCCTTTCGGCGCTATCTAGCAGCCTATCGGACACAAGGGGCCTTGCGCAATTATGTGAGCGAGCCATGCCCCAAAATGCGAATATCATGCGCAATGTGGGGTATTTATTTAAAACAATTGCGCGTCGTTCTGTATATGTTCTTAAGTCCGGCAGGCTGCTAGGCAAATAGCAACTTCATCCTATTTCCAAGGCCATGGAAGCCGCCGGCGCTGATCTCGATTTCCCGCGGGAGTCGATCCTGCCGGCCTGCCTGGAGCCCAGCATCGGCATCTATAACGCCGACGCCATTTGGGCGGAGATCATGGCGCAAATCCCGGACGCACAGCGCGCGCAGCTCGTGCGGACGCTGCAAGACATCGATCGCGGCGTGGACTGGCGCAAGCTTCGCGACCAGGCGCTGAACGCCGGCCGCATCCTTGCGCGCGCCGTGTTCGAGGGCGGCGGTCCTTCAAATCGCTGACGTTCCTTCGCCCCGGCGGCCCCGTTGAATTTTTCAACCGGATGTCCGCCAAATGTTCTATACTGAAGGAAGGAGCCAGCTATGCCAAATCGCGCCTTCAAGTTTGAGATAATGTCAGCGGGCGACTTCGAGGAACTCATCCTCGATATGCCCGCCGATGAGAAATGGGAGCTAATCGGCGGACGCGTCGTCCGCGGAATGGTCGGCGCGCGCTGGGAGCACAAGAGGATCGTTCAAAACATTACCGTTGCGATGATGAACGATTTTCGCGGCAAGCGCTCCCCATGCAGGCCGTTCGACGAGACATTCTGGCTCAAGGAAAAGCGTCTCGATTTGCAGGTTTTTCCCGATGTCATGGTGCGCTGCGGGCCGCTGGAGCCAGGTGCCGTGCATTTGTCAGATCCGGTTGCGATTATCGAGGTGCTTTCGCCCGGCACCGAGGCAAGGGACAGGCACGAAAAATGGGCACTCTATCAGAAGCTCGATAGCGTGAAGCACTACGTGCTCACCGCGCGCGACAAGGCACATGTGGAGGTGTTCAGCCGTGGCGAGGGTGAGTGGACCGGTTTCCAAGTGCTCGATGCGCTCGAAGCCAAGCTCAAGCTGCCTGCCATTGATTTCGAGATGCCGCTCGCCGAAATCTACCGCGATGTGCTGAACGGGCAGAACGCATAAACTTTCGGATTTTATGCTTCCGTGCCGCCGGCGCCCCCGTGACAACATACCCGTGACAACATAGATGTCAGGTTCAGTTGTGCGCTCCATACTGGGGCAGGGACCCTTCCGGAATGGCCGGTCATTTCGACGGCAAGCAATTCTTCAACCCCCAAATGAACACTGGCCGCAGCCTCGGCGAGTTGCTGCGCTGGCGCATGTCGCGGCGGCCCGCGCCCTGGCCAAGCCTGCCACCGGAGCCGGCCAAGGCGATTCCGCCCGCGCCTGCGGTGAACGATGGCAGGATCGTTGCCACCTATATCGGGCAGGCGACTTTTCTGCTCCAATGCGCCGGCTTCAACATTCTGACCGACCCCATCTTCTCGCTGCGTGCCAGTCCGCTAAGCTGGCTCGGACCCAAGCGGGTGCGCGATCCCGGCATCGCCCTCGACGATCTGCCGCCCATCCATCTGGTTCTCCTGAGCCACAATCACTACGACCATATGGATCTGCCGAGCCTGCGGCGGCTTCAAGCGCGCTGGGCGCCGGCAATCGTTACGGGCCTCGGCAACGGCGCCTATCTCGCCGGCAAAGGCATTGGCGGGGCCATCGAACTCGACTGGTGGCAGACTTGCGAAATCCAGCCCGGCTTGCGCGTGCATTTCGTCCCCGCCCAGCATTGGTCAAATCGTCTCTTGGCCGGAGTACGCACCATGCTTTGGGGCGGCCATGTGGTGGAAACGGCGGCCGGCCGCGTCTACTTCGCCGGCGATACCGGCTATCCGGCCCATTTCGCGGAAATCCGGCGGCGGCTGGGCGCACCTCATGTGGCCCTGCTGCCCATCGGGGCGTACGAGCCCCGCTGGTTTATGAAGCCGCAGCATATGAACCCGGACGATGCCGTGCGCGCCCACCTGGACCTGGGTGCCCATCTCAGCATCGCCATGCATTTCGCCACCTTCCACTTAAGCGACGAGGGGATTGGCGAGCCCGTCCGGGCGCTGATCGAAGCCAGAACCCGGCATGGCGTGGCGGAGGAGCGGTTCCGGATTCCAGAGTTCGGACAGCCGGTGGAGTGGCGGCCGGCACCGGCAAACGCGGCATGGACAAGACCGCCAATGTTGGGGGCCAAAGTACCTTCCAATAGCCCGAGCGCTGGACACGGCTCAAAACTATAGTCCGCGCACCCATCGCCTTAATAAACCGTTCATTTCACGTAAGGACCAGGCATGGTAAATACCGTCACGGTTAACAGCGGAACCGGACAATCTTTTCTGCCGCATTTTGGCGATTTTTTGCTTGTTTTGGGCCGATTTATACATCCAAGAAACCCCGTTAAATATAAACGAATATTTGCGATTAACCATAATGCGGGGACGGCGCCGCCATTCCCAGAGTGACCGTGACGATGAATTATCTTTAAGTTTCAAAGCGATGATGTGGCAATAGCGCGCTTAACGGTCGCTCAAGGTTTTTCTGCTATATTACTTCAAAATCGAAAAGCGCTCCCTCAGCCCGCGAAATAGGCCGGCAGCGCAGCCAGGAGAGTTAATGTGGCGTTACATCGGGACGCACACCCGCCCAGAAACGGCGCCTGTCCCGCACCCGGTACAGTTTCAAATGCGGCCTGACCTCGCGAGCGCGGAGCGCCGTGCGTGCGGCTACGCTAGGGGACGTTGCCTATCTCGCGGTGGAAAGCCGGCTGCGGATGCGCTCGCGAGCGCTGCCCACGATGGCCTCCACGGCGGTTGCGGTATCGCCCTCGTAGATGGCCTTCTGCAGGTTCCTGGTGCCGGGAAGGCGCTGCGCTTTTACCACTTCTTCAAGCTGCCAGCGGTCGAGTTTGCTCAAGAAGTCGCGTGCCTCCTGCTCGCGCCCGCCGAGCAGCGCCCCTTCGATGTGGCATTCAAGCGCGTCGAAGGAGATATTGTGCAGCATCTTGTTGGCCTTGTTGGCGTCTTTTGCTGCTTGGGCGGCCGATGCTGCGGGCGGGGGCGGCGGCGCGGCAGGCACGGGAAAGTTTCCGGAGCACATTCATTACGCCAGGACTGAGGCCCGAACTTGGTGTGCCTGGGACCGGCGCAGCTGGGCCTGCCGTCGCCAAGCGCAGCAGGCCTGGGCCAGGCGCGCCCGCGTTACCGGAAAGCCCTGCCGCAACGGCAAGGGATGCTTGAACTTTGCCGGCAAAGGAAGGGTTAGTGCGGACCTCCTCGGCGATAGCGTCGAACAGATCGCGCAGGGCAGCCAAAATCTTCGTTTGCCGTTCGTCGTTCATGCAACCGCCTCTCTTCGGTAGCGCATTATGATTGAGTTCGACAGCTTCCTTGCAAAGGGCCCGGACGACTTCCGCCCCGGAACCGTACTTTTCCTCAATAGAAAGCATCTCGCCGCGGTACTCGAAGGCCTCGGCGATGCCGTCGTCCTGTGGAATGGTGGTGCGCATGACGGGATGAATGGCGGCGACGTTGGCATAGTTCAGGCGCTGGAAGGTGCCGTCGCGCCAGAAGTTGACCAGCGTGATGTAGCGCCGCTTCTCCTTGGGGATGGCGATCACGTCCTCAAGCCGCCGCTTGTCCTCGATCACCGTGGCGGCCCGGTCGGCGGCATAGCTCGACACGAAATCGGGGCGGAAGGGCACAATGACCTTGTGGGCGAGGCGTAATGCCGCACGCGTTGAGAAGCTCAAGCCGGGCGGGCAGTCGAAGATCACCACATCGAAGGAATTGGCGAAGTCCTTCAGCATGTCGTGGATGCGCGAGATCACGCCCTGCTCGGCGGTCTCGAAATCCTGGCCGGCCTTGGCGCGGTTATGCAGAAAGGCGTTTTCCACATCTTCCAGGTCGAGCGAGCCGGAAAGCACCGAGAGGCTGCCCACCGGTATTTCGATATCACCGGCTTTGTCGATAATGAAGCCGTCCGGCCTGAGCTTGGGCCGGTCGTATTTCTGGTCGAAATACTCCGCGATGGTCTTGCGGTTGCGGCGGGCCGTATCCCATTTCTCGCCGCCGGTCAGGATGATCGAGGAATTGCACTGCGTATCGAGGTCGACGACAAGCACGCGCTGTTCTCCGATCGCCGCAAAGCCATGCGCGAGCATGGTTGTTACCGTCGATTTGCCGACACCGCCCTTACGGTTAGCGACTGCCAAGAGAATGCCCACGCCGAAACCTCCTGCGAAATGCTGTCCGCAGAGTCATTTAAAACCGTTCTCGCGGGCAATCAACCGTTTACGCCCGCGGGTGAGCTTTAGAGTAAGCCTGAAACAGGCGCTCGCGGTCAACTGCGGTGTAGGTTTGAGTGGTGGAAAGGCTGGCGTGGCCGAGCAATTCCTGGATCACGCGCAGATCGGCGCCCCGGCTTAGGAGGTGGGTTGCGAAAGAATGGCGCAGGGCATGCGGAGTTGCCGTATGCGGCAGGCCGAGATTGCCGCGAAGCCGCGCGATCAGTAGCTGCACGATGCGCGGGCTGAGCCGTCCGCCCTTCACGCCGGCGAAAAGGGGGCCTTGCGGTTCGAGCGGGTGCGGGCATTTTTCGAGGTAATCCGAGATGGCTTGCTGGGCGATGGGCAGCACCGGCGCCAGCCGTTCCTTGCCGCCCTTGCCTGTGATGCGCAGCACGTCGCGCGGGGGAAGCGGCGCGTCCTTGCGGTTGAGACCAAGCGCTTCGGAGATCCGCAGGCCCGAGCCGTAGAGCAGCAGCAGCACGGCCTGGTTGCGCGCACCCGTCCAGGGATACTGGCTCAACTCGCCGTCGAGCGTGGCCTCGTCCACGATGTCCTTTGCCTTGTCCTCGGTCAGCGGCTTGGGCAGGCGCGGCGCAAGCTTCGGCAGCGCCACGGAGAGCACGCTGCGGTTTTGCAAGCGCCCGGTGCGTTCGAGATAGCGGAACAGCGAGCGCAGTGCCGAAAGCGTGCGGGCAAGCGAGCGGCTCCCTGTGCCATCGTCGCGCCGCGCGGCCATGAAGTTGCGGAAATCGCGCGGGGTCAGGCTGTTCAGGCCGGCCAGCGAAACCGTGTGCTGCCAGGAGGCGGCCAGGAAGCCCATAAATTGGCGCGCATCGCGCTCATAAGCTTCGAGCGTGTTGTCCGCATAGCGGCGCTCACCGCCGAGATAGGTGAGCCAGCCTGTCACTGCCTCCGCGAGATCTTTCGAAGGGCACAACCCCTCACCCCAGCCCTCTCCCCATGGGAGAGGGGGTCCGGCTGTGCCCGTTGTTAGGGCGTCCCCTCTCCCAGAGGGAGAGCATCTGTGTTTGAGGTCAAGCATGTTTTTCGGTCCATGTCCTGTTTTCGCGGATGAGGGCGCTGGCCAGGATGACGAGTTTGCGCATGACTGCGGTCAAGGCGAGCTTGGCCTGTTTGCCTCTGGCGCGCAGCCCGGCGTAGAAGGCTTTCAGGTCCGGGTTGCAGCGGGCGGCGGAAAGTGCCGCCATGTAAAGCGCGGTCCTGACATGGGCACGGCCGCCCTGGATGCGGCGCAGGCCCTGGCGATCCGCGGAATTGTCGTTGAGGGGGGCGACGCCCACAAGCACCGTGGCTTTGGCGGCAGAAATGAGCCCAAGCTCGGGCAGGCAGGCCACGAGGGTTGCCGCAACGGCCGGCCCGACGCCTTTAATGGACAGAAGAATTTCGTACCGGCTTTTCAGGACAGAATTGCCTTCGATCAGCGCCGCGATGGCCGCGTCAAGGTCTGCCGCCGCCCGCTCGCAAGCAGCGAGCTGACGTTTGAGAAGCCGCTTCAGAAGCGCGCTTTCAGCGGTGCCGTGCCGGTTCTTGAGTGCGGTTTCATCGGCCTTGACGGCTTGCCTGGCCAAGACCAGCTCCTGAAGCTCCGCCGCCGTCTTGGCCGGAACGGGTGTGGTCCTAGGGCCGGTGGCGGCGCCAAAAAGCGCCAGAATCCGCGCATCGATCCCGTCAGTCTTGGCAAGCTGCCCGATCGACTTGGCGAACTCGCGCGGGCGCTGGGGATTGACGGCGGCAACCAGATAGCCCGCCTGGCTGAGTACGCGGTGCACAAGCCGGTGCAGCTTGCCGGTCGCCTCCACAATGACAAGCGCCACCTTGGAGCCCGCCAGTTCCTTGCGCAGGCGCCGGATACCCTCTTTGCTGTTGGGAACGCGGAAACTCTGGCCAGTTGGGTGCAGATAAACGTCGAGCCACGCTTTACAGACGTCGATGCCCACGTAAACTGCTTCATCGGCTCGTACGGATGTTATCTTGCCTTGCATGCGGGACTTGCTCCCCAATCATCTGTTCAGAACACGAGCCGGGGCGGACGGACCAAGCTCTCCCGCAAGCCAAAAGCTTATGGGACTGACGGTCCCGCCCGCCCGCCGCAAGAGGGATGGCCATCCCTCTTGCGGCGCCCTCATCACCAAAGCGATTCGGGCCCGCCTCCAACATGCAAGGGACAGGGTGAGGGGTTTCGCCCCTCAATATTTCCCGCGCTGTCAGCCACCGCTCATCACAGAATGCTTTGCCCGGTCTTCTTCCAATCGGCCAGGAACTGCGCGAGGCCTTTATCGGTGAGCGGGTGGTTGACGATCTGCTTGAGCACCGCGGGCGGCACCGTCGCCACGTCGGCGCCGGCGAGGGCCGCCTCGGTGATATGGCGCGGATGGCGGATGGAGGCGGCCAGCACCTCGGTGCCGAGATCGGGGTAGTTGTCGAAAATCGTGCGGATATCGCGGATGAGGCCCATGCCGTCCTCGCCCGCATCGTCGATCCGGCCAACGAAGGGCGAGACGAACGCAGCCCCAGCCTTGGCGGCGAGCAGCGCCTGGTTGGCCGAGAAGCACAGCGTTACGTTGACCATGATGCCGTCATGCGAGAGCGTCCGGCAGGTCTTGAGCCCGGCCCAGGTAAGCGGCACCTTGACCGCCACGTTTTCGGCGATCGAGGCAAGCTTGCGGCCCTCGGCGAGCATTGTCTCCTCGTCGGTCGCGGCCACCTCGGCGCTGACAGGGCCTTCCACAAGCTCGCAGATCTCGCGCACGGCCTCGATGAAGTTGCGCCCGGCCTTGGCAATGAGCGACGGGTTGGTGGTGACGCCATCGAGCAGGCCCGTGGCGGCAAGCTCGCGGATTTCGGCGATTTCCGCCGTGTCAACGAAGAATTTCATGGGGTGCCTTCCTTCGTAAGGCGCAGCTTTGCAAGCGCGCAAGATAACCCGCCCGTGGTTTACGAGGTATTAACCGGGCCGGCAGTTTTGCACGATAGCCCGGCATCGCCGGTCAGCCATTGGGCAGGAGCAATAACAATAAGCGGCGCTCGATGGGAAAGCGCCGCTTACTGGGGGGGTAGCAGAATTCAAACGGAAGGTGACTACTTCAGGGGCGCTTCGCAGCAGCCGAGGTGGTAGTTCAGGCCGGCCTTGGCGGTGTCGATAGTGAGGTCGTGGTTGAAGTTAAAGTTGCCCCCGACTACGTCAGCATCGACCAGATTGGAAGACGAAGTGCCGAAATCGAAGTGCTGGTACTCGGCCTTTATGCTCCAAGATGGGCTGAGCATGTATTCGGCGCCGGCGCCAGCCGTCCAGCCGGCTTGCGAACTCTGGAATGAGGGAGCGTCTGCATCGCCGGGCTCTTCAGCCCTCATTTTGGCGCTTATAACGGCAACACCCGCCTTGCTGTAAAGCATCAGCGTGCCGAAGCTGTAGCCGAAGCGGCCGGTCAAGTCGCCATAGAAGCCGGTGTTGATCCTTGCAACGGCCTGCGGCATGGGGTCGTTGGTGAGACGCTTGCTCCCCCTAATGCCCATGGCGCCGAAGTCGGCCTCGACGCCATATACGAAATTGCCGCGCTGCATGTTGTAGCCCGCCTGCGAACCGCCAAAGACGCCGCCGCGGACTTGCCTCGTTGTCATTGGCGCGGCCCCCAGGGCGTCGCCCCAGTAGCCATCCAGGTCATGGGTGGTCATGTTAGCCCAAGCGCCGCCAACATGAACGCCAACGTAGAGGCCGGACCAGAGCGGGGCGGGAGCGTAGTCCTTGTAACTTACAGCAGGTCCGGAGAGATCGGCGGCGCTGGCGGCAGCAGTGAGGGCTGCAACACTGGCCACAGAAAGTGCGATACGCCAAAGCATAGCATTATCCTTAAGAATAGGGGTTTTTACTGCGCTGCATTAGGAAGCGATATCCTGGGGATGACCGGAAACTCGCTTGCATACGCCGGTTTATCGAAACGATCCGGAGCATCACACCAACCCTGGGTTGCACACCCACCCGTTCGCGGCACATGTTGCGCGTGTACCACAATCTCATAGCCGCGTCTCCGCAGCATAACTCATCATTTTCTATGGTTTTGCGTTAGAGACTGAAACACTATGTACAATTATTGCGATAGTGGTTGGAACAACAGGCAACACATTACTGAGTATGGCAAACGATATAATCCAATACTATTGTCAGAATAATCTGAGACAGAGTATATATATTCATCATTCTTAGCACATCCATTATTGCCTAAATAGCGCTATATATGTGCGATATTGGCAATTATCGTGCGGGATGCCGCAGCAGGCTTCGTCAATTCGTGACAAACCGGATAATGACTTTATGTAATATGACGATAATAGTTGCGGGATGGCAACATCGTGGCAGGGGCAATCCCTGGCCGTGCTCAATGGCAATGCCGCAGCGCGCTGGGCAGGCGTCGTTTCCTGGGAGCAGCTTAGTGCGGGGCTTGCCAGCCGCAGCCAATTTGGCCGGATTTGAACCAAAGCGGTGGTCAAAGGCGAATTATTGCATCGCGGGCTGTTGCCGTTTCAACGATTTCCTCCGGCGGCGAAAAGCCGGGCAAGCGCAGACCTGGAACGGTCAGCAAGCCCCCTTCGTGATCGCCGTGGAAACAGGTAAGTACAAGCCTGTTTCTACTTGGTTGCGCTGCCCCCCCCTGGATCATCCCGCCAGCGAAAACGCCGGCGTAGTCAGGAAATCGGAAGGCGTGAAACCGGGCGCGTTCCGGCGTGGGAGAACCCGGCATTCAGGCGCGGCCCCCCCTCAAGAAGGCCGGCCACCTCGCGGCTAATCGTTCACCGCCGGAGACTTGAGGCTGGCCATCGCCTGCTGCGCCTGCCCCGCCTCAACCTGCTGCGGATAGATAACGGTCACCATGCCCTGCTGCTGCTCGGCGACCTCGAAATAGGCGCTTTGCCCCGCCGCGATGTCTATGGGGTGCTTCTTATCGTTGAAGCTGATCGTAGACGCCCTCGACCAGCTAAAGGTGTGCGCGCCCGGCTGGATGGGGATGCTGATGTACTCGCCTTCGGCGATGCTGCCCGCGGACTGATCGTCGACGGCAAAGCCGACGTGCTCGGCGAGGCTGGAGAGGAACGACACGCTTCCGCTGCCCCTTTTGGGCCAGTAGAAGACAATGTAGCTTTGCGCAACAGGCACCGGTGCGGCGCCCTTCTTGCCGCGCTTGCCGCCAGCCTGGGGCGCCGCCGCGGACACACCTGCCGTTGCCTGCCCTGTGGCTGCCGTTCCCGCGGCAGGCGCCGGCACTCCTGGCGCTGGCGCGGCAGTCTGAAGGGGCGCCTTGAGCCTGGCCACCTCAGCCTGAGCCTGCTCCGGCGCCACCTGCTGCGGGCTCATAGTGTGCATGAAGCCGCCTTCGGTCTTTTCGACGATCTCGAAGTAAAGGCTCTGCCCTGGCGCTACGTCGATCTCGCTCTTTATCTCGCCTTCGCTGGAAAACGCCACCCTTTCATAGCCGTAGCTGTGGTGCCCCGGTTCCACGGGGACGCTTATGTACTCGCCTTGGGTGAGCTTGCCGGCGGGCTTGCCGTCGACGGTCAGGATAACCTTCTCCCGGAACACGCTGAAGAGCGACGATCCCTCGGAGCCCTTCGACCAATAGAAGGTAATGGCGCTGGGCTGCACCGGCGCGGCCTTCTTGGGCTTGGCCTTGGCAACTCTGGTTAGCGGGGCCTGCGCAGCGCGTGTATCCGTGCCGTTTGCGTTTAAGGCCTGGCAGGGCGCGGAGGCGGCCGCCATGGCAACCATACAAACAACGATCCCGGAGACTCTCATTGTGTCCCTCCCTTGACGGACGGCAAAGCGCGGCGCTTTCGCTCAACCGATAGCCGTCTTTGCCGCAAGGGACAAGTCATCCTTGTTTCCAGGCGCGCAGCGGTGCACGCAGGCGGCAAATCGGATCAGTCGAATCAAACACTTGGGGCCGGAAAGGACACGCCGGGCCGGCGAAAGGCTACATCCGCATTTTCGCGTTCGACGATCGCGGACCGCACTCTCTGCGAGAACCGGCATCGCCGCGCTACTATGCGGCGAGGGTTCATAACGCCGCCTTCGTACCTCCCGCATATATCGCCAAGCTCGCAGGCTGAGGGCTTTCAGAACGAAGCCGGTTGACGGACCGCAATGTTAAAGTCATCAAAATCGCCACCCGCAATTCCCGAGCCCGCCCCATACCCATGACATTAACGCCACTGCTAGCCGCCGCTCCGGCCATTCAACTCCATGCGCTTGCGGCAATGTCCGCCTTCTTGCTTGGGCTCGTGCAGCTTGCAGCTCCAAAGGGCACGCTTCCGCACCGGGTGCTCGGCTGGCTTTGGGTGGCCTTGATGTGCGCGGCGGCCGTCAGCGGCTTCTTCATCCACACACTAAAGATCTGGGGCATCTGGAACCCAATCCACCTGCTTGCGGCCTACACGCTCGCCATGCTGCCGCTTGGCATCCTCCACGCCCGCCGCCACCGGATCGCCGGCCACAGGCAGACGATGACTGGCATGTTCATTTTCGCGCTCGTTCTTGCGGGCGTCTTCACTCTGCTGCCTGGCCGCATCATGCACGATGTTGTATTTGGCGGCTGATTATCCTGGCACGCCGCGCACCAGACCCCGGTAGTGCTCAAGCGCTCCGGGGACAAGCTCGGCGTAGAGCAGCCGCGCCGGGTCCACCGGGCCTGGCAAGGCAATGCGGCCAGGGGGCGTCACGCCAAAGCCGGCGCGCGCGTAATAAGACAGATCGCCGACCAGAATGACGAGCCTGTAGCCAAGCTCACGCGCGCGGGCAAGCCCCGCGAGCATGAGCCGTAAGCCGTGCCCCTGACAATTATGGGCCTTCTCAACGGCGAGCGGCCCCAGCAGCAGTGCACCGCCAACGCCGCCGATGGAAACAGGCGTCAACTGCACCGCGCCGATGACCGCGCCATCCTGCACCGCGCAAAGGTTCAGGCGCGGCTCGGGTGCCGCTGTTCTCGCGAACCCGGAAGGCGGTGCGCGCGAACCGGCCAGGCCCGAAGCTCTCCTCGGTCAATTTCTTCAGTGCAGGCGAATCTTTAGGCGTTTGCAGCCTGATTTCAACAGCGGGCGCCGTCATCGCGAACCTATTGCTTCCCATGGATGACAAAGAAGGCGGCTCGCGGAGGCAGCAAGATGCGCGCGCGGCCGTCAGCGTTGGCGGACGCATCGTCGGCTTATGTACTCGATCCGGTGGGCTGCAAGGTTGCGCATGCCGTGCCCATAGCATGGCCGGCCGCCCAGGTAAATAGGCTCCGCGGTGCAGGACAGGGCAATCGGGTGAAAAAGGGCGTGACATAGGGAGCGAATGCTAAATCCATCGCAAGCCTCTGATTCGCAAGGGGAGGGACGGCGATGGACAGTGGTTCGGCAGATTGCGGGGCTTTGGGAGAGAGCGTTGTTTTCCTGGTCTATTTTAAGGATTTACAGGATCCGAGGCAGCAAGGGAAGGTGATCTACCCGCTGAACGAAGTGTTGCTTCTGTGCTTGCTGGCGGTGCTGGCTGGGGCGGAGACCTTTACGGACATAGCCCTTTTCGGGGAAAAGAAGCTCGCTCTGCTTCGCCGCTTCCTGCCTTTTCGCGACGGAACGCCCCCGCACGACCGGCTCAGTTCCATCTTTGCGGCGCTGGATGCCGAAATGTTCCAGCGCTGTTTCGTTTCCTGGGTGGCGTCGATAACCGGCGTTCCAGCCGAAGTCATCGCCATCGACGGCAAGACCTCGCGGCGCTCCTGCAAGAAAAAAAGGCGCCAACGATGCGATCCACGTTGTCTCCGCTTTTGCCGCGGAGCAGCGTCTCGTGCTTGGACAGACCAAGGTGGACGAAAAATCGAACGAGATTATCGCCATTCCCAAGCTGTTGAACATGCTGAAGATCGAAGGCGCCATCGTGACCATCGACGCGATGGGTTGCCAAAGAGAAATCGCGCAGAAAATTATCGATAAAGAAGCCGATTACGTTCTCGCCCTGAAAGGAAATCAGGGCACCCTGCGCGAGGATGTCGAGCTTTTCGCCGCCGAGCAGAAGGATAAAAACTTCAAAGACACCGAAATCAGCCGCCACGAGACCGTGGGCGGCGATCATGGCCGCATTGAAACACGAACGTATACTGTACTGCATGACGTTGGCTGGCTACAGGAACGCCACAACTGGCCAGGCCTGAAAGGCGTGGTCATGGTCGAGAGTACGCGCGAAATCGGAGACAAAATCGAGCAGGAGACACGGTTTTATATCACGTCTCTGGTGCTAACGGCAGCACTGCTCGGGCCAATCGTTCGCAGCCACTGGGCCATCGAGAACAGCTTGCACTGGGTGATGGACATGGTCTTCCGCGATGACGAGTGCCGGGTGCGCGAGGGCAACGCCGCCACCAACTTCGTCACGGTCAAGCATATGGCTCACAACCTCACACGCAGGGCGCCGGGCAAAACGTCCATCCGCGCAAGGCGCAAGGCTGCCGCCTGGGACGACGACTATCTCGTAAGCCTTGTCGCGGCTTGAAAGTTTCACCCGATTCCCCTGCGGTGCAGGAGCTTAAGCGATGGACGGCCACGCAAACGCCGGGTTGCGGCCCGAAATGCGTTTGGAGCGCTCGTAGCGGCTTCGGGTTCTCCTGATGCGCTGGCAGCCCTTGCGGCTGACGAGCCAGTTGGCTGCATCTTCCTCGGTGTAAAAGCGATAGGGTAGAACATGCACCGCACCGCTTGCGGAAGGGACCAAAAGCTCGAAAGTTCCGTCGCCGGCTAGCCTGAGATATGGCTCGAATGTCATTGTATTATCCTTTGCGTTGCGCCCAGTGTTCGCTGAAATACGGTTTCCATCACGCAAGCGAGTGCAAACACAACTTAGTTGCAGGTAATGAATTACAATGATGATACAGATATACTGCGGGGCACTACGGTGACATCGCAAATCAAGAATACGCGAAGCAGCTCCGGTCTGCCGGGCTTGCCGCTCCTTGCAGCCCTCCGGGGCCGTTGAGCAGCCTCCCGCCAACCCATACCAGCAGCAGTTACTGGCGTTTCCCGGCGGTTCCCAATCTTGAACCGGCTTAACGCAAGCGCGTTGACGAAACCTTAAGCCCCGCCGCCTGCTGGATTTCGAGCCCCAGCAAACAGCTTTCTTCCCGCGAGGCCTCTCCGGCCTCTTCGAAGACGTTGCAGTTAAGCCGGCGCCGTGCTAGCTCGCATGCCTAATGTGCGCCCCGCGCAGGCGCCGCAAATCGCAACCATGGCGGAGATCGACATAATGGCCGAGAAAAACGGAACGAATGGCGGCGCCCCCCATCCGGGAGACGCAGAACAGCCACAGGTCAATATCGCGGGACAGTATATCAAGGACCTTTCCTTCGAAGCCCCGGACACACAGCGCTTTTTTCGCGGGCCGGGCACCAATCCGAACCTGCAATTGAATTTCAACGTGCAGGTCAACAAGCTGCCGAACAGCGCCTTCGAGGTTGCGCTTTCCTTCGAGGGTGAGGCTAAGAGCGACGAGGGCGTGCTCTACAATATCGAACTGGTCTATGCCGGCGCCTTCATGCTGCGCAACGTGCCCGAGGACGCATTGCAGCCGTTCCTGTTCATCCAGGCTCCGGCGCTACTGTTCCCGTTCGCGCGGCGCCTCGTTGCCGACCTCACCCGCGAGGGCGGCTTCCCGCCGCTGATGCTCGACCCGATCGACTTCGGCGGCCTCTATCAGCAGCGCATCGCCACGGGCCAGCAGCCCACCATCGGCTAGCCATTGCAGGCAAATGCGCTACCAGCGATCCGCACAACGCGAATCTCCCCTCACCCCAGCTCTCTCCCCATGGGAGAGGGAGTCCCGTCGCATCGGCCGATAGGGCGTCCCCTCTCCCATGGGGAGAGCATCTGTGTTTGAGGTCAAGCATGTTTTTCGGTCCATGTCCTGTTTTCGCGGATGAGGGCGCTGGCCAGGATGACGAGTTTGCGCATGACTGCGGTCAAGGCGAGCTTGGCCTGTTTGCCTCTGGCGCGCAGCCCGGCGTAGAAGGCTTTCAGGTCCGGGTTGCAGCGGGCGGCGGAAAGTGCCGCCATGTAAAGCGCGGTCCTGACATGGGCACGGCCGCCCTGGATGCGGCGCAGGCCCTGGCGATCCGCGGAATTGTCGTTGAGGGGGGCGACGCCCACAAGCACCGTGGCTTTGGCGGCAGAAATGAGCCCAAGCTCGGGCAGGCAGGCCACGAGGGTTGCCGCAACGGCCGGCCCGACGCCTTTAATGGACAGAAGAATTTCGTACCGGCTTTTCAGGACAGAATCGCCTTCGATCAGCGCCGCGATGGCCGCGTCAAGGTCTGCCGCCGCCCGCTCGCAAGCAGCGAGCTGACGTTTGAGAAGCCGCTTCAGAAGCGCGCTTTCAGCGGTGCCGTGCCGGTTCTTGAGTGCGGTTTCATCGGCCTTGACGGCTTGCCTGGCCAAGACCAGCTCCTGAAGCTCCGCCGCCGTCTTGGCCGGAACGGGTGTGGTCCTAGGGCCGGTGGCGGCGCCAAAAAGCGCCAGAATCCGCGCATCGATCCCGTCAGTCTTGGCAAGCTGCCCGATCGACTTGGCGAACTCGCGCGGGCGCTGGGGATTGACGGCGGCAACCAGATAGCCCGCCTGGCTGAGTACGCGGTGCACAAGCCGGTGCAGCTTGCCGGTCGCCTCCACAATGACAAGCGCCACCTTGGAGCCGGCCAGTTCCTTGCGCAGGCGCCGGATACCCTCTTTGCTGTTGGGAACGCGGAAACTCTGGCCAGTTGGGTGCAGATAAACGTCGAGCCACGCTTTACAGACGTCGATGCCCACGTAAACTGCTTCATCGGCTCGTACGGATGTTATCTTGCCTTGCATGCGGGACTTGCTCCCCAATCATCTGTTCAGAACACGAGCCGGGGCGGACGGACCAAGCTCTCCCGCAAGCCAAAAGCTTATGGGACTGACGGTCCCGCCCGCCCGCCGCAAGAGGGATGGCCATCCCTCTTGCGGCGCCCTCATCACCAAAGCGATTCGGGCCCGCCTCCAACATGCAAGGGACAGGGTGAGGGGTTGTACCCTAAGTATTGTACTCACCTTTTTGCGATAGGGCGCACTGCCACGGCCGTTGACGGGTTCACGGCATAAACTTATTGTTTTCAAAATTCGTACCTCCACAATCCTTTTCGCCAGGAGGGCACATGACCCCGGGCCCCGTCAGATATGAAAACCAGGACGGCGTAGGCGTTATCACGGTCGATCGTCCGCCCTTGAACGTGCTTTCGCGGGCCGTGCGCGACGGGCTCATGGCCGCGGTGCGGCAGGCGGCGGCCGATAGCGCGGCAAGCGCCGTGGTGCTGACGGGCGCGGGCCGCACCTTTACCGCCGGTGCCGACATCACCGAGTTCGGCTCTACCTTCAGCGGCACGGACATCAACGATATCTGCGCGGCCATCGAGGATATGGGCAAACCCGTGGCCGCGGTGCTGCACGGCACCACGCTCGGCGGCGGCGTCGAGATCGCGCTTGCCTGCCACTACCGCATCGCGGCCAAGGACGCGAAGCTTGGGCTGCCCGAGGTTAAGCTTGGGCTGTTGCCGGGCGGCGGCGGTACGCAGCGCCTGCCACGGCTGGCCGGCGCCAAGGCGGCACTCGATTTCATCGCCTCGGGCGAGCCAATTTCAGCCGCGGCCGCCCAGGAAGGCCGGCTTCGTCGACGAGCTGGCGGAAAGCGATTGCCTGGCCGCCGCGATTGAATTCGCGAAATCCAAGGCAGGCCAAGCCCTTCCGCTGAAGACACGCGAGCGCACCGATAGGATCGAGGCGGAGCGCGGCTCGGCCGCCTTCGACGCAAAGCGCGCGGAGATCAAACAGCGCCAGCGCGGCCAGCATGCACCCTTGCGCTGCGTGGACTCGGTCGAAAACGCTTTCAACCTGCCCTTCGAGGATGGGCTCAGGCGCGAGCGCGAACTGTTCAACGAGGCGCTTTCGGACGCACAGGGGCAATCGCTCATCCATATCTTCTTCGCCGAGCGCGAGGCGGCCAAGTTTCCAGGGCTGGCGCCCGATGTTAAGGCGCGCGAGATCAAAAGCGTGGGCGTCGTGGGCGCGGGTACGATGGGCGGCGGCATCGCCATGTCCTTCGCGAACGCCGGCATCCCCGTGACGGTCCTCGACCGCGACCAGGCCTCGCTCAGCCGGGGCTTAAGCGTCGTCGCGAAGAATTACGAGAGCATGGTGCAGCGCGGGCGTATCGGCCAGCCGGCCCTGCAACAGCGGATGGGCTTGATTCACGGCACGGTGGATTTCAGCGCGCTTGCGGACGCGGACCTCGTGATCGAGGCAGCCTTCGAGGATATGGGCGTGAAGGAGCAGGTCTTCCGCGAACTCGATAAGGTGTGCCGGCAGGGCGCGGTGCTGGCCTCCAACACCTCGATGCTCGATATCGACAAGATCGCGGCCGCCACATCGCGGCCCGCCGATGTGCTCGGCATGCACTTCTTCTCCCCCGCCAATGCGATGCGGCTGATCGAGATCGTGCGCGGCAAGGAGACGGCGCCCGATACGCTCGTCACCGCCATGGCCGTGGCGCGGGCACTGGGCAAGATCGGCGTCGCGGTCGGCAATTGCGACGGCTTTGCCGGCAACCGCATGCTAGAGAAGTACATCACCGAAGCCCTCCTCATGGTCGAGGAAGGCGCCTGCCCGTCCGATGTCGACGCTGCGCTCACGCGCTGGGGCATGGCCATGGGGCCGTTCGCGATGATGGATCTGGCCGGCATCGACGTGAACTGGCACATCCGCCAGCGCCGTGGCAGCGAGGGCAAGCCCTACGGCTCGGCGCTGCTCGACCGCTTCTACGAGAAGGGGCGCTACGGGCAGAAGACCAGTGCGGGCTTCTACCGCTACGAGCCGGGCAGCCGCACTCCCCTGCCGGACCCCTATGCCGACGCCATCATCGAGGCCTACCGCCGCGACCTTGGCCACCGCACCCAGCGTGTGCCCGACCAGGAGATCGTCAACCGCGCCATCTATGCGCTGGTCAACGAAGGCGCCACCATCCTTAACGAAGGCATCGTCTACCGCTCCGGCGATATCGACGTGATCTACATCTATGGCTACGGCTTCCCGGCCTGGCGCGGCGGCCCGATGAAATATGCCGAGCTGCGCGGGCTCACCGACGTGCTGGCCGGCATCGAGATGTTCCAGTACCGCTTCGGGCCGCGCTGGAAGCCGGCGCCGCTGCTGGTCTCACTCGTCACCGCGCGCAAATGGAAGTGGCCGAAGCAGGACGGGCGCTGATCGGGAAATTTTGGCTCAGCGCGCGGACGGATCGCGTTGACTGCCAAGGCTGCATGGCGCTCTATTCTCTGAAGAGAGTGGAAGGCCCCCTCACCCCAGCCCTCTCCCGCAAGGGGAGAGGGAGTCCCGGCGTGCCCGCTGAGAGGGCGTTCCCCTCTCCCCTTGCGGGAGACGGGACAGGGGTGAGGGGGCCTTCGGAAATCGCCGCCGGGATTTGTTGTGAGGTAGCCATGAGCCTATTCGACCTTACGGGCCGCGTTGCGGTCATCACCGGCGCCTCCAGGGGCATTGGGCGCGCCATTGCGCTCGAAGCCGCGAAAATGGGCGCAACCGTCGTGGTTTCCTCGCGCAAGATCGAAGCCTGCGAGGCTGTGGTGGCCGAAATCCAGGCGGCGGGCGGCAAGGCGACCGCGTGCGCCTGCAACGTCGGTCACAAGTCCGATCTCGAAGCGCTCGTGGCCCACGCCATCGAGGAGCACGGCGGCATCGACATCCTGATCCCGAACGCGGCGATCAATCCGGTTTATGGCCCCTCCTCCGAGGTCTCCGACGAGACCTGGAACAAGGTGCTGACCGCGAACCTTACCGCCACGCACTGGCTCTGCCAGATGGTGCTGCCCGGCATGGCCGAGCGCGGCGGCGGCTCGGTGATCCTGCTGTCCTCCATCGTCTCGATTGTTGGCGCGGCTAAAATCGGCATCTACGCCATTTCGAAAGCGGCCGAAACGCAGCTCGCGCGCAACCTCGCCGTGGAGTGGGGCGAGCGCGGCATCCGGGTGAACTCCATCGCGCCGGGCGTAGTCAAGACCGATTTCGCCAAGGCGCTGTATGAGAACCCGAAGGCTGCCGCTACAATCGTGGGCATGACCTGCCTGAAGCGGCTTGGCGAGCCCGAGGATATCGCGGGCGTCGCGGTATTCCTCGCCTCGGATGCCGCGCGGTATATTACCGGCCAGCTCATTCTGGTGGATGGCGGGACTTCGATTTTCTCGGCGATTGGGTAAGGTATGCGAACTTCTCTTGGGGCGTTACCCCTCATCCTGTCCTTCTCCCCGCGAACTCGCCTTGGCGAGTTCGCGTCTTGGCGTGTCCGCATCCGCAAGCGGATGCGGATGGAGAAGGGACGCCTGAACATAGCTCGGAGCAGGCAACAACGTCCCCTCTCCCGTCCATATCCGCTTGCGGATATGGACGCTTCCGTGCGGCAAGCTCGCCAAGGCGAGCTTGCGCGGGAGAAGGACAGGATGAGGGGTTGTACGCTTCATGGCTGAGCTTATCGAAGTCAGGCCGGAGCACCGCTTCGACGAGAAGAAGCTCTGGCAGTATTTGCGCAAGCATCTGGAGGATTTCGGCGGCGAGCCCGTGCTGCGGCAGTTCCAGGGCGGCCAGTCAAACCCGACCTTCCTCATCGAAACGCCTGCCGGCAACTATGTGCTGCGCAAGCAGCCGCCGGGCAAGCTGCTCCCCAGCGCCCACGCCGTCGACCGCGAATTCCGCGTGCAATCCGCGCTTAAGGGTTCGCCCGTGCCCGTGGTGCAGATGCGGCACTTTTGCGGCGACCCGTCCGTCATCGGCACGCCCTTCTATCTGATGGACTTCATCCCCGGCCGCATCTTCACGGACCCCGGCCTGCCGGACCTCGGCCACATGCAGCGCAAGACCGCCTACATCGCGTTCGCCGAGACGCTGGCTGCCCTGCACGAGGTGGACTTCCGCGCGCTTGGGCTTGAGGATTACGGCCGCACCGAAGGCTACGCCGCGCGCCAGCTTAAGCGCTGGGCCGGGCAATACGAGGCCTCGAAAACCGCCGGGATCGACGCCATGGACCGGCTCATCGCCTGGCTCAAGGCGAGCGTGCCGGCTGAGGACGAGGCGGCCATCGCGCATGGCGACTACCGCCTCGGCAACATCATGTTCGAGGTTGACGAGCCGCACATCATCGCGGTGCTCGACTGGGAGCTTTCGACGCTCGGCCATCCGCTCGCCGATCTGGGCTATGTCTGCATGTACTACCGCATCCCCGCGCAGGCGAGCCTGCTCAGCGGCTTGCGCGGCCTCGACCTGCCCGCCCTCGGCATCCCAACGGAGGAGGAGCTAGTGGCCGCGTATTGCCACCGCGCGGGGCGGGAGTGCGTGCCGGACCTTACGTTTTTCATCGCGCTGTCGTTCTTCCGCTATGCGTCGATTGCGCAAGGGGTGTATGCGCGCTCGCTCCAGGGGAATGCCGCGAATAGGAACGCGGAACTGGCGGGCGAGGCGGCCATCGCGCTGGCGCAGGAGGGGTGGCGCATCGCGGAGGCGGCGGGTTAGTCGAGCCTTCCGCGCCGGCTGGCGGAACTCACCGGAGCCCTTCAAGTTTCTCGCGCGCGGCGCTGGCGAGGAAAGCCGAGCGTGTCAGGCCCCTGCGGCCTGCCTCGCTGTCGATTGCCGCGAGCAGCCCCGCATCGAAGGTCAAGTTTGCGCGAAAGGTCCGGCCCGCATCGAGCACGAGGGGCACCAGCACGGCCGTTTCGTTGGGACCGATTTCGCCGGCGTCCAGCACCCCGGACAGGGTACTGGCCTTGGGCAGTTCGAACCGCCCAGCACGCTTATGCGCCATGACATCGCGCAGCGCCGCCGCCGCCGCTTCTATCGCCTCGTCGGGGCTCTCGCCCACGCCATCTTCCACGGCCCGCGCTGCCTCGGCCGCTACGACCGCAAAGGTGCTCCCGTGGACCTTCAGAAAGCCGCTTAAATCCGCTCGGCGGCACACCTGTGGACGGCATGCACAAGCCTGCCGCTTGCCCAACCCGCCCACAGCAGAACAAAAGCAGAAGCAGCGAACATTTGATGTGCTACCTAAACCGGCCAACTTAATTAGCTATCGACAGCGCCGCGCGGTGGGGCGATGCCACGAAAGGGAAGCCAGAGCTTGCGGGCGAGGCGGCCATCTCGCAGGAGGAGGGCTTGCGGAGGTGGCCGCTATGGGTCGTGAGCCGAAGTTTAAGATTTTCGGCTCATCGGTGCATTGGCCTGTTTCCGGCGCGCGCCGTCATCACAATTGTCCACTCTATATCAATAGTTTAATGAACCCTTAAGACTTTTGGAAGGAGTTTTGGCGACAATGCTCCGTGAATGAAACCGGCCGCTTTTTTGAAAAATCCGCCGGAACGCGCAAAGCAACGGTTAACAACAAGCTAAGCCTGCCCGCATCCGGCAAGAACCATGAACTACCGTCACATCTATCACGCTGGGAACTTTGCCGATGTCCTGAAGCATATCGTGCTGGTGCTGTGCCTGGAGTACCTGCAGCGGAAGGATAGCGGCCTGTGCCTTATCGACGCGCATGGCGGCGCGGGGCTTTATGCGCTCGATTCCGAGGCAGCCGCGAAGACCGGCGAATGGGAAAAGGGCATCGGCTGCCTTGAGGCCTCAGAGGCCGCGCCGGCGGACCTCAAGCTCTATCTCGATCTCGTTGCTCCGGACCTCGCTGAGCGGCACTATCCAGGCTCGCCGCTCATCTTAGCCCGCTCCTTGCGCGCCCAGGACCGGCTGATCGCGGCGGAACTGCACGAGCCGACCTTCGAGGCCCTGCACGCCACGCTCAAACCGTACAAGAACGCACGCGCAATGCACATGGACGCCTATGAATGCGTGCGCGCGCAGATCCCCCCCAAAGAGCGGCGCGGGCTCGTGCTGGTCGACCCGCCCTTCGAACTCAAGGACGAGTTCGAGACCCTCGCCCGCCAGATGCGCGAGTGGAAAAAGCGCTGGGCCACGGGCCTCTTCATGGTGTGGTATCCGATCAAGGCCCATCTGGCGGTGGCGGAACTGAAGGAGGCGGCGCGGAAGCTGGGCTTGCGCCGGACTTGGGTGGCGGAGGCGCTTATCCGGCCGCGCGAACGCGCCGAAAGCCTCAATGGCTGCGGCGTGATCGTATTTAACGCGCCCTACACCGTGCCGGAGCGCGTAGAGGGGCTTCTGCCGCACCTCAAGGAGGCCATGGGACTTCATGACACAGCAGCGGAATGGCTTGTCCCAGAAAATTGACGGGCTGTGAAACGCTTCGCCTTAAAATTGCTAAAGCTGGAGATTATCAGCCAGACTCGCACGTTTGATGGATAAGCCAGAGACCGGCCGAGGGCACCGGCCGTTTCTGGTTTGCCCGGCGGAAAGTCTGGAGTATGGGCACTTCAGGCGGCTCCCCGGCGCCAGGAAGCATGTCTTCCGAAGCCGGGGCCGCCGGGCGCACAGCAACAAGGAGGGAGTAGTATGCTGTTTTTGAATCGTATGATGTTGGGTTTGGCGGCTATGACGCTGCTGGCACTGGGCGGCCCGCTGAGCAAGGCTTATGCCGGGCCGCACGAGCTTGACGCCAGCGCGCGCGGTACGCTCGAAGATTTCTTCCATGAGGTGCCGTCGTCGCGCGAACTGGCCAACAAATCCGCGGGGATTCTCGTGTTCCCAACCGTGGTCAAGGCCGGCATCGGCTTCGGCGGCGAATATGGCGAGGGCGCACTGCTCATCGCCGGTAAGACGGCCGGCTATTACAACGACGTCTCGGGCTCGTTCGGCTTCCAGCTCGGCGCCCAGGCGCGCTCCATTGTCATCATGTTCATGACGCGGGAAGCGCTCGACCAATTCTATCGCCGCGACGGCTGGAAGGTCGGCGTGGACGGCTCCGTGACCGTGGTGAAGGTTGGCGCCGGCGGCGCGATCGACACCAACAACATTCATAGCCCGGTCGTGGGCTTCATCTTCGATCAGAAGGGGCTCATGTATAACCTGACCCTCGAAGGCTCGAAGATCACCCGGATCTACCGCTAGCAGGCGGCCTATACCCGTCCGGCGCGGCAAGGGTGGCGGCCAGCCGGTCCAGAAAAGGCGTTTGCGCGGGGTTTATCCTCGCGCGCGCCACATCCAGCTTGAACTAGGCCGCACGATCCACCTCTGGGATCATTTGCGCGCCCGCATCCTTCCGCGCCACAGCCTTAAGCCCCACCGAACCTGCACATTACGCCGATATTTTTCGTAGCCTCCCCGGCTTATTGGCCGCGGAACCGTGAACCGCCAGGCCTTTCCGTTCTGCCGGTGAACCTGTAGATCCAGGCGTCCACCTCCTTCCCATTCGCGAGCGTAACCCGCACGGCTTCCCTTTGGAACAGCGAGCCGAAGCACTCGCTGGCCCCGCAGCCCTCGTACCGGTCCAAAGCCGCAAGCAGCGCGGAGTGTCTTATAAGAAAAGCGTTCCCCCAAACCCGCGATTTGGCAGCCGGGTCCGGCACCGCGCCGGGAAAATGGCCGAGCCTGTAAAGCCGGCCAGGGAGCCACGCATCGCCAATGAAGCGCGCCCGCGCCGCAAGCAGGGCGGCGAAAGGGCTGCGGCTGCCGCGCGTGAGCGTACCATAAACGAAAAGGTGCTGAGGGGAGTTTCCCGGCATGTGCGTCTCACTGCAACGATCTTTGAAATGCTACCCAACCTGCTGGCGCTGGGCGGCTCGCTATCGATGAGCCTGAAAGAAGGATTCCGGCGCTTCGTTTCATGATTTTTGGACTGCAGGGGCCTTACTGTTAACCTATGCCGTGCGCCTCTCTCGCGCTTTTCGATATTGAACCAATTTAGCACAGAGCTTTTACGAAAAGATTAAACTGGCCCGCATAGACTATCGCATTGATATTGCGTAAGAAATATCGGCACCCGGCCACCATCGCCTGCGGTTCCGGATCGAATAGCGCATTAACTTCCTACTTGAAAATATATTTAACGGAGTTTTTAAAACGTATAAATCGACCCAAAACACGCTCTTTTTCACAGAAAACAGCGTCTAGAACACACTACGATCTTAAATTTACCATGACGTCATTAAGCATGATCGCCGCCTATGCGAATTTAACCGGGCATTAAACTGTCACTCACCGCCTTGCGTTACGATACAAGCTTTCCGCTCCGGTCGCGCCCGCGCCAGAACTCGCAGACCGGGCACCACTCACCCTCATAATCGATGCCCTCCTGGTGCGGACAGCCGAACATGCTTTCGGTCATTGCGATGGACAGGGCGCCGTGCTCCTCGATGTGCTGGAGGATCGCCTCCGCGATGGCCGGGTCGCGGCGCACGTCGCCCTCTTCGAGCAGCCAGGCGCGCATTTCAGGCTCGGCGCCCTCGTATGCGAGGATGCCAACGGCAACCTTGCTCGCGTGGCTCAGGTCGGGGCCGTAGAAGGCGATTGTCGCGACGGGGTAGCCCCGCATGCCGCGCTTGGCCTTCTTCCGCAAGCGTTTTATGAACCGGTCCAACATGGGGTTCTCCTTCATGCTGCTCGAATTTGGCGCGGGGCTTATTCGTAGAGGCCGAGTTCCTGGTTTATGCGCGCCATCCCGTTCATCGCCGTATCGGCGCGCGAACGCTGGCTCTTTTCGTACTCCCTGACATCGCCGAAACGCAAGCGCCGCTGACTGCCTACGCGGCGGAAAGGGATTTGGCCAGTGTCCATCAGCTTCAACACGAAGGTGCGGGAAACATTGAGATAATCCGCTACCTCGTTCAGGGTTAGCTCTGTCTCCAGCAGGCTACTCACAGGTATTCACCATCGTCCTGTTCGCCATGTTCCCGAAAAGTAAGGCATTCAAAGGCTTCTTATCCGCCCCTTAAGCTTCCTTAGGCTCAGACTACCGCGCAAATAGTTTATCCAAACACCAACAGCTTCAGCAGGTCGTAAACGAAAGATCCCCCGATACCAAGCAAGATTGCCGCTATTGCCACCCTGTGCCCCACTTGTCGAGTAGCGCCGTTGGAAGAAACCTCCACTTTTGGTAAGGTCCAGCGAGCATATGAAAAAGTTACACGAAACGCAAGTATACTCAAGAAAAACATCAGAACGTAAACCAACGATCTAGGAAATATAGCAAGTACATCTAGTTCTTTGAAATGCAATCCAACTTTGATTGACACCCAAGTGGCAATCGGCAGCCCAACAACTCCAAGAAGGATGTCATAAGTTGCTGCCCTATGGAGCCAATTGACGCCAGTACTCCTCTCCCCGAAAAACTCAGAAAGTCGAGCTTTGGCCGCACTGAACCACTGCTCATTTCGTGCCTCTATTCTAATAGTGCTCGCATTTGGAGTTGGGAAAGTCGGCAACCGCTCAAAGTCAAATAAGGGAGGACTTGAGAAATCCAGAAAGACATCTATCCAGTCTCCTGGAAAATGGTTCAAAACAGCATTCGGCACGCTTCGCGTTGTATATAGTATAGACTTAATTACGGTTGGCATATACTCTTTTTCAAAGATATCTTCGTTGTTGGCTGTAATAACTTCATGATTTTGCCCTGTAATAACCACTGACGTGACAAATGCGTTCTCTATAAGCTTTTTCCGCGCTTCAAATTGTTCCTCCGATTCCTGGGGGGTCCTGAACTGCTGAGCGAGCATCACGTCCCGGTACTCTTTTTGCTTCGTGTCGATGAGCTGGTACAGACGCTTAAGCTCTTGTCGCGGCAAATAGCACGACCCAATCGGCAATGTCGCGGAAAAACTGCGCCACTCGCGCGGATCGACAATGACCTGATTATTCGTCGGCATTCTACTCTCGCAAACGGAAAGCAACACAAGTGAAGGCAGATTTTTCTCCTTTGCACGGCCACTGAGTCGGGTCAAGAGCCCGCGACAGGCTTCCTTCATCCATTTAAGAACATAAAAAATTTCGTGCGTCCCCGCGTTCATTATCGAACGCAGACTTCCAACACTGGCTTCTGGCCACTTAAACCGCCGCTGCCACATCGGTCGCGGCGAAGTCGTTTCCTTTGTAGAGCAGAGGCAAGCTCAGAGATTGAGCCAAGGCATAGGCCGCACAGTCGCACAGATTAAGCGATGCGGCTGAGCCGAACCCCTTTCCAAAACGACGATACGCAGCAACGCAAAGATCGGCCTGCGTTTTGTCGAACGGCACCATGGAGAAACCGAATTCGCCAATAAGCTCGTCCACGCTGGTCAAGCCCCGTTCGCCAAGCCGGGCGAGTGCCACGAGTTTCGTTTCGTAGAGCGAAAGCGCGGAAATATAGCACCGCCCGGCTTCTTCAATAGCGCTTAGGAAACTCCCGCGTTCAGGCTCCCGGTTAAGGATGGCAATCAGCGCGGAGGTATCAACAACCATCAGCGCGGCAACCCTTGCTCATCGTAGCCGATGATCTCATCCGCTGGCCGGGCATCGAGCACCGGAAGAGCGTCGATCCTGGCAAGTATCTCCCGGACCTTATTCATATCCACACGCCGCTTTGGAGGCGGAACCACACCTTCGGCTATGGCAGTCTTCTCAATCGCTTCACGCAATATCGTCTGCAAGGGCTTGCCGGTCGCGCGGGCAAGCTCCCGGGCCAACTGCGCAGTCTCGCTATCGACAGAAAGGGCAACCGTCATTTTCACCTCAGCGGCGAAAATCATAGCATGGGTGGCATCCTATTTAAAGAACGCCTGCAAAACCGCCGTTACTCCCGCTCCTTCCGCCGGTGCATGAACGCCAGCCGCTCGAACAACTGCACATCCTGCTCGTTCTTGATGAGCGCGCCCGCGAGCGGCGGGATGAGCTTGCGCGGGTCGCGCTCCTTCAGCAGCTCGGGATCGATATCCTCCGACACGAGCAGCTTGATCCAGTCGAGCAGCTCCGACGTGGACGGCTTCTTCTTCATGCTGGGCACGTCGCGGATGTCGTAGAACACATTCAGCGCCTCGCGCAGCAGCCGGGGTTTAAGCCCCGGAAAATGCACATCCACGATGGTCTGCATCGTCTCGCGCTCGGGAAACCGGATGTAATGGAAGAAGCAGCGGCGCAGGAACGCGCCGGGTAGCTCCTTCTCGTTGTTCGAGGTGATGAACACGATGGGCCGCCGCGCTGCCTTCACCACCTCGCCGGTCTCGTAGACAAAGAACTCCATGCGGTCGAGTTCTTGCAGCAGGTCGTTCGGGAACTCGATATCGGCCTTGTCGATCTCGTCGATGAGCAGGATCGGGCGCTTGTCCGCCTCGAAGGCCTCCCAGAGCTTGCCCCTGCGGATGTAGTTCCCGATGTCCTTCACGCGCTCGTCGCCGAGCTGGCTGTCGCGCAGGCGGCTGACAGCGTCGTAGTCGTAGAGGCCCTGCTGCGCCTTGGTGGTGGACTTGATGTGCCACTCGATCAGCGGGGCGCCCAGCGCGTTTGCCACCTCGCGCGCAAGCACAGTCTTGCCGGTGCCGGGCTCGCCCTTCACCAAAAGCGGGCGCTCCAGCACGATGGCCGCGTTCACCGCGAGGCGCAGGCCGTCCGTGGCAACGTAGGTGTTGGTTCCTTCAAAACGCATGGGCACTTCCTCAAAGTCCCCCATCCTGTCCTTCTCCCCGAGGGGAGAAGGTTCCCTCGAACGACCCGAAGCGTGAATTCTAGGGTCCACTCTCCCCTTGGGGAGAGCATCTGTGTTTGAGGTCAAGCATGTTTTTCGGTCCATGTCCTGTTTTCGCGGATGAGGGCGCTGGCCAGGATGACGAGTTTGCGCATGACTGCGGTCAAGGCGAGCTTGGCCTGTTTGCCTCTGGCGCGCAGCCCGGCGTAGAAGGCTTTCAGGTCCGGGTTGCAGCGGGCGGCGGAAAGTGCCGCCATGTAAAGCGCGGTCCTGACATGGGCACGGCCGCCCTGGATGCGGCGCAGGCCCTGGCGATCCGCGGAATTGTCGTTGAGGGGGGCGACGCCCACAAGCACCGTGGCTTTGGCGGCAGAAATGAGCCCAAGCTCGGGCAGGCAGGCCACGAGGGTTGCCGCAACGGCCGGCCCGACGCCTTTAATGGACAGAAGAATTTCGTACCGGCTTTTCAGGACAGAATCGCCTTCGATCAGCGCCGCGATGGCCGCGTCAAGGTCTGCCGCCGCCCGCTCGCAAGCAGCGAGCTGACGTTTGAGAAGCCGCTTCAGAAGCGCGCTTTCAGCGGTGCCGTGCCGGTTCTTGAGTGCGGTTTCATCGGCCTTGACGGCTTGCCTGGCCAAGACCAGCTCCTGAAGCTCCGCCGCCGTCTTGGCCGGAACGGGTGTGGTCCTAGGGCCGGTGGCGGCGCCAAAAAGCGCCAGAATCCGCGCATCGATCCCGTCAGTCTTGGCAAGCTGCCCGATCGACTTGGCGAACTCGCGCGGGCGCTGGGGATTGACGGCGGCAACCAGATAGCCCGCCTGGCTGAGTACGCGGTGCACAAGCCGGTGCAGCTTGCCGGTCGCCTCCACAATGACAAGCGCCACCTTGGAGCCGGCCAGTTCCTTGCGCAGGCGCCGGATACCCTCTTTGCTGTTGGGAACGCGGAAACTCTGGCCAGTTGGGTGCAGATAAACGTCGAGCCACGCTTTACAGACGTCGATGCCCACGTAAACTGCTTCATCGGCTCGTACGGATGTTATCTTGCCTTGCATGCGGGACTTGCTCCCCAATCATCTGTTCAGAACACGAGCCGGGGCGGACGGACCAAGCTCTCCCGCAAGCCAAAAGCTTATGGGACTGACGGTCCCGCCCGCCCGCCGCAAGAGGGATGGCCATCCCTCTTGCGGCGCCCTCATCACCAAAGCGATTCGGGCCCGCCTCCAACATGCAAGAGACAGAGTGAGGGGGTCTTACTATTCTTCCGCCGATTTCAAATACCGATCCGCGTCGAACATGTAATTCCTGTTGCAGAACTCGCAGGTTACGGCGATCACGTTGTCCTTGGCCATATCGGTGATGTCCTGCGCCGAGAAGCGCTCCAGCATTGCCTCCACGCGCTCGCGCGAGCAGCCGCAGCGGGCGGCAAGCGGCGCGGCGGTAAACGCGCGCACCTTCTCCTCATGAAACAGCCGGTAGAGCAGTCTTTCGGACGGGAGCGCCGGGTCCAGAAGCTCATGGTCCTCGACGGTAGCCGCCAGCGCCAAGGCACGCAGCCAGCCATCGTCATCGCCAGTCATTTCGTGCGTAAGCTCTTCCCCGCCGCCGAAGCGCCCGCCCTCCGCCGTAAGCTTCTGCACCATGAGCGCGCCCGCGCGCCATGTCCATTTGCCAGGCGTCGAGCCATCCGGCCCGGTGTAGTGCCGCGCGACAGCGATCCGGATGAAGGTGGGGATTTGCTCCGAGCGGTCGAAATATTCATGCGCCGCGTCGCCAAGCGTCTCGCCGGTGAGCGCCACGATGCCTTGATAGCGATCCATGCCAGCGCCCGGATCGATGGTCATGGCAAGCTGGCCGCTGCCCAGCAGCGCTTTTGCCGCCGGGCCACCGTTCGCGGCCTTGGCAACGGCGTCGCTAGTGAAGGCCGCGTAGCCGCGCAGGTGCCCCGGCGAGTTGTATTGCACGACCATGAAGCTCACCGGCCCGTCCGACTGCGTTTGCAGAATGAACTTGCCGTCGAATTTCAGCGAAGCGCCGAGCAGCGCGGTCAGCGTAACCGCCTCGCCCAGGAGGAGCGAGACCGGCTCGGGATAGTCGTGCCGGGTCAGGATTTCATCCACCGCAGGCCCAAGCCGGATCAGACGGCCGCGCGCGCCGGATGCCTCCAGTTGGAACGGCAGAACGTAATCGCTGAGCTTGTCCGCGCCAGTCCCTCCCGCGCTGCCGTTATCTTCGTCCATCGAACCCAATCCGGTTAAACGCTACTTGCCAAGCCTATCGCCCTGCCGGTTCCGCCAGTATGGCTCGTGAGGGCAATTCCGCCGCAACCGTCGTCCCCGCGAAGGCGGGGACCGATCTAAACACTTGTTCCAGCGCCAGAAATAGATTTCCGCTTTCCCGCAAAGGACGCCGGGGAAGCATCAGAGGGTGTACTCGAACGCTCCAGGATGACGACCGGCGATCTGTCAAACCTTTCCCAGGCACCAAGCGAGGATGGCCCGCTGCACATGCAGCCGGTTTTCAGCCTCGTCGAACACCACCGACTGCGGACCGTCGATCACGCCGGCGGTAACCTCCATGCCCCGGTAGGCAGGCAGGCAGTGCATGAAGATGGCGCCGGGCGCTGCTTTTGCCATCAGCGCCTCGTTCACCTGATAGGGTTGCAAGAGCGCGATCCGCTTCTCCGACCCCGCCTCCTGGCCCATCGAGACCCAGACGTCGGTGGTCACGCAATCGGCACCAGCAACGGCCTCGGCCGGGTCTTCGTGCAACGAGAGCTTGCCGCCCTCCGCGCGCCCCCACTCCATGAAACTCATCGCGGGCTGCAACAGCTTCGGCGTGGCCAGCCTCAGCGTGAAGCCGAAGCGCACCGCGGCGTGAATCCAGGAGGTGGCGACGTTGTTGCTGTCGCCGACCCAGGCCACGGTCAGCGGCTCAAGCAGGCCCTTCTTCTCCTCCAGCGTCATGATATCGGCGAGGATCTGGCAGGGATGCGACTTGTCGGAAAGGCCGTTGATGACCGGCACGGTGGCGAATTTCGCAAGCTCTAGCAGCTTCTCGTGCGAGGTCGAGCGCATCATGATCGCATCGACATAGCGCGAGAGCACCTGCGCGGTGTCCGAGATGGTCTCGCCGCGGCCAAGCTGCATGTCGTTGTGGTTCAGCACGATGGTCTCGCCGCCGAGCTGGCGCATGGCCACATCGAAGGAAACGCGCGTGCGTGTCGAGCTTTTCTCGAACAGCATGGCGAGCACGGCGCCCTCGGCCAGCTTGGGCTTGGACCCGGTGCCGCTCTTGAAGGCCTTCTTGAGCGAGTGCGCGCAATTCAGGATGAACCGCAACGTTGCGGAATCGTAGGTGTCGATGTCCAGAAAGTGACGGGGTGACATCTGCCCCGTAAGCCCCGGATTATGCTGGGTATGTAACATTAAGCCTCGCTAATGCGCCGTCGATCTTTGCGCATGCCTCCCTTATTTCGGTTTCACTCACGATCAGCGGAGGCAACAGCCTGACGACATTCTCGCCCGCAGCAACCGTAAGCAGCTTCTCAGCAAATAGCGTGCCGGAGACTTCCGTATTGGGTATCTTGCACACGAGCCCCAGCATAAGCCCTTCGCCGCGGACCCCCGCCAAGATGTCCGGGTGCCTATCTATAATTTCAGCGAGCCGCTGCTTAAAAAGCAAGCCCATCTTTTGGACATGTGGAAGAAAATCCGGCTCCAGCACCACGTCCAGGACCGCGTTGGCCGCCGCGGCCGCCAGCGGATTGCCGCCGAAAGTCGAGCCATGGCTGCCCGCCGTCATGCCGGCCGCCGCCTCTTCCGTCGCAAGGCAGGCGCCAATCGGAAAACCGCCGCCCAGGCCCTTGGCAATGCCCATGATGTCCGGCTCAATCCCCGCCCATTCATAGGCAAACAGCTTCCCGGTGCGGCCCATGCCTGTCTGCACCTCGTCGAAAAGCAGGAGAATGCCGTGCTCGTCCGCAAGCTCGCGGAGCTGGCGCAAGAAGGGCCAGCCCGGCTCGCGGATGCCGCCTTCGCCCTGCACCGGCTCTATAAGAATGCCCGCCGTCTCCTCCGTGATCGCAGCCTTGGTGGCGGCAAGGTCGCCCAGCGGCACCTGGTCGAAGCCGTCCACCTTGGGGCCGAACCCCGCCAGGTGCTTCTCCTGGTTGCCCGCCGCGATCATGGCCAGGGTGCGCCCGTGGAAGGCACCCTCGAATGTAATAATGCGATAGCGCTCCGGCCGGCCGTTATGGCTGTGGTACTTGCGCGCCATCTTCACAGAGGCTTCCATCGCCTCGGCGCCCGAGTTCCCGAAGAAAACCTTGTCCGCGAACGTCGCCTCGCAAAGCCGCTTGGCCAGCAGCTCCTGCCCCGTCACCCGGTAGAGGTTCGACGTATGCCACACTTTATGTGCCTGCGCTGTCAAGGCTTCCACAAGGTGTGGATGAGCATGGCCAAGCACATTGACGGCAACACCCGCCGCAAAATCCAAATATCGCTCGCCATCCGCGGTCCACAGATAGGCGCCTTCGCCTCTCTCGAACTCGGTATTTGCCCGTGCATAGGTCCCAAGCACCGCAGACATGGATGGCACACTCGCTTCCGATTAAAAAAAGCCGCTCCGGAATCGGGCGGCTAGGCTCGCGTGATCCATTTTCGCCGGCTTGGCACCGCTGTCAACCGGCATAAAAGCCACAGTGACCTGTAAATGAGCCAGGACGGCCTCGCGTTAACGGTTTGGCAATTTGTGTTAAACGGGCTTTTATGCAAATATGCCCCATCGCGTAGATAGTATGGTGGGCTTCCTGCTTTCCTGCGCACTGTCGCGTCCACCATCTCGCAGCGTTCTGTTGCGAGGCTTGTGTTCCAGTATGAGGTAGCGTTTCCAGCCCTGGCATCAGCCGGTGGTGAGCCTTTGTGTTTGGGCATCTGGCAGCACCTCAGGTTTCCTTGTTTTGCGTTAGCGCCGTGGCCACGCTGGCCTCAAGTCAGCGGCCCGAACCCTATTCGCGGTCCGTCCGCCGAAAACGAACGAGGAGCTACGATTATGAGTTGGACCGATGAACGCGTCGAACATCTGAAAAAACTCTGGGCCGACGGCCTGAGCGCAAGCCAGATCGCCTCCAAGCTCGGCGAAGTTACGCGTAACGCGGTTATTGGCAAAGTGCATCGCCTGGGGCTCGCGGGCCGCGCCACGACATCGCGCGTCAGAACCGCAAGGCCCCGCTCCAACATCGCCCTGTTCCCAGCAAGATCCTCGCAAGTCCAGTACCGTACCTTCGGAAACGCCGCCCTCAAGCCCGCCGTGCAGCCCCAGGAGCGCAAGGTCGCTTCGGTGGTACCCTTACGCGCGCTGCCTGTGCTTGAGCCCGCGCCCGAAGGTCTTGTAACCCTTGCGGATCTAAAAGAGAACATGTGCCATTGGCCCGTGGGCGATCCCATGGAGGAAGGCTTTCACTTCTGCGGCCGCCACAAGACTTCCGGCGTCCCCTATTGCGAGCACCACGCGGCAATCGCTTATAATCCTGCCGCGAAACGCAGGCGCGCCAGCTAATTCGCCCCTACAGGCGGGCAGGCGGAGCAACGTCCTCCGCCTGCCCGCGGCTTCGCAGCCCAATTCGCCGGCGCTCGCCACCTCCGCGCCGCGTCTTGTAGTGCGTGGATGGTGTACAGCTTCAGGACAGTTTTTGCGTGCATGCTGCCCCAGGAGCTAGAGGAGCGCTTCATGGACCAGCTAGCTGAAAAGTACGCGCAGGCCGGCGGCATTTCCAAGATCGGTGTCATCGGCGCTGGTGAGATGGGCGGAGGGATAGCTCAAGTCCTCGCGGTTGCCGGTTACAAAGTCCGGCTGCAGGATATCTCCGCGGAGCGGGTACAAAATGGCCTGATGGGTATCAAGGCTCGTCTTGGCCGCCTAGTCAACAAGCAGAAAATGCGGGCCGCGGACTGCGCCGAAGCCATCGGCAGGATCAGCACCAGCACCGCAGTGGAGCCTTTCGCCGATTGCGATCTCGTGATCGAGACTGCTATCGAGAACCCGCGGGTCAAATGCGCGATTTTCGAGAAGATTTGTCCGGTTCTGCCGGAAGAGGCGATTATCTGCACGAATACCTCCTCAATTTCCGTGACCATGCTAGCCTCGCACACAGACCGGCCCGACCGGTTCATGGGCATGCACTTCATGAACCCCGTGCCCGTGATGAGGCTTGTCGAGCTGATCCGCGCGCTCACCACCAGCAACGAGACCGAGGCAGCGGTGAAGGGAGTTGTAGCCAAGCTGGGAAAAACCGCGGTTCCCTCCCTGGACTATCCAGCCTTTATCGTGAACCGCATTCTGCTGCCCATGATCAACGAGGCGATATTTACCCTGTATGAGGGTATCGGAACCGTCGAGTCCATCGATGCGGCGATGAAGCTCGGCGCCAACCTGCCCATGGGGCCGCTTGAACTCGGCGATTTCATCGGCCTCGACATATGCCTGAGCATCATGCGCGTGCTCTACGAAGGCACCGCCGACTCCAAATACCGTCCCTGTCCGCTCCTGGTAAAATATGTCGAAGCCGGCTGGCTTGGCCGCAAATCCGGCAGCGGCTTTTACAACTATAACGCCAACCCACCGGTCGTAAACTACCGTATGTTCAGGGCAAATTCAGAATAACCACCGCCAATGGGACAGGGCACCGGAGGCGGAAAGCCGCTGGACGGCCGCGTTATTCGACCAGGCTTTGCCCCAGGAACTTTTCGCCAAGCGCGTAACCCGCGCCGCGCACGGTGCGGATGGGATCTTTCTCCTTGCCGCGGTTGATCGCCTTGCGCAGGCGGCCGATGTGCACATCGACCGTGCGCTCGTCGACATAAACGTCACGCCCCCAAACACCGTCGAGAAGCTGTGTGCGTGTGAACACCCGGCCGGGGCTCTCCATCATGAATTCAAGCAGCTTAAACTCGGTAGGCCCAAGCCGCACCTCCCGGCCGTTGCGCCGCACGCGATAGGCCTCGCGGTCAAGCTCCAGATCTTCCACCTCCAGCGTATTGGCCAACCGCTCGGGGCTCGCACGGCGCAGGATCGCCTTTACCCGCGCCATGAGTTCCGGTACCGAAAAGGGCTTCACCACATAATCGTCGGCGCCCGTGGTCAGCCCCCGGATGCGGTCCTGCTCCCCGCCGCGCGCGGTCAGGATCAGGATCGGGATGCTGCACGACGCCTTGCCCACGCGCAGCCTCCGGCACAGCTCGATGCCGGACAGGCCAGGCAGCATCCAATCCAGAATAATGAGATCCGGCGGGTCCTCCTGGATCGCCACTTCGGCGTCGTCGCCGCGGTTTGCAACGGCGACGCGGAAGCCCTCTGCCTCCAAATTGTACTGGAGCAGGAGCGCCAGCGGTTCCTCGTCTTCGACAACGAGCACCTTCGCAGTCATCGCTTATCCCCCGGCGCACCCTGCATGAAAGCACTACGCCCCTTCTTTTCCAGCTTGCGGCAAAAGCAGCGTCTGGCTGGTGCGGTCCGATTTCGGCCGCTCCTCGCCCAAGACCTTGCCTTGGATCAAATAATAGATCGTCTCGGCGATGTTGGTCGCGTGGTCGCCGATCCGCTCGATGTTCTTCGCACTGAACAGAAGGTGGGCGTAGAGGCCGGCCCGCTGCGGCTCCTCCATCATCCCCTGAAGCAGCTCAACATAGAGCGAGTTGTACATCGCGTCGATTTCCTGGTCGCGCCGCCAAACTCTCACGGCCGCTTCCGCGTCGCACTGCGAATAGGCGTCGAGCACCTCCTTGAGCTGGCGCATGGCCGCCTCGCCGATATGCTTGAAGCCGGCCATGACCTGCTTTGGATGCTGCTCGCCCGCGATGGTTATGGCGCGCTTGGCGATGTTCTTGGCAAAGTCTCCGATGCGCTCCAGATCGCCCGCGATATGGATGGCGGTTATGACCTGCCTGAGGTCGCTCGCAACCGGCTGCCTGCGTACGAGGATCAAGACGGCATGCTCGTCAACCGAGCGTTCCAGCCGGTCGATGTCCTTGTCTTTTTCGAGCGTAACCTCGGCCAGATCGGGATTGCGCTTGAGGAGCGCGTCGATGGCCTGTCCTAGTGCATGCTCCGCCATCCCGCCCATCTGAGCGACCATCGCATCCAAAGACCTCAATTCCGCATCGTAGGCTCGAACGGTATGATCAACCACGGCCGCCTCCTCCTCCCCTGATATCTGGGGCAGCTAATCTGCCCAAAGCCAAAGGCCCATTTTTTGTTGCAACGGGCGCGAGTTCAAGAGCTTCCCGCTCTCGCTCCCCGTTGATCCTTCGATATTGTGATAATTCGCGGGCGTCCCCATGTTCCACGCGCCAAATGTCAAAAAGTGCTAGTCGGGCTCTTCAACGGCGGTTCGCGGGGACAGATGCTCTGCCAGAATTACCGTAAACTTCGACCCTTCTCCTTCCTTCGAAACGATCCGCAATTCTCCCCGGTGGCGGTTCACCACATGCTTCACAATAGCAAGGCCAAGGCCTGTGCCGCTTTTTTCCAGCGCCGGCTGCCCCGGAACGCGATAAAAGCGCTCGGTCAGTCTCGGCAAATGCTGGAGCGGAATGCCCGGCCCATTGTCCTCGATGGCGATCCCAATGGCCGCGCTGCCCCCTGCTGCACGCGCTCTAGCGAGACCTGCACCGCTCCGCCGGGCTTTCCGTACTTAATGGCGTTGTGCAACAGATTGATGAAGACCTGCATCAGCTCGTCGCGGTCGCCCAGCACGGCCGCCTCATCCACTTCCGAGCGCACATCGACCTCAATATTCGCCTCCGCAGCCATCGGCTCCAGCGCGTCGCAAGCCTGCGATACCAGCTCGCCGATGACGATGGTGTCCCGCGGTTTCAAATGTGCCTGCATCTCCACCCGGCTCAGCGACATGAGATTGTCGATCAGCCGGGCCATGCGCGCGGCCTGCTTGGCCATCACGGCAAGGAACCGCTCGCGGGCGGCCTCGTCGTGGCGGGCGGCGCCCTGCAGCGTTTCGATGAACCCCAAAACCGAGGCCAGCGGCGTCTTGATCTCATGGCTGGCATTGGCAATGAAGTCGGCGCGGAGCTGATCGACGCGACGCTGCTCGGTCAGATCGTCCAGGAAAAGCAGAATGAGAGCCCCTGTCCGGCTCCCCGGCTGGAGCCAGGAAACCGTCGCCGCCATGTGGCGCTCCACCGGAACGCGCTCGCTGAACATGACCGTCTGCATCGGCTTGGCGGGCGAGGCAGCCATCACTGCATCCAGGATCTGCGGGCTTCTGGTGGCGCTCGAAAGATGCGATCCCCGCTTAAGTCCGCCGAACAAATCGCGCGCCTTGGCGTTGAAAGAAACGATTTCGCCGTCCTGCCTAAGCAGAATAGCCGGCTCCGGTAGCGCATCGGCGAGTGCCTTGGCCAGCTTGAGCGGTAGCGCGCTCTCCCGCCGCTCGCGGGCCGCCAGCGTGAACACGGTCAGGCTCCTGCGCGGTATGAGCGCCGCCCCGATACAGAAGAGTGCCCAAGCCCAGACAGCCGCGCGCAGCGGCAGGCCGTAAACCAGCGTGAGCGCTAGGACGATCGCAGCAAAGAGGAGGATCAGGCGGCGGCGCGAGGACAGCCTGGCCAGCGCGCCTTCCGCTGGGACATCCTGGCTTTCCTCCACCCAAACGGCCTCTGTCTGACTGCCGGAAGCGGCGCTCCCGGGCAGAGCGCGCGCTGCCAGCCTGTCATTAAGCTTGTTAAGCATGTTCCAAGGTCTTCACCCGCGGACAATTTGCCCGGCCACGGTTTGTTGCATCAAAGCGCCGAAGGTAACAGCTTTATGCGACAGTTTCTCGACAGCGGAACCTTAAGCTTAACGCAAGCTTCGCCTTCAGCGCGGCTCGCGGCTCAATCCCGCCGCTTCGATCTCCTTGAGATAGTTCTCCCAAACCTCCGCCTTCCGGCATGCAAGATCGTAGAGATAGGTCCAGGTGAACAGGCCCGTATCGTGGCCATCGCTAAAGACGAGCTTCACCGCGTAGTTTCCGACAGGCTCGATATTTTGAATTGTGACATCGCGCTTGCCTGAAACGAGCTTACGCTCGGCGGGAGAATGTCCCTGAACTTCCGCACTCGGGCTCGTCACGCGCAGAAGCTCGGCCGGCAGGCTTTCCGCAATGCCGCTTGTAAACGCCACGCGCAGCCCGGTTTTCTCCGGATTGAGCCGCAGCTCGGAGGGCCACATTTCCTGTCCGGCTTGTTGTGTCATTTCTGTCTCCTCTATGCGTTGCTTTTCGCCGCGATCCGGCTTCAGTTCCAGTTGTATAGTCTCGTCTACGCTTTTTTGCCGCAATTATGCCCAATACAATTAGGCGAACGCCGGAGCCGCCTGCAACCGGTGCATGTAGTTTGTTAATTGGATGCGTTAGAGTCCCATGCCGAGAATTCAGATGTCACGCGGCGAGCGCGCCTCGCTTGAGATGATCGTGAGGCGTCCGTGCCTTGTGACCGACGTTCCTGGCGAGCATGCCGAGAAGCTCCTGAATTATGGCCTCATCAAGCGCGAAGTGATGCTCCTTCATGCAACGCAGCTGGGCCAGGTCGAGACCCTGCGGCAAAGGTTCAAGGGCATCGACTACGGAATGCCGCTGGTGGCCAAGGCCATTTAAAGGGCCAACGCTTTTTTTTCTTTCGTTGCAAAACCTCACTATCCGGAAAGGCCGCCGCGCATATAGTAAGGGCCGGGGCGGAATGCTGGAAACGCAGGCGTACCGCCGGGGCTTTTCACAATCTGCGTAAGCGGGAGATTATTTATGGGTTATCGGCTCCTTTTGGGCGCGGCTATGGTGTTCGCTGCCTTCGCATTTCCGGTTGCCAGCCAGGCCGCCGATGCCGGCGTGGCGCATGCGAGAAAGCACCACGGCATGCATCACCGTTATTGCTGCCACCACGTAGGCGGCCACCGCTTCTGGTACCAGAACAACTCCTTCCCGTTCAACCCGCAGAACAATGCCCCTGGGCACTACAACAACCAATCGTTCTGGGAACGGGTAGAGACCCAGCGCAACTACCCCGTCGGCTATTAGCCCCGGAGGCAGCTTCGACCGAGGCTTCGCGGCAGCGCCAGAATTCGCCGCCGCGTTTTCTATTCCGCCGTTTCCCTACATAAAAAAGGCCTCAATCCAGACCGCGCATCGGCCGGGTCCGGATCGTTGTGGCTCGGCTAGTGGCCGGTGTCGGTCAAAATGAACGGTTATGAAGCCGGGATTTTTGGGCGTGGTGAAGCTGAACGGCGCAGGCTGCACTTGGACGTACAGCCGAGCCGTCCGGCTTTGCCACGACGAAAAAGACCGGGTCAGAACCGCTCATTTTGACTGACGCAGGCTGCTAGCACTTTGGCTCTGTAAGTGTCCGCATTCAACGCCAATAACGGCGGTGCGATGCATTTATTCATAATGAACGGTACCAAGGTGAATTAAGCGTGGTTTGCCAGATCCAACGGCAAGCAGCGCCTCTTCAGCAGTCTCACGGACATGGGGGTCCGCGTCTTGCAAGCTTTGGGTCAGCAAGCCCCGCACCTCGGGATGATCGAAAAAGCTCAGCGCCCACACAACCCTGCGGCGGACACTAGGGCTGTCATCGGTCTTTAAGATCCCGCTTAGGTACGGCACCGCCGCGCTATCGCCCATGGCTGCCAGGGCAAGAGCCGCCTCTGCCCTCACGAAGTCTTCCGGATCGGCCAAAGCGGCCAGTAACGGCTCGAAAGCTTCATGGCCGCCATTATCGGCCAGGGCTCTCGCTGCCGCTTCTCGCACCAGCTCGCTCTTGTCCTTCAGAGCTTGGAGCAAAACAGGCAAGGCCTCGCGTTCTCGCGCGATGCCTTTGGCAAGGGAGCATCTGACCACGAAATAAGCCTCGGGATCGGAAACGATGCTGAACAGCCTTTGCTTTATTTCCCGCGGAAGCGGACCGCAGAAGTCCAGGAATTCCAGCGTACCGGCAGCGGCCCATTGAACATCCAAATCCTTATCGCTCAGGGCATTTACGATATGCTCAAGCCCGCCCCCTTTATCGATCGATGCGATGGCTTTGACGGCTGCCGCACGGATTTGGCCCTCCCCGTCTTCCAGAGCTTTCAGAAGGAGCGGCATGGCGCGCTTGTCTTCAAGATTTCCAAGCGTAGAGATTACTTCCTCTCGCACCTCCACACTGCTGTCCTCAAGCGCTTCGCATAAGGGGACAAATATTTCTGGATCTCTAACCTCTCCAATTCCGGTTATCGAGTCCAGCGCACTGGCAGCCTCTTCGCGCACTTCGGTATCCGCATCCTTCAACATAGCAGCTAAATATGAAGGTGCTTGAGGATGCCGCATTCGCCCCAAACCCAGAGCGGCATGCTTTCTAATGACCGGGGAGGCATTGCGGGCGGCGGCTATCAAAGGCGGCAGAGCGTCATCGCTTCCTATCTCGCCCAAAGCCATTGCGGCTTCCGCCCGCATATCCAAGTTGCCGTCTTTCTCCAGCACCGCGGTCAGCGCGGCAACGGCATCGCTTGCTTCCAGCCAGCCCAGAGAACGGATTGCCTGCTTCCGCACAGATGCAACCGGATCGCTCAGCGCCGCAGTCAAAGTGGGAACGGCATTTGCTGTGCAGGAAGCCAAAGCACGGGCTGCTGCTTCCCTTATCTTCGCACTGCCATCCCTAGCAAGAAGCGCTATTATTCCAGCCTCGACCGGCTCTTTATCGTGGCAATCCAGATCGTAGCAATCCAGGGCATAAAGGGCGCTTTCCCGGATATAGGCATCCTCATCCTTTAGCGCGGCTACAAGAACGGGAAGCGCTTCCGCATCGGCTTCGTGTGCCAAGCTGTTGTAGGCATCGTTTCTCTGCTCCTCAGGAGCATCTTTCAGAGCTTCGATGCGGTTCTTGATAGACAGCGCCGTTCTCTTTCCCATCTTGCCTCCGCCTGAACCCGCGGCGCTACTCCCAACTTTTATCAAGACGTGAGTTTTGCCGCCCCCCTTTGGGGGGCTTACAAATTCCCATGACGCCTGCCGGATGAGGCGGGAATGCGCCGGGAAGAGACCTTGCAGCGGCTAACGCTTGAAGATCGCGGGCACGCGCACCTTGCTAACCATCAGTGCGCTTGCCGCAAGAGCGATGACAGCCATGACGAGACTCGCCTGAGCAGGCACGAGCGCCATATTAGCGGCCGTATCGGCGATCAGCAGCACAACTGCGGCGGCGGTGGATGGCAGACCGCAGAACCACTTCTTCTCCTCGGGCGACTTCGCACGCTTCGTTTGCACGTTGAAGCGCGCGAGCCGCAATCCCGTGGCCAGAACATAAATTCCCGCTATCACCCAGCCAACCCCGCCCAGCAGGTGCAGATCGCGATAATATAGGAGCATGGCCGGGGCGACCCCGAAATTCACAAAGTCGGCCAAGGAATCCAGCTCGGCCCCGATGGGGCTTTCCGCCCTTAGCAGGCGCGCAAGATAGCCGTCGGCCGTATCGAGCACCACCGCGCCGAAAATAGCCGCCATCGCCCATTCGAACTGCCCTTCCGCCGACAGGCGCAGCGCGGTAAACCCGCAAAGCACCGCGCAGAGCGTCAGAATATTCGGAAGCATGAGCAGGGCATGCGCTGCTGGACCACGGCTCGCGCCCGCAGCGGCTGTTACGGCTGCTTCTGGAGAAGTTTCCCGCTCTTCGTTCATGAAGACCTGCCTCGTAACAGATGGCACAAATTGCGGAAAAACATCGTACTCATGGCGCGTTCTGGGGCCTTTTCGCTCCGGACATGGCGGCTGCGGACATTCAGGCTGCCTTCCGTTTCCGCTTTACTCCCTTTTCGTTTCGAATGGAAACGCAAACTAAGCCCCGCTAAATGCGCCGGAAAATGCGGCTGGGCTCCTGCGACTCCAAGTCCGCGAGAACGGTCTCGCCCGCAAGCGTCCGCTGTCCTTCGCCAGCCAAAACGGAGACCGAGGGCGGAAGGTAGATATCCACGCGGCTGCCGAACCGGATGATCCCCACCCGCTGGCCCGGCTGTAACGCTATCGCCCTGGCCCGCCTCCGGAACGATCCGCCGCGCGACGGTGCCCGCGATCAGAACCGAGCCGATGTGCTGCGCGTCCTTGGTCTCGATCACAAAGCCCTGATATTCGTTCAAGGCGGGGGCATCCGGCGAGGCTGCATTCAAGAATTGGCCGGGCCGGTAAACGGAGGCCTCGATGCGGCCAGCCACCGGCGTGCGGATGACGTGAACGTCTAACACGGTCAGGAAGATCGAGATGCGGGTCATGGGATCGCTTCCAAGCCCAAGCTCGGAAGGCGGCGTCACCGTCCCCACGCTGATGATCGAGCCGTCGGCTGGAGCAAGTACAAGTCCATCTCTTGCGGGAACCATCCGTTCAGGATCCCGGAAGAAAAAGACCAATGCCGCAGTCACGAAGACGAAAATTAAACCCAGGATTGTTGCAATAAGAAACGCAACCACAGTTGCGGCCGCAGCAGCGGCAACGAACTTGTAGCCATCTTTGTGAATGGGCGAGAACAATGCTAGGGCTTGCGAAAAACCGTTGGGCTCGGACACTATATTCCTCACTGGAGCTGTCGAAAAAGCGTGGAATCTGGCGGTTGCCGTTTGTGCGGGTCACAGCGCAGCCCTAATGTGTCATCAAATTGACGGGCCGATGTAGATGCCGCAAATGGTCCCAGCAAAGAACCCGGCCGTGCCGCTTGCCGAAGGAGAGTTTTAATGTACCGGAAAATGGCCGCAACTGTTATCGTTGCATTTGCAACGCTTTCGATGGCAAAGGCCGAGGATACCGCAAAGCTCGCCATTACGGTCCCGGCCGAGGTGACAGAGGTCGCCACCGCTGGTTCCTGGGCGGACGGCGACATCAGCGGCGTGTTCCGTGCAATCGTGCTTACCACGCCCTCGGGGGATTCGACGCAGGCGCACATGGTCGTGCAGCTCATGACCCTGGGCTCGGACGGCAGTCCGAATAAGGTCTATAAGTCCGCTGTGGTCGGCAAAATCGACGACAAGAAATTGCCGAATGCCTTCCTGGCCGTCGAAGAGGATGGGACCGAGAACGAGGTGACTTGGCGCGTCACCACTTACGACAGCAATTCGAACGCGGATATCGGTGCGCTCGTAACCATCAACGCCAAGGGCGAGGTCATCGTCAAGGACGCGCCGAGAGAAGAGGACACCGCCGCGCAGCAGGGCGAAGCGAAGAAGAATTAGGCGCTCTTACCGGCCAGTTCTTGTCACTTTGCGCACGGAACCGGTCAAGCGAGTGCGGGAAGGACGCCGTATTCAGCAATATGAGAGGCGGCCGCGGTCACGGCTCTCCGGGCGCATAAGACTTCTTGAAGCAGCCTGCCAAGCTGCCTGAATTGCCGTGCGTGCGGAATGATTATTCATCGAGCCATTCATTCTGTTGCCTTCTCGCTGTGCCGCCTTTCATCCACGCGCCGTGCCTGCTAAAAGCGATCCAGCCGGGATTTGCCCTGCAAGCGGGAGCCGGACTTGCTGGAACGCTTTTCAAATACAGCAGCTGAGGCCTGGGCGCGTGCGCAGGACGCGGCGGCGCGCGTCTTGACGCCGGCCGTGCGGCTCGGCGTGACCGGGCTTTCCCGCTCCGGCAAGACCGTGTTCATCACCTCGCTGGTGCACAACCTGCTGGCCCTGCAACGCCCTGCCCTTTTTCGAGCCGCTGGCGCAGGGGCGGATCGTGCGCGTCTACCTGGAGCCCCAGCCGGACGACGCGGTGCCGCGCTTCGACTATGAGGGCAATCTGGCGAAGCTCACCGGCGCGGAGCCGCAATGGCCGGAGGGCACGCGCCAGATCAGCGAGTTGCGCCTCACCGTCGAATACGAGCCGGCGGCACCGGTCTGGCGGGCGCTCGGCAGCGGCACCATGCACCTCGATATCGTCGATTACCCAGGCGAATGGCTGCTGGACTTGCCGCTCCTCGATTTGAGCTACGAGGAATGGTCGCGGCAAGCCGTTGCGCTTGCACGCGAGGCAGCCCGAACCTCCGCCGCGAAGGACTGGCTTGCTTTTCTCGCATCGGCGGACTTGCTCGGCCCGCAGGACGAACAAACCGCGCAGAAGGGCGCCGAGCTTTTCACGCAATATCTGCGCAAGTGCCGGGAGGAGGCCCTGTCGCTTTCGAGCCTGCCGCCGGGGCGCTTCCTGATGCCGGGGGACCTCGCGGGCTCGCCGGCCTTCACCTTTTTCCCGCTGGAAACGCCGGATGGCACGCCGCCGCCCGCCGAGAGCCTCTGGGCGATGATGGCGCGTCGCTACCGCTCCTACAAGACCCATGTGGTGCAGCCCTTCTTCCGCGATCATTTCGCCCGGCTGGACCGGCAGATCGTGCTCGCGGATGTGCTCACGGCGATCAACGCAGGGCCAGACGCGGTGGCCGATCTGGAGCGCGCGCTGACAGATATTCTGCGCTGTTTCCGCCAGGGCCAGAACGGCTGGCTGCCGCTGATCGGCGGGCGCCGGATCGACCGCATCGTCTTTGCCGCCACCAAGGCCGACCATCTGCACCATGTCAATCACGGCAGGCTCGAAGCAATCTTGCGCCTGATCGCGGCAACGAGCATCGAGCGCGCTTCCTTCGTGGGCGCGGAGGTGCGGGCGTTCGCGCTGGCGAGCGTGCGCGCTACCCGCGAGGCGCAGGCGCGGCAGGGCGGCGAGACCCTGCCCTGTATCGTTGGGACGCCGCTTGCGGGCGAGCGCCTGGGAGAGCGGACATTCAGCGGGTCGGAGGAGCTTGCGATTTTTCCGGGCGATCTGCCGGAGAACCCCGAGCTTGCGGTTTCGCCGGCGTGGCTGGCCTCTGGCCAGGCGCCCGCGCATTTCGTCCGCTTCCGTCCGCCCCGGCAGCCAGTGCCCGAGTTTGGCCGCAGCGCCATGCTTCCCCATATCCGGCTCGACCGCGCGTTGAACTTCCTGATTGGCGGTAAACTGGCATGAGCGGCACCCCGCAGAACCGCGCTCCGGCGGCATTCAGCCTGGACGATCCGGGCCTCAAGATCGAGGCGCCCGCGGAGCCTGCGCCCATTGCGGAGCCGCTGGCCTTGCCGCAACCCGCGCCACGGCGGCGTACAGCCTGGGGCGCAATTTTCTGGAGCGCGATCAGTGGCCTAGTCGTTCTCTGGCTGCTGCTATGGGTACAGCAAACCGTGCTCTCGCTGCTGGGCCGCAGCGATTGGCTGGGCTGGACGGCAACCGTCCTGTTCACCGCTGCGGGGCTTGCCTTCGCGATGATCGTGGGACGCGAAATCGCCGCGCTGCTGCGGCTTTCGGCCATCACGGGCTTGCGCAGGCGTGCCGAGGCTGCGCTTGCCGCCGAGGATGTCCGCGAGGCGCGGGCAGCGGCAGCGGACATGCGCGCGATGTTCAGCGAGCGGCGCGAGCTTGCCGGGGGCCTGGCCCGCCTCAAGCAACACCAGCGCGATATTCTCGATGCAAACCAAGTGCTTACGCTAGCCGAGCGCGAACTGCTCCTGCCGCTCGACCGGCTGGCCCGCACCGCCATCGGCACCTCGGGCCGCCGTGTCGCCACCGTGACCTCGCTCAGCCCCACTGCGATTATCCCAATCGCTTTCGTACTTTACGAGAACTTCCGTATGCTGAAAGCCCTGGCCGGCATCTATGGCGGCAGGCCCGGCTTCTTCGCCATCCTGCGCCTCTTGCGCCTCATCGCGGGGCACCTCGCCGTCGCCGGCGGGCTCGCCTTCACCGACGACATCGTGCAGCAATTCATCGGGCATGGCCTCACAGCGCGGCTCTCCCACCGGCTCGGCGAAGGCCTCGTTAACGGCGGCTTTACCATCCGCATCGGCATCGCCGCAGTCGAGCTACTGCGGCCCCTGCCCTATATCGAGGCGCGCAAACCACGCCTGCGCGAGTTCATGGCGGAGTTCCTGAAAATTCGGCCAGCGCGCGGATAAACCCGCTGGCGGTTGAGGCGTTTTGCCTGCCTCTCCGGTGCGGGTTCTGTTATGGCGCTATGTTATGGCATGGGCCTTACCTTTAGCTTAATTGTATGGATATTTTTATAAGGCATTGTTTTGGCGTCTTTTTTATGCTGGCCTGCTGGAATTTTCCGCTGGTTTCAAGGTTAATTCGCGATCTGCAAATATATTTAACCGGATTTTGCGAACGTGGAATTGGGGCAAAAACGCGGAAAATTTCGCGGAAATGCGCCTGCGGAACGCATCGCGGCGCGGCGTTAACCATGCTGACATTAACCACGATAGGCCCGCAGGCAAAATTAACCGTCCAGCGACGGTTCCCCACACGGCGCCCGAACAATGCCAAGGCAAGGAATTATTCACTGACCGCGCCGTAATATCGCGCGATCTGTTCCCAGGTCTTGAGGCAGATTTTCGCTCCGGGACAAGGCTCCCATTCCACCGGTTAGCGCGGAGGCGGCATGGCGCTTCGTCTGATTGTGCATGAAGAACACGGAAACACGCAGGTGATGGCTCACCTTCCCGGCGTTGCCGAAACTGTGTCATTCGGCGGCCGGCAGCTTTTCGCTTCGCCGCTCACCGCCGCCGATTTCGAGGATCTGCGCTTTTACCTTGAGGACTATGTGAACCTTCCACCGCTGGAGTTCGCTGCGCGCAGCGAACGTGTGGAGCGTGAACGGCTGGCTGCCTGCGGCGAGGCGCTATACAAAGCCATTTTCACCGGGCACCCGGCACGGGGCGAGGCCTATCTCCGGGCCAAGCTTGCGATTGACAACCGGAGGCCGGTCGAAGTTGCCATCAGCTCCAGCGATCCGTGCTTTCTGGTCCTTCCCTGGGAGTTGATGAAGGCGCCGGAAGCGCGCAATCCCTTGTCGGTGTGCGTGAAGACGTTCGACCGCGCTCTACCCGGAGATGAGCCCGCCCGTGAGTTCGCCAGCACAGCGGACGGATTTAGGGTTCTGATGGTAACCCCCCGGCCAACAGGCACCGGCGATGCGATATTTCCGGCTGTCGCGCGGCCTCTGCTCAGGCACCTGCAAACGGCGAAGAACGCGGCCCAGATCGACATTTTGCGGCCACCGGGCTTTGAGGCGTTCAGGACACAGCTCAAGGAGGCGAGAGAAGCCGGCACCCCCTATCATGCCGTTCATTTCGACGGATACGGTTCGGCCACGCAAGCCGACGGCAGCCCGCTCACCTTTCACCAATTGCAGGGAGAGGCTTTGCAAAGCTATGCCTTCTTCGAACTCGACAACGGCGAGCCGGACCCGGTCAGTACCCAGGCGCTTGGCGCCGCGCTGGTTGAAGGCGGCGTACCGCTTGCAATCCTCAGCGCCTGCCAATCCCGGAAAGCCGAAACGCCGGCCGACGCCGTATGCCCTGGCGCCGTCATGGCGGTGCAGCTTCTCAAGGAAGGCGTGGCCTCGGCGGTCGTGATGAGGCATTCCCTTTATGCCGTGGCCGCCGCTGCTTTCACGGCGGCGTTTTACGAACAGCTGCTGGCAGGCAAGAGCGTCTCCAAAGCCGTCAATACCGGCCGCAAGGCGCTGCGGGAGGAGAGTAACCGCCTGCGCCCGAGCCTGAGGGGCGTCACCCCCCTGCAAGATTGGTTCGTGCCTGTGCATTTCGCACGCACGACCCTGCGCCTTGCGCAAGGCGAGGCGACGCTAAGGCCCGCCTTCCCAGCCGAAGAGACGGTAGCCGCCGTGCTGGATGCGGCGGCGTCCGCCGAAAGCCGGCCTGCTGGCGACCTTGCCGCCACCGGCGACGTGTTCTTCGGCCGCGATGCGGAGTTCTTCCTGCTGGAGCGCGCCATCCGCACTCACCGCATTGCCGTCATCCACGGTGTGGGCGGCACCGGCAAGAGCGAGCTTGCCAAGGGCTTCGCCCGCTGGCTGCAAATCTCGGGCGGCCTCGACGATCCGCAGTTCGTATTCTTCCACAACTTCGAGCAGGGCCACCCGGCCTTCGGACTCGATTTGATCGCGAACGAAATCATGGCCCGCTTCGGCGATGCGGAGGCTTGCCTAGCGGCCGGAACTACGAGAAAGCGCGCGGAGCTTGCGTTACAGGTGCTCCGCAAGCATCGTTGCCTTTTGATCTGGGACAATTTCTCAACCGCGGTCTCCCTGCCCGACCCGAGCCAGGCTATGCTGCCCTTGGACGAAGCTGCGCAGGCAGAGCTGCGATGGTTCCTCGGAGAGCTTCGCAAGAGCAAATCCGCGCTGCTTGTCACCTCGCGCTCCAGGGAAGACTGGCTTGGCGGTCCGGAAACGGCCGTGCGCTGCGAGGTGAGGGGCTTAAGCGAGCGCGATGTGCTGCAATACGCCGGCCGGCTGCTGGCCCTCCATCCGCGGGCGAGCGCCCGGCGCGCAGCCGATCCCGGCGCCTTTAAAGCACTGCTCGATCATCTGGGCGGCCATCCTTTGAGCCTGAAACTTATCTTGCCGCTGCTTTCCAAGTCATCCGCATCGGTACTGTTGGAGGGGCTGAGGAGTTCAGGACGCGCTGCCCGCCGGATTCGGCGGGGCTGAGGGACGCCTCCAATCGCTTGGGGAGAGCCTCTATTATTCCTTCCGCCATTTGACGGATAAGGATCAGCGGCGCCTCGTCATCCTGTCTCTCTTCGACAAGGTCGTGCCAGGCACACATTCTCGGTGCCATGAAAGATGCTCCGGAACAATTCCAGAACCTCGACCAGCAAGCCTGGGATGCGCTTCTTCAGCCGGCTTTCGGATATCGGCCTACTGACAGACCTCGGGGACGGCCTCTACCAGCTTCATCCGGCGCTGCCGCCTTATCTGAGCGCCCTATGGAAGTCGCAAACCGAAGCGCCGGCCGAGGCTGCCGCCGAGCGCGAGGCGGTGCTCAAAAGCCTCATCGGCGCCGCCGCGGACTCCGCCGGTCATCTGCGCAGGCAAATCCACACCAACGGCACCCGCGCGGCGCTCGATCGAATAGGTGCCTTGCAGGCAAACTTCTGCACCTTCCTCGCGGCCGCCGTTGAGCGCAACCTATTTGCCGAGGCGCAAACGCTGATCCTGACGTTAAACGAATATTGGAACAGCGCAGGACTCGGCCACGAGGCCCAAGCCTGGAGCGAACGCCTCATCGAGGCCGTCGAGCCGAAGCCGTACCACGCCCCTGAAGCCGGCACACCGGCATACGATCTCTGGCTGTCCGTTATGGCCAGTCAGGGCGATCGCGCGTTCAAGGCTGGCGATCTCGACAAGGCCGAAGACTTCTATCGCCGCATGGCTAGCAGCATTGAGCGGCATGGCAACGAAAGGCCGGATCGAAATCTGGCCGACGCTTATTACAAGCTCAGCATGGTTGAACAGCAACGTGGCCTTCTCGGCCAGGCTGAGGGCTGGGCGGAGAGATCTCTCGCAATTTTTGAGGCGTTGGATAGCCCGCTGGACACAGCCCTCAGCTACCACCAGCTCGCGGTGGTGGCGCAGCTTCGCGGGCACCCCGGCCAGGCTGAGGCGTGGCATAAAAGGTCCATCGCCATCAACAATACCCTGGTCGACCAGCCGCAAATGGCCGCAACCTACCAGCAACTTGCCCAGGAGGCACAGCAATACGGCCGCCACCAAGAAGCTGAGGGATGGTATAAGAAATCGCTCGCCATCGAAGAAGCGTTGGGCAGCATGGCCAGCAGCTACTATCGGCTCGGCTTTCTGGCGCAGGATCGCGGCCATCCCAGCGAAGCCGAGGGATGGTACAAAAAGTCTCTCTCCCTCTATGAGGTGCTGGGCAGCCCGACGGGCATGGCCAAAAATTACCACCGGCTCGGCACCTTGGCGCAAGCGCGCGGCCGGCCCGGCGAGGCCGAGGAATGGTATAGGAAGTTCCTCGCCGCCGAAGAGGCGTTAGGCAACCGGCCGGGCATAGCCCGAAGCTACCGCCTGCTTGGCATGGTATTGCATGGGCGCCGCCGTTTCGAAGAGGCCCAGGGCTTCTATAAGAAATCCCTCGCCATCGAAGAGGTGCTGGGCAGCCAGCCGGGCATGGCCGATAACTTCTACCGGCTCGGCCTCTTGGCGCGGGATTGCGGTTCTTCCGGCGAGGCCGAGGTCTGGGCCATGAAAGCGTTCGCCATGTTCGACATGTTGGGTGCCGAGCTGGATAAGGCCAAAGCACTTGCGCTCATAGCCTCGCTCAAAGGCACTTCCGGCAAAGAGGAAGACACGCAACTGGCGTCGTTCTGGGTCAAATTCCGCGAGACCATCGATCAGTCTGCGGAAAGCGGTGAGACCGTACCGTGACCGGCGCCGGCTGCGCGCCGTCCGCAAGACGGTAGAACGCCTCGCGCCGAAGCCGGATGGTGCCTTGCCGCGTACCGCCCGGACGGGTATCCGATCCGCGGCAAGTAAGCAGGCCGGGCATACGCCAGCCAACGCGGTTCGATCCCAGGATGCCGGCCGCCCTGCCTGCTTCTGGATGCTTTTCGGGGCCAACGCCCTCATTGCGGCGGCGCGGCTTCCGCGCCCGGGTTGGCAGCCAGAACCTCGGGTGCCGTGGCCGGACCCGCCGGCCGCCCTGCAAGCTCCCTCCCCGCCCCTTGCGGCAGGCGCGCGAACGAGATCGCCGACAGCACCCCGATTGCGGCGACGATCCAGAAAGCGATGGCGAAATCCTCCCGCGAAATATGCGCCTCGCCGCGCAAGGCTTGGGCTCCTTGCAGGATCAGCGCACCGATGGCCACGCCCAGCGACAGCGCCACCTGCTGCGTGACACTCGCGAAGCTCGTCGCCCGGCTCATCTTGGCCTGCGGAATGTCGGCGTAGGCGAGCGCGTTGATGGCCGTGAATTCGAGCGAGCGGAAGAAGCCGCCGGCCAGGAGCACCGCGAACATGAGGGCGTGCGGCGTGGCGGCGGTGAAGAAGCCGTTAGCCGCCATGAACGCGGTGCTTACGGCCGCATTCACGATCAGCACCCGGCGGAAACCGAGAGCGCGGATGATGGGAGCCGCGCTCGCCTTCATAACCAGCGCGCCGATGGCGGTGGAGAAGGTCAGGAGGCCCGACTGGAACGGTGTCAGCCCAAAGCTCAACTGGAGCATCAGCGGCAGGAGAAAGGGGACCGCGCCAACACCGATGCGGAAGAGCGAGGCACCCAGAACGCCAGCCCTGAAGGTTTGAACCTCAAGAAGCCTGAGATCGATCACCGGGTTTTCAGTGCGCATGGCGTGCCAGACATAGGCGGCGCAGATCGCAACGCCCGCCGCCGCCAGCCCAGACCCGGCGGAAAGCGAGCCAGCCCCCTCTCCAAGGATCGCCAGGCCCGAGACGAAGGCGGAAAGGCCCAGGCTGGACAGCGCAAAGCCCCTCTTGTCGAGCGCCGGTACGCATGGCTCCCGGATATTGGCGATGAATTTCCAGGTGAGCGCCAGCCCCAGCGCGCCCATGGGCAGGTTAATGTAGAAGATCCAGCGCCAATGCAGGTAGGTCGTGATGAAGCCCCCAAGCGGCGGCCCAAGCATAGGCCCCAGGAGCGCCGGAACGGTGAGCCAGGCCATCGCGGAGATCATCTCGGACTTGGTCACGCTTCTAAGAAGGACGAGCCGGCCGACAGGAACCATCATGGCCCCGCCCAAGCCTTGAACAATGCGGTAGAGGATGAATTCCGGCAGGCTGTGCGCGAGGCTGCACAGCATCGAGCCGCCCGTGAAAACCGCAATCGCGCCCATGAAGACGGTGCGCGCGCCGTATTTGTCGGCGGCCCAGCCGCTGATGGGAATGAATACCGCCAGGCTCAGGAGGTAGCTCGTCAGCGCCAGCTTGAGCGAAACTGGCGCCACATGCAGGTCAGCGGCGATCGCGGGCAGCGAGGTGGCGAGAACCGTCGAGTCGAGGTTCTCCATGAACAGGCCGCAAGCGACGATCAGCGGGATGAGCATACGGGGACGCATGAGGCGATACGGTATTCGCGGTGTGCAGCGGAAATGCGAAAGCGAGATTCCGGCGCCAGGACTCGATTTGCCCCGCCGGTCCATCTTCCGGAGCGCGCTGGACCCTGTTTCATTCTGAAGCGCTTTCGCCAGCGCCAGCCAGCGCTTTGGCCGCCAGGGCGAAGCAGCGCCAGCTTTGCGTTCGCGGCTTATGGATTGTTTCGGGGCTAACGCCGCTCCCAATGACGGAGAATAGACAAAACCTGCGGCCACGGCTCCATACAAGGCGCAACGCCCCGCGCTGCTACCGCTGCTCGTCCTTATCGCCCCGCTTCCCGAAGGTGGACATCATGCCGTCCCGCTTGACTGGACCCTTGTCCTCGCTGATGGGCCGCGTTACCGAAGACGGTCCGCGTTTCTCGCCCCAAGCCCGGTCCCTTCCGCGTCCCTGATTTGGGTTAAAAGATCCTGGACCTGGGGTAAAAGGCCCTCTCGGCGCGCCCCGCGGCCCGCGCAGCACGTCGGGATCGTGCGGAGCCTCGCCCATGACATTGATGTGCATGCTAGAGGACCTCGGGCGGCCGCCGTGTTCGCCCTCCTCGGCGCCATGCTCGTGAACGGGCTTGGCATGGTCCTGCGGGGGGGCCAGCGGCGCAGGTGCCGGCACCAGCTCGGCCCGCGCGGGCGTTCCGCCCTTGGCCACGATAACGGCGGCGGGCCTCAAGACGCGGTCCGCGATCTTGTAGCCGGCGTGCAAGACCTGCACGACCTGGTCGGCGGCGGCGCCCGGCACGTCCATCTTGACCATGGCCTCGTGCACATGCGGGTCGAATTTCTCGCCCAGCGGATCGAAGCGCGTGATGCCATGGCGCTGCAAAACCTTGAAAAGGTCGCGCTCCGTAACCTCCACGCCCTCCAGCAGGGTTTTAAGCGCGGGATTCACCTCGAGCGGCTCTTTCTGCGCCGCCTCGATGGCCCGCCTCAGATTGTCGCCGATCGTCACGGCGTCGCGCGCAAATTCCGAGATGGCGTATTTCGCAGTGTCCGCCCTCTCGCGGTCCGTGCGCCGCCGCAGGTTCTCCATCTCGGCAATGTTCCTGAGGAGCTTGTCACGAAGCTCGGCATTCTCGGCTTTGAGTTCGGCGACCTGCTGAGCCCCCGCTAGCCCGTTCTGCGCGGCTTCCGCTGCTTGCGCCGCCGAATTGACTTGCTCCGGCCCGCCTGAATTCGCGGGCTCGCCCGGTTTATCGTTCATCCTGCGTGTGCCGTTCCCGTTACTGTCAGATGAGCCCTGCCGCAAAGGCTGGCCCGGATTTTGGATGTATATCGGCCGTTTTCCGGCGACAATCAAGCCAACACGCGGCTGACGAGCTTTGCCGTATAGTCAACCATGGGGATAATACGGGCATAATTAAGCCGCGTCGGCCCGATCACGCCAAGAACGCCAACGATTTTCCGGCTCTGATCCTGGAAGGGCGCCACGATGAGGGAAGAACCCGACAGCGAGAACAGATTGTTTTCAGAACCGATAAAAATGCGCACGCCCTCGGCCTTCTCCGAAAGGTCCAAAAGGTGCAGCAGCGCCTTTTTCGATTCGAGGTCCTCGAACAGGAGCCGGATGCGCTCGACATCCTCGACGGCCTTCAAATCGTCGAGCAGCCGCGACTGGCCGCGCACGATCAGGCTCTTATTGTCATCGTCCCGGCCGCCCGACCATTCGGCGAGGCCCGCCCTGACCAGCTTCGTCGTCAGCTCGTCAAGCTCAGCCTGGCTCGCCTTCAGCTCCACTTCCACGCGCTCAAGTGCCTCGGGCAGCGTGGCACCGCGAATCCGCGCGTTGAGATAGTTCGCCGCTTCGGTCAGCGCGTGCTGCGGCAAGCCTTCGGGCAGGTTCAACACCCGGTTCTCGACGCTGCCGTCCTCGCCCGCCAGCACCAGGAGCGCGCGCCTGGCATCGAGGCTCACAAACTCGATGTGCTTGATCCGGCTCACCTGCTTCTCGGCCAGCACCACGCCCGCGCACCGCGAAAGCCCCGAAAGCATGCCGCTCGCCTCGGCCAGCACCTCGGCGCTAACGCCCGGATTGCCGCCGGCATAGCTGCGGAGCTGGCGCTCAAGGCTGTCGCGCTCGGCATCGTCGATATCGCCAACTTCAAGCAGGCCGTCGACGAACAGGCGCAAGCCCGTGTGCGTGGGTATGCGGCCGGCACTGACGTGCGGCGCGTAGATCAGGCCCAGGCCCTCCAGGTCCGACATCACGTTGCGGACCGAGGCAGGCGACAGCGTCATGGGCAGATGACGGCTCAGGTTCCGCGACCCCACCGGCTCGCCCGTGGCAAGATAGGTTTCCACGATGCTGCGGAAAATCTCCCGGTAACGGTCGTTAAGCTCCCGGAGAGCGCTTCCAGCCCTCAATTCCAGTTGCGGCACCTTTAGTTCCTGGCGTCTCGACATTGCATCCGTTTTGCTGCCCAAGCCCCCTAAATCTAGGCTTTCGGAGGGCCGCCGTCAAACGCGGCGGATGGCAAACGCGGCGGATGGCAAATGGCTAAAGGGCCGTCACGGAAAATTGCGCCCGCCCGGCCGCCTGCTGGGTGCGAACCGGCGGCCCCGGCGCCTTCCCCCAGGGTTAACATTGGGCATAAGCGCCCCATATTGCACGAACCGGCGGGATGGGGGCATCTACTCTTTACGGAGAAAACACCCATGCCAAGACCACACACAGCAGCCGCAGGTACTCACAAGCCCGCAGCGAAGCCGGCTCCGCTGGCCAAGGACGCCAAAATGGCCGCCATGCCGGAAGGCTTCCACACCGTCACGCCGAGCCTGACCGTGCCCGATGGCGAGGCCGCCATCGCTCTCTACGAGAAGGCCCTCGGCGCCGAGGTGCTGCGCAAAATGGCCGTGCCGGGCTCCAAGAAGATCATGCATGCCTGCCTGCAGATCGGCGGCTCCAAGATCTTCGTGCAAGATGCAATGCCGGATATGCCTGGGCCGGCGCAGCGGCATGCGTCCTTCTATCTCTACGTTCCCGACGTGGACGCCGCTCACAGGCGCGCGATGGGCGCCGGCATGAAGGAGCTTTTTGCCCCGGCCGATATGTTCTGGGGCGACCGCACCAGCGCCCTGGCCGATCCATTCGGCAATCACTGGACGTTCGCAACGCACATGCGCAATCCAACCGAGGCGGAGATGGCCGGAGCCATGAAGGCCTGGGCAGCGAAGAGCCATACCCACTGACCGCCGCATAGGCGCCCGATGGTGCCTTGGCCGGAGGGGATCTGCTCTCACCCCAGCCCTCTCCCCGCGGGAGAGGGAGTCCGCTCGCAGCCATTGAGAGGGCGTCCCCTCTCCATCCGCATCCGCTTGCGGATGCGGACACACCAAGACGCGAACTCGCCAAGGCGAGTTCGCGGGAGGAGGGACAGGGTGAGGGGAGATTCCCTCCGTTCAAGGCGCCATCGAGCGCTATGTCAGCACCCATGCGCATTCGCGGGAATGATGTGGCAGCGTCCGGGGCGTGCCTAAACGGCGCGGCGGAAACATCGAGGCAAGCAAGTTGTGTTTTTCCATTACGCAATCTACGCTTGAATTGGCGAATCGCTTTCCCCCCTGACATGGCCAGGTGGCCTCCTAATTAGAAAGACCGAACCCCATGCTGGCAGACATCGAAGCTCCAGATTCCGGAAACATTGCTGGCCCGATTTAATTGCGGCCCCATCAAATTCTCGGGCGGCCACGAGGCCCTATACGAGCGGCATCTCACCTTCGACCGGGTTATCCCGGTGGCGAAAGCCGGCCCCCGCGATGCCTTCGAAGCCGCTGCCCGGTCGTTGCGCGATTTGATTTCGCAATGCTGGCTCAAGACCGAGCGCACTTACTGCGAGCGGAATGCCAAGCGGGTCTATTATCTTTCCCTGGAGTTCCTGATGGGCCGGGCGCTGGCAAACAACGTCAGCAACCTTACGCTCGATCCGCTTTGGTCAGCATTCTGCGAGCACCACAAGATCGACCCGCTGGAGATTCTGGAGCAGGAGCCCGACGCCGGGCTCGGCAACGGGGGCTTGGGGCGGCTGGCTGCCTGTTTTCTCGATTCCATGGCGACACTCGGCATCCCCGCCATGGGCTGCGGCCTGCGCTATGAATTCGGCATATTCAAACAGTCCCTGCAGGACGGCTGGCAGCAGGAGCGGCCAGACCATTGGCTTGCCCGGCCCGATCCTTGGGAGGTCGCACGCCCGGAAGAGATGGTCGAAGTGCCGATAGGCTGTTCCTTTGCCATCCATGACGGTGGCCTTCGCGTCATCCTGGGCAAGCCTTCGATGCTGATCGGCATGCCCTACGACCGGCCTGTGATCGGATATGGCGGCAGAAACATCAACACGCTCCGCCTTTGGGCCGCCGCCACGCCAGACTATTTCGATTTCCAGCAATTCAGCGTCGGCGATTTTGTCGGCGCGCTCGCTGAAACGCTTACCGCCGAAACCATTACCCGCGTTCTTTATCCGGACAATTCGACATCCGAGGGGAAGGCCCTGCGCTTCCTGCAGGAGTTTTTCCTCGTGTCTTGCACGTTGTCCGATGCACTCCGCCGGTTCCGGGCAGCCGGAAATCCGTGGAGTGCCCTGCCAGACAAGGTGGCGATGCAGCTTAACGATACGCATCCCGCCATGGCCGTGCCGGAACTGATGCGCATCCTCCTGGATGACGCGCACCTTGGCTGGGATGAAGCCTGGGACCTGACACAGCGGACCCTGGCCTACACGAACCATACCTTGCTGCCCGAGGCGCTTGAGAAATGGCCTGAGCCGTGGTTCGAAGTGCTACTGCCGCGCAAGCTTGAAATAATTCATGAGATCAACCGCCGGTTTCTCGATGGGGTGCGCGCGAAGTTCCCTGGCGACGGCGAGCGGGTTGCCCGGATGAGCCTCATCGACGAAGCACACCCCAAGAATGTGCGCATGGCGCATCTGGCGATCGTGGGCTCCCACAGCACGAATGGCGTCGCGGCCCTGCACACGGAATTGCTGAAGAAAACCGTTGTGCCTGACTTTGCCGAAATGTTCCCCGAGCGGTTCAACAATAAGACCAACGGCGTGACCCAGCGGCGTTTCCTTCTGCTTGCCAATCCCGCGCTCGCCGGGGTGATCACCGAAGCCGTTGGCGGTGGCTGGATTACGAACCTTGCTCACCTCCAAAGCCTGAAGACAGTGGCAGACGACAAGGCTTTCGGCGACTGCGTGCGCCAAGCCAAGCGGGCCGCCAAAGTGCGCTTTTGCGCCTGGCTCAAGTCCAAGGCGGGACTGGAAGCCGATCCCGATACGCTTTTCGACACCCACATCAAGCGCATCCACGAGTACAAGCGCCAGCTCCTGAACGCGCTTCACATCGTGACGCTTTACAACCGCCTGCGGGAGAACCCGAAGCTTGACATTCCCCGGCGCACCTTCCTGTTCGGGGGTAAAGCCGCCCCCGCCTATCGCTTCGCCAAGCTCGTGATCAAGTTCATCAACAATCTGGCGGCCACCATCGAGCGGGAGCCCGCCGTGCGCGAGCGCCTCAAGGTGATATTCATTCCAGATTATTGCGTCTCGGTGGCCGAGCGGCTCATCCCCGCGAGCGACATCTCCGAGCAAATCTCAACCGCCGGCTACGAGGCCAGCGGGACCAGCAACATGAAGTTCATGATGAATGGCGCGCTGACTGTCGGCACGCGCGACGGCGCCACCATCGAGATGAGCCAGGCTGCCGGGGAGGAGAATTTCTTCCTGTTCGGCCTCAGCGCCCAAGAGGTCGCCAGCTCCCGCGGGTTTTACTCCCCCTGGTGGCATTACAACCACGACCCCGAAACGCGCGCGGCGCTAGACCTCATCGCCAGGAACCACTTCAGCCCGCAAGAGCCCGGTATCTTCGCGCCCATTCTCGATACGCTGCTCAGCCAAGGCGATTACTACATGCACCTGGCCGATCTGCAAAGCTACAGCGCGGCCCATGCGCGGGTGGGCGAATTGTACGGCCGTCCAGACGAATGGACACGCAAGGCGATCCTGAATATCGCCGCCTCTGGAAAGTTCTCCAGCGACCGCACCATCGAGGAGTACGCGAGCGAAATCTGGCACGCCGAGCCCTGCCTGCCGGATTTCGGCCCAGGCTCCGCGAGAGCCTGCCAAGGCCAATCGTGATATGTCAGCAGGGCCGGCGAAGTAAAGTCTCAGGCTGAAACCTTGAAACCATGCCCCTCCTTCCGCCATATAAGCTGGACAAGTAGATGCGTTGTAGCAGCCGTTTTTCCATACTGGTAATTATGAGCAAGACCCTGACTCTGGCATTACATCGAAGGGAAGTGCGAGCCGATGGCTAAGAGCGAGTTCACCCGCTGGATGTGGTTCGAGGCCGTGGACCGGCTATCGCGGGCGCAGCGCCTGCACCAGCAGTTCTTCACGCTGAGCCAGCATATGGGCGGCCCTTCCTGGCAGCCGCCGGTGGATGTTTTCGAAACCGAGACCGAAGTTCTGATCCTTTTTGCGCTGCCCGGCGTGGACCCGGATAGCGTGGACGCGGCAATCGACAACGGTGTGCTGTTCGTCACGGGCAAACGCGTTTTACCCGTGGAACTGCGCACCGCGCTCATCCACCAGCTGGAGCTGCCGCATGGCCGCTTCGCCCGCCGCGTCTCCCTCCCCCCTTGCCGCTTCGATGGCGTGCGGCGCCAGACCGTTAACGGCTGTTTGCTCATCACTCTCGAAAAAATTTCATCCGAATAAGGAGCGGCACAATGGATAACCCAAATCCCAGCGAGGCCGCCTCCTTGGGGCAGGCCGCCAATGAGGCCGAGGCCGCTCCCAGGACCGGCGAGGATACGCTGCTCATTCTGCCGGTACGCGAGACCGTGCTGTTTCCCGGCGTGCTGTTCCCGATCTCGATCGGGCGGCCGGTGTCGATCGCGGCGGTGCAGCAGGCAATGCGCGAGGAACGCCCGATCGGCATTCTCATGCAGCGCGACCCCGAGGCGATGGAGCCCTACGGCGCAGACTTGCACCGCGTCGGCACCGTGGCCAGCATCGCCCGCTACCTGACCGCCCCCGATGGCGGCCATCATGTGATCGTGCAGGGCATCGAGCGCTTCCGCGTACTCGGCTTCGAAAGCGAGCGGCCCGTGCTCGCCGCCAAGGTCCAGCGCATCCAGGAGCCGGCCGAGGAGCAAAGCCCGGAGATCGAGGCGCGCACCATGCTGCTGCGCCAGCAGGCCATCGAGGCGCTTGAGCTTCTGCCGCAAGTCCCGGCCGAGCTGGTTGCGGCGATGCAAAGCGCGCAATCGGGCGGCGCGCTCGCCGACCTCACGGCGGCCTATATGGACATCACCGCGACCGAAAAGCAGGAGATCCTGGAGACCATCGACCTCAACGTTCGCATGGACAGGGTTTCACGCCTCCTGTCGCAGCGCATCGAGGTGCTCCGGCTGAGCCAGGAGATCGGCCGGCAGACCAAGGCCGTGTTCGACGAGCGCCAGCGCGAGGCGGTCTTGCGCGAACAGATGGCCGCCATCCAGCGCCAGCTTGGCGAAGGCGACGGCAAGACCGAGGAAGTCGCCGAGCTGAACGAGGCCATCGCCAAGGCGCAGATGCCCAAGGAGGTCGAGGCCCAGGCCCGCAAGGAGCTGCGCCGTTACGAGCGCATGCCCGAGCAGGCCGCGGAATCGGGCATGATCCGCACCTATCTCGACACGCTGGTCGAGCTGCCCTGGGCGCTGCCCGAGGAAAAGCCCATCGACATTCCCGAGGCGCGCCGGGTCCTGGAGCACGATCATTTCGGCCTGGAAAAGATCAAGCAGCGCATCATCGAATATCTGGCCGTCCGCAAGCTCGCTCCGCACGGCAAGGCGCCGATCCTGTGCTTTGTAGGCCCGCCTGGCGTGGGCAAGACCTCCCTCGGCCAGTCCATCGCACGCGCCATGCAACGGCCGTTTACCCGCGTGAGCCTTGGCGGCGTGCACGACGAGGCCGAAATCCGCGGCCACCGGCGCACCTATATCGGCGCGCTGCCCGGCAATATCATCCAGGGCATCAAGAAGGCGGGCGCGCGCAACTGCGTGATGATGCTCGACGAAATCGACAAGATGGGGCACGGCATCCAGGGCGACCCCGCCGCCGCCATGCTGGAGGTGCTCGATCCGGAGCAGAACTCGGCTTTCCGCGATGCCTATCTGGGCGTGACCTTCGACCTGTCCCGCGTGACCTTCATCACCACCGCGAACCTGCTCGAAAACATCCCCGGCCCCCTCCGGGACCGGATGGAGATCATCACGCTTTCGGGCTACACCGGCCTGGAGAAGCTTGAGATCGCGCGGCGCTATCTCGTGGCGCGCCAGCTTGAGGCGAACGGCCTGACCGCGGAGCGTGCGAGTATCAGCGACGAAGCGCTAAGCGCGATCATCTACAGCTACACCCGCGAGGCGGGCGTGCGCATCGCTCGAACGCGAGATCGGCAAGATGTTCCGCCATGTCGCGGTGCGCGTCGCGGAAAAGCCGGATACCACGGTCCATATCGATGCCGCCGGCCTCGCTGAAATCCTGGGCCAGCCGCAGATACGAGAACGAGGTGGCCATGCGCACGAGCCTGCCGGGCATCGCCACCGGCCTCGCCTGGACGCCCGTGGGCGGCGACATCCTGTTTATCGAGGCGGCCAAGGCGCCCGGCAAGGGCAGCCTGATCCTCACCGGCCAGCTCGGCGACGTGATGCGGGAAAGCGCGCAGGCAGCGCTGAGCCTTATCAAGAACCGCGCGGAGGCGCTGGGCATCGATCCAGCCGTGTTCGAGAGGAGCGAAATTCACATCCATGTGCCGGCGGGCGCCACGCCCAAGGACGGGCCGAGTGCCGGCGTGGCCATGTTCACCGCGCTCTATTCGCTGCTCAGCGGGCGCACCGTGCGCAGCGATACCGCCATGACCGGCGAGATCAGCCTGCGCGGCCTCGTGCTGCCCGTGGGTGGCATAAAGGAAAAGGTGACGGCGGCGGCGCGGGCCGGGCTCAAGCGCGTGCTGCTGCCGGCGCGGAACCGGCGGGATTACGACGAGATCCCCGAGGATACGCGCAACAGCCTGGAGTTCGTCTGGCTGGAGGACGTGGACGGCGCGATTTCCGCCGCTTTCGATCCGCAGAGCCACGGGTAGCCTGCCGGAGCCGGTGGGCTGAAGACGGCGCAGGCCGCCTTAGCGCACTCCGCCCCGAGAGAGCCTGTTGGTGTGCGTCCGGCGGCTGGCTTGCCGGCACACGCGGCGAAAAACCGCTGCACGCCGGCAGCCGAAGTCCGGCCCGTTGAGGGCATGGCTCTTGCCAACAGGTGTGCTGCCGTTCTGGCCTCGCGGCCGAAGATAGGACATCGCGAACGTCATAATGGCTGATAAAGTCCCAGGGACATTCTCAAATTACACCCGTTTGACGGGTGCTGCCGCTACTTTCGGAGTGCGGGCGTATTGCGTGTTTGGCGTGTTGGCGGGGGGATGCCGTCAGCTCACGCCGTGTTGCCAGCACCGGCCACCCGCTAGCTGCGATCCTAACGCCCATTGACCGCCCGCCTGCCTCACCTCTATCGATAGCTACGCGATATTTTTTTGCGCAGGGGCTACACGATGGGCGGCGAACAGAGCGGTGATAAGCCGGGCATTGCAGTCGCGCGCGAGATACGTGGCCAGATTTTCGTTTGGATCGGCGTCGTTGGCGGTGCGCTCACCATCGTCAATCAATGGAGTAATTTCGTAACACCAGCAGATTGGATGCTTCGGTTTACGCAATATTGGACGCTGGTACTCCATAAATTTTGGCTAACGATTGGGATGCTCTTCAATACAACAATCGAAAAGGATGTTGCCTTAACTCTATCGCTATATATATTCCTATTGTTATTATCGGTTGGCGCAATTATTAAAAACGGCATTAGAGAAAATATATACGATAACATCGTTATTCTAATAATTGCCTCTGCGCCAATAGGCATTGCAATCTGGGCGGAAACTTTTATTGACCACTCCGTGTTAGAGGTAATATCATATGCAATCTTATTTGCGCTATCACTGCTATCGACGTTCGTAATGCTGAATATAATTCTCGAAGGTGGTGTCAGGGCGAAGATATATACCTATTCGATCACATGGCTTTCGCTGAATTCCGTGCTGCTACCTTTGGTAAAGTCTCATCCTGGTATAACAGAAAATATCACAGCTCTAATGTTACTGCCTGCATTCATCATTGGCGCCATTTTTGGCGTATTGCCAAATCGGTGGTTTGTAAACCGCGTTACCTTCATTCTTATCGGCGTCGCCATAATCTTCGGCTTAAGCGAAGGCAGTAAGCGGGCCGGGTATTTACGCACCGTTGCCACCTCAATACAGGCGCCGCACTGAGACACCTACGCTGAATTGCTTCAACCTGAAAAGCGGTCTGGCCCTGGCCGCCCGAACGCCTTCGAAGCCGCGCGCCGTTAAGGTTTGGCCCACAGCTCATCGTAATTCTTGAATTGCTTCAGCGCCGGCTCGGCACCCGTGGGCTCCAGATAAGGCAGGATGAATTTGAGGATAGAATTGATGAGCGGCGAGGTATGCCGCACGTAAAGATCGAGCGGCGCCAACTCATGTGCCATTTGCAGCTTGGGCGCGTAGCTAAGCCCACTGCTTTCGATGGTCTTGTAGCCATTCGCGGTGGACCAGGAGATGATATCGCGCATGACGTAGAAGTAGAGGTGAATGTCCAGTGCAATTTCGTAGTCGAGCCCGATATATTCGCCGTAAAGCGTGTCGCCTTCGACCAGGTTTAGCGCGAACGCGATTAGTTTTCCGTTCTGCCGCCAGAGGAAGAAGCGCGCCTTGTCCGGCATTCTCTGTCCGATTTCGACGAAATATTCCTTCGTCAGCTTTTCGAACTGCATTTTGGAGCGGCCGTACACCTGGAGGTAAAGCGGATAGATCTCGTCCACCACCTCGGACACGTCCCGGACGACTTCCAGCTCGATGGGCGCGGACTGCGCGGCGGCCTTGAACTTGCGGCGGAACTCATTGCGGCGCTTGCTCTTGATGGCCTTGGAGAGGTAGTCGTCGAAGTCCTTGAAACCCGAAATGTCGAGCCGGGTCATGGGCATGCTCGGAATGCGCGTGAAGCCGCGATCGAGGAAGCCGGAAAGCGTGTTCCGGTAGCGGGCCGGGAATTCCTTGAGCACGATCAGCCCCGCACGCTGCTGCCGGGCCACCCGGCACATATTGGCCGAAAGCGCCTCGGCGTCGCGCTCCTGCGCAGGCGCCGTACCGGACGGCAAATGTCCCTCGCCCGCGGCACAGCCGACCATCAGCGTGCGGATGAACAGGAAGCGCGGCCAGAAGCGTCTGATTTTGGCTGCAAGCTTCTGCCAGCGCGGCTCAAGCCCCGCGAGCACGTCCTGGTCGAGAACGAAAAATGGTTGCACGGTCCTGGTGCGCCCGCTTTCGTCCTGGATAAGGAAGTAGCGGAAATCGAAATCCGGGCAGATCGTCTCCTCGACGATCTCGTAATACCGGCTATCCTTGCGCTGCGCCTGGAAGGAACTTCTCCAGGCTTGAAGCCGGGTTACATCCGAGCGCTCCGCGATTGCCAAGCCGTCGCGGGAAGGAACTGGTTCACGCAAGCCGAGACCGGTCGAAACGGCTGCTTCTTCACTGATGCTCATAATGAGTATACTCGTTGTTTGTGCCGGCAAACATTCATTCCGCCGATCCGTTCTCTTGCGGAAGCTGCGGCACTGCTAGAAGACCCTGTTTCCGCTAATTTAGTGCGAACAGGGCACAGAAAGGTTCGAGGCTTAGCGCCTCGGCGCCATCGATTTAAGGTAATTTGCGGCAAGATCAAGGTGGAACGGGCAGACACCCGGGCGAGTGTTGCACCTGGCACGCACTGCCCGCCCGGCAGGCAAACCCAGCCGCAAAGCAGCCAAGCCTCATGCCGCGGCCCGTGTGGCGGACTTTTCCTCCCGCACAGGTAGCACGCAGGTGACCGTTGTGCCTTCCCCTGGCTTGCTCTTGATGTCGAGCTTGCCACCATGCAGCTCCGCCAGCGACCGCGAAATCGCAAGCCCAAGCCCGGTGCCTTTGTGCCCCTTGGTGAGCTGGCTCTCCACCTGCTCGAAGGGCTTGCCCAGGCGCGGCAGCTCGTGCTTGGCGATGCCGACACCGGTATCGCTGATGGCAATGCGGATGTTGCCCCTGTACTTCGTGGCGCGAAGCACGACCTTGCCGCCTGCCAGGCTGAATTTCACCGCATTCGCCAACAGGTTGAGCAGGATCTGCTTGAGCGCGCGCTGATCCGCATGCACCTGGACGTTCGAGTTTCCAGCCATCGCCACTTCGACCTCGCGCTCCATCGCCACCGGCTCGACCACGCGGCAGCACTCCTGGAGAAGCGGCGCGAGCGGGAACCATTCCGGCTTAATCGTCACGCGGCCCGCCTCGATCTTCGACATATCGAGAATATCGTTGATCATTTCGAGCAGGTATTGGCCGCTGGACGCGATGTCCGTTGCGTAGCCTTCGTATTTCTCGTTGCCGATGGGCCCGAGCACCTGGTCGCGCATCATCTCGGAGAAGCCGATGATCGCGTTGAGCGGCGTGCGCAACTCGTGGCTGACATTGGCCAGGAACTCGGATTTTGCCTTGTTCGCCGCCTCCGCGCGGATTTTCTCCTCGTTGTAGCCTTCGGCGAGCGCGCGGAGCTGGTGGGTCTGCACTTCAAGCTGCCTGCGGCTTTGCTCGTAGATCTGGACGGTGGCGCGCATCTCCCGCTCGCGCTCCAGAAGCCGCTGCTCGTTCACTTTCGGCACAGTAATATCCGTGCCAACGCTCACCATGGTGCCGTCCGCTGTCCAGTATTCGGAAACTTGCAGCCAGGTGCCGTCGGACATCTGCCTTTCAACAAGCTGGAAACGGCCCGGAGCGCCGGGCGTTTCCGTGGGCCCTTGCAGCATCAGCTCCTTGGTATGCTCCTGCAACTCTTCGAACGGCGTTCCAGGGAGCGCCTTTCCTGGGCCGATCCGGTAGACCTGCCGGAATTTCCGGTTGCAAAGTTGCAACCGCTTCGAGCTATCCCAGACCACGAAGGCCATCGGCAGCGCCTCGATGATAGCCCGGATGCGCGCCGTGCCGCCCTGCTCCGACGGGGAATGGGCAAGCGCTGCCTCCTGGGGCAAGAGGACGCCTGAAAAAACAGTCTCGGGATTGGCCCGGCTGCCATGGTCGATCTGGCCGCGCAGGCTGTAGGCACGCCAGCCGCGCTCGCTATCCTTGAGCCTGAGCGTCCAGCACACGTTGCGGGCGTGAGCCTTGAGCGCTTCCGAGACCAGATTGTAAACCGAATCCTCCGGATGCAAATACGGGCTCAAATCCCGGAAATTGGCCGGGGCGTCGCATTGCGTAAAAACCCCGTGCGCACCTCCCGCCCAGGTCAGCTCTCCGTCCACAAGGTTCCAGCGCAAGACCGCGCCGCCTGCAGCCGCCACACACTGCGACTGCGTGCTGTAATAGTGCGCGGGGCCTTCAAGCGCCTTGGACTCCCGGCGCCCTGCCTTGTGGACCAGCACGAAGGCAATAGCGGCGGCGGAAAGCGATATCAAGTTGCTGGCGGCGCCAAGCGCACCGTGACCGAATGCGCTGATTGCAGGGAGCAGCAAGGCGAGGAACCCGAGTGCCAGCGCCAGGAGCTGGGCGTGCGTTTCGGCCTTCCGCTGCAGGTCAGCCCAAAGCGGCCTTACCTTGAGAGCCAGTCTCACTGCCCCCGGAAATCGCGCGCCCAAAGCGGGCTCGGACTGGATGAGTGACTGGCGCGTTGCATTTATAGCCATGCCGTCCTGCTGGTGGGGTTAACCCTTCTAACTGAGATCTTAACTTTGCCGGGTATTGGTTAATAAAACCTTGCCATGCGACCTTCACGCCCACCCACCCAAGGTAAACGCCACAAATTCGCACCAACCACTCGTTGCTTTTTACAGATAATCGCTGCCGCGTTAGTAAGCGGCGCCTGAGGACGCAAGTCCCGCGCGAGCGAATCGAACTGGGATTACACTTGCTTAAGCTGCCACTTTGGCGGCCTCTTCGCCAAGTATTTTTGTGGCAATTTCAAACACGTCGCGCGAAATCGCCTTCTTGGCGAGCACACGCCGCAGCGCCGTTTCCGCCCCCCCTGCGCTGGGGCTCAAGGATACGCCAGCTTTCGAAGGCGCCGAGCAGCCGCGAAGCAACCTGTGGATTAAAGCTGTCGATCTCGATCACCGCGTTCGCCACCAGCTCGTAGCCCTGCCCGCCAGCGTCGTTGAAGCGCACCTGATTGCCATGCGCGAACGCGCCGTAAAGCGCGCGCGCCCTGTTGGGGTTTTTGATCGAGAACAGCGGATGGGCGGCAAGCTCTGCTATGCGCTTCAGCGTTTCGCGGCCAGGAGCAGTCGCCTGCACCGCAAACCACTTGTTCATCACGAGCGCCTCGTCCTTCCAGCGCCGGTGGAAGCGTTGAAGCGCGTCCTCATAGGCATCCCCGCCGAGCTGCGAGAGGATGCCGAGTGCGCCCACCGCCTCGGTCATGTTGGACGCCGTGCGCGCGATCTCCTTGACCTTGGCGATGCCGAAACGGCTCTTGCCCAGCGCGAGCAGGCCCAGCGCCCCCAGCCGCAGCGCGCGCCGTCCCATGCTTTCGGCGTCCGGCGTGTAGGGCTCGGCAGGCTTGCTCTGTTCGTAGAGGCCTTCGAGAACCTGCCGCAGGCTCTTGCCCATGGCCAGGCGCAGCGCCATGCGCGCGGTGTGGATGGCCTCGGGGTCTATGTCCTTGCCAATGAACTGCGCGATATCGGACTCCGATGGCATGGCCAGGAAGGCCGCGCGGTACGCGTGTTCGAGGCCTTCATCGCCGGCAACGGCGCCCGCCGCTTGGACGAAGCGTGGGTTGGGCCGGGCCGGCTTGCCCTCTGCGACCCCCTGGGCCATTTGCGCCATGTGCTTCAGCGCGAAAGCCTGCGCGGTTTGCCAGCGGTTGAAGAGGTCGCCATCCGAGCGCATCAGGGTGAGCATGTCACGATCGTTCGCTCCGCCAGTGAGCTTCACCGGAGCGGAGAAGCCGCGCAGCAGGGACGGGATGGGACGCTCTCCCACATCCTCGAAGGTGAAAGTCTCCTTCTTTTTCCTCAGAACCACCAGGCCATCGGGCACGGTTTTCTCGCCGATCTTGAGCTGAAACTCATTGCCATTGGCATCCAGCAGGCCAAGCCTGACCGGGATGGGAACCGGCTTGCGCTTGTCTCCGCCAGCCGCATCTGGATAGGACTGCGAGAGGGTAAGCCGGGCGGTCCTGGCATCGGCCGAATAGGTGAGCCGGGCATCGAGTGCCGGCGTTCCCGCCTGATTGTACCAGAGCAGGAAGCCTGAAAGCTCGGCCCCGTTTGCGTCTCCCAGCGCGGAGATGAAATCCTCCACCGTAACCGCCTGCCCGTCATGGCGCTCGAAATAGAGATCGAGCCCCCGCCGGAAGCCCTCCTTGCCGAGCAACGTTTGCATCATCCGGCAAAGTTCGGCGCCCTTGTTGTAGACGGTGCGCGTGTAGAAATTGCTGATTTCGATGAAAGAGGAAGGCCGCACCGGGTGGGCGAGCGGGCCTGCGTCCTCGGGGAACTGCGCGCTTCTCAAGAACCGCACGTCCTCGATGCGCTTCACGACTGCCGAGCGCAAATCCGCGGTGAACTCCTGATCGCGGAAAACCGTAAGCCCCTCTTTAAGGCAGAGCTGGAACCAGTCGCGGCAGGTCACGCGGTCGCCGGTCCAATTGTGGAAATACTCATGCGCGATCACGCCTTCGATGCGCTCGTAATCGGCGTCCGTCGCGGTATCGGGCCGGGCGAGGATCAGTGCATCGTTGAAAACGTTGAGACCCTTGTTCTCCATGGCTCCCATGTTGAAATCGGAGACGGCAACGATCATGAAGGTGTCGAGATCGTATTCGAGGCCGAAGCGCTTTTCGTCCCACTCCATCGCGTGCTTGAGCGACTCCATGGCCCAGCCGCAGCGGTCCTCCTTGCCCGGCTCGACATAGATCCTGAGATCGACCTTGCGCTGCGAGCGGGTGTAGAAGCTGTCCTGCACTAGCCCAAGCTTTCCCGCCACCAGCGCGAAAAGATAGGCCGGCTTCGGGAATGGGTCTTCCCAGACCGCGAAGTGCCGGCCCGCGCCCGCATCGCCGCTTTCGATCAAATTGCCGTTCGACAGCAGCACCGGCGCATCCTTGGCATCCGCCTCGATGCGTACGTGAAACTTGGCAAGCACGTCCGGCCTGTCGGGATAGTAGGTGATGCGCCGGAAGCCTTCCGCCTCGCATTGGGTGCAATAGACGCCTTGGCTGCGGTAGAGCCCCGATAGCGCCTTGTTGGCTTCGGGGTTGCAGACCGTCTCGATTTCAAGGGTGAAGGGCTTGGCCGGGACACCCTCGATGATAAGGGCGTTTTCCGTGACCTTATAGCGCGAAGCCTCCAGCTCCGTGCCGCCGATGGCAACGCGAATGAGCGTCAGCATCTCCCCATCGAGCTTCAGGGCGCCAGACTTGACCTTCGAGGCCGGGTTGGGGCGCACCGAGAGCCGCGACCGCACGCGCGTTTCCTCCGGGGCCAGGACGAAATCCAGCACCGTCTCATCGACCAGGAAGGCCGGCGGCGCGTAGTCCTTGAGATAAATCGATTGCGGCACATCGGTCTTCATGCTGGCCTCCTTTTTGGGGCGTGACGTTAACCCTGTTTGCCGGCGCGTGGCAAAGCCAAATGGGAATGAGCACACAACCGTGAAGTTTGCTCACCCTATCGCACAACCATTCCAGACGGAACCGCGCGATCCAAAACTACAAAACTTGTCACATAACTGTCACAGCGGCAGTTGGTCTCAGGCCTTGCAGAGCCGCAACTGTTGACGGGCATAGGCAGAAAAAATATGAAACAAATAACGCGGCGAAACTGCGAAGTCCTATTGCTGGTTGCTGCCTGTTCGTTCCATACCGAACACCTGCATAGGAGCTAGCAGCGCGTATTTGGAGGAGAGCAAGCGGTGTTCACCGTCACCGCTTGCTTTTTTATTTGTCCTTCCATTTCCTGCGCCTCCCCGATCCATCTCCAAAACTCAACTTGACCGCGGCGCATCCAGCGGAAACCCTTGATCCAATTCGATTCGAACATCTGGATCTCCCGCCATGCAAAAACCCCTGACGCGCATCATCGGCCTCGATCCAGGCCTGTGCAATCTCGGCTGGGGGGTTATCGATTGGGATGAGGCGCGGCTGACCTTCGTTGCCTGCGGCACCCTCAAGACCGCCACCGCCGATCCCATGGGCGGCAGGCTTGCCTCGCTGTTTGCCGGGCTTGAGGAGGTGCTGAAGGCCTGGGGGCCGGCCGAGGCTGCGGTCGAGGAAACCTTCGTGAACGGCAATGCACGCTCGGCACTGAAGCTCGGGCAGGCACGGGGCATCGCCCTTCTGGTGCCGGCGCGCTCGGGCTTGAGCGTTGCCGAGTACGCACCGAATACTGTCAAGAAGACGGTCACAGGCACCGGCCACGCCGATAAGACGCAAATCCGCGCCATGATCCGCTACCTGTTGCCGAAAGCCTCGCCAGGAACGGCCGATGCGGCCGACGCGCTGGCGATTGCCATCACCCACGCCCACCACCGGCGCGCGCGCGCGATTGCGGCGGAATACGGGGCGCTTGTGTAAAACCTGCCGGCTCGCAAGCGTTGCGCGCCAGACTCGCGCTAGCGTTGGATGTTGAAGCGGTGTGCCGGCCGGAACAAACCAGAGGCGTCCGTTTCCAGGGCGGCGGTCTCAATCCATTGGGGTAACGCATGATCGGGAAATTGCGTGGCGCCGTCGATGCCGTGGGCGCGGAGCTTGCCATCATCGATGTAGGCGGCGTCGGCTACGAGGTTGCCTGCTCGTCGCGCACGCTCGCCGCTCTTCCGGCTCCGGGAGAGCCCGTGACGCTTTTCATCGACACCCATGTCAGGCAGGACGCGATCAAGCTCTACGGCTTCCTGACCGAGACCGAGCGTGGCTGGTTCCGCCTCCTGCAAAGCGTTCAGGGCGTGGGCTCCAAGGTTGCGCTCTCGATTCTGAGCACCCTCGATACAGCCCAGCTTGCCCAAGCGATAGCGCTGCAAGACCGGGCGATGGTGGCGCGCGCACCCGGTGTTGGCCCAAAGGTCGCGCTGCGTATCGTCAACGAACTCAAGGATAAAGCTCCGCCCATTGCGATCTCGGCAGCCGGGGGCGTGACGGGAGCTGTCCCAGCTTCGGGCGATGCCGGGCCGGGCGGTGCCGCCTCGCCTGTGACCGAGGCCATATCGGCGCTCCTCAATCTGGGCTATGCGCAAGCTCAAGCGAACGCCGCCGTTGCCGCCGCCCTGCAAAAGGCAGGCGATCCGCCGCGTACCGAGAACCTTATCCGGTTGGCACTTAAAGAGCTTGCACGCTGAGCGTGCAGCGATTGACAGCGTAGGCATTGGATCTAGGCAGGCGGATGCCCGCTGATAAGGGGCGAACCAAATATTCCGGCAAAATGCCGCAAGCAGCCTGCGCAGGGCTTCAACCTCAATTTTTTGTAATTACATCTTCGTTACGCGCGCCCGCAGCAGCACAGCTGCGGCTGGCTGCGCGATATTTGAGTGGAGGCATGCATGTCTTCGAACTCGGATGGCGACTTGCCCGACTACATCACCGACAACTCGCTGAACGAAGATGCGACGCTGTTTCTTCCCGCCACGGATGGGAACTCGGGATCCCTGGGCAGTTTTTTTCTGGGCATTCTGATCGCTTTGGCAGGAAGCGTGCTCGTGCCTGTCTCGGCCTGGCTTGCGGGTACCCTCATTGCAATTGGCTGCGCATTGACCGCCTGCTCGCTGGCCGGCAGCAAACGCCGCTTCGCAAGGTCGCTCGCCATCGGCTTTGCACTTACCGCTGTTCTGGGGGCTGGGCTTATTGCCGCCGATATCTACGCGGCTAAAGCAACCTGGCGCTTTATCTTAGCGGCAGGCAGCCGCCATCTCCTCTTCCCGAGCTTTGCCCTGATGCCCTGGACGTTCGGCGTGTTCACATACATCCTTATGCTCATGGCGCGGGCACGGCGCCACACCCGCACCCGGGCGGCGCCAAGCGCATAGCGAGGCTAGTACGCCCCGCCGGGAATCCTGGCCCGTTTGCGGCTGGCGCTTACAGGACTTCCCGAGGATCGGGCGTACCGGCAGATCTTTGTTGCTAGTGCAGCTTAGCGGCCGGAAGTTCTGACCCGTATGCGTGTTTCATGCCGTCGTTGCGAGCGGAGCGAAGCAATCCAGAGACAAGAGTCCTCGCGCTTTGCGCCTGGATCGCCACGGCCGTCAAGGCGTCCTCGCGATGACGGCGATCTGCGTCAGGACTTCCTGCACCCTGTACTAGCCTATCGAACCTTACGCTTTTTCGGCGCGGGACGATGAGGTGCCGGGGCTTGGGCTGCGGCGGCTAGCGTCTGGGCTTTTGCCTGAAGCTCGCGGTGGTAAGCGTCGTAGCCCGCGATAAGCTCAGCGTACAACGCCCGCGCCGAACGGCCGTCGCCAGCCTCGGTCAGCGTTATGTGGTCTCGCTCGGCAAGCGGCGGCGTAGATGACGCCCATGCGTGGATGGAGCATGCGCCGCCCATATACCTGGCCCAATCCCAGAAGTAAGCGCCAACAGACGCCGCGGCCTGCCGCTGCGCTGCACGCACGGCATCGAGCCCCGGCGGGGCGTGCCACCGTGCCAGCCTTTCATCCCCTGCTTCTATCATGCGCCTATAGGACGCGATCTCGTGCACGTTGAGTGCCCGGCAAGCTTGCGCCCCCATAGAGCTTGCAAAGTTTGGCAGCCTTGCTGCATCGGGTGGCCCAACAACAAGAATGGAAGCCTGTGGAGCCCTTTCCTTAATTAGCTCGATAATGGCGGCAAGCCGCATCTCATACTGTTTCACATCCAATCCGTCGTCGAAACCCTCGCGGGTGCCGTACTCGATGAGGATCAGATCCGGATTGAGCTTCTTAAGGTCGTTCGCCAGGAAGTCCGGGGACCACTTTTCCGGTGTCGAGCCGGTCGCGCCGGGCAGCCCCAGGCTGCTATAGACGATACCTCTGCTATTGGTACCGGTAGCCGCGGAAAGGACCGCGATGGGGCCATCGCCCCTGGGCTTGATCAGGATCTCCCTGGCCTTCGCGGTAACCCGGATCGCCGTCTCGCTGGGCCGCTGGCCCTGTGTAGGTACAAGCTTGGTGTCGCCGTCTATGCTGACAAGAGCCGTGCCGAAGCCCGGACCGGTCATGAACGTCACCTCGGCCCAGTCGAAAGAGCCCGGCGCCGCCGTGAAACGGATCCATGCCTCGCTTGCGCCCGATGTCATCCTGACGCCTGTGATACCGAACGGGCCTTGCGCTCCGGCAGCCGAGCTTACCAGGTTCCATTGCCCGCCGCGGCTGACCTGCATTCCGCGGATCGGGAACAGGCCGGGCATCATCAGGCCGCGGCCGGCCGAACCGAACCGGCTCGTCAAATGTTCGCGCAAGGGGCCGGCGAAGCGGTCGTAGGCGATATGGTCGTCGCCCAGATGCAGGATTGCCACCGGCTGAATGCGCCTTCCAGACGCCAGCGCCGAGAGCGCAGCATAGAAGTTCGCAAGCGATCTTGCCGGGGGCAGGATCACCGGCTCGAACCCCGGAGCCAGCTCCGTGGCAGTGGCGAACCGGTTTGGGGCTCCAGCGGATGCGGGCCTGCGGGTCTCGACGGTGGAGAACGCACCGAGGATAGCCGGCCCGATATCCGGCATAAGATGAGCCTGGATGTTCTGCACGCCAAGCGACGGCATCTTCAGGGACAGGAAATTCGTCTTGTAATCGCGGTTGAGCGCCGGGGCGCCTTGAGCATTGGCGGGCGGGGTGCCGTCCGCCTCGTCGTCCCCCCAATTCATCCCTGGCAGGCAACCTGAAAGCAGGGAGCTTAGTAGCAGCGGAAGACTCGCGCGGCGGATGCAGCGCGAGAGAGTCCAGACATTGTGCTCACGACCCTGCATAAAAACTCCTGCGAAACAGGCCAGCGCGCCTGCGAATTTATTGAGACTTCGTGCCTTCCTCTCCGTGCCAGCGGAAATCGTCGGCGCGGCCTTCCTTTGCGGGCAAGGCTTCGCCCTTGCTCAGAACCTTGAAATAGAGCCTGTCCGCGAGCGGCGTTTGCCTTTGAATTTCACGCATCGACAAATCGCCCACGGGTGCGATCACGGCGATCGAGGTTAAGCCGTCGCCAAGCTCGGCCAGGATGTATTCGCCCGGCTGGCTGCCTGCTTCCGCGAAAGCGGCCTGATCGCGCCGCGAGGCGTCGGGAGCGGCTGGAGCCACGGCCACTGCCTCGGTCCTGAACCCGGCGCCAGCCGCTTTGGCCGCTTTGTCCGCCGGCTTGCCCGCAGTGGTCTCGGGTTTCCAGCCGGCAACAGGCCCTGTAGCCGCGCTTTTTGCCGGCGAGCCATGCACGGTGGCCGGCACGCACGCGCGCCTGCTCCTCGTCATCGCCCGCAAGCGGGATATTCCGCTGCGCACGCGCCCGCGCCAGATCGCGGCGGATGGAAACCTCGACGAAACTTGCAATCTTGCGGTAGCCGGCCTGGGTCAGCCCCGAGCCATCGCCATCGCGCAAACGCTTGGTCTGGCCGGAGATGTCCGGTCCCCAGGCGCTATAGCCGCCGCCCTGGTCGGCGAAGCCAGCGGAAGTCTCGACGAATTTGGCGCCGTTCAGGTAAACGGCCTGACGGATCGTATCGTTGAGTCCAGCCACGAACTCGTTAAGCGACGGATTGCTCATGGGCGGCAGGCCCACCCAATAAACCGCAATGCCCGCGGCCCGGAGCTTCTTTATGAGTTTTTCGGCTTCCTTGCCGTAAAGTTCTTTCCACTCGGCCGAACCGGGCTGCACGTTGCCTGCGGCCGTTCTGATCGAGATGCGGTCGTTCATGCCCATCATCAACACCGCGACGTGAACGGGCCCGCCGGAGACCAATTTGTCGGCTTCGGCCGAGAGGCCGCTTTGCTCGGCGCGCAACAGCCCGTAGCTGGACCGGGTCACGTCGTGCACTTCCAGGGAAGCCTCGCTCTTGAGCGCATCCTGGAGCCCGGCCGTAAGCCCGGCGCCGTACCAATCGCCAATCACACGGATCTGATAGCGGTCTCCCTGAGGAAATGGCGTAATGTAGCTGGAGGAGTTAACGGTCTGCGCGGAAGCGCCGGCCACGCTGCAAAGCAAAAGGAACAAGACGGAGCATAGGGCAGCGAACCGCTCGCGCGTTCCCCCTTTCAAGCCCCCAAAATTGCCCCCGCAGCCAATGCTGAAGTTCAAGCTTGGTTCTCCCCAGAATCCCTTTGTTAGCTATATTACAGATTGTGACAGGATCAAGCCCTGGCTGGAAGTCTCGTGCCTTCTGTGGGCAAGGTGAGGATTGCCGGCCTCAATCCAGGGGGCAACCGGCAAGAACGGCTTCGGTGCAAGCCGCCGCCGGCGCTGTGGGCCTGACGGGACACCGGCCAGAAACTGTCGCAATTCCTGCTGAAATCTGCCCGTTTATGAGCTATATGCACTCCGCTGCGCACATTTCCGCATGCGTTATTGTCCACTTGCCACATTCCGCCAGCTTCCAGGAACCCGCACAATGAGCAAGCCGATCCGCAAGGCCATCTTCCCCGTTGCAGGCCTTGGCACACGTTTCCTTCCAGCCACGAAGGCCATGCCCAAGGAAATGCTGACGGTCGTGGACCGTCCCATCATTCAGCATGTGGCCGATGAGGCGCGGGCCGGCGGCATCGAGCACTTCATCTTCGTCACCGGCCGCAACAAGGGCGTGATCGAGGATCACTTCGACCACCAGTTCGAGCTGGAGGAGATGCTGCGGCGCCGGAACAAGCTCGCGGAGCTTAAGGAACTGGAGCAGCATCTGCCCTTGCCGGGCGCAACAAGCTTCACGCGCCAGCAGGACCCGCTCGGCCTTGGCCATGCGGTATGGTGCGCGCGCCATATCGCCGGCAAGGAACCGTTCGCGCTGCTGCTCCCGGACGTGATCGTTTTGCAGAATGGCGAAGGCTGCCTGGGGCAGATGATCGGCGTGTACAACCACCTTGGCGCAAAATACGGGCCGGATGCCAAGATCAACATCATCGCCGTGGAGGAGGTGGCCCCCCACGAAACCAGCTCCTACGGCGTGGTAGGCCTCGAAAGCCAGGAGGACGACCGGCTTTGGCGCATCAAGTCGATGGTCGAAAAGCCGGCTGCGGGCACCGCACCTTCGAACCTCATCATCATGGGCCGCTACATCCTGCAACCGGAAATCTTCGATATCCTCAAGACCCAGACGACCGGCGCGGGCAACGAGATCCAGCTCACCGACGCCATGAAGACCCTGATGCAGGACCAGATGTTCTTCGCCTACAAATACAAAGGCAAGAGCTACGATTGCGGCTCCAAACTGGGTTTCTTGAGCGCCAACGTCGCCTTCGCGCTCGCGCGCCCCGACCTTGCCCCAAAGTTCGGCGAAGAGTTGAAAAGGCTTGCGGTAGAGCTTGAGGCCAAGCAAGCTGCGGAGTAAGCCTTGGGAAAGCCGCGTATAAAAAGAGGCGGCGTCTCAACGGCATAGCCCAAGGGGCTCAAACGGAGAAGACCGCGCGCATAAAAGCAGGTGCCGCGGTTTTCAGGGGGAATGAAATGGGAAAGCCTCTCGCACGGACCGCCGCGTGCAAGCCGGCAATGGGGTTCGAGGCCGCGCCCGTGGCCGAGCGCAGCATCGCCTGCGCGATCGACGGATTGCAGGCGCTGGGGGGCAGCTTAAGCAACGGGCTCGCCAAGGACTTCGAGAATGCGGTTGAGCTGATGCTCGGCTGCGAGGGCCGGGTGATCGTGACCGGCATGGGCAAGAGCGGCCATGTCGGGCAGAAAATCGCCGCCACGCTTTCTTCCACAGGCTCGCCGGCGCAGTTCGTTCATCCCGCAGAGGCAAGCCACGGCGACCTCGGCATGATCACGGCGAACGATGCCGTGCTGGCGCTCTCCTGGTCGGGGGAAACGGCCGAGCTTGCCAATCTCATCACCTATTCGCGGCGCTTCAAGGTGCCGCTCGTGGCCATGACCTCGCGGCGCGATAGCACGCTTGGCCGGGCAGCGGACATCGTCCTCGCCCTGCCGCAGGTGAAAGAGGCATGCCCGCACGGGCTTGCGCCCACGACATCGGCGCTGGTGCAACTCGCCCTTGGCGATTGCCTGGCAATCGCGCTCCTGGAAGGACGCGGCTTCACCGCGCTCGACTTCAAGGTTTTCCACCCTGGCGGCCAGCTTGGCGCGAATTTAAAGCATATCGGCGACATCATGCACACGGGCGAAAGGCTGCCTGTCGTCGGGACCGACGAGCCGATGAGTACCGCGCTCGTGGTGATGACAGAAAAAGCTTTCGGCTGCCTTGGCATTACGGGGAGCGATGGCAAGCTCATCGGCGTCCTGACGGATGGCGACCTGCGCCGGAACATGGGGCCGGACCTGCTTGGCAAGACGGCTAGCGAGATCATGACCCGCTCGCCCAAGACAATCACGGCGGGCATGCTTGCAAGCGCCGCGCTGCAGATCGTCAATTCCTCGAAAATCACCGCGCTGTTCGTGGTGGACGGCAGCGGCGCGCCAGTAGGCATTATTCACATCCACGATCTGTTGCGCGCAGGCGTCGCCTGAAGGGTCCCTCTCCCCTCGGGAGAGAGAGGGGAGAGGGCTGGGGGGAGCTTAAGGCACAGTGAGGGGGGCTAACTGCGGCAAAAGCTCCGGGTCGCGGCGGGTAACGGTTTGAAACAGGCGGCGCCAGACCGCGGTGGCGGCTGCCTGCTGTCTCGCATGGCGCGGGCGGTTCAGAAGCAGGATGCGGACTTCCGCACCCCGAAGGCGCTCTGCCACCGCTGGCGGAAAGGCCTTGCCCAACGCTGCCTCGCTCAAGGTGCCGGCATAGGCCGAGGCCTCGGGCGTATGCTCCATCAAGTCTGAAACCAGAGTGAGCCTTAGGTGCTGGCCGGGCGTTTCGGGAACCGCCGCCAGGCTCTCGTGAATGGCTTGTGCGATCGGCGAGGCCGCCGCCGTGCCAGTTTCCTGCCCGCCGGCCAGCGCCTCGTCCAGAGGTTCGCGGAAGGCGCTTTGGTAGCGCGCGGCGACACGCTTTGGGTTCTCGAACAGCGGATTTGCCTCGGAACCGGGGTTGCAGAGGTCGGCAGCTGTATCGAGCGCGGTGCCAGCCGCACCATCCACCTGCCTCATGAGCCGGACGGTTATCCTATCGCCCTTCCGCACCTGGGCAGCCTCCGCCGCGACGAGACCGCTGGCGCTGGCTTTCTCCGCGGCCGTTAGCGGATCGGTCTTGTCGATCAGGATCACGGAAGCCACTCGCGAGCCCTCCAGTGGACACAGCGTCACCGGATCGAATTTTTTCAATTTCAGCCTATGCAGGGCGTACACGCCGCCGCCCGCTAGGCTCGCCGCGATGACGGTTAGCGCCACTCCGAGGATCGCTTTGGCGCTCATGCGTCCCTCCCGCCTGGGTCCTCACATGCACCGGCGTGCGCAGCCTGCAAGCTCGCCTGGCTCGCATGCGCCAGCAGCTTTTGGAAGTCCGCCGAGGCCGCCTCGAACAGACCCAACACATCGCCCTGCTCCTTCTGCACAGCCTTCTGGAGCGCTTTCAGCTTGCGTTCCTGGGATTCGTAGAACTTGAGCTGCTTATCCGGAAGCGGCGGGAGGCTCTTGAGCGCTATCGAATACCCATCGCTGTTCCCAGGTTCCGGCACCTTGTTGAGAAGCCTGCCGGCGACCGCGATTTGTCGATCGGCGTCATCAGCAGCCTCCTGCAAACTGTCTTGCAGCGCCTTGCGGTCGTAGACATAAGCTTGGTGCAGACTGAGAAGTGCCGGCATCTCATGGGCGAAACTCTCGATCTTGCGGTTCATGGCCTGGAAGCTTCCCGTCACGATGGCGCTGGACTGGCCTAAGATCCGCTGGAGTGCTGAGGCACTGCGAAGCCGCGCGGCGGCATATCTCCGGTGGCGCTTGCCGTAGCCGGGGAAAGGATCGTCGAGTTTATAGCCGTCGAGCGCCGCTATGGAGGCCCCGCATAACCCGATGACAAAAAGGAAAAAGCTCATGAAACTGCCAAATGCGAAGGGATTGCCGGCCAGTTTCGCAATCGCTTCGCGCTCCTTGGCTTTTTCATCCCCGGCAACCTGCGCCGGCGGAGGAGCAGAAGGTTCGGCAGGGGCGGCTTTCGCGCCTTTGTGTGGCCCAGAGGCGGCCGGACCTAGCTTCGCACCGCCCAGCACGAGAACTGTTTCCTGCTTCAGCACGGCCGGGGGCGCGGGATTGGTGCTGGCCTCGGACTTGAAGTCGCGATAATGCGCGCCGGTCAGGTTGATAGCCAGAATCGCCGCGGCGCCCGCCAGGCACAAAACCAAGGCTCCCGCTTTCTGGCCCGCTCCACGCCTGTGCAGTTGAGGCAGAACGGCGCGGCCAAACAGAAATGCCGCGCCCACATTGGCGATCGCGAGCACCAGCGCCTCCAGCCAGCCGCCAAATAACCCCTGGTCGCTGCTATCGGCAAAAAGAATGCCGTTGATGCCCGCCTCCACGATGATGAGGATCGACAAAATGCCAATGGCAAGCAGCGGCGACGATGGATAATGGGCGTCCCTCATAAGCCGGTGCTCCGCCTTGAAGGCATCCAGGTCCGCGAGGCGGGTTTTCTCCTCCCGCAGGCAGTCAGCGAGCGCCGGGCCGTTGGCGATCAGCAGCTTCTGCCGCTGAAAGCGGATCTGCTGCAAGCCGTCATCGAGTTTGGGCGGAATGCAGCGCTTCTCTTGCGCCTCGATTTTTTGCTCAAGCGTTTCAAGCCGGGACTTCGCCCTGGCATATTGTTTGTCGATGTCTTTCTGAAGCCGCTGCGCCATGTCGCCCAGCTCGCGGGGCGGAGCCTTGAGCCGCTTCTGCGGCGGCGCCACGGTCTCATCACGCTGCGTTGCAGGGACAGGCAAATGCACCGGGCGCTGCTCGGGCCGCAAAATAACGACGTTTACGCAATCCTTGCCGGTACGCTCCTCAGGCGGCCTTTGATCGATATCGCCGGATCTGTCGATGACGCGCCCGTCCTCGTCAACCCCTGCCTGGCAATCCCTAGACGTACCCATAACTTAACTCAATCGAACAAGTTCCAATCCGGAATAACATATACACTAAATTGTCACAAAATAAAGTGCCTTGCCTCTTTTTTACCGCGATTTCGTCACACTGATGCATGAGCGCAACGCCTCTTGAGGTGCGCGGGAATTATGCTAATGCTTCGGCTATTGATGAATTTTCTAAAGGGGGGCGCCCTCATGACGGTGATCCGCGGTTTCATAATCCTCATATCCATGTTCCTGCTTGCACCAATGGAGCAAGCATCGGCGCAGGCGGGTGCCGCCCGTCCCGCTGGAATTTCGCGGCCAGGCTTCGTGCTGGCAGGAGACCTGTGGCATAAGGGGCGCTGCCCGCGCCTTTGCGTCGAATGGTTCGACGGCTGCAACAACTGCAGCTGCGGGAAGGGCTGGACCGACGTCTGCTCTGAGCTTGTTTGCAGGCACTACAGGCGCCCGCGCTGCCTTCGCTGGGGCTTCTAAGGAGCGGTCTCCGCAGGAGCTTGTTCTTGCTGCTTGGGTTCGGGGCGATTTATCCCCCGGAAATTGCGCTGGGCTCCCAGCGCGGGCGGTGTGGTGTTGACGTTATGCGGAGGCCATCGGTGAGAACTCGCGACGCGCTTATATCCGGGCTGATTGCCCTCGTCCTAGCGGTGCCTGCCGTACGGGCCGCGGAAAGCGAGGCGGCGCCGGGCGCCAAGGTGCGCGTGCTGGTTGGCAGCGGCGCCCCCGGCAAGGAGATCTGGCTCGCACCGGGCAACGGCAAAAGCGAGAGCTTCCGCGACTGCCCCAGTTGCCCCGAGATGGTTGTGGTGCCCGCCGGCGAGTTCGTCATGGGCTCGCCCAAGGACGAGCCCAATCGCTGGGCGTTCAGCGAAAATCAGCAGAAAATCACATTCAAACGGGCATTCGCCGCCGGGAAATACGCCGTAACGCGCGGCGAGTTCGAGGCTTTCGTCACCGTGACGCGGCGCGCTATGACAGACAAATGCGAGATGCCCGATGGCTCCATGGCTGCAATTCCCGGCGGCAGCTGGCGTTCGCCCGGCTTCAAGCAAACCGCGCAGCACCCCGTAGTCTGCGTGACGAACGGGGACGCCGATGCCTATGCCGCATGGCTAAGCCAAAAAACGGGCAAAAAATACCGGCTGATCGTCGACTCTGGAACGGGAATATGCGGCCCGTGCCGGCACAACATCGGCGTTCTGGTGGGGGGCTACGATTACCCCGGATCAAGCAAATTACGACAGTCAGTGGCCTTTCGAACCCGGCGGACCGAAGGGCAAGCCAACGCTGGCGACGCTGCCGGTGGACGCATTCAAGCCCAACCCTTGGGGCCTCTATCAGGTTCACGGCAACGTGGCCGAGTGGGTGGAGGATTGCTGGGATAACATCACGATGACCGCACCTGCCGATGGCAGCGTCCGGCCGGAAGGACGTTGTAGGCATCTCATGCACCGGGGCGGCGGCTGGCGCTCCGGACCTGCCGCGCTGCGTTCCGCCGCCGTCGAGCTGACCACAAACGACGCCTTTTCCTATGTTGGCTTCCGCGTGGCCCGCGACTTGTAACCCGGACGAGGACGGCGCTTCGCTCACCCGGCATTCGCACGTAGCCGCCGCAGCCTTTGGCTTGATCCGCCCGGCGTTCGCGATGCAAGCCTCTGCCCTGCCCGCCTCCAGCATCCCATATAGGAAACACTGTATTGCCAAGGAGCGCCAGCGGCGGCGATAACGATCCGCGGGGCCTTGAAACGGCGCTCAGGAAATGGCAGAAACCGGCGTTTAACGTCACACTTTCCACGCTGGGTGGACTTACACAATCGGGCCGCAACGGGCACCCTGACAGAAGCGGGTATTTGCGTCAGCCCCTAATTGAAGCGCCGATGGGAGGCATAGAGCTTGGATAGTGCCATCTGTGGCAGGCCGCATGATGATGTGCGCTTTATGGTGGCGCCGATGATGGAGTGGACGGACCGCCATTGCCGCTACTTCCACCGGCAATTGAGCAGGCACGCGCGGCTTTACACCGAAATGGTCACGTCCGCCGCCATCGCACATGGCGACCGGCAGCGGCTCCTGGGGTTCGACCCGGCGGAGCATCCGGTTGCGCTGCAACTGGGCGGCTCGGACCCGGATGAGCTTGCGCGCGCGGCCGAGGTGGGCGCCGCTTTCGGCTATGACGAAATCAACCTGAATTGCGGCTGCCCGTCGGACCGGGTGCAATCCGGCCGCTTCGGCGCCTGCCTGATGGCGGAGCCCCGGCTTGTGGGCGAATGCGTTTCAGCCATGCAAAGCGCTGTTGGCGCCGCCCTGCCCGTGACCGTGAAATGCCGCATCGGTATCGACGATCAGGATAGCGAGGCCGGCCTTTCGAGGTTCGTCGAAACCGTGGCCAACGCCGGCTGCCGCATTTTTATCGTACACGCCCGCAAGGCCTGGCTTCAGGGCTTGAGCCCCAAGGAGAACCGGGATGTTCCGCCGCTCGACTACGAGCGCGTCTACCGGCTCAAAGCTGCCTTCCCCGAGCTTACGATTGCCATCAACGGCGGTATCGCCACGCTTGAAGAGGCGCTGGTGCATCTTGAGGCAGTGGACGGCGTGATGCTTGGCCGCGCGGCTTACAAATCGCCCGCGATCCTCGCCGGTGTCGACCGCGCTCTGTTCGGCGATGCGGCGCCGCCGCTGCACGCCTGCGCCGTTCTTGAGCGCATGCTCGCCTACGCCGCGCGCGAGCTGGAACGCGGCACCAAGCTCTCCTGCATAACGCGGCACATGACCGGCCTGATAAACGGAAAGCCCGGCGCGCGCGCCTTCCGCAGGCTCCTGACCGAGGAAAGCGTCAAGCCGGGTGCGGGGCTTGAGGTGCTGGAGGCCGCCATCGCCGCGGCCCGCGACGCCGCCGCGCGAAAAGCGGCGAAGCTTGCCGGAACCGGCGCGGGCGAAAACCTGCTGGCGCCGCACTTGGAATAAGCCTGGCGGCGCAAGGCGTGCGGGCACGAAGGAATGGGACGATGAAGAAACCCAAGATCGGCGTAGCGCTGGGTAGCGGCGGGGCGCGCGGATGGTGCCACATCGGGGCGTTGCGCGCGCTCGCCGAAGAGGGCGTCGAGCCGGACGTTGTCGCGGGCTGCTCCATGGGGGCCCTTGTAGGCGCGGCCTATGTGGCGGGCGAACTCGATGCGCTCGAAGAATGGGCCTACACGGTGAACTGGCGGAAGGTGGCGGGCTTCCTCGACATCAATCTCGCCAGCGGCGGCCTGATCGAAGGCAAACGCATTGTGGCCCTCCTCAATAGCATCAAAGCGGATGCGCCCATCGAGAGCTTCAAGAAGCCGTTCATGGCCATAGCGAGCGACATGCAGACCGGCCGCGAGGTCTGGCTGGACAGGGGCTCGATCCTCGACGCGGTGAGGGCGTCCATCGCCTTGCCGGGCATCATCAGCCCCATGCACCTGGACGGAAAATGGCTGCTCGACGGCGGCATGACCAACCCTGTTCCGGTCTCGGCCTGCCGCGCCATGGGGGCGGAGATCGTGATCGCGATCAACCCCAATGCCAATACGCTGGAGCCGCATGCCAAGCGCGGCAAGCCCAAGGAGCCTATCAAACCCAGCCGCGATTTCCTGGATAAGATGTTCGATACCGTTCCCGATGGAATCAAGCAGAGCTTGAAGACGATCACGCCCAACATCTTCGGCCCCAAAAGCGGCGCGCCCGGTTACATCGAGGTGCTTTCGGCCTCCATAGAGATCATGACGAACCAGATCCTGCGGAGCCGCATGGCTGGCGAGCCGCCGCATGTAATGGTCAACCCGTACCTTGCGCATATGTCGGTCCTCGAATTCTACCGCGCCAAGGAAGCGGTGGAGGAAGGGCGCCGGAGCACGCAAGCGGCGATGCCGCTGCTTCGGGAATATCTGCCGTGATCGTGCCGCCGCCTTGCGCCCAAGGCAGGTGCATGCCCGCGCTGCCGTTGCCGGACACGGCGTCTCAGCCTGGAACGGCGGCAAGCGCCGGGCCGCGATGCTTAGGCCGCCCGGTTGCCTCACCGCCCAACTGGTTGCGAGCACGATGTAACGCCCTATTAACTCTCTCAAACGCTCCTCCTGCTCTTTTTGGGAGACTTGAGAGGCGCTCTTCGATTTTGAAGCAATATAGCAAAAATGCTTGAGCGAGCGCCAAGCCATCTTTCTTGATGATATATAAGAACAATTCTCGGCACCAGACAAAGCGCCGCGGTCTTTACTTCAGATTTCCCGATCTCGACCCGCTTTGAGGGGGATTTTCCGGAAGGGTTCTTGGCATATTTTTTGGGGCGGAGCGTCGCGATTCGCCGTAAAACCGGTCATCGTGGCTGGCGAGAATTTGATCGTCTAAGAGCAGAGCTTTGGAAAAAAACTGCTTTGATGAATACAGCTCATTGCAATTGCCAGTAACGCACCCGTCGCAATCATCGACGATTCGAAAGCCGGACTAACTGAGCAGTTTGTTAATGAAGCATACGACGCGTTCCTTGCGAATAACTAAAGTCGGCGCACAGTCGCACCGGACCTGTCCGGAGATACGCCGGTTCAACGCTCCAGTCTGGCCCGCGCTCAGGATCTGACGATCCGCAGCCGGTCGAGCACGCGCAGCACCTTGGTGAGATCGTGCCCCCGCTTCAGGATAAGCCCGGTCATCGCGACGACACTATAGGCGCCCTGCCGCTTGTTCAGCTTCGGATTCTTCTCGATGCGGTACACTGGCCGCTCGGACGAACGCCGGAACACCGAAAAGACCGCCTTGTCCTTCAGGAAGTCGATTGAATAATCGCGCCACTCGCCCTCGGCAACCTTCGAGCCGTAAAGGGAAAGAATCGCGCAGAGTTCATGTCTTGAGAAGCTGGTGTAGGGAAGCCCGGCAGGCAGTTGAGCGATGCTCGCGGCCTGACCCGCCGGGCCGAATGCGCTAGGCAAGATATCGTCCATGAACCCTCCTCCGCCAGAGCCGGTAGCAATCGTTAAAGATTGCGCCCCTGGCAGCACCCGCGCAAGGACAAAATCGAGGCGAATCGCGGCAGAAATGCAGTACGCCTGTAACCATGCCTGGCGGTCATGGCGGCCGTGGAATGCGCGCTGTGCGGCGTGGAACGGAGGGGATTGCCACGGGCTGGACGCGCACGCTGGCGGTGCCCCATCGAGGATGAAACTGATGCAGGCAAACAGGCCAGTCCGCGCCATACCGCCGCGGACAGCTGCAATACCGCTTGCGGCTCTACTCGCCTCCGGCTTGGATGACGGCGCAATGTTCGAAGGCGCCCCGGAAGAAAGCTTCCCACGCTTTACAGTAGAAGCGGTCCCGATATTTGCGGAGGATAAGGACTTCTTCGAAACCGCTATTTTCCAAACCGGAACGCCGCCCGATTCGGCATGCGGCGAGGATGCGAGCCCCTGGCAGGCTGCCGAAGGCCGATTCGCGGCATGCCCGCTAAGATTGAATATTACCGCGCCAAGTGGCTCCCGCGCCTGCAATATCTTGTTCGTGAAACGGGTTCTGCGGCAGTTGATGCGTCTCTGCCGCTTGCACGCCCTACCGTGCTCCCCTATATCATCAAAAATTCGAGATAACCATCTCGGCGCGGGACGGACGTCACTAAGTCTAAAAACGGGGGCAGCTGGCTGCCAGAAGCGTCTCGCAGCTAGGGTGAGCAGCAGCACGAGGTTTTGAACGATGTCGAAAGTGATTGGCATTGACCTGGGCACGACCAATTCATGCGTGTCCGTCATGGAAGGTAGCCATCCCAAAGTGATTGAAAACGCCGAAGGCATGCGCACGACACCGTCCATGGTGGCGTTCACTACTGACGGCGAGCGTTTGATAGGCTTGCCTGCGAAGCGCCAGGCCGTCACCAATCCCGAGAATACGTTTTTTGCCATCAAGCGTCTGGTCGGGCGCCGCTGGGACGACGAGATGGTGAAAAAGGACATGGGCCTCGTGCCCTATGCGATCGTGCGCGGCGACAATGGCGACGCCTGGGTCGAAAGCCACGGCAAAAAATACTCGCCGTCACAGATCTCCGCCTTCATCCTGCAGAAGATGAAAGAGACCGCCGAGGCGTATCTTGGCGAGAAGGTGGAAAAGGCGGTCATCACCGTTCCGGCCTACTTCAACGACGCCCAGCGCCAGGCAACCAAGGACGCGGGCAAGATTGCGGGCCTTGAGGTTCTGCGCATCATCAACGAACCGACGGCGGCCGCGCTCTCCTACGGCCTCGACAAGAAGAAAGAATCCAAAACCATCGCGGTCTACGACCTCGGCGGCGGCACTTTCGATATCTCGGTTCTGGAAATCGGCGACGGCGTCTTCGAGGTTAAGTCCACCAATGGCGACACGTTCCTTGGCGGCGAAGACTTCGACATGCGCCTTGTCGATTACCTCGCAAGCGAGTTCCGCAGGGAAAACGGCATTGATCTGCGCAAGGACAAGCTTGCACTGCAGCGTTTGAAGGAAGCCGCGGAAAAGGCGAAGATCGAGCTTTCGAGCGCCCAGCAGACAGAGATCAACCTGCCGTTCATCACCGCCGACCAGAGCGGGCCCAAGCATCTCACCATGAAGCTCACGCGCGCCAAGCTTGAGAGCTTGGTGGACGACCTGCTTCAGAAGACGATCGGGCCGTGCGAGGCTGCCCTTCGCGATGCCTCGCTCAAGGCGGCCGAGATCGACGAGGTTGTGCTCGTCGGTGGCATGACGCGCATGCCGAAGGTCGTGCAGATGGTGAAGAACTTCTTCGGGAAGGAGCCCCACAAGGGCGTCAACCCGGACGAGGTGGTTGCCATGGGCGCCGCCATTCAGGCGGGCGTGCTGGCGGGCGACGTGAAAGACGTGCTCCTGCTCGACGTGACCCCGCTGTCGCTCGGCATCGAGACACTGGGCGGCGTATTCACGCGCCTCATCGACCGCAACACCACCATCCCGACCAAGAAGAGCCAGGTTTTCTCGACCGCCGAGGATAACCAGAACGCCGTGACCATCCGCGTCTTCCAAGGCGAGCGCGAAATGGCGGCAGACAACAAGCTGCTCGGACAGTTCGACCTTGTGGGCATCCCGCCGGCGCCGCGCGGCGTACCGCAGATCGAGGTGACGTTCGACATCGACGCCAACGGCATCGTGAATGTATCCGCGCTCGACAAGGCGACGAACAAGGCGCAGTCGATCCGCATTCAGGCCTCGGGCGGCTTGAGCGACAACGAAGTCGACCGGATGGTGAAGGAAGCCGAAGTCCACGCGGCGACCGACAAGACGAAACGCGAGCTGGTCGAGGCCAAGAATCAGGCCGAGGCGCTCATCCATTCGACCGAGAAGACGCTCGTGGACCTTGGCGACAAGGTCTCCGACGGCGACCGTAAAGCCATCGAGTCCGCGTTGTTCGAGCTGAAGACCGCCTCGGGCACCGACGATTCCGCCAAGATCCTAGCCAAGGCCGACGAGCTTGCAAAGGCCGCAATGAAACTTGGCGAGGCACTTTACCGGCAATCTGGCGGAGCGGATGCAGGCCAAGCGGCGGACGGAGCTAGTGCCGGGCCCAGCGCCGGGGCTTCGGCTTCGACCGATGGCGTCGTCGATGCCGAGTTCGAGGAAGTCAAGGACGACGACGGCAAGAAGCGGTCCGCCTAATACCCTTGAGAGGGAGAGCCTAGCGGCTCTCCCTTTTTCGCGCGCTCGTTGAGTAACCATACAGCGCGCATTATTTATGCTTCAAAAGCCTAAGCTGATCTAATGGGCCGATACCCCTGCATGGCGAAGGATCTCAAGAACAAACCATGAAGCGCGATTACTATGAAGTGCTCGGCCTTCAAAATGGCGCCGCCGATCACGAAATCAAAAGCGCTTTCCGGCGGCTTGCGAAGGAATTTCATCCCGACCGGAATCCGGGAGACACCACGGCCGAGGTCAATTTCAAAGAAGTCAACGAAGCATACGAGGCGCTGAAAGACCCCCAGAAGCGTGCGGCCTACGATCGGTTCGGCCATGCTGCCTTCGACGGATCGATGGGCCCTGGCGGTGCCGGCTTCGGTTTCGGCAACGATTTCTCCGCCTCGATGTCCGAGATTTTCGACGACCTGTTTGGCGAATTCATGGGAGGCCGCCGCAGCCGCGGGCGCGGCGGGAAGGAGCGCGGCTCCGACCTCAAATACAACATGGAAATTACGCTGGGCGAGGCCTTCACTGGCAAAACCGCGCAAGTCCGCGTCCCGGCATCGGTGACGTGCGAGGCTTGCGGCGGCGCCGGTGCGGAGCCAGGCTCCAGCCCCATCACCTGCCCAACCTGCCAGGGTTTCGGAAAGGTACGGGCCAGCCAGGGCTTTTTCACCATTGAACGCACCTGCACAAGCTGCCAGGGACGCGGCGAAATCATTCAGAAGCCCTGCCATAGCTGCTCAGGCAGCGGCCGGGTTACACGCGAGCGCGTCTTGTCCGTCCCCATTCCAGCAGGCGTCGAGGATTCGACGCGCATCCGGCTAGCCGGCGAAGGCGAGGCTGGCGTCCGGGGCGGCCCCGCAGGCGATCTTTATATCTTCATGTCGGTTCTGCCCGACGACATTTTCCAGCGCGACGGCGCGGACCTGTTCTGCCGCGTACCCATCACCATGACCACGGCGGCCCTCGGCGGACAGGTCGAGGTGCCAACCATCGACGGCGGGCGCGCGCGGGTAAAAATCCCCGAGGGCACCGAGACCGGCAAGCAATTCCGGCTGCGCGGCAAGGGCATGCCGGTGCTGCGCTCCAAGCTCACAGGCGATCTTTACGTACAAGTCGAGGTCGAGACGCCGCAGAACCTGTCGCGCCGGCAGAAAGATCTACTCAAGGAATTCGAGAAGGCCTCCACCGACTCGACCCATCCGGAAACGGCCAGCTTCCTAAACAAAATCAAGGCCTTCTGGGACAATATCGGCAAGGCTTGACCCGCGCTTCCACGAGTTCTCCGGCCGCGCGAAGAACGAAGCTCGCATCCACTCGCCAGAAACTCCGCTGCGGGTAATTCGAGGGACCCTTCCCATGGAGAGAAGGGCAGGATGAGGGGCGATTCGCCCAGTTCATCGCGCATGCCGGCGTTGAACTCGTCCCTTTCTTCGTCCCCGCGCAGTGGTGGTTCAAAACCGGGGCGTCTTGCCAAGCGCGGCGTAGATGTAACGCCGGGCCTCGATGACCGCGCCGCGGTCCACGCCGGTCTCGAATCCCAGTCCGTCCAGCAAATACACCACATCCTCGGTCGCAACATTGCCGGATGCACCTTTGGCGTACGGGCAGCCTCCCAACCCACCGGCCGAACTGTCGGCGGCGCGCACGCCCTCCTCTATACAAGCGTAAATGTTGGCGATGGCCTGCCCATAAGTATCGTGGAAATGCACGGCCAGCTGCGGCAGCGGCACGCGCTCCGCGACGGCCTTCAGCATTTCCCTGGCCGCGCGCGGTGTGCCCACGCCAATCGTATCGCCGAGCGACATTTCGTAGCAGCCAAGTTCGAAGAGCCGCGCCGCCACCTCCGCCACCTTGCCCGCCGGCACGCGGCCCTCATAGGGGCAGCCCAGCACGCAGGAGACATAGCCGCGCACCTTCACGCCAGCCGCGAGCGCGCGTTCCACCACGGGCCTGAACCTTTGCAGCGCCTCCCCGATGGAGCAATTGATGTTCTTCCGCGAGAACGTCTCAGAGGCCGCACCGAAAATCGAGATCTCGCGCGCACCGGCTGCCAGCGCCGCGTTCAGCCCCGTTTCGTTCGGCACCAGCACGGGCAAGGCGATGCCGGTGCGCCCCGCGAAGGCTTGCAGAACCTCCGCCGTGCCTGCCATTTGCGGCACCCATTTGGGCGAGACAAAGCTTCCCGCCTCTATGGAGGTCAGGCCAGCTGCGATCAGCTTCTCGATGAATGCGATGCGCACGGAAACCGGAACCGCCGCCGCCTCGTTCTGCAGGCCGTCGCGAGGCCCCACCTCAACGATGCGAAAGCGTTCGCCCATGCCTAGCCCGCCTTTTCCGCTTCGAACTCGGCCAGGGCTGCGCCTTCGGCCATGAAGTCACCCACCGCGCAGAGATAGCGCACCACGCGCCCGCGTGCGGGGAAGCGCAGCGTGTGCTCCATTTTCATGGCCTCCAGAATGAGCATGGGCGTGCCCGCTTCCAAGACCTCGCCGGCCTTGGCCAAGAGCGCCAGGATCGTGCCAGGCATGGGCGCAACGGTGCCAAGCTCGGGCTCAACGCCGATTGCGTCCGCGGCGTAGGGCTCAATCAGGAGGAGCCCTATCGCTTCCGGGCCGTCGAAGAGGGTAACGGTGCCGTCCGCGAATAGCGCCGTCATCGTCAGGCTTACGTCTCCCAGGGTGACGCTGAACCGGCATTCGTCCAGCGGCTTGAAGCCGAAGCTTTGGCGTGTCCCTTCAAGCTCCAGCGCCATGCTGGAGCGGCGCTGGATAAGCACCGCCTCGTGCACCGCGCCTGCCCTGCCTTGAAACTGAAGCCGCCGCTTGCGCTGCGCGGAGAGCGTCCAACCGGTGGTCTGCGCCCAGGGCGAATGCGGGTCCGCAGCGTCCCGGCGTGCACTGGCCGCCTCGGCGCTAAGCACCGCCGCGCAAGCCACTGCGAGATGATGAGCCGCGATGCCAACGGCTTTATCGCTCAGGCCGGCCCGTTCGCGCTCGATATAGCCTGTATCGACGGCGTTTCGAGCTACCGCCTCCCCGCCAACAAGCCGGGCGAGGAAGGCCGCGTTGGTAGTAACACCCGCAATTTCGATACTGCCAAGCGCACTCTTGAGGCGGGCCAGCGCCGCCTCGCGGGTGCCTGCGTGGGCAATGACCTTGGCCAGCATGGGATCGTAATATTGGGAGACCCTATCGCCCTGCGAAAAGCCGGTGTCGATGCGGAGACCGTGGCCCGCTTGCGGCATGCGCCAATGCACGATCTGGCCTATCGAAGGCAGGAACCCCGCTTGGGCGTCCTCGGCATAAAGCCGGGCCTCGATGGCGTGCCCGCGCCGGGCGATTTGTTGCTGCCGTAGCGGTAGCCGTTCGCCCATCGCCACGCGGAGCTGCCATTCCACCAGATCAAGCCCCGTGATCATTTCCGTCACCGGATGCTCGACCTGAAGGCGCGTGTTCATCTCGATGAAATAGGCATCCGTCCCGCCCGCCACGAACTCGACCGTGCCGGCCCCCACATAGCCGATGGCCGCGGCCGCCTTGCGCGCGGCTTCGTACAGCGCCTCCCGCCGCTCATCGCTAAGTGCCGCGGACGGCGCTTCCTCTATCACCTTCTGGTGCCGGCGCTGTAGCGTGCATTCGCGCTCGAACAGCGACACGATGCCGCCATGGCTGTCGCCGAAGACTTGCACCTCGATATGGCGTGGCCGTTCGACGAATTTTTCGACGAGCAGCCTGCCGTCGCCGAACGCGGATGCAGCCTCGCGCCTGGCGGCCGTGGCTGCGGCTTCGAGTTCCTTGGCGCTCCGCACCACACGCATGCCCTTGCCGCCGCCGCCCGCGACAGCCTTGAGCAGCACCGGAAAGCCGATGCGCTTTGCCTCGCGCGCGAAGGTCTCGATGTCCTGCGCCTCGCCGTGAAAGCCCGGCACCACCCGTACGCCCGCCTTTTCCATCAACGCCTTGGCGGCGGATTTCGAGCCCATTGCCCGGATCGCAGGCGCAGGCGGCCCCACGAAAATCAGCCCGGCGTCCTCACAGGCTCCCGCGAAATCCGCGTTTTCCGAAAGAAAGCCATAGCCCGGATGGATCGCTTCCGCGCCGCTTGCCCTGGCGGCGGCGACGATCCGTTCGATGCTGAGGTAGCTTTCGCGCGGCGGGGCGGCGCCCAGAAGATACGCTTCATCCGCCATCTGCACATGCCGCGCCTGCGCGTCGGCTTCGGAATAGACCGTGATCGCGCGAAGGCCCATGCGCCTAGCCGTCGCCATGATCCGGCAGGCGATCTCGCCGCGATTGGCGATAAGGAGTGAGGTGAATGGGCGATAGCTCATCTGCGCCTCACATCCTGAACACGCCGAACGGGCGGCGCTCGGGCGGCGCGTTGAGCCCGGCGGAAAGCGCCAGCGCCAGCACCATGCGCGTGTCTGCGGGATCAATTAGCCCATCGTCCCAGAGCCGCGCGGTGGCATAATAGGGATCGGCCTGCTCGTCGAATTGCGCGCGGATCGGGGCCATGAACGCCTCCTCCTCCTCCTCGCTCCAGGTGCCGCCCTTGGCCTCCAGCGCCTCGCGCCGCACGATGGCAAGCACCGTCGCCGCCTGCTCGCCGCCCATCACCGCGATCTTGGCGTTGGGCCACATCCAGAGGAACCGGGGCAGATAGCCCCGGCCGCACATGCCGTAATTGCCGGCACCATAGGAGCCGCCGATCACGACGGTGTATCTGGGCACGAATGCGGTAGCGACGGCCGTAACGAGCTTGGCGCCATCCTTCGCGATGCCGCCAGCCTCGTATTTCTTGCCCACCATGAAGCCCGTGACATTCTGCAGGAAGATGAGCGGAATGCCGCGCTGGTTCATGATCTCGATGAAATGCGTGCCTTTGATCGCGCTTTCCGAGAACAGAATGCCGTTGTTGGCGAGGATGCCCACCGGATAGCCCCAAATCCGCGCCGTACCGCAAACGAGCGTCTGGCCGTAAAGCTTCTTGAACTCGTCGAACTCCGAGGCGTCCACCAGCCGCGCGATCACCTCGCGCACGTCGTAGGGCTTGCGCACATCGGCCTGCACAATGCCGTAGAGGTCGTCCGCCGGATAAAGCGGCTCGCGCGGCGGCAGCACATCGAGCGAGTGCGGCTTGGTGCGGTTCAAGTCCGCCACGATGCGCCGCGCGATGCCGATAGCGTGCGCGTCGTTCTGCGCATAATGGTCGGCGACACCGGATTGGCGGGTATGAACCTCGGCACCGCCCAGTTCCTCGGCCGTGACCGAGGCGCCCGTCGCCGCCTTCACCAACGGCGGCCCGCCCAGGAAAATCGTGCCGTTGCCCTTCACGATGATGCTCTCGTCGCACATCGCAGGCACGTAGGCGCCGCCCGCCGTACACGGTCCCATCACCAGCGCGATCTGCGGGATGCCCAGCGCCGACATCTGCGCCTGGTTATAGAAGATGCGCCCAAAATGCCGCTCGTCCGGAAAGACCTCGTCCTGCTGCGTGAGGAATGCGCCGCCCGAATCGACGAGGTACAGGCAGGGCAGGCGGTTGTCCCGCGCGATGTCCTGAGCGCGCAGGTGCTTTTTCACGGTCATGGGGTAGTAGGTGCCGCCTTTGACCGTCGCGTCGTTGGCGGCGATCATGCATTCCCGCCCCGAGACGCGGCCGATGCCCGCCACAATCCCCGCCGCATGCGCATCGCCGTCATAAAGCCCGTGCGCGGCTAGACCTCCAATCTCAAGAAAGGGCGAGCCTGGATCGAGCAGCAAATCGATCCGGTCGCGCACGAAGAGCTTGCCGCGCGCTTCGTGCCGCCGCCGGGATTCAGTACCGCCGCCCTGCGACGCCGCTTCAAGCTTGGCGGAAAGCTTGGCAAGCTGCTCACGCATCGCGCTGGCATTCGCCTGAAATTCCGGGGAGCGGCGATCGATCACGCTCTTCAGATGAGCCATCGTTTGCGTTTCATCCCGTGTTTTCGATTATCTGCCGCCGAACTCTAGCACAGGGGACCTGCCGAAGCTTACCGCAAGAGCTGGACCTCAATGGAAAGATTTAGGTCCTTCCACATCCTGTCAGCGGTCAGCACCGGCAGCGCCGAACGCTCGGCCAGCGCCAGGCAGGCCCGGTCGCCAAGCGATAATCCAAACGCCTTGGTGCTGGGCCTGAGCGCCCCGGTCCGCTCCGCCAGTTCCTCGTCGAATGCCGCCACCTGCAAGCCGTAGCGCGACAGCGCCGCTCGTATGAGGCCAAGGCTTACGCCCCGCTCGGCGAGCTTGGCCACCACCTCGGACAGATTGACGGCGCAAATCAGAGCGTCGCCGAAATAGCCCGCGGCGCGTTCCGAGCCCGGCTCGCCCCCCAAGTGCGCGAGGACCACAGAGCTGTCGAGTACGATGCTAGCCATGGGTTTCGGCCTCGGCCTCGCGCCGCCGTTCAGCGATCAGCTCATCGGCTAGACTTACGCCTTCGGGCAGCAGGCCCTTGAGCATGGCCTGTGCCTGCCTGGCGCCCACGCGCGGGCTTAAGAGATGCAGTTCGCCATCCTCCATCCAGGCAAGGATGGCGTCGCCCTCCTCTACCTCCATCGCATCGCGCAGTGCCACGGGGATGACCACCCGGCCGCCTGGGCCAAGCGTCAGCCTGACCCGGTTCAAGACGCCGAAGCCTGGCTTGCGGGCGGTATCGGCGACAAAAGCGGCTTGCGGTGCTTCAGCGAAGCCCGCCGTCGCTGCGTGCGTGGATTTGCGTGCCATATTTAGACTCCTCTCCCGCCCAATGTTACACATCCGCGCAATTTGTCAATTCCTTCCACAATGGCAACTACTATAGGTATGGCATTTTACACCGTTTTCTCAAACAGCTCGCGTCCGATCAGCATGCGGCGGATCTCGCTCGTGCCCGCGCCGATCTCGTAGAGCTTGGCGTCGCGCAACAGCCGGCCTGCCGGGTAATCGTTGATATAGCCGTTACCCCCCAGGATCTGGATCGCCTCAAGTGCCATGCGGGTCGCGGCCTCGCTCGCGAACAGGATGGCGCCAGCCGCATCCTCGCGCGTGGTCTCGCCGCGGCCGCAGGCGCGCGCCACGGCATAGACGTAAGCGCGCCCAGCATTCAGCGTCACATACATATCGGCGATCTTGGCCTGGATGAGTTGGAAGGTGCCGATGGGCTGGCCGAATTGCTTGCGCTCGTGCACGTAAGGCAGCACGAGATCGAGGGCAGCCTGCATGATCCCGAGCGAGCCCGCCGCCAGCACGGCGCGCTCATAATCGAGGCCCGACATCAGCACTTGGACGCCGCCATTCACCGAGCCTAGCACGTTTTCCTCAGGTACCTCGCAATCCTCGAACGCGAGTTCGGCGGTATCCGAGCCGCGCATGCCAAGCTTGTCGAGTTTGGGCGATACCGAAAAGCCTTTCATGCCCTTTTCGATGAGGAAGGCGGTGATGCCGCGGGACCCTGCAGCAGGATCGGTTTTCGCGTACACCACCAGCGTATCCGCATGCGGCGCGTTGGTGATCCACATCTTCGTGCCATTCAGCACATACACGCCGCCGCGCTTGGCAGCCCGCGTGGACATCGACACCACATCCGAGCCAGAGCCCGCCTCCGACATGGCAAGCGAGCCCACATGTTCGCCGGATATGAGCTTTGGCAGATAGCGCCGCTTCTGCTCCGGCGAACCGTTGCGCCGGATCTGGTTCACACAGAGATTGGAGTGGGCCCCATAGGAAAGGCCTACACTACCGCTGGCCCGGCTCACCTCCTCCATCGCGATGCAATGCTCAAGATAGCCGAGCCCAGTGCCGCCCCACTCCTCCTCGACCGTGATGCCATGCAAACCAAGCGATCCCATGGGCACCCAGAGATCGCGCGGGAAGGTGTTGGTCCGGTCGATTTCATCGGCGCGCGGGGCGATTTCGACGGCGGAGAAGCTGCGTACGGTCTCGCGAAGCATGTCTGCCTCCTCGCCCAAGCCAAACTCGAGCCCGCGGTAGGCGTTCTTGATCATGGTTCCTCCCCTGGCCGCCGGCCGTGTCCCAGCCTGAACTTGCTTCGAGCTTAAGAGATTTTCTTAGGAGGCGTAAGCGGAAGGATCTCAGCAAAGGGTACAAACTGCACGGTTCCACTCAAAACCTGGGTACAACCGGCGGCATGTCCAATTTTCGCCCAAGCGCACGGCTACCGCATCGCTAGTGCAGCCGGCCGGAAGTTCGCACCCGTTTGCCGCGGGGCGTCTAGGCTCCAACGGGAGAAAATCATGAAAGCCACAGCCGCGTTACTGCTGGCGTTTGCCCTTCTGCCGTCCCTGGCGCACGCTCAGATCCAGCGCGTTCCCATCGCAGCCGTTTGTGGATGGGATATCCAGCAATATTGCAAGGGCATCAATCGGCGCCGCACCCGCGAGTTGAAAGAATGCTTAGCCAAGCATGAGAAAGAGTTGTACCCGCGCTGCCAGGACAAATACAAGGACGCCAAATAGCGGGCTATTCTTCCTCGTTGAAGCGCGCTTCCACCAGCGCGGTCAAAGCCTCCAAGGCCTCCTCGGCCTCGGGTCCTTCGGTTTCAATGAGGATGACGCTGCCTGGGCTTGCCCCCAGCATCAAGAGGCCCATGATCGAGCTTCCGCTAACCATCTGGCCATCCTTGGTGACCGATACTTCCGCGTCGAATTGCTCGGCCAATTTCACGAAGGCCGCCGAGGCACGCGCATGCAGGCCGCGCTTATTCACGATGGTAACCTCGGCCAAGCACTGATAAATGCCGCTGGCGGCGCTGACCGCCGGGCCGGAGGCAGCCTCTTTCGTCTCCCCGCGCGCCGGTTTAGTGGGCATTCAGAACCAAACTCGCCACGTGTATGTACTTCCTCCCGGCATCCTGCGCCTGTTTCACGGCATCTTGCAGCAGAGCCTCCTCACGGATGCGGGCGAGCTTCACCAGCATCGGAAGGTTCACTCCAGCGATCACCTCCACCGTTCCGGCGTCCATGACCGAAATGGACAGATTGGACGGCGTTCCACCAAACATATCGGTCAAAATAACCACGCCGTCGCCGCTGCCCACGGACTGGACGGCTTCGAGAATGGCGTTGCGCCGCTCCTCCATATCGTCGTGCGAAAAGATCGATATGGCTTCGATCTGCTGCTGAGGCCCGACCACGTGTTCGAGCGCGGAGACAAACTCCTTCGCCAAATTGCCATGAGTTACAACGATGAGGCCGATCATGGTTTTTCCGGGAACCTGCCGCAATGAGTCCTTGGGAGGAAAGCACAGACTGCCAGCGGCGATTGTGAGCCGCATCCCCTCCCGGTTCAAGCTCTATATAGACTCTCCATGGAATACAGCTAGTTAATCTGCGGATCTTCCAACATGTTTTGCAAGGCGAGAGCCAACTTCACTGGCGCCGACAATTCGAAGGGATTGAGAACGATCCGCCGCACCCGCAGTCCCAGCACGGTCTCCCACTGCCAGTCTTGCGGAAAGCGAGGCTGATCGCCGGAACTGTCCATATCGGCGATAAGCGACAGCCTGGCTTCCCTGGCAAACGCGGCTATTCGCGCGATGCCTGCACCGCGCACCTCGATTCTGCCCGCGAGCGGTTCTGGACAGGAAGCCACCACATATTCGCCCTCGCGCCGCAGGCTAACCTGATCGTCGGCAATGAGAACCGGCCGCGCCGACATCGCCTCCGGCGGCAGAAACAGGAAGCGCAGAGCAAGATCGGATTTGCCCGCACCCGGCATTCCGCGCAGAAGCGCACAAGAGCCGCCCAGCGCGACACATGTCCCATGCACCAAGGTTTCCACGGTACCAGGATAGCGTCGCTAACCGGCCGCGCAAGCAGGCAGCCGGATCACGAAACGCGCGCCATAGGAATAGCGCTCCATCAAACCGCAGGCGAACTGCTCCTCCTTGCCGCATTCCGGGGGCGGGCAAGACCTGGCCACAGCGCCCTTCTGCTTCTTGGGCTTGCGCGGCTTTTGCACTGGCGGCCCAGGGCACTGCCGGTTCTCTACCCAGACGGCCCCGCCATGCGCCTTTACGATCTGCAGCGAAATGTTGAGCCCAAGCCCAGAATTGTTGCCGAACGATTTCGGGCCGGTCGGTGTAGAAGCGCCTGAATATCTTTTCGAGGTTCTCCTCCCTTATTCCAGGTCCCTCATCCTCGACACTGATCTCGATTTGATCGTTCTCGCGCAACTTCTTTGCGGAGACGTAGATCGAGCCCCCCTTTGGCGAAAACGATATCGCATTCTCGATCAGGTTCACGACGACTTGGCCCAGCCGGCTGTCGTGGCCGCTGACGTAATAATCCTTGGCGCTCGCATACTGATCTTGCGTGGCGTAGCCTTGCACCGAAAGCACGACGTTTAGGCCGGCGGCACGGTTTTCGCGCGTGATCTCGCAGAGCGTACTGAGAAGGCTCGCCATGTTCACCGGCCTTGCCGTCTCCCGCGCCAGCTCCGCATCGAGCCTTGAGGCATCGGAAATATCGGTGATAAGCCGGTCCAGCCGCCGCACGTCGTGAATGATGATGTCGACCAGCTTTTTCCGGTCCTCGTCCTGCTTGATTGACGGCAGCAAGCTTGCGGCGCTGCGCAGCGAGGTGAGCGGGTTCTTCAGCTCATGGGAGACGTCCGCGGCGAAGCTCTCGATCGCGTCGAGGCGCGAATAGAGCGCGTTGGTCATGTCTCTCAACGCTCGCGAGAGATTGCCGATCTCGTCCGGCCGGTCGCTGAAGTCCGGAATCTGCTCGCGGTTCTTGATGTTCTTGCGCACCCGCTCAGCTGCAAAAGCGAGGCGGCGCATGGGTTCGGCGATCGTACCCGCCAGGTACAGCGAAAGCAGCGCCGTCACGGCAACGACCAGCCCAGCGATGGCCATGATCTGAAGGCGCTCCTGGGCGATAACGTCGTCGATGGCGCTGCCCTGCGCGGTCATGAACAGCGCGCCCAATATGGTCTGCTCGCGCCGAATCGGCATGCCGATGGAGATTACGGTCTCCCCCGATTCCGTGACGCGGATGAGCGGAGCGGGACTGCCCGTCAGCGCCACCCGAACCTCGTCATAGGCTTTGCCGTCGGGCCCCATGTCCACATAGATGGGCAGAACCTGGGTCCAGAAGCAGCCTTTGAGATAGGTCCAGATTTCGCTCAGGATATCGCCTTCGTTCCCCGCGGCTCCCCCGGCGCGCGCGGGTGGGGTACGCGGGTAAAGCTCCCGGCTATCCGAAATCAGCGTGCCTTCGGTGTCGAAAACGCGGGCCCGGGTTCCCGTCGGGCCAGCAAGTTCGCGCAGCATCGGCGACACGATCTCAGGGTCGATCCTGAAGGAAAATTCCGGGCTCGACAGGCCATGCGGCACCACGATCTTGTTCTCGTCGTCGGTTGTAACGCCTTCCGGCAGTTGATCCGCGGTGGTCTTGCTGGTCTGTCCTATAGCGCTCGCGATAATGGCGGCTTGTGTGGTCAGGCTTTCGACCCGCGTTTCGATAAATTTTACCCGGTACTGGTTGATATAGAAAATACCAGCCACGAGAATGGCAACACCGGCGAAATTCAAGACGATAATCCGCCAGGTAATACTATTGAACCTTAAATAGTTCGAAAATTTTCTAGTAAAACGATGGAGGCGGACCCGGATCGCGCGCGCGGTTCGCCACGAGGCTGCTTCACGCCATCCAGGTATTTCCAGAGCCATACGCTTAACTTCCCAGGACCGCTATTCTTTGAAGCGGTAGCCTACGCCGTAAAGGGTTTCGATCACGTCGAAATTGTTATCGACGAGCTTGAACTTCTTCCTGAGCCTTTTGATGTGGCTGTCAATGGTCCGGTCGTCGACATAGACTTGGTCGTCATAGGCGGCATCCATCAGCGCGTCGCGGCTCTTGACCACGCCCGGCCGCGCCGCGAGCGCCTGCAGAATGAGAAACTCCGTCACCGTGAGCGTGACCTGCTTGCCATCCCAGATGCAGGTATGCCGCTCGGGATCGAGCTTGAGCTTGCCGCGCTCGATGATTTTCGCTGCATCCTCTTGAGGCGTGGACGCCTCGCGCGGCTGGCTGCGGCGCAGGATCGCCCGCACCCGCTCTACCACCAGCCTCTGGCTGAACGGCTTCCTGATGAAATCGTCCGCGCCCATCTTGAGGCCGAACAGCTCATCGATCTCGTCGTCCTTGGAGGTCAGGAAGATCACCGGCATCTCGCTCTTCTGGCGAAGGCGCCGCAAAAGCTCCATCCCATCCATGCGCGGCATCTTGATGTCTAGGATGGCGAGGTCCGGCGGATCGGCAGTAATGCCGTCGTAAGCGGAAACGCCATCGGTATATGCAAGGATTTTATAGCCTTCCGCCTCAAGCAGCATACGCAGAGACGTGAGAATGTTACGGTCATCGTCGACGAGCGCGATAGTTGGCATCAGAGATCCAGCTTGTTTCAGGTTCAGCGCAGCAGTTCTGTTGCAGAATTACCTCTACGCAGAAAAATCCAGGACGGCAAGCCGCGGCATCTATAAATCTTTGGAGAACCAAGCCTTGCCATTGCAAAGGCTTGCGAAAAAAGCCGACGGGCGCGGGGGTGCGGAAGGAGGGGGCGCGGCATTTTGCAGCGGGAAACGCAAGGGGGTTAAAGTGGGTTTTCCACCGCATTAGCCGCTTCTAAACGGTTGTGTACCGCGATAGATTGGGCCAGTCAAGTTGGCCGGCGCCCGGAGCCTGCCTCCATCGCTGCCGCCCGTGGACGGCTGGAAAGGCGCCTGGAGCGCGAATAACAAAACTCAGCCAGAATCGCACAGTTTTATGATATTTCACGCTGAACTTGGCGCTAGGCTTTCGTTTGCGGGGCAAACTATCCCCCCATAAAGTGCCAGCAATGCCAACGATTTAGATAGAAGGAAACCGGCCATGCCCTCCGCAAGACCCATGGCCCGGACTTGAATTGCCAGGGCCCTGCGCCCGTTCAGTAGAGGGAATAGACAATGAGCAGCCCAACGAAAAACGCAAAACTCGCCGCCTGGGTCGAGGAGATGACCGTGCTCTGCAAGCCCGCGAGCGTGGTCTGGATGAACGGCTCGCAGGAAGAATACGACCGGCTCTGCCAGACGATGGTCGATTCGGGCACGTACATCCGCCTCAATCCAGAAAAGCGGCCCAACTCCTATCTCACGCGCTCGCATCCCTCGGATGTGGGCCGCGTCGAGGACCGCACCTTCATCTGCTCGGTCAACAAGAACGAGGCCGGCCCCACCAACAACTGGGCGCCGCCCGCCCAGATGCGCGAGACGCTCCACGGCCTGTTCGACGGCTGCATGGCCGGCCGCCCCATGTACGTCATCCCCTTCAGCATGGGCCCCATCGGCTCGCCCATCGCCAAGATCGGCATCGAGATCACCGATAGCCCCTATGTCGTGACCAACATGCGCATCATGACGCGCATGGGCACCGCCGTGCTCGAAGCGCTGGGCGAGCATGGCTCCTTCATCCCCTGCATGCACTCCATCGGCGCACCGCTCGCCCCAGGCCAGGCGGACGTGCCGTGGCCCTGCGAGCCCGATATTAAGCGCAAATACATCGTCCACTTCCCCGAGACCTACGAAATCTGGTCCTACGGCTCCGGCTATGGCGGCAACGCGCTCCTCGGCAAGAAGTGCCTGGCGCTGCGCATCGCCTCGGTGATGGCGCGCGACGAGGGCTGGCTCGCCGAGCACATGCTGATCATGGGCATCGAGTCGCCAACCGGCGAGAAGACCTATCTCGGCGCCGCCTTCCCGAGCGCTTGCGGCAAGACCAACCTCTCCATGCTGGTGCCGCCCGCGGGCTTCGATGGCTGGAAGGTGCACACGGTCGGCGACGACATCGCCTGGATCAAGCGGGCGCCGGACGGCTCCCTGCGCGCCATCAACCCGGAAGCCGGCTTCTTCGGCGTGGCGCCGGGGACGAACCGCAAGTCCAACCCGAACGCGATGGACACCATCCGCGAGAACTGCATTTTCACCAACTGCGCGCTGACCGATGACGGCGACATCTGGTGGGAGGGCATGGACGGCGAAACGCCCGCGCACCTGATCGACTGGAAGGGCGAGGACTGGACGCCCGGCTGCGGCCACCCCGCCGCGCACCCGAACGCGCGCTTCACGGCACCCGCCCGCCAGTGCCCGTCCATCGACCCGGATTGGGAGAACCCGGCCGGCGTCGAGATGCGCGCCTTCGTCTTCGGCGGCCGCATGAGCAAGGACGCCCCGCTCGTCTATCAGGCGTTCAACTGGAGCCACGGCGTCTATCTCGGCGCCACCATGGGCTCGGAAGCCACCGCGGCGGCCATTGGCGTCACAGCCATGCGGCGCGACCCGATGGCCATGCTGCCCTTCTGCGGCTACAACATGGCCGAATACTGGGGCCACTGGCTCAATGTCGGCCGCAATATCGCCAACCCGCCGCTGATCTTCCGCGTGAACTGGTTCCGCAAGGACGCCAACGGCAAGTTCATGTGGCCGGGCTTCGGCGAGAACCTGCGCGTGCTGAAGTGGATCGTGGACCGCGTGCGCGGCCGCACCGCCGCCGTCGAAAGCCCCATCGGCTGGATGCCGCGCTACGAAGACCTGCATTGGCAGGGCCTGGATTTCCCGGCCGATACGTTCCACGAGCTGATGACCGTGGGCCGCGACGCGGGCCACGCCGAGGCGCGGGCGCATGAGGAGGAGTTCGACAAGTTCTTCGACCGCCTGCCCAAGGAGTTCATCTATGAGCGCGAGCTGCTCAGGTCGCGCCTGTGGCGCTCGCCGAACCACTGGCAGCTTGCGCCGTCGGATGTCGTCCGGCCGCAAAGCTGAGGTAGATAGATAGATGCCGGGGCCGCTTCGCCTGACTGCGGGGCGGCCCCGCCTGTTTATTACCGGGACGTTTATAAAGGCCCTGATTCTTGGTTGGCAAAGCGTTTCGTGTAACGCCTCGTTAGTCTTAACTCTTCACGCTTTTTATATTTAACCGGCTTCTCGAACCCTATATTTCCAGGCAAAAACCCGTAGAAATCGCGTGTTTTCGCGTCGTTTCGAGCACGGTCCGCCCGCGTTAACCGCGCCGGCATTTACCATAACCCGCCCCACGCTTTCGCTTACAGCCACGGGCTTTTGCCTATAAACGCTCCGTTAGCTACGTTTCTATTTCAGGTTCCGTTAGCGCTGCCATATTTTTGTAACTTGACAGGCTTTCCCGCCAGGCTTTGCGCCGTTCCGCCGGCTGCCGTTCAAGCGCCCGCATCTAAACAACTGCCTTCTTCCGCCGGATTCCATCCGCCCGCCGTCCTTCGCCTCCCCCCTCAACTCCCCCAAAACCTCCACCAGGGCGCCGCTTCCGCCTTCGCCTCCCGCGTCTCCCCAGCCGGCTCCTGTAACGCCGCCTCGAACGGCGCGATCCACCCCTCCTGGTCCGCCGTCAGCCGCCCCTCCGCATGCAGCCGCTTCAAAATCGCAAGCCCCTCCGCAAGATGCCGCGCCGCATCCGCCGCCCCCGCCGAGGCAAGCTTCCAGCCGCTGACAACCAAGTCCGTCTGCCAAACCACATTGGCGGGATCGCGGGCGGCGAGCGCCTTTCGAATCTCAAGTCCGTCGTTGAAGGCCTTGAGCGCGCCGTCGCGGTCGCCGCGCGCGGCGGAAATGTCGCCTATGTTGTTATAGCTCACCGACAGATCCCGCTGCCATTCGGCGTTGTTGGGATCGCGGGCGGCGAGCGCCTTTCAAATCTCAAGTCCGTCGTTGAAGGCCTTGAGCGCGCCGTCGCGGTCGCCGCGCGCGGCGGAAATGTCGCCTACTCGATCATAGCTCACCGACAGATCCCGCTGCCATTCGGCGTTGTTGGGATCGCGGGCGGCGAGCGCCTTTGCAATCTCAAGTCCGTCGTTGAAGGCCTTGAGCGCGCCGTCGCGGTCGCCGCGCGCGGCGGAAATGTCGCCGATCTTGTTATAGCTCACCGACAGATCCCGCTGCCATTCGGCGTTGTTGGGATCGCGGGCGGCGAGCGCCTTTCGAATCTCAAGTCCGTCGTTGAAGGCCTTGAGCGCGCCGTCGCGGTCGCCGCGCGCGGCGGAAATGTCGCCTATGTTGTTATAGCTCACCGACAGATCCCGCTGCCATTCGGCGTTGTTGGGATCGCGGGCGGCGAGCGCCTTTGCAATCTCAAGGCCGTCGTTGAAGGCCTTGAGCGCGCCGTCGCGGTCGCCGCGCGCGGCGGAAATGTCGCCGATCTTGTTATAGCTCACCGACAGATCCCGCTGCCATTCGGCGTTGTTGGGATCGCGGGCGGCGAGCGCCTTTGCAATCTCAAGGCCGTCGTTGAAGGCCTTGAGCGCGCCGTCGCGGTCGCCGCGCGCGGCGGAAATGCCGCCTATCTTGTTATAGCTCACCGACAGATCCCGCTGCCATTCGGCGTTGTTGGGATCGCGGGCGGCGAGGGCTTGAACCAGAGCCTGGCCGCGCTCATAGTGGTCCAGGGCTTTGGGGCGATTCCCAAGGCCGGCCTCCACATCGCCCAGCAGGAAATAGGTCCAGTGGATAACGTTGGGAGCCTCGATGCTCTCATGCCGGGCCAGCAGGCTCTCGTATGAGCGTTTCGCCGCCGGCAGGTAGCCCCCGCGCTGCTGAAGCCGGCCGAGATACAAAAGCGCCTCCCAGTCCTGGCTGTCGAGGGCGGCGGCCTTGGCGTAGGCGGCCATGGCTTTCGCCGTGTCGTAGAGGAAGGCCAGAGCGCCGAGCCGCTTCCAATCGGCCGCGCCGTCCTTGCGGCTTTTGGCCTCTGCTTCTTTATACTGGCCGGCGCTGGCCTCGGCAGCCTCGGCGCGGGCCGTGAGTTTGGCTTCGAGTTCTTCCGGGGCGTATTTGGCCCGCATCTCGTCGAAGGTGAGATTTTCCTCCGCCGCGACTTCGGCGATGGCGGCGCGGGCCATTGCCGCCGCGTCGAGCTTGCCTGGCCCGGACCGCGCGGGCGCGGCCTCCGCTTGGGCGATCAGATCGTATATGACCTCGTTGGACAGGGCCTTGAACACGGCGATGGAGAGATCGCGCGCGGAGCCGAAACAGCGCAAGCCCGCCGTTTCCGAGCCCATGACGCGGGCACGGAACTGGCGCTGGCGCGCGCCCGCCTCGCCATCGGTGGGGGCGGCGGCGCCTCCGAAATCCTCCGGCGCCACGAACATCAGCCGGCGTTTTTTGGCGTCCACGGCCCAATCGTATTCCATCTCGGTGATGGAGCGCTGTTTGTTGTCGCCGTCCGGCTCCCAGCCCCGGTAATTGCCGATCAGCCCCACGAAGATGTCCGCCTCACCGGCGCGGCGGCGGCAGAATTCGATGGGCGGGGCGGAGCGCGCGCCGAACTCCTCCATGGCGTCGAGAATGAACCAATCGTGGCCGCGCGCGTCTTCGATAATTTGCGCGCGGTAGGGGGCGAGGTCGGCGCCGGTGGAGCTGAGGAAAACGGTTTTGCGCATGGAGCCGCCGTAAAGCCTAAAAACTTACGAAAGTCTTATAGCGCACGCGGGCTGGATGGGAAAGCGATGAGCGTCTTCGGCGGCCGCATGAGCAAGGATGCGCCGCCGCCGCCGGGAGCCCGGCCGGCTGGATGCCGCGCTACGAAGACAAGCTTATCGAAATGACCGCCTGGCGTTTCCTCTATGGAAACAGAAACTCAGCACCGAAAGCAATTCAACGGAAGAACCAGGTCAGAGGCCGGTCATCTTTCGCTTCAGTTTCACGATCGTCGTAACGATGCTTCGCGAGGACGCGGCATACTCGCTTTCCCAGCCGAGAACAGCCTGGTTAGGCACGATTTTGCCGGCATTGACCTGTTCGACGACGCTGCCGACGGCCCGGTGGAAGCGCGCATGCTCAACGATCAGGGTCTCAAGCTCGGGCATGGCGGCCAGCTTCTGCTTGCCCTCGCCATGGAGCCACTGCCCAAGAGTGCAACAGTTGCCGGCGCCAACGGCGGCGGGGTCGAGCTTTTTGCTGGGGTCGAGGATGTAGGAAAGGAGCTTCATCTTCCATGCCGTATGCGTCTTAACAGCATCGTCCCAATTCACTTGACTTCCTCCATTAAGAACGGCCGGCGGGGCAGGCAGCAATGGACCTTTTGCCCCCTTCACGGCGGCGATTTAGACTTTATACATTTTTTCTAAAATCAGGCCGAAGAATGTCACAAAGCACGTTTGGCTGGCGGCTCCTATTTCCGCTTGTGCATAAGTGTTTGACCTTTCCGGATAGAACGGCTTAGACTAAAATCGTCTTTACCGCGTACTGGCAAGGGCTCGGCAAAACCGGCGGACGGGAACGGCCCATGCGGCCTGCCCCGAGATTCAGATAGCGCCTTATAAGTCCAGTGCGGCTGGTTCCGGGGCGAAAAACCTACGCGGGGCACGCCTGCTCCTGCCGCGGCCAGTCCGGCTTCAATTGATGGGGGATTTATTTGGTGCCACAGTCAGAAGCAACCGCGAACATCCCGGCTTGTACCACTTCCAGGGTCCAGGACAGGCTCACGGCACTCAGGAACTTTTTTGCGAAGATGGAGCCCCTGCTGCCCACCATTTTCGCTTTGAGCTATCGAAGGCTGTTTGAGGTGGAGCCTGCTATGGCAGGCTATTTCAAGGGTCGCGTCAGGGAGCATCTGCCACTCCTCTTTGCCAAGATCCAAGGTGTCGTGAAAACGACCCGGTCGAGCCACCTCTGGCCGGCAGGAGCGGCGACCGGGCAGATGCTGATCCCAGAGGTTGCTGCATTGGGGCGCAGCCATGCGAAATTTGGCATAGAACCCGCACATTTCAGTCTGATGAACGACGTACTGGCTTGGACCTGCAAGGAGCTGGCTTTTGAGGAGTTCACGCCGCTGGTCGAAGAAGGGCTCGCCTTTGTCTTCGATGTACTCGGCGCGTCCCTGACGGCCAAGGCTGACGGCGGCGATGTGCTGTCGAAGCTGCGCTCGCGCTTTGGCGCGCCAACGCTCCTGGACCCAACAGCCTATTTCGACGACGAAGCGGCATCCGGCGCCGCCTGACGGCAGGCGGATGTTTTGTGGCGCTTTTCATAGCGCTGCAATTGGCGTGATGAAATCAGCGCCTAATGCGATCCGCGCCGTCGCGTTTGGGCCGGTGCCGGCCGTCTTGCGCCCCACAAGGCAATTGCGAGACACTAAAGTCTCTCCTTTTGGCCCAGGGCCGCCGGCATTATCCGGCTCTCGCAGCCGTGCATGCGCCCACCGGAACAGGATGGGCTGTGCCTAAGGCAGGCGCGGCGGTTGCCCGACAAACCACTTACGTGTTAGTCAGCATTCCAACGGAAAAATCGTATCGGGGAGCTGTCATGCGGCGCATGTTTCCGGTTATTTCATGGGTGGCGTTTTGCTGCGCGCTGACGGTTGGCGCGGCCTCCGCACAGGATAAGTACGAACTCGCGGAAGCAAATACGCAAGCTAACACGCAATGGGAGCAGCTACTTACCAAGTGCGGTGAGAACTATCTCTATAAAGGCGATAAATACGCGGCGCTCCATGAGTATAGCGATGTTTCCTTTGAGGTGACACCGCGTCCCTTGACGGAGGCCGATAAGCTGAACGGCATTCGCTGGGCCGGTATGTTTACTCTCCAGGCCAAGGCTGTCCGCAGGCAGTCTAGTTTCTCCAAAGAATGGAGCAAATGGAAAGATGGCGGCCTCTTGGAGTTCAAATCGGAAAATGTGAGAGGGAAATGGCGCTTTTTCAGGCGGCAGTTCGTCTTCCGTTGGATTCCTGTCAACTTCGAAAAGCCGTCTTGCGATCTCGTAAACAAATAACTCAACTCCGCCAGACCTTCCACCACGGCACAGCACCCGCCTTCCCCTGCGGCGTCTGCCCGCCCGGCTCGCGCAACGCCGCCTCGAACGGCACGATCCACCCCTCCTGGTCCGCGGCCAGCCGCACCGCCGCGAGATGCCGCTCCCCGTCTGCCAAACCACATTGGCGGGATCGCGTGCGGCGAGCGCCTTTGCAATGTCGAGGCCGCCGTTGAAGGCCTTGAGCGCGCCGTCGCGGTCGCCGCTGGTCGCCCGCCCGCACCCCGAAAGACGCACCCGCAACACGCTTACACGCCGATGCTCCACGCCCCGGCGCCGCGAATCCCCAGTTTGTGGAAAAGTTTTTGAAGCTTTTTCGATTGCGGAAGAGGTCTGGCGCAGATCGTGGCACTTTGGGCGGGAGCCCTTTCCAATGCCGTAAGTCATTGTAAACGTTTTGTACACGATTCGCCCCCGGCCCGCGCTGCCTGGACAGCGGTTTGGCGGGCGGTTGGGGAACGGAAACCGCCGCAACTCCCAGTCAGTTGAAAGTGAGTACCTAGTACGGGCACAGTCTCCGCAGGCTGTGCAACACGCAGCCGGTGAATACCCACGGGAGCGAAACGGCCGCTTTGTGCGAACCGGAGCAGCCGCCCGTGGGCTTTTCATCTAAAAGCGGGGTAGCCGTCATTGCTGGCAAAGTCACTGGATTGCAGGATCAGCCTGGCAGTGACGGCTGAGCCGCGCTTCTAATTTGCGCCGCGGCTCGCCCGCCAGCCCGTATTGCCGCTCTAGCCGGCGATCAGCGCGCGGATTTTGTCGGCGGACAAGGCGATGAAAATGCCGGCCGCGAAATAGAACATATCGCCCTTGAGCCCGTAACGCAGCCGGTCCTTCAGTGGCGGGAAAAAAGCGTGCGCCCAGCTATTGTGGATCGTCAGCGACTTATAGGTCGTGTAAGCGAAGCTCGCGATCATCTGTATCGTCTTGATGATTACGAACAAGGCCACATACATTAGAACATCGAGCACATACCCCATTGAAATACTCCCTCGTGCAAGCCAAACTCTTCCGCCACGGAACGGCGGCCGAAAACCGGCGCGCGCTCCCGGCCTTTCCCCATCCAAGCCCTAATCCGAAGATAGACGCTTGGAAAGCGTAAGCCTTCGGATTCATTAACAACGCGGTCTTAGTGAGGCGTTATCGGGGCAGCATTTGGCGCGCCATCGCGGCAAGCCAGCCGCCGTCGGTGCCGATGGAGATGACCTGCCAGCCAGCCGCCGCCATTTGCCCCGCGAAATCCCGATCGTTGGCGAAGATGCCCGTGACCACCCGGCGTGCCGCCGCAGCCGCCCTCACGTGCTCTATGGCGTCCAGCACGGCGGGCGACCTGATGTTCCGGTCCTTGCCGTGGCTCAGCGAGATGGCGAGGTCGTTCGGACCGAGACAGATCATATCCAGCCCTTCGGTGGCGCAGATGGCCTCGATGTTTTCCACGGCCTCGGCCGTCTCGATCTGGGCGCAGGCGACCGTCCAGCCGTTGGCGGCGGCGAAGTAATCGCCCTCGATCATGAATTTCGCGCGGTAAGGCCCGAGGCTCCGGCCGCCCAGCGGCGGATATTTGACCGCGCGCACGAGCCCCGCCGCTTCTTCAGGCGTCCCGATCATCGGCGCCATGATGCCTTGCGCGCCGGCATCGAGCGCCCGCCCGATCAGCCCGAAATCCAGCTCCGCCACCCGCACCATGGCCGGCACACCCGCCGCCTTCGCCGCCGTCAGGCAGGCGGCAAGCTCGGCATTCCCGCCCGCGCCGTGCTGCTGGTCGATCATGACCGCCTGCCAGCCCGCATCCGCCGCGATCTCGACGGCGAGCGGCGAGCCGAGGCCAAGCCATGCGCTGTAAAGCGGCTTGTGCGCGGCGAGGCTCGCGCGGAAATCGGGTCTTGCGGGCTTGGCCATGTTTTCGCTCCTGCTCCTGGCACGCGCGAGCCTAAAGCGCCCGAAGCCGCGCTGTCCATCCTCTTGCACCCGCCCGTGTAACGCACGAAACCCGCGCAAACCGAAACGGTTGCGCATTTCGAAGCTTCCGCTTATTCTGCACCCGCTGAGCCGCCCGGCGCATTAGGGCATGCCGTGGCGGCTTAAAAGCTTCTCCTATGAAAGCGATGGCAGGCAGCAGCGTGACCGTTGAAGCTTTGCCGTTCGCCAAGCGAGACAAGACACGAAAGGAAGCAAAATGCCCAAGATGAAGACCAAGAGCAGCGTGAAAAAGCGCTTCAAGATTACCGGCACGGGCAAGGTTATGGCAGCTCAGCAGGCAAGCGTCACGGCATGATCAAGCGGACTCCGAAGTTTATCCGCAATGCGCGGGGCTGCGTCGTCCTTCAACCGGGCGATGCGAACCACGTCAAGAAGGCCGCGCCTTACGGGCTCGACTGATCCTAGCCGGATAGCAACGCAATAATCTTGGAGATAGACTATGTCACGTGTGAAGCGCGGCGTCACCGCCCACGCCCGTCATAAGGCCGTTCTGAAGCAGGCAAAAGGCTTTTACGGCCGCCGCAAGAATACCATCCGCATCGCCCGCCAGGCTGTCGAGAAGGCCGGTCAATACGCCTATCGCGACCGGCGCACGAAGAAGCGCAATTTCCGCTCGCTCTGGATTCAGCGCATCAACGCTGCGGTTCGCGAGCATGGGCTCACCTACGGCCGCTTTATCGACGGCCTCAACAAGGCAGGCATCGTGATCGACCGCAAGGTGCTGTCGGATCTGGCCATCACCGATCCGGGCAGCTTTGCTGCGCTCGTCGGCAAGGCCCGCGATGCGCTGCCCGCGGAGCTGCGCACTGCATGAGGCTTTCCGAGCTCACGGTTCCCGAGTTGCTCACCCTGGCGAATTTTCTGCTGAGGATCGCCGAGGACATCCCTGCCGAAGACCGGCAGGCAGCACGGGAGGCGCGAGACGAGATCACCTACGTCATGAACCTGATTGCCGAGAAGGAGGGCCCAATTCGGCCCTCCGAAGGTTATCGTTTAAACTGAACGCATTTCCCCTCACCCCAGCCCGCTCCCACAGGGAGAGGGAGTCCCGGCATACCCGCTGAGAAGGCGTCCCCTCTCCCATCCGCATCCGCTCGCGGACGCGGAAACTTAAGGATGCAAGCTCGCCAAGGCGATCTTGCGGGGAGAGGGACAAGGGTTATACCCTTCAGGTCCAGGCCGCTCTTCTGCCCCTTGACCCCTCATCGCAAAAGTGGCAGGCCTCAATCCAAAATCGACTGCTTTGAGAAGGCCCATGGACGCCGTGCCCGATAAATCCAACGATCTCGACGCGCTTGCGAAGCGCCTGCTCCAAAGCGTGGAGGCGGCCGCCGATCTGGCCGCGCTTGAGGCCATCCGCGTTTCGGCGCTTGGCAAGAAGGGCGAGGTTTCCGAGCTTATGAAGCAGCTCGGCACCATGCCGCCCGAGGCGCGAAAGAGCTTCGGCGCCGCGGTCAACGCGGTGAAGGACAAGGTTGCGGCCGCCCTCGAAGCACGCAAAGTGGTGCTCGAAGCCGCCGCCCTTGCCGAAAGGCTCGCCACCGATCGCGTGGACATCACCCTGCCCGTCCGGCCCAATCCGGCCGCGGAAGGCCGCATTCATCCCATCAGCCGCGTGTGGGAAGAGCTGATGGTGATCTTCGCCGATATGGGCTTCTCGGTCGCCGAAGGCCCCGATATCGAGACCGACGACAACAACTTCACGCGGCTGAACTTCCCCGTGGGCCACCCGGCCCGCGAAGCGCACGACACCTTCTTCTTCGCACCCAAGGAAGACGGCGAGCGGCTGCTTCTTCGCACGCACACCTCGCCCGTGCAGGTGCGCACCATGCTTGAGACAAAACCGCCCATCCGCATCATCGCGCCGGGCCGCGTCTACCGCATGGACAGCGACCAGACGCACACGCCCATGTTCCATCAGGTCGAGGCCCTGGTCATAGACCGCGACATCCATATGGGGCACATGAAATGGGTGCTGGAGGAGTTCTGCAAGGCATTCTTCGAGGTCGATAACGTCAAGATGCGCTTCCGCATGTCGCACTTCCCGTTCACCGAGCCCAGCGCCGAGGTGGACATCCAGTGCGACCGCTCAGGGCCGGAACTCAAGATCGGTCAAGGCAGCGACTGGCTTGAAATCCTGGGTTGCGGAATGGTGCACCCGAACGTGCTCAAGGCCTGCGGCATCGATCCGGAGGAATGGCAGGGCTTCGCCTTCGGCTTGGGCATCGACCGCATCGCCATGCTGAAATACGGCATGCCGGATCTGCGCGCGTTCTTCGCGGGCGACCTGCGCTGGCTCAAGCACTACGGGTTCAGCCCGCTGGCGATTCCATCGCTCGCAGGTGGCCTTTCCGGCTAACCCGTAGTTCTCACGGAATCGCGCGATGATGGCGCAGAGATCTAGTACAGCTTATCCGAGGCAAGTTCGCGTGGCGACGCGTGCGGCCAATGGGGTGCGAACTTGCCTCGGACTGTACTAGGGCGCGCGCAGGCCGTGAGAAATACAGGCTAACCCGCCATTTAGTGACAAAAGGCCCCTTACCCCTCCTCTCTTTGCCAACATGCATTTTACAAAGCGCTTGCGAAACGCGGCCGAAAAGGCCATGTATGCGGAATTGAGTTTCGGCCGAACGACTTGGCCTCGCCGCTCATAGCGCGCCTGACTGACGACCTCTCCCCAAAAACCTCGACTTCACGAGCTTCGCTATGGCGCGGCTTGAACGCTAACGTACCTAAAGGAAAATCCCATGAACACGGGAACCGTAAAGTGGTTTAACAGTCAAAAAGGCTTTGGCTTTATTCAGCCCGATAACGGAAACCAGGATGTCTTCGTTCATATCAGCGCGGTGGAACGCGCTGGGCTGAGTGGTCTTGACGAGGGGCAGAAGGTCACTTTCGACATCGTCGCCGACAAGCGCACCGGCAAGTCTTCCGCGGACAACCTCCGCGCCGCCTAAGCCTTAGACCAGGGCCGCGCGACCGCGCAGGCGCGGAGTTCAACATCGGCGAAGGCAGCGATCGGCTCGAAATCCTGGGCTGCGGCCTTGAGCACCCCAATGTGCTCAAGGCCGCAGCATGCGATCCAGAGGAGTGGCAGAGCTTCGCCTTCGGCATAAGCATCGGCCGCATCGCCATGCTGAAATTCGGAATGCCGCATTTGCGCGCGTTCTTCGCGGGCGGCCTGCGCTGTCTCAAGCACCACGGGTTCAGTCCGCTGGCCATCCCGTCGCTCGCCGGCGGCCTGTCAGGCTAACGCTGTGCCACCTTGGCGACGCGCGGCTCATTGCTACCCAAACGAATTTGCGAGTGCCACTTGCGCCGCCGCCCCAGACAAACGCGCTGCACTTTCCGGCGTGGCGGCGGCACGAAGCGGAACTGCCTCCTGCCCGGCAATGCGGCATAAGCGGTGCGTCATGCTCTCAATGTCTTGAAATCAGTAGGTCTTCCGCGGCGGGGCGAGAAGGCAAAGATACTCGTCGACATGCTGCCGCAGGTCGCAAACCCGGCCTTTCAGGTCGAAGGCCCTCGCAACGATGATGTCGCCGGCCTTGCATTTGTCCCTGATGCGCTTTTCCGTCTCCTCCAACCGGTCTGACGGCTTATCGTAATGCTTATTCCCCAGTTCACTTAGAATTGATAGGGTGTCGCAAAAGTCCTCAGCCATCGCAGGTACGCTATGTAATACGGCAGCCGTAAGGAACGCTGCCGCAAACACTCTGCCGGTGAGCGAGAAAGCGCTGAATTTCCCGATTAGCACGCTGTTTCCTCCCGATATTTTTCAAGTGTGCCAAGCTATAGTTCAGGTTCACGGCACATTTAAGTCATCCGGCGCGCGCGGAATACTCACCTTCCGGGCCGCCCGGCTTGCTTCCCCGCTCAGTGCTTGGACACAGAGGCGCGAAAGCGATGAAGCCCGAAGGCGACAATGGCGGCAATGACGGGAATGCTTCCGCCGATCACCAAATCCGGATCGAGATGCACACCGGCCGCCTTCACCGCCTTCGAGGCGTAGCCCACAAGCCCGGCGATGTAATAGGTGATGGCCGCGACCGACAAGCCCTCGACGGTCTGCTGCAAGCGGAGTTGCAGCTCGGCGCGCTTGTTCATCGACGCAAGCACGCCCTGGTTCTGCTGCTCAAGCTCGATATTCACCTTCGTGGAAAGCAGCCGCGTAACGCTGGCGACGCGGGACGAGAGCGCATCGAGCCTCGCGGCTGCCGCAACGCAGGTGGCCATTGCGGGCGCCAGGCGGCGTTCCATGAACTCCTGGAACGTCTGAAGCCCTTCGATCCGCTGCTCGCGTAGCTCCCAAATCCGCCCCTGCACCAGCTTGTAATAGGCGGCGGCGGCGGAGAAGCGGAAATGGCTTTGGGAAATCCTGGCTTACGATGGCGGCTTCGAGCTTCATCAACCGTTCGAGCAATGCCGGCTCTCCGGTAATGTCAACATCCACCATCGACGATGTCACCTCCACCAGCTCCCGCTCGCACCCCCCGAGGAAGGGCGCCAACTCGCGCGCGACCGGGAGCGCCAGCAGCGCCAGCATCCGGTAGGTGTCGGTCTCGACCATCCGCTGGATCGTCCGCCCCGCTTGCCTGGGCGTGAGCGACAGGTTCTCGATGAGCAGGCGTCCGAAGCCGTCGGGATGTACCCTGAGGTCTGTGTAGGCCCGCGCGTTTCCCCCTGCCACCATCGCGCCAACGAGCGTGTTGCCGCCGAAAAACTGTTCCGAAATCCTGTCGGAATCCTGCGCTTCGGGTTCTCCGGTTGTGAATAGTATGTTCCTCGCAACCAGCGTTTGGCCCGGCAGGCCCTCAAGCCAATCCTTTGGCACTTTGCCGATCGCGGGCTCGGAGAAGGTGAAGCTCCCATCCACGATGAATTTGTAGCGGATATATTCGCTGTGCCGCTCCCATTTCAGCCGGAACGGACCAAAGGAGGCGCTGAAGTGGTTTGCCCCTTCGGCAGGCGGGTTCACATTGAACCGCTTGGCGAGATCGCAAAGGTGCGCCCACGCTTCCGCCTTTCCGGCGTCGCTCACGCAAAGCGCCAGAAATGAGATTGAGCATGGCGGGATCAACGGCTCGGGCGGCCGCGCATGCAACTCGTCGTTCAATTCGATGCGCGCCGGATGGTTCTGTGGAAGCATTGCCGGTGCCTCCCAATGGCCCGCCGCCGGTTTGTCCATGATTTAAGCCCCCAACATTGCGGCCGCGATCCCCCCAAGGTCCGCGTCCTACCTTCCCTGCACCTGCGCTAATTGGCCTTTTCTTTCTCCCTTTGCAATGCGATCCTGGTGTGACGCTGCCTCAACTCTCCCATCGGCTCCGCGGTGCCCTCGAGCGAAAACGGGCAAATATTCATAAAAATCCGCGTACGGGAAGCAGGAAGGCCGCACGTTTACCATTTTCTCAGCAACCATGGCAGTTCCAGCGCGAAGTTTCTCAGCCATATGCAAGCCCAAACTCGAACCCGCAGCGGCACCCCTTGACGATTTCGATATTTCCGTAATAATAGAATTACGGGAGATAACGATGGTTGACGCCCCTTACGACGATCAAATCACACGCTATGCCGATATGCTGGCCGCGCTTGGCACGGAAACGAGGCTCAGGATTGTGCGCCTTCTGCTGTCGGCGCATCCCGTGGGCCTGGTCGTTGGAGAAATCGGCTCGGAGCTTGGCATTCCCGCCTCGACGCTCTCCCACCACCTCGAAAAGCTTAAGAACGAGGATCTCGTGAAGGTGCGCCGCGAGAGCACCTTCCTGCGCTACACGGCGAACACGCAAGCGCTTCAGGACATCCTGGCGTTCCTGTTCGCCGAATGCTGTACGCGCAACAAAGCCATTAAACCCGAGGCCATCACCTGCTGTTAGGAGACAGCCATGAGCCATGCCGGCGAAAGCGGCGCACCCGCATTATGTAATTCCTGCAAGGGGGCGATGGAGACGGCGGAGACGGCGCGGCATATTTCCGCGGGCATCTGCGATAGCTGCCTTGCCTCTCTGTCTTCCGGCAACCCAGTCCTATGCCGCGAGATATTGCAGGCAATAGACGCCCCCATCCTGCTCATGCAGCCCGATCCGCGCCAAGTCTTCACCGCGAATGACCGGGCGCTCGCATTATTCGGCCGGGAGCTGGCCGAGGCTGAAAGACACCGGGGCGGCGAGGTATTCGGGTGCGTTCATTCCTTCACGCTGGATGGATGCGGCAAGGACGCCCACTGCGACGATTGCAAGATCAAGGCCGCGATTGTCGGCGGTTTCGCCCGCGCCGCGTCCGCGGCGTCCACGCTGACGATCCGGACCGGCGGCGGAGACCTGCCCTATACCCTGGCGGTGTCTGCTGAAAAGGCAGGCGGCTACGCGCTGGTGCGGATCGAGCGGTTCGAATCGGAAAATGGAGGCCAAAATGACTGATACCGGCATCAAAGAAGCCGTGCGCGAGCGCTATAGCGAGGCCGCGCGCCGGGTTAGCGAAGGCGGATCGGGTTGCTGCTGCGGAAGCAAGGCTGCCGCGATTGAGCCGAACCCCATCACCTCCAATCTCTATAACATCAGCGAGACGGGCTCGCTGCCCGAAGCAGCCGTGCTCGCCTCGCTCGGCTGCGGCAATCCCACGGCCCTAGCCGCAGATCGAGCCGGGCGAGACTGTGCTCGATCTGGGCTCGGGCGGCGGCATCGACGTTTTGCTCTCCGCGCGGCGCGCCTGCCCCACCGGCAAGGCTTACGGCCTCGACATGACGGACGAGATGCTGGCGCTCGCCCGCCAGAACCAGAAGACGGCTGGCGTGGAGAACGTCGAGTTCATCAAGGGCGAGATCGAGGCAATCCCGCTTCCTGACAATTCGGTGGATGTCATCATCTCGAATTGCGTCATCAATCTTTCCGCCGACAAGGACAAGGTGCTCAAGGAAGCGTTCCGCGTGCTTAAGCCAGGTGGCCGCTTCGCCGTCTCCGATATCGTTACGCGCGGCGAGATGCCGGAGCAAATCCGCCGCCAAGTGTTGCTCTGGTCTGGCTGTATCGCCGGCGCGCTTCAGGATAGCGAATATGAAAGCAAGCTCGCCGCAGCGGGCTTCGTGGACATCGCCATCGAGCCCACGCGCATGTACACCAGCGAGGACGCGCGCGAGTTTCTGACCGGCAAGAACCTCGATATCGATGTGGACGGCCTGGCTCCCTACATCGACGGCAAGTTTATGAGCGCCTTCGTGCGCGCCAAGAAGCCGGAAACCGCCGCCTGCTGCCCTCCCGCCTGCTGCGGATCGTGAGGGAGCGCGGTTCGCTGCGTTGACATTGCGTGGGACCAGCCGCCAGAAACGGGGGCGAACAATAAAGGAAACTGCAAATGGCCCTGTTGGAACTTCCCGTTCTCGGCCCCACGGAGTTCAAGACCTCGCAATATAAATGCGGTAGCTGGAGCGTTGAGTTCCCGCTCCATGACGGGGATGTCTCGGTTAACTTCTATGCGAACGGTCCAGAAATGACCGGGGCATTATTACTCCGCGTCGAGAAATTTCTTGCGGATATCGGGGACTATGACCGTCTGGCTCGCGCCGTGATCCGAGCGGACTATGCAAGCGGCGATGACGCCAAGAGCTGGCGCTTCCTTTCTTATAACCTTGAAAACTTCGATCCCGCCACGCGTCTTCAGTGTTTTGGCACGGATGACGTGAGTTCCATTGGTGTGGAACACCTGCTTGCCGCCCTGAACCCGCTCCAGGTGGCGTTAAATCCCGAAGAGCAAGAGGGAATTGCGGTTTTCGACTACATCCTGGGCTCGGGTATCAGCGACCAGATACTCTGCATTGGCTTCAACTTTCAAGGGGAGCCCGGCCCTTTGTGCTGGGACAGTTAATCTCATGGGTGATTCCATCTTCAATGTGCTGTTCCTCTGCACGGGGAACACAGCCCGCTCGATCCTTGCGGAGAGTATCCTTCGCAAGGACGGCACTGCCCGCTTCAACGCCTTCTCGGCAGGCAGCCAGCCCAAAGGCGTCGTGAACCCTTATGCGCTGGCGACGCTAGCGGCGTATGGCTATCCGGCGGACGGCTTCCGCTCCAAGAGCTGGGAGGAGTTTGCCGGAGCCGCCGCGCCCAAGATGGATTTCGTGTTTACCGTCTGCGACAACGCGGCGGGCGAGGTCTGCCCGATTTGGCCAGGCCAGCCGATGACTGCCCACTGGGGCATAGAAGACCCTGCCGCTGTCGAAGGCAGCGAAATCGAGAAACAGCGAGCCTTCAACCAGGCCTTCGGCTTCCTGCGCAACCGCATCGCAGCGTTCACGTCCCTGCCGCTGCACAGCATCGGCACACTGGCGTTATCGTCACGTCTGAACGGGATCGGCCGCATGGAGGGTTCGACCGCTGGCCCTGCATCGGCTGAAACTGAATAGTGTCCGCAATCACGAAGGGGGCATTCCGCAATGAACGCGATCACCGCCAAGCTATCCTTCCTCGACCGCTATCTCACGGTGTGGATTTTCGCGGCCATGGCCGTCGGCATCGCGCGGGCAGCTCGTTCCCGGCGTCAGGGCTTCCTCAATTCATTCCAGTGTCGGCACCACGACCGTCCCGATTGCGCTGGGCCTGATCGTGATGATGTATCCGCCGTTCGCGAAGGTGCGTTACGAGGACTTGGCGACGTCTTCCGCAACAAGCGCATCCTGGCGCTTTCGCTCATCGCAGAACTGGGTGATCGGCCCGATCCTCATGTTTGTGCTGGCGATCGTGTTCCTGCGCGGACTATCCGGAGTACATGGCTGGACTGATCATGATCGGCCTCGCCCGCTGCATCGCCATGGTGATCGTCTGGAACGAGATCTGGCGAAGGGCGACACGGAGTATGCTGCTGGCCTTGTGGCGTTCAACTCGCTCTTCCAGGTGTTCCTTTACTCGGTCTACGCCTGGTTTTTCATCACCGTCCTGCCTCCGATGTTCGGGCTGCATGGAGCTGTCGTTAACATCTCGCATGGCCACATCGCAAAAGTGTCTTTATCTATCTCGGGATCCCGTTTCTGGCCGGCTTTTTGACTCGATGGGTCCTGGTGCCGCGCTAAGGGCCGCGACTGGTATCGACCATAACTTCGTCCCGCGCGTCAGCCCTTTAACGCTTGCTCGCGCTGCTGTTCACGATCGTTGTCATGTTTTCGCTCAAGGGCGCGTACATCGTGCGTCTGCCACTTGATGTCGTGCGAATTGCCATTCCGCTCTTGATCTACTTCGTGGCGATGTTCTGGTCTCCTTCTACATGGGCAAGAAGCTCGGAGCAGACTACTCGAAAACCGCGACGCTTTCCTTCACTGCGGCCTCCAACAATTTGAGCTGGCAATCGCGGTCGCTGTGTCAGTCTTCGGCATCAATTCTGGCGCAGCGTTCGCGGCTGTTATCGGGCCTCTGGTCGAGGTGCCGGTATGATCGGCCTCGTCAATGTCTCGCTGTGGGCCAGGAGCCGCTTCTTTTCCGGAGAGGCTTGACGCGACCTCTGCCAGGAGAGCAGGCAAGATCGGGCCATCGAAACGGCGCCAGGCAGCGCGCGCGGCTCCGCATTTGAATGAAAAAGCATAAACCGGCGCAGCCAAAGAAAAACGCTGACGGGAGCCGCCGCTTACGGCCGCTCGATTTGTAGCGGAATTACTGAGGCTTATTACACATTACGCGTGCATGTTCTTGGGCGCCGTCTGGCTGTCCGCTCGAACGCAATCCCCGGGAGATGAAGAACGGGGCACCCGCTACGAGCGCTGGATGGGTCCGCGCCGTTCCGGCCGCGGCGTGGCTCAGTTGTACTGCGGAGGAGAGCCCGATGCGTCATCTTCTTTTGCTGCCGCTCGTAACGGCGGCGATAAGCTTGCCAACATCGGCCCAGCAGCCAGTACCTCAGGCCGTCCCCGTCGTTACCTTTATTGCCCAAGCAAGACCTGTTTCCGAAACCAAAGGCTACGTCGGCAGGATCGAAGCGGTGGAACGCGTCGAGATCCGGGCGCGCGTGACCGGCTATCTTGAAGCGGTTTTGTACAAGGAAGGCGATATCGTCAAAAAGGGGCAGCCCCTATACCGCATCGAGCAGGATCTCTTCAAAGCCGCGGTTGAGCAAACCCAGGGCTCACTCGATGGAGCCAAAGCCTCCAAGAAACTCACAAAGGCCGAGCTTGAACGCGCGACCCAGATGATGGCGTCATCCTACGGCACGCCTCAAAAGCGCGACCAGGCGCTGGCCGCGGACGAAAACGCTGCCGCGAACATATTGATTGCCCAGGCGAACCTGGACACCGCCAAGATCAACCTTGGCTACACCGATATCACATCGCCGATCGACGGAAAAATCGGCCGCACGAACATCACCAAGGGAAACGTCGTCTCTCCAAACAGCGGCGTCTTGACCACCGTCGTCAGCCAAGACCCGATGTACGTGATTTTTCCGGTCAGCCAGCGCGATTTTCTGGAGGTCCACCAGGAAGGCGGAATGGCGGACGCCAGCAACTTAGAAGTGACCGTTCAGTTCTCCGATGGCCGGTTTACGACCATCAGGGCGCCGTCAATTTTGTCGATGTCACCGTCGACGATCGACCGACACCGTTTTGGTGCGCGCGACGATCCCCAATCCCGGCGACGTCCTTGTCGATGGCCAGTTCGTGCGTGTGAGCATCGGCACCACCAAACCGCAGGAAAAAATCGTCATCCCGCAGGCGGCGCTCCTTGCAGACCAGCAGGGAACCTATGTCTTTGTTGTCGAGGATGGCAAAGCCGTGGTCCGAAGGGTCATGCCTGGAGGAGAGCTTGGCACCAACATCGCCATCGAACTCCGGCCTGAAAGGCTGGCGATCAGATCATCGTCGAGGGGCTTCAAGGCGTTAAGCCAGGGGCACCGGTCCAGGCTTCGCCAATGCTGCCGGAAGGGAGGAGTTAGACCGTGCTCTCCTCGATCTTCGTCGACCGGCCACGGCTCGCAATCGTTATCGCCATCGTCACCACGATTGCCGGCGCTCTCTCGCTGGCCTTCATTCCGGTGGCGCAATATCCCGACATCGTGCCGCCACAGGTCTCGGTCACGACCAGCTATCCCGGCGCTTCCGCCGCTATCGTCGACGCCACGTTGCGCAGCCCATCGAGGCGCAGGTCGTCGGCGTCGACAAAATGATCTACATGAAGAGCGTCAGCGGCAACGATGGCAGCTACACGCTCACGGCTCGTTCGAGCTCGGCACCAACCCCGACATCAACACCGTCAATGTGAACAACCGCGTGCAGGCCGCTCTTTCGAAGCTGCCGCAGGACGTTCAGAGACAGGGCGTGATGGTCAAGAAGAAATCGTCGGCCCTGCTCGGCGTCATCGCGATCTACTCGCCCAAAAGCACGCACGACCCGCTCTTCCTGTCCAATTACGTGACGATCAACCTTCTCGATCAGATCAAGGCCACGCCCGGCGTCGGCGACGCGAACCTCTGGGGCCCGCAGGATTACGCGATGCGGGCCTGGGTTCAGCACCGACCAGCTCACCGGCTTGGGGCTTACCACGGGCGATATCGTCAACGCCATCCAGGCGCAGAATGTGCAGGCCGCCGTGGGCCGCATTGGAGCACGCCCGATCTCGAACGATCAAAGGCTGCAACTCAACATCCAGACGAAAGGGCGCCTCAACTCGGTTGCCGATTTCGAAAACATCGTCATCAGGACGAACCCCGACGGTTCGGTTCTCCGGCTCAAGGATGTGGCGCGCGTGGAGCTGGGCGCCGCCAACCTGGACTATGAGACACGCCTCAACGGCAAGCCTGCCGCCGTGCTGGCCATGTACCAGACGCCTGGCGCCAACGCGCTCACTACGATGAACGCGATCCGTTCGCAAATGGCACAGCTTGCGAAGGCCTTCCCCGCAGACCTTGAATGGAAGGTTACATACGATCCCACCGAATTCGTGACGGCCACGGTCCACGAGGTCGAAAAGACGCTTATCGAAGCCTTCATTCTCGTTGTGCTTGTCGTCTTTCTCTTCCTCGGGAACTTCCGGGCAACGTTGATCCCGGCCATCGCCGTTCCCGTAAGCTTGATTGGCGCGTTTATCGTCCTTTTCGCCATCGGCTACTCGGCGAACTCCGTTTCCCTGCTTGCGGTCGTGCTTGCCATCGGCATCGTTGTCGACGATGCGATCGTCGTTGTCGAGAACGTCGAGCGCGTCATGGAGGAGCACCCCGAGCTTTCCCCGGCTGACGCAACCAAGCAGGCCATGCGCGAGATCACCGCGCCGATCGTCGCCATCACTTTGGTCCTTCTGTCGGTCTTCTTGCCCGTCGCCTTCATACCCGGCATCTCGGGCGAGCTGTTCCGGCAGTTTGCCATCACGGTGGCGGTCGCGATGTTCCTGTCCGCGATCAACGCGCTCACGCTGTCGCCCGCGCTTTGCGCAATTCTTCTGAAACCGCATCATGGACCGAGGCACGGTATCGTTGGCGCCGTCATGGGCTTTATCGACCGCGTCCGGGACGCCTACGGGACGGCCGTCGCACGGCTGGTGCGCATTTCGATGATTGGGCTGGCGTTTGTCGCGGCTTCCATGCTCGGCGTCTTCGGCCTCTCAAAAATCACGCCGGGGGGATTTTTGCCCGAGGACGATCAGGGTGCCTTTTTCACAGTGGTCCAGCTCCCTGGCGGCGCCTCGGTTGCCCGCACCGCGGAAGTCGTACGTGTGGCCGAGACTATCCTCGCCCAGGAGAAGGCGGTCGCCGACTATACGTCGATCATTGGCCTCAACTTCATCGACAACTATTCTCAGTCCAACGCCGCTTTCATCGTCGTCATGCTGAAACCGTACGAGGAACGGAAAAACAAGCATGACAGCCTGGCGAGCATCATGGAGCGGCTCAACGCAAAGATGCGGAACATCCGGGGCGGAACCGTCGTTACCCTGGCTCCGCCGCCGATCATCGGCCTCGGCACCGGCGGCGGCTTCGCCTATGTGCTGAAGGATCTGAGGGAGGGCGATCCCAAGGCTCTCGCACAGGTTGTGCGCGGCCTGCTCATCGCAGCGAACCAGAACCCGAAGCTTCAGCATGTTTTCAGCACGTTTTCCGCGACCGACCCTTCGATCTATCTCGACATCGACCGGGACAAGGCCCAGGTGCTGGGTGTGCCGCTCAGTTCCGTGTTTCAGGCGCTTCAGGCCTCGCTCGGCGGCTACTACGTCAACGACATGAACCTGTTCGGCCGCACCTGGCAGGTGCAGGTGCAAGCCGAGGCCGCCGACCGCTCCCGCGTCGACGACATTTACCGGATCAACGTGCGCAGCAGCGAGGGCAAGATGATCCCGCTGCGCAGCCTCGTGGAGACGCGCGTTATCGTCGGGCCGCCTTCTCTGATCCGGTACAACAACAAGCGTGCGGTGACCATCCAAGGCGCTCCGGCACCGGGCGTGTCCTCGGGCCAAGCGCTGGCAGCCATGCAGGCGGTGGCGGCGCGGACGCTGCCGGAAGTATTCGCGGGAGAGTGGACCGACACCGCCTTCCAGGAAAAACGGGCGGAAGGTAAGACCGGCATAATCCTCGGATTTGCCGTCCTCTTTGCGTACTTGTTCCTGGTGGCACTTTACGAGAGCTGGATCATTCCGGTGCCCGTTCTGCTCTCCGTCGCGGTGGGCGTGTTCGGCTCCTTCCTCGCGATCTTGGCGGGGGGGCTGAGCCTCGATCTCTATGCCCAGATCGGAATGGTCGTCCTCATCGGCCTGGCCGCCAAGAACGCCATCCTGATCGTGGAATTTGCGAAAGAAAAGCGGGAGCATGGAGAACCGCTGCTCGATAGCGCCATCGAGGGCGCCCGCCTCAGGTTCCGCCCGGTCATGATGACATCGCTGGCCTTCATCCTGGGGCTCTATCCGCTTGTCGTTGCCTCCGGCGCTTCGGAGCTTGCACGGCGCGGCGTTGGAACCCCCGTCTTCGGCGGAATGCTGCTCGCTTCTTTCGTGGGCATTTTCGCCATCCCGCCGCTTTATGTGACCTTCCAATGGGTTGCCGAGCGCCTAAAAGGAAGCGAGCCGGCAGGCCAGGACGCCGGTGAAAAGCTCAAGGAAGCCCATGCTTCAGGCCACTTGTCTCAGGGGCCGGCGGAGTGAAATGCGCGAACACCTGGCTGGGCAGTGCGCCCCGCTGCCGCCCAAGCCAGCCATCTTTCCCGCTTTGGCCAAAGCTCGCATTGGCCCCGCCCAAACGGCTACCGACCGGTAGCGTGCGGCAAGGCGCCATTGCACGATACCGGCCGTCAAGAATTATGCCCGGATAACGCTTGCTTAGGCGACGCCCAAAATCTATCGCTTCAGGTGGTTGTTCCCGGTGAGATCGTACAATTCCATTCTGGGTGGAATTTGTCGCCCTTGATATTGAGGGTCGCCATCTCCTCGTCGCTGACCTTGATACCCTTCGGGTAGTCACGCGTATCCAGTTCACATCGCACCGTCAGACCCGTTTTGGTCGTGGTGGAGGCGATCAGTTCGACCACCGTTTCCCGGTTGATCAGGGGTTTGCCGCGCCAGTTCTGGGTGATGTGGCAGAACAGCCGATGCTCGATCTTGTTCCACTTCGATGTTCCCGGCGGATAATCCTATTGCCGGTCTCCTTCCGGATTTATTCTCCGTTAACCCCAATTCTTCGCGATTCCGGCTCTCGCCATGCCTCCGGGACCGCCGCTTCAATGACGCCACTATAAAGGATGGGTTCTTACATAACCGTGAACTTGAGCTAATTTGCTGATATTGTGTTATAAATTGCAGTACGCGCGCGCCGTCTTGCCGCGAAAATGCGCCGTACCATGGTTAATTCGCAACTTGCTTCTATATTTAACGGGATTTTCGCAGTTGCAGAAATCGGCCCAAAACGCGAAAAAATTTGCAGAAAATCGCGCGTTGGCACCATTTCGATTCCGCGTTTACCATATGCGTATTAACTATTGTAGTGCACTACGCGAAGTATACGGTTCCTTAACACTTGGCGGCAGACCGTCACGCGATGGCTGGCGCCGGCCTGCGCTGTCTGAGGTCCAAAACTGCCGGCGGCGGTACGCGCCACGGTGTGCCCCGGTAATGTCCTCCACGAGACGTGCCGTCTGAGGCCGGAGTTCGGGCACTTCTAGCCAGACCTCGCGCGCCTTCGTTTGCAGGTCCCGCTCGTAATGTCTATACCGCAAACCGGCCGCAGCGCTATCCCGGCTCTGCAGGCCTCGTTTGCTACTCCGATAGCAGTTCTTCGATTTTTGCACGATCCGTTTCGGGGAAAGTAACTTCAAACTCATGCTCTTCATCCGGTTTCCAGGACAGTACAGCCTCGCACAAAATTTGGAGATAGGTCTGCAACTGCTCGTCCGGAATTTGGGGCAACTGAGCGTGTATCAAAACAACTTTCTTCTCGGAGAGCCAATGAAAATCACATAAGCACTCAGACAAGGCATTCCAGTTAAAGCCAAAATAACCAGGAAGCGATAAGGCATGATACAAAGCCATCATCAATTCATCGAAGCTGTGTATCCCTCCCGGCAGCCGTGCCCAATATACCTGGTTTCCAGCCTCGGCAGGATTTATGAAGTGGAACGGCGTTTTCATCGTCATGGTTACTTTATCTTAATGAAGGTGCCGTAATGGTCCGGTGTGTACCAAGCTTCTCCGCCGGCGCCAGTTACTATCCTTTGGGGACCTACTCCCGATACGCCCGGAGTGGGGAGAACATATTCGGTATAATATCCTAAGCCGGACAAGCCGGAACCAAGAAGGTTGCGCTATTATACCGTGGGGCGCAGCCAATTGGCGAGGGGACCATGGCGGAGGGGCTTGCTGAACGCTACGACGAGCGGATCGCAGGGGTTCTTTCTTGTTACGACCGGATTGTCATCACCGGTACGGTTCCTGGCATCTGCCACGCCCAGGGGATGACGGTATTTCTTCGCGCGAATGCCATCCGCATTTTCGATTATCCGGAGTTTGCGGCCACGCTGCGCGATAAGGTGCGGGAGAACGCGGCGAAGGTTGCGGAAGCGGCGGGCGTGAGCATCGAGCACATTTCGAAGAGCCACATCCGCAAGGAGGATGTCGTCGCCAAGGCGATTGCCAAGCGCGGCGATCATCCAGGCTTGGCGCATGTCATCTCCGTCATGGAAGCGTGCGGCGCTTACCAGCCATGGCATGACAAGAAGACGCACAAAACCTTTCTGCGCCCGGACAGCGGCAAATGCCTGCATTATTATTTCTATTTCATCGATGCTGAGCTTGGCCTGATTTACGTCCGGGTTCCAACCTGGGCGCCGTTCCGTTTGCAGATCTATTGCAACGGCCACAGCTGGCTGGCGCGCAAGCTGACCGCCGAAGGCATAGGCTTCTCCGCCAAAGACAACGCCTTCCTGCGCATCGGCGATTGGCAGCACGCCCAGGAATTGGCCGATAGCTTCTCACCCGGAATGCTCCACCGTATCCTTGACCGTTACGCGGCGCTATGCTGTCCGGTGCTCGATACCTTCAAGCAGTCCTATCACTGGAGCCTGATGCAGGTCGAATACTCGACCGATCTGGTGTTCCGTTCCAAGGCAACGCTGGCGCCGCTCTACGAACAACTGGCCCGGCATTCCGTGCTCACCGTGAAGGCCGAAACCATCGCCACATTCCTTGGCCGCAAAATCGACCCCAAGCTTGCTCAGGAAATCGGCAGCCAATTCTCAACCCGCATCGAGGGCACCTGCATCAAGCACCGCTTCGGTAAGTCTTCCATCAAGATGTACGATAAGTTCGGCATCGTCCTGCGTATCGAGACAACAACCAACGACGTCTCGTCCTTCAAGCACTACCGGAAGGTAGAACACCGCAAAGGCCCCTCAAGCACGGGCTTTGCTCCCATGAAGAAGAACATCTACAGCCTTGGAGACTTGACCGGCATTCTCTTTGCCTGCAACCGGCGTTATCTCGCCCATCTCTCGGCGCTCGACGACTTCTCCGCCGGCGTCAGACTGCTCGACCGTGTTACGCGCCCGCGCAAGGTCGATGGCAAGACTGTCAAAGGCATCGATTTCTTCAACCCCACCGAGAAAACGCTGCTTCGCGCCCTGCAAAATCCCAAGTTCAACATCGCCGGTGTCCGGCGCGCCGATCTCGCGCCATTGCTTGAGAAAATCTCCCCCGCCACGCTCTCACGCCAGATCCGGCGGCTGCGCTATCTCGGTCTCATCAAACGTGTCGCCAAAACCTACCGCTACTACCTCACATGCGCCGGAAGAGCAGTCATCGCCGCCGCGTCCCACATCACCGAATACGCCGTCATTCCGGCGCTCGCTTGACCGATTCCGTGCAGAAAATGATAAGAGTTGGTTGGTAAGACACTAAAGTGTTACCTAAAGCTCATTTTCTTGCCCAGGTAACGCTACTTTTTCCAGCTAAACCCTTGATTTTGTTGGTAGCGGAGGAGGGACTCGAACCCCCGACACGCGGATTATGATTCCGCTGCTCTAACCAACTGAGCTACTCCGCCAATCCTTCCGGCACCCAAGCAGCGAAGACGCCGCCTGACACCTGCACTGTATAAGAATGGCCGCGGGCGCCGTCAAGGCAAGCCAGCATGCCGGCGCCGTTCAGCTTACCTTTTCCAAGCGCAAAAGCGTAAAAAGCCCGAAAGGCGGTACGTCGATCCGCTCGACCAGCCGGAATCCGTGGCAGCGCGTGACTGTGCTGATGGGGAAGATGGGATGCCAGCCGAGATTGTGCGAAAAGCGTGCAAGCCCGCGCTCCGCCGCAGCGCGCAGGCCCTGCTCGCGGCTGAAGTGATTGATAACGATTGCCGATCCGCCGGGCCGCAGCACCCGCCTAAGCTCCGCCATCACGGCGGCCGGGTTAGGCACGACTGTCATGACGTACATGACAGCGGCGGCATCGAAGCACTCATTGTCAAAAGTCAGCTTGCTGGCATCCATCACGCTCAGCTTGATGTGCTTGAGGCCGAGCCGGGTAACCCTGCCCGAGGCCTTCGCCAGCATATCCGGCGAAAGATCGATCCCGGTCACCTGCAGTCCGTGCCTGTAACGCGGCAAGGAAAGCCCGGTACCAACTCCCACTTCAAGGACGTGGCCATTGAACTGGTTCAGCTTTTTTACCGCAAGCCTTCGGCCAGGCCCCGCCACCACCCCGAAGCTGTAGTCGTAAACCGGCGCCCAGGCTTTGTAAGCGAGGCGAACCGCATTCTCGTCGAGGCGGGGCTGATGTAGAACTTTTTCCATACGCCGTTATCCCATTGCTGAAGCGATGAAGCCGCCGCCCAGAACGCGCGCGCCGCCGCTTCCGTCGCCATAAAGCACACAAGCCTGTCCTGCCGCTACCCCAAACTCGGGCTGGACCAATTCGACGCAAGCGCAGGTTCCATCAAGTAGAAGACGCGCCGGACGCGGCTCCTGAGTTGAGCGCACCTTCGCGAATACCGCACAGCCCTCCGCCGCGGCGCCTTCCAGAGTGCCTGGACCGATCCAGTTCATCTCCCGCAAGCGCAAACGCTCCGTACGCAACATCTCCCGCGGCCCCACGATCACGCGCCGGGACGCCGGCTCGATGCGAAGCACGAAAAGCTGCTCGCCCGTGGCGATTCCAAGGCCTTTTCGCTGCCCTACCGTGAAATTCACGATACCCCGATGCTCCCCAAGGACCGTGCCATCGGCATTCACGATCTCGCCAGGCACTCCGCTCTCTGGGCGCAGCTTGCGGATGACGCTCGCGTAATCGCCGGAGGGAACGAAACAGATATCCTGACTATCGGGTTTATCAGCCACGGGCAAGCCCAAGCTCGCCGCAAGCGCCCTGGTTTGGCTTTTCTCCAGGCCACCCAGCGGGAAGCGCAGGTAATCGAGCTGCTCCTTGGTGGTCGCGAACAGGAAATAGCTCTGATCGCGGGCGGGGCTTACCGCCCGGTACATCTCCCAGCCCTCTGGCCCAGACCTGCTTCGCACATAGTGCCCCGTAACCAGCGCAGAGGCGCCAAGCTCCCGGGCAGCCGTCAGAAGATCGATAAATTTTGCGGTCTGATTGCAACGCACGCAGGGAACCGGCGTCTCGCCCGCAAGATAGCTCGCGGCGAAATCGTCGATAACGGTTTCCTGAAACCTGTCCTCATAGTTCAGCACGTAGTGCGCGATACCGAGCGCATCGGCCACACGCCGCGCGTCCACGATGTCCCGCCCCGCGCAGCAGGCGCCTTTGCGCGCCGTAGCCGCCCCATGGTCGTAAAGCTGAAGCGTGATGCCAACGGTTTCGTAACCTGCGCGTGCTATCAGCGCTGCCGCCAGCGACGAATCCACTCCGCCCGACATCGCAACCACGATCCGGTGCCGGGCAGGAGGACCGCTGAGCCCCAAGGCTTCCGGGGTAAGAGCGGCTGCTGCGGCCCGATAAGCCTCCCATGCCAGCCCTTCGCTAACTGTTGGCATCTAGCATGCTCATGATGACGGGGGTGCTTGCCGCAGTCATACGGCGCCTGCGGCCCAAGTGCAAATGGATATAGCCGGACTTACAAGAGCCTCAACCCCGCAGTGCATGTGGTATATGCTCTACTTCCAGTTGAATAGAAAACGCTTTTTTTGCCGCGCTTGTTAAGGCCCTTTTAAGTGAATGCGGCTACAGTGCGCTGAGGTCTTGATCGTGTGTGAGAGTACTATGACCGATATGTTCCGTCCCCGCCTCCGCTACGTCCTCGGCCCCGACGGTAGCCCTCTAACCATCGCCGATCTTCCGCCGCCCAACACCAAGCGTTGGGTCATCCGCCGCAAGGCGGAGGTGGTTGCTGCTGTGCGCGGCGGCCTTTTGAGCCTCGACGACGCCTGCAAGCGCTATAAGCTGACGATCGACGAGTTTCTAACCTGGCAGCGTTTGATCGACCGCCACGGCCTGCCAGGCCTGCGGGCAACCAAGGTTCAGGATTACAGAAACTGAGTAGGCTATCACCGCCGCCAGCCATGCTTTTGCAGGCCCAGTGTGGCCTCTCGCAATTGCGTACCACCTTTATGGCTCAGCTCTCATAGGCAATCGCGAGACATAAGCCACGCGAGCACTTTTGACTCTGCTAGTGTCCCTTATGTCTCCGAATTACCGTACGAGCGTGCGGCAAATGGTGCCGTAATTCGGAGACGGGACACTAGCGCCAGGAAGCATGGTTTCGAGAACGGCGGCGGGTGGCCTCAGGCGGCCCGCAGATTCGTTGCTGACATACGGCCGCGTTCGTCGCGTTCAAGATCGAAGCTGACCCTCAACCCCTCGCACGGCGTGCCAAGCCCGGCGCGCTTGGTCTCGCTTATGTGAACGTAGACATCCTTGCCGCCGCCATCCAGTTCGACAAAGCCGAAGCCTTTTGTGGCATTGAACCATTTCACTGTTCCCGAGGGCACCCCCTCTGGGGCGCGCCGTTGCGGCCTGGCCTTTAAACCTGGCTTCGGCCTGCCGCCGCTCTCAGCCCTTGCCTGTGGCCGCCGCGCCGGTTTGCCCCGGGCCGCGCGCGCTGGCTCTTGTGCCAGCAGCTCGGGTGCGATCTCTGTTCCGCCGGCACTGGAGCCAAGCACGATAAGCGGCTTGCCTGTCAGCCTCTCGATGGCGCGAAGCGTGCCCCGTTCGTCTGACGCGCAGAAGGACACGGCCACGCCCTCCGCACCGGCCCGCGCCGTGCGGCCTATGCGGTGTACATAGGTTTCCGCTTCCTCGGGCAGGTCGTAATTGATGACATGGGAAACCTGATCGACGTCGATGCCGCGCGAGGCGATATCGGTCGCGACGAGCAGCCGCGCCTGACCGGCGGCGAACCGAGCCAGCGCGCGCTGGCGGGCATTCTGGGACTTGTTGCCATGCAGCGCCTCGGCGGCGACCCCAGCCTTCCCAGCCTGCACAGCCACGCGATCCGCGCTGTGCTTCGTCCGTGTGAACACGATGGCGCGCGAGACTGCCGGGTCTGCCAGCAACTCGTGCAACTGGCGCATCTTGGCGGCCTTTTCGACGAAGATCACATGCTGCGCGATACGCCCCGCGGCCGTGCCCGAGGGCGCGATCTGCACGCGTTCCGCTTCATGCAGGATTTGGCCCGCGAGCTTTGCAATCACGGGCGGCATCGTGGCCGAGAACATGGCCGACTGCCGTTGCTTGGGGCACAGGGCCGCGATTTTCCGCACCTCGTTGATGAAACCCATGTCGAGCATGCGGTCGGCCTCGTCCAGCACCAGCATGGACACCCGGCCAAGGCTCAGATTGCCTTCGCCGATATGGTCCATGAGCCGGCCGGGCGTTGCAACCAGCACATGCACCCCTTGGGCGAGCTGGCGCGTCTGCGGGCTCATTTTCAGGCCGCCGATCACGATGCCGAGCCGCAGCTTGAGATGGCGGGCGAACGTTGCAAGGCTCGCATGAACCTGTACCGCCAGTTCCCGCGTCGGCACCAGCACCAGCGCTTGCACCGTCTTGGACGGACAAGGAAGGTGGGCCGCAGCCAGCTTTTCAACCAGCGGCAAACCAAAAGCGGCCGTCTTACCGGTGCCGGTTTGGGCAATCGCCATCAGGTCCGTGCCATTAAGCAGGATCGGGATGGCCTTGGCCTGAATCGGGGTCGGGGTTTCGAAGTTTTCAGAGCGCAAAGCGCGCAGGATAGGCTCGGAAAGTCCGAACCCGCCAAAGGTGTTCTCAGTCAATTTTTGAATCTCTCTCGCGGCGGGAACCCGAAGCCGGGCCGCCGCTTGGCGGAAATTTGCCTCCGCCGCCGCGCAATCAGAGAGGACAGGTTTCGTGGATGAACTTGGGAAAAAATGAACCGCCAAGCAGTCCGGCGCGCAATCCCATGCTATCGATGTGGCGCCAACCTGCCCCTATTCGACGCGCAATGTCAAGCGCCGCGCTGGCGAAAGATGAACGGGGGAGGCCCGCAAGCTACACTGGGGCGGTGGCCTTGCCGCCCTTTTTGACACCGTAATAGGCCCAGAGCAGGCGCGCGGCGGCGCTTCGCCAGGGGGACCACACTTCGGACATGGCGCGCAAATCGCGCGGGGCGGGCCGGACTTCGAGCGCGAAGGCAAGCCGCGCTGCCTCTTGCAGGGCGAGGTCGGCGCAGGGGAAGATGTCCGGGTGGCCTGCCGCGAACAGGAGATAGACCTCGGCGGTCCAGGGGCCGATCCCTTTGATGCCGCAAAGGGCGGGGATGGCTTCTTCGGACTTTCGCGTTTCGATGGAAGCGAGGTCGAGCCGGCCAGTAAGTGCCGCCTCCTGGATCGCCCGCAGAGTGCGGATTTTGGGCGCGGAATACCCCGCCGCGCGCAGCACATCCTCGCCCGCCGCCGCGAGCTTCTCCGCCGTGATACCGTCCAGCGCGGCTTCGAGCCGGTTATAAATCGCCCTCCCCGCCGCTATCGAAATCTGCTGGCCCGTGACGGCGAACACGAGCCCCTTGAAGCCGCCGTCGAGCCAGCGGATGGGGATGTGGCCCGCCTCCTTCGCTAGCGGCTTGAATACGGGATGGGCCTTCGCGAGCCGTGCGATGTGCCAGGCGAGGTCCTCGTCAGACTGGATGTAGCGCCGCTTCATGGATGGGCCGCGTCGAAGATCACGCGCGCGGCCTCGACCTCGCTGAAGTGCTGCTCGGCCCAGCGGTCCAGCGCCCGGACCGGCTCACTCAGCGACCGGCCCAGCGCGGTTAGCCGGTAATCCACGCGCGGCGGGATCTCGCCATAGTCGCGGCGCTCGATCAGGCCGTTGCGCTCCAACTCGCACAGCGTCTGGGTCAGCATCTTCTGCGAGACGCCGCCCACGCCGCGCAACAGCTCGTTATTGCGGCGCGGGCCGTCCTGGAGCGCGGGGAGAATCAGCATCGTCCATTTGTCCGCGATCAGCGCCAACACCCGCCGGGACGGGCAGAACTCGCTCATCACATCCGCGCCTGGGAAGTCCATGCCCTCTGGCGATGCCAGGGCTTCGTCCTCTTCATCCATAGCAGATATCATAGTTACCCAAAGGGGCGCACTTCACCAACGGAGCCTTCATGCCTATCCCTGCCTCGAAACTCGGAATTTGGAAAGGACTGGAGCAAAGGCAAATAGCTCCAAAGCGCCCTTCCCTGCCCGCGGGCTTGTTTCCGGCCGCCCTCAAAGCCACCTCCTCTTCAAAGACCCAACAATGGAGGACAGCGCATGAGCACTGAGGACGGCCAGCGAACCTTCGCCGCCGAAGAGATCGAGGCGCGGCTCAAGGCGGAGCTTCCGCTCTGGCAATTCCGGGAGGGGCATCTTTGCCGCAAATATCGGACGCATGGGTGGAAAAGCACGCTCATGGTTGTCAACGCAATCGGGCATCTGGCCGAGGCCGCCTGGCACCATCCCGATCTTTTGGTGACGTATGGCGGCGTCGAGGTCCGGCTGATGAGCCACGATGCCAAGGGTATTACGGAGCGGGATTTTGCGCTCGCCGGCAAGATCGAAGAGCTGGTCCAGTGGCAGCCCGGCAGCGGGAGCGGTCCGTTCTCCGGCACGCCGCAAGACCCGCGCCACGCCTATATCGAGTACGGCTAAGGCATGGCGCAGCTCCAGCGGAACGGATGACGGCTGATAGTCTCGAAAATGCCACCGTCCTCGCGCTCACCCAGAAGCGTGAGGCCGCCGATCCCCACGGGCTCGCGCAAGAATGGCGCAAGATGGGGCTGCAGGGCGGCAGCAACCTGGTTCAACGCTGCCTCGCCCAGCGGGCCGGCAAGCGTTACGTGGAACTGGAAGGCGCTCAGCACATACGGGTAGCCGAACTCCTTGGCAAACACTGCCTCCTGCGCGGAAAGCTCGCCATCGGCGGGCACGCCGCTTAAGCCGCCCGGCGCACGGAAGCCGTCGAAATGGGTCACGCATCCGGCGGCGAGCCAGTCGATTTCCGCTGTATGCCGCGACAGCACAAGGCCGAACCAGCCCTGGAAGAACGCCGGCACGAAGGCGCCGCCGCAGGGGGGCCGCCGCTTGGCGCAGAAGGCGTCTAGAGCCCGCTGCAAGTCCTCGGTGCTGACGTCCTCGCGCAGCGGAAATGGCGCCTTGAGCGTCGCGTGCAGGCCGTAGCGGGCGGGAGCCTTCACGGCGGCGGACGCCAACTCCGGCGCAAGCCCTGACATCCGCGCCGGCTCCGCAAACCAGCGCTCACCGAATGCGGCCAGCGCGCTACCCGGTTGCGGCGTCCAGTAAATCGCGTAACGCGCATAACGCTGCCGCATGCCCTGCCCCGCTCCTCTGCACGCCCGGTAGGCGGTTGTTAACCCAATCCGCCAGGTTTGGGCCGCTATTTCGATGCCTTTCGATTTCAAACTAATTTAGCAGATGCGCCTAAAGAGGACGTTAAGGCGCGGCAAAGAAATGTAACGCATTGTTTTCATGGAACAATAGACCCACGCCGCGAACTCCTTGAGGGCGCCGGAATGGTTAATTTCAAATCTGCGGCTATATTTAACCGGATTCTACGAACGTGGAATCCGGCCGAAAGCGAGGAAAAATCCGCGAAAATACGCCGGGAGAAAAGCAGGAGGCCGGGCGTTTACCATGCCGGCATTAACCATGAATGCCCCTTACGCGAGCCGGGCAGCTTTTCAGTAAGGAGGCAGGTTCGGACTGCGAACCGGATCGTCTCCTGCCTGGAATTGCAGGGCGTCATTTAAAAGCTCAGAAGCGGCTGGCCGGGCTGCCACCGGCCGCGATCCAAGCGAGCGGCCCGCCGCCAGCATCGGCGCCCGGAAGAAGCGCAAATACCGTCACGATACCGCCAGCCGCCGTTACCTCCGGGAGAGTCCGGTCAACGCCTTTCCGGTCAGAGGAGGTTGGCCCAAGAAGAGAACACTACTACTCTCCACGTTTTCGATGCATCCATGTACAAAGCTGCTTCAATGCACGGCATCCTATGTACTTCTAGCTTATCGATACCGGCGAACCGGATAAACTCCGCCAGCGGTCTCACCAAACAGTGAACAAGACCAGGCCTTTTGCAAGGCGCAAATCCTACGAAAGGGGCATAACCTGCCCTCGTTCTGCCAAGCCAACGCCACAAAAAGACTTGCATAAGCGTACTAGGATCCCGTTTAGGGTGACTAACGTGTAGAAATTCTGGGGGGATTTTATGCGGCTTTCTACTTTGCGGGCGGCTGCCGGCGTGGCCGCGCTACTTGGTGCGTACCCGGCCTCCGCGCTGGACAGGCACGACGTCCAAGGCATCTGGCGCCATCCGGATAACGGCTCACTCATCCAGGTCTACCCTTGCGACGGCGCCATCTGCGCCAAAATCGTGTGGGTGATGGATCAAACACGCACGGATATCAAAAATCCCGATCCCGCGTTACGCGACCGGCCTATCGTGGGCATAGTAGTCTGGCGGCATGCCAGGGAAACCGCCAACCTTCAGTGGAGCGGCTCGGCCTATAATACGCTCGATGGCGCCACATATTACGGCACGGTGCATCTAACCAGCCCAACCACGCTTGTGGTGGCGGGCTGCAATCTTAACGTGACGCCCTGTTTCGAGCGGACGTGGACGAAGGCTGACACTGAAACGGCGAAGGCGGTTTCCACCATGGTTTCCCCGCCCCCCAAAGCGCAACCGGCTGCGAAGCCTGTCGTGCAAAAACCAAAAGCGCCGGCTAAGGCAGTGGCAGTCAAGCCCAAAGCCCCTGTTAAGCCGGCGGCGCAAAAGCCTAAAGTGTCAGCCGGGGTTGTTGCAGAAAAGCCGGCGGAACCGGTCGAAACCAGAGTAGAACGGCCTAGAGACCCGAATGGCTACGACGAACTGCCGCATATACATGTCAGATAGGGCGGATAGCCGTCACCCGCCATTTCGTCGAACTGATGGGCGGCTCCGCCGGCTTTGAGAGCACACCGGGCAAGGGCGCCATCTTCCGTGTTGAGCTGCCGTTGGAATTGGCGGACGAAACCGAAATCGCCGCCAGTCAAAAGGGTGCGCAAGTTGGGGAGGTCTGCGGCCTCCGGCCTCCTGCCCGGCCAACCGGCCTATCGCATCCTCATCGTTGAAGACGCGCGCAATAACCAGATGTTGCTGACGAGCCTGATGACCGTGATCGGCCTCTAACCGAGGGTGGCGGAGAATGGCGAGCAGGCCATTAAAATCTTTGGGGAGTGGCGGCCGCATCTCAGCTGGATGGACCGGCGAATGCCGGTGATGGACGGCGTCGAAGCCACGCGGCGCATCCGCCAGCTCCCCGGCGGGAAGGAAGTGAAAATTGTTGCGGTCACAGCGCCGGCGTTCATGGAACAGCGGCAAGAGCTGCTCAACGCCGGCATGGACGATTTCGTACGCAAGCCGTACCGGTTCGATGAAATCTACGACTCTCTGGCGCGGCAGGTTGGAGTGAAATACCTATACCGCCGCACATAATCACCACGGCACGTGCTTCTGCATTGAGGCTTTCCAGCTCATTGCCGGGCAGGATGCCCGTGCGCACGAACTCCGGGTCATACGGAACGCGCGGGTTGTGCCGCTCACCGGCAATACGCAAACCGGCAAACGGCAAGCTGAGCTTGAGCCGGAAGGCTTCATCCACAACCTTCATCATCGACGCGATGTAGCCGATGTCCTTGTTGGCGGAGCCCTGGTCATAACCCTCGTCGCGGACGCGATCCAGCCACCACGAACGGAAGTCCAGCGCATCGTCGCGCGTCAGCTGGGAGATGAGTTTATTTCCGGTGAGATCGATCAGGTTGCCGATGGCCTTCAATCTTGGATTGCGCCATTTCCGGATCTGCCCCTCGCTCTTTTCGAAAAGGCGATCTTGCGAGAGCTTTTCATAGGTGGAAAACAAATCCGAAAGCTTGAGCTCCGGCTTTTCAGCGCCGCCCAGCACAGCGCTTTGCATGACCATATTGCCGGCCTGGCCGCGATCCTCCAGCGCCTCAACCCGTGCCAGAACCTCCGCCAATGGCCCGGAAGCCAGTTCATTTGCCGGGCGATAGGTGAGACCGAGACGGCGGGCAACGCGCAGGGCCACGTCGAAGCGTCCGGCATGACCCTCGATGGAGCCGTTTTGCACAGCCGTTTCAAGCAGCAGGCACCAATGCGCCTCGACCTCCTCATTGAGCTGGCTCGCAACGATCACCGCGCTTGCGCGATCCCGGCAGCCTGTTGAGATGCGGATTTCCCGGCGTGGGTCGATCTGGGTGAGTTGGCTCGGGACGCGCCGGCGATACTGCCAAATGCCGTTGCGCAATTCGAGGCAGGTCGCGTCGGCATGCGACCTCAAAACGGCGCTTCGAACCTGCCCGGCCATGCGCTTCTCCAATGGCTTGGAAGACGGCTTTGCGTCACTGTTTGTGTCACAGTTTGCGTCACAAAACAAGGCGTGAGCCGTTGGCGGCTGTGCGGAAAGCAAGAAAATTCAATGATTTCAGATGGATGAAGAGTGCGGGGATGGAAACAGTTGGCGGAGAGAGAGGGATTCGAACCCTCGAGACGGTTCCCCGCCTACACGCGTTCCAGGCGTGCGCCTTCAACCACTCGGCCACCTCTCCATGCGCCTTCCGGGAAGGCGCTGTTGCCTGCACTATACCGAACGCCGTTCCCGCTGCAAGCCCCTACCGGTCTATGCGAATGATTTCCCGCAAATCCGTGATAAGCTCGCAGCGAGGGCGGCGGGTTTCAAGCACGGCCCGGCGCGGGGAGGCCCAGATGCAGCGAATTACAATAACGATCGATGACGATCTGATGGCCGAGGTCGAGCGCTTCATGCAGGCGCGGGGCTACGAGGCGCGTTCGGAGGTCTTCCGGGACCTGCTGCGCGCGGGGCTGGAGCGTGCGCACGAAGACAGCGGCGGCGCCGCTGGGGAATGCGTCGCAGCACTCACCTATGTCTACGACCACGAAATGCGCGGGCTTGCCAAGCGGCTCTGCGACAGCGGCCACGAGCACCACGACTTGGTACAGACCACGCTGCACGTTCATCTCAATCACGAAAGCTGCATGGAGGTGGCGATCCTGAGAGGGAAGACCGCCGAGGTGCGTCATTATGCCGGCCATCTCATCGCAGAGCGCGGCGTGCGGCACGGCAGGCTCGTAACCGTGCCGGTCGAAACACCGGACGAAGCCCACGTTCACGCCGGGGACGCAGCCCATGCGCACCAGCACATCCGCGTCCGCCAGGCAGGCTCAACTTGATTCGCCATCCTTTGCGGCAGCCTTCTGCTCCGCAATGGCTCGCTGAGTGAGTTTGTCCGCGTGCTCGTTTCCGGCATTGCCGGCATGACCACGCACCCAATGCCAGTTCACCTTATGCCGCCGCTGGGCCTCGTCGAGACGCTTCCAAAGATCGGAGTTCTTGACCGGGTCGTTTTGCGCTGTCCGCCAACCCCTGGCCTTCCAGCCGCCGATCCAAGTGGTGATGCCGTTCCGCACATATTGCGAAGTCCGTGTAGAGGTCGGCGCGGCAGGGCCGTTTCAAGGTCTCAAGGGCCATGATAGCGGCCATCAATTCCATACGGTTGTTGGTCGTATGTGGCTCGCCGCCCCAAAGCTCGCGCTCATGTCCGTTATAAGTCATGACCGCGCCCCAGCCGCCGGGCCCGGGATTGCCATGACAGCCGCCGTCTGTGTAGATCGTCACGGCGCCGGATTCCGCGCCCCCGTCAGAAACCATAGGCGCTGGGCGTCCTGACGCTCTGATGAAATTTGAGCTTGCGCCAGTATTCCATGGGATCCTTGCGCTTTACGAATGCAGATTGCGGGGTGTTGAACCAGTCGTAAAGGCGGGTCAACAGAAATCGCATCGCCGAGCCCCTGGCCAGAAGTGGCAGGGCAGCCAGCTCCTCTGCCTCAAGCCGCCGCACGGCGCTGTAGCCGCTGAAAAGCGCGCGGGCCTTGGTCACATTGAACGAATGATCCGCCTCGAAACACCAGGCGTTCATGCAGATGGCCAGGTCGTAGGCAAGCAGATCGTTACAGGCGAAATAGAAGTCGATCAGCCCGGACACGCGGCCTTCGAGGAAAAATACGTTGTCCGGGAACAGGTCGGCATGAATGACGCCTTGGGGGAGCTTCTCAGGCCACTCCGCCCGGAGCGCCTCTAGCTCTGCACCAATCTCCTGGGCCATGCCAGGCGCAAACCTGTCCGCCGCACCGCTAATCGCCGCGAAGAGTTTCTCCCAGCCAGCAACTGAGAGGGCATTGTCGCGCTTAAGCGGGAATGTCAGGCCCGCCTCGTGCAGCGTGGCTAGCGCCGCGCCAAGCTCGCGGCAATGCGGTGCCAGCGGCCTCCGCAGGGAGTACCCGGACAGAAAGGTCACGATCGCCGCGGGCCGCCCGGCCACAGTTTGCAGCACCCTGCCCTCCCTGTCGTGGACGGGCGTCGGGCAATTCACGCCATTCTTTGCCAGATGCTCCATGAGCCCCAAAAAGTACGGCAGATCGTCTGCACACACGCGCTTCTCATAGAGCGTCAGGATAAACTGCCCCCGCTCCGTGCCCAGGAGGAAATTGCTGTTCTCGACTCCCTCGGCGATGCCATTGCAGGAGTGGAGTTCGCCGATTTCATAGCGCTCCAAGAGCGCATCCAGCTCCTCGGCTGCGACTTCGGTATAGACCGCCATGGGGATTACTGCGCCGCCGCCGGTTGCAAGGCCCGCGGAATCTTGAAGATCACATCCTCGGTCGCGGTTCTCACGGCCTCGATGGCCACGTCGTAACGGGCCTTGAACTTCTCGATAATCTCCTCGACCAGGATTTCCGGAGCGGAGGCGCCAGCCGTAAGCCCCAGCGTCTCGATGTGCTGCAAATCCGCCCAGGGAATCTCTGCGGCCTTCTGAACCAGCATCGCCTTCGGGCATCCGGACCTGAGCGCTACTTCGACTAGCCGCTTGGAATTGGAGCTGTTCGGCGCGCCAACCACGAGAATCGCGTCGCATCGAGTTGCGATCGCCTTAACCGCGCTTTGCCGGTTGGTGGTGGCGTAGCAAATGCCGTTCTTGTGCGGGCCCCGGATGAGCGGGAAGCGCGCCTTCAAGGCCTCCACGATCTCGCTCGTGTCGTTCACCGAAAGCGTGGTCTGGGTGATGTAGGCGAGCCGCGCGGGATCGCGGGGCGCGAGCGCCGAAACATCCTCCACCCGTTCGAGCAGCGTGATCGCGCCCGGCGGAAGCTGGCCCAGCGTGCCGATCACCTCGGGATGGCCGGAATGACCGATCAGAATGATCTCAAGCCCGTTGGCATAATGCCGCGCGGCCTCCGAGTGCACCTTCGAAACCAGCGGACAGGTTGCATCCAAATAGAGCAAATTCCTTCGGTCGGCCTCCTGAGGCACCAGCTTGGGCACACCATGGGCAGAAAAAATCACGGGCGCTCCGGTATCGGGGATCTCGCTCAACTCCTCGACAAAAACCGCGCCCTTGGCGATAAGGTCCTCCACCACCGTCCGGTTGTGCACAATTTCATGCCGCACATAGACTGGCGCTCCATATTTCTCTATGGCAAGCTCGACAATATGAATGGCCCTGTCGACCCCGGCGCAAAATCCACGCGGTGCCGCGAGGAGCACGTCAAGGTGTGGTTTCATCGTCATAAGGGGCACCTCCAACGCGGCTGAGTACCACATGCCAAACCGCCATCCGCAAAAAGGTCAAATTTGGCGGGGAAGGGAGCGTTCAGGCTTGCAGCCCTTTCCGCGGACCGTTAGGTTCGCCATGAGCGCGTTCGAATGCGTTGTCCCGTTTTAACAAGGAAGAACCCGGCAAACCATAAAAAACGATGACGACTAAAGTCGTGGGGGGCAGTTGCAGGCGCTGGAGTTGGACAAGGTGAAACTGGAAGGGCAGATGAGGCGATTCGAACCGGCGGTCTTGAGAATTATCGGCCTCGCGTTTGCGGCCGCTGCGCTGAGCGGCTGCGGCATGTCTGTGCCTTCGCTTGGCGATGCCGGCCTCTTCTCCAGCAGGAAGCAGGAAGCCTGGACGCCGATCATCACCGAGGAAAGCATGATGACGGCCGCGCGCCAGAACTCCGACGGCCCGATCGAGATGGCCGCGGCCAACGGCTGCCCCATTCTTCAGGTGGAAGCAGGCCGGCGCGACATTACCGTCTACGAAGGCAACCGTGTCGGCAACAGCAAGGCCGTCATCCACCACAGCGAGATCACCAAGACCGCCAGGGAATGCAAGTTCAGCGGCGGCATAGTCCAGGTGAAGTACGGCATCGCCGGGCGCGTCCTGCTGGGACCCAAGGGCAAACCTGGCCCCGTCGTTCTGCCCGCCACCATCCAAATTCTCGACAAATCCAAGGGTAGGCTCGCCTCCGAGCCGTTTACGCTCAACGTGACGATCACCAGGGAAAACCCAATATCCTATTTCGCGGTGGTGCGCGATGTGTCGATCCCGGTCAAGGAAGGCACGCAGCCAAGCGACTACAGCATCACCATCGCGTTCGAGAAAAGCCGGCCCGGCGCGGCATAACCGCCATTCGCGGCATCGCATACCGGATGCCCGGTTCAGGCTTGATCGAAGCGCTCAACCCCTCACCCTGTCCCCCCTGGGAGAGGGGACGCTAGAAATTCCGCTGCAGATGGTTCGGGGGTTCCTTCTCCCATAGGGGAGAGGGGAGAAGGACAGGATGAGAACAAATTCGCTCAGTTTAAGGCACCGTTCGCCGTTTCACCCCGGCTGCCGGCTAGGCCTGCCGTTATTATCCACAAATGGAAAGATGCCAGACTGGAAGCATGCCGCCATGTGCCGGGCCTTCTCAACGGCCGTTGCAGCAAGGGCGGGGCTTAGCGTTTCTCCTGCCGTCTCTTCGAACAACGCCAGCCACCGGCCAAAATGCTCCGGCTCGACAGGAAGCCGCAGGTGCGGCGGGAATGGGAAGCCGGAATAGCGCTCCGTCCCCAGCAAAGCGCGAGACCAGAAGTCCTAAATCTTGCCGATATGATGCTCCCAATCCGGAACGCTTACCTCGAATATTGGGGCAAGCAGCGGATCCTTTTGTGCCCGCCCATAAAAGCGCCGCACGCACAGGCCGATGGCCTCCTCGTTCGCACTGACCTCAGCCGCCACCGGATTTTCTAACGCCATACCGTAACTTACCTCGCCGTCTATATTTCAGTTCATATAGCATAGCACGCGCCCAAGCCCCGCTCAATCCGGTGACGGTGCGCACGCCACTTGCGTTTGCACGGAATTTGCACATAGCTTGGCCGGTGCCGCTCAAACTTGGCTAGTCTCGTCATGCCCCGGATATCTACCACCCTCAACGCCCGCGTCCTGCATCATAGTCCGGAACTGGGCCTCTCAACGCTGTTTTTCGACGATGGCGAGCTGCGCGTCCCGAAGGTCGACGCGCCGCCCGGCGCCGGCGTGGCGGTCCAGATCGACGCAAGCGACGTTTCCATCGCCTTGTCGCGGCCGATGGACGTGTCCATCACCAACCGGCTGCCCGGCACCATCGTCGAGGTGGAATATCTTGACGCGCCCTATGCGTGCGTCACTTTCGATCTGGGCGCGACACGCATACACTCGCTCGTCACCTGGGAATCGGTGGAACGTCTCGGCCTTCAGACCGGACTTAGGGCCTGGGTAATGGTTAAAACCGTTGCAATTTCAAAGATGGACCTCAAGCCTCATGAGCTTCCGGAACCCCGGCCGGCGCTTGCGCCTCGAAATCCCAGGCAAGAGAGGCCGTAAGCTCGCCGATTGCCGCCGCCGCCCCGCTTGCCGAGCGCCGCTCAACCGAGCGGAATAGGGCCACCAGCCGTTCGCCGAATACCGTCACCTCGGCACCCGCGCCGCGGCGGCCAGGGAAGGTCTCGATGCACTCTCAATTCGAACATGCGGTTCAGCGCGTCGGTCATGAGCCAAGTCTTGCGGTAGGATAGGCCCATGAGCTTGCTTGTGCCCAGGATCGAGCGGCAGCGCTTAAGCGTCTCTATCAAGGCGATATCGTGCTCATCCAGGCTGCCGCCATTGGGGAAGGAGAGACGCACATGAACTTGCGCTTGCCCTTGGGCTTTCTCGCGATGGGACATAGTGGACCCGTTCCAGCATCGGCCATAACCCTGGCGGCTTCGCGCAGGGCTCAAGACTTATGCATATCCCATAACTCATTTCCACGGAAGCGCCGGATTTGCCGCTGATGCCGCAAGCCTATCCCAGGGCCGGAGCCTCGGCCGCACTTTTTAAGGGAAACGATGTCCTCCTCGTGAAGCGGGGCAAGGGGCTCTATCGCGGCGCGTGGTCGCTTCCTGGCGGGGCGGTCGAGCTTGGGGAGACAGCGCTTGAAGCCGCCAGGCGGGAGCTGTTGGAAGAGACGGGATTGCTTGCTTTGGAACTGACTTTAAGCGATGTTGCGGACGCAATCGTCCGGGACTCAAGCGGCGCGGTCGAGACGCACTACACGATAGCCGTCTATGCGTCGGACCGGTTTTCCGGGACGGTAGCAGCCGCTGGAGATGCCCTGGACGCCGCATGGTTCAGCGTGGAGGCCGTCGCAAGCCTTGAGCGGACGCCCGGCCTTGAGACAGCAATCGGGAAAGCCAGGTTGGCCTTGCAGAAGGACAAGCGATGAATTCGGGCCGGTGGCGCAGTACGAGAGCGGCGATTGCGGCGGGCATGGGGGTCGCGCTAACGGTGCTTGCCGTGTGCCCTGCCTCGGCGCAATTCCCATTTTTCTGGAGAGAGGAGCGCCGGGCTCCCGCGCAGCCCGCACCAAAGCCGCCCCCTCCCCCGCCTCCCGCGCTGCCGCCGCCCGTCTCGGACGACAAGCCTTACGATACCCAGCTCTTCCGGCTCGCGGAAATCCTGGGCACGCTTCATTACCTCCGTGAACTCTGCGGGGCGAACGAGGGCCAGGTTTGGCGCGAGCATATGCGCGAGCTTGCCGCCTCCGAGGGCACAAGCGCGCTCAGAAGGGCGCGGCTCGTCGAGAGCTTCAACCGCGGCTACCGCGATTATTCGCGCACCTACCGCAGCTGCACCCAACCTGCGCTGGTCGCGATCCAGCGTTTCATGGATCAGGCGTCCACGATTTCGGACGGACTTATCACGAACGACAAGTGACGCAGCTGGCAGGCATCCCGGCCGGCCGCCCCTCGCAAGCGCCAGCCGAGGGCAGTTACCCCCAGGTAACTTCTTGATGTTTTGCCTGGGCCAGGCTAGCTCTGTGCCAGAATGACGCACCACCAGGAGAAACCCTGAATGAACCTTATCCGGCTCGCCGCTCTTACCGTTGCCGCCTTTTTCGCTTCCGTGCTGAACGCCGCCGCGGCTTCCGAGGCCTACACCTTCGATCCCGCCCACACCGAGGTCCGCTTCTGCTGGAACCACCTGGGCTTCAGCCGCCAATGCGCGCATTTCGTGAAATACGAGGGCGAGCTTCTCTACGACCAGGCAAATCCCGAAAACAGCAGCGTAAACGTTAAGTTCGCCACCGATAGCATCGAGACGCTCGTTCCAGTGTTCAACGGCCACTTGAAGAGCGACAAATTTTTCGACACAGCGAAGTTTCCTGAAATTACGTTCAAGAGCACGAAATTCGTTAAGACCGGCGACAAAACCGGAAAGGTAACGGGCGACCTCACGATCAAGGGCGTTACCAAGCCGGTGACGCTGGACGTGACGCTCAATCAGGCCGGCCTGCACCCGATCAACAAAAAGCAGACGCTCGGCATCGGCGCGGTTACCTCGCTCAAGCGCACCGATTACGGCCTGTCCCTGTACGCTCCGATGGTCTCGGACGCCGTTTCCATCGAAATCCAGACCGAAATGAACAAGAAGGATTAAGGCGCGCTAAGCCAGGGCCGGACGGGCGGGCATTTGTCGCCCGCGCCATCTAATTCTGCCAGAGGTGCAGGTTATTGACCGCCTCCGGGCCTTCCTTGCAGAAGACGTCGTAGACGAGCATGATCGCCCGCCTGATGTCCTCGCTGGCGATGCTGTAGTAGATCACCTTGCCGTCGCGCCGCGTGCTGACCAGGCCATCCAGCCTCAGGCGGGCAAGCTGCTGCGACACTGCCGGCTGGCGGAGCGCGAGGATGTTCTCCAGGTCCGTGACCGAACGCTCGCCCTCCGACAGAAGGCACAGCAGCACCAGCCGCGTCTCGTGCGACAGCGCCTTCAGAAAGTGGCTAGCCTGATGCGCGTTCCGCATCAGTTTCTCGATATCGGGGAAGCCCTTGCACCTGCCGGTGCATACCGCTTCCGGACTATCTGCGGGGATCTTGCACTTCTCTGCGGTCATGCAGCTCCGAGCCCCTTACCTAAAATTGCAGCTCTCATATTTGCTATTATATATATGAATGTGATAGCGACGGTAGCAAATATCCGCAATCAGGGAAGCGCTAATGACGCACATCGGCAAGAAATCCCCCGCTCTGTTGTCAAGGCGCACCTTTGTGGCGGCCGGAGCCTCGTTTATAGGCGGCATCGCCAGTGCGTATGCTTTGCCCAAGCTCGATCCTGACGGACTTTACAGCGAGCCCTGGCTAACCAAGACATCTGGAAATTTAAGTACCGATTTCGCGGATGCAGCGAAATCGGCAAAAAACTTTGTACTTCTTTGGGAGATGCGCGGCTGTGGCTGGTGCAAGCGCCTGCACATCGAGAATTTCGCGCAGCCCGGTATCGCTGCCTATCTGCAGGCGAATTTCGCCCTGATTCAACTCAATTTGCGCGGCAAGCGCGAGCTTATCGATTTCGACGGCGCCAAGCTCACCGAGGAAGGCCTTTCCTACAAGCTCGACGTCAGTTCCACGCCAACGTTTCAGTTTTTCAAGCCATCGGATGCCGCGGCGCACGAGGAGCTGGGCCGGGTTGGCTACGTAAAGCCGGAGGACTTTCTGTCCATGCTCCGCTTCATCCGCGAAAAGGGCTACGAGACCGGCTCCTTCGAGGACTGGGTCAAGAGCCATAAGAACGCCGGTTAGCGCTTTGGCGGCAGCGATCTTTCGCGCCGGCGGCTACCGGCTGTGGAGCAGGCGCAGCGTTTCAGGGTCGGGCTCGCCGCCACAGTATTTCTGGAGGGCGGCGGTGAAAACGCTTGGCCCCACAGCAACTTGCGCGAACAGCGTCATGCAGGACCGGAACTTGAGGTCATCGGGAAAGGCGAAAATACCGGCTGCGGAAGCCTTGTCCGCATCGAGCGCGAGCTGCGTGCATTCGATGAGGCGCGGCCCCAGGACCGGGTGCGCGAGATAGGCGCGGGCCTCGTCCGCGGAGGCGATCCCGTATTTCTCCGCGAGCGGACTGCGGCCCAAACCGCGCATCTGCGGGAAAATATACCACATCCAGTGGCTGCGCTTCTCGCCTTGCCGCAACTCGGCCACGGCGCGCGTGTACGTGCCCTTCTGCGCGTCCACGAATCGCTCAAGGCCGAATAGGTCCGGCGCTTGGCGGCGGCCGTCGGGGTGTTCGGCGTTGCTCATCCGGTACGGACCTCCGGAAAGACCGATCCTGGCGCTTGTGACATGTGCCGCGCGCAATATCTAGTCAAGACTGGCGCGGCGGCTATACTTCACGCGGGGGAATATTATTGGCCAATCGCTACCATAGCCTTACCGTACCGGCCACGGCGGCCGGCTGGAGCACCGCTGGGCCTGAGCCAGCCGGGGCCGCGGCGGGCTATGCCTTGGCCGCGGACCGGAGCGAACCCTCAGGCCCCCTGCCCCGGCGCTTCGACCTTGTTGCCAGCCGTACCGTTCCCCAAGGTCCCACACCGCCGCAATATGTGCTCACGGCGGAGCGGGAGCCGGCGCTCGCGGCGTTCGCCGGGACCCGGCGCAGGCGCTTGCGCTGGCCTTACCTGGCCTTGGCCGCAGCCCTGCTCTTCCACCTGATCCCCGCCGGAACCATCGCCTTATGGCCCAGCCCGCCTGAGCGTTTCGGCATGGAGGACGGCGTGCCCGATAATCTGCCCGTCTCGGTCATCAGCGCGGCAGAACTCGACCGGCTCAGCTCCAACTCGATCCAACGCGAGGCGGCTCCAACGCCAACGCCCGAGATCGCGGCCCTGCCCTCCCCGCCTCCCGAGCCCCCGCCAGCTCCGCCGCCGGAGCCGCAACAGCAGCCGGTGCAGCAGGAGGCCGAGGCTTCCTTCACGCCCGAGCCCCAGAAGACGGTGAAGACGCAGGACTTCGACCCCACCGGCTTCATCGAAGCGGCATCGGCGCAGTTCAGCGCGCAGCTCAACCACGCCTTCCAGGCGGCCGAGTCGCGGCGCGAGCGCCCATCCGAGCCCAGGCGGCAGACGGCCAAGGCCGAGGCCCGCGCCGGCGGCGTTTCGGTCATGCGGCCCGGCGCCACGCACAAGGGCAAGTCCGACCCGTTCGCCCGCGAGGTCGTCTGGGCGCTGGCCGCCACCAAGCCCATGGGCAACGGCAAATACGGCACCGTCATCGTGACCTTCGAGGTGAGCAGCGACGGCCGGCTCCAGGGCCTGCGGATGATCAAGAGCGCCGGCGACAAGTGGCTCGACACCGCCGTGATGATGTCGGTGAAGCAGGCGCGCATGCCGAAGCCGCCGGAGCCGCTGCCCCTGGGCGACCGCACCTTCGTGGTGGAGTACATCTCGATGGAGGAAGGCGGCAGACGCTGAGGGGGCGCGGTGTAACACTTCCTTTACTTCTGCCATGGCTGTTTGCCCCTTTTCCGGGAGGCGGAACAACGCTTTTCTATTTTGAAGAAATATAGCAGGAAGTTCTTGAAGAACGGTTAAGGCGTAACGCATTGATATATAACGCGCTCTTCAAATTTGCCGGCGCCACTGGCGCACAGCTCTGGCATTTTCTTGGTTAATTTCAAATATTCGATTATATTTAACGGACTTTTTGCACTATATAAATCGCGAGTAAACTAGTAAAAATCGGCCCAAAAACACACGCTTTCGACGGGCGCTTCGCGCGTTTACCATATCCGCATTAACTATAGTAGCTGCCTACGCAAAATACACCATTCGTTAAGGTGCAAACACGATACCGCTGGACCGCTCCCAATAATGGCACTTCGCGGCGCTCCTACACGGCGTCGATTACATGAGTATATCAACAAGCGCGAGCCGCAGCCCGGAATCGTGCAGGCGCTCATTTGCGAGGCGTCACCGGTCTTTCCGCTGCCGCCACACGGCAGGCACTGCACGCGGTTCGCTCATCAATTTGCGCATGCGTTCATTCACCTCTCCGGCTGTGAAACCGGGGCGGGGATCGTCCATCGCGGCCTGCAGCGTTCGCCGCAAAATCTCCTCTCTGAGGCCGGCATGCGGCTCCAGGTCTTTGTGCTCGCCGAGGATCACAAAAACGGCTTCGCCCGGATCGGTTAACACGCCTTCCTCCACGAGATCGAGCAGCCATTCGGCAAGACTGGGCGGCAGATAGGCTTCAAAACGGAGGCCACCTTTGCGCGCTTGTTCGCGCAAGGTCCTGGCTTGTGCGATGTCGCTGTCCCTTTCCGCCGCGGTCCTCCAGTCTTGTTCCGCTTCTTCGGTCATGAGACCTCCTGCGATACCTTTTTGCGCAAACAATCTCTTTGAAAAGGCCTTCTCCCAGCGCGGTATTTGCGCATTATGGCACTCGGCCACTTCGCCGGCTCTTGCCGCGCGGACGCGGTAATCCGCGTGCTTTTACCGGCTTTTCCGCGCCGCGATCATTTTGTCCAGCGTGACCGAACCGATCTCGCCCTGGTCATAAGCCTCAAGCCGCTCCTCCGCATCATCGATCCATGCCTCTCCGCAGCCTGGATCGATCTCTCGGAGACGCTTCTGCATAGCACAATGCGACTCTTTCGGCTCTTCGCGCGGCATGTCTGATTCCGCTTCTGCGAACTCAGTTCCCACGCGCAGAAAAAATTTCCTCGCATGATCCTGAAACGCAGCACCGAAATTTCCACGGTCCTCCTTCAGTTCAACGCGTTGCTTCCCGGTGCGGCTGTTAGCAACTGTCCGCACATACTTAGCACCACGCGCTGACGCAAACGCTAAAAATGCAGACCACTTGGCGGCGATATTCTTCGCACCGCACTGCCCTTTTATTCTCAGATCCTTCCCTTCCAAACCTTCGGCAACCAATACAGCCGCGTAAACTTTAGGAACAATTTCTGCGTGCGCCTTCAGGCTAACAACATGCCTCTTACCGCCAAGGTATTCGAACGCGTGCAGTCCCACAACAAACCGGTCGAGTGTTTCAAACTGGCTGGCAGCCAAATGAAGTGTTTCCGGTTCTATCCTTTTTTTCAATGCTAGCTTTAGGTTCGAGTTAGAAGCGAAGTAAAGTCTAGCAAAAAGCGTTCTATCAACAACGTCGCATTCCTCTATGAGACCTGCCTCGACCCCATGAGCGTACTCGCCCTTTTTTCGCTCGTAAAGCAGACCATAGCGTTCGAATAGCGCCCGTTGAATTGCAATGTGACATGGATGGCTGGAAGAGCGATCCGCTTTACTTACTGGCGTCTGACTGTTTGTTGCAGTTGATATTCGCTCTATTATAGCCCCCCTCTCGGGATCGTCGGCGGGCAAATTGTCATTTCTGTCGATTGAAATTATTTTCAAAAGCACCTCTTTGCCAGCGAATATCAGTTCCTGTTGGTCCGATGCCATGGTCTCATATATCGTACTGAGGGTATGAGCAGTCTGGCCACCATTGATGATTTGCGGATTAGTTACATAAAGGCATGCTACATCCTTACTAGCCGCTAGATCATTTACCATGCAATGGTCACAAACAAGCGTTATTCCATTATTTAACAAAACAAACTCGTTATTACGCGAGGTGTACATCGTATCCGATATAGCCTTATTGACATTCTGGTTCTTAAATTCCAGATAACTGCGCGGATTATAATCCAATATCGAATTATGGTGGCGCGACATTATCTTCGCAATCTCAACGGTTGGCACAAATACAACAGTCACTTCGCATTTATAGTCTCCAATCGGGACATTGCAGGTGATTTGATGTCCTCGGCTCTTGTTACTGATATCAAGCGGGATATTTATCTCCACCGCACGGGTCAAGACCCCAGAAAGAACAGGATATAGCAAATCTCTGTAAGAACGTTCATAATCAATAACCTCTGACGAAAATCCGTCCGTCAGTCGTTGCAGCGCATCCACAGAAACCTCATGCAAATTTGCTATAATAATAACACGATACGTATATCTCCCCACGTCAGGAAGCTTTCTTATTGCTCCCTGCAACCCGAGGATCTTGCCGTTATAATTTATTCCTTTCTCATCCTTTTTCTCACCACGCAAAATCCGCCTTATCTGCATCGATAATATCTCACCAAGATCGATAGGTTTGTTTTCAAATTTTTCCTCTGTGCACCTAAACTTAGATTGAATAAGGTAGATAATACCCTTCTTTGAATTTATATAATATCCGTCTATTCCGCCATCCTGCGGATCGTCTGTTACTAGCTTCTCTCTCGCCTCAAAATCCAAGAGTCCGAAGGTAACCTTAAGGAATAGATGTACATAAGCACGTGATCGAGCTTGCCACACCTCGGTTGGATTCTCCGAGGCGACAGCATAGCGTGTCTTGTATTTTGTACCTGGTGCTTCCGCCCGTATCCCATCCAGAACCCGGACAAGCATTTCAAACCTGCTCAAGAACACCCTCCAAGGCGCCTACGAACTTGACCGGTGACTATTAGCCGATCTCGGCAATGATCGCTCTTGTACACCACCTACTTAAACCGCCTCAACAAAGCTCGCCACCACCTTCTTCTCCCCGGCCTTCTCGAACTCCACCGTCAGCTTATTCCCCTCGATCGCGCTGACGGTTCCGTAACCGAACTTCTGGTGGAACACGCGCTGCCCGACCGGAAAGGCCGCGTTCGGCATGGCCGTGCTCGCCGCCACCAGCGTGCCGTCGATCTCCCTTGGCGCCCCGCGCGCGCGGTTCCTCACCGCCCCCGGCGACGTCCAATTCGCCTGCGCCCGCTTCCACCCCGGCGCCGGCCGCTCATCGTAATCGAACGGCGAGGCCTCCTCGTCGAACCGGCTCGCGCCATAGCCGCCATTGGCCGCACCATAGCCGCCGCTCTTCATCACCAGCTCGGCGTGCTCCTCCGAAATCTCACCCAAAAACCGCGACGGGCTCGCCGATTGCCACGAGCCATGCACGCGCCGGTTCTGCGCGAAGCTGATGGTAAGCCGCTTCCTGGCGCGCGTGATGCCGACATAGGCGAGGCGGCGCTCCTCTTCGAGGCCCTCGTTGCCGTTCTCGTCGAGCGCGCGCTGATGCGGGAACAGCCCCTCCTCCCAGCCGGGCAGGAACACCACGTCGAATTCGAGCCCCTTGGCGCCGTGCAGCGTCATCAGGCTGACGCGGTCGCCCTCGGCGGCCTGCTCCACGTCCATCACCAGCGCCACGTGCTCCAGGAAGGCGCCGAGGCTGTCGAACTCGTCCATGAAGCGGATCAGCTCTTTGAGGTTTTCGAGCCGGCTCTGCGCTTGCGGCGTCTTGTCCTTCTGCCACATGGCGGTGTAGCCGCTCTCGTCGAGGATCAGCCCGGCGAGATCGGTGTGCGGCATGGTGGTGGAGAGGCCGCGCCAGCGGGCGAAATCCTCGGTCAGCGCGCGCAGCGATTTGCGGGCCGCGGGCTTCAGCTCCTCGGTTTCCGTGATGTGGCGCGCGGCCTGGAACAGGCTGATGCCTTCCGCGCGCGCAAGCTGGAACACCGCCTGCACCGCAATGTCGCCGAGCCCGCGCTTGGGCACATTGATGATGCGCTCGAATTTGAGGTCGGCGGCGGGGTTCTGCATCACCTCCAGATAGGCGATGGCGTCCTTGATCTCCTGGCGCTCGTAGAAGCGCGGGCCGCCGATGACGCGGTAAGGCATGCCCATGGTCACGAAGCGGTCCTCGAAGGCGCGCATCTGGAACGAGGCGCGCACCAGGATCGCCATGCTGTTGAGCGGCACGCCTTCGCGCCGCAGCCGGTCGATGTCCTCGGCGGCGAGGCGCGCCTCCTCCTCGTCGTCCCACACGCCGCGCACGAGCAGCTTGGCGCCCGCGCCCGCGTCCGTGCGCAGCGTCTTGCCCAGCCGGCCGCGTTGTTCGCGATGAGCTTGGAGGCAGCGCCCAGGATATGCGCGGTCGAGCGGTAGTTTTGCTCAAGCCGGATCACGGTGGCGCCGGGGAAATCCTTCTCGAAGCGCAGGATGTTGTCCACCTCGGCGCCGCGCCAGCCATAGATGGACTGGTCGTCGTCGCCCACGCAGCAGATGTTGCGGGACCCTTGCGCCAGCAGCCGCAGCCAGAGATATTGCGCGACGTTGGTGTCCTGGTATTCGTCCACCAGGATGTAGGTGAACCAGCGGTGATATTGCTTGAGCACGTCGGGGTGCTCCTGGAAGAGGCGCAGGTTTTCGAGGAGCAGGTCGCCAAAGTCCACGGCGTTCAGCTCCTTGAGGCGCTTCTGATAGGCGGCGTAAAGCTCGATGCCGCGCCCGTTCGCGAAGCCGAACGCCTGGGCCGCCGGCACCTTCGCGGGGATCAGCCCCTTGTTCTTCCAGCCGTCGATCAGCCCGGCAAGCTGGCGCGCGGGCCAACGCTTGCCGTCGAGCTTCTCCGCCTCGATAATCTGCTTGAGGAGCCGGATCTGGTCGTCCACGTCGAGGATGGTGAAGTTGCTCGACAGCCCCACAAGCTCGGCGTGGCGTCGCAGGATGCGCATGCCGATGGAATGGAAGGTGCCAAGCCACGGGAGCCCCTCGGCGGTGCCGCCCAGCAGGTGGCCGATGCGCTCCTTCATCTCGCGCGCGGCCTTGTTGGTGAAGGTCACGGCCAGGATTTCGTTGGGCCGCGCCCGCTTCGTCCACAGGATATGCGCGATGCGCGTGGTCAGCACCCGCGTCTTGCCCGTGCCGGCACCCGCCAGCACCAGCACCGGCCCGTCCGTTTGCTCGACGGCCTGGCGCTGCTCGGCGTTCAATCCCTTGAGGTACTGCGGCTGCGCGGCGATGGCCTGCGAAGCGGCGATTTGTTCTGCAATAGAGCGAACTCGTTCCCATGCCTCAGATATAGCACGCCGCAATGCGGCGCAAAGAAAGCGCCGGCCGCTTTTCACAGCCAAGCGCTAAACCCCTTGCTCTCACCCCGTTAAGCGCATGGCGCTTACCGGGGGCTTTCAAAATACCGCGTCCGGATTTTACAGGTTCCCGGATAACACCTCCGGCGTTTCCGGGATGACGATCCCGTCAGCAGGTGCCAACCAGAAGCGCCTCGCCGTGCCTCGCGGCGTTCCCGTAAAGCCGGCGCCAATCCTGGAAGTTTTCGACCTGCCACAGGCTGCTGAAAAGGCGCTCGGCGCCCGGCGCGTGGAAGATCTGCGCCGCCTCCAGCACCAGGGCTGGCGAAACGGCGCCCACCGTGTTCTTCTGGTCCTCCATGATGGACTCGATGCCGGCCGCCCCGCTTTTGCCGAGCACGCGGTCGCCGTAAACCAGGTTCCGCACGAACTTTGCCGCGCCGGCGCGCACGGGCCTCAGCGCCTCCGTGAGCTGCTTCTCGACGATGAAGGACGTATATTCAAGGATGCAGCGCCGGCGCTCGATGCCGGGATTGGCCGCCCGCGTCCGCTCCAGCTCCAGGCAGAACTCCTGGATCGCGCGTCTTGCCTCGGGCTCCGGGCCGAGCCTGCTCTGGCGCTCCTGGACCGCGCTCCTGAGGATGTTCGCGCCCTCGCCCGCCTCCATTTCGCTGAAGAACGAATAAGACTCCGCGCCCATAAGGGAACAAGGCAGCCATGAGGGAAGCGAACGCCTTGTCGCGCTCCAGGCGCAGGAACAGCGGACTGGCGGGCGGAACCGCCCAGAAGTGAATTGAAACGCTCATGCGGAACTGCCCTCAAACTTGAAACGCTGACAGACGTTCGCGCTAGTGTGGCGTCTCGCAATTGCCTGCCACCTTTGTGGCCTGGGTCTCATAGGCAATTGCGAGACATAAGCCACACTAGCACTTTGATTCTGCTAGTGTCCCTTGTGTCTCCGAATTACCGTGCGAGCGTGCGGCAAATGGGGCGGTAATTCGGAGGCGGGACACTAGAGTTGTCTATTTTTGCCCCCACCGCAAGACACCTGCGTCAACAAGTCATGGATAGCGATGACCAGCGCCCCGATGCCGCCGCACACAGGCCCGCTCTGCTTCGCCTCGTCTGCGGCAGACAAACTTTTGTCTCAACTTTCATCGATAGGTGGGCGAGTTATTTTTAAATTTGAGCACGGGTGTGCTTAAGATGGCCTGGCCGGCTTGGGCAAAGTGCCGGACAGGCTTTTGGGGGTCCCAGTCGATGGGGGTAGTAGCATGAAGTTTAGACTTACGGCGGTCCTCGCCGCGGCCGTGCTGATGGCCGGAGCAGGCCTTTCCCTTGGCGTCCCGGACGCCTGGGGTCATGGTTCCAGCGGAGGTTTCCACAGCGGTGGGGGCTTCCACGGCGGCGGAGGGTTCCACGGCGGCGGAGGGTTCCGCGGCGGCGGGGGGTTCCGCGGCGGCGGGGGGTTCCGCGGCGGTGGCGGCTTCCGCGGCATGGGCGCCAAGCCCATGATGCGCGGAAAAAACTTTCAAATGGGCCGCAGCAACAATATTTCCCGCTATAAGCTGCCCAACAGCCACGTCAAATCCTTCAAGCAGGTCAAGCCCGGCCTGAAAACGCTGAAAAGCAATCCGGTCAAGAGCGTTCAAGGGGTACAAAAGCAGACCCGCCTTGGCAAACAGGCAAAATTCCAGAACTTCAAGAAGCTCAGCACGCAGCCGCAGTTCAAGAAGGCCAATTTCAGCAAACCGAACTTCTGGTCCCACAAGCAGTGGGGAGGCCATGACTGGCAACACCACCATCACTGGGTCCGCTGGTACGGCCCCGTGTTCTGGCCCTATTTCTTCGGCGACTATTTCTGCTACGGCTTCTGGCCCGGCGACTGCGCCGACGTCTATTGGGGCTACGGCCCGGACGTGATCGTTTGGGGCGCGTTCTGGCCCTACGGCGAATACTATTACAATGAACCAGCCACCGAAGAACCCGCCAGCTCAAGCAACGGCGTCTGGGGCTACGGTCAGCCCGCCAAACCCCAGAAGAAGCAGCCCGAAACGGCCGCCGCCCCTGCCGATACCTGCGCGGGCTTCGCGCCGGGCTTGAGCGAGCTGCCCATTCAGAAGCTCGAAAGCATCGTCGACGCCACCGGCGAGCAGCGCACCGCGTTCGACGATCTCAAGAGCGCCGTCGTGCAGGCCTCCGATATCCTGAAGAAGGCCTGCCCGTCCGAGCCGGCGCTGACACCGGTATCGCGCCTCGACGCCATGGAGCAGAGGCTCCAGGCGATGGAGCAGGCCAATGTGGTGGTCAAGGACCCCTTCGTCCACCTTTATAGCCTGCTTACAGAGGCACAGAAGCGGCGTCTCGAAGCGGTCTCCAAACCCGCCCAGCAGCAGCCAGCGCGCTCCAAGAAAATGGACGTGACCGGGCTTTGCACGAGCCAGGCAGGCTTCACCGCGGTACCCGCCGAGCAAATCTCAAACACGCTGACACTCACAGGCGACCAGCAACAGCAGCTTGAGAAGCTTAAGACCGCCGCGGGCAAGGCGTCGGAGGAATTAAAAACCTCGTGCCCGGCTTCGCTGCCCGATACGCTCGACGGCCGTCTCGACGCCGCCCAGCAGCGTCTCGCCGCGCTGATCGGCGCGGTTGCCACGGTCAGGCCCGCCGTCCGCGACTTCTATACCTCGCTTACCGACGAGCAGAAGGCCGCGCTGAGCATCCAGTCCGCGCCCCGGAACCGCGGCTAAGTTTTTGGCGGGAGGCGCTTCAGGGCGCCTCCCTTGAACCATTTTCGCTCCCCAAACGGCTAACGCTGGACACTATCCGTCATCGCGAATAGGGCGTACAGACCGAACAGTACAATCGGAGAGGGAGCAGCATCATGAAAAATACCGTCCGTGCGGCACTTCTGACCGGAGCGCTAGCACTTGCCACGGGTACCGCACCTCTGGCGGCCTTTGGAGAAACGCAGATGCCCGTTTCGTTGTTCAAGGTCATTACGGCTAAGGACGAGGTCGTTATCGGCCTCAATGTGCATGAACTCCGCGCGCTTGGCGGCCCCGAGAAAGCGCCGGCCGGTATTATCGCGAGCGCGCTTGCCAGCAAGAAGGAGCTGACCGTTTGGCAATACGCCGTGCGCAAGGCCGAAAACGGCGACCTCCAGGTTGCTCCGCTGCATCCCATCGGCCTTCTCGCGCACAACTCGCTCAGGGTCGAACCCTATTCGAGCCCGCTCAAGGTGCTCCCGCACGACTGACCAGACTTTCGTGGCTTCGCCAACGAATGGGCGGCATCACACCGCCCAGCGGATCACTCGCGCCTGCGCCTTTGCGCGCCAACAAGCCCCCCTTCGCCGTCAAGTAAAGAGGAAAGAATGCAAAGCTCCAGCAAATCTCCAATCCAAGATCAATTCAATTTTTATTACGTAAAGCGCAAAATATACTTTTATGCGCTAAAGGGGTGTGCTGTTATCGCTTTCTTCGCGCTTATATACTTGGAAAGCCTGTCGGATTGGAAGCGCGAAGCCCCCCTCGAAATAATTCCCGGCTGCGGAGATAGCGTTTTGGCTGGTGGCTTTTGCGATTCCGGCGTGGTGGTTCATCTATCGTCCGCTCCGGCAACTGTCGAAACTTTCGACACCCGTGATTACGATGAACCGCCGGTATTTCGCTGAAAGGCGGTGCACCGATACCCTGGCACACCATCAAGGGATATTATTTCATGAGTGGTGGTTACGGTGGAATGAAATTTCACTCCGAGATCAGGATCAAGACATCGCTTCCGCTTTCTGGCCCAGGATAGTACTATATGATACGGTAGGAGTTACCCGCGAAGAGTTCGACAAGCAGTACCGCATCTATTCCAGTCTCGCCTAATAATACCGCGCCAGCTTCTGCCACCAACAAAAACGTAAGAGGGGCAAAAGGCCGGGCAAGCAATCGCCAGTGCGCTTGCGCATGAACATCATTCTCGCGCAAGCGGGAATCGATTTTAAATTCCGTTGGAACAAGCTTTTAGATTGGTCCCCGCCTTCGCGGGGACGACGGCATACAGCTTGGTTTAACGTAGCGAACCACTTACTTGCCCGGACTTTGCCCCTCTAGAGAAAATCACCCCAAAACCACCACAATAGGCGGCCGCACATCACACGTTTTCATTCATGGGGGTCGGCCCCGAGGCTGGTGGAGAACTCCTACACAAAAACGGCTACTGGCGAAACTTCGAGGCCAAGCTTTCGCCGCTTCGCCAACAAACGCCCGCCGCTATTCCAGCCGTTGCATGTTGCAAAGTCCTCCAGCCCGCAATTCCCCCGGGCTAGGAGGCTGCAACGCGTGAAAGGGAACGTTATGCGCAGGCCTGCAATTCGGCCTCACCGTCTGGGTGTGCGCCGGAGGTGCGGCGCTCGCAATGACGGCATGAAACACGCATACGGGGCCTTTCCACCTCTTTCAAAAAGCGAGTGGGTAGCGGCATAAGGCGGCAAGCAGCATTCACCGGACAAGTTGATCAGCTGGCGACAGCGGCGCCCGGCAAAGCCCACTCGCTACAAGCGCTGCGGCTGCCGCGCAAGAGTATAAAAACAAACGGTCAGCACGAGTGCCAGCGGCGTCATTATGGCCCGCTCCCAGGGACTTTGAGAGGCTAAATTCATGAGCGTGCCAAACAAGGACAGGACAGTCAGCGCCCAGAGGCTCGAATGGATAAAGCGGGGTCCGAACGGCGCTCGCACCATGCGCGCGCTGGCGAGTGCAATCGAGACGATCGCGGCATAAAGCGCGGCCGATATTACGCTGGAGATCCTGAGGAGCGCGGGCAATTCCGTATAATATCCGCCCCATGCGGCTTTCCCTAGCGGATAACCAAGCGCCAGCAGGATTTCAAATAGCGCCAGGCCGGCCAATATGAGCGCGGCCGTGCTGGCCGCCAGCTTTCGTCCAATCATCTCCCCCTCCGGGTGTAGCTTCCGCCGGCGCTGCGCCCGGTTGGGAAGCCTACTTGTCGCAGATCCGACAATCGTAGGGCAATAGTTTCGATAGCCCGCCAAATCAATGGCTTAAGGTAATGGCACGGGAGTTGCTGTGGAAAGGCCAAAGCTCACTGCAACGGGGATGTCCCAGCCATGATCCAACTCACCGAAAGCGCCCAGAACGCCATCCGCTCGGCCATCGCCGGAGCGGGGCAGCCGCTCGAAGGTCTGCGCATCGCGGTCGATGCCGGGGGCTGTGCCGGTTTCAAATACATGATGGGCCTCGCCGCCGCACCCGGGCCGGAAGACGAGGTGGTCGAGAGCGGCGGCGTCAAGGTGTTCGTGGACCGCCAGAGCCTGCCGCTGCTCTTGGGTACCACGGTCGATTTCGTAATCGGCTTGCAGAACTCGGGCTTCACCTTCGACAATCCGCAGGCCAAGTCGAGCTGTTCCTGCGGAAAGTCTTTCGGCTAAAGGGGGCGGACATGCTGGATTTCGCGGAACAATTCGAGACGGCCGCACCCGAACTTGAGACGGAGACGGTGGAAGAGGCCAGGTTCAACGAGGTTGCAAAGGCAATCGACGAGATCCGTCCGCGCCTGCAGCGCGATGGCGGCGATTGCCATCTCGTTGCCATCGAAGGCAACGTTATTAAAGTGCGCATGTCGGGCGCCTGCGCGGGCTGCCAGCTCGCTTTCATGACCGTCTACGGCATCCAGGCGAAGCTCGTGGAGAAACTTGGGCGTCCGGTCCGGGTGCTGCCCGTCACGGCCGCGTAGGTTCCGGCCATGCAGCCGGTCTATCTCGACAACAATGCGACAACACGGATGGCGCCTGAGGTGCTCGCCGCCATGCTCCCCTATTTCTCGGAGCATTTCGGCAATCCGTCGTCGCAGCATGGGTTCGGCACGCCGGCAGCCGGGGCGGTAAGGGCCGCGCGCGAGCAAGTGAGGGCGCTCGTTGGCGCGGAATACGCCCACGAAATTATCTTTGCATCCGGCGGCACGGAATCGGATAACGCCGCGATCCTCGGGGCACTCGAAACGCAAACCGGCCGCAACGAGGTGATCGTCTCGGCGGTCGAGCACCATGCGGTGCTGGCGCTCGTGCAATATCTCGCCAAGCAGCGCGGTGTTGCGGTCCGCACAATCCCGGTGGACGGCAAGGGCCGGCTCGACATGGACGCCTACCGCGCCGCGCTGGGTCCGCAAACCGCCATCGCCTCCATCATGTGGGCGAACAACGAGACCGGCACGATTTTCCCCGTGGCGGAGCTGGCGGCACTGGCGCACGAGGCCGGCGCACTGTTCCACACCGACGCGGTGCAGGCCGCTGGCCGCGTGGCCGTGGACGTAAAGGCCACCGCCATCGATATGCTTTCGCTCTCCGCGCACAAGCTGCACGGCCCCAAGGGCATCGGCGCGCTCTACGTCCGCAAAGGCGTGCGCTTCGCCTCCCTCATCCGCGGCGGCAAGCAGGAGCGCGGGCGGCGCGCCGGCACCGAGAACGTGCCCGGCATCGTGGGGTTCGGCAAGGCCGCGGAACAGAGCTTGGCCCGCCCCTCCAGCCAGGCCGGGCGCGTGGGCGCGCTACGCGACAGCCTGGAAGCGGGCGTGCTCGCGCGCATTGGCGGCGCTTTCCTGGCCGGCGATGTGGCGAACCGGCTGCCCAACACTTCCTGCATCGTGTTCGACGCGGCGTTGGGCGAGGCGATCCTCAGCGAGTTGAGCAAGGGCGGCATCGCCGCCTCTTCAGGCTCGGCGTGTGCGGCGGGCTCGGTCGAGCCAAGCCATGTGCTGCGCGCCATGAAGGTGCCGTACACCGCAGCGCTCGGCGCCATCCGCTTCTCGCTCAGCCACGAGAACACGGAAGCCGATGTGGAGCGCCTGCTGGAGGTCCTACCCGCCGCCGTCACTAAAGCCCGCGAGGTCTCCGGCTTCGCGCCGGCCGCCGCTGAGTTTGCGGATTAAAACGGCGCCAGGGAGCCAATTTCCCAATACCGGGTTGCCCGAGTCATCCGCTCGTTCAGGCCGCGAAAAATATAACAAGGAAGGCAATCGCTCATCCTTATTATAGTTTTCACTGAAAACTAATATGCAGTAGCCGCTGGGCGGCCTTAAGTGACTTCGGTTCCTGTATCACGTTCACTGCAGCGTGGTTTACGCTGTGCCTGTGGAAGGCCTCGTGGAAATCGCCGCGGCGCGGTTCAATGCTAAGACTTTTCAGGGGAAGCGCGCAATCCGGCCAGCGCCAGCCCGGAGATCAGCAGGAAGACGATCCATTGCGGCATGAGGAGGAGCGAGCCCAAATGGAAAGCGCCGTAGAAAACAAAGAGCGCCGCAAAGGCTCCGTATTGGCAGCAGACGAACCACACCAGCGCTTTTTGCGACGGGGAATAGCGCGTTGCCAGAAGCAAGGCTGCGCTGTCGATTGCCAGAGTTATGGTGATGGCGTGCCACATCAGCGATATGAAGGTTTTCAGGACATCGGGAAATGCACCGGCCAGCGCCAGCATCGGATCGTGCACCTCCGGGCCGCCGGCGAAAACATGAACGGCCAAGGTGAGCACCGACAGAGATCCTGCGGCCAGAATCCATTTGTTCATCTCTACCCCCTGAGACGCCGCATCGCGCAGGCGATGGCAGCATAAACGGTACCATACGGTACCGTATGTACGCCACGGGATTGAAACGGTCAATACGGTAGCGTATGGTCGCGCCATGAGACATTCTGGCACACTGACCCCGGACGATTGGATCGCCGCTGGATTTCGCGCCTTGACCGCGGGCGGTCCTCAAGCGATCAAAATCGAAGCCATCGCCCGGGAGCTTGGGGTCAGCAAAGGATCGTTCTATTGGCATTTCACGGACGGGCCGGCGTTCAAGCGTGCAATGCTGCGCCATTGGACGGATGCCGCTACCGCGAATGTCATCGGCGAGGTGAGCGAAGCCAGCTCCGATCCGCGGGAGCAGTTGCGGTGCCTGGTGAAAATCGCCGCGAGCAGCAGGTCCGATCCGTATGGCGGGAAACTGGTCGAAGCCGCGATCCGCGACTGGGCGCGCTACGATGCGGACGCCGCCCGCACACTGCAAACCGTGGACTGTCAGCGCCTTGAGTTTCTGAAATCTCTGTTCGCCGCATGCCGCATTCCGGCAGAGCGTGTTGCGGCTTCTGCCAGCATTCTGTTCGGTGCGCTCATCGGCCTTGAGCAACTGCACCACCACGGGCTTACCGATGTGAACGCCGATCTAACGGTACTGCTGGAATTGCTGCTGGGCAGCAGCGCCGGCCCTGCTCTGCCGGATGCTTCAACCTGAAAACCGCAGTTGCCTCCGCGCCGCGCAATTTTGCGGCCTCCGCTCAGCCTATCGATGCAAGATTTGCCGGTCAGGCCGGTGCCGCAATGCGCTGTGGCTCCCCTTTGCCCAGGTAAGTCAATGCGCCGCGCGACCGCGGGTGCTGCCATGCCGGGCGGGATGGTACGAAGGGTCATGGGCCGTACCTTCTGGCGGTGTCCGGTAAAAAGCAATGCCGCAATTCGGCCTGCTCAACTTGAAACCTTGTTATAAGCGATAGGGATGCTGGCCCGGCGCCAGCGAACCGTGAATGAGGAGCCCGGTATGAACGTCATCGTCCGCGCAAGCATCATGGCCGCGGCATTGCTTCCAGCGGGACTTATGCCGGCGCCATCGCGCGCGGAGCAATGCCGCATCGGCCCCGTCCTCTTCGAGGCGCCCGCCTGCACCGTCGAGAACACGGACCACCGGGAGGGACCGGCTCAGTACGCCGAATGGCGGGAGGGCGGAAGGGTCTACACCGTGCTCGTGGTCACGGCGCGGAAGCGCGATCCGCTAAAGGGCTACCTCGCAAGATGGCTGCACCACCGCAAATGCATCGCCAAGGAAATCCCCTTCGGCCATGAGGTCCGCTTCGAAGGGTCGGAGGACGCCAGCAAGACCGTCACGCCGCCGCAAATAACCTGGACAGGCGCATGCATCGTCGCTGGCACCTACTTCGTCCGCGCCATAGGCCTCAAGCATCGGGTGGTGGAACTGCATGTACGCCGCGGCGTGCACGATGAGCCGCCCCCGATCGAAACCGCCTTGGCCGCGTTCCTGGACCGGGTGCGCCTGTCTCCCGCGAGCCGCGAGTAAAATTCCGGCGCTTGAAGAGCCGCGCCTGCACGCGGCGTGTCCTCATGCTACAAGACGTTGTTCAGGTCTTCCGGTCTAAGGGGGGCTGGGCTTCCCTGGTACAGGGTAGCGCTGCCAGCAGTGACCAACGGTCGCTTCAGGCCGGTGAACGAAACCGCTCTCGCGGTAGGTTGCTGCCTCACGGGCAGTATTTTTTTCTAAATCATCAATGCAAGCCGGCAGCTTCGATTGAGAATGGGACGTCAGTCTCACTCACAAGAGGAGTTGCGTATGAGTATCAGTCCGCTCCGCCAGCGCATGATTGGCGACATGACTTCCCGTCGTATTGGAGAGAAGGCCCAGAAGAACTACATCCGCTGCGTCAGGAGCCTTGCGGCGTTCATCGGCAGGTCTCCGGACACCGCGACGGCGGAAGACCTGCGACTTTACCGCATTCACCTGGTGGAGAGCCCGCTCGGGGCCTCCAGCGTGAACGCGTATATGTCGGCGCTGCGGTTCTTCTTCGGGATCACGCTAGACAGAGCAGACCTGCTGAAGTGCCTGTTCCACGTCTATGAATCCCCAAGGCTGCCTACCATCCTTACCCAAGAGGAAGTCGCCCGGCTGCTCGATGCCGCTCCGGGGGCCAAGTACAAGGCTGCGCTGAGCGTCGCCTACGGTGCTGGGCTCAGGGCCTCCGAGGTCCTGTCGCTGAAGGTCTCCGATATCGACAGCGGCCGGATGCTGCTGCGTGTCGAGCAGGGCAAGGGGCGCAAGGACCGCCTTGCCATGCTTTCCCCCTTGCTGCTCGACATCTTGCGCGAGTGGTACCGCATCGGCAGGCCGGCCGCCTGGCTGTTTCCAGGCCAGAACCCGGTCAACCCGCTGACCACGCGCCAGCTCAACCGCGCCTGCCATGCAGCGGCGCAGCTGGCGGAGATCGGCAAGCGCGTTTCGCTGCATACGCTGCGGCATAGCTTTGCGACCCACCTTCTGGAGCAGGATATCGATATTCGCGTGATTCAAGTTTTGCTCGGACACGCGAAGCTTAATACGACGGCGCTTTATACGCGGGTGGCCACCACCACGATCCGTAAGGTCATGAGCCCCTTGGACCGGCTCAGCCTGATCGAGACGAAGAAGGGCGAGCGCTCGAATAGCGCCAAGCGCGGTAGCGCAAAGAAGGGCGAGCCCAAGGCCTGAGCCGTCTTGGCTCATGCCGCGTCCCGCGCTTGAGGTTGCGGACATCTTCCGCGGCCACGGGGCTGCCTGGCGCAAGGCCAACGCCGGGCATTTAAGCCTCGGCCAGCTCAAAGCAATGGCCGCCATCGAAGCCTGCCGCACGGCGGAGCTTGGCGGCCATGTTGCGCGCTGCGGGGACTGCGGCCACACCGTCATCAGCTACAACTCATGTGGTAACCGGCATTGTCCCAAGTGCCAGGGGGCCGCGGCTCGGGTGTGGCTCGCGGAGCGCGAGGCAGATCTTCTGCCGCTGCCTTATTACCATGTGGTGTTCACGCTGCCCCCGGCGATTGGCGCCATCGCCTGGCAGAACAAGGCCCTGGTCTACGGCCTCCTGTTCAAGGCGGCGTCCGGGACCATGCTCACCATCGCCGCCGATCCCAAGCATCTGGGCGCCCGTATCGGCATGACCGCCGTGCTCCATACCTGGGGCTCGGCGCTCACCCACCATCCGCATGTGCATATGATCGTGCCCGGCGGCGGGCTGTCGCTTGATGGGGAACGCTTCGTGCCCTGCCGGGGCCGTCGCCGCCGCTTCTTCCTGCCGGTCCGGGTGCTGTCGCGGCTGTTCCGGCGGCTCATGCTGGAAAAACTTGCCGCCGCCTATGACAAGGGGCTTCTGACCTTAAAGGGCAGCCTCGCCAAGTTCGCGGCCCCGGCCGCCTTTGCCGCCGCACTCAAACCGCTGCGCTGGAAGAACTGGTTCGTCTACATCAAGGAGCCGTTCGCGGGGGCAAAGGGCGTGCTTAGTTACCTCTCGCGCTACACCCACCGGGTGGCGATCTCAAACAGAAGGCTCATCGCCCACGACGGGCGCGGCGTCACCTTCCGCTACAAGGATTACCGCGCGGACGGACTGGCCCGGTACAAGGTCATGACGCTGGCAACGGATGAGTTCATTCGCCGCTTCATGCTGCACATCCTGCCCAAAGGCTTCCACCGCATCCGGCATTACGGGCTGTTTGCCTCCGCAAGCCGTGCCGGCAATATCGCGCGGCTGCGGGAGTTACTCGGCGCAACGCCGTCTGCGGAGGCAAGCGCGGCTCCCAGTCCGGACGAGCCCGAAGAGACCGTCTTGCCGCCCTGTCCCTGCTGTGGCGGGCGCATGACCATCATCGAGTTCTTCGAGCGCGGCACGCTGCCCCGCTACCGGCCGCCAGCACCCGCTGTCATCTGGTTCGACACGTCATGAGGTCTGCCATGCTGCCCTGGACACCAATGCCGTTGCAGACAGCCGGCCGCAACGCCGCGCCAGCGGAGCCATGCCTGCGGAGCGTTCTGGTCAGCTGTCTGCAACGGCCGGCGAGCCCTCAGGCTCTGGGCTTTGAGCCGTTCTCCGGCGGTCTGCCGCTCCCCAGCACACCAACAGGCGCCGAAGTGCGCAACAGCTCCGGCTACCCGCGGGCATAAATCCCCATAGCGCATCCCCCGTTGCCCGCGGTTTCCTTCCCCGGGGGCTTTCAGACGCCGGCCGGGCCGCGCAAGACCCGCGCCCAGCCATCCGGCCGCCATCTGAAACCCATCACGATAGCTGAAGTCGTGGCCCACTCCGGCCATGTCTCCTACACAGGGGCGACCAGCCATTTTTAGTGATAATCGGCCTAGAATCGAATACTGTGACTGTACCGATGTCCGCTCTATCTTTTCTGCCAATCCGCGAGAATCTTCTCCACCTCGGTTGATCGCAACGGCTGCCCATCTCGCAGATGTATCGTATACTCTCTGCCGGGGTGCTGCTTAACAAACTCAAGCACTTCCTCGGCCGTGTCGAATTCGCTTTGAAAGTCGATTCCGCCATACACCAAAAGTGCTTTTTGCTCCGCTCTCATCTTGACCTTCCTGAAACACGAATTAGCCCCGCCTTGCGAGTTTAGCCTGAAACGATTCCACAATAGGCGCAAATGGGCCGTTTCACACCGTGAACTTGACGCCTGTTGCGGAACCAATCAGATTGACATTGTGACAATTTGATTGGTTCCCCTGAGGACGTTTTGAGTGTCCAGGAAAGACGAATATGCGGCCAAGCTCGCAATGTACGAGGCGGCGCTCGCCGAATTTGATGCCATGGGGGATAAGCTGGAACTGGCGGAGCGCACCCTGGTAGAGCAATCAAACGAGGACGAAGCGTATCGTCGTCTGTTGCTCATGAGGTACGATACCGCCTTAGAGGCCCAAGATGAAGCCGGGATTGCTGCCTATATGGCGGAGGCAGAGAGGCTCCGCATCAGGTATGTCGAGCGCAAGGCGGCATTGGCGGCGGTCAGGGCGGAATACGATGCGCTGGAACGAGAACGCCCCCGCCGCCCTCACCGCACTTGGCGCGAGCTACTGGGTTTGACGCGATCCGCAGCTGCTGTTGGTCAAGGTAATCGGCTCTGTTCCCAAGTAAGACAGCCTCTAAGCGAGTTGAAAATGGATGATAAGGCGAAATGGGAGCTGGCGGAGCGAATAGCGGCGCTGCTCAAGGCGCAAATCTTGGCATTTCCTGATTTGCGAATTGTAACTCCTGATGGAATGGTAAAAAGCAAAGCAGTTGGATACGTCTATGGGTTTACAGACGCCGTCCTTCAAACAGGAAACCTTGAGATGAGAGATATTGAGCTGAGCGGTCCTATACTTTATCATGTCTTCAGAATGCTCTTCCCCAGCGATGACGCATTGAGGTCAATGAATTTTCTAGTTGATAACCTTCGAGACGAAGCAGTCGTATTTGGTATGCATCATGGCGGGCAACAGTACCTGGATTATCGAAAGCCGGATGCCAAGGGCGGTCCAATGGGCCTTGCTCGCTTTATGCTTGAAGAGAGCGGGAATTGATGCCGGAGCCTAACATGCAGAAAATTGAGCTGGATCAAGGTGCATTTTTGTCCCTCCTTGAAGCAGAAGCGGAGCAACTGAGCCACTACAGCGTCGGGTTCGTTATTCCTCGCTCGGAAGGCGATACCGTAGTCGGAATACTTGGTGGGTCCGGGACCCTGGTCTCGATTGATGATGTAGAGGGCGTTTTGACGGCCGAGCATGTTGTTCGGCTTCTTCAAAATCGAGGCTTAGCCGGAGCCATTCTTTCCAAGCATCCTCAGGAAATTGAGTGCGTATTCAAGCTTAGCGATTGCAGGGATTTCAGCTACAGCGCGAAACCTAATTGTCCGGCTGGCGGTCCTGATCTTTCGTTTCTCATGCTGCCGCCCGACGTAACCGCCACCCTAAGAGCTAGAAAAAGCTTCTACAATCTGTCTAAGCGGTGCGATCCGATGCTGGAACACCCTCCGTCGCGTGAAATTGGATTTTGGGCAATCAACGGCATAGCGGAAGAGTGGACCACAGAGACCCCGTCTCAAATAGGTCCAGGACGGACCAAAGTCTTTAACGGAAGACTCTTAGCTCCACTAAGAGGAATGGAATGGCGCACGTCAGGCGATTTCGACTATTTTTCTTTCAAGCCGGTTTACAACGATGGCTATGGCGGTCCTCATAGCTTTGGTGGTTACAGCGGCGGCGGAATATGGCAGCTAATCATCCCCCGAAAAGAAGGGGCGCCAACGGTAACCGACCGCCATTTGATGGGCGTCGCGTTCTATCAGTCTGACTTGAAGGTGCAGGGCGAAGAGAGGAGCCGAGAGGTTATCTGTCATGGTCGTGAGAGCATCTATCGGAGGCTCGTTGGCCAAGTGCGAGAGAACATGCACCGCTGAAGGGACAGAGGTAGTTTGTAGCGCGTTCTGAAGGCGAGACTTCAACTTCTGCTTGTTGAGGTTATGCGGCACCTCGTTCGAATTTTCTGAACAGCCGTTAACGACCCAAGGCGGAAGAATAGTTAGCTTGGGTCACTGGACGGAGCGATGCGTCCATTCGTTGGCGAGGTGCACTACTCTCCGGGGCTATCCGTGGCAGGCTCGGAAGCAGCGGCCGGAAGCCGCTCGGCATAGAGCGTTTGCGCCGCGCTAGCAGGCACGCGCCGCTCGCCGAGTCCCAGGATCTCGATCACCCGCACGCGGCCATGAAGCGTTGCGGTCAGAACGTCGCCGCATTTGACCGTGGCAGCTGCCTTGACCACGCGCTGGCGGTTCACCCGGATGCAGCCGGCTTCGACCAGCTTGGCGGCCAGTGTGCGCGACTTCACAAGGCGCGCATACCACAGCCACTTATCGAGGCGCTGCTCTTCCGTTGAGGTCAAACGGTCTCGTCCTGCCTTTGCTTTTCCAGGCGCTCCTTAAGCTGGCTTAGCGCGGCGAAAGGTGAATCCGGATCGACGGCGGCGGAGGATTTCTTGGGCGCTGCCGTCGCGGCGAACGGCTTCTTGTCCTGGTGGCGGGGCGGACGGGAATCCCGGCCACGGCCCGCGTTCCGGTCACCGGGACGGCCGTGCTGCTGCTGTTGCTGCCCCCCGCCGCCGGCGCGCTGCTGTGCGCCTTCCGCCTTGGCCTGGCCCGCGCCATCCTGATGCGGCGCCTGCTGGGCGGGCGGGCCGCGCCGCTCTGCGTGGGGCCGCTGATGCCGGCTATGATCGCGGGCTTGGCCGCCGCCATGGCGCTGTTCGCGGTTGCCGCCCTGGCCCTGATCCTTCTGCCCGTCCGGCGTGTGAGGCTGTGCCGCCGCTTGAGGCTGTGCCGCACCCTCCCGCGGCTGCCGCTGGCGGTCCTGGCCCGGCCGATGGCCGCGCTCGCGGCCCTCGGCGCCCCCCTGCGCCCCCTGCGCCCGGCGGCGATGCGGCCGTCCGCTGCCTGCACCTTCGGGCCGCTCGAATTTCGGCTTGGGCCTGCGGAAGCGCCAGACTTCCTCGAACTCGGGCTCTGCCCCGGCCGTAACTTCGCTCTTTGCAGCCTCGGCCTGAACAGCAGCCTCCCCCTCCGCCACCGGATGCGGCTCGGAAGCTTGCTCCTCTGCGGGCGCCGCAGCCGCACTTTCGCCGGCGGACGCATCCACCTCAGCCGGTGCAGCTTCCACCTGAGCCTCTGCCGGCGCGGCTTCTTCCATGCCGGTCTCAATGGCCGCAGGCGCGGCCTCTTCCACCGCCGGGGCGGAATTGTCGTTTTCAGCCGGTGCGGTTTCCACCAGAGCCTCTGCCGGCACGGCTTCTTCCACGCCGGTCTCAATGGCTGCGGATGCGGCCTCTTCCACCGCCGGGGCAGCATTGTCGTTTGCAGCCTGAACGTCGCTGGACGCTTCAGAGGCATCGGGCGCGGACGCCGTCTCCGCCACTGGCGCGGTCTTTTTTAGCGGACGCTTTTCGCGGCGGAAACCGAGTGACTCCAAAATCAGGGCCAGCTCCTCGCCGGAGCAGCCCATGATGGACATCATCTCGGGCCGGACCCGGAACGCCCCTCCGCCAGCGGCGCCGGGCGGCGGCTCGGTGGCGGTTTCGGTGGGCTTCCATGCGGTGAGCGGCCGGATGATGTCGGCGAGCCGCTCCAGCATGTCGACGCGCACCGCGCGCTGTCCGCAGACATGGTAGCCGGCGGCACGGTAGAAGGCTTCCGGCATCGTGCTACTGCGCTGCACCGAGGTGAGCCCCTGGCGCGGGGCTTCGGCGATTGCCGCCGGAGTGAGGTTATGCCCGCCCCCGTGCTTCAGGAGCCAGAGCAGCACAAGCAGGTCGGAGGAGGCGGGCTTCAGGAGCAGCGGGAAATAGATGTGGTGTGCGCCGAAGCGGACGCCGTATTTCCTGAGCTGTGCGCGGCCCTCCTGGTCGACGGACTTGATCTCCTCGGCAACCGTATCGCGCTTGAGCACGCCGAAATTCTCGCACAGGCGGAAAGCGATGCCCTTGGCGAGCCCGGCGATGTCCTCGCCCTTCGAGATCTCCAGCAAGGGCTTCAGGCGCACATCGATGTAATGACCGATCCAGGCCTCGATGCGCGTAGTGATGTTGTCCTTGTCGACTGCCGCCAGGTGCTCGTCGGAAAAGAGCATAAAATTGGGCTTCAGCGGATCGTCGCTAGCCGAAAGCCGGCCGATCTCCTGGTGCTCCCAGACGATCTGGCCCTCGCGCGTCAGCGTGAACGCCGTGTCCGGCGCCGCCGCAAGCCGGTCCGCGCGCGCGGCCAGCTCGTGGACCAGCACCTTGGCCGCAGCATTGCGCGCCGCCTTGCCGTGCACGCCCGCGGCCGCGGCATCCGGCGTGAAGGCGAAGCCCTCTAGCTTGCCGACATAGTGCTTTTCGACAACGACGCGCCCATCCTTCTCGATCTCGGCAAACAGGCTTTCCTTGTCGCGCATGCTCTTCATAAGCACGCTGGTGCGCTTATCCACAAAACGTTGTGTGAGCTGCTCGTGAAGCGCGTCGGAGAGCCTGTCCTCGATCTCGCGGGTTTTGTTCTGCCAGTGATCGGGGTCCTTGAGCCATTCGCGCCGGTTCGACACGAAGGTCCAGGTGCGGATATGGGCGATGCGGTTCGAGAGCGTGTCGATGTCGCCTTCGGTGCGGTCCGCCTGCTCGACCTGGGCGGCGAACCAATCCTCCGGGATCACGCCTTCGTCGCTCATGGTGTACTTGTAGAGCGTCGCGACCAGCTCGGCGTGGGTGGCCGGGGCAACCTTGCGGTAATCTGGAACCTGGCAGACCTCCCAAAGCCGCTTGATGGCGGCCGGTGCGGTGGCAAGCCCGGCGATGGCCGGATCGCTCGAGACCAGTTCCAGGGCTTCGAGGTCGTCCGCTGTCCGGGCGCGTTGCAGCCGGGCGTGCTCAGGCACTTGGCGCAGGCTCTCCCTCAGGCGGTCGATGCTGCCGAAATCGAGATCGTTGTTGCGCCACTGCAGAACCTTGACCGGCTCGAAGTCGTGGTTCTCAAGCTTGTTGACCAGCTCCTGGTCGAAAGGCTCGACATCGCTGGTGACGCCGAAAGTGCCGTCGTTGAGATGGCGCCCGGCCCGGCCCGCGATCTGGGCAAGTTCGGCGGGCGTAAGGCTCGCGGTGGCGCGGCCGTCGAACTTGCGCGTGCCAGCGAACGCGATGTGATCGACATCGAGGTTGAGGCCCATGCCGATGGCGTCGGTGGCCACGAGGAAATCGACGTCGCCCGACTGATAAAGCGCCACTTGCGCGTTGCGGGTGCGCGGGGAGAGGGCCCCCAGCACCACGGCCGCGCCGCCGCGCTGCCTGCGGATCAGCTCGGCGATGGCGTAAACGTCGTTGGCCGAGAACGCCACGATGGCCGAGCGCGATTGCAGCCGCGTGATCTTCTTCTGGCCGGTATAGGTGAGCTTGGACAGCCGGGGGCGCTGGATGAAGTTAGCGCCCGGTATCAGCTCGCGGATCGTTCCGCCATGGTCTGCGCGCCCAACAGCAGCGTCTCGCCGGTGCCCCGCGCATGGAACAGCCGCTCGGTGAAGACGTGGCCGCGGTCGAAATCGGCGGCAAGCTGGATCTCGTCGACGGCGAGGAAGTCCACCTCGACCTCGCGGGGCATGGCCTCGACCGTGCAAACCCAATAGCGCGGGCGCTCGGGCTTGATCTTCTCCTCGCCCGTAATCAGCGCCACCTCGTTCGGGCCGATCTTCGCGACGATCTTGTCGTAAACCTCGCGGGCCAGAAGCCTGAGCGGCAAGCCGATCAACCCCGTCTCGTGGCCGAGCATGCGCTCGATGGCAAGATGCGTCTTGCCAGTGTTGGTGGGGCCGAGCACAGCGTTAACATGCCGTGATTGGGAGGGCTTGATGGGAGCCGATTGCATAGCGCTCATAGGCGGACTTTCTGTCGATAATCGCACGCCGGGTTTGTTTTCCGTTCCGGCGTGATTGGTGCGAAGGTCTTGGGAGAGTTGTATAGGTGCAAGAATGCGCGGCCTTGAAATAATGGACCGTCAGCTTCAGCTCTCCTACCGGATTGCCTCGATCAATTTCCCTCGTTTAGTCGGCGAGCGCGTGCCGCCCGGCGGATGTCTGAACATCGAATCTTGCCGAAACCATGGAGGCCGTCCCCGCAGGCGTCGGCACCTGTACATAATAGGGTACTAATAACCCCGCTTCCTGCATTGGGACAAGCCAGATCTCGATCCCGGTGTTCCCAGAGGCGTAGTCGCTCGACTTGCCCGCCTTGTACCCGGCGATCGGAACATAGCTCACCCGGCACACATGGGCGGTGCCGCGCAGCCTGCCCTCCCTGACCGGGCGCGTTCCCTTGGACGAGAGGACCAGATCGTAGCGGATCTTGCCATCGAAAATCGGCAGGCGCTTGTTGCAGGCATCGCCGCCGGCAAAACGGCTCGGCCGCGCCAGCGACAGAAGCACGATGGCGCTCAGCGGATCGACCACGTTTTGCAGGTCGCCCGCAGTGATCGGCACGGCCCGCGTGCTCGGATGGTAGGGCGGATTGACGATGATGTCCGATACCATCCTTTGCTGGAAGCGAAGCTCCACCGCCTCGCGCTTTTCGCTCGTTGCGTAACGGAATGTGTAATTCTGGGGCATCGGCCCATTGGCGGTCATGAGCCCGTAGCTGCTCGTCGCTCCCTTCCAGCTCACCGCGCCGAAGAATACGCTAATGTCGGCGCTGGCCTGAACCGAATATTGGCGCGGCGTGATCGAGGAATGGATTTTGAAGTCGCCTATATGGGCGCCGAGGAAATTAATGTGATAGAGAGCGTTCACCACTGAAGGCCGGACAACTGCGGCTTGCCCGCCATCGAACTTGGGCGTCAGATCCTTGGGCTTGCCCTCTGCCCCCGCCTCTTTGGGTGCAACCTGCTTTTGCGCTTCCTTGGACTTGCTGGCGGCCCCCGCCTCTTTGGATCCGGCCGCCTTCTGCGCTGCGCTGGCAGGCTTGGTATCGGCGGGCTTTGCCTCGGCCTTTACTGGAGCCACAGGCGCACTCTCCGCCGCAGGCTTGCTTTGAGCTTCCGCCTCTGCCGGCTTTGCATCGGCGGGTTTGGCATCGGCCTGCGCTACGCTTGCGGCTTCCGTGGCCGGGGGCTGCGTGCTTTCCGGCGCCTTGTTCTCAGGCGCTGGCTTCTCCCCCGTTTCGGCAGCAGCCGCAGGAGCGGGCGCTGTTCCGCTCTCGGCGGACGGCACTTGTCCAGCGCCTTCCTCACCCGCGAAGGCGCGCATATCAGGCATACCGAAGGAAAGCAGAGCGCCAAAAAGCAATAAAGCAGCGGGCTTTTCCAACTTGCTACACAGCAGCGGAAACTTCAGCATTAAAACAGTTCTTTCTTTAGCCGGAGCTAGTCACCCTTCTTTGCCCGTAGAAGGCGATTTCGTCAATTATGTGTTGCAGGCCGCCGCTCCTGCGCGTCCGGCAAGCAACATATTTCCCCCTGTATCCCGCCTCCGCCGCGGACCGGGAATGGGCTCGCGGCCTTCGCCTGAGCCGCCCCACGGAGCATGCCCAGGCCGCAACCGATGTCAGTTTGCGTTAGCGGTAAGCTCCAGCGCCTGTTTAGGGTCGAGCCTGCCGTCGTAAAGAGCCCGGCCGGCAATCGCGCCCGCGATCATCGCATATTTGGGCGACACCAGCCTCTTGATGTCCTCAATGCCTGCTAGACCGCCCGAAGCGATCACGGGAATTTTAACTGCGCGCGCAATCTCGGCGGTGGCATCGAGATTGAGGCCGGTCAGCATGCCGTCCCGGCCGATGTCGGTGTAAATGATGGCGGAAACGCCCGTATCCTCGAAGCGCCGCGCGAGATCCACGGCTGAAAGTTCCGAGGTCTCGGCCCAGCCCTGCACCGCAACCCGGCCGTCCTTGGCATCGATGCCGACAGCGATCTTGCCCGGAAACCGCGCGCAGGCCTGCTTGACGAGCGCTGGATCGCGAACCGCCGCCGTACCGAGAATGACCCGGGCAACACCGCGCTTGATCCAAAGCGAGATCGAATTGAGGGTGCGGATGCCGCCGCCGAGCTGAACCGGGATCTGCACGGCACCGAGAATCGCCGAAACCGCTTCCGCATTCACCGGGCGGCCTTCGAATGCGCCATTCAAATCAACCACATGGATGGAGTGAAAGCCTTGAGCGGCGAACTGCCGCGCTTGGCCGGCCGGGTCCATATTGAAGACGGTGGCCTTGTCCATGAGACCCTGCTGAAGGCGCACGCAGTGGCCGTCCTTCAAGTCAATAGCAGGATAGAGGATCATACAACTTTTCCCCCGAGTTGACCGGTTGTGGAACAAATGTCTGGACGGCGGTGCTTTTCTTCGGCGATATAGAGAGGCTCCTCTGTCGTAGCAGCGTCTGGAGCCATGTTCAAACCAAAGGCACGAAAGACAGCCACGTGCACCGCTACGTCATCGCTTGCGAAACTAATCGCGCCAAAGGCGCCACCGCTATAGCCGACACCATCAGAAGGCTTTCGAGCCATTGGGAGCATCCGCTCTTGACTGTGTGGGTCGTGGAAACCACGTTCAAGGCGCAGGACATCCGTGCCGCCTTGCTCGCGCATATGGATTCCCAGGACCGTCTCTTCATAACCGAGGCGGGCGAGGATAAGGCCGAGTTCAACGCGCTGCGTGCCGGCGGGCAAAAGGTTACGCCCATCGGCCCGGTTACACAGCTCGCCGAGGTGGGGAGCAGGCACCGCATGCTCACCGCCATATTCAGCCGCAGCGGCAAGAAATCGCGCCATCTTACGGCCGCCACTTCAGAAAATTTGAAATCAGCCTGAGGCCGAGCTTCTGGCTTTTTTCCGGGTGGAATTGCGTGCCGGCGATGTTGCCGCGCGCAATTGCCGCCGTCACCGGCCCGCCATAATCCGCAACGGCTACGATGTCGCCCTGCTCCTTAGCCTTGAATTGGTAGGAGTGCACGAAGTAGGCGTGCCAGCCTTCCGGACCGCCTGGGATGCCTTCGAAAAGCGGGTGTTCACGAAAATATGAAAGCGTATTCCAGCCCATATGCGGGATCTTAAGCGTCTTGTCCGCGGGCTCGATGAGGCTCACCTCGCCGCCGATCCAGCCTAAGCCCTCATGCGCGCCATGCTCCAGGCCGCGATCCGCCAAAAGCTGCATGCCAACGCAGATGCCCAGGAACGGGCGGCCTGTCTTCAGCACCGCCTCACGCAGCGCGTCCATCATGCCGGGCGTGTTCTCAAGGCCCTGGTCAACAATCGCCAAAAGCGCCGACCCCCGGCAGCACGATGCGCTCTGCGCGCCTCACCGCCTCCGGATCGGAGGTCACGGAGATTTCCGCCGCAATCCCGCTTTCCCTGGCCGCGCGTTCGAACGCCTTCTGGGCGGAATGGAGATTGCCTGATTGATAGTCGATAATCGCAACGAGCATGGCGGCTATGCAACCTCACCTGGGAAAGTGCCAATCACGCCCGGCCCCTGCCAATCCCCAAAAGCGCCTCGCACCGCACCGCCGCCCGGCTGGGGCTCCGGATTTGGATGCCGGGGCGCCACGGAAGGAAGCCAGGCGTCGAAAAAACGCCGCTCGCACTCTTCCAGGCTACGCCCCGCGACCGAGGCAAGGTAGACATAGCCTTTGCGTTCCAACCGCCATCTCCGCAAGCCGTTGCCCTCGAAACCCACGATCAGCATCAAGAGAAAATATGCGGTGCCTGGAGCTTGATCATTGAGGCCAAGCTGCGTCAACACAGCACCGGTTCCTGCGGCAAGCAGTAGCGCGCCAAGAAGCTCGAACCAGAGCGCGTTGAACAGGAGCCAAGCGGGCGCGAACCAGAAGCCCCACCAGGTGAAGCCCTCCTCGACGAAGACAGTTTCGTCGGCGCGCTCCTCCAGGGATTTTACCGGTATGCCCGGTTCGTGAACGGTGTAGACAATCATTGCCGATCCAGCCCAGGCTCAGTTCCCAAGCTGCCCTTTCGTCGATGGTATCTCGCCCTTTGCCTTCTCGCCGATGGAGATGGCTTGGCCCAAGGACTGCGCCAGCCCCTTGAAACAGCTCTCTGCGATATGATGAGCGTTTTCGCCGTAAAGCAGCTCCATGTGAAGCGTTATGCCGGCATTTTGCGCGAAGGCCTGGAAGAACTCGCGGAACAGCTCGGTGTCCATATCGCCAATCTTCTGGGCGCGGAAGGCCACCCGCCAGATGAGATATGGCCTGCCCGAAATGTCGAGCGAGGTGCGCGTGAGCGTTTCATCCATCGGCAGGTAGGCATGCGCATAGCGCGCGATGCCGCGCTTGTCGCCCAGCGCCTTCGCGACCGCCTGCCCAAGCGCGATGCCGCAATCTTCCACGGTGTGATGGCCGTCCACATGCAAATCGCCCTTGGCGCTCAAAGAAATGTCGATGCGCGAATGCCGCGATAGCTGCTCCAGCATATGGTCGAAAAAGCCGACGCCAGTGGATATGGCGTAGGCGCCCTTCCCATCCAGGTTGACCTCGGCGGCAATTTCGGTCTCTTTGGTTTTGCGTTCGATCCGCGCTTTTCTCAACGTTCCGTCCCTATATGCTGGCAGCGGCACATCTTGACCGCGCCGCGGCCCGCGCCATATCCCACGCCATGAAGCAGGTACGATAAATGACGCTCTCCGCGCAATCTATGCAAGGCCAATCGCTTTGGCATGGCACAACTATTTTAACCGTACGCAAGGGCGGCAGCGTGGTCGTGGCGGGCGACGGCCAGGTTTCCCTGGGCCAGACCGTCATCAAGGCCAACGCCAAGAAGGTCCGCACGCTCGGCAAGGGCAATGTGATCTCGGGCTTCGCGGGCGCCACCGCCGACGCGTTCACCCTGTTCGAGCGGCTTGAGGCCAAGCTTGAGATGTATCCGGAGCAGCTTGTGCGGGCCTGCGTGGACCTCGCCAAGGACTGGCGCACCGACCGCTATCTGCGGCGGCTTGAGGCGATGATGATCGTCGCGGACAAGACGAGCACGCTCGTGCTCACCGGCACGGGCGACGTGCTTGAGCCCGAGCACCACGTCATGGGCATCGGCTCGGGCGGCAACTATGCACTGGCCGCCGCGCGCGCGCTCATGGAAACGGACTTCTGCGCCGAGGACATCGCACGCAAGGCGATGGCCATCGCGGCGGACATCTGCGTTTACACCAATAACAACATCATCATAGAAAGCCTGCCATCCGCGGCTTGATCCGCCGGGCTGGGTTGGCATGGAAACGCCCGATTGTTTTGCACTCGCGTATACGAAAGCCCCCTCACCCCTGTCCCCTCTCCCGCGAGGGGAGAGCATCTGTGTTTGAGGTCAAGCATGTTTTTCGGTCCATGTCCTGTTTTCGCGGATGAGGGCGCTGGCCAGGATGACGAGTTTGCGCATGACTGCGGTCAAGGCGAGCTTGGCCTGTTTGCCTCTGGCGCGCAGCCCGGCGTAGAAGGCTTTCAGGTCCGGGTTGCAGCGGGCGGCGGAAAGTGCCGCCATGTAAAGCGCGGTCCTGACATGGGCACGGCCGCCCTGGATGCGGCGCAGGCCCTGGCGATCCGCGGAATCGTCGTTGAGGGGGCGACGCCCACAAGCACCGTGGCTTTGGCGGCAGAAATGAGCCCAAGCTCGGGCAGGCAGGCCACGAGGGTTGCCGCAACGGCCGGCCCGACGCCTTTAATGGACAGAAGAATTTCGTACCGGCTTTTCAGGACAGAATCGCCTTCGATCAGCGCCGCGATGGCCGCGTCAAGGTCTGCCGCCGCCCGCTCGCAAGCAGCGAGCTGACGTTTGAGAAGCCGCTTCAGAAGCGCGCTTTCAGCGGTGCCGTGCCGGTTCTTGAGTGCGGTTTCATCGGCCTTGACGGCTTGCCTGGCCAAGACCAGCTCCTGAAGCTCCGCCGCCGTCTTGGCCGGAACGGGTGTGGTCCTAGGGCCGGTGGCGGCGCCAAAAAGCGCCAGAATCCGCGCATCGATCCCGTCAGTCTTGGCAAGCTGCCCGATCGACTTGGCGAACTCGCGCGGGCGCTGGGGATTGACGGCGGCAACCAGATAGCCCGCCTGGCTGAGTACGCGGTGCACAAGCCGGTGCAGCTTGCCGGTCGCCTCCACAATGACAAGCGCCACCTTGGAGCCGGCCAGTTCCTTGCGCAGGCGCCGGATACCCTCTTTGCTGTTGGGAACGCGGAAACTCTGGCCAGTTGGGTGCAGATAAACGTCGAGCCACGCTTTACAGACGTCGATGCCCACGTAAACTGCTTCATCGGCTCGTACGGATGTTATCTTGCCTTGCATGCGGGACTTGCTCCCCAATCATCTGTTCAGAACACGAGCCGGGGCGGACGGACCAAGCTCTCCCGCAAGCCAAAAGCTTATGGGACTGACGGTCCCGCCCGCCCGCCGCAAGAGGGATGGCCATCCCTCTTGCGGCGCCCTCATCACCAAAGCGATTCGGGCCCGCCTCCAACATGCAAGGGGAACGCTCTCTCAGCGGGCACGCCCGGAACTCCCTCTCCCCTTGCGGGAGAGGGCTGGGGTGAGGGGGCCTTTCGTGGCGCATTCAACCGGATTTCGCATAACGGGATAACGGAATGACAAACTTCTCCCCGAGAGAAATCGTCTCGGAACTCGATCGTTACATCATCGGTCAGGCGGATGCAAAACGCGCGGTGGCCATCGCGCTGCGCAACCGCTGGCGCAGGCAGCAGCTCGACGAGGTCATGCGCGAGGAGGTTCTGCCGAAGAACATCCTCATGATCGGCCCGACCGGCGTCGGCAAGACCGAGATCTCGCGCCGCCTCGCCAAGCTCGCAAACGCACCCTTCCTGAAAGTGGAAGCCACCAAGTTCACCGAGGTTGGCTATGTCGGCCGCGACGTGGATCAAATCGTCCGCGATCTTGTGGAGATTAGCATCGGCCTCGTCCGCGAGAGTAAGCGCAAGGAGGTCCGCGCCAAGGCGCACCTGGAGGCCGAGGAACGCGTGCTGAACGCGCTGGTCGGCGCCAGCGCCAGCCCCGCCACCAAGGACGCCTTCCGCAAGCGGCTGCGCGACGGCGAACTCGACGACAAGGAGATCGAGATCCAGGTCTCCGACTCAGGCGGCGGAATGCCTGGCTTCGAAATCCCCGGCATGCCCGGCGCCCATATCGGCATGATCAACATCAATGACATGCTGGGCAAGGCCTTCGGCGGCCAGCGGACCAAGACGCGGCGGGTCACCGTGCGCGAGTCCTCGAGATCCTGATCGACGACGAGTTCGACAAGCTGCTCGACAACGAGCAGGTGGTGCAGGAGGCGATCAAAACGGTCGAGAACAACGGCATCGTGTTCCTGGACGAGATCGACAAGATTTGCGCCCGCTCCGAGCGCGCGCGGCGCCGATGTCAGCCGCGAGGGCGTGCAGCGCGACCTCCTGCCGCTGATCGAGGGCACCACGGTCGGCACCAAATACGGGCCGGTGAAGACGGACCACGTCCTGTTCATCGCCTCGGGCGCGTTCCATGTGTCCAAGCCTTCCGATCTCCTGCCCGAGCTGCAAGGCCGCCTGCCCATCCGCGTCGAGCTGCGCGCGCTTACCGGCGACGACTTCCGCCGCATCCTGCGCGAGCCGCAGTCGAGCCTTATCAAGCAGTATATCGCCCTGATGGCGACCGAGGGCCTGGAGCTGGAGTTCACGGAGGACGCCATCGATGCCATCGCCGATGTCGCCGTCGAGGTCAACTCGTCGGTCGAGAACATCGGCGCGCGGCGGCTTTCGACCGTGATGGAGCGCGTGCTCGACGAAATCAGCTTCGACGCCGCCGACCGGGCGAACACCAAGTTCACCATCGACGCCCCCTATGTGCAAAAGCATGTTGGCGATCTGGCGAAGAACGCCGACCTGTCGAAGTTTATTCTGTAGGCAAAAACCGCTGAGGGATGTGTCTTGGCCGTAGGGCACACACCCCCCAGCCGTCCCCCGAAAATGGCCTCTGGAGCAGCGGCGCGAATATAGTTCTGTAGTGCCGCCCTTCTAAACCTGACCCGTGCAAGATCAGGTGCTATGACATCGCTCAGGAATAACTGCGCCATCTGGCTTATTCTTTTGCCCGCCTGCTGCGCTCACTTATTCCTGAGCGATGTCTTAGCCTTCACAAACTGTGCGAGTTGCTGAAGCCGGGGCCACCTCAGACCGCGATATGCTCCTTTCCCTGATTAAGCCTTTGTTTAGGGGCCTGCTGCCGCAGCCGAAGCGCTGTCCGCCTGGGGCGATGCTATTGAAGCAGGGCGATTGTGCGAGCTTGGCAAGCCCAAAGGGGCGAGTGGACTGCCGATGAAGCATAACCAAATTCTCGACAAGCTGGCCGCGAGACATCTCGTGGAATTCATCGAGGAGGACGTGGCCAGGCTCGTATGGCTGGCCATGTGCCCGCCGGCCGATGGCATAGCCGCCTATGTCATGCCGAGGCTGCTTCCGCGCTGGAACTGCGTGCTGAACGCGGGCAAGGACGAGGTCGCGGACCTCTACAAGCAAAAGACCTTCCTGGCGTTAGCGGTGGTGCTGCACAAATACGGCGTGGCGGACAAGGCTATCTCTAAGATGGCGCTGGCTGCAATCGATAAGCTGAACAGGGCCGTCGCCTTGAGCGACGATTTCTTCCGCAAGACGGACCTGATCAAAGCGCTGATCGAAAGCCCGCCCGAGCCGCTCAAGCGGCGCCCTTCCCACAGAGACAGCCTGACCTTCTACCGGGCGGGAGACATTGTCTCCATCCAGCTCGGCGAGCGCTACCACGCAGCCTATGTCCACGAAATCCTGAACTTCAACGAGAAGCCGCTGATGGAGCTTTACGACGCTGCGTTCGATCGCAGGCCGGCGCTTGAGGAGGTGCTGGGGAGGCGGGCCAAAGGCGGGCACTATGACGACGGCTTAGAACGGGTGGAGAAGTTCTCGGTGGCGGGCATGAGAAATGTGCCGGATCTGGCAAACCAATTCGTTCTGCTCGGCAGCGGCATTAAGGAAATGCCATCCAGCAGCCACCTCAAGGAACCTGTTGGCCTCTACAGCGTCATGGATTTGTTCGGGCTGATGGCAGCCATGCAGCGAATGTTCCGCGAACGCGCCGCGTAGGGAGCCTGCGAAGGGCGAGATTGCCGCGCTCTTGGAAAAATCGGGCGCGCGCTGGATTGCCGCGCGCCAAAGCGGACAAGGCTTTCTGGCATTGCCTGACGGCTGCGCCCTCCCGGACGATCTGGACGGGTTCCATGGCGAGCGCGGCGGCGCCATCCGCCACGCGCGCTCGCGATTCCACCTACCACGCCATGGTCTTGGTGTGATCCTTGAACAGCGCGGCACCGACTATTTCCGGAGTGCCCAGCTTGATGTCCGGTAGCACGTCGGCTTCGGCGACATTGTAGTGCTTCATGCACATCTGGCAGATGATAACCGTCGCGCCCGCCTTGATGAGGCCCGCCAGTTGCTCCTGCTGTTCCTTGAATTTTTCCGCATTGGCCTTGGAGGCCACCAGCACGGCCCTGTCATTCAGAAGAATCGTGACGGGATGTTTCCGCTCCAACTGGTGCTTCGAGAAAAGGAGCGCCATGCCCACGCGATGGCCGTCATCCGACGTAGCGCTGACGAGCAGCGGATCGGTGTCGCCGGCGAAGGCGGGCAGAGCGGCCACGGACATAACCAGGGCAAAGGCAATCAATTTCAGAGCGCGCATCTTTTTCCTCGCGAATGAGATTATGAATGGCATCCCTTATGCTACCTTGCCTTGTGTACGTCAAGTTTATGCAACCCATAAACGCGCCGTTTGCGTTTTCCGGCCTGAGATGCTCCTTTCCGGCGGCGGCTTGCGCACGCTTGATGCGCCGTTGCGCGAGGCCAGGCCATGCGGCGGTGCAAATGACGGCCAATGGATTCCCTGCTGGAGGCGATGCGCGCCAATGGAAGAAAACTCCAAACCTGTGCCGTCCGGGCAAGAACTGGCGGAAGCGATCGAGGAAGCCGCCGAAAAGGCGGTCAAGGATCTTTTTCATTCTCACTTAGAGCGCTTCTACTATTGCTCGCTCATCACCAGCGGGCATGCGCATCCGCCCGTCTTGACCGCCTGGCCGATTGAAGCGCTGGACCGTGAAGCGGCGAAGCGCACAGAGCCGGATGCACGCCAGTGGCTTGTATGGTCCTACGGGGAATCGCCCTATTTCGAGTATGGGGGCGAGTATTTCGGCGAAGTGAATAGACTTTTCCTGGATCGGCCGGAGATGAGAGCCGGAATGCCTGACGCAGAATGGCAGGAGGAATACGAACTGCGCCTGCAGGCGATGGAGGCGGCGATGAAGCGGCTGGATGCCAAGGGTCTGTTCGGCTGCGGCGAGGCGCGCCTTCGCATCGTCGTCAACGTCGAGGCCGTGCCGCCGGACTACACCAACACGCAGCGCGCCCTGCGCCTCAACCCCAACGAAGCGTTGAGGGTCTGGCTGCGGGACATTGCCGAGCCAGTCCCTGGCACGGCAAAATAGGGCCTCAGCCAAGCGGTGCGATCTGCCCTACTGCATCAGCACTTCCACCAGCTTGTTGTCGCCGGGGACCACCGTGAAGGCGCCCGCATATTGCTGGTCGCCGTGCTGCGCGGCGACGCGGTACTCGCCCGCTGCCAGGATATGCGACGGAAACGCGCCCGCACTCTCCTTGATCACCTCGCCCACCGCGTTGTAGACGATCCAATGCGTATCCGCCGCCGCCTCGCCGCCCGGCTGCTGCACGAGCTTGAGCGTTATCTTGCCCGCGTCGTGATCGATCCCCGCCTCGGCGATCTTGCCCGGCTCGACCACCACGTCGGTCGAAACCGTGGAGTTCGCGTCGCCATAGGTGCTGATGACATGGTAGATGCCTGAGTTCAGCCGGACCACGACCCCAGGCCGCATGTTGTCCAAGACCTTTTGCCGGCCGCCGAACTGATCCTGCGTATCGGCGAAAAGCTCGAATTTGAGCAGGTGCTCAGCCTGGATGGGCTGGTGCGCCGCCGTGGCGTTGATCCTTAAGCCGCCGGCGTTGACCACGAAATCTTCCTTGAGCGGATTCTGCGGCCATACACCGATCTTCTTGGTGAGGTTGGCGCGGCCATAGGCGGCGTTGATGAGGTATTCGCCAGGATTTCAGCTCCAACGTGGGCTGGGGCTCCCGTAGCGATTGCAGAAGCTTGTAGCTGCCATCCTTGGCGGCATGGCCCTCGAAAATGCGCCAGACGATGCCGGAGGTCATGGGTGCGCTGCCTTCGCTCAAATAGGCGGTCAGCGTAACGGGAGCGGGGGCGCCAGTGGTGGGCGGCACGGGCCTGGACTGCGGCTCCTCCGCTTCGCCGGCCCCGGTTATGGGCACCTTCGGCCCGTCGTTCACGATGGGGATATCCTCGCCCTCGACAACGGGCGCACCTTTCGGCGCCTTGATGTGCGACGCGCTTAAAGCCGCCTGCCCCATCCAGAGGCAGAACGTCAATCCCAGGAACGAAACGGCCAGCATCCGGAAAGCCAGCCCCAATCTGCACATGTACAGCCTCCCGGCCGCTGCAAAAGTCCGATGGTGAACGCGCAAGCTAGGTTGCCTGTGCGATGAAAATGAGGCGGCTGATGGAGTGCCTTTGCCATAGGTCATCACCCCTCATCCTGTCCTTCTCCCAATGGGAGAAGGGACGCCTTCTTAGCGGGCACGGCCGCCCCCTCTCCGATCGCGCTTCCTTGGAAGCGCGACAGCTCCAAGATGCCGACACGGCAAGCCATTTTGGCGGGGAGAGGGCAAGGGGAAATGCGCGTTGAGTGGCCCGCTCCCCCTTACTCCTGCAATTTCGTCTCTTGGGTTTCGCCGGCGACAACGCGGAATTCCACCGGCTTCGCGGGTGCCGGCGCCCCGTGCGCGCGGCATTCGGCATTGTACACGCCAGCCCTGAGGATAAAGCTCATCGCCGTCCCTGCCGCGCGCCCGGCCGGACCCGCACCACGGTCCGCCCCTTCCTCATAGACGGCGCAAACCCTCGCGGGCTTGCCCGCCGGTACGCTGATTTTCGCCTGCCCCGCGCTCAAAACCACGGTTTTCGCCACCGTCTGCCCTGCCGCTATCGAGAAAACGCTCTCCACCCGCGCATTTCCGTAGACGGTCTCAAGCCGGTAATCCCCGGCCGGAAGCTGCACGCGGGGCGCCGCACCCCCAGCTATCAGCAGCGGCTTCTTGCCCGCGCCCGCGGCAGGATAAATCCGTTGCCAGGCGGGCACTGTGCCTGCCGCCCCCTCCGTCTCATAGGCCTTTATCTCCAGGGTGCCCACGTTGAGCGCCATCCGCACCACCGAGACCTTGCCTGCCTCAACCTTCACGGTACTGGCAAGCGCGGCCGGGCCGGCCGAGGCGGAAAGCACATATTCGCCTGCGTTCACATGGAAGGCCGTAGGCGTCTCACTCGAACGGCCAAGCTCCTCCAGGCCGCCGCCCTGCTTGCGGCGCGACAGCTTGAAGAAAGCGCCATCGGCCGCACCGGCGCCTTGCGTCTGCAAGCCTTCGGCGGCGATGGTGCCCGCATTGAGTGCAACGGTCTTCTCCGCCTTGCCGCCGTTCACGGCGATGCTGTCCTCGGCACTCGCAAAACCGTATGCCGCGCGAACCGCATAGCGGCCTTCCGCGAGCCTCGCCTGCGCCTTGCCGCCTCCGCCAACCCAGCTCGGAGTCTCCGCCATCTTCTGCTGGCCGGTCGGGGTGGTGACGATCTTGTAAATCTCCCAGGTCACGCCGGCATCGAGCGGCGGCTGGCCATCGGCCAGTACGGCAGAAAGCAGAGTGTTGGGCTCGGGCTGCGGGGCCTGCGGCACTGCGGGCTTGGCCTCGGGGGAAACTGGCGGCGCAGCAGGTGCGGCCTGGCCCCGTGCCCCCATCGCAAGCATCTTATCGCCGCCCTGCGTTTTTGCGGGCTCCGCCGCCGCCGGCTGGTTCATTGAAGCCTTAGCGGGCTTGGCGTCCGCCGAAATGCCCAAGCTCTGGCGCAGGAGCTTGTCGAGGTCGCTTGCCGACTTGACCGCGGTGAACTCGCCGCCCATGGCCTTTGCCGCGCAAGTAAGGCTCGCGGCCGGCTGCTCGCTCATGTGGACGCCCAGCACGCTCAGCTTCGCGTTCGGATAGATGGTATGCAGCGTCTTCGCGTTGCTGCAAATATCGGAGAGGCAGTCGTCACCCGTGCCTGCGATAATAATGGCGGAGATGGCCGCGTCCTTGGGCTCGCCTGCCGCCGCGAGTGCCGCCTGCAATGCGCCAAACACGGGCGCCCGGCCCGCTTTCGGCTGGACAGGCCTCAGCGCTTTATCCAGGGCAGGCGCCGCCGTTCCCGCCGGCTGAATGGGCACCAGCGCGGCCTTGTCCTCGCACTTCTTGGCGGGATCGATCCCGAACGCCCAGACGCCAAGCGGGGCCTGCGGGTCCATCCGCGTCACAGCATCGGCGACGGCGCTCTTCACCGCGTCGATCTTGCGCACCTGGCCAAGCTTTGCGCTCATTTGCGCGGTGGTGTCGATAACAAGAACCGTCTTGCTCTGGGCCGCAACCGGACCCGCCGCGAACAAGCCAGCTGCCATACAAACAAGAGAAAGTTGAAGCGCTGTGCGCATTGCGGTGTCCCTTCCCCGTTTCCGCCTATTGGTGTCAGACGCGGTGAACCGGTTCAAAACCTGAATTGTTCCGCCAGAATACGCTCCTCCAGCGCGTGGCCGGGATCGAACAGCAACTTCAGGCCGATCCCTCGCTCCTCACGCACCGTAACGGAAATTACATTACGGAATTCGGTATGATCGGCAACAGCGCTCACCGGCCGTTTATCGGATTCTAGCACGTCGAATTCTGACATGGGCCTTGTTGGGCAGGAGCGCGCCGCGCCACCGCCTCGGCCTGAACGGGCTGATCGGGGTCAGTGCCAAGAGATGCGCCTTGAGCGGCAGGATCGGCCCGCCCACGGAAAGGTTATAGGCCGTGCTGCCCGCCGGCGTTGCCACCAGCACGCCATCGCAAATCAGATCGCTCACACGCTCGTTCCCATCGACCGAGATGGCGAGGCGCGCGCTCTGAGCCGTTTGGCGGTAGAGATGCACCTCGTTGATAGCGAGCGTCTGCAGCGTCTCCCCCGCCACGTTCTCCGCCACCATCTTGAGCGGATGGATGACGCTGAGCTTGGCGTTCGCCACCCGCTCCAGCAGCTTGGTTTCGCGATACTCATTCATGAGAAAGCCGACGGAGCCGCGGTGCATCCCGTAAATCGGAATGCCGGTGCCCATGAAGCGGTGGAGCGTTTGCAGCATCACGCCGTCGCCGCCCAGCGCGATAACGATATCCGCGCCTTCGGGGTCGGCCCCGCCATAGCGTTTGGTAAGACGCTTGAAAGCCTCCTGCGCCTCCTGCGCGGGGCTTGCAACAAATCCTATCCGCGCCTTATCAGGCAGAACGGCCGCCGCCCGAACCCCAGACGGATTTATGTGTGTCATACCACCACACCCGCTCTGGTTGTAACAGCTGTATTGCGGTGGATTGAGGGGATTGGAGTAGATGCCATGGATGAAAATGCCGGGATGATCGCCGTTTATACCACGTTTCCGAACGAAATCGACGCACGGAAGATAGGGCGGGAACTTGTGGAAGAAAAGCTCGCTGCCTGTGTAAATATTTTTCCGGGCATGGTCTCCATCTATCGCTGGCAGGACGGCATCGAGACCGGAAGCGAGGCAGCCATGCTGATTAAGTCAAGAAAAGACATGTCAGAACAATTGCTTGCAGCGCTCACAGCCAAGCACCCTTATTCCGTACCCGCTATTATTGTTTTTGAGCCACAGCGCGTGGCAACGCCGTACCTGGAGTGGCTTATCGCCCAAACGGCGGGCTCTGGCTAGGCGTTTTGGGCCAAAATAAGGCTTGTTTGGCGGCCAGGCTGCGGCTTTTTAGCAACGGCCACATCGCCAGCCAAAATATTCTGCTGGAATCATAGTCACTTAGCCTTTGAATCAACAGACTTGCATTCGCCCGGCAACGCAATCATCTTAATAACATTAGCGGGGAGCGAGCCATGGGTAGGCACATTAAGTTGAAGGAGGCGGCACTGGCGTTTAGCATCGCCTTGTCGCTTGCCCAAATAGGAGGAGCGATGGCCTTTCAGGCCGAGACAGTCCCTCCACCACAACCACAAGGCGGTACACAGGCAGCGCCGCTGACACCTTTCGGTCAGCAATTGTCGCTACCAGGTAGGGCGCCTCAGCAGGGTTCTTCCGATCCTCTTGCCATCACCGGCAAGGACAAAGGCATGGAGGTTACGATACCCGGCATAGGTTCGGTCGGAAAGCTCCCGAAGCTCGATTTCGGGCTGGAGCTGCTTTACGGCGGAAAGAACGCATCGGAGTCCATGCAGGTCAATCCGCAGAACTTCGAAGAGCGCTCCGAGGACCTACAGGGCAAGCCCGATATGCAGATCAAGGGCACGCTGCGCCACAAGTTCTAGGCCCGTAAAGGCTATCCACCGAAACAGGCGCCGCTGCATCTGCGGCGGCGCATATAGGGTTTCGTCAACGCCAGAAAGCAGCCGTCTGTGCGTTGCCTTCTAAATCGCTTCAGGCTAACGCGCTTGCAAAGGCTTCGGTGCAGCGCTTCGATGGAACTTCATACACAACCGAAAATATCTGAGATTGCAGGCGCGGCTGCGGTGCACATTTTCACTGCGAGCGGTGCTGCGCTTGGGCTTTTGGCGCTGCTTGCCGCGAGCGAATCGCGCTGGGCCGCATCTTTTGCCTGGCTCGGTGCCGCGCTGATTGTGGACACAGCCGACGGCCCGATAGCGCGGCGGCTTGAGGTCAAGCGGGTGCTGCCGCGCTTCTCTGGCGAGAACCTCGACAACCTCGTCGATTATCTAACCTACGTGACAGTCCCAGCCTTCATGGTGGCGCGCGGGCCGCTTGTCCCCGAAGCGCTCAGGCTGCCGCTTGCCGCCGTTATGATGGTGGCGTCCCTCTATCACTTCGCCGACAAGCGAAGCAAAAGCCCGGACAATTATTTCGTGGGCTTTCCCGCCATATGGAACGCCGTCATCCTTTACTGCTTCGTGCTCGCCATTCCCCCGGCCCTGGCTGCCGCCGGCATCGCCGCCTGCGTTCTCCTGACCTTCGTGCCGATTTCGATTCGTCCATCCCATCCGCGTCAAGCGGCTCCGGCCGCTGACTTTGGCCGTCACTGCAGCCTGGAGCGCCGCCGCTGCCGCAGCCGTAGTCCAAGGTTTTCCTCCAGGCGGCATCGTACAGGCCATATTCGCCGGCACCGCCATCTACGGCTTGGCGCTGAGCCTCATCGCCCCCGCCGGAAATCCTGGCACCAGTCCGTAATACCTCCCTTGCGGAAAACGGCACGCCGCCACCACAAAACGTATCGCCCCCTGGCCTTTGGCCCTGATTTCGTCCATAAGCCGCTCTAGCCGGTATCTCTCACAATCTGCACGCGCCATTGCCCGATCTTTGTCCCATCAGGCCTCTATCGATCCTCGCCGGTACACCTCCGGCTCCGGCCTCAAAAGCCCCGCTGGAACAAACCTCTGCGCAATCGCGGCGCCATCTTGTGAGAAATACGGGCTAGCGAAAGCGCGCGCCCGAACATTCACGGAAGGATTGTCATGCGCGGCCTTATCGTCTTGGCTTTGGCGGTGATCTCCCTGGCGTCGTTTACCGGCAGGAGTTGCGCGGAAGAGGTCTCGCTCGAATATCTGGGCCTCGATCTTACCGCGAATTTAGAGATGGCCCCAGGCAAGCCCCTCAAGGACGGGGCGGTTCTCCTTGTGCACGACACGCAGGGCCACGGCCGCATGGAGCTGATGGCAGCGCTCCAGGATGGCCTGCGCGACCTTGGCGTCAGCTCGCTCGCCATCACGCTGGGGCTCGGCCTCGACAAGCGGCGTGGCATGTTCGATTGCGGGCTTGAGCAGGATCACCGCCACGAGGACGCAATCGACGAGATCGCCGCCTGGGTGCGCTGGCTCAAGGACAAGGGAGCGGCGGCTGTCACGATTGCGGGCCACGGCCGGGGCGCCAACCAGGCCGCGCTTTACGCAATCAACAAGCTCGACAAGAACGCGAAACGCCTTGTGCTGATCGCCCCGCTCATGCAGACGCCGGAGAAGGCCGAGGCCGATTACCGGGCACGCTTCGGCAAACCGCTGCGGCCCGAACTCGGCAAGGCCGAGGAGTTGGTCGCCACCGAGCGCGGAAACCATTTGATGGACATCTCGGGCTTCTTGAACTGCCCGCGGGCGCAGGTGACGGCGGGCGCTTTTGCCGACTATTACGGCCCGAATGAGAAGTTCAAAACCACGAACCTGCTGCAAAGCATCAAGATTCCGGTCCTTCTGGCCGTGGGCGACGCCGACCCCAATCTGGGCGATATCCAAGCCGCCCAGGGCGAATTTGCCGGCCGGAAGAACGTGACCATGACTGTCATCCCGGGAGCGGACCAGGATTTCCGCGACGCCAGCGCGGACGAACTGGCGAAGAAGATCAAAGAGTTTGTTGGCCACCGCCTGCAAGGCTGAGCGGAAAAGCCCCGCTGCCCTCACCCGCGAGGCCAGAGGAGCATGCATTTTATCCAAGGCATGGCGGGCTAGCAACGAAGTTCTGCTAGCACACGGCGCAGGAAGTCCTGACGCATATGGCCGTCATCGCGAGGCCGCCTTGGCGGCCGTGGCGATCCAGGCGCAAAGCGCGAGGACTGTTGTCTGTGGATTGCTTCGCTCCGCTCGCAATGATGGCATGAAACACGTATACGGGCCTGGATTTCCCGGGGGCGTACTAGCTTCCCGCCCTTTCCGCCATGCGCGCAATCGCCGCCTGAATCGCAGCGCAGTCGAACGGCTTGTTCAACATTGGCGCATTCTCGAAAGGAGGCGGCAAACTGCCTCCGGCGTGGCCAGTCGCAAAAACGAAGGGAATTTTGCACTCCGCAAGACGCTCTGCGATGGGGTAGCCGGTTTCTCCACGCAGCGAGACATCGACAATTGCGGCATCGGGAGACGCTGAGCCTATCAAGGCCAGGGCAGACGCTACGTTGCGCGCAGGCCCCACAACCTCATACCCAAGCTCCTCCAGCCAGTCCTCCAGTAACAGCGCAATCATCGGCTCGTCATCGACGATCAAGATACGCATCGAAGCCACCCATTTTCATGTATGCCGTCACAATAGAGCAATTCCCAGGCGATGGCACGGCTGCTGCCCGCGCCACCGAAGGAAATTATTCCGATCCGTTGGTGAACCGCCGCAAAGCTGGAGCGAGACACAGGAGAGGGCACGCCCATTACTACCGCTGCCGTTTTTCAAGCGCTTGCGCCCGGATCTCGCTCAGCGTCTGGCGCGGCGCGATCGCCTCCGGATCGAGCCGCAGCTCAAGGATCGATGGCAGGCCCGAGGCGCGCGCGGCCTCGAAGGCGCCCGCGAACTCCTCCGTCCTCTCGACCGTCGCGCCGAAGCCGCCGAAAGCGCGGGCGTAAGCTGCGAAATCCGGGTTAAGCAGGTCCGAGCCATGGACGCGCCCTGGGAAGCTCCGCTCCTGGTGCATGCGGATGGTGCCGTACATGCCGTTGTTCACCACGATGAAGATCGCCGGCGCGCGGTATTGCACAGCGGTTGCGAACTCCTGGCCGGTCATCAGGAAGCAGCCGTCGCCCGCGAAGGAAACCACGGCGCGGCCGGGATGCAGCAGCTTCGCCGCGACGGCGGCCGGTACGCCATAACCCATCGAGCCCGAAACGGGCGCAAGCTGCGTTCCAAATTGGCGATAGCGGAAAAAGCGGTGCACCCAGACCGAAAAGTTACCCGCATCGTTGACCATGATCGCGTCATCCGGCAGCGCGTTGCGCAGCCAGGCAACGATCTCCGCAAGCTGCAGCAGCCCAGGCGAACCGGGCGGCGCCTGCCATTCCTCATAAGCCTTGCGTGCTTCTTCCCGCCAGCCGCTCCAGGCCGCGCCGTCCACCGGCCCGGCCTGCGCCAGCGCCGCCGCAAAAGCGCGCGGGCCGGCCGTGATGGGAGATCCGCCCGGTAGTTCCTGCCAAGCTCGCCTGGATCGGCATAAACGTGGATGAGCTTCTGCCTGGGTCTTGGAATTTCGACAAGCGTATACGCGCTTGTGGCAATCTCGCCAAGGCGCGCGCCCAGAGCCAGGAGCAGGTCCGCATCCCGCACCGTCTGGGCGAGCCTCGGATCGATGCCGATGCCCGCGTCGCCAACGTAGCAGGAGTGATCGTTGTTGAAGCGATCCTGCCGCCGGAAAGACGCGGCAACCGGCAACCCGCTCGCTTCGGCGAAGGCTTGAACCTGCGCGGCCGCCTTCGCGTCCCAGCCGCTGCCGCCTACGAGGACGAGCGGCCGTTTCGCAACCGCCAGGAGTTCCCTGAATTGTGTCATATCCTCAGGCGATGGATGCGCCTCGATGCGCTTATAGGCCTGAGGGCCGGCTGCTTCCGCTTCCTCGCCGAGCATGTCCTCCGGCAGAGCCAGAACCACCGGCCCCGGCCGGCCCGATACCGCAACATGAAACGCACGGCTCACATATTCGGGGATGCGCGCGGCGTCGTCGATCTGCGCGGCCCATTTGACGAGCGGCGCGAACATCTGCCGGAAATCCACCTCCTGGAAGGACTCGCGGTCCATGAAGCCGCGCTTGGCCTGGCCGATGAACAAGATCATGGGGGTGGAATCCTGGCGCGCGATGTGAACGCCGGCGCTCGCGTTCGTGGCGCCGGGGCCGCGCGTGACCATGCAAATGCCGGGCTCACCGGTAAGCTTGCCATAGGCCTCGGCCATTATCGCCGCCCCGCCCTCCTGGCGGCAGACGATGAAGGGCATGGTATCGCGGTAATCGTAGAGCGCGTCGATTACGGGAAGGTAGCTCTCGCCCGGAACGCCGAAGATGAGCTTGGAGCCATGCAGGCGAAGCTGGTCCGCGAGAATTTTGCCTCCGGTTCTTTTGGGCGCGCCTGCCATGCGTCCTCCCCTTACTTTTCCAAATACGACGGAGCTTCCGCGAGAAAAAGCCCCCTTGTGCCCTCTCCCAGCAAGTTCGCCAAGGCGAGCTTGCATCCTTCGGCTACCGCATCCGCGAGCGGATGGGGAGAGGGGAACGCCATCTCAACGGGCACTTCCCCCCCTTGCGGGAGAGGGTGGCCGCGAAGCAGCCGGGCGAGGGGACTTCATCTGAACCGAAGCCATCGTGGTAATTGGATATGCTTTCAAGCTTATGGAAGAGGAGTACAACCCAAGCGTCAACACTTGCGCAAGATATGAAGCGCGGTATCGCCGTAGACGCGGCGGTCGAGCGCAGCGAAGGCTGCGGGGAGAACCGGCTCGGCATCGGCGCGCTCCTCAAGCACGCAGACCGCACCTGCCGAAAGCCAGCCGCCAGCTGCCGCAGCCGCAAGCGCCAGCTCGCCCAGCCCCTTGCCGTAGGGCGGATCGGCGAACAGGAGCTGGAAGGGTGGCATGGACGCGGCGGTGCCGAGCTTCGTCGCGTCGCGCCGCCAGACCTTGCTCGCGCCGGTCAGGCCCAACGCCTCGATGTTCTCGCGGATAATGCCGCGCGCGTCCGCGTTGTCCTCAACGAACAGGCAATAGGCAGCACCGCGCGACAGGGCCTCAACGCCGAGCGCCCCGGTGCCCGCGAAGAGGTCCAGCACGCGCGCGCCTTCGATCTCTAGCCCCTCGATGCCGTGGGCCAGGATGTTGAACAGCGACTCGCGCACCCTGTCCGATGTGGGGCGCGTGTGCTGCCCCGCAGGCGCGGCAAGCGCCCGTCCCCGGAAGCGCCCGCCAACAATCCTCACGGCTTCGCCTTGCTGGGCGGCCGGCTTGGCCTAGGCCCTCGCGGTGCACTGCCATGACCTTTATGCGGGCCTTTGCCGGCGGCTCTGAAGGGCTTGCCTTTGCCACCCGGCCGTTGCGGTTTGCCGCCAGCACCCTGGCTAGGGCCGCGCTCGCCGCCCTCGCGGGATTTGAACGGCTTCCGCGGGGGCTTGCCCGTATGCGGCCGGCGCTCACCTCCGGTCCGCTCCTCCCGAGGCCCGCGGCCTTGAGCCGCGCCCTCTCCCGCCGCTCCGAAACGGCGCGGCGGACGCCCTCCGCCGCTCCGGGCGCTAGGGCCGAACTTCTTGAAGCGGGGTGCGCCTGCGCCTTCCGTGTCCCCATTCTCCATGGCAGGCCCGTCTATGCGAGGCGCCCAGCCGCCGCTTCTATCCGGCCCTGCTCCCGGCGCCCGGCGCTCCTCACCTTCTGGCCGGGGCCCCTCGCTGCGAGGACTTCTTTCAAAGCGGGGGCGCTCGCTCCCGCCCTCATGCCCGCCGCCACGGCTACGGAACGGCGCTCGCTCCGGCCGTTCGCCCGTACCCTCGCTGCGTCTCTCAAAGCGCGGCTTATCTCCGCCCTCGCCGCCACGGCTACGGAACGGCGCCCGCTCCGGCCGTTCACCCGTACCCTCGCTGCGTCTCTCAAAGCGCGGCTTATCTCCGCCCTCGCCGCCACGGCTGCGGAACGGCGGCCGATCCGGGCGCTCACCCGCACCCTCGCTGCGCCTCTCAAAGCGCGGTTTATCTCCGCCATCGCCGCCACGGCTACGGAACGGTGCCCGCTCCGGGCGCTCACCTGCGCCCTCGCTGCGTCTCTCAAAGCGCGGTTTATCTCCGCCCTCGCCGCCACGGCTACGGAACGGCGGCCGATCCGGACGTTCGCCCGCACCCTCGCTGCGTCTCTCAAAGCGCGGCTTATCTCCGCCCTCGCCGCCACGGCTGCGGAACGGCGCCCGCTCCGGGCGTTCGCCCGCACCCTCGCTGCGTCTCTCAAAGCGCGGCTTGTCTCCGCCCTCGCCGCCACGGCTGCGGAACGGCGGCCGATCCGGGCGTTCGCCCGCACCCTCGCTGCGTCTCTCGAAGCGCGGCTTATCTCCGCCCTCGCCGCCACGGCTACGGAACGGCGGCCGATCCGGACGTTCGCCCGCACCCTCACCGCGCCTCTCAAAGCGCGGCTTATCTCCGCCATCGCCGCCACGGCTGCGGAACGGCGCCCGCTCCGGGCGTTCGCCCGCACCCTCGCTGCGTCTCTCAAAGCGCGGCTTGTCTCCGCCCTCGCCGCCACGGCTGCGGAACGGCGGCCGATCCGGACGTTCGCCCGCACCCTCGCTGCGCCTCTCAAAGCGCGGTTTATCTCCGCCATCGCCGCCACGGCTGCGGAACGGCGCCCGCTCCGGGCGTTCGCCCGCGCCCTCGCTGCGTCTCGGAAAGCGCGGCTTATCTCCGCCATCGCCGCCACGGCTGCGGAACGGCGCCCGCTCCGGGCGCTCACCTGCACCCTCGCTGCGCCTCTCAAAGCGCGGCTTATCTCCACCCTCGCCTCCACGGCTGCGGAACGGCGCCCGCTCCGGGCGTTCGCCAGCACCCTCACCGCGCCTCTCAAAGCGCGGCTTATCTCCACCCTCGCCGCCACGGCTGCGGAACGGCGGCCGCTCCGCGCGCTCACCTGCACCCTCGCTGCGTCTCGGAAAGCGCGGTTTATCTCCGCCTTCGCCTCGCTTCTCAAAGCGCGGCTTCTCCGATACGAACTCGATTTTGGGCGCTTCCGTGCCATCCTGGTCCAAGATGCGGCGGCGCTTCAGGGGGCGCGCCTCGGCGTCCGCATTCCGCGCGAACGCTGGCCGTCCCCCGGCCTCGGGCTTCCGGCGCAGATAGGTGGCCTTGCTACGCGTGGGCGCCAGGCGCCGTTCCTCGCGCACCGGCTCGCGCCGCACACCGAGCTGGCGCGAAAGGCGCGGGCCGAGCTGGTCTTTCAAGACGGAGACCTTCACCTCCTCGATCTGGCCAGGCTCCAGCTCGCCCAGCATGAACGGCCCGAAGGACACGCGGATCAGCCGGTTCACGGTGAGCCCCAGGTGCTCCATGATCCGCCGCACCTCGCGGTTCTTGCCCTCGCGGATCGATAGGGTAATCCAGACATTATCGCCCTGCTCGCGTTCGAGCAATGCCTCGACCGGGCCGTAATTCATCCTGTCGATAGTGACGCCGTCCGCTAGCTCCTTGAGTTGCGCCTCGCCGACCTGCCCGTAGGCGCGCACGCGGTAGCGCCGTGTCCAGCCCGTGGAGGGAAGCTCCAGATGCCGGGCGAGATCGCCATCGTTGGTGAGCAGAAGCAGCCCTTCGGTGTTGAAGTCGAGCCGCCCGACCGAAATCAGGCGCGGGAGCCCCTCGGGCAGAGCCTCGAAAACGGTGGGCCTGCCCTCTGGGTCCTTGTGCGTGGTGACGCGGCCCTTGGGCTTGTAATAGCGCCAAAGCCGGGGCGGCTCGCGCGAAGCAAGCGGCTTGCCGTCGACCAGCACCTTATCCGTGGGCAGGATGTCGAGTGCGGCACTATCGATGACAGCGCCGTTCACGGACACGCGCCTGTCCTCGATCAGCACCTCGGCCTCGCGCCTGGAGCAGAGCCCCGAGCGGGCGATCACCTTGGCGATGCGCTCGGCACCGCTTTTGCCATCATGCAAATTTTCGTTTGGTGTCACCATGGCTCCGGTCAGCAATCGAGGTTGTAAACAGGACGGGCGCGGGCTTTGGCAAGCACGGCGTCCGGCGTTTGTTGGCGAGATCTGCATCGCTCAAGGCATGGCGGGCACAAAGCCGATGTGCTGCACGCTCGCCCTGGCGGCACCGCTAGCTGTGCATGGTGCCAAGCGCCGGGTCAAGCCTCCGATGCATGCCTGGCGCACTAACCTGCCGCAAAAAGCGCGCATAGCAAACCGGCATCCACGTAAACGGCGCCGCGAGCCTCCCCGGCAAGAACCCTGAATGGCGCTCCTGGCTCGCCCAGCTGGTCCAGAACAAGCAGGGCTCCGGCAAAATCCTGGTTCGCGGTGTAGCCGTTGACCGTCACGAGCGTTGCCACTCCCGCTCCCCGCGCGGAATGAAGCCCGTGCGCCGAATCCTCGATGGCGAGGCAGCGTTCCGGGCCGAGCGCCAGCTCCCGCAGGACATACCGGTATATATCCGGGGCGGGCTTCTTGGCCGGGACGATGTCGCCAGCGCCAATCGCATCGAACCAGGAGGCGCCACCGGGTAAATTTGCCTCGAGCAGCGCCGTGACATTCGCGGGCGTTGTCGTCGTAGCGATTGCAAGCCTGAGCCCCTTGTCCCGCGCCTCGCCCAGAAGGCGCTTCACGCCGGGGCGCAGCGGAATCCCGCCTTCTTCGAGAAGGCGGACGTAATGCCTGGTTTTAGCGGCGTGGAGGTCCGCCACGAATTTTGAAACGTCTTTGCTGGGAAGCTTGGGACGGTAGCGGTCTATGTAATACAGGATGCGTTCTTTGCCGCCGGTCACGGAAAGCAGTTCGCCGTAAAGCTTCACGGACCAGTCCCAATCGAGCCCGGCCTCGGCGAAAGCGCGATTAAATGCGGGCCGGTGGCCGTCGCGCTCGGTGTCCGCCAGGGTTCCGTCCACATCGAAAATCAGCGCCTCAAGCTTCCTCATTCCGTCCTCTACCGCCGTGCCGCCAAACAAGAGCCCCCATGAACGCGAGCCGGGGAGCAGGATATCGTATCCAGCGGCCCGCTTCTCCGGCCGCCGCCCGGCAGTAAGCCTTGGTGCGATGGCATATTGGCGCTCCCGGCGGTTCCGCCAGACCAAATTTGGGTGGAGGAGGAAACGCTTTCCAGCTGTGCGCCGGCCGGGCGCACGAAGAAGAACGGCGCCCGCGGGAGGCGCCGTTCTCATAACCGGTGTGGGGTCCGGTTATTTCAGTGGCTCGGGCGATCCGCCAAAGCGGTAATTCAGGCCGAAGCGCCCCGTGTGGAAGCTTGTATCGAGGCCATTCGTGCCAAGGCTGTTCGCCGTGTCCCAGAGCTTCGCGGTGCCGAGATCGATATACTGATATTCGCCCTTGAGCGACCAGGCCGGGTTGATCTTGTACTCGATACCGCCGCCTGCCACCCAGCCGGTCTGCGTGCCGCTGCTGCCAAGGGCAACACCGCCCAACGTGGCCTGCTGCCGCACGCCGCCATAGGCGAAACCACCGGTTCCGTAGACGAGGGCCGGGCCGAGCGCCAAACCGAGCCGTCCGCGCGCCGTGCCGAACCAATCGGTGCTCTCTTTGCTGGTGAACGCCTTGCCGCCCGTTGTGGTGCCGGTGGTGCTGCGGCTCAGGTCGCCGCCCTGGAAATCGGACTCAAGGCCGAAGACCAGCTTGCCACTCTGGAAATTGTAGCCAAGCTGGCCGCCGCCGAAGCCGCCCTCGGGCTTCGCATGGGCGGAGCTGTCGCCGTTGCTATAAGAAATCGCGTTGCCGCCGTTGCCCCAGCCATAGCCGCCATTGAGGCCCACATAGAAGCCCTGCCAGATATTCGGCTCTACATATGCCGCCGGCGGGCTATAGGGGGCCGGCGGCGGGGGCTTACGATAAAGATCGGCTGCGTCCGCTGCTGTAGCGCCAAGCGCGACCGCACTCACGAGGGAAAGGCAGGCAAGTTTCCGCTGGAGCCTGTACATTTTAAGCATCCTTGTTCACGCTGCGCACCGTGGCACGCTCAATTCGTGTATTTCTCCGGCCTGTCCAAGCTTTCACTGTACCGAGCAGAACCCAGAACTTAGGCAATGGCATGGCGGCCAGGCTCCGGCAATGCCCCTTCCTGCCGGTAGCGTTGTAATCCAACCCAAGCCTTGCTCATATTCGTCTTTATCCTTCAATCACTTAGGACACCTTCCTTTCGAAGCTGTCATACAATGCGATACATATTTGCAGGCGCCAGCTCCCTGCGCTCCACCCTCAGGCGGCCGTCCCGCCAACCGAAAAAATGGCGGCTTATTGGCGTAACTCTTGTAACAGTTCTAATACAAAGCTTGTTGTAGTATTGCACAGCATGTGCATTACGCTATTGCATTGTTACGGTTTCAGACTAAGGGCGGCATTGCTTCCAGGCACAATTCCGGCACAGTTACACTCTAAGCGATACTCAGCCAGCGGATGCAATTTCGCTTTGAGTGCAGGGCAAATCGGCGTTTCCTGACGGAATTTGCAGGGCTGTACTGGGGGAATAGCGCGCAATGCGTGCAATTCCCCGTTGACGCAACCGGGGCGAGTATGCGGACGGCATCTTTAATTGGGGCTTTACTGCTATCGCTGCCGATGGCGGCGAAAACGGAGAACGCCCAAGCTGGCGTTTCTGTCTCGATTACGGTGGCGCCTCCTCCTCTCGTAGTTTACGCCCAGCCCCCCTTGCCCGGACCGGGCAATATCTGGACCCCCGGATATTGGTCTTGGGACGATGATTCAGGCGACTATTACTGGGTGCCGGGCGCGTGGGTGCTCGCACCCGAGCCCGGCCTGCTCTGGACGCCTGGCTATTGGGGCTGGAGCAATGGCGTCTATGTCTGGCACGAGGGCTATTGGGGCGAGCATGCAGGCTTCTATGGCGGCATCAACTACGGCTTCGGCTATACCGGCGTTGGCTTCGAGGGCGGATATTGGCGCGCGGGCGTCTACACCTACAACCGCACCGTGGTGAATGTGGGCCTGAGCGTCAATGTAGCCCTCTACAGCAAGCCCGTTGCAGGCGGCAGCGGCACCCAGACGAGTTTTAACGGCGGCAAAGGCGGCATCCAGGCCCAGCCGGCCGCTCAAGAGCGCGCCTTTGCCAACGAGCATCGCATCGGGATGACCGGCCAGCAGATCGGCCATCACAAGCTCGCGGCCAAGGACTCAACCCTGAAATTCCGGAACAACAGCGGTAAACCCGGGATCGCGGCGACCTCGAAGGCTGGCGATTTCAGCAAGGGGCACACTTTCGCCGCGAAGGCCGCCGGAACCGGATTCAAGCCTACCTCGCTAAGCACGCAAGGTGCAGGCTTTGCCAGCAAAAACGGCCCTGGCATTAGGTCGAAGCAATTCGGAACCGGAACTAAGCGGTTCGGAACCGCGCCGAAGCAATTTGGCACTGTGAGCCATGCCGCCGCATCCGGCAAACCAGGCCCAGCCAACTTCAGTACGGCAAACCGCTTCCATACAGAAACGGTGAATCGGAACAGCCTGCCCAAAGGTGCGGCAATGCAAAACATACGCCGGCCAGGCCCCGCCCCGCGTCCTGCGATGCGTCCGGTGGCGAAGGTTCCGGCAGGCAACAAGAAGCCGCAGCATTAGCGCGGCATCGCTAAAGCCTCCCCCCTTTTGCGCTTCAGGCAAACGACGCACTGCATACGTTGGCGGTATTCTGCGGACGGCGCCAGGAACAGGGCGAATCTCCTCTCATCCTGTCCTTCTTCCCCTAGGAGAAGGAACCCTTGAACCTGACCCGGCAGAGCCGGAACCAAGAAGGCTGCGCTATAATAATGGGTGGCGCAGGCGATTGGAGAGGGGACGATGCCGGGGTAGGTTCAACGGCATTTTCGTCGCTATTCACACCTGCTATCGTTGAGCGCACCGGTCTGGGGAGCTTGGCGCCGTGAGTTCAAATCTCGCCGCTCCGGCACACAGCCCCTTGTGGCACACGCTGGCCGATGCGCCGCGGCAGTGCCAGATTGCAGCAGGCATCGGTCTACCGGCTCCAGTCACGCGGCCCCTCCTGATGCCTGCGCATGGCTGGCGTGCACCACGCGGTGCGCTGGAAGCCTGATTAAAACCTCCGTCCCTGCCGAAGGCTTGCTCGACACCCCGATAGTACCGCCATGAAGCCCGGTAAGCTGTTTAGCCAGCGGCAGCCCGAGCCCCGTGCCTTCGAAGCGCTTCGTCAAGTTGTTGTCGATCTGGCGGAATTGCTCGAAGGCGGCTTCAATCTCGGCCGCAGTCATGCCGATGCCCGTATCCTTGACCGCGATGCAGACGTCCCCGCCCGGTTCCAAGTCCTGGCGAACCTCGATGCTGCCCCCTTCCGGCGTAAACTTCACCGCGTTGGAGAGGATATTGATCATAGCCTGCTTCAGGCGCATCTCGTCGCATCGCACATAGATGCACTCCTCCGGGTAATGCCGGACTATCCTTATTCCACGCGCCCTTGCCTGCATTTTGAAGGGGCGCAAGCTCGCCTCCAGGACGCTGGTGAGTTCGCAAACGGTCTCAGAAAGCACCATTTTTCCCGAATTGATCTTTGCGATATCAAGAACGTTATTAATTATTTCAAGAAGATGCGCGCCCGCGTTGTTAATGTCGGCGGCGTAATCGAAATAGGCGGGGAACTCGGACCCGAACATCCTCCCGCGGACGATCTCGGAAAATCCGATGATGGCGTTGAGCGGCGTACGAAGTTCGTGGCTCATATTGGCCAAGAATACGTTCTTCGCCTGGCTTGCAGCCTCGGAGCGCTGCTGCGCAAGCACGAGTTCAGCGTTCGTCTCCTGCAGCTTCACGCGCCCAGAGGCCAATTCCGTGCTAGCTACGCGGAGCGCAGAATGCTTCAGCTTGAGGTTCCGGTGGGTAAGGCTGAGCTTCGCATTGTTCTCCTGGATGGCGATCTCATGGCGTACCCGTCCTGAAATCTCCCGCAGGAGCATGGCAGCCATCGCACCCGTGAGCAAAATGGCGGCTCCGCCCAAGGCAAGAATGATAAGCGAATGCCGGTTCTCTTCGGCCATGACCTCGTCCTTGCCGAGGCCTGCGATCACGAGCAGCGGATAGCCGGAAATCTTCCTCCAATCGAAAATGCGCGTCGTGCCGTCGAGCACGCTTGCCCTGATGTAGGCGCCATGTTCCGCCGTGACCGCCTCAACCAGCGATCTCGACCCGGCCAATGAAGCGCCTACCGGCACCCGCGCATTCTGGCTTCCCGAATGGCGTGCACGCACAATCGTGTCCAGTCCAACCAGCGTCATTATGCCCGCCGAACCGGTGTCGACGCCGCGGAGCAGGCTTGCAAGAAACTCCGGGTCCAGCGAGAAGACGAGCACCCCTGCAAAGCTCCCGTCCGGTTTTTCCAAGCGCCGTGTCACCGGGATGGTCACCTGCTTGGATATCTTTCCCAACACCGGCTTGCCGATGAAGAGGCCGGCATTTGGATTATCGCGCTGCACCTGGAAATGCTCGCGGCCGGACAAATCCGTTCGGTCCGGGTTTTTCTCCAGCGTCGAGGCGCGAAGCAAGCCATCCGGCCCGATCACCGCGACCTGAATAGTGGATGCCGCAAGCTCCGGGGCCAGCTTCGTCCATTGCGAGAGATCGAAAGCCTGATCGCCCGGCGCCTCTATGCGGCGCTTCAGAAGCTCCATCGCGCTGGCGACGCTGTCCAAGACGCACCGCACCTGCTCCTTGAAGGCTGCCGAGAGGTTGGCTGCCTCGGTCTTCCCGCGTTCCAGGGCGGCCTGGCGCAACTCGACGGAGACCAGGGAGACGATGGTGGCAATCGCCAAAACGATGATGAAGCTGAATGCCAGGATGCGCCGGTACAATTTGCGCCCAGCCAGCTTGACCGCGCACGCACAGGTAAAGCTGGCGGGGATGCCGCCACATGTGCGCGCACATTCGCGGACCCCAGTGCACATGATGCCTGTTTGCTGCATTGCTTCCGCGGGCTGAAACATTGAGAGCCCTGGGAAAGTGCCGCCAAAGCTGCGCCCAGACAACTATAACGGGAATATTAAGTTAAGACGCACGGTAAAAGATCGATTAACGCCCTCGGCCCGCGGTGAAGCCAGCACTGCCCCGGCCGCTCTAATCGTCCCGCTCTTTATTTCGCGCTGGTCAGGTCAGAGTGGGCGGCATTTTTTTCCAGCGCTGGCGAACGCGCAAACTCAAGCGACGACACCATCGAAAAGAGACGGCGGAGATCCGCGCCAACATTCAGGATATGCACCTGCAGCAACCGGTCGGCCTCTTCCGCGAAGCCCTGCGCGATCGCCCTCGCGATGCGCTCGTGGTCTGCGACTGAAACCTCCAGCCTCTTGGCGTGCTCAAGCTGCACCCGGCGGTAAGCCGCGACACGCTTACGGGTGCCAAGCGTCAAGCCAATGAGGCAGCTATTCCGGCTTGCCTGGTAAATTGCCTCATGGAAGGCTTCGTTGGCACCTTTATAGCCTTGAACGTCGTTCACGGCGGCGTAGCACCGGCAAAGCGCCAGCGCGTTCTCTATCACTTCCAGGTCGCTTCTAAGGCAGGCCTTTGCCGCAAGCCGCCCGCAGGCACCCTCCAGCTCGGCCATGACCTCCAAAACCTCGATAAGCTCACCGATGCCAAGCTTGGCCACCACCGCACCCCTGTGAGGCCTGAGCTCGATCAGCCCGTTCGCGGAAAGCTGGCGGAGCGCTTCGCGAACCGGCGTCCGCGAGGTACCGTACCTTTCAGCAAGGCGCGTCTCGTCGAGCTTGTCGCCAGGCTTGAGCCTGAGCGCCAGGATTTCCTCCTCGATGATGGCCGTAAGCCGCTCGGCCTGAGACGCACTCATGGCTTGCTCCCGCAACCGGAAAATGACCGTACCATCTTAACCGGCGACCCTTGTATGTTTTTGAAACGCGGACACAGCAAACGCTACTCCACTTTCCTCCATCATCCTTAAACGTGCGACGGCGTGCTATCATTGCCGCCTTGTGTAAATGTGTAACGCCACATAAGCGGAACCTACCAATGGATGTGTCATTTTTCCAGGAAATCCTCGCCAAGATTTCGGAGCGCGGGCGCCAGATCCTCGACCTGCCCTCGCTGATCGCGGCGGGCGCTGGCGAAAGCTTCGAAAGCCTCTGCGAGGGGCTGGCCGCCGGCCGCGGCGAGGCCTCGGGCGTGGCGCTGGCCCGGCGCATCCTGGATCTCTACGAGGAAGCTGACCCAACCGGGAAAGACGCGATTTTCGCCTTTCTGGCCAGCCGTTTCGTGCCAAGCGCGGCCGAAGCCGCGAGGGCTGCCGAAGCCTATCTGAAAGACCCGGGCCCCGAAACGCTGGAGCGGCTGGCGATCGCCGTGGAGTCGCCCCGGCAGGAGCTTCTGCGCAGGCTCAACCTGGCACCAGGCGGCACGGCGGCGCTGGTCCATATGCGCGAGGACCTCCTGGCCCGGATGAATACCAGCCTTGCGAGCGTGGATCGCGACTTCGTGCACCTGTTCAGCTCCTGGTTCAACCGCGGTTTCCTCGTGCTCCAGCGCATGTCCTGGTCGAGCCCGGCTTCCATCCTTGAAAAGATCATCCTGTATGAAGCGGTGCACAAGATCAAGAGCTGGGACGACCTCCGCCGCAGACTAAATCCGCACGACCGGCGCTGCTTCGCCTTCTTCCACCCAGCGCTCGTCGACGACCCGCTGATCTTCGTCGAGGTGGCGCTATGCAGCGATAGCCCTGCCTCGATCCATACGCTTTTGGAATCCGAAGGCGGGCCGGAGAGCGCCGGGGATGAGCCTTCGGCTGCGGTGTTCTACTCAATCTCGAACTGTCAGGAAGGCCTGCGCGGCATCTCCTTCGGCAGTTTCCTCATCAAGCAGGTTGTCGAGGAGCTGACCCGGGAGGTTCCCTCGCTCAAGACCTTTGTAACCCTGTCTCCCGCACCTTCGTTCCGCTCCTGGCTGTTCCGCGCCCTTGCCGGCGGCCAACTCGCCTACCTGCCCGAACCGCAAAAGGCGCTGCTGCATAAGCTGCATGACCAGGGCTGGAGCGAGGACGAGGCGCAACAGGACGCATTCCGCCCCGCCATCCTTGCCGCCGCCGCGCATTACTACCTGCTCGCGAGAGATCGCGCCGGCCGCCCGCTCGACCCCGTCGCGCGCTTCCATCTCGGCAACGGCGCGCGGCTCGAACGGCTGAACTGGCTCGCGGACACCTCCGAAAAAGGTGTCATGCAGGGCTTGAGCTTGATGGTGAATTACCGCTATGACCTCCGGGACATCGAGCGCAACCACGAGGCCTATGTGAATCAAGGCTCTATCGCTGCATCCAAATCCGTCCGGGCGCTGCTCCTGGCGCCGGAGAAGCAGCGCGCGCTCGTTCCCGCGCAAGAGTGAGGTATCGTTATGAGATGGCAAGGCCGCCCAGAAAGCGACAACATCGAAGACCGCCGTTACGGCGACGGCGGCTATAACGATGGGCCGGGCGGCGGCTTTCCGTTTCCTGGCGGGGGCGGTTTCCAGATTCCGATGGGCCAAGGCGGCCTTGGCGGCGGCGGCATCGTGGGCCTGCTGGTGATCGTGGGCATTGCGCTGCTTCTGGGCGTCGACCCGCGCGCGATCCTGGGCGGTGGCGGGATGGACATGCCAGGACGCCAGATCCAGATGCCGCACAGCGCCCCTTCAGGCGTTGCCAGCGCCCCCGGCGACGACACCATGAAGCACTTCGTGGCTGTCGTGCTGCGCGACACCGAGGTGGTGTGGTCCAAGCAGTTCCGCGAGATGGGCCGCAACTACATCCCGCCGAAGCTTGTCCTGTACCGCGGCGGCATCCAGTCCGGCTGCGGCATGGCCAGCGCGCAAATGGGGCCCTTCTACTGCCCAACCAACCGTAAGATTTACATCGACCTGTCGTTCTACGACATGCTGAAGCGCCGCTTCCATGCGCCCGGCGAGTTCGCGCAGGCCTATGTGATCGCGCATGAGGTGGGGCACCACATCCAGAACTCGCTAGGCACGCTGGGCAAGGTGCAGCAGATGCAAGCGGCCTCGGCCGGAACGCAGAAGAACGCGCTGCAGGTGCGCGTGGAGCTGCAGGCGGATTGCTATGCCGGCGTCTGGGCCAAGAACACCGACCGCATCAACAAGACGCTTGAGCCGGGCGATATCGAAAGCGCGCTGAAGGCGGCCGAGGCCATCGGCGACGACGCCATCCAGAAGAGCGCGCGTGGCTACACCGTGCCGGATTCCTTTACGCACGGCACCTCCGAGCAGCGCATGCGCTGGTTCAAGAAGGGCTATGACGAGGCCACCATCTCCGCTTGCGACACGTTCGCCGACCGGACTTAAGGATGCGCAGCTGGCAGACCGCATAGCGGGCATTACCCCTATCCCTCTCCCCATGGGAGAGGGAACGCCTTCTCAATGGGCACGGCCAGACTCCCTCTCCCATGGGGAGAGGGCTGGGGTGAGGGGTTACAACGATGCTGTTGCACTCATCCGGTCGCGGTAGCAAGTGCCGCGGAAGGCCGGGCAACCCCTGGCTCATCCCCCTACTTAAACGCACAGCCGGCCTTGAACCCTAGCGCCTTGAAGATCGCTGCGGCGGGGCAAAGGCCCGTAAACCCGGCTTGCAGCATATTCAGCCCGGCAAAGGCTGTAAGCAGCAACCAATATTGGCTGACGAAAACGCCCAGCGCGACGCTCAGCAGAACCATAAAACCCGCGAAGCTTAAGACCGCATTGTCAATCGACATTTCTTGTTTCCCCCTGCGTTGAAAGCTTGGCCAGCGTACTACATTATTCGGCCGGGCAAAACAACCGGGGCGAGCCTCCAGCAATTCTAAAACTAGCATTTTCTTAGGGGGGACGGGTCATTTGGGGTTTTGAAGAAGGTTTGGTGGGATTTCGAAGGTGGCGAGGGAGGTTAGGAAGACCGGCCAGGAAGGGAAAATGACGAAGGCGGTGAGGGAAACGATGGTGGAGAAGAACCGCGTCCGTTTGGTGGCGGCTTCTCTGGCGGCTTGCCATGGCGGGTCGAGGCAGTCGAGGATTGAGTGCCACGCGAAGGCCAGCAGATTGAATGCGGCCAAGGTCATCGCCAGAAACTTTTTGCCGTGGCCGAAATTGTGCTCCAGTTCGTAGCCGTGATTTTTCATCACGTTGAAGCTTTCATTTTCAATCTTCCAGCGCGCCCGGCCGCAGGCGGCGATTTCGGCAACGGTGTCCGATGTAACGGGCAAACTCGTGACCCATGACATCGAATATTTTACGCCGCCTTTCGCATCGATGATTTGAAAGCCGATCCAATTGACCTTGATCGTATCTTTCCCATCGCGTAAAGGCACGTCCTCGATCCACTTGTAGCGGAATGTTTCGTTCACGCGGCCTTTGCGGACCTTGTCCTCGCGCACCTCGCACGTCGCGCCGCCGATGAAGTCCATCAAGGCTTTGTGCGAGGCTTCCTTGCAGGTAAAAATGAAATCGTCACCGTTTTCCGTAACCATCCGCGCCACGGGATCGCAGGCGAACAGGTCGTCTCCAAGATAAACGGGGCGCAGAGATTTGACGCGATCGGCGTGTTTTTCAAACCAGCGCTTGACCGCGGCGCGCTCGCAGTCTTGCTTATCATGCCCGTCTTGCGGCGCTATGAATTCCGGCATGAGCGGCACAACTTTGCTATGCCCCGGAGCCACAACCGTTGCCGATAGCATCGTGTGATAGTTTTCGGTCTTCCCGTTGCTGCGTTTGCGCGTCAGGCACTGAGAGCAGCCTATTTTATATGAGTTGAAATACTCCGTTCCGTCCCACGCGATTGGCGTCCGGCCGCCGAGCCGTTGAAAGGCTTTCCGCAAGCCGTTGACTTAATCTGTTGATCAAAGGCGATTGGCGCGCGTAAGATGGTGCGCTGACAGATTTTTCCATTTGGGATCATACAGAAGAAATCTTCCGTGGCTTCATCCCGGCATTATCCGCGGATACCGCCCGAGCACGGCGGCGTCCAGGTCAACCACTGCAAGTCTCCGGGCTGCATTAACTATGGCGTTCCGGCGGAGCAAAGATCGACGCCCGGGAGTAATAGCTACACGCTGGATGCGCACAAGGGCGTTTCCTCCTGTATCTGCACGTCCTGCGGCGTGGAGTTCCCTCTCAAAAGCAATATCGGCATCGTGGAGGAAGTCGAGCGCATTGCTTTCTATTTGTCGCCCCCTGATCCGCTGAGCTGTCCTACCGAGGGCTGCGCCAATCATGTCGATCAGTTGCCAGTTGGCACTGTTGGGGCGTATGCATCTTTCGGTAAGACAGCCATTGGAAGCCCCCGCTGGCGCTGCAACGTCTGCGGCAAGACGTTTTCCCAGAACCTCAAGACCACAGCCCGGCAGAGGGAACCTCACAAGAACAAGACCATTTTTAAACTGCTGATCAATAAGATGCCTGTCCGTCGCATCATCGAAGTCACGGACATCGATCCCAACACCTTCTACCGTCGCCTCAACTTTCTCCATCGGCAGTGTCAGTCATTTGCCGCCCACCGCGAGCGCGCCCTGGCCGATCTCGCCATCCGCCGGTTGTATCTGGGCGTGGATCGACAGGACTACCTGGTTAACTGGCTGGTTCGCAAAGACAAGCGGAATATCCAGCTCTCGGCCATTGCCGCGGTGGACAACGAATACGGCTATTGCTTCGGCGCACACCTCAACTTCGACCCTTCCATGGACAGCAAAACGGTTCAGGCTGCCGTTGAAACGAATGGCGACCTGAGTAAGCCTTACCCTCATCGCCGCTTTGCCCGCCTCTGGCTCAATGCTGACCACGAGCGAGCCACCGCAAAGTCCTTGAACGCAAAGCGGCACAAACAGGGCCTGCCAGCGGAGATCGATGAAACTTACGCCGATGCCATGACGCGTGACGACATCGAGAGCCCCGATGTGCCGTCACCAGCCGCGCGGCTTCCAGAATACGGCATGCAGACCCATGGCGAGTACACGATGTACGGGCACTTTTTCTTCCTCAAACGCCTGCTGGGCAATGTCCAGAAGTGGCGTTTTTTCCTCGACCAGGACCCGGGTCTCCGGGCCGCTTGCCTGTCTGCGTTCCGCACCGAAATTCAAGGCCACACAGCGGACGCCTTTTATGTTCGCATCGCCAAGGACCTGACCGTGGACGAAAAGCGTCAAAAATACCTCGAAGCAAAGATGCTGTTCGTCCAAGCAGAGGCCGCGCACCCAACCCTGCTGCCAAAGGAGGTCAAACTGCTGCTGATTAAAGAGCGCTTGGCCTCCATGACACCGCACGGGAAATGGGAAGACCGATGGCTTGACCATCCTTTCCCGACCATGAGCGAACCAGAGAAGTCCGTGGCCTCACTCACCGATCTCAGCAATTACGATGAAGATCACAAAGCTTGGCTCTACAACAAGGCCAGCCTGCACAGCGTCAATTCGTTTTTCAATCAGGTGCGCCTGCGGCTCTCCTTGCTTGAACGGCCGATTCACTCGAAGGCGAACAACGGCCGGATCTGGAATGGCTACTCTCCATACAATCCAGGCAACGTCGCCAAAATCCTCGACATCATGCGCACGGCCCACAACTATATCCTGACCGGCAAGGATGGAAAAACACCTGCAGAACGCCTAGGATTGGCTCAGGCGCCGCTGGACTACGAAGATATCATCTATCTCTCCTGATGGCTCGTTGCGCTCTGTGAACTATTCTTAACAGAACTGCCTTCCCAATCGGAGGACACCATCCCGCCGCAATCGTCAACAGATTAAGTCAACGGCTTGGGCTTTCCGCATCTCCGGTTTGCCGAGGCAGGCGGTCAGCCGGTCGAAACAAGGCTGCAAAAGTGCGGGATCGGCTTGGTCGAGCATGGACCGGATGTAATTGTCAGAAGGGATCTTGCCGATCCCAAACAGCGTCTGGCAATTCGACCGCTTCTGTCCATTCTCCAGCGCCCGCTGGTACGACAAAAAGGACTTCGCTCTGCATAAAAAACATCGAAAATGCAGACAACCCGAAATCTTCTACTCCAATGTTGCCGGAACGCCCTTCCCGTGTGTCCGGAAATGTCCGGCACGCATCCTTAAGTTCCTCCAAAAGGGATATAAGCAGGCTCATCCCTATCTTGAATTACTGTTCGCTTCCCTTGGGAATCCTTAAAATCCGCCAGTTTTAGGAAAATTAGGCAGTTTTAGAATTGCTGGCGAGCCTCGTATGCCGCCCTGCCTCTTCACGGCCTGGGGATCGCCGCCTTGACGCAAACCGGTTCGCGCAAGAAAATTGACCGCATTCCCGCCACTTGGGTAACGCATTTCCTGCTGCTCAGTCAGACCACAAACGTCAGCTTCGATCGGCTTTGCAAACCATGTTCCACCGGCGCGACATCCTGAAGGCAGCGCTTGCCGCTGCAGCCCTCCCCGCTCTCAAGCTCCCAGCTCATGCGGCGCCCGCCCGGCGCTTCATCGACGTTCACTGCCATTTCTTCAACGCCGCCGACCTGCCCATACACGGCTTCCTGCAACGTGTCGTCCTGTCCGACTATGTCTTAAGCCAGCCGCAGTCAGCCGCCGGCACCCCATCGCAAAGCGTATGGAAAGGCCTGGCCGCGAAACTTACGGACCTCATGTTGAAATACGAGGCGCCGGGCGCCCAGAAGGAGCTGGCCTGCCTCAAGGATGCAAACACTTGCCCGGGATATAGCGCAGGCGGCTCGCCGGCGCGCAGTGCCGCGGGGAGCCAGAAGAGCGGCCTGCCCGCCAGCCCGGCTGGGGCAGAGGCCATCGCCGGTGTGCTGGTGGAGCATTACCAGGCCAGGGGTCCGCAGCCCAAGAGCGATCTGCCTAGCGCTCAGGCGCCGGACAGCGGCATGGATACCGACGCCTTCGTCGATTTCGTCATGAGGGAGATGGAGATGGCCGGCGAGGGCGCGCCAGGAGCCTCCAGCCGCAGCATGAAGAGCCTCGGCTCCTCGCTTAGCAATGCCGCTGCAGCCGTGGGTGCCTACATCGCCAGCGGGCGCAGCATCTTCTCGCGCTATTTCGCCTGGGGCGAGCTTCTGGTTGGCTATCGCGAATCCATCATCGAGACCTACTATTCGCTTTACGACCCGCAAAACACGCGCCTCATCCTGACAGCGCCGGCAATCGTCGATTTCAATTATTGGCTGAAAGACCAGACGCCATCGCCCCTCAAGGATCAAGTGGAACTCATGAGCGCCCTGTCCTTGCGGCAGCCCCGGCCCATGCACGGCTTTGTAGCCTTCGATCCTTTGCGAGAGATCCGGCGCAAGCCGGACGAGCCGTCGCCGCTCGCCATCGTTCAGGAGGCGGTGACGAAGCGCGGCTTCCTGGGCGTGAAACTCTATTCGCCAATGGGGTTCAAGCCCATCGGCAACGCGACCCAAGGCCTGAGCTTCCCGGCTTACGCTTCGATGAGCGAGCCGGGCTTCGGCGCAGCGCTCGACAAGGCGCTTGCCACACTCTATGCGTGGTGCGAAGCAAACGAAGTTCCAATCGTTGCACACACAGCCGACACCCAGGCCGCCGGTCCCGGCTATGGCACAAGGGCGGAGCCCAAACTCTGGGCGAAGGTTCTGACCAAATATCCAAGGCTCAAGCTGGATTTCGCGCATTTCGGCCTCTTCCAGCAGGCCATGAACTTCCCGGATGCAGCCAAGCAATACGCCAAGACCTGGGAAAGCGAGATCGGCGCCTACATTAAAGGCCGCAAGTTCCCGAACGTCTACTCCGACATCAGCTACTTCTACTGGGTGCTGGACGGCAGCGCCGAGAAAGCCCACGTCGAGGCAGTCAAAAAGCTGTTCGCGAAGTATTTCGAGGCCGATCCGCATTGCGAGCGGCTCATGTACGGCACCGACTGGAATATGACCGGCAGGGCACAAGGGGCCGAGCAATATGTAGACAATGTTGAGGCGTTCTTTCGTGGGTTGGGCCTGAACGATAATCAGCTCGACAACCTCTTCTATAGGAACGCGCTGCGTTTTCTGGGCCTCGGCCGCCCCGGCAAGGCGGAAGAGCGCCTTAGAAGCTTCTACGAGGCGGCGGGCAAGCCGTTTCCCGTCTTCGCATAGGCCATGAAGTATCGGCAATTGAAACACTCAAGCGCATAGGAGTAGCCGGCCCCGCAAAATCCGGCTAAAACAAGCTACAAAATTAACGGCATGCCAGGGGAGATAGTGACTATGGATCGATCGGACTGGTGGCGCACCTCTGCCTGCGCGCTGTGCTTCTTTTTCGCCAGCATTCCAGCGTCGAGCCTCGCCCGCGCGGACGATTTGGAAAAGGCCATCGCGACGGTGAAGCGCGCCAGCGACGAGGATTTGCGCAAGGAGATCGACCGGCGCGTGCAGAAGAAGAAAAAGGCAGCGAAGCCAATTACCGCTACATCGCGCGGCTTGATCCCTGGGGGAGGCAGCGGGCTGTCCTCGCTCGACGACGGGCAGCTTCTGGCTGCGGCGCATGTTACCAGCCGCTCGATTTACGGCACAGACGACCGCAAGGACTGGTATCAACTGTCGCCCAGCAGCGGGCTTGAGCCGCTCGCGCGTGCCTCCGTCGCGCTTTTCGACGGCGCAAAGCTCGACGCGCCATCCGGCGGCACGGTTCGCATCAAGGTCAAGTCCTTCCAGGAAACCAAACACCTTTGCCCAACCCCCAAGCCGAAGTATGCCGAGCAGCCGTCGGGCGCCTTCTGCTCAGGCACACTGGTGCGGCCAGACTTGGTGCTGACCGCGGGCCACTGCGTGCGCGAGATCTCGCACAATGAGGCTCTCCCGCCCGATGTCACCGGGGTCAAATTCGTATTCGGCTACGCCATGCGGAGCCCGGGCGCGGATGCAACCCAGGTGCCGGAGGCCAATGTTTTCACCGGAAAAGCGGTCGCCGGCGGCGAGAAGCCCAATATGAAGGATGCCAACCGCCACGATTGGGCGCTGGTACGCCTCGACCGGCCCGTGCCATCCTCCGTCGCCGAGCCGGTGACGAATTGGGAGCGGGCGCCGGTGGCCAAAGGGGCGCGGGTCTTCGTCATGGGCTTCCCGGCGGGCATCCCGCTCAAGTACGCAGCAGGTGCCACCGTCCGCGACGCCTCGAACGAGGCCTGGTTCGTCGCCAATCTCGATACGTTCGGCGGCAATTCCGGGTCGGGCGTCTACGACCAGGCGACCAAGAAGCTGGCCGGCGTTCTGATCGAGGGCGAGGTCGACTATAAGCCGGACACGGCGAGGGGCTGCTACCTCGTCAATCTGTGCCCAGATAACGGCTGCTCGGGCGAGACCGTAAGCCGCCTCAGCCAAGTGCGGATGCCGTAGTGGGCGCGCCATAATCTGAGCAAATCTCCCCTCACCCCAGCCCTCTCCCCATGGGAGAGGGAGTCCGGCTGTGCCGGTTGAACAGGCGTCCCCTCTCCAGCCGCATCCGCTAGCGGATCGGGCACTTTAAGATGGCAAGCTTGCCAAGGCGAGCTTGCTGGAAGAGGCACAGGCTGAGGGGAGATTCCCTTCGTTCGGATCGAAGACATTCCAATAACAAAATCCCGGAAACGCCGTAGCGTTCTCCGGGATTTTTGCGGGTAGTAGCTGGTTTTCGAGACTGCGCGCTTATCCTAGTGGCTTGAGTCATTCAAATTGAGGGTAGAGGCGCTTCAGATTGATGCGGGCATCGGCGGTTGTAAACTACCAATCGGCCTTGGTTTGGTGTTTGTTGCGGCTGGCTTGCCAGGCGGCGACCTCGCTGGTCAGCGTTTCCTTATCGGGGATGCGGCGATCCAGGCATTGCGACGCTAGGACACCCAGCTCGGATTCCGCCATATTTAGCCAGCTGCCGTGCTTGGGCGTGTAGTGCCATTCGAAGCGCTCCACGAGCCGCCTGGCTTCGGCGGGCGGGAAGGCCTCGTAAAGCGAGGCTTTGACATGTGTGTTCAGATTGTCTTGAACCAGCTTGATCTTTTTGGCGTCCGGGAAGTGGACGTCCGATAAGTCTTTGAGGATATGGGCATAATCGACGGCGGTGCGGCGGTCCGTTACCTCGATGTGCCGCCAGCCCTCCAGCGGCGCGAACAGCATGAACATGTTGGCGGTGCCATTGCGCTCGTATTCGTAATCGACCCGCTCCGGCTGGCCCGGTTTCATCGGGATTGGCGTGCGCGTTTCCGAAACAAGCTGCTTGGAGCACTCGTCCAGGCAGACGAGCGGTATTTGCGGATCGTGCGGCTGCGTATAAACGTCCAGCACCTCCTCCATCGCTGCTACGAATGCGCCATTGGCCTCTGGCGGGATGACCCATTGTTCCTTGCGGTGAGGCTGCAACGTGTTTTTTTTAGAACGCGCCCGATGGTGTTGTCGCTGGCGCGCTCCACGATTCCAAGTTCCACCACCTTGTCTTCCAGGAGCCGCAGCGTCCAACGGGCGCGGCCCTCGGGAGGCGTGGAACAGGCCAGCGCCGTCAGGCGGGCCTGTTTTTCACCGTCGAAAATCGGTGTTATTGCTGGGTTTGCGCGCTGTTTGCGGCTCAGCACCGCCTCCAGGCCTTCTTCCACGAATCGCCGGCGCACCCGCCAGACCATCGTTTCGTTGGTGTCGAGCGCTTCGATGATCTGGCCGTCGCTCCAGCTCTCGCCAAGTTCGGATTCATCGGCTTTAAGCAATATCCGGGCTTTCAGCAGCCGTTTCGCCGGGCTCTTGCCCTTGTTGAGTAACCCCTGCAGGTGAGTGCGTTCCGCTTCAGTCAGTTTAACAATGTATTTTTCTACCCGAATTTCATTGGCGGCCATGCGGACATCCTTCGGTTCCATAAGCCGCCGGCTTTCAAGCGGCTGGAGAACACCGAATCCAACTCGTGAGCTGCTGGGGATGCTTATTCGTACCTATAAATCAATTTGTCGCGCTGGAAACGCGGTCTCATTTTGACTGACGCAGGCCACTAGTCGTCGAAGCAGGGACAATAGCAATCCCGGCGATACCTATGGAAGTGGCAGTGACGGAGCGGAGCGCCCCACTCGAAGCCGGCACGCTCCGATCGCCTGCCTCTGTGCCAGCCGCGCCTGTGGTGGTGCCGGCGAGCCCGGTAATAATGGCGCGGCGCAGTCTTGACCTCCGCGGCTGCCGCCATAGCTGGCGGTATAGCCCCGAACACTGGATCGGCCGGGTTCTTGACCATGATCTGTGTGCCATCGGGAAGCTTCAGCTCCCCCCAGGTGTAATGCAGCTTAAGGCCGTCCGGAAAGTTTCCTTTACAGGTATCGGCCTTCGTGCGCCGCAGCTCGATTGACGTTTTTCCATCCGCGACCGCGCTTGAGCTGACCTGGAAATCGGCCTTTCCGGTGCAGCCGCCAGTCGCGACGGTGACGGTAATGCCCGTTGGCGCCGGTTCCGAGGAGATGATCTTCTCAAGCTCCTGAGAGGCTATCGCGGGCAAGCCCGCCGCCGCAAGCAGGGTCAGTGGAAGCGCAAGCGCGAGTGGCCTTAACTGATTACGCATTGCCATTGTCCGATCCTAAGCTGAAAGCCCGCCCCCTTAAGGCCTGCTAGGGCAGAACCCATTACACAATAAGGCCATAGCATGCGCCATGGAAATTCATTGAATAGTTATAGGAAGGTAAATCTTCGATTTTCGTAAACAGGTGCGCCCATTTTGCCGCCTGTGTAAGGGCTGAGCACCACTTGTGGATAGCGGAGCCCGTCCGTCTCATCCATTAGGCGAAGACCGGCCGGCCTCCCTGGTGCCGCCTTACCAGCCCGAAATCCGGAACATCCGCGGACGGCTGGCAACTCCGCTTCCAATGTGGAAGCGCTGTCATTCCAGTACACCGGCGGTGCGTCAAGCGGCTGGCCAGACGACTTCCATTTTGGAAGATCCAGTATTGCCATCCGTATTGCATAAACCCTCATCGTGCCCTTCTCTCCCTATGGGAGAGGGACGCGTGAACTCACGCCGAGGCCAATTCAGCGGTCCTTCTCCCAGACGGAGAAGGACCGGATGAGGGCTTGTGCGCTCGAAATTGGGTTCGGCCGTGCCGCTACTCTGCCCTATCCAACTCGATGAGGCGCAGCTTGCCGCCTGCGTGATCCTCGACAGCCTCCACGCCGTCGAAATCGAGCCCCTCGATCTCGGGCAGCGAGCGTCCGGCGATGCCCTGCATATCGCCCCACATGCCGGCCGTGGCCTGGACGATCACCTGGATCTGCTGCTCGCGCTTGGCCCAGGATTTCTGCATGGCCTTGCGCTCTTTTTCGAGGTCGGCCTGCATGTCCTGGAACTTCTCGACGATGGCCTCGACGCGGTGCCGGAAGCGCGGGCCAGTGAGGTAATGATACATCGCCTCCATCTTGTCCTGCTGGCCCTCGCCGGCCTTGCGCGCCATCGCTACCTCGATGAGCGCATGCCGGATCGCCATCGCCACCGCCACAGCGCATTTCGGCGCGGTGATCCACACGCCGTCGATCTGGCCGAAAACGTCGATGTTCTTGGGCAGCGCCTGCGAAACGAGGATCGCCGCATCCGCCTTGGCCGCGCGCTGGTCGTCGCGCAGCTTTTGCAGCCAGCCGTCGCTCCAATTGCGCGTGCGCTTCGAATTCCCAGAGGATTTTGCCGCAAGCCTGGCCAAGCGGCCCCGCCACATGTTGCACCGTGTCGCCACCGAACTCGCCCTTGGGCACGGGTGTCACCGTGTCGTGCGGAAAAGTCCCACGCAGTAGCGCTTCAAGCTGCAACTCCTGCACCTCGCCCTGCAATTGCTGCGATCCCTGCTCGGACTTGCGCTTCAGCTCCTCGATCTGCTTCTGCATGCCGAGGATGGTCTGCTCCCTCTCCTGGACCTTCAGCTGCATCGCCTGCTCGGCCTCTGCCTTGGCGCGCGCCTGGATTTCGGCCTGCGCTTCGCCCACGCGCTTCTCGATCGTGAGGTCCAGCTCGCGCTTCGCGTCGTCCAGCTCGCGCGACTTCTTGAGCGCCTCGGCCTGGGCCTTCTGCGCTTCCTCAAGCTTAGCCGCGCGCTCGGCGGCTAGCTTGTTCGCCTCTTCCAGAAGCTGGTCCTTGTGGTGGAGATCGACTGAGAACTTGGCAGCCGCCTTCCTCGCCTCCTCCTCCACAACTTTCTTGCGCTCGGCCTTAAGCCGGTCCGCGACCTGTGCCTCGATTGCCTCTTTGGCTTCCTTGACCGCCTCGGCCTGCGCGCGGATGGCCGCCTCCCGCTTGGCGATCTCGGCCTCCTTCTGGCGCAGCTTCGCCTCGCTGTCGCGCTTCACCGCCTCGATCAGCGGCGCGGCCAGCGTTTCGGTGAGCTTGATTTCGGTCCGGCAGTTGGGACAGACGATAGATGGCTCCAAGCGCAATCCTCCCCGGTGCAGTTGCCTTGAGACTACTCAAGCTGTAAGAGGATTGCATTCCCGGCCGCGGAAATCTATCCGGTTCCAGAATTAATCCACGCTGGTGAAGGGGCCGCCGCCAATGCTTCCAGATTGGGCCATCTCAGCTCTCCGCTGCCCGGAGACTGGCCAAAGGCTTGAGGCAAGCAATGGCACGCTCGTCCGCGAGGACGGCACCACTTTTGCGTGCTTCGACGGCATCGCCTCGCTCGCCTATCCGCAAACCCTGCAAAAGAGCGATGCAAGCTGGAACCGCTTCTACGATGCGATCGCGCCGTTCTACGATGTCTCCGAGCGCGTCCTCGGCCGGCTCCTGACTGGCGTGGACATGGCAAAGGGCCGCGCGGAAATCGTCAATTTGGCCGGGCTCGAACCGGGCTCGCAAGTGCTGGAGGTCTCGCCCGGACCCGGCGTGTTCCATCCCTTGCTCCGGAAGGCGCTAGGACCGTCATCGCGGATCGTCTCCGCGGATCTATCGCTCAACATGCTGCGCGAATGCAAACGCCGCCACAGCGGCCTCGCCATCGCGCTGATCCAGGCCAACGCACAGCACCTGCCGTTCGCGGATGAAATCCTTCGACGCGCTGTTCCACTTCGGCGGCGTCAATCTGTTCAGCGATCCAGGCCAGGCCTTGCGCGAATTTGTCCGCGTGGTGCGCCCTGGCGGCCGCATCGTTTGGGGCGACGAGCATATGAGCGAGCAGTTTTCGCACCCCATCGGGCGGCGGGTGCTTCCGCGTATGAACCCAGGCTTCCGGAAAACGCCGCCACCTCCGCCCTCCGGAGCCGATGTGCTTGCGCGGCATGAGGTTTACAGCGGCCTGGGCTATCTCATCGTGGCGCGGCGCCGGGCCTGACGGATATATCGAATCCGATCGATTGGTTCAGAAGAAGGCCCCGTCACCCCTGTCCCCTCTCCCTGCAAGCTCGCCTTGGCGAGCTTGCCTCTTTTCGCTTCCGTATCCGCGAGCCGAAGCGGAAGCGGATGGGGAGAGGGGAACGCCCACTCAAGGGGCACTGCCCTGCCCCCTCTCCCCTCGCGGGAGAGGGCTGGGGTGAGGTGGCTTCTTCTGAAGCATTCAACCGGATTGTGTATTACTCCTCCGCGCCCTTATCGCTTAGCGGGTGAAAATCGAACACAGTCTGCTTGAGCCGCTCCTCCATCACATGGGTGTAAATCTGCGTGGTGGAGATGTCGGCGTGGCCCAGGAGCGTTTGCAGCACGCGCAGATCGGCGCCGCGGTCCAAAAGATGGCTGGCGAAGGCATGGCGCAGCACATGCGGGGAAAGCCGCTCCTCATCGATGCCCACCTTGGCGCCATGTTCCTTCAAATCGCGCGCGAATTTCTGCCGCGTGAAGTGGCCCAACTCACCCCAGGACGGAAACAGCCATTTCTGCGCCGCAGGCGTCTTGCTCGCGGCCATGGCATCGATATAGCGGTCCAAGGCCTCGCGTGCCTTCCCGTTCAAGGGCACAATACGCTCGCGGCCCCCCTTGCCCTTCACCGTGAGCATGAACTGATCGCCCTTGAGCGCGGCCTTGGGCAGGCCGACCAGCTCCGAGACGCGCAGGCCGGTGGCATAAAGCAGCTCCAATAGGCAGGCAAAGCGTAATGCCCGGAAGCCGGCGCCCTCGGGAGCCTTGGCCGCCTCTTTATGAGCGGTGTTCAAGAGCAGCTCGACCTCCCCCGCCGATAAAGTGTGAGGCAAGCGGCGCCTAGCCTTGGCGCCGTCGATGAGCAGCGCTGGATCGCTTTGAAGCTTGCCCTCGGCGGTGAGGAACTTGGTAAAACGCTTCAGACAGGAGAGCTTGCGGGCAGCCGAGTTGGGGCTTAGCCCCTCTGCGGCGCGGGCGGAGAAAAAAGCTTCGAGATCGGCCCTCCCGCAGGACGAAAAGCACACATCGCGCTCCGCCAGGAACCGGGATATCTCGCGCAGATCCGAGCCATAGGCCTGGATCGTGTTGAAGGCCGTGCCGCTTTCCGCCCGCATCATATGCAGGAACGCATCGATCAGCGCTTCGTCCCCTGCCTGGGCGGGCACGCTCTTCGGCCGTGGCATGGCTATTTGACTTTAACGTCCCTGATTGTCTTAGTCATTTCGTGCTGCTGGGGCTCGAAGAAATTTGCCAGCACGAACATGGAGCCGTAGAACAGGCCGGCGAGAATACCAACGGTGGTCAAAAAGCGGATAAGGGTCGGCATGGCAGGTTCCCAGCTCGTTTACCGGCATGGCTGCCGCTCTTTGCAGCCATTGTCAAGGATGCGATGAAAGCATAAGTTGCGCGGGCATGATTTCTAAAGCTGGCAAAGTGAGCATATTGTGACGGCGGAGGCTGCTGGCGCAACGGTGAAACGTTTGGCCCGGGACGTGCGCGCAAGCCTCGCGGGCCGGTCCATTGTGCTCGTAGGCATGATGGGATCGGGCAAGTCGTCCATTGGGCGAAGGCTTGCGGCAGTGCTCGACCTGCCTTTCAGCGACGCGGACACGGCAATCGAAGAGGCGGCTGGCATGACGGTCGCGGAGATTTTCGCCACTCACGGCGAGCCCTATTTCCGCGAAGGCGAGGAGCGCGTCATCAAGCGGCTCATGCAAAGCGGCCCCCACGTCGTCGCGACCGGCGGCGGCGCGGTGATTTCCGCCAAGACGCGGGCCGAATTCACGAGCACCGGAATTACGGTTTGGCTCAAGGCCCCGGTGGATCTCCTTCTCCAGCGGGTCTCGCGGCGCGACAACCGGCCTTTGCTCAAGACCGCCGATCCGCGCGCTGTACTCACACGGCTGCTTTCGGAGCGCGAGGCCTATTACGCCGGGGCGAACTTGATCTACGAAAGCCGGGACGGACCGCACGAAGTAGCGGTAGAAGAGATCCTTTCGCTGCTCGCTTCCTATCTTGCGCGGGGCGCCGAACCTGCTAGACAGGACGCCCCCGCGACAGCCAGCAATTCCGAGGAACGGCCATGACAGGCAGCGCTGAAATCAGCCGGAAGTCCGGCCAAGTCACTGTCACGCTGGGCGACCGCAGCTATGACATCGTCATCGGCGCCGGGCTTCTCGCGTCCGCGCCGCAGCATCTCATGCAGGCGCTGCCAGGCGCCCGCTTCGCCATCGTGGCCGACTGGGCGCTCTCGGCTTACGCCCACGACCTGGAGTCCCGGCTGAAGGAGCACGGGCTGCTTCTAGGCGACATCTGCTTTGTGCCTTCGGGCGAGAAATCGAAGTGCTTTTCCGAGCTTGAGCGCGTTTGCAACGCCCTTCTCGACCTTGGCATCGAGCGCAAGCACGTAGTGATCGCGCTTGGCGGCGGCGTGATCGGCGATCTTGCGGGGTTCGCAGCCAGCATACTGAAGCGCGGCGTGCGGCTCGTACAAGTGCCGACGACGCTTCTGGCGCAGGTCGACTCGTCCGTCGGCGGCAAGACCGGTATCGACACGCGCCAGGGCAAGAACCTCGTCGGCACCTTCCATCAGCCTTCGCTAGTGCTGACCGACCTCGCCACGCTCGAACTCGCTGCCGGACCGCGAATTCCGCGCCGGCTATGCCGAGGTGGTGAAATATGGCGCGCTAGGCGACGCCATTTTCTTCGAGTGGCTCGAAGAAAATGGTCCCCGCGTCTTCGCGCGCGACAGCGATGCCCTTACCCACGCGATCCTTAGAAGCTGCCAGATGAAGGCAGAGATTGTGGCGCGGGACGAGCGGGAAACTGGCGACCGTGCCCTCTTGAACCTCGGCCACACCTTCGGCCACGCCGTGGAGGCCTGGGCCAGCTATTCCGGCGAGTTGCTGCATGGCGAGGGGGTCGCGCTCGGCATGGTGCTCGCGGCCAAGTTTTCGCAGGCCCAGGGCCTGTGCGGTCCATCGGTGGCCGCCCGGCTCAAGGCGCATCTGGCCGAATACGGCCTGCCCGCCGATCTCAAGGGCTTACACAACCAGATTGGACGCATGCCTACTCTCGAAGAGCTGCTCGCATTCATGGAGCAGGACAAGAAGGTGCGGGACGGGCAGTTGACGCTCGTCCTTCTGCGAGGTATCGGCCAGTCGTTCGTCGCGAACGGCGTACCCCGCGACGCCATCCGCGACTTCCTGCAAGCCCAGCTCATCAATCCGCGCTGAGCGGCGGACGGCTGGTGCCTTGAACCGGGGGAATCTCCCCTCACGCTGTCCTTCTCCCCGCAAACTCGCCTTGGCGCGTTCGCGTCTTGGTGTATCCGCAAGCGGATGCGGATGGAGAAGGAACGCCAGTATGACGCGATGCGCTCACAACAACGTTCCCTCTCCCAGAGGGAGAGGGACAGGGTGAGGGGTTGAACGCTTCGATTATGCCGCAACCTGGCGTCTAACGGGCCGCGATATAGGCGTCGCGCAGCACGTTTTTCTCCAACTCCAGGTCTTGCAGGCGATGCCTGACCACGTCGCCGATGCTGACCAAGCCCGCAAGCTTGCCATCCTGGTAGACCGGGAAATGGCGGATGCGCTTGTTGGTCATCACCTCCATCACGTGCTTTACGCTGTCCCCAGGCGTGCCGGTGATCAGCTTTGCGGTCATGATGTCCTGCACGGGTTTACTGCCCATCGCCACGCCGTCGCGGGCGAAAGCGCGCACAATATCGCGCTCGGTAACGATGCCGAGAGTAGCCTCGCCGTTCATCACCATAAGGGCGGCGATATTCTTCTCGCGCATTAGTTCTGCTGCGCTCTTGATACTTGTTGTTGGGCCCGTCGTGACGACGCTTTGGCCCTTCCTCTTCAGAATTGCTTCAACCGTCATTTATATCTCATCCTTCTATTGACCATTACGGGATGTCTGTTGCATGCGCTTGCCGCCTTTCCTACCAGGCGAATTACCTCCCTTAGTTAGCGCATGTAGTTTAATGAGAACTCATCGGCGCGAAGCCATCAATAGCGTTCTACGACTATGTCTGCGGCAATTTGCCGCCTTATTAATTTCTTAACCAACACTTTGCCCACACTTCATTCGCACCGCCATCCTGTGCGGAACGGCCGACGCTCAACGAATGGCGCCGCAAGTTCATCGAGGCGTTCAGGCCAGAAAGCGAGGTCTCGCCAAAAGGAGAAGCTGGCCGCCAAGATCACCGCCGCTGCGGGACGGGATACGCTAAACGCCACGGCCAGGATGAATTGATTGGAGTAGCTGCCCTGTGGCATCGCTTCTTTCGGCGCTTGCTGCGCGCTGGAGTGCCGCTTCCAGGTCCGCCGGGCTAAACGGTTTGCGAAGCAGTTCCAGTTTGCCTCGCACGGCTGAAAGGAGTGCGGATAGCCGTCATGAGGATGATCCCCAGCGAGCGGTGCGCCTCACGCGCCCATTTTGGCCAGCTCCAGGCCCGAAGTCTCCGGCATGGCGAGATCGGTCAGAAGCACATCGAACTCGCCGGCGGCGAGAAGGCGTACTAGCAAGTTATTGATTCTAGTACAGCTTATCCGAGGCAAGTTCGCGTGGCGACGTGTGCGGCCTATGGGGTGCGAGCGTGCCTCGGGCAGTAATAGTGGCCTGTGTCAGTCAAAATGAATAGTTATGACGCCGGGATTTTTGGGCGTGGTAAAGATGAACGGAGCAGGCTGTACTGGACGTACAGCCGAGCCGCTCTGCTTTGCCATGGCGAAAAAGACCAAGTCAAAACTACTTATTTTAGCTGACGCAGGCTACTAGGCATCTCCTGCAAAGCTACGTGTCCCTACTGAGCGCTAGCACCCTGCCGCTGCGGGCTCTTCTTGGCGGGCGCTCTTGCCGCCTTTTGCTTTTCCGCTGGCTTTTGCGAAGCTTTGGCGGCCTCATCCTGGCCGTCCCCGGCCTGGTCCTTCTTCGCATCGCCCTCAGAGGAGTCCGCCTGTTTGGGCGTGCTGTTCTCCTCGTCCTCGTCGTCAAGGTGTTTGAGATGGGCAAGAGAGCTTGGCGCCGAGCAGCGAAACTTCAGCTGCTCGTCAAGGTCGATATACTGCCGCACGAGGTACAAGTCGGTGGCGGACAGATGCGAGGCGGCCCACGCCGCTCCGTTCTCCATCAGCTTGTCGACTTCCAGCATTTTCATGTTCTGCATGTCCAACGTAAGCTTCGCGCAAGCTTCCTTGTCGAGCGGCGTGGCAAACGATGGGGCCAGCGAAGCAAACAGGCCGCAAGCCGCGGCCCCGGATGCCAGCCAGCCAGCCCTAGCGCCTATACGGCGAAGAATTTTCACTGGACTCCTCCCGATCAGGATTTCCGGCGTTCCAAAGCCTGTGCGCCGGCCGCGATAATTGCAAGGAAGGAGGCAGCCTTCAAGCTTGCGCCGCCAACGAGCGCACCATCGACCTCGCCGCTTTCGAAAATGCCTGCCGCATTGGCCGGGCTCACCGAGCCGCCGTAGAGGATGCGCCAGCGCTGGCTGCCGGTTCCTTCGCGCTTGCCAAGCTCGGCGCGGAGAACGGCGTGAATGGCCATTATGTCCTCCGTGGTAGCCTGAAGGCCAGTGCCGATGGCCCAGACGGGCTCGTAGGCGATGACGGTGTTCTCCGGCGTGCTTTCGGCGGGCAGGCTATCTGCGAGTTGGCGCGTGCAAACGGAGGCGGCGAGGCCGGATTCGCGCTCGCCCCTGGTTTCGCCGAGGCAGACGATGACGGGAAGGCCCGCCTTCAGCACCGCCGACGCCTTGGCCTTGACCTCGCGGCTGGTCTCGCCATGCCCGCTGCGCCGTTCGCTGTGGCCCACGAGAATGGCGGCGGCCCCAGCGTCCTTCAGGATCGGCGCGGACAGGTCTCCGGTGAAAGCGCCCGAGTCCTTCGCGTGGCAATCCTGTGCGCCGGTCAGCACGTGTGTACCACCCGTCAGCGCGGCTGCGGCACCGATAAGCGTTGCCGGGGGGAAAATCCAAGCCCCAGCCTTGCAGGAGGCCGGAATTCCTGCGCGCACCGCCTCAATCTCGGCGAGATCCGCGCGAAACCCGTTCATCTTCCAGTTTCCCGCGACGATAAGTTCCGGTAAACTCATTAGTAATTCCCCTTAAAAGCGGGTGCGTGGCTCCAATCTGATGTTGCGCAGCGATTTTTATCCTCTAAATTACGGCGCACTGCGGACCCTGGCTCAATTGCGCGCCTAAATCAAGGGCCGTCTCGGCTTTATGAAGGACTCGCCTGCCATGATGCAAATGATGAGGAAAGCGGCCGTTTTCCTGTTGTTCGGGATTCTGATTCTCGCTTTCGCCATCCAGTTCGGCGGCAATTTCTCGTTCCAGCACTTTACTCAGCAGCCATACGTGGCCCGGGTAGGCTCGATCGACATCACCCCTGAGAAGTACGACCGCACCTACCAGCGCACGCTTGAAAACCTGTCAGCCAGGGCGAGGCAGCGGATAACCCAGGCCCAGGCCAGGGCGCTGGGCTTGCCGCAGCAGGTGCTGCAAGGACTCATCCAGGAAGCCGCCCTCGATTCCGAGGCCCAGAAGCTCGGGCTCGGCCTCTCAAAGGAGGGCTTGAGCGAGAGCATTAAGGGCAATCAGGTCTTTCAGGACGCTTCGGGCAAGTACGATCCCAAGAAATACCAGGACTTCCTCCAGCGCATCGGCTACAGCGCACCCTTTTTCGAGCAGGAATATAGGAGCGACCTCATCAGGCGCCAGATCCAGGGACTATTCCTGACGAGCGGTGTGGTGTCCAAGACGCTGCTCGATGCCTATAACCGCTATCTCAACCAGCAACGCACCATCGCCTATTTCACGCTCGCCGCAAAGGACGCCGGAGCCCTCGATGCACCCTCTGAGGAAACGCTCAAGAGCTTCTACGACGACCATAAAATGCAGTTCATGGCGCCCGAGTTCCGCAAGGTAGCCGTGCTTGCCGTAACGCCGCAAACGGTCGCGCCCAAGATCCACATTCCGGACGAGGACGTGAAGGCACAGTACGACGCCAACCCCGGCAATTACGCCGTGCCTGAGCGGCGCAAGATCGTGATCATGCCGTTCAAGGCCAAGGAAGCCGCGGAGGCTGCCGAGGCGCAGCTTCTCGCGGGCAAGAGCTTCGCCGATGTCGCCAAGGCCGCAGGCTTCGCCATCGGCGATATCGACCTCGGTATGGTTTCGAAAACAGAGCTTCCAGCCAAGTTCGACGTGAACCAGGCGATCATCGACGAGGCTTTCATCCTCAAGAAGGACCAGTTCAGCAATCCCATCGACGGGCCACTTTCCTGGGTGATCATACGCGTGGACGGCATCGTACCGGGCAAGCAGGAAAGCTTCGACACAGTGAAGGCCGGCATCCGCGAGAGCATGGTCAGGGCCAAGAGCACCGAAGTATCCTCCAAGCTCGTGAAATCGCTTGAGGAGGAACGCGCCGCCGGGCTTTCGCTTCAGGACATCGCGAAGAAGCTGAACATGCCGCTGGAAGAGGTGATGCTTAGCCGTCAAGGCGAAGGCCAAGACGGCAAGCCCGCGCAACTTGCATCCGTGCCTGCCGCTATGCTGGCCGACGCGGCCTTCAAATCGGATGCAGGCGTAGAGAACGAAGCGCTGCGCCTCCAGGGCGGCGGCTACGCCTGGTACGACGTGGAAGACGTCGTCAAAGCTAGGCAAAAGCCGTTTGACGAGGTGAAGGCGGAGGTGGAAGTTGGCTGGCGCAAGGATCAAGTCCGGACCAAGCTCACGGCCAAGGCGCGCGAACTGGTGGAGCGGCTGAACAAAGGCGAGAAGATCGCGGACGTTGCCAAGAGCGTTGGCGCCACCGTAAAGACCACCCCGCCGCTCAAACGCGAGGGCTCGGAGCAGGGCTTGCCGCAATCGGCCATCGCGCAAGCCTTTTCTGTGGGCGAGAATGGCGCTGCGTCCGCGCTAGGGACCGATGGAGAGTCCCGCGCCGTGCTTCAGGTGGTCAAGGTGACGGAACCGGGACCGCTCAAGGAAATGGCAGCAAAAGCGCTGGAGCAGCGGCTTTCGACCCAGGTTGCCGAGGACAATTTCGCCCAATTCCTGGCTGGCGTCGAGAAAGCCGCCGGTGTGGCGGTCGACCACAAGAATTTGACGGCTGCGATAGGGGGGGGAGGCAACTATGACAGCGGTGAATGATTTCCGATGGCGTAGGGGCTGACCATTGAGTGAGGCCGGGTCCGGCTGACCGCTTCGCTATCGGAGGCAAAAGACCCTCACCCCAGCCCTCTCCCGCGAGGGGAGAGGGAGTCCTGGTGTGCCCATTGAAAAGGCGTTCCCCTCTCTCCCCTTGCCGGAGAGGGGGCAGGGGCGCGGGGGGCTTCACGAAACGAGCGGCGGATTTGGCATAAGCCCCAATATTCAACGCCATAGGGATAGCCAAACCCATGAAGGTCGAGCCGTCGTTTACCGAATTCTCCAAGCACTATGCGGATGGAGCGCCACAGCTTGTCTCCACAAAGCTGATCGCCGATCTTGAAACGCCCGTCGCCGCGATGCTGAAGCTCGCCTCGGACCGGCCTTACTCCTTCCTGCTCGAATCCGTCGAAGGCGGCGCCGTGCGCGGCCGCTACTCGATCATCGGCCTCGATCCGGATGTGCTGTGGCGCGCGCAAGGGGACCGCGCCGAAATCAACGAGACGCCGCTCAAGGACGCGGACGCCTTCCGGCTCTGCAAGGCAGGCACTCTTACCGCCCTGCGCGAACTGCTCGACGCCTCCAAGGTGGATATCCCCGAGCACCTGCCGCCCATGTCGGCAGGCGTATTCGGCTATCTGAGCTACGACACCGTGCGGCTGGTCGAGAAGCTGCCTTCCGATAAGCCCGACCCGGTCGGCGTGCCCGACGCCTTCCTGATGCGCCCAGGCATGATGGTCATTTTCGACGCCGTGAAAGACGAGATGATCGTCGTCACCACGGTGCGCCCGCAGAAGCGCGTTTCCGCCAAGGCGGCCTATTCGCGTGCTGTGGAACGGCTCACGCAGATCCAGGACGCACTCGACACCGGAAGCGCGCATGCCCCATCCGCCGATGGTCTCGATGGCATGCTTGCGCCCACTAAGTCGAACATGAAGCCGAAGGACTACATGGCGATGGCCGTGAAGGCCAAGGAGTACATCGCGGCCGGCGACATCTTCCAGGTCGTGCTGTCGCAGCGCTTTGAGACGCGCTTCGAGCTGCCGCCCTTCGCGCTTTACCGGGCGCTGCGCCGCGTGAATCCGTCGCCCTTCCTCTATTTCCTGAACTTCGGCAGCTTCGCTGTAGCCGGCTCAAGCCCCGAAATCCTGGTGCGCGTGCGCGCTGGCGAGGTCACCATCCGGCCCATCGCCGGGACGAGGCCGCGCGGCGCCACGCCAGAGGACGACAAGCGCCTTGCCGCCGACCTGCTCGCCGACACGAAGGAGCGCGCCGAACACCTGATGCTGCTCGACCTCGGCCGCAACGATGTGGGCCGCGTCGCCGAGATCGGCTCGGTACGCGTGACCGATAGCTTCTTCCTCGAATACTACAGCCAGGTCATGCACATCGTCTCCAACGTCGTGGGCAAGCTGAGCGATAAGCACGACGCCATCGACGCGCTGATGGCGGGTTTCCCGGCGGGCACCGTCTCCGGCGCCCCCAAGGTCCGCGCGATGCAGATCATCGACGAACTGGAGCCCGAAAAGCGCGGCGTCTATGCAGGCTGCATCGGCTATTTCGCGGCAAACGGAGAAATGGACACCTGCATCGCGCTGCGCACCGCCATCGTCAAAGATAGTACAATGTATGTGCAGGCGGGCGCGGGCATCGTCGCGGACTCCGTCCCAGAATCGGAGCAGGTGGAATGCGAGAACAAGGCGCGGGCGCTGTTCCGGGCAGCCGAGGAGGCCGTCCGTTTCGCGGGGCAGGCGGCGCGAGGGCAATAGCGGCGGAACCGTGATGCAGACCCTGGCGATTGCCTTAAGGAATGCCCCCTCACCCCTGTCCCCTGTCCCGCGGAGGGGAGAGGGGAACGCCTTCTCAACGGGCACGCCTGGACTCCCTCTCCCCTTGCGGGAGAGGGCTGGGGTGAGGGGGGCTTCACAACCGATCCCGCGGGAGACCATCCCATGAAGACCGTAACGCTATTCCGCCACGCGAAATCCGGCGGCAAGGATAACCCCGATATCGCGGACGTCGACCGGGCGCTTGCGGAGCGCGGTATCAAGGCGGCGCCGAAGATGGGCAAAGCGATGCGCAAGCGGAAGCTGAAGCCCGGTCTGATTCTGTGCTCGCCATCGGTGCGGACGCGCCAAACGCTGACGCTCGCCGAGGCCGAAGCCTGGGATAAGCAGCCCGAGGCGCGCTTCGACGAGCGGATCTATGACGCAAGCGTGCAGACACTGCTCAAGCTCTTGCGCGATCTTCCCGATGAGCTGAGCCACGTCATGATCGTCGGCCATAACCCTGGCCTACAGGAGCTGGCCATCATGCTGACCCCGCCAGGAGATCCGGCGCGGGCGGCGTTCGGCGCAAAGCTGCCAACCGCTGCACTCGTGAGCTTCGGCTTCGATACGCAGCGATGGCGAAGCATCAAACACGGCACGGGCCAGTTGCGGCTTTTCCTCACACCGAATATGCTCTGAACGGGCAAGGTCAAGAAAATGATCATAATTATCGATAATTACGACAGCTTCACCTACAATCTCGTGCACTACTTCGGCGATCTCGGCGTCGATGCGCGTGTCTATCGCAACGACGAGTTGACCGTCGAGCAGGTGTTCGCCGAGGAACCTGAGGCGATCGTCATGTCGCCCGGCCCCTGCACGCCGAACGAAGCCGGTATCTGCCTTGAGCTTACGAAGAAGAACAAGGGCCGTTTTCCCCTCTTGGGCGTGTGCCTCGGCCATCAGACTATCGGCCAGGCCTATGGCGGGCGGGTGATCCGCGCGCCCATCCTGATGCACGGCAAGCTCTCGAAAATCTACCACGAGGGCACGAGCCTGTTCCGCTGCCTTGAGAGCGGCTTTGAGGCCACGCGCTATCATTCGCTGATCGTGGAGGCGGACACCCTGCCCTCTTGCCTCACCGCGACCGCCCGCACCTCCGACGGGCTCATCATGGCGCTGGAGCATAAGACCGAGCGCGTCTACGGCGTGCAGTTCCATCCCGAGAGCATCGCGAGCGCCAACGGCCACGCTATGCTGGCGAACTTCCTGGTGCTTGCGGGAGTCAAATGGGAGCCGCGCAAGAAGGGCCTCAGAGATTCCCAATCCGGACAACGCGCCGCAGCGTGCGGCCACAGTGTAAGGCGTTGACGATGCTCGATTTACAAAAGGCGTTCCGTCCTCATTTCGAGAAGGCCGCCTCAGGCGAGGCGCTTTCCCAGGAGGAGGCGCACGAGGCCTTCCTCTGCATCATGCAGGGTGGGGTTCCGGAGATCCAGCTCGCGGCGTTCCTCGTCGCGCTGAAAGCGCGGGGCGAGACCGCCGACGAGATCGCGGGCGCCGTTTCGGCCATGAAAAGCTTGATGGTGGCCGTGGAAGCGCCGGAAGGAGCGGTCGATATCGTTGGCACCGGCGGCGACGCCAAGGGCTCCTACAACATATCGACGGCAACCGCCTTCGTTGTGGCGGGGGCTGGCGTGCCCGTCGCCAAGCATGGCAACCGCGCCGTGTCGTCGAAATCCGGCGCGGCCGACGTGCTGGAAAAGCTTGGCGTGAACATCAACCTGCCGCTTGAGCGCCTGCCTGCCTGCTTCGAAAATGCCGGCCTAGCCTTCCTCTGGGCGCCCGTGCATCACCCCGCCATGCGCCACGCCACTGCTGTCCGGCAGGCGCTCAAGCTGCGCACGATCTTCAACCTGCTGGGGCCGCTTCTTAATCCGGCCAGCACCAAGCGCCAGCTCATCGGCGCCTATTCCGAGCAATGGCTCAAGCCGATCGCCGAGGTGATGAAGCGGTCCGGTGCCACGCATATCTGGGCCGTGCACGGCGCCGACGGCATGGACGAACTTTCGACCACGGGCCTAAGCTACGTGGTGGAGCTGAAGGACGGCAAGGTCACCTCCTTCGAGGTTCATCCAAGCGATGCGGGCCTGCCGCTCGCCACGCCTGCCGACCTCGTTGGCGGCTCGCCCGAGGACAGCGCGGCGGCGCTGCGCGCGCTGCTGCTAGGCCAGGAGGGCGCTTATCGCGACATCGTGCTTTTCAACGCCGCCGCCGCTTTCATCGTGGCGGGCCGGGCCGAGGGTCTGAAGGAGGGCGTTGAACTTGCCAAGGCTTCCATCGGCGAGGGCCACGCCAACAATGCGCTCGACGCGCTCATCGAGGCAAGCCACGGCTCTGCCGATGCCCGCTGAAAGGCGGTGGACACACACCCCGAGCGTCATTCTCGCGCAGGCTGGAATCCATTTCTGACGCCGGAACAACATCTTCGATGCGTCCCCGACTTCGCGGCGACGACGCTACCGGCCATTTTGACAAGTGTTTCCACCGGCAAAATGGCGTCAATTGCCGTTTCTAGGGCGGGTCAGGACTTCCGGCAGCCGGAAGCCAGCTAACCTCCTCTACGCCTGATGTACTTCGCGCTTTCCTCCAACAGCCTCATGTTGTTCCGCACCAGCGGATTGTCCGGCTCAAGCTCACACGCCCTGGCGAACTTGGCCCGTGCGGCGGAGAGATTGCCGCGCAGCATATAGGAATAACCCTGATTGTTGAGGATCTGCACCGTTTCGCCCGAAAGCCCGATTGCGGTGCTGTAGGCCTTATCCGCCAAGTCGAAGCGATGCAGCCGGTCGTAGCTCGCGGCCAGCCCGACCCAGGAGTTCACGTCTTGCGGCGCCTTGTCGGTGGCCTCCAGGAAGTGGTGCTCGGCAAGGCCGTATTCGCCGCGGCGGAAATGCATGGCACCGGCACGGTACGGCTCATCGGCGGGCACGAACGTCGCCAGGTTGTCCTCTCCGACTGAGCTTACCACATAGCCCTCAGGCTCCGAAGAGCCTGCGCAAGCCGCCAGCATCACAGGAAGCAGAGCCACCGCCAAGGCCCGGCGCAGGGCTGCCGAACCTTCACAAGAGACGCGAGCCGAGGCGCCCCGGATAACCCCAGACCTAGCTGGATTGTCGAACGCTGTCATGGCCGCTATTTCCCGCTAGAAGACGATCCGCCACCGCCGCCGCTACTCCCGCCGCTACCGCTACCGCTAATACCGCTCTCCGCCGCAATCGGGCGGGCCGCCTCTGGGATCTTCGTCACATCCTGGTAGCGGCGGATAGCGCGCGACATGCGCTCACCGCTTGTGGGAATGGACCGGTTCCTCGAACGGCGCGGCCTCGGATTGATCGTGTGGATTGCCGCGTTGGCTGTCTTGGCGTCGCCCAGACCAAGCGTCACGCTATCCGTTCTCCGGCCGTACTCGGTTAAGGGGCCGTCCCAAATATATTCCCAAAAAAACTGCTGGGCTTCAGCACCGGCCGTGACCGCCAGCGACGCCACCAAAACAAGAGCCGTCATGGTCTTCATCTGAACCCTCCTGCGGCGCACCGCCTAGATCACTTTCCGTCCGCGGAAATAGAGTGGCCGAAGGGGCCGGAAACATCGCCGCCTGAGGACACGAACTCGGTGTACTGCTTGGGTACCTCCGTCTGGCCCACCAGGAAGAAATCCGCGTCGTTGGAGGGCATCCGGTTATCCAGAGGCGTGGCAAGCTTCTGGCCGGGCGCGGCTGGCGCCACAAGCGACGGCGTGACGATCACCACGAGATCGGTCTCTTTCTGCTGATATTCTGAACTCCGGAACATCGAGCCAAGCACTGGCACCGAGCCGAGCCAAGGCACCTGATCGATATTGCGCAAGCCCTCGCTCTGCAGCAGGCCCGCGATCGCGAAGCTTTGCCCATCGCGCAGTTCGATGGTCGTTTTTGCCTCGCGCTTCGTCAGTGCGGGGATCAGGAAGGTTCCCTGCGAAACCGCATTCGCATAGTCCAGCTGGCTAACCGATGGCATCAGGCGCAAATTTATGATGCCGTTTGCAAGCACGGTCGGCTGGAAGGTCAGCTGCACACCGAATGGCTTATAGTCCACGGTGATGATGGGCGTGGTGCCCGTCGAGGTCTGCGCCACGGGGATTGGCACCTCGCCGCCCGCCAGAAAGCTCGCCGTATCGCCGGAGAGCGCGACCAAATCCGGCTCTGCCAGGATGCGGACAACCCCTTTCGTTTCCAGCGCGGAAATCAGCAGATCCACATTTGCGCCCTTGCTGGCAAGGTTGGCCAGCCCCACGGCAAAAGGGGTCGAGCTGCTAAGCAGCCCTGGGTTATTAATGACCGAACCTGAGGCTCCCTGCACAAAGCTGCCTAACCCCAGGACGGCCCCCCGCCCCTTGCCGTTCGACGCAAACCAAGTGAAGCCCAAATCGCGCTCAGCGGTCCGGGTGGCCTCTACGAAGCGCACCTTGAGCATCACCTGCTGGGCGCTATCGATTTGGATCAAATTCACGATCTTGACGTCCTTCTCGGTGCTCCCGGCGATTTGGACGGCCTGCTCTGCGTCCACCGCGTTCCTGGCATGCCCGCCCAGGATCAGTTGCTCCTGGCTGCTGGAGACGGTGATCCCCTTGCTGCCGACGTTCGCCCGGATGCGCTGGGCGACGGCCCGCGTATCGACCGTCACTTCCACGTCGAGAATGCCGATGATGTGCTTGTTCTTGTCGAAAATGGAAACGTTCGTCGTGCCGACCTTTTTCCCTTGAACGTAGAGAACCCGGTCGGAGACGGGCAGCACGTCGGCAATCTCGGGAGAGCCGACAATCGCCTGCGCGAAGGGCACCGTAACCTCGAAGGTGCGCGACTTGTTACGGATTACCCTCAGACGGTGGACCTCCCCGCCCTGCTCTTGGAGGGAGGACTGGGCCCTAGCCTTATCCGCCAGACTTCCCGGCGCAACCAGCATAGCGGCCACGGCCACGGTCAGTGCAATCTTCAGCGCAACCCTAAGCCCCCCGGCTTTTTGCAACTTCTGCGGCACCTGCGTCCTACCAGTCCTATCGGTTGAATAAATCGGCGAGAAACGCGTTACTGCCCCAACAGCGTGTCTCCCCCCTTAGCAAAGTGCATCTGAGTCGGTTAGCGTGTTTTGCAGTCAATCCACAACTCTTGCTTGCAGGGGGGGCGATGGGCGGCCACCCTTCGCGGGTTGCATCGACGGCTCCGGCTCAACCTTTTCTGTATACAGATTTCATGGGATGTTGCGGCCCCGCGACAGCTGGGCTTCGCCGCCCATGATACACAGTATCGCTTTGATCTAACAACGGTTGTCCTAATGACCCCTTGCACCCGGCGCTTGCTGGCAGCCGCAACGCTTTCTCTGGGTTTCTGCTCATCGCAAGCCCTTGCGCAAATCGGCGTCGCCTGCGCCCTCCTTGACGTTTCCAATAAGGCCGATTTCTGCTACGCCATGCTGGCGGCCCCCAGCGAGGCATCTTTTTTAGCTGAGAGCGCCGTGAAAACCCGGCTCGGCCTCGTATCCACCATCCAGAGCCAGATCGCGCTTTCCCAGTCCCATCGCGGCGCGCCGGGCATCAATGCGTGGGCTAGCGGGAGCACCCTTTCGCTGTCCATGCGCAACTACCCGGGGCTGCCGGACGATCCCGACATCGCGCTCACCGGCACGGCCGGCGCGGACTACACCCTGGCACCAGGGCTGGTCGCGGGCTTTGCCCTTTCCGGGGGCTCCCTCAATTCATCGCTTGGCAGGTACGGCAGCTTCAAGGTTGGCGACGCCAGCGGGAGCCTCTACGCAGGCTGGCAGGAAGGGGCGCTTTGGGCCAACGCCATCGGCACCTACGGCCGGTTCGGCTTCGACATGACCCGCATCGTTCCCCTTGGCCAGACAGAAGAGACCAATACCGGCTCGGCGGGCGGCGATAACTGGTCGGCCGCGCTCCAGGGAGGCTACGTCTTTACGAGCGATAAGATAACGCACGGTCCCGTCGCCGGCTTCGCCTATCAGAACGTCAACATAGACGGCTTCAGCGAGACGGGTGGCCTCACAGCCCTCGAATTCGGCAGCCAGGCGCGGCAGTCCACGGTCGGGCAGCTCGGCTATCTCGCCATTTACGAACTCGGCAAATACCAGCCCTACGTCGAGGTGCTCTGGAACCATGAATTCGCCAGCACCGGCGGTGATGTTTCCGCCAAGTTGGTGAGTTTCAAAGCGCTCCCAGCCTTCAGCATGCCCGCCGTGCTGCTCGGCAAGGACTGGGGCGAGGCCAAGGCCGGCGTCAAGATCGACGTGGGCAGCGGCGTGAAGCTCGTGGTTGAGGGAAGCGCCGATTTCGGCCAGACCAGCACCACGCTCCTGGGCGGCCAGATCGGGCTCAACGCCTCTTTCTGAGGCCTGCACCGGCGGCAGCGGTTGAATGGCGGGGTGTGCCTTGCACGGAATCGCCTCGCGCGCTAAACGGGTCCGGCTTTGAGCGCCGCGTAGCTGGCGCTTTGTCTCTCACAGCAGCTCATTCGAACAATCGCGTGGTGACGGCATGGAAACCTCGGATATCTCGGACCACCTGAAAGACGCCCACGAGCACGGGGCGGAAAAGTGGGTGGCCATTTACATCGCGCTGCTCGCAGTTTTGCTTTCTGTTTGCAGCATAGGCGGGGGCAACGCCGCCAAGGACTCGACCCGGACGAATATTCAGGCCTCCGACACCTGGGCTTTCTATCAGGCCAAGAACATGCGCCAGACAAGCTACAAGCTCGCCGCCGAGGCGCTGCAATTGCGGCTCACCGAGCCCGGTTTGCCCGATGCCACGCGCAAGCTGATCGAGGAGAAACTCACCACTCACAACGCCGAAATCGCCCGGCTGGAGACCAATCCGGTCAAGGGCGAGGGCAAGAAGGAGCTTGCCGCCAAGGCCAAGGAATTCGAAACCGTCCGCGATACAGCGCTGAAACAAGACCCCTATTTCGACTATGCCGAGGCGCTCCTGCAAATCGCCATCGTGCTGGCCTCGGCCTCTATCGTGCTGGGGAACAGGCTGCTGCTCATAGGCAGCAAGATCCTTGCGTTCCTGGGGTTCCTGCTGATGCTCAACGGCTTCACGCTCGCGGTGAACATCCCGTTCATCGCGTAGTGACCCAATTGGAGGGCATTACCCCTCACCCTGTCCCTCCCACAGGGAGAGGGGATGCCTTATCAACGGCTGCGACGGCGCTCCCTCTCCCATGGGGAGAGGGCTGGGGTGGGGTAATGCCCTATGTCCATGGCACATCCCTCGCCTGCACCGAACCCGTTAACGGCGGCCGCTGGCGGTTCCGTTAGGATCCTTGCATCTTCGTGAAGCAGGCGGATGGCGCGAGCGTGATCGCGCTAAGCCCCGGCGTAAAGAACCTGAAGCTGTAGCTGGCACTCACCTGGACGCCGCAGGACGCGGTGGAAACGCTGAATACCGACGATGGAACCGAAGTCCCCCAAACCTCGGCGGCGGCGACGCTCTGGATCTGCGCGGGAGTCGCGCAGGCATTCGTATTCACCGCAGCGCACCGGCTGGCCGCCTCGACCCCGCGATTGAGCCCGGCGTAGATCCACATGAGGCGGCCCATGTCCATGATTCCAAGGAGGAAAAGCAGGAGCACCGGCAGGACGATGGCGTATTCGAGAGTGGCTGTGCCCCTCTTGCCTTGCGCCCTCGGGCGGGTACGCGGTCTCTTGGCCATGGCGCTAATTCTGCCTCAAAATCGATTGCGCCGAGAACGAGGACGGCAGCCCGAAGCCCACGCCGCCGATCAGCGATATGCGCGTGAGCGAGACGCTAATCTTTATATACTGGCCTGCCGTGTTTCCGCTGGCGCAGGTGCTGCCGCAGGTGGCGGTTGTAATGCCGCTGGCGGTGGGGCAGCCGCAGTATTGCGTGGGCGTGGCGCTTATGCCGGACAGGCCGGTGGCATTCTGGGCGGTGCTCGTAATGCCCGCGGAATCCCAGCCATTCTTGGCGGCGTAGGCGAGCCCGGCATCCGCCGCGTAAACCACCTGCATCGCTTGGTACATACTGAAGCCGATCTCAGCGGTGCCGGTAAGGAGAATCACGAGCAATGGCACCGCGAGACCGAACTCCAGCGCAGCCATGCCCGCCCGCGTCCGCCTGCGCCCCTTGCTCTGTCTCGATTTGCCTAGCAGCATCTCTTCTACGCCTCCACCGCTACTCGACCAAAAGCGTTGAGGCCCCGATGGGCTTCATGCCGGTGTCAGTGCAGGTGCCGTCGAAAGGCAGGTTGTTAATGTTATCGTCGACATGCCAGGCGATTAGTTGCTGGCAGCCGGTAATGGTGCCGGCGCTACTGCCGTACTGCATGGTTTGCGTCGGGAGGTAGATCGCGCCTTGAAGGTTGGCGGTGGTGAAGCCGCTCAGCACGTTCGTGTTGGACGGGGGGGCGTTGCGGTCGCCGAAGAATAATATTCCCGCGGTCCCGGTCCCGTACTGGTCCGTGGTGGGGGCGCTTAATGTCAGGTCGATGCCGTTCGTGATCGAAAAAGTGGCATAGCTGCTGCCATCGTTGGTCGTCAGGACGATGATTACGCCCGTGCCCGTAACGCTAGCCCCGCCTGCCACGTTGAACTGCCCGGATTTGATATAGTAAACTCCCGGCTGCAATGTCCAGGCGTACCCACCCCCAAATGACATGCCGTTGCAATAGGTTCCCGGAGAAAGCGTCAGTTGGCTTGGGTTGGCCCAGAAACCGTCGTGGTCGCAGCCGGCACTCGACGGCATGGAAACGTTGGCGTAGGGGTCTGAAATCGCGGACTGACCTGTTTTGAGGCTCGTAACGTTTACGGTGGACCAGACATTGTTGAGCTGTCCCACGATGGACACCAGCGGCGCGTTGAGGGTACCGCCCGATTGCAGCGTTAAGGCTTGCGATCCCGCCGCATTCACAGCCATGCCGCACCCGGTCATCGTGACCACGACGCCGCCCCACAGGCCCACTCCCGTGGTTGGACCGCCCCACCGGCTCATCCCAACGGGGTCCAACTCCAGCATGCAGTAGCCGCCGCTGCCCGATCCGGCGAGCGCCACCGCGCGGGCGCTCAGATTGTACAGGGAGACGCCCAGCACTCCCGCCAATTTCAGCGTATGCGGCTGGGTCACGATCACCTCGACGGCGCTCAAATTTGTGGTGTAGCTGCCGCTCGTGGGCGGGTTGTTGACCGCGACGGTGACATTGCCCGCGCCGTTGGTGAAGCCCAGCGCCGCCGCGATGCCATATGCCTCCGTGGAAATCGGGGATGGATAGCCCTGCATCAGCGCCACCGCAGCACCCAGCGCGGCGGAATTGGCCGCGGTCTGCATCTGGCGGTGCTTGTACATGAGGAAGGGAATTTCGGTGCCGAGCCCGGCCATCGCGATCAGGATGACCATGAGGATACCCACATGGATCGCGACCGAGCCACGCCTGCGGGATCTCGCCGTTCGCGAAAAACCACCAATCCAGGGAAACATGCCTGTTAAGACCCGCCATAAACTTGAGCACAGTACGCTCCTAAGCTTATAGCCGGACACTCTTAACAGTTGATTTGGAATGCCGCTGCAATTACCGGTATCGCGTTCGTTTGCCGGAAGTAAAGGGGCTCAGCACCCCCAAACGCAAAAAGGGCCGGGAAAACCCGGCCCTTTGCCTAACTGCGAATAAGCTTAGAACGAGTATTTAAGCGTGCCGGCGAAAGCCGAGCTGCATTGGTAGACGCCACCAGGGCAGCCACCCTTGATGTCTGTATCCCACCAGCGCGCATCGAGAGAAATCGACTTGTAGGTCGCCGTCAAGCCGAGGTTCCCGTAGGTGTAATCAAAGCTCGAATCCCTGGCGAAGGAGATGTGCCCAATGGTACCGCTGGCCGCAAATTCCACGTCCTGGATCTTTGCAATCGGCTTGGAGGCCGTTCCCTCGACGGTAATTGTCTGGCCGGCCTGTCCGAAGTAGTCCGGCGACCAGAAGAAGGTGCCGCCCAGGGTCAAGTCCTTGAGAACGGTTACGCTCGCACCGGCTTTGATTTCCTGATAGTCTGGGTCGGTAGTGGGGGTCGGGGGGGTGGTGGGGGCCATGCCCACCTTGTTCCAAGCGTAGTTATAGGTGATCACCCCGATGTCCAGGGTCACATCGCCAACCTTCGGCTTAATACCCGCATAAATGTCGAATTCCGCCCTCGCGTCGTGAACCAGACCATCAGGGAATTTGAAGTCGACGTTCGACAGGAACGTTCCGGCATAGAACCAGCCATAGCCGATGTCCGCGCCGCCCTGGACCGCCGGATCGCGACGGGTCTGGGACTGACCACGGAAGATATAGTCGTTGGTGCCCTGAATGTAGCCGGTCGCGGTCCACGAATCGGCGGCCGCCGGTGCATCCTTCATGCTCACGCCAAGATCGGCTGCGAAAGCAGGAGCAGCTGTTATCAGAAGCGCGGCGCCAGCCAGCAGGCTTGCCCTCAATCCCCCAAGTGCCACGGTATCACTCCTATTAGTTTATATTGCCCAGTGGTGAATATCGCGCGGTTGCCGCTTGCCGGCAATGCCGCTGTTGCAAGGAAGCACATGCTGACGGGGTATTGTTGCTGATGTGCAGCATTGCGCAAAATAGCATCAGCCCTGGCAAGGGATCGGCACGCGATTTGCCTAAATTTGCGGCAGAAGCCTTTGCGGAACCTTGCGAAAAGCAGCTTCGTACCAGCTTCCTGTGTCCTCTAGTACACCCGCCTTCGGGCCGCACACAGGCCGGCTCGCCTTCGGCTTCCGGGAGAATCGCAGCAGCCCGGCTCTCCCGGCCGTGACCACCCCGCCCATAAGGAGCCGATCCAGTACGTCCAGGAAAGCTTTCACTTTTTTCTCGCTGTCGAGGATCCCGATGACAACGGGCAGATGGCGTGAGGTCTGGCGGAGCTTGCCTTTGTGCAGGCCGCTCGCCCAGCCGTGCCGATACAGCCGCGGAATACGGCGGCTCCCAGCCATCCCCTAATGCCGCGCCCGCACCACGATTTCCTCGTAGAGCGGACGGCCCATATATTTGCCGTCCCCGCCCAGAAATATACGCAATCGCAAGGCTGTTTCGTTACGGCGCATAATGTTTCTCCGCTGCGGTCCAGCAAGGGACGGCGCGGCTACCGGGGAGCTGGCGCCAGTCCTTGAAAGAGGTATGTGATGGGTGGACGCATTCTGGTTGTCGAGGACAATGCACTCTTAGCGATTGAGCTTGCCCAAGCCCTTGAATTTGCAGGTTTCGACGTCGCAGGCCCTGCGTTGACCGTGGCGCAATCCATGGCGCAAATCGAGAAAAGCGGCTGCGATGCCGCGGTGCTCGACATCAACCTGCGCGGCGAGACCTCCGAGCCGGTCGCCAGGGAGCTGCGCGCGCGCGGTATCCCGTTCATAACCATGACGGGCTACGCCCGCACGCAGCAGCCCGCGGCATTCGAAGGAGCGCCAACCTTTACCAAGCCCGTCGCCATGGAGCAGGTCATCGGCGAGTTGCAACGCTGCCTGCATGCCCGCATTGGCTGATGCCAGCCGCCGCCCTCCCCCTTTTGGGCTTATCCGGCGGCCGGCCGGACCACGGCGTGCCCGCCAGGCTCCTTACGGAAGGATTTCGAGTACCTTTTCCACCGGCCGGCAGAGCCTCGCGCCCTTGTCCGTTACCACAATCGGGCGCTCGATCAGGATCGGATGAGCGGCCATGAAACCGATCAGCTCATCGTCCGTCCATTTCGGGTCGCCAAGGCCAAGCTCGGCGTAAGGCGTGCCCCTCTGCCTGAGCAGCTCGCGCGGCTTCATCTTCATCGCCGCCAGCAGTTCCTTAAGCCTCTCGCGGCCCGGCGGCGTCTTCAAATACTCGACGATCTCGGGCTCCCCTGCCTTTTCCCGGATCATGGCGAGCGTGTTCCGCGAGGTTCCGCAGGCAGGGTTGTGATAAATGGTAACGGTCAAAGCAGTCTCCGCAGTGTGCTCAAGGATGCCCAGGCTATATGACGATTGCGCGGCGCATCCGCAAACCAAACCGCCGTGAGCAGTTCCCTGCATACCCAAAATTAACTGTTCCAGCTTCTCCTCCGGGCCGTTTGCGAAGCCCGGAGGCATGCTCTTGGAATTTGTAGTAATTTAGCAGAAACGTCTTGAGTAAACGTTAAGCGCCCACGTCCTTATATAAGCTGCTGATATTGCATAATATTCATACCGCTAGCCATCGGGCGCGGCTGCGGCGGCAGGCCACTGCCTTGGTTAATTTCAAATATTCGTTTATATTTAAAGGCACTAGTGTCCCAGTGTTAATCGAATAGATTTAATTGGTTAGCGGCCTCTTGGTGGGATATTTGCGGCGGGATACCGGTAAAGAGTTGTAGGAGCTGGTTTTTCTCGAAAAGGGTGAGGCTCAAAATCTGTAGCATTTCGTAGAGGCTGGCTTTAAGGCCGAGGCGTTTTTTGATGATGGCGACCAACACATAGACGCACACCGCCGACCAGATTTGCGCCTTGACCGCGTTCTCGGAGGTACCGAAAAACGCCTTGATTTGCAGGTGCTGCTTGATCCATTTGAAGAACAGCTCGACCTGCCACCTGTATTTGTAAAGCCTGGCAATCGTCAGGGCTGGCAACGCAAAATTATTGGTCAGAAACACCAGAGACTTTCCGGTTTCTGGATCGTTGAACTTGACGCGCCGCAGCGGACGATCATAACCTTTGCGCGTATAAAAGCCGGTCAAAACGATTGTCTGATCGCAGATCAACCCCGTTGTTCGATCGACGGGGCGCGAGTATCGCCGTTTGGCCTTCATGTTCGATTTGGCGCGTGTAACGAAGAAACTTCCTGCGTCGCCGAGCTTTGCCAGCCGCTTAAAATCGACGTAGCCTCGATCCATGACGTAGAACGCGCCTGCCTCCGGCACGAGATGATCGAGGATGTTCACATCATGCATTTTCCCGTCGCTGATGAAGATAAACGATGGAATATTGCCGCGCAGATCGAGCAGCGTATGAAGCTTGATCGCGGCTTTGGTTGACCGGAACGGAGCCCACGGAAAAACGGACAGGCACAGGTCAATGGTCGAAGAATCCAGCGCGTAAACGGTATCGAGCCCTTCAAGACCGGGCAAGGTCTCGTCGACGTAAAGTTCTCGCGCCATCCTGATAAGATGCTGCGCGAAGTCAGCGTAAATCCGCCAGTCCCTTTCGGCGTTGGCGTTCGCCATTGTGTTGCGGGATATTTGCGGACAACGAAAACCCAGATGGTATAGCTTGGCGGACTGCGCCCGCAAACACGCTTCGATGTCACGCAAACTCTCACGCCACGTCAGTTGTGCGAACGCAAGACAGCGGAATTGGTCGAGGCAGGAAAAACTTTTGATCTTGTGATCGCCGCCATATCGCGCCACGCAGCGACGGAACGTCGTCAGCGGGACATGGTCCATCAATTGGCTGAATACATAGTGCCCCTGCAGCATTGGCATCCCCTGCGATTATGAAAATCACAGGCATCTCTCTGAAAAAATTCAGATCGAGACCAGCCAAAACCGTTCCTTTTTTAAGTCATATCATGCACATACGCTAAGCCTCTTTGGCAACGTTGGGACACTAGTGATTTAAAGGGGTTTTTGAGACGTATAATTCAAGTAAAAAAGCGGCAAAAATTCGCGAAAATGCAGAAAAAATATTATCGTCTATGCGCGTTTACCATAGCCGCATTAACCATGATGGATGCCTAGCGGGGGTGAACACTTTTTAAAGGAGAGCATTCTCGTCCCGAAGTCTTCCCTCGGGGACAAGGATAGGATGAGGGAGAACTTCACGGAGCCGCCGGCCGGTTCTGGCGGGACGCGGCGGCAAAAAATGCGGCGCGCCACCCTGCTGCTCACAGGGCGGCGCCTTCGTGCCGCGCGGTACTGGAAGGAATGCTCAGTACTCGCCGCGCGATGGAGCCGCTTCGAGGAAGCTCAGATAGGACGCCACCGCTTCGATCTCACCAGGCCTCATCAGGCCGACGATGCCAGGCATATGCGGAGAAACAACCGCGTACCCTTCGGCCCATTGCTCAAGCCGCCGCTTCAGATAGTAATAGGACTGTCCGCCCAGCCGCGGGAACTTGCCGGTGCCCTGCGCTTCGGGGCCGTGGCAGAACTGGCAGGCGGGAAGATTGTTCGACGGCTTCCCGTGCAGGAAGATATCCTCGCCCTCGGCCACATGCTCCTTGTTGCCGTCCTTGGCCGCCTCGGCTGGCATTCCGGAAATGTAGGCGCCAAGCTCGCAGTAGGAATCCGGCAAAACCTTCACCGCGACATGCGACATATACTTTAAAGAGAACGGATTATTGCGCGACTTATTCTTGAACCTCTCAAACTGGTAGACGATATAGTCCCGATGCTGGCCAGCCAGCCTGGGCGCGACCGCCTTTCCCTCCAGGCCAGGACCGTGGCAGAAGGCGCAATTCCGCACCACATACTCAGCGGGGTCGATCTGCCACTGTCCGCCTGGATACGCCCGGCAGTTCCTATGGGATTCTGCGCTGCCTGCCGCCGCGAAAAACGGCACCATCGCCAGGACCGCAATTGTCAACTTGAAGAGCTTCATAACCTTGGCTTTCAAACTCTGTGCTTCGTGCCTGACAGGGAAACGCTGTTATTTCTGATAGCTGAGGTAGGCCGCAACCGCCTTGATCTGCGCTTTGGTCAAGCTCTTGGCGATCGGCAGCATGGTGTTCGGATCTTGCGGCGACACCGGGTCCTTGGCCCTGTGGCCCTGCACCCAGTCGTTCAGCGCTTCAGCGGTGTAAGAATATAGCTGGCCCGCCACGCGCGGAACCTGATCGCTGCCGTGGCCATCCTCACCGTGGCATGCGGCACAGGCCGGGATGTTCTCGTCTGGAACGCCTTCCGCGAAAATCTTCTTGCCGGCATCCACCAGCCGCTTCGGACCGTCCGCCGCGGGCGGCGCGTCCGTCTCGCTGAGCCGCTTCGCGATGCGCGGCCACATGTCCGGCGTGCCATGCGTCAGCACCGGCCACATGAACCGCTTGGCATTGGGATCGTCGCGCGTGTGCTTGCCGATGGCCTTGAGCTGGTTCTCAAGATACACCTGCGTCTGCCCGGCAAGCCTCGGTGCGATATAGTACCCGATGAAGCCCTCATAGTGCCTGCCGTGGCAGTTCCTGCAATATCCAAGTTTTTCGTTAACGTCCATTGCTTGGGCTGCGGCCGGCAAGAAGATCGCCAAAACCGCCGCCTGCACTGCCAATCTGAAACCCCCGGCCTTCATGTTCTTAGCTCCGCCCCGTGCTATTTTTGTTTCGGCCTGTATGTCCGGTATTTCCTTCGTGTTCCTGCGAGCTAGAACATCAGCCAAGTGTAGAGGAAGACCGTGTCGTTGCCGCCAGCCTTCAGGCCGGTGTCGTTGACGTTATTCCAGGTGCCATCGAACTTGTCGTAGTGGGTGTACTGGATACCAATCCGCGCATTAAACCAAGGCCACAAATTCGGGCCGCCATTCATGAAAGGCAGATAGGCCAGATCGAATTTATAGTACCTGGAGTCCGGCGAGCCATTGGTTGTGCCATACAGGGCCGCATCGGTTGTTCCCCAGGTATTGAAATAGCCAGCCGTAAAGCTGATCTTGCGGTCGTAGATATAGCTCGCGGATATATTGAAATCGTTGAGTGTATTGCTCGCGTTTGGAATAGTTGTAGGATCGGTTGGATCGGACAGCGCCACTTCGACGTTGTTCTTCTTCCTGCTCCCAGATATAGGCCGCGCGCACCGTAACGGCGTGCACCTCGCCGATCCACTGGTACTGCGTGTCCAGGCCGATATTCAATGTGGGATCGCTAACGCCGGCCGGTGTGAGTTCTCCGGCCGTACGCTGATTAGCGTACATGCCGAAGGTGCCGAACATCAGCGAGTTGTTGTCCCAGGTTTTTTCATAGGCTAGCCGCCAATAGGGCGCAGATCCGTCCAGCCTTGAAGCGGTGGGATCGTATCCCCCGTTCCAATCGGTGAGGATGCGCTTGGGAAGGCTGCCATAGGCTGTCAATTCTATATAGATGCTGTTGTTGAGCCAGACATAGCCGCCGGCACCGCCAACTTGCTGGCCGTATGCACTCGTCCCGAGCATGGTGCCATTGGCAGGCGCCGGACCAACCGCCGTATCCATATACGGAAAGAACCACGCAGGGACGGTATTCCACACATCCTGCACGCTTGGATTGTTGTTAGCCGTAATGCCGTAAACGATACTCGTCCCGTTGATCACCCCGGTCTTCGCGTAGCGGATATCCACATTGTCCCAAGCAAACGCGTTGCCCGCAGGGTCGTAGGTCAACTGACTGAACGTGCCCACATCGCAATAAAGCTGACCGGCGACGAAGATGCTCTGCTGACCGGGGTACCAAGCGTTGTTGCTGACATTTGGCATCTGGCCCATCAACCCATTGCCGTCCGCATCCGCGGCGGCTTGGTTGGCTGAGTTCTTGACCATGGTCTTGGTCGTCGGCAGGGACATCAGCGCGATCGGAACCTGCGTCTCGTCCGACTTCGCGGAGCCATCATTGCAGCGCGTGCCGCCGGAGGTGTAGCCCATCAGCTTGAACTGGCGGCCAAAGGGCGTCAGCTCCGGAAATGCCGTATGGCAGGTGGCACAGGGCTGGCCGGTCTGGCGCGCATATGAGGGAACGGCGTTGGCCGCCGGAGTTTGGACAAAGCTGACTGCCGCAAAGGCAGCGGCAGCGAGCGCGCCGCGGGCAAGCCATGGATCCACAGGAATATTGCGCTGCCAGCCGGACTCGCCGATATACGTCAGCACGGCCTGTATGCACGAACGCTGCTGCACGCTCATAAGCATCCCCCCACGAATTTATACGGTTGGCTATGCCCAGACCGCCAACCTCCCCTGCGACAACTTACCCCGGGGGCGAGGAGTGATTCTTGACATATGTCAAGACCTATGTGGCTTCTCTCCCACAGAGAGGCAACATACAGTCACAATGCCAGCCTCGTGACCGTTTGCTATCCATGGAGGCAAAACATCTTCCCGCGGCACAATATATGCTCGCGACCAAAGTCGAACTACTCACCTTGCGAAGAATAAATTGCCTATGACAACAGGTGCGGCATTGGCGATGCCGTTGCAATCCGGCAACGGTTTTGCCCAGGCGAGCGCCCGCTGAATACAAGAGCGCCGGGCCAGCGCTAACGGCGCCAAGCCCTACGGCCTCGCTCAGGCTGCCGGGCTGCCCTGCGCGCTGGCGCCGGCCTGTCTGGGCCAGAGGGCACGGATGACCGTGACGACGAACATCACTCCGCCTGCTACTGCGATCATGGCTCCGATCCCGTTCAGGAACATGCCAATGACGGCAGCGTCCGATAGCGCGGTCAGGCTCGTCGGGGTCTTGCGGGGCGCGCCATGCGAGCCCGCCAGGAACATGCCGATGCAGGCAACGAGCTGGCCGCCGCCATAGAGCCAGATTTGCAACCGGAGCCACCGGCTGTTCCGGGGCGCGCGGCCGAGTGCAGGCAGGCAGTACGTCAGCACAAGGCCGACCGCAGCCAGGCTCACGCCCGTGATGACGGCGTGGTAATGCGCCGGTGTGCGCGTGTCGGAGCCGGAAATAAGATTGCCCATGATGCCGCCCACGCCGAACACCGTCATGGACAGAACCAGGGCCACGAAAGCGGGATCGCGCCAAGGCAGCGGCGCTTTCTCCTTCGCCCGCGCGATGCCAAACAAAACCGGCACCGCCACCATCAGCGTAGGCAGCGCCATGACGAATTGAAGCTTGCTAAAAGCCTCGCGGAACACCGGCCCGGACATATCGAACGCGCGGTACAGGTACGGCCCCGGCAGCGTGAACGCCATCAGCACGAACACCGCCGCCCGCAGGCTGTCGGTTCCAACGGCGTCCTCGCCCAGGCTCGAACGGCTTAGGATGAACCAGCCCGTCACCATCAAGAGGCAAAAGAGAAACTGCAGGACGTGGCCGCCGCCCCAGAAAAGCACCTCGTTCAGCTCTTTCGAGGGCGTGGCGCCCAGGGATTTATAAGTGGCGATGCCGAAGCAGATCAGCGCGATGAGGTAGATGACGGAGCCCGCCGTCATCGCCAGCGCGAGCGGCGGCATGTCCTTCCGGCGCGACGGGAGATTCAGCAATAGCCGCGCCACCGGCATGGCGATGCCCAGCGCAAGGATTGCCAGGCCGTCATAATAGGCCCGGTGCTGAATCACCGGAATGTAGTTGTTGAGCGAGGGAGCGCTCGTGTGATCGAAGGCGGTGAGGAACAGCAAGGGGTATGCGGATACGGCGGCGAACGCCCCAACGCCGCCGAGCGCGGCGAAGCGCACCTGCTCTCCCGCAACCTGTGCCGCCGCCATGGAGACCAGTAGCGCGAAAACCGTCAGGAACCAGACGACCAGCGAAAAGATGACGTGGATCACCAGCCCCTTCGCGAAGAAATCCAGCGGCCAAAGGCTGAAAGCCTGGATGCCCGGTATGCGCGAGACCGCTACCAGCACCGCCATGACGCCTGCCACGGCCAGCGACCCGATGGCCAGGGCCGCCCAGGCTCGAAGTTCCTCGCGCGGTACTCCGGCATTCGCCTTGCTGCCGGCTCCGGAAATCGTGCCGCGCCCGGCGGCTGCGCTGGATAGGCTGGTCATCGGATGCTTCTATGCCCCCGTGTAGGGAAAGATGTGAATTGCCATGACATACACCACGACGCCGGAGACCGACACGAACAGCCAAACCGGCAGCGCCCAGCTCGCAACCTTGCGGTGCGCGGAGTAACTGCCGCCAAGGCCCCACATCAGCGTCACCGGCACCAGCAGCGCCACAGCCGCCGCCATGATGACGTGAACGCCGAGCAGCGTGAAGTAGATGGGCCGGATCGTGCCATGGCCGCCGAACTTCGCAAGGCCCGCGTTGAAGTGATAGGTCAGGTAGATCGCGAGGAACGCCACGCCTAGAACGGCGGCAACCAGCATGCCTGCCTTATGGCGCCCTCTGTCGCCGTGCCGAATGAACCAATAGCTGGCAAGCAGCACGATGACTGTCGCGACGTTGATGACCGCAAGGATATGCGGAAGGGTATGGATCTCGATCATGTACGCTGGACTGCTTTATGGGCCGAATTTGATGACTTTGTAGACGAAGCTCACATACATGAGCGCGGAAATGCTGAGCAGGATAACCAAAGTCAGGGTCATGCTGCGAGGCTTTTTATCTTCTTCGGACTGAGCCATGGTCAAGTTCCTCGTTAAACGGGCTGCAACCGCGGCACGGGAGAAGCGTGCCGCGGTTGCTTTGGCTGCCCAGATTACTTCGCGTAATTATAGGGCGTCCAATCGGCGGACACGGTAACCGGTTCGTCGAAGTTGCCGGGTCCGACCGGGTAGCTGGCATGGGTCCACTCAAGCGACTTAGAGCCCCATGGATTCCTGCCTACGCGCGCTCCTGCGAAGGCGGAATAGATCCATCCCGCGATCATCAGGAAGATACCGGCCGCGGTAATGGCGGCGCCGTAGGTCGAGAGGTGATGGTAGAATGTCCAGTTCTCCGACCGGGCCGCGCCGACGACCTCGGCCGAATAATCCCAGTAACGCCGTGGCATACCGTCCACGCCGATGATGAACAGCGGCCAGAAGGTAAGCTGGGTGCCGATAGCGTTCAGCCAGAAGGCAAGCTTGGAAACCGCGTTGTCGGCGGTGCGGCCGGTCATGGCCGGGAACCAGAAGTAGACCGATGCGAACACCGCATACGCAGCGAACAAGGCCATGATGAAGTGGAAGTGCGCATGCACGAACGAGGTCCGGGCAAAGTGCACCGTCATCGAGGCCAGCGCGAGCGGGATACCCGTGAGGCCGCCGAACAGCAGTAGCACGAAGCAAAGCGCGGCATACATCATCGCCACGTTGTAGGTGATGGCGCCTTTATAGAGCGTGCCCCAGAGCGACAGCACCATCAGGCCCACGGGCAGCGAGATCAACAGCGTCGTCATGGTCATGCCGATGCGCAGCCAGTTCGGCATGCCGGCAACGTAGAGATGGTGGATCCAGACTTCGCCCGAGATCACGACCAAGCCGCACATGCCGCCATAGACCGCCGCCTTGTAGTTGAAGATGCTCTTCTTCGACATCGTGGCCACGATGTCGTAGACGAGACCCATCGCGGGGAGGAAGATAACGTACACGGCCGGGTGCGAGTAGAACCAGAACAGGTTCTCATAGAGCAGCGGGTCGCCGCCTCTCGCCGCATCGAAGAAACCCGTGCCGACATACTTGTCGAGCAGCAGCAGCGTCACCGCGGCAGCCAGCACCGGAACGAAGATCAGCTGAATGGTGAGGCCGGTGAGGATGCTCCACACGAACATGTTGAGCTGGTTCCAGCCCATGCCGGGAGCGCGCATATAGATGATCGTCGTGATGAAGTTCACGGCGCCCAGGATCGACGAGAAGCCGATCAGATGCACGGTGAAGACATAGAGCGCGGTGTTGCCCGGCGTCTTGATCGAATAGGGCGGATAACCCGTCCACATCACGTCCGGCTTGTCTGGTATGACGAAGGTCAGGAGTGCCAGGATGATGCCGCAGTAGAACAGCCAAACGCTGAGCGCGTTGATCCGGGGGAAGGCCACGTCCTTCGCGCCGATCATCGTCGGGACGAGGTAGTTCGCGGCGAAGCCGGTAAGGCCAGGGATAAGGAAGCCCAGGATCATCGCGGCTCCATGGAAGTAGAGCGCGGTGTTATAGGCATCGCCGGTCGTCATGCTCTTGCCGATATCGCCGACAAAGTATTGGATAAGTCCAAACTCGCCAGGCGCGAACTGCTCGATCCGGATGCCGATCGCCATAAGGCCGGCGACCACGAATGCCGCCATCGAGCCGATCAGGTAGAGGATGCCGACGCGTTTGTGGTCCGTCGTAAAGATCCACGCTCCGATGCCCCCTCCGGAGTGGGCTGGCGCGTGGTCATAAGTGGCAGTTGACATAATCTTTTCCCTTCTAACCTACTTGCTAGCCGTGCCGCCGGACTGGCTTGCGAATTTCAAATCGCCCGCGGATGCACTCTTGTGCTTGCCAAGCCACGCCTGGTACTCGGCCGTGGGAAGTGCCTGAACCTTCGTCGCCATCTGCGAATGCCCGGTCCCGCAGAACTCCATGCAGTCGACCTGGGTCTCTTTCGGCGCGTCCGGATAGAACCACAGGTAGGTAATGCGGCCGGGGATGATATCTTCCTTCAACCGGTATTCGGTCATGCCGAACGAGTGGATCACGTCGTCCGAGGTCATGCGCAGCACAACCGGCTTGCCTATCTCGACGACGAGATCGCTATCGGTAACGCCGTTGCCGTAGTCGAACTCGAAGTACCACTGGCGGCCTGTCACCTTTACTTCCACGGCATTTTGCGGCACCACGCGCTGAACGTTCCAGAGCGTCCAGCCCTTACCGAAAAGCAGCAAGTCGTCGGCCAGGAACAACGCGCAAGGAACAAGTATCCATCCCCATTGCGCCGCTGGGCTGAGGTTCACGGCCTCGCCCACCTGGCCCGGCGATTTCGCCCGGTAGCGGATCATCATGTAAATGGCTGCCAAGCCGAATGGCACGCCGATGAGCAGCAGGTCGTAGAGGACCTCCTGCCAGATCTCGTTCCACAAATGCGTTGGGCTGATGATGTTCTCCGCCGCCATCGCCGGAAAACTTGCCGGCAATCAGGGCTAGAGAGCTTAGTAACAGTCTCCTAGGCCATTTGTTCATGATTCGCCCCTTTCATAACTCTCCCCTTCCTTCTTAATTTGTAGAAGACCAAAGAACCCGTCATAGTCAGCACCCCGAACAACAGCGCACCAACCCCAACAAAAATGGGAATGCTGAGCTGGTACTTTCCGTCTTTGAAATTGTAGCTGTAGCAGAGACTAAGCACGAGGTTGCTGATTTCGGTGATCTTGATGTGATCTATGTTTGCGTCGAGTATCGCAAGCTCGACATCGCGAACACCGGCGTCCTGCTGATAAAGGACGCGGCTTAACCTTCCCTCAGGTGAGAAGAACAGATACGCTCCCGGGTGAAGAAAGGACTTGTCCTGCGGCGACCAGAAAAACTTGAAGCCAACCCGATCAGTTTGCTTCTTCAGGTCGTTCTCGCTTTTGAAGGTCGCGAAGGTCCACGCGCCAGCCAGTTTGGCTGGCAGGGCCAGGTGCTCGCGAAAGGCTGCAGCCGTTTTCAAAGTGTCGTGCCGGTCGAAGGAGACAGTGAGGATCCGGAAATCCTCGCCCGGCTTCACCGCCTTCACACTCTTCAAAAGACCTGCCAAGTCCTGATTGATGATGGAGCAGCTTCCATCGCAAGTGTAATAGGACAAGACCAGGATGAACGGCTTTCCGAGCATCTCCTCCCAGCGGAAGGTGCGGCCCTGGTCGTCGGTCAGCTCTGTGCTGGGCTCTATCTTATTCCCAAGCACGGACTTCTGATCGATGTACATCAGCCTCGGATCGATGTCGGAAACAGGCGGGTGCCACCACTGGCAGAACGCCGTTCCCGCGCTCATGCTCAAAATGAGCGCAGCACCGATCATCGCAGCCGTATTGGAGGACACCCAGCGCATCTTGCGTCTCCCGCGCCCTACCAGAAATATACTTGCGAGGCGACGAAGAACCACACGACGTCGACGAAATGCCAGTAGACGCCGGCCAGCTTGACAAGCGACTTATGGGGCTTGCCAAACATCGAGCCGAACAACACCGCAAGGAAGGTCACGAGACCAACAATGACGTGCGTGGCGTGGAAGCCAGTCAGCGCGTAGAAGGGCGTCGAGAACTGGTTCGTGCCGGGCTTGAAGCCTTCGCTCCACAGATTTGTATACTCGTAGCCGGTGCAGCTTACGAAAGTGATGCCAAGAACGATCGACACCAGGATCCAGAACGTGAAGCCGCCGTGTCCTTCCTCGAACGCCTTTTCGGCCTGATGGTAGGTAAGGCTCGACGTAACCAGGATCGCCGTCATGATCAGCGGCAGGACATGGTTGATCTCGGGCGTGCCTGCCGGCGGCCAGGGCTGGTCGCTCATGCCGGTCGAAATGCGCAGTGTCCAGTAGGCCACGAACAGACCGAGGAAGATCAGGATTTCGCCAAAGATGAAGAGGCTAAGGCCGAGGCTGTTGAGCGCCGGCACGGTTGGCTGCCCCATCTCGCTCATCCACTTGGCGATGCCTGCAAGGGCCAGCGGCACCAGCAGGCCAGCGCAGACAATTGCCGGCAGCTTGGCCTGGTAAACAAAGAACAGCGTGAACGCGAGAGTGAAACACAAAGCCGCTAGCGAAATCGCGGCCGGCGCCAGCTCCACTCCCAATGATGGGCATGCTCATGTGTATCTGCATGTGTAGACATAAACTAGCTCTCCCCGTTACCCTTCTGTTAGTCCCACACTTCAAATCAAGATTATGCCTGCGCTGACCGCGCAAACCTCTGCCTAGCCGCGCTCAGCTTGTGACAAGCTGAAGCGCGCCTTGCGTCTCCATTGCCGCCATGTTCGAAGCCGCCAGCCCCACGCCTCAAAGGGCAGTGGCTAGCAGCGCAACGAAAAGCGCGAACATGTAGAAGATGGAAAATCCGAACAGTTTATATGCCGCCCGGTTGCGGCGCTCCGTCTCCTGCTCCCGCTGGATGGCGAACGCCCTAACCAAAAAGACCGCGCCTAGCAGGGCCGCGAGACCGGTATAGACGATGCCTCCAATGCCCAGCAGCGGCGGCAAGAAGGATGCTGCAACAAGTGCGGCGGAGTAGATGGATATCTGGCGGGCCGTCTGCCCAGGTCCTGCGACCACCGGAAGCATCGGGATGTTTGCCCGCTCGTAGTCTGAAGAGCGGCAGATCGCGAGCGCCCAGAAATGCGGCGGCGTCCAAAGAAAGATGATGAGGAACAGCGACATGGCGCCCAAGCCAACGCTTCCGGTTACGGCCGCCCAGCCGATCACCGGCGGCAAGGCGCCGGCGGCACCGCCAAGGACTATATTCTGCGCCGTCCTGCGCTTCAGGAACATGGTGTAGAACGGCACGTATATGGCGATGGTGAGGGCCAACAGCGCTCCGGCCGCGAGATTGACCAGCAGACCCAGCGTGAGGACGGACAGAACCGACAGCAGAACCCCGCTAAGTAGCGCCTCTCGCGCAGCAACTCTGTTGCTTGGGATAGGGCGGCCCGCAGTCCGCTGCATGATGCCGTCGATGTCGGCATCGTACCACATATTGAGGGCGCCGCATCCGCCAGCGCCTGCCGCCATGCAGACAAGCGTTACCACCGCATGGGCTGGATCGATATGGCCTGGTGCGACTGCCATCCCCACGCCGCCGGTGAAGACCACCAGCGACATGACGCGGGGCTTGAGCAGTGCCAAATGATCTGGAACCCGGCCGGCTAAACCGTCGCGCTTGCGCAGATCACGGTCAGCTAACACCTTGACCAATCCGGCCATTGCCCCCCCCGTCCGCTTCCAGCCCATTTTTTTTCCGGCGTTACCGCCGGATGGGGCATTTTGCCGCCCCTCCTGGACAGATTGTCGCGTTTCCGAAGGGGCTGTGTTGATTTATATCAATCTGAGCCCCTGTAAAGGACCATATTCCTTAACCTTTGGTCTAGCCGCCCGCCCCAGATCCAGCCTTCGCATCGGCTTAACTTACTGATAAATAACACAAATAGAGTACCGGGGCAGTTCCGCCCCGTCGCATGGCCGCAACGTCCCAGCCTTAAGCGGTGCTTTGATATTGGTCAGCCCTGGACAACGGCGGCCTTTTGATTTTCATTGTGTATTGCACAGCCATGGGCAGAACCGTGGCACTGGAGCGCTTTTAGCCTTTGCCCAAGCAAAACCAGGGGGTGGAAACTTGCAGCACGCCGGCATGAGTGGAATGCACCTATCCTTTCTTCTTCTATAACAATAATGCGCGGAGGCAGATCATGAGGAGTACCGGCTTGCGATTGGCGCTATCGGCGGGGCTTTTGGCGGTTATTTTCCCTGCCGCCGGCCGCGCCCAGGACAGCGGCGATAAACAAACCGTCGAGGCGAAAATTCGCTACTGCAAGGATTGTCACGGCCAGCAAGGACAAGGCTTCCGGGGTGCCTACTCCGTGCCGAGGCTAGCCAGGCCAGACCTTCAACTATCTTCAAGCCAAGGCGGAAGTCATACTGGAGCATAGGCGCGACAATCCCACCGCCGATGCTTTCGTGGCACCGGCGCTAGCCAGCATGAATCCGCAAAAGCGCGGGGAAGTGTTCGATCATTTCTCCAAGCTCAATCCGCCCCGCCGCCCCGGCCCGCAAGAGCTGGTACCTGCCGGAAGAAGGATTTACGAGGAGGGCGTCCCTCAGGACAACGTTGCCGCCTGCGCCAGCTGCCACGGCCTCGACGGCAAGGGCTCAGGCATGGTTCCCGTTTGGCGGGCCAGATCTATCCATATGCCGTGAAGGTGCTTTCGCTTTGGGCCATCGTCAACAACGAGCGGGCGAGAGAAGGCGGATCGGCAGTGAAATCGGCCGTCGAGCATAAACTGACGCATTCGCAAATCGAGGCGGTCTGCGCTTACATCAGCAATCTGAACTGAGGCACCGCTCAGAAATCGTTGAGCGGGCCAGCGCCGGAATCTCGGCAGGCCGCAAGCGCAAAAAGGGGCACATATCCAGATATGTAACCCTTTTTGCGACGTGGCGGGCGGCCAGAGAACAAGCCAGACGGCGCAGTAATTTCCAGGCGATGCCTAAGCAGGCAGGCCGCTCCGTCAGCGCCCGCGAAAGACGAGCGCGGGAGCGGCCACCAGAAAGAACAGCGCGGCGAGCGCGATCACGATGGACGGACCGGCGGCGGTGTCGAAGCTCAGCGAGAGGTAGAGCCCGCCGCAGACCGCCGCCGCGGCCCCCGCGCCCGCCAGAATCGCCATCTGCTCCGGCGTCTTTGCGAAGGGCCGCGCGGCAGCTGTCGGGAAGATCATGAGCGAGGTGATGAGCAGAATGCCGATCACCTTCATGGCGAGCGCCACCGTCACCGCGATGAGGAGGATGAACACCGTTCCTGTCCGCCGCACGGGCACGCCTTCGGCGGCGGCCAAGATCCTCGTTCACAGTCATGGCCAGAAGCGGCCGCCAGAGCCGGAAGAGCCCGGCGAGAACCGCAACCGCCCCGCCCCAAATCCAAGCCAGATCGGTCTTCGAAACCGCGAGAATATCGCCGAAAAGATAGCCCATGAGATCCAGGCGCGCGCCACCCACGAAGCTCGCCGCGATCAGCCCCGCCGCCAGCGCCGTGTGGGCCAGGATTCCAAGCAGCGTGTCGTAGGGGATTTTCCGCTGGGCCTCGAAGGCCGTGAGCAGCAGCGCCATGGCAATCGCGGTTGCGATCACGCCCAGCGTCAGGTCGATACCTAGCAGAAAACCCAGCGCCACACCGAGCAGCCCCGAATAGGCGACCGTCTCGCCGAAATATGCCATCCGCCGCCAGACCACAAAGCAGCCAAGCGGGGCCGCCATGATCGCGGCACCGATGCCAGCCAGCGCCGCGCGGATGAGAAAATCGTCAAGCATCGCGCCCCTCAACCATGCCCCCGTCATCCCGGAGCCCAATTGCCCAGATGTTTCCGCCGGCATAGCTTGCAAGGGCAATTCCGCCCTGGCCGCCGTCCCCGCGAAAGCGGAGGCCCACATAAGAGCTTGTTCCAGCGGAAGGAGCGGTTTCAGCTTTCGCGGGAATGACATTGCGGATGCGCCGGGCGACGGCTTGCGCGAACGCCCCGGCGGAAGCACGGCGGTTATCAGGTTCCGGGACCGCGAATAGCACGTGAGTACGCCCCGCGGGAAATCCTGACCCGTATGCGTGTTTCATGCCGTCATTGCGAGCGGAGCGAAACAATCCAGAGAAAACGGTCTTCGCGCTTTGCGCCTGGATCGCCACGGCCGCCTCGCGATGACGGCGATGTGCGTCAGGACTTCCCGCACCCTGTACTAGCCGCCGCATGCGACATCGCCGGAAAGCGTGTGCGTGTGATCGTGGTGGTGCTCGTAGAGCCCGAAGCTGCGTGCCGCCTCAGGCCCGAACAGCCGCACATATTCCGGATGGCCCGCCACCGCGCCCGGCACGCCTTCGCAGCAGATATGCCGGTTGAGGCAGACCACGCGGTCGCTCGCGCCCAGCACCACCTGCAAATCGTGGGAGATCAAGAGGATGCCGCAGCCGCGCCGCTGCCGGATGGCCGCGATCAGTTCGTAAAGCCTGGCGGCACCGGAAAAATCGACGGCCTGCGCGGGCTCGTCGAGCACCAGGAGATGCGGTTCGCGCGCGAGCGCCCGCGCCAGGGCCACGCGCTGGAACTCGCCGCCCGAAAGCTCGCCCATCTGCGCATCGATCAGATGCGCGGCCCCCGTCTCGCCCAGGCACTCATGCGCGCGCGCCCTTGAAACGGACTGCGTCAGCGACATGAAGCGCCGTACCGAAAGCGGAATGATCCAATCGGAAGTGCAGCGCTGCGGCACATAGCCAACACGCATGTCCTTGCGCCGGCTGACCGTGCCGCCCGACGGCGTGACCAGGCCCAGCAGAATCCGGGCGAGGGTGGTCTTGCCGGCCCCATTCGGCCCGATCAGCGTGACGATCTCCGAGGGATGCACGGCAATGCTTACCTGGTCGAGCACGGTCTTGCCGTGAAGAACGAGCGATACGCCGGACGCAGCAGCCAGGGCATCGGCCTCCGGCTGCGCCGCGGCTCCATTCGCCCCGGCAGCAACCCCGTGCGGCCTGTCCGCCCTGGGCACCATCAGCATGACATCCCCTTCGCGCAACAGCCGGCGCAAATTCCATTTACCTCGACCATGATGGCGAGCGGAGTAAAACCCGCCGCCGCCGAGACCTCGCCGATTGCCCGGAACGCCCCCGGTGCCTCCATCTCGCTCACGCACTCGCATTGACGGCATACGAAGGCAGCCATTTGCCGGTCTCCATAGTGCCCGGTCATGCAGGCGAAAAAGGCGTTGCGGCTTTCGAGCCTATGCACGATGCCGGCCGACTGCAGCACATCCAGGATGCGGTAGACCGAGACCGGCGCCAGGCGCTTGCCTTCCTTGGCCAGGCTCTCGATCAAATCGTAGGCGCTGATGGGCCTGTGGCTCGCGGTGACGTGCTGGAAGACCTGCTCGCGCAGCGCCGTCCATTTGATCCCCTTGTCCTGACAGCGCCGCTTCGCGCGCCCGAGCGCGCCCGCAACGCACGCGCCATGGTCGTGATCGTGCGCCGGAAATGTGGGGGCGTTTCGCTCGTTCATGCCCTTCATGTAATGTTATTACGTCACACAGGTCAATCCATCTCGCGCGCTCACAAGGCCTGGACCGGCTCAGGTTTCGCGGAAAGTTGAAGGACTATGAAACCGGCAGCGGCAATTCTAACCGTCACACTCTGTCTTGCTGCGCGCCTCATGCCGCCCCTGCCCGCCGCCGCGCGGGGCAAACACCCTTTCCGAAACCGCATCCCCTTGGGAATCGTGACCATTTGCGAGAAGCACGGTTTCATCTGGGGCGGCACATGGTATCACGGCGATACGATGCACTTCGAATACCGGCCGGAGCTGCTGCCTTAACCGCAGCAATGGCGTCTATAATCGCCAGCCCCGGATCGCAGGCGCCGTCTTGAAAACGAAGCAAAACTGATGCACATTCTGGCAGTGTAAACTGTGCAACCGGCGCAGTGCCGGGAATGTTGCCAAGAGAAGGGTCTTAACGCTGAGGCTAAACGCGCAGAAACAGGAGCCCAAGGGACTCGCCCCGCGCCGCGCAAAAAGCGCCGCTGCGGCTTCCACCGCACTCGCTCACCTGATCGCCGAGACGCTTGACGACGCCAAGGCTGAGGAAATCGTCACCATCTCGCTTGAGGACAAAACCTCGCTGGCCGACTACATGATCGTCGCGTCCGGGCGCTCGCAACGTCATGTGGGCGCCATCGCGGAGCGGCTCAGGGATAAGTTGAAGGAGAACGGCATTCGCGATACAAAAGTCGAAGGAATGCCGCTCTGCGATTGGGTCTTGATCGATGCGGGCGATATCATCGTCCATATCTTCCGCCCGGAAGCCCGTGCCTTCTACAACATCGAAAAGATGTGGGGGGCCGATAAGCCGAAGCTGGAAGCGGCGCAGTAACGCCCGAACAAGTGGACGGCTGGAATGAAGGTCTCGATTCTGGCCGTCGGCCGGCTGAAGAGCGGTGCTGAGCAGACGCAATTCAACCGCTATTACGACCTGTTCAACGCATCGGCGCGCAACTTGCGCATTCCGCCGCTTGCCGTTGTGGAGATCGGCGAAAGCCGGGCGGCGACGCCTGAGGAGCGCAAGGAGGACGAAGCGGCGGAGCTTTTGGCGAAGCTCGGGGCGCAGCGGCTGATTGCGCTCGACGAAACCGCCAAGGAGGTGACCTCCTACGAGTTCACCGCCATGTTTTCGAGGCTGCGCGACGAGGCGCTGGACGTGGCCTTCGTCATCGGCGGCCCGGACGGGCATGGCGACTTCGCTCAAGTCCGCGGCGCATTTCCAGCTCTCGCTCGGCCGCATGACCCTGCCGCACGGGCTGGCGCGCATCGTGCTCACCGAGCAGCTTTACCGGGCTGTCACCATTATGCAGGGCCACCCGTATCACCGCGGCTAAGCTTGAGCTTCATGCTCCACGGGGACGGGAGCTGTCGCGGGCTCGATTTCAGGGCGCAGCCGGTCACCCTCCAGCTCCGGACTTTAATCTAAGCGGTGAGACCCGATGCCGAAGCGCTGACCACACGCCCGGCATAGGAGCGAATGACAAGCTCCTCGATGAACGCAAGATCCGGCGATTCCGGCAGGCTGGAGCCCGCGACGGCGTTTTCGATCTCTCCGAGCAGCCCTTCGATTTCCTCCGTCACCGCGTGATAGGCCAGTTCGCCCTGCTTGATGCGCAGGAGGTGCGCGGCATCGGGGCGCGGCAGCGTGATGCGCCCAGTCTTGAACAGCTCGACAGCCTCGCGGCCGATGCGAATGGCGTGCGACAGGGCCTTCCAATCGACGCCCTCGTTGCGCTCGGCTTGCAGCGCGCGGTGGCCATACTCCTCCAGAAGCCGCCCGGCGATTTCGCGCGCGTTCTTGATGGATGCGGTGAACGGCGCCTTGTGGCCGCAGACTTCGAGGTAGCGAAGCGGCTTCCCGCCCGCCGCGGGCAGGCTCACGATTGCTATGTGCTCGGCCGCCGCAAGCGCCTCAAGCTCGCTCTCGGCTTCGCCAAGCTTGGCGGCGCCGCCGAGACGCGCCTCCGCCTCTTCGAGCACGCTCAGCGCCTTGCGGGTGGCGGCCACGCGCGAGCCCTTGACGCCGTAACTGTTTGCCTGGCGGCGGCAATAGCCGAGAAACGTGGCCGCGCGCCGCGACACCAGCCGGTGCGCATTGGCCTGGATCTCGCGCCAGAGCGGCGCGGGCGGCATGGTCATAGCGCTTTCAGGCGCGAACAGCATGTCGAGCGCCATGGTTTGCCCCTCCGCCAGGAGCCCCAGAAAGCGTTGCAGGCTGTAGGTTTCGCGGTCGATCTCGCCGGGCGCATTCTTTTGTCCTGGCGGCTTGGGCGGGGTGATGACGATTGTCGCCTTCACCCGCTGGAGCAGGATGTCGCGGGGCTCCGGCAGGTAGACGCTTTTGAGATCGATGTCCGATTGCGGCGTATCCGTGCCATAGAGATGCGAGCCGTAGCGCATCTCGACGATGATTTCCATTCCGCTCAATTCCAATTTGGCTCTGGTTGCCGGGCTTTGCTTCCCGGAAGCTCCACGATGCCTCTGCAAGGCTCCGCCGTAAACTTCATCTTGCCAGCCGGCTGCCGGGGCGCGACGGTCCCGGCGTCAGGTGGGCGTATCCACCTTGTCCCATTCCGCGTCCTCGAAGCGGACCAGCCAGTTGAGCGCATAATGCCGCTCGTACACCACGCTGCTCTCGATTCCCTCCGGGGCGGGCCTGTTGTCCAGGCGCGACTGGCGCACGGCCCAATGCAGCCGGTAGTGCAGGTCGAGAGCGCCGAGAATGTCGCGAACCGGCCGCAATGCGGCACCGGCCACGAGCAGTTCAGGGTTGGCGGCGAGCATGCGCTTGGCGAGTGCTGGCACATCGCAAATGTCCGTGGGATGCGGCAGGTCCGGCGCCAGCCCCAGCGCCCATTGCAGCACGAGCAGCGACTCAGACCGCCAGCTGAAGACGGGAAGCTGCTTCTTGTCTGGGGGCGATGCGGCGAGGAATGCGGTTTCGGCGGCGCTCAAGCCCACGAAGGCCAGCGGAACGCGGCCGTTCAGCTCGGCAATGGACGGCCCGGCACCCTGGGCAAGGCCCTCGGCGTATAGCGCCACCGCAAACAGCGACATCGCCCGGAGCGCCACCTCGGTGGCCGGGCGCAACTCCACCTCCAATTCGCCGATGACCGGCGGCAGGTGATCCGGCACCCGCAAACCCAACTCGTGAAGCCGCCGGGTGCTCCAGGCCTTCCGGGCCAGCGCATCCTCGGGATAGGGAATGGCGGCTCCTTCCTGCGTCCGCCCTTCCGCATCGAGCAGCACCCGCGTCTGGCAGTCGCGAATTGACCCGTCCGGAAAGTAGGCGATGGCGTTCGCCGCCTGCGCCCAGCGGCCGAATGCCGCCAGCTCGGCGGGCTCGATGCTGATGCTGAACTGATGATGCACCCGCTGGATGTGGCGCATGAGGCTGTATTTGAGCGAGGTCATGCGCTGAGCGCCGCGGCTCAGCGCGTAATCGATGAAGCCGCGCAAATGGGGCAGCATTTCCGGATCGGTACGGCCGCGCCAGTTGACCGGCTCGTTCTGAAACCGGGGGGCGGGGGGATTTCGGTGCGTGCAGTAAGCGTTCACAAGAATTGGCATCGGGCTCCTACTGATTGTTGACCCCGCAAGGAATGCCGGATTTTTGGGCAAAATGCCGGCAGCTCTGAGGACGCCGCGCGCCGTAATTGCGGTCGTAATCTGGTTGCGGCCGGCGCGCTTTCAGGACCGTTGCAGGCGCCGGGCAAGGTCCGGCGGATCTATGCCCAATTCGAAGCTCGCGCCCCTCATCCTGTCCTTCTCCCAATGGGAGAAGGGACCCCTGAACTACCCGCAGCGCAATTTCTGCCGTTCCCTCTCCCGTGGGGAGAGCATCTGTGTTTGAGGTCAAGCATGTTTTTCGGTCCATGTCCTGTTTTCGCGGATGAGGGCGCTGGCCAGGATGACGAGTTTGCGCATGACTGCGGTCAAGGCGAGCTTGGCCTGTTTGCCTCTGGCGCGCAGCCCGGCGTAGAAGGCTTTCAGGTCCGGGTTGCAGCGGGCGGCGGAAAGTGCCGCCATGTAAAGCGCGGTCCTGACATGGGCACGGCCGCCCTGGATGCGGCGCAGGCCCTGGCGATCCGCGGAATTGTCGTTGAGGGGGGCGACGCCCACAAGCACCGTGGCTTTGGCGGCAGAAATGAGCCCAAGCTCGGGCAGGCAGGCCACGAGGGTTGCCGCAACGGCCGGCCCGACGCCTTTAATGGACAGAAGAATTTCGTACCGGCTTTTCAGGACAGAATCGCCTTCGATCAGCGCCGCGATGGCCGCGTCAAGGTCTGCCGCCGCCCGCTCGCAAGCAGCGAGCTGACGTTTGAGAAGCCGCTTCAGAAGCGCGCTTTCAGCGGTGCCGTGCCGGTTCTTGAGTGCGGTTTCATCGGCCTTGACGGCTTGCCTGGCCAAGACCAGCTCCTGAAGCTCCGCCGCCGTCTTGGCCGGAACGGGTGTGGTCCTAGGGCCGGTGGCGGCGCCAAAAAGCGCCAGAATCCGCGCATCGATCCCGTCAGTCTTGGCAAGCTGCCCGATCGACTTGGCGAACTCGCGCGGGCGCTGGGGATTGACGGCGGCAACCAGATAGCCCGCCTGGCTGAGTACGCGGTGCACAAGCCGGTGCAGCTTGCCGGTCGCCTCCACAATGACAAGCGCCACCTTGGAGCCGGCCAGTTCCTTGCGCAGGCGCCGGATACCCTCTTTGCTGTTGGGAACGCGGAAACTCTGGCCAGTTGGGTGCAGATAAACGTCGAGCCACGCTTTACAGACGTCGATGCCCACGTAAACTGCTTCATCGGCTCGTACGGATGTTATCTTGCCTTGCATGCGGGACTTGCTCCCCAATCATCTGTTCAGAACACGAGCCGGGGCGGACGGACCAAGCTCTCCCGCAAGCCAAAAGCTTATGGGACTGACGGTCCCGCCCGCCCGCCGCAAGAGGGATGGCCATCCCTCTTGCGGCGCCCTCATCACCAAAGCGATTCGGGCCCGCCTCCAACATGCAAGGGACAGGCTGAGGGGAGATTCCCCCGTTCATCACTCCATCCAGCGCGGCTCGCCGGCCCGGCTCCGGCCGCATTCAAAATCACTCGTTATGCGAGCGGTCAGGCAGCCTCTTGGCGGGAGGCTCGGCCTCAAGCTGGGGCGCATCCCGGTCCTTGCGCTTGGGCAGCGTGCCTTGCGTTTGCCGGCTTTTGAGCCAGCCAGCGAACAGCTCCCTGCCGCCTTCGCGCCCGCGCTGGGCTGCCTCCTGCCTGGCAGCGGCACTGCCCACGGTCTCGATCAAAAGCTCCGCCCACTTGCCGCGCTCGAAGCGGTAGATGCGGAAGGCGTCGGCCTGGGCGTACATGCTGCCCTGCTTGTCCAGCTTGGCGCGCACGGTCGCTTCGTCCAAGCCGTTGAGGCTGCTGCCCATTCCGAACCGGCCCTTCTTCTCCTCGCCCAGGAGGCGCACCAGCTTCTTGCTTTCCAAGACCGCGAACACCGCCGCGAGGTAGCGCGAGCGTTCGAGCGCGCGCGAGGATCTCGAAGCTCGGCACGTTGGCGCGGGCGGCGGCCCAATTCTCGTAATTCTCCTCGCGGAAGTCGAGCGGCACGGCGGCGTAGTAATCGCCCTTGTAGTCGAACACCACGTCTTGCAGAGGCACGATCAGCTCGCCGGGCGGGGGGATGTCCTTGCGCTCCAGATGGAACTGGGCCTGGAAAACGCCGTAGAAGGTTTCGAGCACGCCCTGCATCGGTCCGCGCTGGCGTGCCCGGCTCAAATCCTGGCCGAGGTTGAAGAACGGGCCGAACGGGCGGTTCACCGACACGAGCAGAATGCAGACATCGACGAAAATCGCGATCATCAGCGGGATGTAGTCGCGGTCGGAAAGGCCCGCCTTGTCCTGGGTGGAGGCGGCTTCGAGGCCTGCCTGCCGATCCGTGGCGCCCTGAACTCTTGCGGATTTGCTCGGGGGAAGGCGGCGCCTTGCCGTGCGCCACGAGCCCGATGGCCGTATTCGACAGCCGGCGGAAGGCCTCGATCACGGCCTCCGAGCCTTCGACCGAGTGCAGCTCCGGCTTTTGCAGCTCCGGCAGATCGTCGATGGAGCGTACCACGCCATCGAGCGCGATCTTAAGCTGGCCGTCCGGGCAGACGAAGGTGCCGCCGGACTCGTCCGGGAAGCTCGACTGCTTGGCGCGGGCCGCGAACTCGTCGCGGAGCTGGCGGATTTGCGGATCGCCGCGCAGCGCGTTGAAGCGCGCCACCACGAGGCCCAGTTTGCGGTCGAGCCCTTCGATGAAGGCGGTGCGCGTGCCCGTGGCGGCGTCGATGGTCGCCGGGTCCTTCTTCAAAACGCGCTGCAGGTCGGCGTTGAGATCGGCGATATCGCCCTTGACCGCGTTGGTGCGCGTGGCGATCAGGCCGTCGGCGAATTGAAAGCGCTGGGAGTTCGGTCTCGCGCAAATGCCGTCGCGGCCCGTCGCCCGCGCGGCTATAGGGGCAGGTGCCGCCCGCCGTGCGCTCGGTCTCGGCCTTCTGCGCCGAAATCGTGGCAAGCGACGTGAAGGTGTTCTGCAAAAGCTCAAGCCTGGCTCTGCCCGGTTTGCAGTGACCGCTGCACCTCGAAAATCGAGCTGCCCGCCGCCTGCGTGGTTTGTGCGCCCGCTTCGAGAAAACGCCAGTAAAAACCGAAGGCAAAGGCCACCGATATCAAGACCAGCACGATGTAGCCGGCGATGTAGAGCGGATAAAGCAGGAGCCGGAGCTGGCCCGAAAACATGGCGTCGAGAACATAGACGATCATGCCTTGCAGCATGAGCACCGCGAAGCCGATGGCGATCATGGACGGTGTGCCGATATCGCCCGAGCCTGCTTCGATGAGCTGGAGCATACCCGAATAGGTGGAGATCCACGCAAGCGCGCTCAGCCCCATGAGCAGCAGAATCATCAGCGGCGAATAGCTGGAGCCACCCCGCCGGACAGGAACCGCCATAAACGAACTCCATCCCCCATGGCACAATGCGCAATATCTGGCATGTGGGGGCGGCCGGCGGATTTACCATGTTTGATTAACTGAATTTTAGAATATGGGAGGCGTACCAACTATTGGTTGAGCAGGTACACGCGGAACGGAAATGCTCGCCAAAGCAACCTAGGTAATTCATCGGCACGATAGTTTTTATAAAGCCCGGTTCGTGTGTGGAATAGCGCTGTAACCGGGTCCGTACCTTTCGCAAGGTTATCGAAGACTGCGGTTATGGTGCGGGTTGAAGAGTAGCCTGCTTCGTTGCTCAACGCAGGCGCGAACAGAACCTTGGTTCCAGCCTCTTTGAATGCGGTAAGGAAGGCTGGGCTTGCGCCGAGTTTGCAGGAGTTGAAATAGACGAGCGCGGGCTTGAGCCGGGCCAGGCTGGTGGCGGTCAGCATCTGGCCGTCCGCGATGCCGATATAGTCTTCCGGCCCGTTGCCGATGCTGGAGTGGGCGCTGATTAGGACGAAGTCCTGCGGCTCAAGCGCGGCCAGCGTCTTGAAGCTGAATCCGGCGATGTCGAAGCTCTTGGCCTTGGGATAAAGCTTCGAGACCGCGAACACGCCGCGCTCCGGGTCGGCGGTTTCGTCGGACACGAGAATGCCGCGCCCGCTGTTCAGGGAAACCGGTTTCCCTTCATGCGCGCCAGCATCCAGCGCGAAAAACACGGGCTTTTGGACGAATAGCGGCTTGCCTTCGAAGTTCAGTGCGTCGAACGGGAGCCGCAGGAGGTCTTGGTCCACCTTGAAGCCGATTGCGCTGGCGTCGCGAACTTCCTGGGCGATTGGACCGTAGAATTTGGCGCCCATGTCATTCAGGCTCCGCTCAAGCTCCGCCGGAGTTCTCCAGGGCTCGCCCGCCTCGCAAACGCTGGGGTCCTGGCATTCCACGGTTGCGTATATGCGCGCGAGATCGCGCACGGAAGCGGCATCCAGGGCGAACGTCTTCTGCTGCCCACCCAACAATGCGGTGACAGCGATTTCGCCCCCGCTTTTCTCCACGCCGATATTCAATGCCGTGGGGCCGGCCGCGCAGGCGCAGCCAATCCCAGTGAGCAGCAATACGGTCCAAGCGCAAAATCTCATGGCAAGCATGTTGTTGGTCCTTCATGTTTTCGCCTGATCGCTGTCCGCCGCGAGCTGGCCCTGGTAGCGCACGATCAGGCTGCCGGTGAGTGGGGCGAAAAGTGCTACGTCGAAGTGAAAAGCGCCGCCCTCGTCATATTCGCGGATTTGGGCCTTGGGCAGCAGTGGAGCGGGGAGGGGAATGCCGGCGAGCCAGCCGCGGCGGATGGAATAATGCAGGCTGGCGCCTGCCACCTCAAGCTCCGCCTCCACCGCGATCCCGGAAAGCCGCTCCTTGGCGCAGCCAGGCCGGGGCGAGGCGCTCCAGCGCGACCGGAATACGCGGCCCGCGAAATTCCGCTCCCAGATTTCGCTTTCGCCGTGGCGCGTCTTGGTGACGGTTACCGCGATGTCTTGCGAGGCGGGCGGAAAGCCGAAGACCCAGGCCATGAGCCGGGCAAAGAGGCCCTTGCCCCGCGTGACTTGCGCACGCCCGGAAAAGCTCTCCAGGTCATGGACCGAATGCAGCCGCCGGATGGACGGCGGCAGGGCTTGCCAGCCGTCGCCCAGCACGCGCTCGAACAGCGCCGGCGCTTCCTCCTCCGAAATGGCGAACTCCACGGAGAGACCACGCGCGGCATCCTCTATATCCGCGAGCGTCAATTCCGAAAGGCAGGGGCGCGCGCCGGGCGGGATGGCGCTGAGCTTGCGGACGATGGCGCGGGCGGGAACGGCTGGGATGAACGGGCCTTCGCCGCCTGCCGCCACAACCTCCCAGCGGCGGCGCACCGGCTTGCCTCCCTTGAGGCCGGTTACATCCACGGTCATGCCGCCGCGATCCGTGCCGAACGGCCTGAGCGGTAGCGACATCCAGAGGATTGGGCCGGTGAATAGCGTCAGGCGCGGCAGAAGCCGGGCGGCCCGCAGGCGTGCGAGCAGTGCCAGACCCCAGTGCATGATGCCAAGCTCCAGCCCCGCGCGGAACACCACGGAGCGCGCGCCGAAAGCTTGCGGGAACAGTGTCAGGTCCGGCGCACCGATCAGGCTTGCCCAGCGCTTCAGGCAGGGACCGAAGCTCACGCGCCTGGCATTCGTCCAGCCGCGAGACTCGCGCCAAACCCCGCCGCGCCACATCGCCAGCGGCTCGCCGGCCTGCGCCAGGATAGAGTGGATCACCGAGCGCCCGCGCGGCGCCCGGTTGCCCGGCATGAGTGCGGTTTTGATGCACGAGATTTCAGACAGCCCATCGCCGAGCGCACGCACCGCTGCGCCGGACATCGCTGGCAGCGTCGATACGCCGGAGAGCGCGAAGCATCCCGCCTGGACCGCCGCCCCGTTGAGCGTGGCGATACCGGCGGTGAAGGCCGCATCGTCGGAGAAATCGAGGTAGTCGATCTTATGCGCGATGCAGAACCGGGCCAGCCGGTAGGGATCGCCGCGATAGGACTGGAACGGCCCGGCGGCATCCACCACGAGCGCTGGGCTGGCGTCCGCGAGGGGCGAGAGATCCTTGCCGGTATCGACGCAAAGCGAACTGCCGCCATACCGGCTGGCGAAGGCCGCCGCCTTGCCCGCGTCCCGGCCCGCAACAACAACTTCGACGCCATCTTGCAAGAGCAGCCGCGCAAGCCGCCCGCCGAACACGCCATAGCCGCCGAGAATCAGGACTTTCATGCCGGGCAGGCCTCCCACGTGAGGCAGAATGGACATTGTTTATGTGCCGCCCCAGAGCATCAGGGCAAAATGCGCTTGCCATCCGCAGTCTCTTCGAGCGCAGCCAGAAGTCCGGGGCGGCCGCCATTCGCATCCATCCAGATCAGCACCGCGCACGCCGCCTTTGCATAGAGGCCTGGCGTTTTGCCCGCTGCGGCGCTCCACTTGAAAGGGCTTTCCGGCATCGCACTGTCCGGCTCAGCGGTGCAGCGTTGCGCAGCCGTGGCTCCCTGCTTCAGATACCGCCCGTCATTGGACACGATTACGGCCACGCCCTCGTCGAACCAGGCGGGCACCGCTTCGACGAGCAGTTTCCAGACCCCGATACGCCTATGCAGCTCGGCGTGCGAAAACTCGTGCGAGAGAATGGTTTCGTTGAGGCCGCGCGGGGCGGCGCGGATGAAGGTTCCGAGGAACGTGGTGTAGGCCGTTGCGCGCGCCCCCCGCCCTCCGAGCCGGCGGTCGCAAGCTTCTGTCATACAGGCGAGCAAGGTGGGCCGCTCCCCGAAGGAGCCATAGAAGGCTGCGACCCGGCTTTCAGCCGCGGCGATGGTTTCCTGAAGTTTCGCGCGCTCCGGCGCAGGCATCGCCGCCTCGGCATAGAGCGCCGGGGTTACGCGTTCCAGCCCATAGCAGGAGGGACAGGTGTAGGCCGCCAGGGCGGGCACCACGAAGGGTACGCTCGCTACCCCAAGTGTCACCAGCGCAACCGCCGCGATCCCGATCCTTCTCAGCCAGCGCAATTTCGAACGCCCCATAGCATCCCCCTTGTCAACTCGCGAAATCATTTTTAGTGAATAGGGCCTATACAAGGCCGGGACGTGGCGGTACCTTGTTTGAACGTCTCAGTAAGGCCTCAATCCTTTAATTTTATAATGAATCGCATCGTGAGGAGGGGGAACATGAAGAAGTTGCTTGGCTGTTTTGTTGTCGCGGCAGCACTTGTGCCCGTTAGCGCGCAAGCGAACGGCCGCGAGCGCGTCCCGGATGCGGGGCTCGGCGCCCTGGCCGGCGGGATCGCCTTCGGCTGGCAAGGCGCTGTGGCTGGCGCGGCCACCGGCTATATCGCGGGGCCGTCGATTTCCCGCGCACTTGGGCTCAACGGCCACCGCTATCGCCGGCGGCACCGCCACTAAAGCCAGTGGCTGGGACCGTCAGACTTGCTAAGAGTGCCTGGCTGGCCCCGAGGCGGCTTCTGGAAGAATTCAACCTGCCGCAGCGGCTGGGCTAATGCCTTCGCCAGCGCCTCGGCTTCGGCAAGCTGTTCCTGCGTGTTCGCATTGAAAAATGGATCGGCCGGCTTACCGCCAGCACACGGGATCGGAAACTCCACGATAGTGTGCGGATGCTGCCGGGCCCAGGCCTGGACCTTGTGCGTTCCCAGGGCGAGCGCTTCGGCCAGATCGCCGGCAAGTGCGATGGGCCAAAGGCCGAAAACGGGGTGAACCTGTCCGCCGGACTTGGCTAGAACGATAACTGGGTAGGCACCGCCTGCCGCGGCCAGGAATTGCTCTACGAGATCGCTAGGAAAGAAGGGCGTGTCGCACGCCGCCGTCACTATGAAGCGCGCATGGGGCGCGGCCTGGGCGGCCCAGCGCAGGCCGGCGAGTATTCCAGCAAGCGGTCCGGCGAAATCGTCCGTGGCATCGGCGACCACGGGCAGGCCGAAAGCCGCGAACCGCGACGCATCGCCATTCGCATTGATCGCTAGTGGTGCGGCCTGCGCCGATAGCCGCTCGATCGCGTGCTGCAACAAGGACTTGCCGCCAAGCTCGCGCAAGGCCTTATCGCCGCCGCCCATGCGCCGCGACAACCCGCCCGCCAGCACAACCCCGGCTACGCGTTCCATAACCGCCGTCATAACCCCTGTACCTTTCCCTGTGGGAGAGGAGCCGCCTTAACAACGGGCACGCCCGGACTCCCTCTCCCATCCGCATGCGCTTGCGGATGCGGGCACTCTGGAGAAGCAAGCTCGCCGAGGCGAGCTTGCGCGGGAGAGGGCTGGGGTGAGGAGTGTACCCTAAGTTTAGCCCGTAACCCATCGACAAACCCTTCGTCTACGCCCTGCCAAGACCTCTGTCACATCTTTCCCGCAGATCGTACGAAATCACATATTCCGCCTTCCGCATTTATGCGCTAGCACTTAGATAAGGCTAACTTCAATTCCCGACTCCTCTTCTCAACCTTTAGCACTGGCACATATATGGCTAATTCCCTGACCAAAGAAAACGTGCTCAACGCACTCAAGGCCGTCAAGGCGCCCGGCGGCGGCGATCTCGTCTCGGCCGGCATCCTGTCTGAAATCGTCATCGCGAAAGACAAGGTCTACTTCGCGCTGAACGTGCCGCAATCGCAGGCTGGCACCTATGAGCCCGCGCGCAAGGCGGCCGAGGACGCGGTGAAGGCGCTGCCAGGCGTGGCAAACGCCACCGTTACGCTGACCGCCGGCGCCAAGGAAGGCGGCGCCCAGCACTCCCACAGCGAGGCAAGCGGCATCGGGCAGGTAAAATGCATCATCGCCGTGGCCTCGGGCAAAGGCGGCGTTGGCAAATCCACGACCGCGGTCAATCTGGCGCTGGGCTTCCAGCAGAACGGACTGCAGCGTGGGCATGCTGGATGCCGACATCTACGGGCCTTCGCTGCCGCGCCTGCTCGCGATCCAGGACCGGCCGGGCTGAGCGGTGACAGCGTGCTGATGCCGGTCGAGAAATACGGTCTCAAGGTCATGTCGATGGGCTTCCTCGTAGACGAGGACACGCCCATGATCTGGCGCGGGCCGATGGTGATTTCCGCGCATCACGCAAATGCTCAAGGACGTGGCCTGGGGCGATCTGGACGTGATGGTGGTCGACATGCCGCCCGGCACGGGCGACGCACAGCTCACCATGGCGCAGCAGGTGCCGCTCGCGGGTGCCGTCATCGTGTCGACGCCGCAGGACCTCGCGCTGATCGACGCGCGCAGCGGCCTCAACATGTTCCAGCGCGTGGACGTGCCCGTGCTCGGCATCGTCGAGAACATGAGCTACTTCCTCTGCCCCAAATGCGGCGAGCGCTCGGACATCTTCAGCCATGGCGGTGCCAAGGCCGAGGCGGAGCGGCTGTCGCGTTCCGTTCCTGGGCGAACTGCCGCTGCATATGTCGATCCGCGAGACCTCCGACAGCGGCCGGCCGATTGTGATCGCGGAGCCGGAGTTGGCGCACGCGGGGCTCTACAAGTCCATTGCCGCCGCAATCTGGAGCGGGCTTAAGGGCAAATCCGCCAACCCGCCCGCGCCCAAGATCGTGATGGAATAAAAACGCCCTCATCCGCATCGTCTTCCGCGGGGGAGATAGCGGGCGGCGCGTGCCTCTATCACGCATGTACCCTCTCCCCTTGCGGGAGAGGGTGGCCGCACCGTGGCCGGGTGATACCAAATCAGGTCGATTGCTTCACGGAGTTCCCCCCTCATCCTGTCCTTCTCCCGCGCCAGCTCGCCCTGGCGAGCTGGCCTCTTTTGGTGCCGCACCCGCAAGCGGGTGCGGGCGGAGAGAAGGAACGCCTGAATTCTCGCCGGGCGCAGTTTAAGGGTCCTCTGTCCCATCCGCTTTCTGATGCGGAAACCTGGGAAGGCGAGCTTGCGGGGTGAGAGACAGAGTGAGGGGGCCTTTGCTGAAGCAATCGAGCGGATTTGGTATATGGGGGTAAGCGGCCCATACGCGCTAACTTAAGGCTGGAATTGCTTGATGCGGCCGTTTTCGCGGCGGTTCGAGCAGGTGACGCTTGAGGATTGGCAGAGCGCCAAGCCGCGGCATGGCCGCTGGCATGATCGCCGCGAGCAGTGCCTTGGCAGCAAGGCATGTGAGGCGCCAAAGCGCTGGTGCGGTTACGCGGCCATGCGGGGAGAGATCTCAGGCGCGCTGGTGTGCGGCTCGAGCAGGAGGATCATCAGTAGATGCGCCAAAATCCAGGTTTTGGCGGTTTGCGCATCCTCGCTTGGCGGTGCAGAGAGACCGATGAGGCTTTTCAAGCGCTTGAATGCCATCTCGATGCGCCAGCGGGCGCGGTAGAGCTCGCCGATCCGGCCGGCGGAGAATGCTTTTGCATCGAGCGATGTAATAAGAATGACCCATGCGGCCGCGGCCAGCGTGCCGGCGGAGATAGCTTTTCCTTTCCGCTTGGCGGTCTGCCGGGCTTGGGCGCGGGATGCTTCGGCCGCAAGAGGGGGCTTGCGAATGGCAACGAGCCGCAGCGCCAGAGCCGGAGCCTTTTTGCGCGCAATCCAGATAGGTCCGTCGAGAACGCCTGCGTTTTCCGCCGCCTCAAGAGCCGCCAGGAGATCGAAGGGTTTGCCATCCTCATTCAGCCACCGTGCCCCCGTCCAGGGAGTGCGTACAATGACATCGGCGCCCTGTTCCATAATATGCGCCAGGGGTTCGGGATGCATGTAGCCGCGATCCGCAATAGCGATATCGCCTTTGACAAATGGAGTGCGGTCAAGCCGCTCTCCGCCCTTCTCATCGGTCAGTTCGACGAAGCTAAACCTCTCCGCTGGCAGGTCGAAAGTGCAATGAAGCCGCCATAGGCCGTTGTTTTTCTTTGCATCTTTCCCAGCCTTCGGAACGGTTGTCCCGTCGAGGAGCCGGATGCGCCGCCCTCCAGCCTCAGGCTGGACACCGGCGCTAAGAAGCGTGCCTGCAAGATGTTCCATCCAGGCGCCGCACTTGCGCAGGCGTTTAAGCAGGGCAACGTTGGAAAGGTCCGCCAGGCCCACGGACGCCGCCCATGCGCTCGCCGATCTCAGCCCCATGCCGCCCAGGCAATAGGCCAGGATCAACCGAAGCAGATCGGTTGCGCAAACCACGGCCCGGCTTCGCGCAAATGCCCCCTTCTCGCGGGCGGATGCTTCGATGGCCGATGTCCCGCCAAGCCGGGTCAAAGTTGTCTGCCAAAGCTCGTTCAGAAGCGATACGTGTGTCATGCCATGCTAGAATTTGACTCGATTGTAGCTGGCAAGCTTAAGTTAGCGCGTATGGGTAAGCGGCCCCACCCGCAGGCTGCTTTCCGGAGAATGCCCGAACAGCGGCGGCGGTCAGGCCGCGGCGGGCCGGGCGGGCTCGCTGGCGGCGTTGCCTGCGTAGGCGAAGGCGGGGAGCTTGGCGTGCTTCAGCGCCTCGGGCAAACCGGCGCTGGCGATGCGGGCGGCGGGAAGCTTGATCCGCACTTCCGTGCCAGCGCCAGGCTCGCTCGAAATCTCGATGGTGCCGCCGTGCAGCTCCGCGAGCTGCTTGGCCAGCGGCAGGCCCAGGCCTGTGCCTTCGAAGCGCTTGGTCATGCTGTTGTCGATCTGGCGGAACTTCTCGAAGGCCGCATCGATCTCGTGCTCCGTCATGCCGATGCCGGTGTCGCGGATGGCGACGCAAAGCCCGCCATTGTCCTCCAGCACGGCTGCGATCTCGATCTGGCCGCCTGCCGCTGTGAATTTGACCGCGTTCGACAGCACGTTGATGAAGACCTGCCTGAGCCGCACCTCGTCGCAGCGTATCTTGATGCCCTGCTGCGGATATTCCTTGAGAATTTTTACGCCGCCAGACTTGGCCTGAGTTTTGACCGCGCGGAGGCTGGCGCCCATGATCGCGGCGAGATCGGCGACGCTCTCGGTAAACTCGACCTTGCCGGCCTCGATCTTGGCGATGTCCAGCACGTCGTTGACGATGGAGAGCAGGTGGTGGCCGGCATTGTTGATGTCTGCGGCATATTCGAAATATGCGGGCGAGTTGGGGCCGAACAACCTGTCGCGGATGATCTCCGAAAAGCCGATGATGGCGTTCAGCGGTGTGCGTAGCTCGTGGCTCATATTGGCGAGAAATGCCGATTTGGCGCGGTTTGCGGAGTTGGATTGCTGCTGGGCCAGCATGAGCTTCGAGTTCATCTCCTGCAGGTTGATGCGCTCGCGGGCAAGCTCCGAGGCGGTCTTGACCAGCGCCTCGTGCTGGATGGTCAGGCTTTCGTTGGCCTCCTTCAGCTCAGCGGCGCGTGCGTTCACCTCGATCTCGTAGCGGACGCGGTTGGAAATCTCCTGCACGACCATGGCGGCCATCGCGCAGGAAAGGAGCATGGCGGCGCCGCCCAAGCCAAGGATGATGAGGGCCAGCCGGGTGGGGCCTGCCAGGAACTCATCCTTGCCTAGCCCCACGATGACCACGAGCGGATAGCCCGGAACCTTGCGCCAGTCGACGATGCGCTCCACACCGTCCAGCACGCACGGCGCGATATAAGAACCGCGATTCGAATGAGGGGCATCCTCGACCGAATGCGCTCCGGCCAGCGATGTGCCAGGGGGGAAGGGGGAAGCCGAAGCTCCGGCGTTCCTGGAGCGGACGATCTTGTCGAGCCCGGCCACCGACATGACGCCGGTTGCGCCAAGATCGACGGCCCTGTGCAGCGGCGTCAGGAAGTCGGAATTGATCTCGAAGACAAGCGCGCCCGCAAAGCCGCCGCCGGGCTTTTCAAGCCGGCGCGAGAGCGGGACCCAAGCTCGTTTCGTTTGCGGATCCAGCACGGGTTTTCCAATGAATAGCCCGGCGCCGGGATTGGCGCGCTGGATCTGGAAATAGTCCTCTTTGGAGACGTCGGTGGGGCTGGATGAACCGAGGGTGCCGGCGCGGATTATCCCATTCGGCCCGGTGGCGGCCACACGGATCGGCTGTGCGGTAAGCTCAGGCGCCAGGCGCGGCCATGTTGCGATGTCGTAACTGTCGCCTTCGGTCTCGACGCGCTGCTTCACGCGCTCCATGGCGCCAGACACGCTGTCGAGCACGCGGCGCACCTGCTCCTCGAAAGCCGCCGAGAGGTTCGCGGCATTGGCCCGGCCCGTATCCAGCGCCGATTGCCGCAATTCGAGGGCGACCAGCGCAACGATGCCGGCAATGGTGACGATCACAAGCGCGCTATAAAGTACGATCCGTTTGCACAGGCGGCAGCCGGCCTCCTGGATCACCCCATCGCATGGGATTCCGCATGGCCATTCGCCGCTGCTTCCATAAAGGCGAAAGCACCCGTCGGTTCCCGTGCACCGTGCTTTGGTTTGCAACATACCCTTCCACGCATCGAAGAATAACAGATGACAAGAAGGTGCAACCTTAAGGCTTTGTTTGCAACTAGAGCGGGCAGTCTGGGTTAAGGAGGCGTTTACGCCCGCACGGAAATGCTAGGGGAGATCGTAAACATCCTTTTCTGAAGCGGTGGAGCAGCCGGAAGACGTTCGCGGGACGGCGAGGTATTTATGAAACCACCAAGAATAATCCGCGCATGCCATGCGAATTCTTCTAAAACTCGCGCCATTATTGGCCTGCCTCCGAATTCCGAATCGAAGCGATGGAGTATGGCGTTCGCGCGGTCCTGGGATTGCAGGTATTCCGCGATGCGGGAGCGGGCCTCTTCGCGGTATTGCGGCAGGATCAGCGAAGTCATCGTCTGTAAACGCCGGGTCCGCATGCTCTATGGTCTCCCCCATTATGGCCAGCACCGTGACCATCGCCGGCAGGTTCGTAAACATCTCCATGGGCTCCCAGCGGCCCGCGCCGTGAAAGGCATGGAGTACATGACCCGAGCTGCGCGAGAAGATGAACGGATCGCCGCCTTGCTCCGCGATGAGCAGCCAGTCGTCATTCCAGCCAGGAAGACGTTCGCCGGTATTAGCGTGATTGCGGTAGCCTGCCTGGAACGTCCAAAGCTCCGCGAGGCTGGGGAGGAAATGGGAGTTGCCGTAGGCGCCGATCCAGACGCCAGCGGGGCCAAGCACGCCGTAATACTCTGCCACCGCATCCGGCAGGGGAAAATCGCCCTGCCACTCCGGGAGTGCTTGCGGCCGGAACTTTTGCGATGGAAAGCTGCGCCGGAATATTTCCCTGGCAGTTTCGTAAGCTGACATAGGCGGCCCTCCCGGCGCTGGGCAAAGGCTATTCTATCTTGAACTGGTTGCGCAGCGCGAGCAGGAACCACCGCGCGGCGCTGAGCAGCGTCTGCCCGATCCCCCACCGCACCACCGCGCCCGGCACCGCCGGCGCCTTCGGATCGCCGTCCGTGCCATAAAGGCAGGTGTAAATCTGGGCGTTTTCACTGCTGTCGAGGCCACCGATCACCGAGCTTTGGCGGATGGCGAGCAGAACGGCGGCGGCAGCCGGATCGCCCTTGCCTTGTTTGCAGGAGAGCGCCCGCGCCGGTTAACCGCGCGTTACCCGCGCCCCGCCGTCACTCCCGCTTCTCCGGTTCCCGCGTCAGCAAAAACACCGCCTGCTGCGCGAACAGGTTATGCAGCGGCGGCGGCACTTTCATGCCGAGCGGGTGCCCATAGGGCGACAGCGCGAACGACCGCTCCACCCGCGCGCCGATCTCATCGCAAAGCGCGTAGAAATCGCGGATGGTGCAGAAATGGATGTTCGGCGTCTCGTACCACGCCTCGGGCAGGTTCCACGTCACCGGCATGCGCCCGCTGAACAGGATTTGCAGCCGGATGCGCCAGAAGCCGAAATTCGGGAACGACACGATGACGTGCTTGGCGATGCGCAACAGCTCCTTCAGCACCTCCTTCGGCCGGCGCGTCGCCTGCAGCGTGCGGGAGAGGATGGCGTAGTCGAAAGCCTGGTCGGGATAGGTGGCGAGGTCGCCGTCGGCGTCGCCCTGGATCACCGAAAGCCCGCCGGCCACGCAGAGATTCACGCGCGATTGCTTCAGCTCGATGCCGCGCCCGTCCACGTGCTTCTGCTCTTCGAGGAGCTTCAGAAGCTCACCCTTGCCGCAGCCGACATCGAGCACCCGGGCACCGGGCTCGACCAGCCCCGCAATCACGAGCAAGTCGATGCGCGGCGTTTGGGCCAACTCGGCCTTGGCGCGTTCCTTGAACGTGAGCAAATGCTTCTGGGGCGCAGTCATTGGCCGCCTCCGCGTGGCCCCTGCGTCAGGCCCCGCCGCCGCGCCGCCGCGTTCAAAAAGCCGCGGATCGCGCCGAACAGCTCCGGCTCGTGCAGGAGGAAGGCGTCGTGGCCCTTGTCGCTTTCGATCTCAACGAAGCTCACATTGGCCGCCACCGCGTTCAGCGCCTGCACGATGGCGCGGCTCTCGCGTGTGGGATAAAGCCAGTCGCTGGTGAAGGAGACCACGCAAAAACGTGTCTTGCGTGCCCTTGAACGCGCGGGCGAGCACGCCGCCGCAGTCCGCCGCCAGGTCGAAATAGTCCATCGCGCGGGTGATGTAGAGATAGCTGTTGGCGTCGAAGCGGTCGACGAAGCTGATGCCCTGATGGCGCAGATAGCTCTCCACCTGAAAATCGGCGTCGAAGCCGAACGTAACCTTGTCGCGGTTCTGTAGATTGCGGCCGAACTTGCGGTGCAGCGCCTCGTCGGAGAGATAGGTGATGTGCGCGGCCATGCGGGCCACCGCGAGCCCCTTGGCGGGGGTCGTGCCCTCCTTTAGATAACGGCCGCCGCGCCAATCGGGGTCGGCCATCACGGCCTGGCGGCCAACCTCGTGGAAAGCGATGTTCTGCGAGGAATGCCGGGGCGCGGTCGCGATGGGGGCGGCGGAGAAAACCTTCTCGCCGAAGCTTGCGCACCACTGGAGCACCTGCATGCCGCCCATGGAACCGCCGATCACGCAGAACAGGTCTGGAATTTTTAGATGATCGATGAGGCGGGCCTGCGCGCGCACCATGTCGGCGATGGTGATGACGGGAAAGTCGAGGCCGTAAGGCTTACCCGTCGCAGGATTGACCGAGGCAGGCCCGGTCGAGCCCATGCAGCCCCCCAGCACATTGGCGCAGATCACGAAATAGCGTTCGGTATCCACCGGCTTGCCAGGGCCGGCCACGGTTTCCCACCAGCCCGGCTTGCCGGTTACGGGATGCCGGCTGGCAACATGCTGGTCGCCCGTGAGCGCATGGCAGACGAGAACGGCATTCGTGCGCTCCGCGTTCAGCGTTCCATAGGTCTGATAGGCGATGTCGAAGGGCACAAGATCCGGCCGCAATCGAGCGGCAAGGCTTTTTCGCTCCGGAAGATGAGCGATTGCTGCGGAGCCGCACCAAGCTCGCGGCCCATAGGGATCGGCTTATTCATAAATACGCGGCCAGCCTCCGTGTAGGCACTAATCCCGTTCCGGCCGCTTACGTGTTGGGGTCCCCTGGACCTCAGCCTTTTAGCGAGTTCTTTTACGTGGCTGCAAGCCCGGCCAAATCACCACGGCAAGCAATAATAAAGGCAGCCAACGCTGGCACGTCAAGCGCTGGAGCCTTTCTTTCCGGTCCATTTGCTGGAATTGGTGCCCCCTGCAGCGCTTCTCCACCGGCCCCGGCAACGACGGTTGGGAAGAGTGCCTATTGAATTTTTGTAATGCTTGGGGCCGCGCTCAAGCAGAGTTTGTAATATTCGCGGCCCGGCAGGCCGGCCGGAAATCGCCCAGCAAAGGCATTCACGCAAAGCCTGCCGCTTTTGTCCTATTCCGCATTCCCGCATTTGCGCTAAACAGGGGCGAACTGCCGTAAAAGGGGACACTTATGCCTAGCTACAAAGCGCCGCTTGATGAGTATCGCTTTATCATGAATGAGGTTCTCGACGGGGGAGAGCTTTGCGCCCTGCCCGGCTTCGAGGATGCCACTCCCGATCTGATCGCCAGCGTCCTCGAGGAGGGGGCGAAGTTCTGCGAGACCGTGCTGCAGCCGCTCAACCAGAAGGGCGATGCCGAAGGCTGCACCTTCGAAAACGGCGTTGTCCGCACGCCTTCGGGCTTCAAGGAGGCCTACGATCTCTTCGTTCAGGGCGGCTGGCAGGGACTTGCCTGCTCGCCGGACCATGGCGGCCAGGGCCTGCCGGATACGGTTGCCTTTACGATCGAGGAGTTTATGTGCTCGGCCAACGTGTCCTTCGGCATTTACACCGGCCTGACCGTTGGCGCCTACAACGCCATTAGCGCCCACGCCTCCGAAGACCTCAAGAACCTCTATCTGCCGAAAATGGTGGCCGGCGAATGGTCCGGGACGATGTGCCTGACCGAGCCGCATTGCGGCACCGATCTAGGCCTCGTCAAGACTCGCGCCATCCCCGCGGGCGATGGCTCGTACAAGATCACAGGCACGAAAATCTTCATTTCCGCTGGCGAGCACGACCTCACCAGGAACATTGTCCATCTCGTGCTGGCCAAGCTTCCTGACGCTCCGGCGGGTACGAAGGGCATCTCGCTGTTCATCGTCCCCAAATTCCTCCCGGACGCCAATGGCGAGGCGGGGCCGCGCAACGGCGTGCAATGCGGCTCCATCGAGCACAAGATGGGCATCAAGGCTTCGGCCACCTGCGTCATGAACTTCGACGATGCCTCCGGATGGCTCATCGGCGAGGCGAACCAGGGCATGCGCGCCATGTTCACCATGATGAACGCGGCGCGGCTCGGCGTCGGCATGCAGGGGCTCGGCGTGGCCGAAGTGGCCCGCCAGAACGCGCTGATCTACGCCCAGGACCGGCTGCAAGGCCGCTCGCTTACCGGCACGAAGGCGCCCGATAAGCCGGCCGATCCGATCATCGTGCATCCGGACGTGCGCAAGAACCTGCTCGAAGCGAAAGCCTTTATCGAGGGGGCGCGCGCCTTGGCGGTGCTCACCGGGCTCAAGATCGACATAACGCGCCATCATCCCGATGCCGCGGTGCGCGAGGAGGCAAACGATCTCGTGGCGCTGCTGACCCCCGTTATCAAAGCCTACTACAGCGACATGGGCCTCGAAACCACGGTCAAGATGCAGCAAATGTACGGCGGCCACGGTTACATCCGCGAATGGGGCATGGAGCAGTTCGTCCGCGACGCGCGCATTTTCCAGCTTTACGAAGGCGCGAACGCCGTGCAGGCGCTCGATCTCGTCGGACGGAAGCTGCCGCAGGGCGGCGGCCGTGCGGTGCGGGCGTTTTTTGCCCTGGTCCAGGCTGACCTGGACGAGGCGAAGTCCAACCCGGCGCTGGACGTTATCGCCAAGCCGCTCGCGGATGCCATGGGCAAACTCCAGCAGGCGACGATGTGGCTCGCCCAGAACGGCCTTTCGAACCCGGACGAGGCGGGCGGCGCCGCAACCGATTACCTGCGCATTTTCGCGCTGGTGAGCCTTGGCTGGATGTGGCTCAAAATGGCCCGCTCCGCGCACGGCAACGCAGGCTCGGCGGATGGCCTCCCGGCGCAGTTCTACGACGCCAAGCTCAAGACCGCCGCGTTCTTCGCGCAAAAGATGCTGCCCGAGGTGGATAGCCGCTTCAAGAGCCTCACCGCCGGCAGCAAGATCGTGATGGAAATGGCCGTGGAGCAGTTCTGAACCTGCTGGCACGGCGCGTAACGATCGAGGGAATCTCCCCCCTGCCCTCTCCCCGCAAGCTCGCCTTGGCGAGCTTGCGTCCTGAAGTGTCCGCAAGCGGATGCGGATGGAGAGGAAACGCCTGAATTATCCGCAGCCGGATTTCTAGGACGCCCCGCCGGAAGTTCTGACCCGTATGCGTGTTTCATGCCATCATTGCGAGCGGAGCGAAGCAATCCAGACAGAAGTCCCCGCGCTTTGCGCCTGGATCGCCACGGCCGCCAAGGCGTCCTCGCGATGACGGCCGTGTGCGTCAGGACTTCCCGCACCCTGTACGAGTGTCCTTCTCCCATGGGGAGAAGGACGGGATGAGGGGAGATTCCCTCTGTTCAAGGCACGGCCGGGCGTTATGCTGCCATCCATGCACGAAGCAGCCCGGAGAACTCAAATGCGCGTCATATCTGTCTTCGCCTGCGCCGCCATCCTCTGCGCAGCCAGCATCCCGGCGCTGGCTGGCGGCCCCTGCACCGGGAGCCGCTGCGCAGGCTTGCAGGATCTGCCCCGCTTGCACGGTGCTATCGTGCCCGGCAAGTGCTGCCGCCCGGCTCCTGCCGGCTGGGGCCATTATCTGCGGCAGAGGCTGCGCGACGACAGGCGTGCGCCGCTTGCGATTGCCGATGAACCTGGGGGCGCCGTGCTCTATCGCGGCCGGACGCGCTTTTAGAGCGGCTCCGGCTACGCTGCTTTCCGCAGCCAGTTGAGCTGAAGAGCCGTTTTCCGCGACAAGCATCGGGGCACGCTGCTTGCGAAAGCTGGCGCTTTCCTCGCATAGGGATAAAGGCACCTCGAAGCGGCGTGCCGGCGGCCGTTCTTTTCCTGATAAACGGTATATTTCGCGTAGGATCGCATTATAGTTAATATCGATATGGTAAACGCACGCAGATCATGCCTTTTACCACCGCATTTCTGCGGAATTTTCCTCACTTCCGGTCATTTTCTGCGTTCCAAAAATCCCTTTAAATATAGAAACAGATTTGAAAATAACCATAAGACGGTGCATTCCCAACGGGAAAGCCCGGCTCGGGGTTGTGCTTTTGTTATGCATTATCAATGACATAGACATGCCTTAAGAATTTTAGAAGAGTTGTTCGTTATAATGGCGCGGTAAAGGGAGCGGGATGAACCCCGTGGTTTTGACCAAGAAAACCGTAGAAATGCGGTTAACAATTACTTTATCGGGGCAGGCCGATGCTACGTCACACTCACCGCGGAGATCTTCAGTCACGGCACCGGGCGGGCGCGGTTTCCAAACCCTGTAGCCGTGGCTCCTTGGAGGGGGGGAGCCACGGCCGTCCGGGGGGCAGAGATCAGGCCATCGCGCTGGCGAGCTTGTCGCGCCAGCCGGGGAACAGCTTATCCGCATCGTGCGTGAAGCTCATGAACGCGCGGGCGAACTCGCGGTGATCGCGCGCGAACTCGATCGGGTCGGCCTTCGCGCGCCAGCACTGCTCGGCCTGCCGGAGCGACTGGGCGCCCGCCGCGCCGCCGTCGATATGGCCGAAGGCGCCGCCGCCGGCCGTCATGATCAGGTTCGAATGGCCGAGGTTGCTGAAGAAGCCCGGCATGCGCAGCGCATTCATGCCGCCCGAGATAATGGGCGTGGTCGGGTTCAGGCCAAGCCAATCCTGCTTGAAGTACGGCCCTTCCGCGCTGTCCTCGGCAATCATATGCGCGATGATGCGGTCCTCGGGATCGCCCTCCATCTTGCCGTAGCCCATCGTGCCGGTGTGGATGCCGGACGCGCCTTGCAGCCGCGCCATCTTGGAGAGCACGAAGGCGGTGTAGCCGCGCTTCGAATTCGGCGAGGTAACGGCGCCGTGGCCCGCGCGATGGTAGTGCAGGTACTGCTTGGGGAAGTGCCGCCGCGCGGTAGTGACCGCCGCGGGGCCGGCAACATAGCCATCGACCAGAAATGCGACGTGGTCGGCATTCTCGCCGAAGGTCTCCAGGATGAACTCACCGCGCGCGATCATCTCGCGGTAATCGTCGGCGGTGATGTTGAACGAGAAGAGCTTGGCCTGCCCGGTCTTGGCTTGCGCCTCCACCATGGCGTCGCGCACCGCGATCACCGTCTCCCTGAACGGCGCGAACACCTGGTTGCCCTGCGGCTCGTCGTTCTTGATGAAGTCGCCGCCGAGCCAGAAATCGTAGCAGGCGCTGGCGAAGGGCTTGGGGCGCAGGCCGAGCTTTGGCTTGATGATGGTGCCTACGATGAAGCCGCCGTCGACCACCGGGCGGCCAAGCACGCGCCACAGGTCCTTGATGGTCGTGGACGGGCCGTCGAACAGGCGCAGCAGCGCGGGCGGCATGTAGAAGTCGTACATCTTGGCATATTCGACGTCGCCCATGCCCTGGTTGTTGCCGATGGTCAGCGTCAGGAAGGACGCGATCATCGCCCGGCCGTCGATGATGTTGCGGTCGAACAGCTCGATCGGATAGGCGATCTTCGTCAGCTCTTTGCTCTCGTCGATTTCGTAGACAAGCGCGTCGACGCTCTTGGTGAAGTCGTCGGTGGTTACAACCTCGACATTCGTGCCGGTGGAAGACTTTGCCGCGAAATGGGCCGCCGTCTCAAGGTAACCGTAGCCAGCCTTGGGCTTCATGATGTATGCGCAGAGGACATGGCGCCCCCCGGCGATGAGGTCGCTCTCCTTGAGGGAGAGATTGGCGTAACGTGCCGATTGGTCCATGGATTGGTTCCTTCGCGAGTTTTGCGCCACATGCGCTCACAGCGAGCGTTCTCATGTAATTTGCGCGCAAAGCACCGTTTAGTAAATTTCAATAATGTTTTCCCGATCGAAAGAAAACCTTACTGCCAACGAGCCTCTCATCCTGCCTGCGCTGCCCAATCGCAGGTGGCCGCCATTGCCATCCCGCGCTACGATACCAGCAAAAACGGCCTCGCCTTGCGCGAGTGATACACCAAATGCACTAGCAAAAAGTGTAGAGAATTTGCGGTAATTCCACAGGCCGCTAAGAACAGTGTGGAGAAGTTGCGCGGCGTCCGCTCCAGCGTCCCCAATAACGCCATAACAAAGGTATAGGCTGATTCCTTGCTTCAATAAGGCAGCGAACCATGAACGAGCCTGATCGTAAGGAGCCGGGCTTCCCCTCTCTGGAAGAAGTCCGTGAATGGCGGCGCCTGATGGATGAGACCGAGGACTATTGCCTGCGCTACAGCATGAGCGCAGAAGGTCTCGATCGCATTCTCCGCCTGGCCGAGGCGGAACGGTATTATGAGAAAATGGGGTTGTTGTAGTAAGGCGATGCCGTGGAATAAGTGCACCATATGGCGCAGGGATTTTGTTCGGCTGCAAGGCGCCCAAGGGGGGCGCATATCCAAGATATGTAACCCTTTTGGCAACGCAGCGGACGGACAAAAGAACAAGCCAGATGGCGCACTTATTCCTCGGCATCGCCTAAGCCGCGCTGGGCGCGGATTCGATCGTCATGGGAGCGTTCGGCGGTTACGGCTATCCAATCCTGAGCCGCGGCAGCGGAACGCACCACATGACCGCCCCCCCTGCCTGTTCTCGCATTAGGCCATCCGCCCCCTAATGCCTCCTTCACTTCCCCTTCCATGAGATAGAAACGTTTGAAATTCCGCCTCGGAAATCTCAAACGTCCCTTCCCCTGGGAATCGATAACGGCTGGGAATTACTGCGATCCCCCTCGCCCCTGAAAAAGGCCGGGGTGAAAGCAGAGCTGTATGTTTTGGGCCTCTCTTTACGGCCGGCCGAGCCACGCTTTGACCTGCGCGGTGAACGGGTCCACCACCGAAGCGATGCGGTTTTCATCCCCGGATTGAACCGCGTTGGCGGCGAGGGCGCCGATGGCCAGAATCCCCCCGGCAGTGCCTCCGCCACCGCCCCAGACCCGGATGGAATTCGTCATCCACGTAAAGTTGATCGAGCCTGCCGATAACCGTCTTTGTGCGCTTGTCGGTCAGGGTAACGTAGCCGCCAATCTGGCTCTCGGTCTTGAGCAGCGCCCGCCCGATGCCGCTCGAAAGGCTCACCCTGTCGAGAACGACTTCAAGCTTCGCCGCCTTTTTCCGCGATTTGGGCTGAACCAGCTCTGCGGAAAGCTTGTGCTTCAAGGCAACCTGAAGCCGTTTCGCATATTCCTGCGGCGACGACCCGTCGATCATGTCGGCGCCGTAGCTCACATTCTTGGCAATGACCACATCCACTTCGGCGATTTCATAAGGATCGCTGGCCACGCCCACGACCGGCCCCGGCGTTCCAGCGCAGGATGCCAGCAGCAGCGTTCCCAGCAGCGCGGCCGCCGCCTTTAGAGCCCTTAACGCGAAAATATCTGCGCTTCCTTGCCAAGAAGCCCGGCAAAAATCTGTCATTTCCCCCATCCCCAAGGCGCGCTAATCCACGTCTGGTTCTTGTGCTGACGGCGCGCGCCCGGGCCGCAGCGAATTTGTTTACTTTTAGGGCAAGAAGAAAGCCCAGCGCCACCAACCCCCAAGTGCCGACCGTGTTTCCCGCACCCAAAATTAAATGGGTGAAAGGCTTCAGGTAAGCTTCGCACCTTCTTGCGCGGATAATATCAACTCTCAGCTTGGACGGTGCCCCGCCGAGCCAAGTCAGTTTGGTTGACCCAATGTGACTGTAGAGCTTCGGATCTCACCGATTGCGCAACAAGGCCGCGTTGAGCTTGGCAACCTCCCGCGAAGCGGCACTGCCGTTGAAGCGCGCGTTGTCGCCACCCATGAGGACGGCACGGCACGTTTGTCGCTGTTAGGCCAGACAATCGATGTAAGCACGCCGTATGCCTTGCAGGCTGGAACGAACATTTCCGTGTCGGTTGTCCGGGAGGGCGGCAACCTGAAGCTGGTTCTACAGCAAGACGCTCAAGCAGCACCGCAGCAGCCTGCCGCGCCGGGCATTGCAGCACCTAAAGACGATGCAGCCGCGCTTCTGTCCGCTACGGTTAAAGCCGCGATCATTAGCGCGCTTCTGGAAAGCAGCTTGAGTTCGCAGGCCACGGGCATCGAGCAGACCGGAACTCCAGGGCAAAGCCCTTCCGCGGCGGCCTCACCTTCGGCAGCAGGCCCACCACCGGCCGCGTCCCCCTCGGAAGCCCAGCCTCAGCCCAACGTTCAGACACAGCCCGGCCTTACGGCGTTCCCCCTGGCGCCCGGCCCTGCGGGCAATGCGCCTGGAGCCCAGCCTCAATCTGCCGTCCAGACCCGGCAGGGCCTTGAAACGTCCCCCCAGGCACCTGGCTCCGCAGGCACTCCACCGGCAGCGCCGCCTGCCGTACCGGCTGGCACCCAAACAGCGGCTCAGAATTCCACCCAGGTATTTTTTGTGCCGATCCTGCTGCCGCAAATGGCGCAACCGCTCATGCTCAGGGTCGAGCAGCAGCAGGAGGACAACGCGGGCGATGGCACCGGGCAGGAGGACAAGCGTGCATGGACGGTCAGCGTCTCGATCGATGCGGGCACGCTGGGCCTAGTCCATATTGGCATCGGCCTCCACCAGGGCGCAGTCAGCGTCAGGCTTTCTGCCTCGGACGTACAAGGCGCGGCCCATTTGAGCGCATGGCTGCCGGAACTCAAGTCGAGCCTCGAACAGGCCGATTTTTTAACCGGAGAGCTGTCGGCAGCGCAGCGCCAAGTTGTGAACGCGGCTGGCCAAGGCCAGTCTTACAAGGTTTAAGCGTGCAAGAACGGGACCCTGGCCATGGCAGATGAGGACAAGGACGAGCCGGAGATCAAAGTTGCGGTCGCCCTGAAATACGAACCCGGCAAGGACAAGGTGCCACAGCTCACGGCGAAGGGGCAAGGCCTGGTGGCCGCGAGAATCGTTAAGATCGCTGAAGCCTCAGGCGTTCACGTCGAGCATAACGAGGCGCTTGCGAAATCGCTGTCCCGGCTCCAATTCGGCGAGCAGATCCCAAAGGAGCTTTATCGCGCCGTGGCTGAGGTTGTGGGGTTCGTGCTCAAAAAGACCGGAGAAATCAAGAAGGTCCGGCGCGGATAACCAGCATCGGGCAGCTTGCGGGGCTTCCGCCCGGCCGCCGCCATCCCGCGCACTCGTGCACCCCGCATTTCCCTTTCATCCGCACCGGCATAACAGCCCGGCTTGCGCAAGACGGCCGTGTCCCTTATCCAGCTATCGCCCAGGCTGCGCCCGATGGGCGCCGCGTTGTGAACAAAGTTCATTCACAAATACAAGCGCTTATCAAGGCATCAAAATCAGGCGTTCGAGTAAAGGGGGACTTCGATGAACGACGTTGTAAAACTGGCGAACTATGTTGGCGAGCACTATGGCCTGCTTCCGGCATATGCGATCATCATTTCCATGGGCGCATTCATGGCCCACAGCATCAAACATCTATTGCTTGTGCTTTCCATAATGGGCGGCGTCTATGTCACCATGTTCCAGGCATTCAACCTCCAGGCGAAGGTGCTGCCCTTCGATGGTTCCGCATTGCTGGCCGGGCACACGCTGCCGGCGGGCGTGACCATGGATCATGTCAACAAGATCGCCGCGCTCGTCTTTGTGTACATCATAGGGTTTGCGGTCTACAGCCTGAAGCGTCTCGCGGTTCCGAAAGAAGCTTGAACGGCTCAAGCAAGGGGCCGCCCGGCAGCACTGGCCTTTGGCGTCAGCCACAGCTACTTCGCGGCCCCCAAGCCAAGACATTTACGGGCGCATAACCTTTGCATGGGAGACTTGGGCACAGCGGCAAACGATAGCGGCTGCAAAAGGCTGGAGTTGGATAGGATGCGGCAACCGGCAGACAAGCCGCGATATATTGCACCTTCGATGGGGCCGGAGGCTTTGGCTCAAGGGAAACGCTCGTGAGCACCAGCCACCCATCCCCGGACGAAATCCTCGTCGTCGACGATGAGCCAGCCAACCTCAGATTGCTGCAGCAATTGCTGGGGGAAGCGGGCTACCGGGTGAGATTGGCCAAAAGCGGAGAATTGGCTCTTCATAGCGTGAAGCTTAAGCCGCCCGCGATAATTTTGCTCGATATCAGAATGCCCGGAATGGACGGCTACGAAGTGTGCCGGCTCCTCAAGGAGGACGAGGAGACACGCTCAATCCCCGTGATCTTTCTCAGTGCGCTGGAAGCCGAGCAAGACAAGGTGAAGGCGTTCGAGGTTGGCGGCGCCGACTATGTCATGAAGCCGATCCGTGCCGCCGAGGTCATGGCGCGCATCAACACGCACCTTGCCCTCCGGCGAGCCCTGATCGAGCTAGAAGGCCGCAATGCCGAGCTTGAAGCCATCCGGGTAACGTTGGAGGAGAGGGCGGCGGAACGCTCCTTGGAGCTACAGCATACCAACGAAAACCTTCGGCGGGAGGTCGAGGTTAACCTCAAGACAGTCGCGGCATTGCGAAGAAGCGAGAGGAATTACCGCCGCATCATCGACACCGCGAACGAAGGCATCTGGATGGTCGATTCCGAGAGCAAGACGGTTTCCGTCAATGCCAGGATGGCCAGCATGCTGGGCTATGAACCCAAAGAAATGACCGGCCTGCCCGTGACGGCCTTCTTGTACGAGGAGGATGCGCCCGGCTTCCTGGCAAGCGCGGAACAGCTTCGCAGCGGGTTTTCCCTGCACCTGGAACGCCGCCTCCGTCATAAGGACGGCCGCGCCCTGTACACCATTATTTCAGCCACGCCCAGCTTCGACGATGCGCAGCGTTGTCAAGGCGCCTTCGCCATGTTCACCGACATAACCGAGCGCAAACAGGCGGAAGCTGAGATTTTGCGGCTGAACCGGGAGCTGGAAGAGCGCGTGGCTCAGCGCACCGCCGCGCTAGAGGTGGCCAACAGGGAGATGGAGGCGTTTTCCTATTCGGTGTCGCACGACCTGCGAGCGCCGTTGCGGGCCATCAGCGGCTTCGCCTCCGCCTTGGAACAGGATTGTGGGAGCGCCTTGGATGACGAAGGAAAGCGTTATCTCGGCCTAATCTGCCAAGGCGCGAGCAGGATGGCGCACCTGATCGACGACCTTCTCGACCTGTCGCGTTCGTCGAAAGGCGAGTTGGCCATTCAGACGGTCGACATGAACGCGCTGGCACAGCAGGTTTACGACGAATTGCAGGCAGCGGTTCCAGAGCGGAACATCCAATTTATATTGGGCGATCTGCCTCCAAGCCCTGGCGACCCGGCCCTGATCCGCCAAGTGCTGACCAATCTCTTGAGCAACGCCATCAAGTACACGTCCCGCAAGCCCGAGGCGGTGATCGAAGTGACAGGAAAAACGGGGCAAGACGTAAACACCTACAGCGTCAAAGATAACGGCGCCGGTTTCGACATGAAATTTTCGAGCAAGCTTTTTGGCGTGTTCCAACGGCTGCATACCTACGAGGAATTCGAAGGAAACGGCATCGGGCTCGCTATCGTAAAGCGCATCGTAGAGCGTCATGGCGGCAGCCTTTGGGCGGAAGGCGAGGTTGAGAAAGGGGCGGAGTTCTCTTTCACGCTGCCCACGAGCAAGGAAGGCGGCACTCGCGCCGCTAGCGTAGAGCCAAACTCGATCCCGGCCGCAGCCCGCCTTGCTCTGACCGAAGCGGTTTAGGCATTCGCCCGCCACCGAAGGCCGCAAAGCTGCGGCGAGCGGCAGCAGTTAGCGCCCGGCGGCGCACTTTTGCCGATGGCAGGCCCGCCCGCTTCTCAGCGTTCCCAGAAATAGAAGGCCTGTCCGGCGGCATCGTCCATGAAAACGTAAGCGGTGCCATTTCCAAAATTTGCGCATTCGATGCACCAATCTCCATTTTCCCACACGATGACTTGCGAGGGCCGGCCGGGTAAATCCGATTGGCCACGGGACCAATCTCCATAATGCCGCCGCTCGCGAGCCGGCTTCTCGAACCGCAGATTGTCCGTACCATATTGCCCGCCCGAGTAATGCAGATGCTCGGCGCCGGTTTGCGCCGGATCGGGCGCCGGGGCTTTGAAATCCAGCTGTCCAACGAGCTGTATGAGGAAGCGGCCCTCCGGATCGTTGCCCCCTTCATGGTTGGCACCGTAGGAGGGCCTCGGGCCGGCGTAAGATATGCAGAAGGTGGGCCCGGTAGCCTCCCACGTAGTAATGATGCCTTCCGGCTCTATCTCCACCCCAGCGGGCACGGCCGAAGGCCAGTGCGCGGTGTCCGCTTCGTCCACGATCACCGCGGCATTGGCACCGGAGTAGCGATCCCAGCTTTCGCACATCGGCCCATCGGGGCACTGGAACAAGAAAAGCACCCGCCCCGGCCGGCCCAGATCGACTTTGTCCGAGCTATGAAACTGCCCGATGTAGTTCTGCGGACGGCCGCAAACCGCACAGGCGGGCCAGCGACCCGGAGGCAATCCGAAGGGCAGTCCCCCGAGCTTGTCCTCGCGGCCGGTGCGTCCGTTGTAGAAGAGCCCCAACTTGAACACTGGTTTGAAGAACATACGCAAGGCCTCCGGCAAGTGGCATGGCGGCTCTGACCGGCAGCCCAGCCAAACCGTATACCTCCGTCTACGGACCGCCCATCACGCCTTGGGAAATTCGAGCCCCATCTCGCGGTAGCGCTCTGGATCGTCGGCCCAGTTCTCGCGCACCTTCACGAACAGGAACAGATGCACGGGCGCCTCGACTTCCTCGGCAATCTCCTTGCGCGCCTCCATTGAGATCTGCTTGATCGCCTGGCCCTTGGCGCCAAGCACGATCTTGCGCTGACTCTCGCGCTCGACGAAAATCGTCTGGTCGATGCGGACCGAGCCGTCGCGCAGTTCTTTCCACGATGTCGTCTCGACCGTGGACGAGTACGGGATCTCCTCGTGCAGGCGCGTGAACATCTTCTCGCGCGTGATTTCCGCCGCCCATTGCCGCATGGGCGCGTCGGCGATCTGGTCCTCGGGGAAGAGCCAGGGGCCAGCCGGCATGCGCTGGGCGAGAGCAGATCTTCAGCTCGGCCACGCCATCGCCCGATAGCGCGGAGATCATGAATAGCTCATCGAGCTTCAGCCGCTCCGAGGCCACCGTGGCGAGCGCCAGCAGCTTCTCCTTCTTGATCTTGTCGATCTTGTTGAGCGCCAGAATGAGCGGGATCGAAAGATCGCGCGCCCGCTCCACAACGGGGTCCGCGACATCGTCGAAGCCACGCGCGGCGTCGGCCACCAGCACCACAACATCGGCCTCGCGCGCCTCAGTCCAGGCCGTCTCCACCATGGCCCGGTCCAGGCGGCGCTTAGGCGCGAAGATGCCGGGCGTGTCGACAAGGACAATCTGGCTCTGGCCTTCGATGGCGATGCCGCGCACGCGGGCGCGGGTGGTCTGGGCCTTGTGCGTTACAATGGAGACCTTGGCGCCCACCAGCGCATTGACCAGCGTGGACTTGCCCGCGTTGGGCGCGCCGATGACAGCGGCAAAACCGCAGCGCGTTCCCGTTTCCGATTCCGCCTCCTCAGGCAAGCTCGTTCTCCTTCGTCCAAACCCCTTCGCGGACGAGCAAAGCCTCTGCCGCCGCCTGCTGCGCCTTCTTGAGCGACGATCCCTCGCCAATCTCAGGCTTCAGCCCGCTTACCGTCACCCGCACCGTGAAGCTTGGCGCGTGGTCGGCGCCGCTGCGGCCGGTCTCGCGGTACTCGGGCAGCCCGCGCCGCTGGCTTTGGGCATATTCCTGTAGCGCCGTCTTGGCGTCGGGCGCGGGCGTCGCCTCAGTGACCACCAGCGGCCCCCAAAGCTTGCGTACCACGGCTTCCGCCGCGGCGAAACCGCTATCCACATGGACAGCACCGAGAAGTGACTCGCAGGCATCGGCCAGGATCACGTCCTTTTTGCGCCCCCCGGTGCGCGCCTCGCTCGGCGCCATGATGAGGTGCTGTCCAAGCTCAAGGCCGTTCGCCACCCCGGCGCAGCAGCCCTTGCAGACGAGCGCGTTATAATGCCTGGCGAACTCGACCTCGCGGGCCTCGGGAAACTGCACGTAGAGCATCGCCGCGATGGATAGGCCAAGCACGCGGTCGCCCAGGAATTCCAGCCTCTCATTGTCGCGTCCGGCGTGGCTTGCGCGCGCGCTGGCGTGGGTCAAAGCCTCGGCCAAGAGGCCCCTGTCCGTGAACGTATAGCCGAGCCGAGCCTCAAGCTCGTTGATATGCGGTTTTTTCGGTGGCACTTAGCGGATCGCGTTTCCGGTGCTATTCGTTCCAAATATAGGACAGCACCCTGTCAAAAAAAAGCGGATGTCATACCTATCATAAGTGCGGCTGCTGGTAAACTATGAGTACACGGCCGGCGTACTAAGAAATGCAATCCACGAATAATTCATGGCTCTACCTTCAACTGGAGGGCGCCCTCTGGCTTGGCTACAGGTTGCAGGGGCGAAGCGAACTTTTCGAATTCCGCAGCCGAACCGTTGAACGCATTCAGGTCCACCGGACCGTCAATGCCCGCCCGCTGGCCCCGGTTATGGTATTGCCAAAGCGTCCAGTGTATGGCTCCGAGCCGGGGCGGCCAATGCAAACTGCGAAGCCAGAAGCGCTCCTTATCGAGACGGCCTTCCCGTTGAGCATCGCTTAAGTAGGCGCCATAAAATTCCCGTGTTGTGTAGATCAGCGGCCTGCGGCCGAAGCGTTTCTCCGCGGCATCTAGAAACGCCAGGATTTCTGCCACCGGATCGGCAGCCGTCTTGGCGCTGGAACAAGCCTCCATCTGCTCGGCGTCCAAGGCGTGGGGCAGGCTTCTGGACTCATCCGGGATCGCGGCGATGAAGTTGGCGGCTTGCTCCGCTCCCCGCCTGCAAAGCGAGAAGAAATGGTAGGCGCCGCGCAGAATTCCCGCTTCGCCCGAGCGCTGCCAATTTCCGGCAAAGTGCGGATCGCGGAAATGGGCGCCCTCGGTCGCCTTGATGTAAGCGAAGCGGACGCCGCTGGCGCTCAGAGCCTTCCAGTCGATCTCGCCCTGATAATGGGACACATCGACGCCTTTCACCTCGTAGCCCAATGCGGCGAGTTCGAAATGCCGGTAAAGCCGCGGCGCGGCCAGGATCAGCGCCCCGGCGGTCAGGAGAACGAAAAGCGACAGGCTCAGCCTAGTCATTCCAGACCGTCGCCTCCCTGAAACCGCGCGCCTAGATGTCGATGTTTTCTCTTTGGGCGTAGTCGGAAAGCTCGCGGCGGATGTTGCGGCAATTGCTGTTCACAAGCTCAAGCACCGTCTTGTTCAGCTTTTGCGCGTTCGCCGAGAGCACCATGGCTTTCACCGGGCCAATGAAGGCCGGCGCCATGGAGATGGAGCGGAAACCAAGCGCAATCAAGGCCATCGCCTCGATGGGGCGCCCGGCCATCTCGCCGCACAGCGAAAAATCGACCTTGTGCGCCTTGGCCTTGTCCGCGATGTCCTTGAGAAGGCGCAAGGCGGGCGGGCACAGCGGATCGAAGCGGCGCGCCACCCGGTCGTTCTCCCGGTCGGCGGCGAAGAAGAACTGGAACAGGTCGTTGCTGCCCACCGAAATGAAGTCGGCCAGCGGCAGAAGCGAATCGAGCTGGTACACGATCGAGGGGACCTCGACCATGACGCCAATGCGCATCTTGGCCGGCAGTTGATGGCCGAAACGTCCGGCCTGCGCGATTTCCTTGGCGATCAGTTCCTTCGCGGCCAGGAACTCGGAGACATCCGCGATGAAAGGCAGCATGAGCGAAAGCTCGCGCCCCGCCGCCGCACGAAGCAGAGCGCGGGTCTGCGTGCGGAAAAGCCCCGGCCGGTCGAGCGACATGCGGATGGCGCGCCAGCCGAGCGCCGGGTTTTCCTCTTTGACCTTCTTGAGATAGGGCAGAACCTTGTCGCCGCCGATATCGAGCGAACGGAACACCACGCGGCGGCCCTGCGCGTCGTCCAGCACGCGCGAATAGGCGGCCTGCTGCTCGCTCATCCGCGGGAATCTGGATGCAACCATAAATTGCAGCTCGGTGCGGTATAGCCCGATGCCGTCCGCGCCGCTCTGATACAGGTGCGGCAGGTCCACGAGCAGGCCGGCATTCATGTTGAGCGAGATGCGCTCGCCGTCCTTCGTGACCGGCGGCACGTTCCTGAGCCTGGCAAAGCGAGCCTGCCGCCGCGCTCGGAAGCGGGCCTTGTCGGCATAGGCGCGGATCAACTCCAGCGACGGGCGGATGTGGAGCTGGCCGGTGCCAGTGTCCAGAATCGCCGGGTTGCCGTGGTCGCCCGCAATCGTGGCATCCGCCACCTGGCAAAGCACAGGCAGATTGAAGGAGCGCGCCACGATGGCAACGTGCGCGGTGGCCCCGCCCTCCTCGATGACGAGGCCGCGCAGCTTCTTCGGGTCGTGGCCGAGCAACTCCGCGGCACCCATGTTGCGCGCGACCAGGATCGCGTCGTTCGGTAGCCGGTTCAGGGCGGAGGTGTGGTCGTGGCCGTGCAGGATGCGCAGCATCCGGTTGGCGAGGTCGTCCAGATCGTGGCTGCGCTCGCGCCAGAAGCTGTCGGCGTTCTTCATAAGCTGCGTACGCTGGTTCTGCTGCACACGCTCAACCGCGGCTTCCGCCGTCAACCCCGCAGAGACGGCCTCGCGCATGCGCCGCGCCCAGCCGCGATCGTGGGCGAGCATCTGGACCGTCTCGATGATCTCCTTGTGCTCGTCGTTCGACATGGCGTCGTTGACGAGCAGGCGGTTGATGTCCTCCCTGAGCCGCAGAAGGGCGTCGTCCAAGCGCTTGAGTTCGGCCGGGATGTTGTCGGCGAAGAATTTGAGAACCTGGGGGCGCGGCTCGTGGAGCGCGATATGCCCGAGCGCCAGCCCATCGTTCAGCGGAATCCCTGTGAGTGTCACCGAGGCTTCCCGCCGGTCCGAAGGCACGGGCGCTCCCGCGAAGTTGCCCGAGGCAATCATCTCCGCGAGCACCATCGCGGTGGTTTCGAGTGCCTCGACCTCCTCGTCGGTGTAGCGGCGCTCAATCTTGTTCTGGACCGTCAGCACTCCGACGGTCCGGCGTTCGCGCACCATCGGCACGCCCAGGAACGAATGGTAGATCTCCTCGCCCGTCTCCGGCTTGTAGGAGAAGTTGGGGTGCTTCTGAGCGTCGGAGAGGTTGATCGGCTCGCCCCAATCCGCAATGAGGCCGACAAGCCCCTCGCCCTTTTTCATGCGCAGCGTATGGACCGCCTCCTTGCGCAGGCCCTCCGTTGCGAAAAGTTCAAGGGTGTCGTCCGGAAGCCGGACATAGATCGAGCTCACCTCGGCAATCATGTTCGAGGCGATTACTTTGACAATATTGTCCAGCTTGGCCTGGGGATCCGACGCAGACGCCATGATCGCCCGAAGCTGCCTGATCAACACCCAAGGTGCGCGTTCTGTCCAGGGCATTTCCCCGGTCCCGTAATCCCGGTGGTTATAGGGTCGGGCACTCTAACTTCTTTGAGCGCCTTCTGTTCTCATTGCCAGTCTAAGATTGATCCAAGCCGAAAAGGCTGTGCAGCGTCTTAACGGCCGCCTCCGTATGGGCCGCACTTACGAGCACGCTAATCTTGATTTCTGACGTTGATATGGCCTGAATGTTAATTTGTTTCTCCGCCAGCGCGTGAAACATTTTGGCCGCCACGCCTGCGTGGCTTCGCATGCCGACGCCAATCACCGATACTTTCACCACATCCGTGTCGCCGCGCAGTTCGCTGAAGCGAATCTCGTCCTGGCGGTCGCGCAGCACCTGCAGCGCACGCGGTAGCTCGCCTGCTGCCACGGTGAACGTAAGATCCGTTGTCCGGCCATCCTCCGAAAGGTTCTGGACGATCATATCCACGTTGATGCTGGCATCCGCAAGCGGCATGAAAATGCTCGCTGCCACGCCCGGCTTGTCCTCGATCTTGAGGACCATGATCTTGGCTTCATCCTTGGCGTAGGCGATACCGCTGACGACGTGATGTTCTAACATGTCCGTCTCATCGCAAACGAGCGTTCCGCGTTTCTCCGCCAGCCCGGCTCGCGCGGGCTCGCAGACATCCGGGTTATCGAAGCTAGACCGCACTTGTACACGCACGCCCTGGGCCATTGCAAGTTCCACGGAGCGCGTCTGAAGCACTTTGGCGCCAAGCGAGGCCATCTCCAGCATTTCCTCGTAGGAAACGCGCGAAAGCCGCCTTGCCCCCGGAACAATCCGCGGGTCTGTTGTGTAAACCCCATCGACATCTGTGTAAATATCGCAGCGTTCTGCGTTGAGGGCTGCGGCGAGCGCAACCGCGGTCGTATCGGAGCCGCCGCGGCCCAGCGTGGTGATGCGGTTGCCTGTGCTGACGCCTTGGAAGCCCGCAACGACAGCAACCTCGCCTTCGTTGACGCGCTTGAGCATCGCCTCGCCCTCGATGCGGTCGATGCGCGCCACACCGTGACAGGCATCCGTGATGAGCGGAATTTGCCAGCCCTGCCAGGAACGGGCCGGCATGCCCATGGATTGCAGGATGATGGCCATGAGGCCGGCCGTAATCTGCTCGCCGGAGGAAACCACTGCATCGTATTCGCGCGGATCGTATTGCGGAAATGCCTCGCGTGTCCAGGAGACGAGCTGGTTGGTTTGCCCTGCCATCGCGGAGACCACCACGGCAACCCGGTTGCCAGCATCCACCTCGCGTTTCACATGCTGCGCGGAGTTGCGGATACGTTCGATATCGGCGACGGACGTTCCGCCAAACTTCATCACGAGGAGCATTTGTCGTAGCTATGCTGGCTAGAGTGGGGTTAAGAAGCCGCTAGTGTGACTTATCTCTCGCAATTGCCTTCGCGAGGTTTGCCACAAAGGGGGTAGGCAATTGCGAGACGCCACACTAGCCGCTTTGGCGTCACCGCGAAAACAGGAAGGCCATCGATGGAGATTGAGGCGGAAACACGGCGAAGTCCATCTCTGGACGAAGAAGAATTGCGGCGTTTTGAGCGCCTGGCCGGCGAGTGGTGGGACGAGCGGGGCAGCTTGCGCGCGCTGCATGCCATCAACCCGGCGCGGCTTGCCTTTATAGTTGAAGAGGTTAAGCGCTGGCGCGGGGAGCAGGCAGGCGCCTTCCGGCCGCTCGACGGCCTCTCCGTGATCGACATCGGCTGCGGCGGCGGAATTCTTTCCGAGCCGATGACGAGGCTTGGCGCCAGCGTGACCGGCATCGACCCCGTTGAGGAATCCACTGGCGTCGCCAGGGCGCATGCGAAGACCGCAGGCTTGTCCATTACCTACCGCGCCACTACGGCGGAAGATGTCGCGCGCGAGAGCCAGACATTCGATGCGGTTGTAGCCTCCGAGGTGGTGGAGCATGTCGCCGACCTGGGCTCCTTCCTGCTGACCTGCCGGAGCCTCTTGAAGCCGGGCGGCCTTCTCATCGTTTCCACTCTGAACCGCACCGCCAAAGCCTACGGCCTCGCCATTCTGGCCGCGGAGCGCGTGCTGGGGCTCGTCCCCCCCGGTACTCATGATTGGAAAAAGTTCATAAAGCCTGAAGAGCTTGATGTAGCGCTGAGCGATGCCGGCTTTCAGCGCCGCTCCTTTGGCGGCATCGTGTTCAATCCGTTAAGGGGGGAATGGTGCCTGTCGGAAACGGACCTGGCTATGAATTATATGGCTTCGGCCGAGGCTGTGTAGCACTGCGGGCCATGCGAAGCGCGCGCCCTTCGCTGCCGGTCCAGTCACCGCAGAAATCGGCCATCTGCGGTACGATACCGCCGCCGCTACACTAGTACAGGGTGCAGGAAGTCCTGGCGCACATCGCCGTCATCGCGAGGCGGCCGTGGCGATCCAGGCGCAATGCGCGAAGACTTTTGTCTGGATTGCTTCGCTCCGCTCGGCATGAAACACGCATACGGGTCAGAATGTCCCGCGGGGCGTACTAGCGGCTCGCCTTTCGGCCATTTTGGCCGCCATTTTCTCCCCGGTGCTCGTAAATGCCCTGCTCCGGGTGAAACGGCGCTTCCAATTTCGTCAATTGGGCGCCAGCGCGGACGAGCACCTGCTCAACCGCCGGATCGGGGAGGATGCGCAAAAGGGCCGGGGACTGGATTTCGGCGGGCACATGCCGGTTGCCCAGATGCCAGGCCAGCCGCAGGAGCTGGCGCGGATCGTGGTGGCGAACCTCCACCACCGGCTCCGCCGCCGCCCGTACGGCTACCCAGCGCCCATCGCCTAGCCTTAAGCCATCGCCGCCGGCCAGAACCGCGGGTTTCGGCAGCTTGAGCAATATCTGCTCGCCGCGATCCGTTGTCAGCGCCGGGCGGTGGCTGTGGCGCGCTTCGAAATCGAGCGTTACGCTGGCTTCGGCCTGGGATTCCGGCCACAGCCCTTTGCGGCGATGAGCGACGGCATTATGCATCGAAAAATTCCCGTGGCAGTTTTCAACGCACTCTACCTGTGGGCGCGCACAAGTTGAAGCGGCAACTTGCGGTATTCCCCAGCGGCGCATTTTTTCGGAATGGAATTGCAGCCGGGGCTTCGCCGCATTACTTGTCTGCATGGTGCAATTCCAGCGGAGGCCTTTATGCTAGCCCGGTTATCCAGCAGATTAATAGGATTTATCACCGTTATTGCCGCAGCGGTTTTTTTGTCAGGATGCGGAATAAACACCATTCCGACATATGAACAGGAAGCCAAAGCGAAATGGTCCGAGGTGCTGAACCAGTATAAGCGCCGCGCCGACCTCATTCCGAACCTGGTCGAGTCGGTACGCGGCTTCGCGGATCAGGAGAAATCGGTGCTTGTGGGCGTCACCGAGGCCCGCGCCAAGGCGACCCAGGTGACGGTCGCGCTGCCGGCCGACGTTCTCACCAATCCGGACGCGATGAAGAAATTCGGCGAGGCGCAAGGACAGCTCACCGCGGCACTCGGCAAGCTGCTGGCTGTGTCCGAGAGGTATCCCGACATCAAGTCGGGCGCGAACTTCATGGCCTTGCAGAACCAGATCGAGGGGACCGAGAATCGCATCGCCATCGCGCGGCGCGACTACATCGAGTTGGTGAAGCGGTACAATACCGAGCTTAACACCTTCCCCGGCCGCATCTGGAAATCGGTCATGTACTCTTCGAATAAGGACATGGCCACCTTCGACATAGCGCCGGCAGAGATGCAGGTGCCCAAGGTCGATTTCGGGCATAAGTAGCACTCGGATAGGACAGCGGATGTTGCTCCCCCTCACCCCTGTCCCCTCTCCCGCGAGGGGAGAGGGGAACGTCTTCTCAACAGGCACACCCGGACCCCCTCTCCCCTTGCGGGAGAGGGCTGGGGTGAGGGGGCTTGTCCTAATACTGCCATTGATGCTGGCTGCGGTTTTTCTCTTCGCCGCTGCCGCCTATGCCGAGCCGAAATTCCCGCCGCTGACGGGGCGGATCGTCGACGAGGCGCATCTGCTGACGCCATCGGATAGGGCGGCCATCGAGGCGGACCTCAAGGCCCTGGAGGCCAAGTCCTCCGACCAGCTCGTGGTGTACGCGGCGAAGTCGCTGCAAGGCTATCCGATCGAGGACTTCGGCTACCAGCTTGGCCGCGCCTGGGGCATCGGGCAGAAGGGCACGAACAACGGCGTCATCCTCATTGTGGCGCCCACCGAACGCAAAGTCCGTATCGAGGTCGGGCGCGGGCTTGAGCCGCAGCTTACCGACCTGCTCAGCTCGCTCATCATCCGGAACAGAATCCTGCCCGAGTTCAAGCGTGGCAGCTATTCCGCCGGCATCAAGGCGGGCGTCCAGGACATCAAGGATGTGCTGCTGGGCGACGCGGAGGCTGTGAAAGAGCGCGCAGCCAAAAGGCCGCCCGCGGCCAAGAAAGGGAACGATTGGGGCGGGGCGATCCCGATCGTTTTCATCGCTGGCATATTCATCTTCGTGTTCTGGGCGCAAGCGCGGCAGCCCCGCCAGCCGCTTTCCGGCGGACGCTATGGAAGGCCCGGCTACACTCCGCCCATCTTTTTCCCCGGCGGCTGGGGAGGCGGCGGCGGCTCCGGCGGCGGAGGCGGCGATGGCGGCGGCTTTTCCGGCGGCGGCGGAGACTTTGGCGGCGGCGGCGCATCGGGCGATTGGTAGGGAGACTGGGCATGATCTCGGAAGCGGACAAGCTTGAAGTCGAAGCGGCCATCGGCGAGGCCGAGAAGGGCACCTCTGGCGAAATCGTAGCGGTCATCGCGCGGGCCAGCGGCAGCTATAACTATGTGCCCTACCTCTGGGGCGCGCTTGCTGCCCTTGCGGTACCCTGGCCGCTCATCTACTGGACCTGGCTGCCGGAGGAAACCATCTATCTCATCCAGCTCGCGGTGTTCGCGGCGTTGGCAGCCGCGCTTCACTACAAGCCCCTCCGCCTGATGCTGGTACCGCGTTCCGTTATGCGCCAGCGGGCCCATCGCCTGGCCATGCAGCAGTTCTTCGCGCAGAACATCTACACCACGCCTGGGCATACCGGCGTGCTGCTGTTCGTCTCGGTGGCGGAGCACTACGCCGAGATCGTGACCGATGCCGCCATCGCCGCCAAGGTTCCCGCCACCGAATGGCAGGACATCATCGCAAAGCTCACCGCCAACATCGGCAGCGGCAATGCCGCCAAGGGCCTCGTCCAGGCGATCCACCGTGTGGGCGAGCATCTGACGACCCATTTTCCGGCTCCTCCGGACAAGCCGAACCTCCTGCCGAACCACCTCGTGATGCTTAACGCCGAATAGCGTCAGGAGCTGAGCGGCGCCGGAAAGCCGGCGTCCGCCTCAAGAAGGCAGGTGCCCGGCAGCGGCGGCTTCCCTTCGTGTCCGCGCCAAGCCAGGGTTGCGCTTGCCTTAGAGCGCCGGATATGCTACTGACTGGCTAGTCAGTCAGTGAGGCGCGCATGGAGTCCAAGGTTCCAGAGAAGCCCGCCGCCGCCCCCGCGGGGGATAAGGCCCCCCGCCGCCGCGCACCCGAGGAGCGGCAGGAAGCCATCCTGAAGGCCGCTCTCGACGTCTTCTCCGAGCACGGCTTCGCCGCCGCCCGCCTCGACGATGTCGCCCAGCGCGCCGGCGTCGCCAAGGGTACGCTCTACCTCTATTTTCCGGACAAGGAGACCCTGTTCGAGCGGATGTTGCAAAGCGTGGCCGCGCCCGCGCTGGCGCTTCTCGCGAAGCTTGCCGAGGCCGAGACCGTGCAGCCCGCCGCGGCCATTAGCGCGATCCTCACCTTCTTCGAGACGGAAGTCATTGGAACTCCCCGTGAAAAAGTGATCAGCCTGATCATCTCCGAAGGCGCGCGCTTCCCCCGCCTCGCCAAGTTCTATTACGAAGAGGTGATCGCCAAGGGGCTGACAGCGGTGCGCACCATCGCAACCAGAGAAACACACAACAATTTCAACGCGGAAGCCCTGTCGCGGTTTCCCCAGCTCATCATCGCGCCGCTGCTCATGTCGATCGTTTGGCGCAGCACGTTCCAGCAGTTCGAACCTCTCGACGTTTCAGCACTTATCGCGGCCCACAAGGAAATCTTGCTGCACGGCCAAGTGGAGCGTAACCAATGAAGTCCAGGCGCGTTTTGTTGCTCGTTTTGCTCATCGTTGCGGGTGCAGGCGGATATTGGTGGTTTTACCTGCGCAAGCGTGCGAATGGCCCGTTAATACTTCAGGGAAACGTGGAGGTCCGCCAGGTCAACCTCGGCTTCAAGGTCGGGGGCCGCATCGAAAAGCTCTATGTGGACGAGGGCGACGTGGTCATCCCCGGCGAGACGCTGGCCTCGCTCGTTAAGGTCTACTTCACCGACGCCCTGGCCCAAGTCCGCGCCCAGCGCAACCAGTCGGCCGCCAACTACGAGAAGCTCCGCAACGGCAGCCGGCCGGAGGAGATCGCCCAGGCCAAGGCCGCCGTCGCCGAGCGCGAGGCTACGGTCACCAATGCCCGCGCTATGCTGCAACGGGCAAAAGCTCTTCTCAATTCGCCAGCCGGCTCGCAGAAAGCCTTCGATGACGCCCAGGCCGCCGAACGCCAGGCCGATGCGCTGCTCAACTCCGCGCGCGCGGCCCTGCACCTAGCTGAGGCCGGCTTCCGCAAGGAGGACATCGCGTTTGGAAAAGACCAATTGGATGAACGGGTTGCAGCAGTGGCGGTGGCCGATCGCAACCTCAAGGACGCCGATCTGATCGCGCCCAGCAAGGGCACCGTGCTGAGCCGCGTGCGCGAGGTGGGCGCCATCGTCGCGCCCGGCGAGACGGTCTATGTGCTGAGCCTTACCACGCCGGTTTGGGTGAGAACCTATGTGTCCGAGCCCGATCTGGGCCGCATCCGCCCAGGCCAGGAAGTGCAGATCAAAACCGATACGCCAGGCGGCAAGACCTACACCGGCAAGATCGGCTTTATCTCCACAGCGGCGGAGTTCACGCCCAAAACCGTCGAGACGACCGAGCTTCGCACCTCGCTCGTCTACCGCCTGCGCATCGTGGTGGACGATGACACCGGCTTCCTGCGCCAGGGCATGCCCGTCACCATTATCACCGAGCCGCCCGCGAAGACAGGAACCCCTGTCGCCAGCGGGACCTCGCGCTCAAGTAGCGCGGAGCGCGATAGCGCCAGAAACGAGCCATGAAGCAGCCGCTCGCGATCGTCGAAAACCTGACCAAGCGGTTCGCGCCCGCCGCGCCGCCCGCGCTCGATGCGCTAAGCTTCACGATTAGCGCGGGCCAGGTGACGGGTATCGTCGGTCCCGATGGCGCGGGCAAAACCACGCTCATGCGGCTCCTGGCGGGACTTCTCGCTCCAAGCGAAGGCCATGCCACGGTCTGCGGCTACGATACGATCAAGGAAGCGCTGGGCCTGCATCACGCCATCGGCTACATGCCGCAGCGCTTCGGCCTCTACGAAGACCTCACTGTGCTCGAAAACCTGACACTATATGCAGATCTGCGGGGTGTTGTGGGCAAGGAGCGCGAGGAAAGTTTCGAGCGGCTGCTCGCTTTCACCGATCTTGCGCGTTTCACCGGCCGGCTCGCGGGGCGGCTTTCGGGCGGCATGAAACAGAAGCTCGGCCTTGCCTGCGCCATGCTGCGCTCGCCGCGCCTGCTCCTGCTGGACGAGCCGAGTGTCGGCGTGGACCCGATCTCCCGGCGCGAATTGTGGCGCATGGTCAATGAGTTGACCACCGAGGGGGTGGGCGTCGTCTGGACCACGGCCTATCTGGACGAAGCGGAAAATTGCACGGAAGTGCTCGTCATGAACAACGGCAAACTCCTGTTCCAGGGCAATCCCAAGACGATGACGGAAAGCATCGAGCATCGCGCTTTTCTCGTTCGCGGTGTCGCGGGCGAGCGCCGCACACTCCTGACCCGCGCGCTGGCCAGGCCCGAGATCATCGACGGTGTGATCCAGGGCGAAGCCGTGCGGCTTGTGATGGCCGAAGGGGCGAAGGCGCCAGTGCCTGCGGATTTGATGGAGTTTGCTGTCCCCCTCACCCCTGTCCCCTCTCCCGCGAGGGGAGAGGGGGACGCCCTCTCAACGGCTGCGGCCGAACTCCACTCTCCCCTCGCGGGAGAGGGTCGGGGGGTGAGGGTGCCTTCTAACGTTCCCCCCCCCGCAATCACCATCGTGCCCGCGAAACCGCGCTTCGAGGACGCCTTCGTTGCCTTACTCGGCGGCCAGCCGAAGCGGACGCAGGCCTTCGAGGTGCCGGCGCGCCCCGCCAATGGCAACGGCGATGCGGTCGAGGCCACCGGCCTGACCAAGGTCTTCGGCGATTTCACTGCAGCGGACCACATCTCGTTCAAGATCGAGCGTGGTGAAATCTTCGGGCTTCTGGGGCCGAATGGCGCTGGCAAATCGACCACCTTCAAGATGATGTGCGGTCTTCTGCGCCCGACCGCCGGCACCGCGCATGTGGATGGCTACGACCTCTACAGAGCGCCAGCCGTCGCGCGCGGCCGCCTCGGCTACATGGCGCAGAAGTTCTCACTCTACGGCGATCTGAGCGTCCAGGACAATCTGCAGTTCTTCGGCGGGGTCTACGGCCTAACCGGTGCCAAGAAGCGCGATGCCATCGGCCGTGTGATCGCCGCCTTCGACCTGGAGCCGCACCTCAAGACCCAGGCGGCCGAGTTGCCGCTGGGCTTCAAACAGCGCTTGGCGCTCTCCTGCGCCATCCTGCACAACCCGCCTGTGCTATTCCTCGACGAGCCCACCTCTGGCGTCGATCCGCTCACCCGCCGCGAATTCTGGGGCTTTATCAATGCGATGACCGGCAGCGGCGTGACGGTCATGGTGACGACGCACTTCATGGACGAGGCCGAGTATTGCGACCGGGTGGCGCTGATCTACCGTGGCAAGAGCATCGCCATCGGCACGCCGGATGAGTTGCAAGCCTCCGTGAAAAGTGCGGCCCTGCTGGCCCCGACCCTTGAGGACGCCTTCATCGCGCTGATCGAAGCGCAAGAGCAGCGGGAGGCAGCATGACCGCACCCCCACAGCCCGCCGCGATTCCGGACCCGAGGGAAGGCCGCCTGCGCCGCATCAAAGCGCTTGCCCGCAAGGAAACGCTGCAAGCGCTGCGCGATCCGAGCAGCCTGATCGTGGCCATCGTGCTGCCGATGCTCCTGCTGTTTCTTTATGGCTACGGCGTCTCCTTCGATGTGACATCAGTGCGCATCGGACTCGTGATCGAGAACCCGACGCCTTGGACGGATGAGCTACGTCAATCGCTTTCCAACACGCGCTATTTCGATGTGCGCGTAAGCCCGGCGCGGCAGGCATTCCTCGCCGATCTGACCGCTGGCCGCCTCGATGGCATCGTCGTTCTAGCCGGCGATTTCTCGCGGCGGCTTGGCCGCGCCGATACCGCGCCCGTGCAGATCATCACCGACGGCACCGATCCAAACACCGCGGCGCTCGTTACGGGCTATGTCCAGGGCGCGTGGCAATCTTGGCTCAATCAACGGCTCCTGAGCGCCGGCGCGCCACCCGCCGGGCTCGTCGTGCCCGTGCCGCGGGTGTGGTTCAATCCCGAGCTTGAAAGCCGCCGCTTCCTCGTTCCGGGCTCTATCGCGCTCATCCTGATGATGATCGGCTCGCTGCTTACCGCGCTGGTCGTGTCGCGCGAATGGGAGCGCGGCACAATCGAGGCGCTCTTGGCCACGCCCGCCAGCGTGCCGGAGTTCCTGATCGGCAAGGTCGTGCCGAATTTCGCGCTCGGCTGCGTGGCGATGGCGGTCTCGGTGGCCTTCGCCATATTCGTTTTCGACATACCGCTGCGCGGTTCAGCCTTGATGCTCATCGCCGCGACGGCGGCGTTCCTGCTGGTCGCGCTCAGCATCGGCCTCCTGATCTCCACCGTCGCGCACACGCAGTTCGTCGCAAGCCAGATCGCCATGCTCGCCTCGTTCCTGCCGGGCCTGTTCTTCTCCAACTTCATTTTCGAGGTTGCGAGCATGCCGGCCCCCTTGCGCGCCTTCTCAAGGCTCGTGCCCGCCCGCTATTTCGTCTCCGTCCTGCAAACGATCTTCCTCGCCGGTGACATCGCTGCTGTCCTTGTCCCCAACATCTTGATTTTGCTGCTGATGAGTGCCGCCGTTTTGGTGCTAACGGCACGCAATTCCAGAATGAGGCTCGACTGATGATCCCGCCCAAACTCATCGCGCTTATCGTCAAGGAGCTGATTGCAGCCTTCAAAGACCCCAAGACGCGGATGGCCTTCATCATCCCGCCCCTGATCCAGATCGTGCTTTACTCCTACGCCGCGACGCTTGAGGTCACGAACGTCCCCATCGCGGTTTACAACGAGGACTGGGGCCAGGCCTCGCGCAAGCTTATAGCCCACTTCGAGCGCGCCTCCGCGTTCTCAAAGGTCATCTTCCTGAAAAGCGACGCCGAGGTGCGGGACGCCATCGATTCGCAAAGCGTCCTGATCGCGGTGCACATCGGGCAGGATTTCTCGCGCAAGCTCGCGGCAAAAGAGCCGGCGCCGGTGCAGATCATTCTGGATGGCCGCCGCTCGAACAGCGCGCAAATCCTGAACAGCTACCTCAACACCATCCTGATGCAATTCTCGGCGGATTTCATGCTGGGGAAGGCGCAACCGCCCGCGGTGAGCGCCGCGGTGGACCGCTCCTGGTACAATCCCAACCGCGAATACCGCATGGCGATGGTGCCCGCCCTGGTGGGCACGCTGACCATGACCACGGTGCTTTTCGTCATTGTCATGTCGGTCGCGCGCGAGCGGGAGCTTGGCACCTTCGAGCAGCTCCTGGTCTCCCCGCTCCTGCCCATCGAGATCATTATCGGCAAGGCGGTGCCGGGGCTCATCATTGGCTTTGGGGTTGCAACCGGCATTTGTCTCATCATCACGCTGGTGTTCGGCATCCCGCTCACCGGCTCGGTTTTCGTGCTTTTCGCGGGCCTCTTCGTGTTCCTGCTCGCGATCATCGGCGTGGCGCTGTTCATCTCGTCGCTCGCCTCCACACAGCAGCAGGCCATGCTGGGCGCGATGGTCTACATGATGCCGGCGATGATGCTCTCGGGCTTTGCAAGCCCGGTGCAGAACATGCCGGATTGGCTGCAGCCCGTGGCGCTTCTAAACCCGCTTACGCACTTTCTGGTAATCGTGCGAGGCGTGTTCTTGCGGGACATGCCGATGGTGCTGGTTGCTCAGCGAATATGGCCGATGCTGATCATCGCCATCTTCACCCTGTCGGCCGCAACCTGGCTGTTCCGGCGCAGGCTCAGCGGCTAACTGCCGCAGCACTAGCGGCGCGACGAAAGTTGCAGCGGACAAACAGCCGAATCCCTTTAGAATGAATATGCCATTGCTGAATACATGGCAAAATTAGGTCGAATTAGGGGGAATTGCACATGTTTCGTGCGCTTACACCCGTGGCGATAGCCGCTGCGCTCTGTTTTGTCACGGTGACAGCAAGCGCGGATCGCTCCGCAGACGCGGAGGCGGCCTGCACGCCCGACGTCTTCCGGCTTTGCAGCGCCTACATTCCGAGCGAGGGCAGGATCGTCGCCTGCCTGCGTCACAATAGGGCCAGGCTCAGCCCGGCCTGCCGCAAGGTCTTCTCTTCTTAAAGACAACAGGCGCCAAAGCGGCCTGACAATCGCCGGAAGGCTCAGCGGCAGCCCTGATGGCGTGCCTCTATTCTTTGGCGCCGCGCTGCCGTAGCAGCCCAGCCTCCTCTGGATGGCTGTATTTCAGGGCAATCGACAAGGCCGACTTGCCATCCTTTGTCTTCGCGTTCACGTCAGCCCCCGCATCGAGCAGCGCCTTCGTGATATCCAGGCGGCCGGCGAATGCGGCCCCCATCAGCGGTGTTACGCCATTGGCCGCGGCGGCATTTGCATCGGCTTTCCCGGCAAGCAAGGCCTGTGCTGCTTCAAAATGACCGTTGTACGCTGCCAGATAGAGCGCGGTGTGCCCATCGGCTGCCCTGGCATTCGCATCGGCCCCCCCGGCGAGCAGGGCTTCGATCACTCCGGCATGACCGTTCTGCGAGGCCATGAACAGCGGTGTCGCGCCGTTCTTGGTCTGGACTTTCATATCGGCACCCGCTTCGAGCAGAGCCTTTACAATATCCGCATGGCCGCGCGAGCAAGCGAGGATCAAGGCGGTCGCGCCGTTGTCCGCCTTGGCGTTTACGTCGGCCTTGCCGGCGATCAAAACGCGCGCGGTTTCAAGACGTCCCAATTCCGAGACCAGCATCAACGCCGTGAAGCCACCTTTCGACGTGACGTTCACATCCGTGCCTGAGGCGATCATGGTCTTGACGTTGGCAACATCGCCGTCCCTCGCAAAATCGGCAAGGCTTGGCTGCTGCGCATTCGCGGGTGCGGTAGCGAAAAGACCAGCAGCTATCGCAACCGCCAACGAGAATTTTCCTAAAGATGTCATGCTGAAGCCTCCCTTACCGCCGGCTGGCTAGGACCGGCGCCGCGACCCTAGCCGGCTTGTAGCGGGCAGGGAATGGCTATCAGGCACCGGCAAGGCGGCTATAGAGCGCACCCAGCCAACCTGCTCTCAACATCGAGCGCAAATGCGCCTCACATGAGAAGCCCGGCACGCCCCCCCAAAGGCAGGAACGCCACCGCCGATGCGCGATCTTTCCTTACGTTGGGGCGCCATGCCCCTGCTCGTGGTCAGACACCGATCTGGCTGTGCTCGACAACGACGGTTTCAGGCAGCGCCAGCTCCAGACCGGCCGGCTCCTCCCAAAGCCCCTCGATAAAGTCAAACATCGGGCGCGTCACTTCGAACGAATAGGTTGCGCCCCGCTCATGGTTCCGCTCGCGAACCCTTTGCCACCGCACGTCCGCGGGGGTGCGCAAGTAGTGCAGCGAGGCTTGAGCGCCTGCCGCGGCTGCTTTCAAACGGAAGTCCGCGCGGTGCGCGGCCGTGAGAAGGCTGCAATCGAATACAACCGGAACCCGCAGCTGAATGATCTGCTCCGCGACAGACCACATCTGCGCCTCTGCACGCCGGACCCGTTCTATCACCCACCTGAAATCGGGGTCGCCGGCGCTGTCGGCCGCGAAGAGCGTTTGCATCCATTCGTCGATGGATAGCACGATCCCGTTGCGGTTCTCCGCCAGTCCGCGCGCATATGTGGTTTTGCCGGCGCCAGGCGGGCCAGCGACGAAATAAATTCTAGGCATCGGATACCCCACCGGGACTTTTGATTTTACTGCGGATTTTGACTCGCTAAAACGTATCCTTGCGCCGCCGCAGCTCTTCGAAGACCTTTTCAGGCGGCGTATCCGTGCCAAGTCCCAGGCTTTCGCGGATCGCGGGGCTGTTCACACGCAGGAAAGGGTTCGTCTCAAGCTCGGTGGCGAGCGGCACCGGAAGCGTAGGCTTGCCCTGCGCCCTCAGTGCGTCCACCTCGGCCTTGCGCTTGAGCAGTGCGCCGTTCCTGGGCTCGACTGCAAGTGCGAAGCGGATGTTAGCCTGTGTATATTCATGGCCGCAATAGATGAGCGTAGAGGGGGGCAACGCGGCGATTTTCTCAAACGAATGCCACATCTGGGCGGGCGTTCCCTCGAACAGGCGGCCGCACCCTATCGAAAACATGGTGTCGCCCGTGAAGGCTATGCCCTGCCCAGGCGCGATGGCATCGGCAATATAATAGGTGACAGCCCCGCGCGTATGGCCGGGGGTCTCAAGCACATGGACCTCGAACGATCCAAAGGAGATCCTGTCTCCATCCCCGATTTCCACATCGATGCCTGGAATGCGCGATGCGTCTTGTGCGGAACCATATATTTTGCAGCCTGTTTCACGCTTGAGACCGCTGTGGCCCTCCACATGATCGTGATGATGATGGGTCGTGAAAATATGGGTAAGCTTGAGTCCCGCCTCCTTCAGCGCCTCCCGGACAGCGCTTTCTTCCGGCGCGTCGATGGAGGCGGTGACGCCTGCCGTAAGATCGTGGATCAACACACCGTAATTGTCGTCCCAGCAGGGAAATTGCAGGATTTCGAGTGCGGCCATAGCCTTCTTCCTAGTTGTTCGATAAGACTGTCTTAATAGAAAACACGCCAGGATTAAACCCGGACCCGAAAAATGCTACTGTCTTCCCCAATGTATGACGATGCTGCCCGCCTCCGCGACTTCTACGCGACGCCGCTTGGCAAGCTCGCGCGCCGGATCGTTGCACAGCGCATCCGCGAGCGCTGGCCCAATGTCTCCGGCATGGATGTGGTTGGCCTGGGCTTCGCCTCGCCCTACTTACGCATGTTCCAATCCGAGGCGCGGACCACGGTGGCGCTGATGCCGCAAAGCCAGGGGGTGGTGCAATGGCCGTATAAGGGGCCATACCGCTCGGCGCTCGTGCCCGAGCTCGATCTGCCGCTTAGGGACAATTCGGCGGAACGCGTGCTCGTGGTGCATGGGCTTGAGCATGTGGAGGCCCGCCAGGACTATCTGCGCGAGATTGGGCGCGTTCTCATGCCGCAAGGGCGGGTCATCGTTGCCGTTCCCAACCGGCGAGGAGCCTGGGCGGCGCTCGAAACCACGCCCTTCGGCCATGGCCGCCCTTATAGCGTGAGCCAGATCGAAAAGCTTTTGCGCGCGGCCTCGCTTGAGCCGGTTGGCGTGGCGCCCTGCCTGTTCGCGCCGCCATTCAGGGCGCAGGCCCTGCCTTGGGCGGCGCTGGCCTGGGAACGGATCGGCAACCGGCTTTGGCCCGCCTTCGCGGGGGTGGTCATCGTCGAGGCTATAAAGCAAGTCTACGCCGGCATCCCGGTTCCCGTGAAAAAGCCCGCCTTCGTGCGGGTGCCGTCCCTGACCGGCCTAAGCCCGGTGCGCCGCAAGTCCTTGCAGTAGAAATCCACCTGCCATTTCTCTGTCTACCCGGCATTTCGCCCCTTAATCCTACGGCGCTACTTGCGCGTGACAACGCAGGTTGCTAACGAAGCGAGGGAAAGAGAATAAGGGGGCATCTCATGCACGGATCAGGCCTTTCTCTCGTGGTTTGGCAGGGTTGGGGCGTGCTCTCGGTCATGGCTTTGCTGACCGCGCTGCTGGCAATCCTGCTTGCCTGGCTGCTCCCGTTTCCAGACCGCTCGCTGGATCTTCAGCTCACGCGCTTCAAGGACCGTATCGCGCTGAGAAACAGGCTTGGCGGAGCGCCGGCCTTCCACACCTACCTGCAAACGGTGCAACGCTTCAGCGAATGGCTTGCGGAGTGGTTCGGCACGGCCTTCAGCGTGCAGGCCTTCGAGCGCTGCGTTGCCATTGCCTTCCTCTTTCCGATCGCGCTGTTCGTGATCAATTTGGCCGCTAACGGACTTACCAAGGATCGCATTTCCTTCCTGCAGCTTGCGATGTTCATCCTGGTGTTCGCCGTCTTCTGCTACGTAATCCTAGCCGCCTTCAGGAACTTGCTCGCGATCATCCGCCACGGATGGACAAGGTTCGGCGGGGATAGCGACCTGGCGCAGATGATCTCCCGGGTGCTGCTCGGCGCTTTTGCCATCATGGTGGCCTTCACGATAGCCTTCGCCATCGCGGCTACCTTTTCAGGCCAGGTCTCCAACGCCAGCTCCGTGCTCGGCTCGATGGCAGGCGGATTTGCACTGGCCTTCGCCTTAGCCATCGCCTTTGCCTTGGCGGGGGCGGTGCTCTTCTCGGTTGCCATCGCGATCCTCGCCGGCGTGGCGCTAGCGTTTGCGAGCGACTTCACATTGCTGCTGTTCCTGTTTTTCGTGCTGCTGCCCGTTGTGAACGCCTCGGTGGATTGGCTTTCCTGGGGGACGACGCGCTTTCTTCTTGAGCAGACGGAAGGCGCCCAGCCCGACCTCAACGGGGGCCTTAGAGTAGCCGGTGCGGGCCTGGGCACCTTCGCTTCGGGTGCGGCCCTGATGGTCTTGCTCGCGGCGCTCCTGCCGAACGCGCTGGAACTCCTGAACACGCTGTTCGGCCTGGCGAAATTGCCGCCTTTCAACTGGCAGGCGATGGCGCAGCGGGCCGTTGACGCGCCCTGGACCGACGGATTGTTCGTAACCGGCATGCTGATGACACCGCTTGTGCCAGCCTCATCGCATCTGATTATCGGGCTCACCGGCGTGCTTTCGCGGTTCACGCCTGGCGGGCGCGCCGCAGCCGAGCCCGTTTCCGATCATCCCGAAGTAGGGCTTTCCGCCGCCGAGCTGCCTCCCTTCAAGCGGGCTATCATTATCTCGCGCGTCTGGTATCTGGCCGCGGCCGCCATCACCATTGGCGTCATCGCGCTTGCGAACCTGATCGTCTCGCTTACCCATGCGCCCGTCGCAAAGTTTCTCTTCGGTGTAGCCCAATGCTCGACCGTCTGGAGCCACGGGCAGTGCGTCTGGTTCTAAGGCATCGTTCAAAAATAGCTGCGCCGTCTGGCTTGTTCTCTTGCTCGCCTGCCGCGTCGCAAAAAGGGTAGCATATCTTGGATATGCGCTCCTTTTTGCGCCTTGCAGCCGGCCAAGATTCCGGGCCATCCGGCTCACTTATTTCTAGCGATGCCTAACGGTTCAGCTGCTACCGCGTCGCGACGATGAACAGGCGCGGAAATGGCAAAATCACCGTGCCATCAACCAGTGGCTTGTAGGATTTCGCTAGTTCCTGCTTATAGGCCGCGAGGAAGGCGCCCTGCTCCTCGCTGGATAGCGGTTTCAGGAACGGTGTGAGGCCGGTTCCCTTGAGCCACTCCACAATGGCATCGAGACCGCCGGCGAGGGGATGGAAATAGGTGGTCCTCCAGATATCCACGCGGGCGCAGAACGGCTTCAGAAGTGCATAGTACCAATCCGCCTGGGCGATGGCAGTGCGCGCGCCGGCTGCCTGCGCGAGCTTCGCCGCAAAGGGCGCAGTCATCGCAACCGTGCCCATCGCCACGTGCGATGGCTCTTTGAGATTGTCCGGCATCTGGATCGCGAGGCTCCCGCCGGGCGCAAGCATTCCGGCCAGCCTTGGCAAAAGGGTCTCATGGCCGCCCACCCATTGCAGCGCGGCATTCGCGAAGATGAGGTCCCACGGCCCCGGCTCGTTCCAGTCCTCGATAGCGGCCAACTCGAATCGCACACAGGGCAGGCGCTCCTTCGCGGACCGGATCATATCCGGCGCGTTGTCTACCCCCACAATGGACGCGGACGGAAAGCGCGCGGCCACCAGCTCCGTCGAGTTGCCCGGCCCGCAACCGATGTCGGCGGCGCGCCGCACCTCGCCCGCGGGGACCGCTAGTAAAAGATCGCGCGCCGGGCGGGTGCGCTCGTCCTCGAATTTCAGATATTGCCGTGCCGACCAGCTCATGTCCTCACCTCATCACCTGCCCTGCTCACATTACAGGCTACATTGCAGCCAATTTCCAACATCGAATTGTCCAAATTCAATGGTCTCCGGCAAGGTGGTAATCATGGGGGTCGCCAATGCTCTATTTCCGTCTGTTCTTAACGGCGTTCTTGTTGCAGGCAATGGCGGCTCTGCCCGCCTCCGCGGACAAGCGCGTCGCGCTCGTGATCGGCAATTCCGCCTATCTGAACGCAGGCACGCTATCCAATCCCGTCAACGATGCTTCCGACACCGCCAGGGCACTCAAGGCGTTCGGTTTCAAAGTGATTTTGGGCCTCGACCTGACCAAGCCTGCCTTCGAGGAGAAGGTCCGGAAGTTCTCTCACGCCTTGGCGAACGCGGATACCGCCATTCTTTTCTACGCCGGCCATGGGCTGCGAATCTCGGGGCGCAACTACCTCTTGCCCGTGGACGCCAAGCTCAGCAACGAGCGCGATCTCGATTTCGAGGCCATTTCGGTGGATTTCGTCCTCAAGCAGATGGAGGTCGAGCGCGAGGGCAAGATCAACATCGTGTTCCTGGATGCCTGCCGCGACAATCCCCTGAGCAAGAACCTTGCCCGCTCCATGGGGACGCGCTCCGTAGCCATCGGCAAAGGCCTTGCGGAGGTGCACACGGGCGTTGGAACGTTCATCGCCTATTCCACGCAGCCTGGAAACGTTGCGCTTGACGGCGAAAGCCGCAATTCGCCCTTCACCGAGGCCTTCAAGAAGCGGGTTCAGGAGCCGGGCCGCAATCTCACAGCTATCATGATCGACGTGCGCAAGGACGTGCTGGCTGCAACGGGCGGCAAGCAAGTGCCGTGGGACCATTCGGCGCTCACGAGCGATTTCTACTTCCAGCCAGGTGCCGCGCGATCCCCTGAGCCTAGCGGGACGAAGGTGGCGGCTGCGGACACGAAGCAAACCGGCACCTCGATGGACGATCTCGACGCGCTTGCATCGGCGCAAAGCTGGGCCGAGTTGCACGACCGCTTGAACGACATCAGCCCCTCAGCCCGCGACGAGCATTGGAATGAACTCGTGGAGCAGGCGGCGCTTGGCGAGCTTGCCGCGCAGACCGCGCCCGGCGGAGCGGCGGCGGAGCGCTTCGCGGCGCTTGAGCGCTACTATCCCAAATTCCCCTCACTGGCCAACTCCCCGAAATTCCTCGACATGCGCGGCCAGGTCGGCCTTGCCGCTTTCGAGCGCTGCTTCGACGAAGGGGGCAACGATCTCAAGTGCCGCAACGATCTTGAGCGCTTCATGCACGCCGCTCCGGTAACCGCGCAGCTTGCACTTGGCGCCGCGCACCTGATCGGGGTGAAGTTCAACCGGCAGGTTTCCTCCCTGTTCTACTCGCTAGGTGTGGACGCTCCAGGTGGCGCGGCCATCTGCACCGATTCCGAACTGCAATACGATCTCGCCCGCGCGCTTGAGCTGCCTCCTGGCTATCGCGAGGCCAAGGCAGGGCGCGCGCTCGCCGAGAAATGCTGGGATGCCGTGAAGCCGGCCGTGGCGGCAAACGTCGCGAAGACGGTTGGCGACACCTACTACATGCAGAACGCCTGCCCTAGCCTGCTCCAGCACAACGCGCTTAAGGGCTTGCTGGAAAAGAGATGCCAGGCCGCTGTCAAACCTAAGGAGAACGCGCAATGAGGACCTTGAGCTGGATCGGAGCATTCGCGGCGGCCGCGGCTCTTATAGCGGCCTCCGCGCAGGCGCAATCCCCCAGAACCCAGGAGCCTCCCAAGACCCAGGAACGGATGGCCCGCGAAGCGGCCATGCTGACCGGGCACGCGAATTCCACTAACCGGGAATGCGGGGCTTCTATCACTGTAACGTTCGATTGGGCCGGCATAAAGGAAGAAGACATCTCCACCTATAGCGCCAGCGGCTGGTGCGATGCCGCGCTCGAAGGCATCCGGCGGGTGTGCAGCGATGCTCCTGGCAAGGATGCGGTCAAGGAGAAGATCAAGCGTGTGACCTGCGGTTTCGGGCCGGACCGGGCGATCTCGCTGAAGGAAGATGGGTCGGTCGACTACAAGATCAGCTTCAAAACGGTGAACGACGCGGATTTCGTCTACGAATCCTTGGAAAATGCGCTGTGATTGCTGCAACAACGCTGGCTTGGATCGGGACAGCCAACGTTGCGAGTTAGGCGAAGCAATCCAGGAGCCGGGCCGCAATGTTGGCGTGATCGCGATTGACGTGGGCAAGGATGCGCCTGCGGCGGCTGGCGGCCCGCAAATACCCCGCGAGGGGAGGACCACTCGGCGCCGGGCAGGTCCGCAGCGGAGCGGTTGGCTACGATGGAGTGGTATTACCCCAAGTTTTCTTCGCCTGGCCCATCGGCCAAGTTCCTATCGCTGTGCAGCATGATTGCTGAAAAATGCTGGGTGTCCGTGAAGCCGGCCCTTGCAGCAAACGCCGCCAAGCAGATTGGGCAAAGGCTACAGCCGGGACAGCGCCTGCCCCAGCCTGATCCGGCCCAATAGCCTTACGGACCTTAGGGAAAATGGATGCCGCGCAATTATCAAACAATGAAGGGAAATGCGATGAAACCCCTGCGCCGGATCGGAATATTTGCGGCGGCCGTAGCTCTGATCGCGCCTGCTGCCCAGGCGCAATCCCCGTCCCCGAAGATGCAGCAGCTTATGGCGTCCGAAGCGGCGAAGCTGGCCAAGGACGCAGAGAACACGAGCCAGGAGTGCGGCAGCCCGATCACCGCGACATTCGACTGGAACGGTTTGCAGGAGGACGCTTTGGGCAACCAAAGCGCACATATATGGTGCGATTCCGCGCTCGAAGCGATCCGGCGGGTGTGCCGCGATGCCCCCGGCAAGGAAGCGGTCAGGCAGAGGATCAAGAGCGTGACCTGCGGCTTTGGGCCGGACAGAGCGATTTCGCTGAAGGATGGAACCGTCGGCTATAAGATCAGCTTCAAATCGGCACACGATACGGATTTCGTCTTTGAAACCCTGGAAAACGCACTCTGAACACTAACGTTGCAGTTCCGGCCAGCGGAAGCGCAACTCGCCTTTCTGCCTGCTACCGCGGTTCCCCCCAATAAGATATCGCGCCTTTGAAGCCCGGAGGCGGCTACGTTTGCCGCCCCACTTTGCCTTACCCTGATACTCTTCCCGCAAGCTTGCCCGTTGAGCGCGGCATAACTCTTGGGAGAAGGTGGGCGAAACGCTCGTTCTTGAATGACCTTGCCCCGGAGCGGCCTGCTTGGCCGCATCCGGTCTTTCATTGCGGCCTGCCTCTCATGGCAGGCCGGTTCGCCTTAAACGCCGAGCCGCCCGCTGATGTGGGCCAGCACAAAGTAGACCCGTCCGTCATCGGAACCGAGCCTAGACTGTACTGCACCACCGCGCGGATCGGACCGGCTCACGTCCTGCAGCATCTTCTCGAAGTCGGCCAAATAGCGTTCGACCACGCCCCTGAAGTTCTGGTCGGTTTCATAACGGCGCTGCACACGGTCCACGACCCCCTGAGCCTGCCGCGAGTAGAAGCCCCGCTGCTGCAGCATTTCAGTTTCGCCGCGCTTCAACCTCGACCAAACATCCAAAACCCGGCGCTCATCGATGCACGAAGCGATGTCGGCCATGCTGAAATCCAGGCCACCGGCATCTGGCTGAGCGGCGGGGCTGGCACTGCGCACAGCATGAGGTGCTGCCATCGGCGGAAGTCCGTAGGAGTCGTCCTTCCGGCTCAAGCCTGCGTCGTCCTGGCCGAAGCCTGTCTCATCCTCCGAAGCACGCGCTAGCAGGTCTCCGAGCGACCATTGGTTACGGCGCTCAGGAGCTTGAGCTTCGGCGAACGGCTGCAACGGAGCGGGGGCTGGAAGCTGCGCCTCTGGAGCCCAGCTCCTCTCGCTGGCGGGCTGGCCGTAATCGTGGGCTGGCCGGGGCGAAAATGCCGCGTCGTGCGGAGGCGGAAGTGCCGGCTGTTCCCGCAGCGGCGGCTCAGGCCTTTGCTCCATAGGGGAGACAGCACTGGAATAGCTGTGGCGGCCGGAGATATCCGAAAGCGCATCGAGGGCCGATAGTTGATCCTGCAACGCGCGCCTCATAGCGGTAGCGCTATGCCTTGCCGTCTCCGGCAGGGCCTTGGCATGGCGCTGAAGCTCGCTCTGCGCAGCTTCGAGGTCCACCGTTGCGCGCCGTGTCGTATCGCGGACGACACGGGTCGTATCGGAGAATTTCGACGAAAGCGACGTAAGCTGGGTGGAGACCTGATCGGAAAGCGAGCTGAAATTGGCTTGCAGCTCAGATACCGCCTTCTGCGTATGGGCCTGCGCGTCCTCCCGCAAACGTTCGATCTCGCGAATGGCCACTTGCGACTTCTCGGCGAAATCCTTGGACAGAAGCTCCGTAACCTTGCGCGCCCTATGCTCGGCCTGGCTCAACGACTGCTCCAGCATGGTGGAGTAGGAATTCATCATGCGGTCGAGCTCTTGAGCCCGCGAGCCGACGTTTTCCATGAGCTTATTGAAGTTGGCCTGACGCTGCTCCATCATGGCGTCGACCTTCGTATTCGACATTTCGAAGGTACGGGACGCGCTGACGAGCGCCTGTCCCTGCTCCTCGAAGCGCTTGGTCAAGCCGCCCAGCTGGTTGACCAGCGTTGCGGAGACTTCCTTCAACACCCGGGCCTGGCCGGACAGTGCATCCGAGCCGGTCGACGAGCGGCTTGCCAGCTCTTCCACGGACCGCTGCAGATTTGCGGAGTTCTGGGACACCACACGCTCAATAGCAGCCGCCTGCCGCGCCAGAGTGTGCTCCATCGATCCAGTCTGCTTGTCCATCGTATCGCGGAGCGAACCGGTCTGCTGGGCGATTGAAGTCTCCAGCGCCTGAGCACGCTGAGCAAGCGTGGCGTCGAGCTGCTTGGTCCGCTCGGTCATGCTCACTTCAAAGCCGTGCGTACGGCGGCTCAGGATATTTTCCAGCGCCTGTACGCGCTCTGCCATCGTGGTGTCGATGCGCTGCGTGTGATCGTGCAGAACGGTCTGAAGCACCGAGGTGCGCTCGCCCAAAGCCTGCCCGAGCGACTCGGTCTTCTCGGTGAGTGCCCCTTCCAGGGCTGCCAGGTTGCGCGTGGCGCCGTCGATAATCGAGCTTAGGCGGGTCTGCTCCGTGCCCAGCTTGTCAAGGATCACAGGAATTTCCCGGCCAACCCGCTCGCTCATGCCGATAACGGAGGTGACAAGGCTGTTGCCCTTGGCCGAGATGGATGCCGCAGCGCGGTCGGAGGTCTCCTGGATCGCGCGGGTGACTTCCAGGCTCGACATGCGAAGCAATTCAGCCGCCTGAGCGCCGTGCTTGACGAGTTGCTCGGTTATGCGCGCGCCGCGCTCTGCCAGTTTCTCGTCGATGGCCGCTCCGGCCGCCGTGACGGCGGCGGAAATCTTCTGGCCGCGGGAGGCGAAGGTCTCGGTCATGTTGACGGAGGCGTGGCCGAGCGCCTGCGACGCCTTCTCGCTCGCCGCCGTAATCTCCCTCGTGACCTGACTGCCGACGCCGCGCAAGGCCTCGCTCACGCGATCGCTATTGTTGGCCAGCGCCTCGCGTTCGCTCGCAAGCTCGTTGATGAGATTCCTGATCCGGTTTTCGTTTTCGCTATAGGAGCGTTCGAGCGCGGCAACCTCGTTATGGACCAGCGCCTCAAGCTCGCCCGCGCGGCCAAGGGCGCGGGAGATCGCGTCGTTCATCGCCGCAACCTGGCGGCGCACAGTCTGGCCCAGCGAGGCAACCGACTGCTCGGCCATGCGATCCGGCTCGGCCAGCCGCACCGCCACCTCGGTCATGGCCGAGGACATCAGGCGCAGCTCTTGTGCGCGCCAAACGAGGATGGCCAGGAACCAGAACAGCGCAATCGGTACCGCGACAGTGGCAATAACCGCGACGATGGCCGGGTTGCTAAGAATATCGGCGGTGCCACCGGCGCCTTCGAAGACTTTCTGGAACACCGCGTAGGACATGCCGAGGCCCAGCACGAACCACACCGCCGAGGCTATGAGCGCGATGAGGAATGGCGACCGCGACGGCCGCTGTTGAAGTGCGTAGATCAGCCCGCCAATCGACGGCATGTCGTCGTTCGCGGGGATGTGCGGCCGCGCCGCGCCCGCGGTACGTTTCTGCGCCGCAGGCCTCCCGCCGTTAGGCGACAGTTGAACGCTATTGCTGGACCCGCCTGGGCCGCGCGGTGGCGTCCTCCCAGCCGGACCACCTTGCCCTGGATTTGGCTGCGCACCCTCGGCACGCTGCCCTGTTCCCGTTTCCGCCGGAGCTTTTCCGCTCACGTCGTGCGGCCTTGCCTCATCTTCCGGAGTAAGATCGATGGGGGTCTGGGAGATCGCTTGTTTCTGGCTCATCAGGCCGTCCTGACCGTATGTAAAATGTGTGAGATACCGCCAACACCGCAGGCCGATCGCTCACGATCCCTCGCCCCGGCATTACCAACAAACTCCAGGCAGCTCTTCATTGCTCCTCAAACGTGCGCTTAAAAGCGCCCCGAAAAAACCCATTCAGCGCCTTGGCTAATGGATTTTTGAGGCCAAAAAAGGTTGCCGGACGCCAAAAAATAATCGCCCACTCGAAACCACAATCTTAAACTTCTGTTTCCCATTGTGAATATTGCAATTCGCCGCGATTGCATCGCCTACCTTTGCTGGTGTGGAAAAAAAACACAACTTTTTTGGTGTTTGATGCAATTTTACCGCGCATCCGGTCCCGTGGCCTCATTCCGGCAGAGCGAAGCATTGCGGCTTTGAATTCCGGCCCAATCTCCCTTAGAGAGGAGGCCTGCGAGCGATTTGGCGGTGCCATGGTGAAAATCACATATATAGAGAACAGCGGTAAGGTGCATACGGTCGAGGGCGAACCCGGCCAGACGGTGATGGAGACGGCCATAAAGAACGCCGTGCCAGGCATCGTCGCCGAATGCGGTGGAGCATGCAGTTGCGCAACGTGCCACGTCTATGTGGATGAGGCGTGGAAGGAGAAGACAGGCAGTCCGTCGCCGATGGAAGAGGACATGCTCGATTTCGCCTTCGACGTGCGCCCGTCAAGCCGGCTGAGCTGCCAAATCCGGCTGAAGCCCGAGCTGGACGGCTTGATCGTCCGCATCCCCGAGCATCAGAACTAGCGGCAAGAGCCCCGGCCGAAGCAAGCAAATGACATCTCCCGTTCAAACCGACGCCCTCATCATTGGAACTGGCCCCGTAGGCCTTTTTGCGGTCTTCGAGCTGGGCCTCCTCGACATCAAGGCGCACCTCGTCGACATTCTCGACAGGCCCGGCGGGCAGTGCGCCGAGCTATACCCCGAGAAGCCGATCTACGACATTCCAGCACTACCGGCAGTAACTGGCCAAGAGCTTACAGACCGGCTCATGGAGCAGATCAAGCCGTTCGGGCCGGTTTTCCACTTCGGCGAGCGGGTGGATTCGCTCAAACGTGTGGATAGCGGCTTCGAGGCCGTCACGGACGCGGGCACAACCTTCCTGGCCAAGGTTGTTATCATAGCCGCTGGCGGCGGCTCGTTCACGCCGAAGCGGCCGCCGCTGGCGGGCATTGAGGCCTTCGAGGACACCTCCGTCTTCTATGCGGTGCGCAAGATGGATGCGTTTCACGGCAAGCATGCCGTCATCGTGGGTGGCGGCAACTCGGCGCTCGACTGGGCATTGAACCTTGAGCCCATCGCCAAGTCGGTGACGCTGATCCACCGCAGGCCCGAGTTCCGCGCCGCACCGGATTCGGTGAACAAGATGCGGGCGCTCGAAGCTGAGGGCCGGCTCAACTTCGTAATCGGGCAGGTCACGAAGCTCAAGGGCGAGGGCAGCGAACTCAAAAGCCTGACCGTGCGCGGACCCATGAACGGCGGACCGGACCAGGAGTACGAGATCGCGGCGGAGCGGCTGCTGCCGTTCTTCGGGCTCACCATGAAGCTGGGACCCATCGCGAACTGGGGCCTGAACCTGCACGAGAACCTGATCCCAGTCGATACGGAGAAGTTCGAAACCTCCGAGCCCGGCATCTTCGCCATCGGCGACATCAACTGGTATCCCGGCAAGCTCAAGCTCATCCTATCGGGCTTCCACGAGGGGGCGCTCATGGCGCAGGCGGCGCACCGCTATATCTATCCGGACAAGCGCGTCGTCTTTCAGTACACAACCTCCTCGTCGAACCTGCAAAAGAAGCTCGGCATGCTCTGACGCCGCGCCTCCCGCCGGGTGCGGCATCCGCGTGGCCAGGCGCTTGTTCACCACCTGTTAACCCAATTTCCTGGCGTTTTGGGGGGCGGGAATGCCCCTTTTCGATGCCGATCTAATTTAGCACAAGTCCTTTGAAGAAGCGTTAAGCGGAACGGGCCGGATAACGTATTGATACATATGGAGAAAATTCGCAGCCGTTAGCCCCTGGCGGGCAATTTAAGCGATGCTTAGGGTTAATCCGGAAGTTGCGCGTATATTTAACGGGACTTCTGGAACGCGGAAATCGAGCGAAAGCGCGAAAAATTTCGCAAAAACACGGCCCTGGGGAGCATCCCGCGCCGCTGTTTACCATCTCTGTATTAACCATGATATGGCCTTACATGGAAGGAACGCTTCCTTAACAAAGAGGCACAGAGTGAGGGGGACTTGCCAGCGGCCAGGCAAGCAATCGAGCGGATTTCCCTATGACGCGCGTTAAGGCGCGTCACGGAACCGCTCCAGCGATTTGGCACGGAAGCCCCCCTCATTTGAACGCCGCGAGCGTGTAAACCTCCGCGTCGCGGCCCTTGAACACTTGCGGGTTCTGCTCGCGCTGGAAGGGCTTGGCCAGCTCCGGCACGCGCCTCTGCAAATAGTCGCTCAACTGCACGGTATCCACCCGCCCGCTCTTGGCCGCGTCCGCCGCGCCGCCGAGGCCCTCCACCAGCGCGTGGGTGAAAAGCCCATGCCCGAGCGCGCTGCTTTCGAGCGCCTCCTGGTCCCAGCGCGCCGACGAATAGGCCAGGATGTTGGCGTAATAGGCGGCGTTGCCGAGCCGCTGGTTGTAGGCGCTGGCCGAATGGCAGGTGTCGATGAACAGGAGCCGCCGCCCCTTCGCGCCGTCCACGGCCTCCTCAATGGCGTACCAGGGCACCACAGTCGCTGGCAAAATCATGCCGTCGCCCATGGCCGCGTCCGTTGAAAGGAAGCGGTAGTTCGGCCCATCGTTGAAGCCGTGGCCCGCCAGGAATACAGCCACCGTATCGTTCGGCTGCGCGCGGCTGAGAAGGCCCAGCGCGTTGACGATGTTGGCGGCAGTGGGCGCGCCGTCGCTCTTGCCCTCGTCGACCAGCACGCGGCGCACCACCTTCTCATGCAGCGCGCCGAGCTTGGCCTCCATGTTGTCCGCGAAGGCCATGGCGTCGGCGCCGGTGTACGCCAGATCGCAGCTTGGCTTCGGCTGGCACAGCGCAGCGATGCCCGGATATTTCGAGACGCCAACGGCGAGAAGATAAAGCGTGCCGCGTCTGTCGAGGCTGCCTTCGATTGCGTTGGTGAGGCTGAGCGTGCCGTCCTGCACCTTCGACCAGCCGATTTCGTTCAGCGCCGTCACCACGATGGTGTTCTTGCCCTTGGCGAGCGGCACGTCGAACTATGCTCGCCGGGTTCGAATTTCGGCCCGCTGTCGGGCAGGAAATCGTCAAGCTGGCGGCCGTTCACCTGGATGCGGATGCGCGTAACTGGGTCCGGCGTGGCATCGAGCGCGATCTTCACCGCACCGCTGCCCAGCGCGTTCACCGCGCTGTCCGCGGCGGGCGAGAGGATGCGCAGGCGCGGCGCGGGCCGGGCGAGCAGGTCCGAAAGCTTGAACTGCGTGCCGTGGGAGGTGCGCACGGCCTCTTCGGCGGAAGCAAGCTGGATCGCTTTCGCCACAATATCCGGCCGGTTCAGATGCTTGCGGAGCTGCTCGGCGGTGACGTAATCGGCGGCCTTGTCCGCGCCCCTGTTGATCTGCCAGCCCACGATCTTATCCGCGCCGGGCGAGCCAGTGTAATAGCCCTGCGGCGTCCACATCACCCATTCGCCGTCCTCGCCGCGGAAGATCGTGACGAGCAGTTCGCGGGTCTGGAGGTTCCACAGCCGCACGGTCTGGTCTGCCGAGCCTGAGACGAGAATAGCGTCCATCGGGCGAAGACGCGACGGCAAGGACATCGCCCTCATGGCCCACGAAATCACCGAATTCTTGCCGTCGAGGTTATAGGTGGTGAGCCAGCCGACCGCCGCCGCCCGAGATAATCTGTTTGCCATCGGGTGCGAAACTGTATGTGTTATGTTCCCCGCCATTTGTAGAATTGCGTTCGATCGGAACTCCGAAGGGCTTGCCGTCTTTCAGCATATCGAGGATGGCATCTCATATCCATATTCGCCCCCTTTGCGGTGACGCGAGAAGGCGCCGAAGCTGGCCTGGCGCGGCGGAAGGTGCCAGCCCTCCTCCGCCTTACTGGCTAAGGCTCCCCAAGTGCTGCCTCTGCGCCGGGCAGGCGCAGGGCCAAAGCGTGGCCGCCTGTTTGTCAGCCGATATGGGCTGGTGGTTCCCCCAACGCTGCGCTGCCCATCGGCAGCAGAACCCCGCCGCCCAGACCGTCTGCCCCGGCCGCGTGCTCTTCAGCACTGCGATTGGGGTTGCCCGTTTGCGGGTCCCAGAGCTGGATTCGGATGTTGGCTCCACCGCCGGCCGCCGCCCGAGCTCCCGTCCGGATAGAAGGCGCTGGCCAGCACTGTGTTGTCGTGTCCCTTATAGGCGGTGACCTCATTTCCTGTCGCAACGTCCCAGACATGTGAACTCGCGCGCACTCAGGCAATATCCGAGGGCCGACAATAAGCGAGCGCCCGTCTGGCGGAAGCTAAAGCGAACTCACAGTCCATTCTGGCCGGGCAAGGACCTTCCGCGTGCGCCGGTCTTCCCGTCCCAGAGCCGGATTTCGCCGGACACTGTCGCCGCTGGCGAAGGCTGCCATCCTGGGCGACGGCAAGGCTCGCACCTTTCGCCATGGCCGGTCATCTGCTTGATCTGCTTGCCATCTGCCACGCGCCAGAGCCTCAGATATTATCATGGCTCCTGTCACCGCGCGGCGCCATCGGGGTGAAGCCCACGGCGTAGATGTCGTCCGATGCCCTTCAAGCCGGTGCAGCAGCGTTTGCGCCTCCAGGTCCCAGAGGATGGCGGCTGCTGTCGCCGCTGCCCGAGATCAGCCTGTTGCCATCGGGCGAGAAGGCGAGGCGCAAGACGGTATTGCCGTGCCCCTTGAACAGCGCCTTGAGTTTACCGCTGGCGAAGTCGTAGAGGCGAATTACGACTGCCCTTCACCCCAGGAGCGGTGAGCCATCCTCCCGCCGCAAGCCAGCGCCCATCGGGCGACAGCGCCATGGTGTAGATTCTGCCCTCCGGTCCCGGCCGCGCTTCGCCCGCGAATGGTGCGCACCGTCTTACGCGCTTGCCAAATCCCACATTCGGATAACCTTATCGTCACTGGCCGAGACGATGACTTGCCATCCGGCGTAAACGCGAGCGCCGTGATCTTCGCCATATGCCCGCCGGTGTCGAGCTGCAGGATCGGCACGTCCTTCGGCTCCGCGCGCGCTTGCTCCACCGGCTGGGCGCCGAGCGTTACGGCGAGCCGCTTTTCCTTGCCGCCGCGCAGCAGCCGGAGCTTGATTTCCGTGCCCGGCCCCTTGCCGCTCGACCGTCGCGTCAAAACCCGCCCTGTTCTCGACTTCCACGCCGTCCAGCGAGAGCAGGATGTCATCGGGCAATAGCCCCGCCTTCTCCGCCGGTCCACCGGGCACGGGCTTGACGAGCTTCGCGCCACGCGGGGATTCCCAGCCGAGCGCATCCGCCTCTTGCTTCGTCACATCCTGGAGCTGGGCGCCGAGGAAGCCCTTGGCCTGCTCCCGCGCCTCCGCCGCGCCGCTCAAGCCGAAACAAAACAGAAGAATGACAAGCGCCCGCATCGCAATCCCCCTAAGCAACTATCTACCGCACGCTAGCATGGTAAACGTCAGAACGGAACTGTGACGCGGCTGTCGATGCGTCAGCTTCGCATAAGCCGCGTGCCCTCTTTGATTTTTGTTTGTAACGAGCTATGGTGAGACTATGAGTGACGAAAACGTCGAGAACCACACGCTGGTGCTGCTGCGCGAAATTCGCGACCGGCTCGACCGCATCGAGGGCACGCAAGCCGAGCACAGCGCATCGCTGGCGCAGCAGGGCGCAACGCTGGCCGGTCACAGCGCAACACTAGCCGGGCACAGTGCAACGCTGGCGCAGCACAGCCAGGCTTTGGCGGAGCACGGGGTGCTGCTGGACGCGCTGGTGAAAGCCGTCACGGCGATCGATGCGAACCAGCAAAGACAAACCGAAATCCTCAAAGAGCATTCGAAGAAACTCGATGGGCTCACGGACTTGGGCCGCAACCACGGTGCGCGGCTGAATGCGATAGACGGCCGCCTGGGCCTCATCGAAGGGCGCGTTGGCCTCGTCCCCGTCTAACCCGTCCCGCACCGCACAAACTCATTTTACGCCGCAAAATTCCGGGTTAATGTAACGCTTCGTTCGCCGGGCGCCGCGAAGGCTGCGGCATGCCCGCATGGATACCAAGCCGATTTCACAGGGAGGACCGATGACCTATCGCGCGCCTGTCGCCGATATCGCCTTCACGCTCAACCACATCGCGGGATTATCGGGCATCGTGGGGCGCGGCCTGTTCGAGGATTTGGACTGGGACACGGTCAACGCCATCCTGGAAGAGGCGGGGCGCTTCGCTACCGAAGAGATCGCACCAACCAACCGGGCCGGGGACTGCCAAGGTGCGCGGCTTGTAAACGGCGAGGTGGCGATGCCGGAGGGCTTCACGGAGGCCTACCGCAAATGCGCCGGGGCGGCTGGGGCAGCGTGGCCGTGCCGAAGGAGCATGGCGGCCAGGGCTTGCCGTTCGGGCCCGGCATGGCCGTCTTCGAGATGTGGAGCGGCGCCAACATGGCCTTCGGGCTCAATCCGCTGCTGACGCAGTCCGGTGTGCACGCGATTATCGCGCATGGTTCGCCGGAACTGCAACAGAAGTACCTGCCGAAGCTCGTGACCGGCGAATGGACCGGCTCCATGCAGCTCACCGAGCCGCAAGCGGGCTCCGACCTGCGCCTCCGAAGAGCCGCGCGTGCCCGCTGGCGACGGCACATACAAGCTCATCGGCGCCAAGATCTTCATCACCTATGGCGACCACTCCTATGACCGATAACATCATTCATCTGGTGCTTGCCCGCATGCCCGATGCGCCGCCGGGCATGAAGGGCATCTCGCTGTTCCTGGTGCCGAAGTTCCTCGTCAATGCCGACGGATCGCTGGCCGGCGCAACGATGCCCGCCTGCGTCCGCCTTGAGCACAAGCTCGGCATCCATGGCAGCCCGACGGCCGTCATGACCTTCGGCGACAAGGGCGGCGCCATCGGCACGCTTGTTGGCGACCCAATGGCGGGCTCAAGGCGCATGCTCACCATGATGATCGATGCACGCTTCAGTGTCGGCGTCCCGGGCGTGGGCATTTCCGAGCGCGCGTGCCAGCAGGCCCGCGCCTTCGCGCATGAGCGCATGCAGGGCGCTGCGAATCGGCGCGGCGGATCATCGTGGCGATCTCCGAGCATCCCGACGTGAAGCGCATGCTCATGAAGATGAAATCAAGACCTCGGCGGTGCGGGCGACTGCTACTACCTCGGCGTGGCGCTCGATCTCGCAGCACCATGCGCCGGATGCCGGCGAGCGCAGGCGCGCGCATGCCAAGCCGCGCTGCTCACACCCGATCGCCAAGGCGTTTTCGACCGATATGGGCTGGAGGTTGCCTCGGAAGGCGTCCAGGTGCATGGCGGCATGGGCTTCATCGAGGAAACCGGCGCCGCACAGCATTATCGCGATGCACGCATAGCCCGATCTATGAAGGCACGAACGGCATCCAGGCCATCGACCTCGTCACGCGCAAACTGACCGCCAACGGCGGCGAGACCGTGCAGGCGTTCATCGCCAGCCTAAAAGAGACGGTGCGCGAGGTGAAGGCGGCGGCGAGCGGCCTTCGGGCACATGGGTGAGCGCATGGAGGCGAGCGTCGCGGCGCTGGAAGAGACGGGCGCTTGGCTTCAGCGGCAGCTTGTGGAGAACAAGGCCGCCGCGCTGTCCGGCGCCACGCCGTTCGGCCGGCTGTTCGGCCTTGCGGCGGGCGGGGTCTTGCTGGCCAAGGGTGCGCTTGCCGCCGCGCGCGGTGCCGATGGCGCGAACGCCGGCGCGCGTGCGCTTGAGGCCCGGCACTTCGCCGAAAACCTGATGTGCGAGACGGAAGGGCTCAAGCACGCGGTCTGCCACGCCCACGAGACCGTGATGCAGGCTGACGCAATCCTGGGAGCACGCTAGGCATGAGCGCACATGTTGAGATCGCGGCTCAGGGCGCCGTCCAAACGCTCAGGCTCAACCGTCCTGACAAGAAGAACGCGCTGACCGGCGAGATGTACAAGGCGCTGGCGGATGCGCTCAAAGCCAGCGATGCCGCCCCAGACATCGCCGTCACGGTCATCCTGGGCCTGCCCGGCATCTTCTGCGCGGGCAACGACCTGCTGGACTTCCTTGCTACCGCTCATGGCGGCGGGGATGCCATGCACGGCTTCACCTTCATCCAAGCGCTGGCGGAGCGCGAAAAGCCGCTCATCGCGGCGGTGGACGGCCCGGCCGTGGGTATAGGAACAACGCTGATGCTGCACTGCGACCTGGTGTTTGCCAGCCCGCGCGCGGTGTTCCAGACGCCGTTCGTGAACCTCGGGCTGGTGCCGGAAGCGGCCTCCAGCCTGCTCGGGCCACGGGTGATGGGCCATCAGCGCGCCTTCGAGCTTCTGGTCATGGGCGAGCCCTTCACCGCGGACCGGGCGAGGGAGGCGGGCTTCGTCAATCATGTCGTGCCGCCGGAAGCGCTTGAAAGCGCGGCGATGACGGCGGCGGAGGCGCTGGCGGCCAAGCCGCGCGAGGCTGTGCGGCTGTCGCGCCGGCTTCTCAAGGGCGAGCCGGCGCCCACCAAAGCCTGCATGGAGCGGGAAGGCGCCCTATTCCTGGAGCGCCTCAAATCGGAGGAGGCCATGGCCGCGTTTGAGGCGTTCTTACAGAAGGCGCCTAAGATACAATAAGTAAGCCCCCCTCACCCCTGTCCCCTCTCACGCAAGGGGGACGCCTTCTCAACGGGCTCAGCCTACTCCCTCTCCCCTCGCGGGAGAGGGCTGGGGTGAGGGGGTCTTCCAAAAAGGGAAGACCGGGAATGGAAACGCTGAACAAGAAGACGCTCTTCATCACGGGCGGGAGCCGGGGCATCGGCCTGGCAATCGCCTTGCGCGCGGCGAAGGATGGCGCCAACATCGCCATTGCGGCCAAGACCGCCGATCCGCACCCAAAGCTGCCGGGCACGATCTACACTGCCGCCGATGAGATCGAACAGGCCGGCGGCAAGGCGCTGCCCCTCATTTGCGATATCCGGCACGAGGATCAGGTGCGGGCGGCCGCGAGCAGACGGTGGAGACGTTCGGCGGCATCGACATCTGCATCAACAATGCAAGCGCGATCAGCCTGACGCCCACGGTGCAGACGGACATGAAGCGCTACGACCTGATGCACCAGATCAACGGCGCGCGGCACCTTCCTGACCTCGAAGCTGTGCATTCCGCATCTGATGAAAGCGGCAAATCCGCACATCCTGATGCTGTCGCCGCCGCTGGACCTGAACCCGAAATGGTTCGCGCCGAACGTCGCCTACACCATCGCCAAGTACGGTATGAGCCTCTGCGTGCTTGGCATGGCGGCTGAGCTTAGGCCGCATGGTATCGCGGTGAATGCGCTCTGGCCGCGCACCGCCATCGCGACAGCCGCCATCGCAAACCTCCCCGGTGGCAACAAACTCATGCGCGCCAGCCGGAAAGCGGACATCCTGGCCGATGCGGCGCACGTCATCCTCACCAAGCCTTCCGCGAATTCTCCGGAAACTTTTGCATCGACGACACGCTGCTCTGGGAGAACGGCAAGCGGGACTTCGACCATTATCGTATAGACCCAAGCGAGGATTTAGCTCCTGATTTCTTCGTGCCGGAGGACAGCAAGCCGCCGGTCTCCCTGAAAGCGCTGGTAAAGAAGCCCGCAGGTTGAGGAATTCGATGTCGACGCTCTACATCACGCACGATTCCTTCCTGGAACACGACACCGGCGAGTGGCACCCGGAGCGCGCGGACCGCATCAGGGCCATCGACAGGATCTTGTCGGGCGAGACCTTTCAAAATCTCCACCGGGTCGAAGCACCGTCCGCAACGCGCGAGCAGATCGTGCGGGCGCATGACGCGGCCTATTTCGACTTTGTGCAGCGCGCCCAGCCCGCGCGCGAGCTGATCCCGCTCGACGACGGCGACACCATCATGTCACCGAAAACATGGGAGGCAGCGCTGCACTCGGCGGGCGCCGGCATCCAGGCCGTGGACGAGGTGATGCAGGGCCTGGCCTCGAACGCCTTCTGCCTGGTGCGGCCGCCCGGCCATCACGCGGAACCCAGCAAGGCCTGCGGTTTCTGCCTGTTCAACAACGCCGCCATCGCCGCCCTTCATGCACAGGCGGCCCATGGAGCGGAGCGCGTGGCGGTCGTCGATTTCGACGTGCATCACGGGAACGGCACGCAATCCATGTTCTGGGCGCGCCCGGATTGCTTCTACGCCTCGACCCATCAGATGCCGCTGTTCCCTGGCTCCGGCAGCATCGCCGAGCGCGGCGAGAAAGGGAATATCGTCAATGCCCCGCTCAGGGCGGGCGATGGCGGTGCGCAGTTTCGCGAGGCATTCGAATCAGTCATTCTGCCAGCCTTGCGGCGGCACGCCCCCGATTTGATCGTCGTCTCCGCCGGGTTCGATGCGCACCGCTCCGACCCGCTTGCCAACATCAACCTCGTCGAAGAGGACTACAACTGGGTTACCCGGAAGTTGATAGATGTGGCGCGGGAACGCTGCGGCGGACGTCTTGTTTCCCTGCTGGAAGGGGGATACGACCTGACCGCGCTGAGCCGCTCGGTGGCGGTGCACGTTCAGGCTTTACTAGAAGCATCTTAGGGACCGGTCATGCAGAACAACCCAGTCAAGGAGCAGCCTGCGCCCAAGCAGGCGCGCAATTCCTTCGCGGACATCAAAGGCATGAGCTTCGAGGCCGCTTTGAAGGAACTCGAACAGATCGTGACCCGGCTTGAGCGGGGCGATGTGGATTTGGAGCAATCCATCGAAATTTACGAGCGTGGCGAGGCGCTGCGCGCGCACTGCGATCAGCTCTTGAAGCGCGCGGAGGCCAAGGTCGAGCGTATCACGCTCAGCGCGCAAGGAATTCCCCAGGGCACTTCTCCACTCGATCCCGGAACGAACGGCGCTCCTCAGGCTTAATCCATCCCAATCGTCACTGTGCGAGAAGCGCAGGCAAGGGAGGGCGAAGCCACTTTTTGGGCGTGCCTCGCGCCAACTTTTGCCATTATTTAAGGAATGATTGCAGGGATGCGCGGACCGCTGGGGGCGAAAAAGTCCGTTTGCAATTTTTCTTGCAGTGTTGCTGCTTGCCCGTGCAAGTTGATTAACCCCATTTGCCGCAAAAAATTCAGCGTTCTGGAAGGCGGGACGCATAGGCTGGTGATCGGGAATACCGAAGGAAAGAGTTGACGTGACTATTAGCAACCGTACCCCGCTCCTCGATACCGTTAAAACTCCTGAAGATCTTCGTAAGCTCGATCCCGATCAGCTTCCCCAGCTCGCCGACGAATTGCGCAGGGAGGTTGTCGATGCGGTCTCCGTGACCGGCGGCCATTTGGGCGCGGGGCTGGGCGTGGTCGAGTTGACGGTCGCCATTCACTATTTGTTTAACACGCCGCACGACCGCCTGATCTGGGACGTAGGCCATCAGGCCTATCCGCACAAGATCCTTACTGGCCGGCGCGACCGCATCCGCACCTTGCGCCAGCCGTGCGGCCTTTCGGGCTTCACCAAGCGCTCCGAAAGCGAATACGATCCTTTCGGCGCGGGCCATTCCTCGACCTCGATTTCCGCGGGGCTCGGCATGGCCGTGGGGAGCGCGCTCATGGGCGAGGACGGCCGTAACGTCATCGCGGTGATCGGCGACGGCTCGATGAGCGCAGGCATGGCCTACGAGGCGATGAACAACGCGGGCGCGATGGACAAGCGCCTTATCATCATTCTGAACGACAACGACATGTCGATCGCGCCGCCTGTTGGCGCGCTGTCCGCCTATCTCGCCCGCACCACGTCCTCGTCGGCCTTCCTCAAGGTGCGCGATATCGGCAAGCAGATCGCCCACAACCTCCCGAGCTTCCTCGAAAGAAGCGCTGCCCGCGCCGAGGAGTTCACCCGGCACCTGTTCACGGGGGGCACGCTGTTCGAGGAGCTGGGCCTCTACTATATCGGTCCGATCGACGGCCACGATTTCAATCACCTCCTGCCGGTGCTGGAGAACGTCCGCGATGCTGATGCAGGCGCGGTGCTCATTCATTGCGTGACACAGAAGGGCAAGGGTTACGCGCCTGCCGAGAATTCGGCGGACAAGTATCATGGCGTCACCAAGTTCAACGTCATCACCGGCGCGCAGGACAAGACCAAGTCGCCGCATCCCAGTTTCACCAAGGTGTTCGGGGACGCGCTTCTGGAGCAGGGCCGCAAGGACGATAAGGTCGTTGCCATCACGGCGGCCATGCCTTCGGGGACCGGTCTCGATGCTTTCGCCGGGGAGTTCCCAGAGCGCTATTTCGACGTTGGCATCGCTGAGCAGCATGCCGTTACGTTTGCCGCCGGTCTCGCCACCGAAGGCATCAAGCCTTTCTGCGCCATCTATTCGACATTCCTGCAGCGCGGCTACGATCAGCTTGTGCACGACGTAGCCGTGCAGCACCTGCCTGTCCGTTTCGTGCTCGACCGCGCGGGGCTCGTGGGCGCGGACGGGGGGACGCATGCGGGCACGTTCGATCTTGCTTATCTCTCCTGCCTGCCCGGCTTCGTCATCATGGCCCCCTCCGATGAGGCGGAGCTGAAGAACATGGTCGCAACCGCGGCGGCAATTGACGACAGGCCCAGCGCGCTCCGTTATCCGCGCGGCGACGGCTTTGGCGTCGAGATGCCGGCGGAGGGAACGCCGCTTGAGATCGGGAAGGGCCGGATCGTCCGCGAGGGCACGGCCGTTGCCATTCTCTCGCTCGGCACACGGTTGCAGGAAAGCTTGAAGGCTGCGGACAAGCTGGCCGCGATGGGCCTGTCCACGACCGTGGCCGATGCGCGCTTCGCCAAGCCTCTGGACCGCGACATGATCCGCCAGCTGGCCCGGCACCATGAGGTGCTCCTGACCGTGGAGGAGGGCTCCTCCGGCGGCTTCGGAAGCCACGTGCTGGAGTTCCTGGCGCGCGAGGGCCTGCTGGATCAGGGCCTCAAGGTCCGGCCGCTGGTGCTTCCGGATGTGTTCCTGGATCATGGCAAGCAGGAAGCGATGTACGAAGAGGCAGGCCTGAATGCGAGCGGCATTGTGAGTGCCGCCGTCGGCGCGCTCGGCATCGCCAATGCGGTTACCCGCGACGGCCGGGCCTAAGGCATCGCTCAGTCCCCCCTCACCCTTTTTTGGAGGGGGGATATCCAGCGGCCGCTCGAAGCCATCCGGCAGCGCTTGCAAAAATGCGGCTAAGAATAGTCCTCGAATTTGGCAAAGAGCTTGGGATAGAGGCGTTGTAAGTCTTGCTCCTGCCAACGGTAGCCGGAAGGTTGCTCGGGCCAGGCCAAGACCGGCATCTCGCCGCCTTTTGCTTCGATCAGCTTCCGTGCCACGGTTCCGTACCCCTCGTAAAAGGGGTAGTCGATCTCATCGTCCTCGCTATAGTCTGTGTCTGCGAGACTGTCGGGATCTGCGAGGGCGGCCTCGAAGAAGTCTTTTCCCTGCATGATCAGGGTATCCCTGAAATCCATGAATCCATCGTCACTGCATCCTCCGCCAATTATGTAGGCTGCCCCCCAAAGCTCGTGGGTATAGGCCCGTATAAAGCACTCGCCGAAATGCCTGGCGAAGGATTGAAGACCGGCGAGGGAAAGCTTGCCGAGTTCGGTTTTCAGGGTTTCGTATTTCCCATCGGGCTCTTCAGGCGCGCTCTTGCGCACCAGATCGATAAGCGCCCAGAATTCGTCCTGCGTCATGCGGCCCCGCTCCTCACAATCCCATCTCTCAAACCCAAATCGCATCCGGCGCATAGCGTCTGCTGTGGGGATAGCTTTCTATCCACATTCTTTTCGCTTTTCAACGTTCCTCACTAGTGTCTCAGCGTTAATCGAACAAATTCAATTCGTTAGACTGACCTTTTTCTTTTCGGAAGCATACCCCATTGATCCTGCGATGATATTTTTCGCAGAATGGGGTGTTTACTGGGTACGGCGGCCGGAGCGGGCCGGTTCCACGCCGGCGATGATGGACACGCCGAGCAGGCCCAGCGCCTTCTGCTGCAAGGCCGTAGGCCGGGTGGTCATCGCCAGCGCGTAGTTCGGGTTGGTCACGGCGATGGCCTCGTTGAGGCAGAGCGTGCCAAGATCGGCGATCAGCGTGTGGAAGCTGTGCACTGGCTGGCCGTCTTCGGTCCGCTTGCCTGCGTCCTTGGCTTTTGCTTTGTCCGAGCGCGGGGCCTTGGCGACGGGGCTGGGCCGGGAACCTCGGCCACTCGCTCGCAGCTCAACCCGTCATCAAGAAGCAGCACGGCATTCGCCCGGCGTGCAATCCGATGCGCAGCGGAGCCGTCGCGGGCTAGCGACAGCAGTTCCTTACGTTCAGCAGTGCTCAGAAATCCCCGGCGAATCATGCCGTCCACTGAGATCCCATTCGCATAACTTAGTAAGCATTTTATTGTGGGTTCTCAATGAGTCAGGGTATACAGTCGCAAGATCGGGCATTTCGCCAGTTTCCTCGGGCCTTGGAGCCGCTAGGCGAGCGGCGGCTGGCAGGATGGTTTGAACCCCGCCACCTTGTGCATCGGCAAAGCTAAAGGCAAAAATAACCCGGCAAGCTTGTGTCCGGCTGTCGCCAATGCCGCCTGACTGGGCCGGCACTAGGCTCGAATGTTGGGGAGGGCGCGCCCATGGCTCATTCCGGGAAGGTCCGCGCATTTTTGCGCAGCCCAATTTTGTGCGAGATCTCCGCGATTTGCGCAGCCTTGGCACTTTTTCCGCAAGCGGCGTCTAGTCGAGCCGGACTGGCAGGCCCGCCGCGGCCATGTGGCGCTTGGCCTCGCCGATGGTGTAGTCGCCGAAGTGGAAGATCGAGGCGGCGAGCACCGCAGTGGCGCCACCATCGCGGATGCCTTCGACTAGGTGGTCGAGCGTGCCCACCCCGCCCGAGGCGATTACGGGCACCGGGACCGCATCCGAGATGGCGCGGGTGAGCGCGATGTCGAAGCCGGCGCGGGTACCGTCGCGATCCATCGAGGTAAGGAGGATTTCGCCAGCGCCGAGGCCCACCACCTCGCGGGCGTAGGCCACCGCGTCGATGCCCGTGCGGTTGCGGCCGCCATGGGTGAAGATTTCCCAGCGGGGCGCCGCATCCCCCTCCCCGCTCACGCGCTTGGCATCGATGGCCACCACGATGCACTGATTGCCGAATTTCTCCGCCGCCCGGCCCACGAAGGAGCGGCCGGCCACGGCGGCGGTGTTGATCGAGACCTTGTCGGCGCCCGCGCGCAGGAGTTGGCGGACATCGTCCAGCGTGCGCACGCCACCGCCCACGGTGAGCGGCATGAAGCAGCGCTCCGCTGTTTGCTGCACCACATCCAGGATGATGCCGCGCTTTTCGTGGCTCGCGCCGATGTCGAGGAAGCAAAGCTCGTCGGCGCCTGCCTCGTCATAGGCCGTGGCGGCCTCCACGGGGTCGCCCGCATCGCGCAAATCCACAAAATTTATGCCCTTGACTACGCGTCCGTCTTTGACGTCGAGGCAGGGGATGATGCGCATCTTAAGCATGCGGCGTTCCAATTTGCTTTTGTTTTCAGTGCCGAGGCACCCCGCGGGAAATCCTAACCCGTTTGCCGCGGGCGTCAGTAGGATTTCCGCGGATAAGGTGTACCAGTAACTTATTGATCCTAGTACAGCTTTTCGGAGGCAAGTTCGCTTTCGAGCGTGCGGCAAATGGGGGGGGCGAACTCACCTCCGGCTGTACTAGTGCGCGCAGGCTTCCATGTCCAGGCAGGCTGCGGCGCGCGCCTTCCTATTCTTCTCAGGTATGCTCGCTTCAATCAAGCGAACCCGAAAAAATTCGCGCTTCGACGCTCGACACGGGCACCTAAAGCCCTTATAAGTCCGGCTTCGAATGGCGTGCACGCCTTCAAATGCCCAGGTAGCTCAGTTGGTAGAGCAGCGGACTGAAAATCCGCGTGTCGGTGGTTCAAATCCGCCCCTGGGCACCATTAAAATCAATGGGTTAAGCCGGTTCACCCTTTCCGCCCTCAGAGTTTTATAGGCACTGTGTAGGAACCGTGGAAAAAGCGGTCGCCCTTTCGCACCCCTTCCTGCCCTCGATCCGCCCGCCAGCCGCGCCGGTCATTCCGCCGACGTTCCGCGCCAGAACCACCGATGATGTGAGGCGGAAAATTGAACAGCCCGCTTTCCGGGACGCGGGCGAGGCGCAACCGGGCGAAAGTTGGCGCCGGAAGAACCCTCGGGCGACCTCCGCTCCATGATTGAGGAAGCAGAGCCGGTGGACCCGTCTGCTGCTTTACCTCGCCGTAGCCTCTGATTTTTTTCCACTCCCATCGCACCCATACATCTCTCTTCCCTGGGTTGGGCTGTGAGTGGCAAATCGATGAAAACTCCGTCTACAAGGGGCGGCGGCTAGGATGCCAGGTTCCTCATGTCACCGCTCTGGGCGTCGCGTTTCGGTGGTGAGTAGGGAGTTCCCGTGATGCGGTACATTTTTGAGAGAGACTGGTACGGATGGTACGATAGGCTTTATGAACGCAAATCAAAAAACGATCCATGTGCCCACCTTCGCATCTTTATTACACGAGTAGACAAATGGCTTTGGAACCTTACACCGGAGGATCGAGCCAATCTACGAGTGGCTTGTAGTGCTGTCTGGAATCTTAAGGAAGATGCAGAGGCAACAACCGACTTTTTTTGGAAACATTTCATCATACTCAGCAAGGATACACTGAAACAGTTTGTTCATGATGTCGATGGTTCCGCCAGTTACTTTTTAGAGCATCATATTCATGCCGTATGGCGGGATTTTTGCGGAAGTATGCAGCACGAATACAACGGCGACGCGTTTGAAAGAACCAAGAGTGCGATGGATGTACTTTATGAGTATCTCAGAAGCAGCGCGGCCCATAAAGGAATATTAAGCGAATATAATCGTAGGGTCGAATTTTCCTGGGAACACGTGCAGATTGATATTCTCCGGAGGGGCTACCAGTTTATTCCGTTCGACGTGATCGCTTCGCTCTGGCATGCGCTTGCCGGTTTCGTGGAAGATGTCCGTGTAAAGCACAACTTTCCGGATTGGAGCAGACGGCCGGCGGATGTCGATGAAGGACGGCTCCGCGACTTAATGGCCAATACATCCGTAACCGGTGCGGACGCCACAAGAAGTGCGGACGCAAGGAATGCGGAATTCGCCTGGCATCTAGCCGCGCACATCTCCAATTTGCGTCAAGGCCGTATTCCCGAAGCTCGGGTCCTTGAGGTACTATCTCTCCTTCTGATAGCCGCTAACGAGCTAGCGCTGAAGCTGGATGCGCCTGCATCGCACGGCGAAGTAAGCCAGCCGCAAAGCCGCGAGAAACGGCAAAAGCCGGATACTGTTCCGTCGCAGCAGGAAGCTGCCGGCAAGAATGTGCGGTTGAAGGAAGAGGTGGCGCGCTGGGCCGAAGCCCTAGCCCCGTTCGTCTATAACGCTTACCCGGCCATGTCCCTCACAGCGATTGCTAAGCTTCTTGCTTCCGCGGAGGCACGTAGCGGGCTGGCGGACCAGCTTACTGACCCGCACGCCAAAGCGCTATTGAAGCGGGCAACACCGCGGAAACACGCAGGCCGGCGCAGCATTTATGACAAGCTATTGCACGCCATTGAACAAGGGCGTCTGCCAAATTGCCCGCGTCCCAAAAAACGGACCAAAATCACGAAATCGTGATGACTGACTAATCGCAAGGTCTGCGGCTTTGCAATTCCATTTGCAAAGTCAAGGCGGTTTGCAATCGACTTTTGTGTCCGCGCTTCGCCATGCTGCGGGTATCGCTGAACAACACAAAGGTTCTTGCAATGCCCAAATCTCGCGAATCTAACGGCCAATCCAATACCGGCGCAGGTGCACGCATCATGACTACCGGCGAGGCCGCCGCAGTCCTCGGCTTGTCCGCCTCCTACCTCAACAAAATGCGTGTCACAGGCTGCGGACCGGTATTCCTGAAGTTATCGCGGGCCGTGCGGTACACGCAAGCCGACTTGGATGGGTGGATTTCCAGCCGAAGGCATAGCTCCACGAGCGCAGCGCAAATCGCCTTCGAAGCGCAGGCTAGAGAGGGTCGCGGACAAAAAACGCCGCGCAGACTGACCCACACCCCCGGTCCCCCATCCCTGGACGGCCGCACATAATCTCTGGCCACCCCGGATCGCCAGGACAGCAGTAACTGGAACGCAAACCGGCCGCTCAAAGCGAGCTGCCGTAGCGGGTTGCTGCGTGCGGCATCCCGTCAGACGCCAACAGAAAAGAGAGGAGGCTCTCGCCCTTCTTCGGCGAGAGCCTCTCCAGAAGATCAATTTGAAGTACGCCGTTGCCGGAACGGAGGCTCGAAATCGCTCATGTGCTGCACGAGTGCTCGCCAGCTGCGAATGCCGGTGGATTGCCTGCGCTTACAATTGGCGCGAGCGGCATGATGCGCAGCGCCTCGCACCAGTATCCTGAAATGCGAAACGCCCCGCAGTGGCGAAGCTGCGAGGCGTTGAATCTTGTGTCTGCTGTTTTGCGCCATTCCCGCAACCCGCCTGGCGAGGCGGCGCTGTGGTTTCAACGGTAGGAAAGTTCGAAAGCCTCCTCGAAAGTTGCGACGGCGCAGAGTGCGATATGAAAATGGATGGCTCCATTCATATTGCATGGCGAATCGCAGTTTTCAAGAGACGTTCGAGCTTTCCCCCAAAGGAAAGTTCAATAATGTCGAGCAATATCAATGTTGCGGCGCGTAAAAACGGCCATCTAAACGGCGAGGCTGGCGCACACTTTGCAGCTTCCGGCAAGAAAGCAATCCGCGAACCTGCGCCTGGTGTAGCCATTAACAAGCGCGCCCGGCCGCCGAATGCACACCATCCCGAGATTGTGCCGCCACCAAAGGATAGTGAGCCTGAGAGGGGGACAGAACAGCCCTCGCAGGATAACGGCCAACCGGAGGGCATCTCGCCAAAATGTCTCGCGGAGGTGATCGAAGCGGTCGCGCGCATGCCCGCCATCGAACGCGCCGAGTGGGCCACGGACAAGAAGGAGCATGCAAAGCCGTTCGGAATCACGGGAACGGAGCTTATTGAGCATGTGAAGGCGCGGCGCCGCGAGATCGCAGCGGAGGAGAGGGCCAGCAAAAGCCAGCGCCGGAGCCGGCCGCAAGGCCCTGGCGCAATCGATTGGCCGGAAATCACAGACAAAGGCGTCAAGGGACGCTCGCAGGAGAATATTGAGGCGTTTCTCGATCATGCCGGTGTGACGCTTAAGTTCGACGCCATGGCTTACCGCACAATCGTTATCGAGCCGGGCAATCTGTAACGCTCACAGATGAGGTGGCAAAAGGGCTCTGGTATGAGTCTGATCGTCTGGGCCTGCCGTCCAAAGATGCCTATTTCTTTGGCTTTCTGGAAAACAAAGCCCGCGAGGCCAGCTTTCACCCTATCCGGGATTACCTCGCCGCTCTTGAATGGGATGGCGTGCCGCGCCTTGATGAATGGCTTCATGCCTACTTCGATGCAGAGAATACGCCTTTGAACTCTGCCTATGGCCGCAAGCATTTGATTGCTGCCGTGCGGCGCGTGCGGCGGCCGGGATGCAAGCACGACGCGATGCTGGTGTTGCAGGGGCCGCAAGGCGCCGGAAAATCTTCCTCCATCAAGGCGCTATGCCCAGATGAGGAGTATTTCACCGACAGCCTATCTGTAGGCGCGGATCAAAAAGAGGTCATCGAGATCACAACCGGAAAATGGCTTGTTGAGCTTCCCGAGCTTACCGGTATGGGCAAGCGCGAGGCAGGAACCGTCAAAGCGCAGTTGTCCCGCCAAGTCGATGGCGCGCGTTTGTCCTACGGGCGAGCGAAGTCGGAACGCCCGCGCCAATGCGTCTTCTTTGGAACCGTTAACGATGCCCAGTATCTGCGCGATGCAACTGGCAACCGCCGTTTCTGGCCTGTGTCGATAAGCGGCAAATTCGATCCCGATGAGATAGCGGCTAACGTCAGCCGGGACCGTGACCGGCTATGGGCCGAAGCAGCTTATTTTGAGGCGGCCGGCGAAAGCTTGGTGCTGCCGAAGCACCTATGGGCAATCGCCGCGGAAGGCCAGCGGGAACGAATGATAATTGACCCCTGGCAAGAGCGGCTTTCCGAATTGCTCGATGGGCGCAGCGGCGTCATCCTCAGTAACGATATCTACGAAATGCTGGGTATCCCGCTTGAAAGGCGCTCTGGTGCCAACGGACAGCGCGCCGCAGCCATTCTGGAAGGCATGGGGTACAAGCGGAAGCAGGGGCGGTGGGGGCCCGGAGGAAAGCAGGTGTGGGGTTATATCCTCAGAGAGCAGGAGGGTTAAGCGCCATGCGTCATTTCTTCTTTTCCCTTTTTCCCATCTTCCTTGCATTTCTATTGGTGACATTGGTGACAGGAGTAAAAAGGGCGGAAAAAGCGCTGCGGCGCAGGACTTCGGCTGTCACCAATGGGGGCGGCTTCACTGGTGACGCTACCGGTGACATCGGTGACAGCCGCCGTTGCCCCCCTCTCAGGCTCACTATTGCAAGCGTGCAGCATATTCAGCGCTTGCTATGGGGGCTCGCGCCATGACCGCCGTTTTCTCTCGCTGGGCGCTGTCGTACTGGGCACGCGGCTTCTCGCCGATTCCTGTCCTCGCAGGGACGAAGGCGCCCGGAGCGGTTGGGCATTCGCTTGAGGGCTGGACGCAGTATTGCGCGGAAGCGGCGGACAAGGGGCAGCTCGCTGCCTGGGCACAGGACAAGACATGCGGCCTGGCTGTCTGCACGGGCTACAACGGCTTGATTGCGGTCGACGTTGACAGCCTGAAGGCGAATGGTGCGGTCAAAGCCATCTTGGCTGGTATGGGCGCCCCGGTAAAGATCGGCCAACGTGGATGCACCGCGTTTTTCCGCGATCCAAGCGGCGAGATACGAAGCTCGGATTTCCGGGCCGCGCCGGTCATTGGTCCGGATGGAAAGCGCCGCCAGGAAACGCTGGTGCAAATCCTTGCTGCTGGGCGTGAGACGGTGCTGCCGCCGACGGTGCATCCAGATACGCGCAAGCCTTACTATTGGCATCGAGGCAGCCTCGAAAATCGCCGCATCGATGACTTGCCGGTCATCACGCCCAGCCATATCGCCGCGCTGGGCGAGGCACTGCGGCCGTTCTTGCCGGAAGTGGTGCCTCTCGCTCCCGCAGCGCCAGCACAAGCGCCGCTCCGCAGCTTGAGCGCCCTCGAACGCAGGCGCTACGAAGCGATGGCGCGCGGCCTTCTGAAATGGGTAGAGGGCACGCTTGCCAACCGTGCGCCAGGCGGGCGCAGCCGGGCAGTTCGCGGCATGGCACAAACCTTCAGGCCATTTATTAGGGAGGGCTTGATCGCCGAAGCGGAAGTGCGTGCGGCTCTTGTCGATGCCTCGCAGCGCAATGGCTTGGTCAAAACGAACGGCATTCGCGACGTACTCCGCGATATCCGGCGAGGCTTCGAGGCGGGCGCTGCGGACCCGCTCCCGGCGTTGGAAAATCGGAGAAGCAAGCGGGCATGACCGGAGCGAATTGGGCTGTCACCAACGCTGTCACCAGTGTTGTCACCAATGCGCCGGGCCACGAATAGTGCCCAACACATTGTAATGGCATGCGGTTTTTGCTGTCACCAATGTCACCAATAGAAATGCCCGAGACTCTGGAAAATGCAAAAAAGAGAAAACGACGCATGACGCATCAATTCACCATGAACTTCACCTGGCGCGACTGGGCGGCCGTGACGCGGCTCACATGGCGTCTTCTACGGCGAGACGGCGCTCACGATCAGCCGGCAATCGCAACCGGATGAAGTGCTGACCCGAGAACGTCCGCAGCAGCCTAAAGCAGCTGACCCTTCGCCAACGACGCGATGGGGCAGCACAGCCCGCTGGTGCGGTTATGGAAGCTCAGGATCGCCGCAAGACCCGCCGCGCCGGGAACGCCCGGCACGGCGTCAGTGGGCCTAGTCCGTTCCGTGCCTATCTGGTTAGCACAGACACCCACTACATATTGGGTCCGCGCGGAACTGCATCGTGACCGCCCAATCAACAATCAACCGCACATGTGCAGGTTTTCGGATGCCCGCATGACGAAGCCATCCACGCGCGCTGACGGCGGGCGTCCGAAAAGCGCCAAGGCACGAAATCGCGGGGTGCAGGGCACTCGGGTGCCGCAACCTATCGGCGGGCTATGGGGATTTGAAGAGCACGCCGGTGGCCGCGCATGCCAGCAATGCCGGGGATGGTGATCGTTTTGACGGTGCTGGCGGTGCAGCAGGGGCGGTGCGGCGGCGAGAACCATCGCTTACTGGCGGGAAGATAGGCGGTTTTGAGCAGCTGTGGCGCTTGCCGGGGCGAGCGCCGGCGTGGCCGGGCCAAGCCCAGCAGCAATCGCGGTCAATATTGCGGTTTGGAAACGGCGATAACGGCGTCATGACGTATCGGCCCAAACGGGTGCCGTGTCTGGCGGCCGGTACCGGGGCATGGAGCCGCGGGCGAAGACCTCGATGACGATCATGCGTCCGCCACAGCACGGGCATGGCCGGGGCAAGACGCGGGGGCCATCTGGTTCAGCCTTCTCCGCGGTTCCGGCGGCATTGGCCTCAGTCACCGGCAAAACATCCAGCAGCGCCCGGGCCTTGGCGATGTTCTCCGCACGGCCGCCATTGGCCAGGAGCCCGTAATGGCGGATGCGGTGGAAGCCGCGTGGCAGCACATGCATCAGAAAGCGGCGGATGAACTCGTGCGGGGCGAGCGTCATGGTCTTGTAACGCTCCGGCCCCTCGATGCGGTAGTCCTTGTATTTGAAGGTGACGCCATCGGCATTGGCCGCGATCAGCCGGCTGTTGGAGATGGCCACGCGATGGGTGTAGCGGGCGAGATAGGCCAGGACTGCGCCGGGGCCGGCAAAAGGTTTTTTCGCGTAGACGATCCAATTGGAGCTCCAGAGCGGCCCCAGGAAGGCTTTGAACGCTTTCCCATCGGCGAGTGCGGCATGTTCCCCGAAGAACTTGAGGCGCCCTTCACCATGCGCTTCGAGCAGCATGGAAAGTACCAGGCCCCGGAACAGCTGCGATAGCACGGGGACCGGCAGGAGGTAGTCAGACCGTCCGGCGATCCAGCGCTGGCCATCGGCGGAAAGGCCGCCGCCCGGCACGATCATATGGACGTGCGGGTGGTGGGTCATGGCCGAACCCCAGGTGTGCAGCACCGAGGTGATACCGATGCGCGCGCCAAGATGCTTGGGATCGGCGGCGATCCGAAGGGTCGTCTCTGCCGAGGCCTTGAACAGGATGCCGTAGATCGCAGCCTTGTTTTGATAGGCGATGTCCGCGATAGGTGCGGGCAGCGTATAGACCACATGGAAGTAGGGCACGGGCAGAAGCTCGGCCTCGCGTTCGGCGAGCCACTCCCGCGCCGCACTCCCCTGACACTTCGGACAATGCCTATTGCGGCAGCTGTTGAAGGAGATGACCGTGCGTGCGCAGTCATCGTTCTCGCAGCGCGCAACATGGCCTCCGAGCGCTGCGGTGCGGCAGCGCTCGATGGCACTCATCACTTTGAGCTGTCCAAGGCTGACATGGCCGCGATTGGCTTCGCGCCAAGCGGCACCGTGTTCGCGGAAAATATCCGCGATCTCCAGCACTGGCCGGGGCATGGCGGCGGGCTATGCGGCCGCCTTGTCCTTCTTCTTCGCTGGCTGCCTCTGCTTGCCGCTGAGCGGGCTTTCGATGGCGGCAATGCGGCTGGTGGCAACGCGTGTGTAGCGCGCCGTCGTATCGAGCTTGTGGTGGCCCAGAACCGCTTGGATCAAACGAATATCTAAGCCTTGCTCGAAAAGATGGGTGGCGAAGGAGTGCCTGAGCGAATGCAGCGAGACCGCCTTCTTGATGCCCGCCGCTTCGGCTGCCTCATGGAACAGGCGCGATAGCTGACGGGTGGTAAGGGGCTCGCCACGCTTGCGGCCCGGGAAAAGCCAGCGCTCCTTCAGCGGCACGCCTCCGTCGTAACGCGCGGGCCGCGCCTTCCACCATTGCCGCAGCAAATCCAGCACTTCGGGCGGCAGCATGACATGGCGGTCCTTGCGGCCCTTGGCCTGTACGATGCGGATGATGTTGAGTTCGCGGTCGATGTTACCCGCCTTGAGGCGGCATGCTTCGCCCGCACGCAATCCGCAGCCGTAGCACAGCGTGAGCATCGCCCTGGCTTTAAGATTGCTTGCGGCAGCCAGCAGGCGCTGGGCCTCGTCTGGACTCAGGGTCAGCGGCAGTTTCTGCGGCTCTCTGACGTAGTAAATCTCAGACGCCAAATCGTGCCTGCGCAGCGTCACCCGGAACAGAAACTTCACTCCCGTCATGATGCGGTTGCGATTGCCAATACTGGGGCCGGTCTCCATCAAGTAAAGCTGGAAGGCGCGGACCTCGTCCGCGGTTGCCGCCGCTGGCGAGCGCTTCAAATAGGCTGCAAAACGCTTGCAACTGTAAATATGGCTCCGCTGCGTGCCTGGGCTTAGCTGGCGCGCCTTCATGTCCTCGATCATGCGCAGGCGCAGTTCACTGACAGCTTCGGTACTCATACTCAACTCCTGTCTTGGATAAGGTTGATGAGACCTCAATCCAAACAACAGGCGCGCTGAGCCCGTTATCGTTAAGTTGTCAGATGGTTACCTTCGCAGCGGGCACCGTCCGCGCAGCGGCTATCGCGCTAGCGATTTAGTG
>CAVUGF010000006.1:0-18452 GCA_963740975.1 uncultured Alphaproteobacteria bacterium | reverse complement strand
GCCTCTGGACACAGGGCGGCTTCGGCGGCGGCCAACTGGGCTATAACGTGCAGCGGGACCGCTTCGTGTTCGGTGTTGAAACCGACATCCAAGCCTCTGCCATCAAGGGCGCCGCCGTCGCGGAAGCCGCAGTCTTTCCTACCGCAACCTCCCTCCTGCCTAGCGTGGTGAATGAGGCTCTTACGAAAAGCAACCTCGATTGGTTCGGTACCGTGCGGGGCAGGCTCGGTTATTCGCTCGGAAACACATTGTTTTTCGGAAACACGTTGGTTTACGCGACGGGCGGCTTCGCATATGGCGGCGTGAAGGACTTGCTTCTCGCGGAGCTTTCGTCAATCAACGTCATCACTAGCACCACGACCCCTGGGGGCGTGCCGGTCAATTGGGATAGCCGGAACAGCAATCTGACTGGCTGGGTGCTTGGCGGCGGCGTTGAAATCGCCCTTTCGCCGTCCTGGTCGGCCAAGGCCGAGTACCAATACATCGACCTGGGCAGCACCAATCTCTCAGCACCTACCTCCCTCTCGTACACCCCGGTTGATGCTCGGCTGCCAGCACCGATCTCGGCACTGCCAATGTGAAAATCAACCACACCTACAACACGGTCCGCCTCGGCGTTAACTACAGGATCAACCAGGCTGCTGATCCTCTGCCTCTGAAGTAATGCCCGCTTTCACGCAAGCATGATGGCCGCCTCGCGGGCCATTGCAAGAACGCCCCGGCGAGAACACTTGCCGGGGCGTTTTGCGCATGCTGGACGGACGCGAAGAGTGTTATGCCAACTCCGGCTGATCGCTTCAGCAAACGGCCGCTTCACTCTGCCTCTCTCCCTGAGGGGAGAGAGAACCCCATAACGTCCGCTGCGGATTATTCTGGCGTGCCTTCTCCCCTCGGGAAAAAGGCCAGGATGAGGGGGGACTTACTCAAGCAATCAGCCGGATTTGGTATCAGACCAAAAGCTTGCCACGCGCGACGAGGCAGGCAAAGCCGCCGATGCGCACACGCTTCAGGAGCCGGTTGGCCACCTCGGCCTCAAGCTTGATCTCGCCCGGCCCGCCCATCTCGATCCCCTGCTCGATGGTGAAGTCGGAGGTGCCCTCAGGCAGTATGTCGAAGCGGTGCAGCACCGCGGCAAAGGCGGCGGCCGCCGATCCGGTGGCGGGGTCTTCGGGCACGCCCACGCCGGGCGCGAACATGCGGGCGTGGAAACTGGCGCTGTGCTGGATGGTTTCGCGGCAATAGAGGAAAACCTTGCCCGCGGCGCCGTGAAAGGCCACGTCCCAGTGCGCGGCGACGATTTGCGCCCGGGCGATCGTGTCGAGATCGCGCACGGGCACGAAGACGAAAGGCGTGCCGGCGTCGTATTGCGACGGGCGGTGGTTTGCAAAGCCGAGCTCCTGCGGAGACAGGCCCAGCGCTGCGGCGATGCGGTCGTCATGGGCGGGCGCGCCGGCAAGTTCGGGCAGCTTCGGCACGTCGAACTCGGCGTAGGGCGCTTGCCCGCTCCGGCCCACCACGCCAACGCGGATGCTGCCGGCGCCTTCCTCCAGCACGATAAGGGCGTCGCAGTCGGCGGCGGCACCGGTGATCCGGTCGCCGGCGAGTTGGATGGCCGCGCCAACGGTTGGATGGCCCGCGAACTGAAGCTCCGTGAGCGGCGTGAAAATGCGGATATAGGCCGTGTGGGCCGGCAGGCGCGGCGGCAGCACGAACACGGTCTCGGACAGGTTGAACTCACGCGCGATGGCCTGCATCCTCTCTGCCGTCAATCCGCCGGCGTCCAGAACGACGGCCAGCGGGTTCCCCGCGAGGGGCCGCGTGGTGAACACATCCCAGATCGCATATCGCCTTTCCATGGCCGTCCTTGCAGTTTTTGCGCCGCCCCAGTTGAACGCACAATAATCTATTCGCGGCGGTTGCGCACCGGAATTAGCGCGGGCGCAATCCAATGTAGATATAAAATATTAAATGCAACGTAAGGGAGAGTAATTATAGATAAACAATTAACGCTTCAGTGAAGCATGTTGCAATTCTGCAAATGCCGGAACTCCCGGCAAATGCTGCGGCGCCGGTTTCTAAGGCATTGTAGCGAAATGGTTTTGCGGTGCACCAGGTCTACTGAACGCTTCGTCTCGGGCCAATCCGCAAGCTGTTGTGCTTGCTGGCAAAACTGAGTAGCATCTCGCCCTGTTACACCGGCGCTGTCCAGCCTAGCGGCGCGGTTGGGGGCAATAGGCTGTCAACTAAGGGCCCGTCAGGAAATAAGCGAATTGGGTTTTGGTCTAGAGACAAGATAAAGGATTCCCCGAAGGCGCGAAGCAGCATAGCTTGCGGGGATGCCCCACGAAGAATGCTTACAGGAACGCTGGGAGGCGATGGCGCCGCATCTTGACGAGCGGGGCCTGCGCTTATTTATCGCCAGCGAAGCGCAATCGGCAGGTTACGGGGGCGTAGTCGCTGCCTCACGTGTGACAGGCGTGGCACGCAGTACCATCGGGCGCGGCCTAAAAGATCTAGCGACACCAGCGGCTTTGGCACCTGGAAAGGTTCGCCGCCCCGGTGGGGGCCGCAAGTCTCTCACTTCGGCGTCTCCGCAATTGCTGGCGGATTTGAACAGCCTCGTCGATCCCGATTCGCGCGGCGATCCGATGTCACCCTTGCGCTGGACCTGCAAGAGTGTGCGGCGCATTGCCCGCGAGTTGCGCGAACTCGGCCATAAAATCAGCCACACCGTGGTTGCCGAATTGCTGAAACAGTTGAAGTTCAGCCTGCAAGGCAACAGCAAAACACGGGAAGGCGGGGACAGCCCGGATCGCGACGCCCAGTTCGGCCATATCGCGGCAAGCATAAAATCGGCCTTGGCTGAGAACCAGCCGGTAATTTCAGTGGACACAAAGAAAAAGGAACTGGTTGGCGACTTCAAGAATAACGGCCGGGAGTGGCGCCCCAAAGGGTGTCCCGAAGAGGTGCGGGTCCATGACTTTCTTATCAAGGAACTCGGCCGCGCCGTCCCTTACGGCGTCTACGATTTGGCGGCCAATGCCGGATGGGTCGGCGTGGGCATCGATCATGACACGGCGGCCTTTGCGGTGCAGACAATCCGTCGCTGGTGGCAGGAAGTTGGATGCGCCCGCTACCCCCAAGCAACACGGCTCGTGATCACCGCCGATGGCGGCGGATCAAACGGTTCGCGCGTGCGCCTATGGAAACGCGAATTGCAGAGCCTGGCCAACGAGTTGGGCATTGCGATCCAGGTTCACCATTTGCCGCCGGGAACGAGCAAGTGGAACAAGATCGAGCACCGGCTCTTCTCGTTCATCACACAGAACTGGCGCGCCACGCCTTTGGTCAGCTACCGTGTGATCGTCGATCTGATCGCCGCCACAACAACCGAGACCGGCCTTAAGGTGCTCTGTGAGTTGGACGAAAACTGCTATCCCAAAGGTGTCGCCGTCTCCGATCACGAAATGGCTACTCTCAACATCCGGCGTGACGACTTTCACGGTGAATGGAACTACACTATCTCGCCAACCAAGGGACCTGAAGAAGCAGTTATTTCCTGACAGGCCCTAACACAATCAGATTGGGTTGATGGATGAAGTTTGCCTCCATGATTCTAGGCTTGTCTCTGGCAAGCACCCTGGCGCTCGCGCCGGCGAACGCCGCGGACATGTACCGGCCGCCGGAGGGCGTCAGCTACAAGGACGCCCCCGCTCCCATGGCGCTTTGGACCGGCCCCTATGTGGGCATCGACGGCGGCTACGCCTGGGGCGGAAATTCAAGCGTGACGCCTCCGGAAGGGGAAGTTCTGTTAATTTACATCCCCGGTGGCGGAGCAGGGACCTCTCCTGCCAGCTTCGGCTCACAGGGCGGGTTTGGCGGCGGCCAAGCTGGTTATAACTGGCAGAACGGCTCGCTGGTTTTCGGTATCGAAGGCGATATTCAGGCGGCGGACATTTCGGGTTCTGCCACTGCGACTGGCACTGGCGGCCCAGCTACGGCGAACAACAAGCTCGACTGGTTCGGGACGGTTCGTGGCCGGCTTGGCTTCACCGTTGGCACAGCGCTGCTCTACGGCACAGGCGGCTTCGCTGCGGGCGGCGTACAGGACTCGCTGACTGCGAAAGGCACCACCGCGAAGCACGATGCGACGGCGGCCGGCTACGCTGCAGGCGGCGGCTTGGAATATGCTTTCAATCCGTCCTGGTCTGGCAAGGCGGAGTATGAATACCTCAATCTAGGCAAGGACGATCTTGCTGCGGGCGGGGCGACGGCAACGTACAATCACGAGTACAACACCGTCCGCCTTGGGTTGAACTATCACATTCACCCCTCCTACGAGCCTCTGAAGTAGGCTTTATCTGTCGAGCTTCGAAACGGCGCCTCCGGGCGCCGTTTTTGCATGAACGGAAAGCAAGAGGACGCCAGCAACACGGGCGCAATGCCGTTAGCTGCCGAACCGGGCATAGCCAGGGTCTTCCTCTTCCGGTTCCGGCAAGCCGTGAGCGACGAGCGCGATGGCCAAGACATCCACTTGTGCCGCGCCGGCATCGAGAAGTGCCGTTGCGCAGGCGTTTGCCGTCGAGCCGGTTGTAAGGACGTCGTCGATGAGCACGATCCGCTTGCCGGCCAGGGATTTCCGGTAGTGCGGGTGCACCTCGAAGGCCTTCGCCACGTTTTCCTGGCGTGCCTCCTGCGTGAGCCCGACCTGTGCCTCCGTCCGCCGCATGCGCCGCAATGCCATCGCCTCAACCGGGACGCCGGAAAGCCGGCCGATCCCCTTGGCCAGCAACACCGACTGGTTGAAGCGCCGCTGCAAGAGGCGCAGGCGGTGCAGCGGCACCGGCACCATGAGATCGGCCTCGCTCAAAAGCTCGCGCCCCGCCTGCCGCATCAGCCGGACGAAAAGAGGCAGGGGCTCATGTTTGTCCTCGAACTTGAAGCGAACGATGAGCCGGCGCATGATGCCGCTGTAATGCGCGGCAGCCCGCGCGCGCGAAAAAACCGGCGGGTTGGCGATGGCCTGCACCGATATATGCGGACCGTCGCCGTCATATACGGGGAGCGGGATGCCGAGGCGGGCGCAAACTGGCGGCGAAATGAGGTAGAGGCTGCTCCAGCATTGCGGGCAGAGCAGATTATGATGCGTGATCAGCGCGGCGCAGGAGACGCAGACGGGGGGCAGGATAAGATCGGCGGAATAGCGCAGGCCCGATGCGGCGAGGCGGGCGATACTCTGAAACATGGTATGGACCCCGGACAAAAAGCTTTGAATGGTTTGCCCGCCGCCGCGAGGCGCCCTAAGCACCGTGGCGATCCAGGAGCCTCACCGCAAACGCTAGTTGGCCGCTCCAGGATCGCTTCGAGGCTTGCGCCCCTCGCAATGATGTGGTGGATGGCTCCCATCCAATACAATTTAAGCTAGAAGCTAAACGAAGGCGCAAGCGTTGACCAGCCCGGAAATCTTCGACCGCCGGCATATCCGCCGCAATTTGGAGCGCGCGGCGCCAGGAGCGGAAGCCGCGGACTTTCTCGCCCGGCACGCGGCGGAGGAACTGGCGGCCCGGCTTTCCGGGATCAAGCGCAGCTTCACGCTCGCCGTGGACGTGGGCTCGCATCATGGCGTGATGGCGCGGATCTTGAGCGAACGCATGGAGGGGCTGGCGGCCGTGTCGCTGAGCGGCGCCCTGGACCTCGCGCAGGCGTGCCCGGCGCCGCGTGCGGTGGCAAGCGAGGAGGCGCTGCCGCTCAAGGAGGGCGCCATCGGGCTCATAACCTCAGTGCTGTCGCTGCAACTCGTCAACGACTTGCCCGGCGCGCTCATCCAGATCCGCCGCGCGCTCGTCCCAGACGGCCTTTTCCTCGGCGCACTGCTCGGCGGCGACAGCCTCATAGAGCTGCGCCAAGCTTTCCATGCTGGCGGAAATGGAGACGGCCGGGGGCGTTACCCCGCGCGTGTTCCCATCGGCGGATGTACGCGAGATGGGCGGGCTGCTTCAGCGCGCGGGCTTCGCCTTGCCGGTGGCCGATTCGGAGACGCTGACCGTGACCTATGCGAGCCCTCTGGCGCTGATGCGGGAGCTGAAGGCGATGGGCGCCGCCAATCCGCTTGCCGCGCGTTCAAGAAAGCTGCTGCGCCGCGATACGCTCGCCCGTGCCGCCGCGATCTATGCGGAGCGCTTCGGCGAGCCCGGCGGCAGGGTGCGCGCGACCTTCGAAATCCTCTATCTCTGCGGATGGGCGCCGCATGAGAGCCAGCAGAAACCCTTGAGGCCCGGCTCGGCCGTAGCGCGCCTCGCCGATGCGCTGGGCGCGAAGGAGATTTCCGCCGGCGATAAGGCAGGCTTCACCCGCACCGGCCGGGAGGGCTCATAGCCGGAGACCGCTTGTCTCGCGGATGCGGGGCTGTGGAAGGCTTTAGGCCCCCTCCAGCGCAAACCTCGCGCAACACAACTGTGGGTAGTTTCAGTTTATGGTGCAACCAGACTCGGCGAAGGACGCCGGTCCGCTGTATGCTGCTACGCGAATCGCTGGGGAGCGAAGGCTTCCCTGGCGCTTTCCTGTACCTCGCGCTGTAACGAGCACACGATCCGGGAACAACCATGTCAATGCCGGCCATTAGCGGAAGAGCGGGCCTGATAGCACTGCAGCACCGCGATTACCTCCAGAATATTAATACCGGCGGCCGGAAGCCGGACGCCGGCCAAACCGGCGAAGCCAGCCCGCAAATAGCAGTAGAGCGCACCCAGGTAGCGAGCGTAAGCAGCCCGGCGCAGAACTCCTTTTCCGCCATGCTGGGCAGTATGGACGCCGGCGGGGTTTCGCAAGGCGGCGCTGGTCCCTCGCAGCGCGCCGGCATGGAGGCCCAGGCACCGGACAGCAGCCACGAAAGCTCTTTTGGAAGCAGCCTCAAGAGCCTGCTGCAAGCGGTGCTGTCCGGCGACATGGCCGGCGCCCAGACCGCCGCGGCCGCGATCCAAAGCGCGCTCGCCGGCACGGACACCCAGCCCAACTCCCCGTGGCCGGTTACCTCCGCCGCATCCGAAGCGGACACGGCGTCTGCTTCCTCAAAGGGGGCGATGCCCACGGCGCCAGATCCAGACGATGCACAGTCTGCATTCAAGGCCGATCTGAAAAGCCTGCTGACCGCCGTGCAAGCGGGCGATACCGCAGCCTCCAAAACCGCGGCCAGCACCTTGGTCTTCTATATGATGAGCCAGCAGAAGGGAGTGGGAGCGCTTCCGCCGCCGCAGTGGGGCGACCAGGACGGCAACGTCAGGGGCAACCTTGCGAGCCTGCTGCAAGCGGTGCAGGCCGGGGACATGACCGGCGCCCGGAGGGCCGCAGCCTCGATCCAGAGCGCGCTCGATGCCGGGGATTCGCAGTCCGCCGGCGGCACCGTTGCTGCATCCGCGGACACCTCCGCGTCTCCGGCGGTCTCCGCCTTCACCACCGCTTCCGTATCGCTGGCTGCCAGCCCGGATCGGGATGGCAGCCAGTCCACGTTCTTGACCCATCTGGAGGACCTGCTCGCCGCCGTGCAATCGGGCGATGCAGAGGCCTCCCAGACCGCCGCCGCTACCTTGCTGGACGGCCTGACGGCCCAGGCGGAAGAGTTCAAAAACCAGTTCGCCAGCCTGGCGGCGCCGCCATCGTCAGGCGGGCAGGGCGCGGGCTTGGGGACCGTGCTTTCTTCATATTTCCAGTGGTCCTAGCCATCGGCTTTGCGTTTTCCCGTGTAGGTAGTGTCAAGGCGCCGGAATTGCCCTCCGGCGCCTTTTCTTATCGCTATTGCAGGCTTGACGCCGGTTGCCGGTAGCCATCGTAGACGCTCAGCCCCCATCGAAAGAAGGGGCGGCCCTCTACCTCGTTATGTAGTTGGAGCACTTCGGCAAGAAACCGTGCGGAGGCATCGTCCAAGCCTTTGACTTAATCTGTCGACGATTGCGGCGGAATGGTAGCCTCAGATTGGGAATGCAGTTCTGTTAAGAATAGTGCACGGCTCGCAACGAGCTATCAAGAGAAATGGATGATATCTTCGTAGTTCAGCGGCGCCTGAGCCAATCCCAGGCGTTCTGCAGGTGTTTTGCCATCCTTGCCGGTCAGGATATAGTTGTGGGCCGTGCGCGTGATGCCGAGGATTTTGGCAACGTTGTCAGTACCGGTATCGAGCCGCCCTCAACGGCCTTGACGGGCTGCTCGCCCTAAAGGTTTGTTGAGAGCGTTGAACAGCCCTGCCTTAGCCCTAATTCCTTACATCCTTACCCCTTTGGCACTCCAAGCGTTGCTCCGGGCGCTGAGCGAAAGGTGTCCCGCCGAAGGCGGGCCGGGTTCCTTGATAGCGCCCACGACCTACTCCACAGGCAGCCTCGCGGCCCTCACGCACATCCTGAATTGCTCCATCGGCGGCGGCGGGTGTCAGCGGGACGATGTATGGGGTGGTGATGGGGGCGACACGGCGGCCTTGAAGGTGGACCGGAGGCCCGGAGAACCTGTCGAGCGACGGCTTCGAGGGGCACTGGGGATCGCAGCCATCGGCGAATGTCGAACCCGGCCCCGGACGGCCATAGCAGAACATCCGGGTGCGAAGCTGTTTGCGCGCGCGGTCGAGTAGCGTCGTTTCGGCGGCGGCGCCGTGGTTCTTGGCCAGGGCTTCCCAAGCGTCCGGCTGAGTAGCCTTCACCCATGCCATGAGGTCGGCGGGAAACAGGGCGAGCTTGCGGTCGTATCCGGCGGCGTCGCCTTCCTCGTAGAGCCAGCCACGGGCACCGAGATGGCCGCATATTTCCTTCTCCAGCTCGATTTCCCGGTGCAAGCTCATCGTTCCTCCTCGTTGTGTCCCGCCCGATCCGCACAACGGCCTTTGTGTATTAGATTTTGCCAAATATCGGACACAACGCCGCTTGTGTATGGCGGACCGGACACAAACGGCTACAGGACTTCCCGGCCCTCCGCGCAGTTGAGGAGATCGCGGAAAGCAAAAACAGCCGATTGCCGCCCCAGATGCTCCCGCAAGGGGTGTAATATGCCAGCGTCGCGGAGCTTACGCAGGATAGGCTGCGCCGTCTGCTTTGGGATGCCGGATCGTTCGACGAATTCGCTGGCCTGAAAAATCGGCCGGTCGAACAGCGTGTCCAGCACCGATATGGCATGTTGCGAATGTGTGAGTTCCGTTATCTGCCGCTTCATATCCCCGTAAAGCTCCAGCATTGCCCGCACTCTCGCTGTGTTGCCTCTGGCTTGCTCCACGATGGCGCCGAGGAAGAACTCGATCCAGCCGTTCCAATCGCCAGCCTGGCTGATGTCCCGCAAGCGAGCGTAATAGAGATCGCGGTTGGTTTCCAGATATTCGCTTAAATAGAACATCGGGCTGGCCAGGGCGCGCTTCTGAAACAGAAACAGCGGGATCAGCAAGCGCCCGATGCGGCCATTGCCGTCCTTAAAGGGATGGATGAGTTCGAACTGAGCGTGGACGATGGCGGTTTGTACCAGCACATCGAAATCGTCCGTTGAAAGATACGCTTCCCAGGCTTGCAGATGGTCCAGCAATTGCAGGGGCGAAGGCGGCACATAGGTGGCCTGTTCGATTTTGCAGCCCGGCGCTCCAATCCAGTTCTGATCGGCGCGGAACTCGCCGGGGGTTTTGTCTGCGCCGCGCACGCTGTCCATCAGCACGGCGTGCATTTGCCGGATCAGCGCCAGGGTAATTGGGCGATCCGCGAGAAACTCAGAGGCAAGCACCAGCGCCTTGCGGTAATTGACGATTTCCTGAATGTCGCTGGCTTTCTCGCCGGTAAAATCGATGCCTGCCTCGTATTCGAGCACCTCGTCAACGGTGGCCTGGGTGCCCTCGATCTTGGAGGAGAGCACGGCTTCGCGGTTGGTCAGCGGCGAGAGCATGACCGAAGGGTTGATCACGCTTTGCAGCAAACCGTCGTAGCGCGCCAGCGCCGCGTTGGCGGGGCCAACCTTGCGGATGATGCGCGCCAAGTCCAGGTTGGGCGGCGGCAGGGCTTGCGGGACGTAGGGCTCCATTCAGGCCGCCTCCCGCATGTCTACGAGGCCCCGCACGTCGATTTTGCCGGTGACGGCGGCGGAGATGAGGGCCGTACGCCGCTCCTTCAGCAGTCCAACAGCTCTTGAGGCATCCTCGACCAACGGGTCCAAAATTGCGCACTGAGCATCAAGGTAGTCTAGAATAGCGCGTTGCTCATGTCGTGGCGGAACGACAAGTGGCATTTTGGCGAGCCGCGAAATATAGATATGCTTGATAGTGGTACCCCCTGCCTCGAATACCATGCGTTCTTGGTACACACTACCGCTAAGGGCTGAAGCAAAAAACAAGGGTAGCACACATTCTGGATTTGGTCTGAGAAGTGCCACAGACTGATTGATACACGCGGGCGTTCCGTCGTGCACTGCAATACGACCTAATGTGCCATCCTTGGTCAGCAGAAGATCGCCTTGACACGGTCTGCTCTTGCCAGTGAGCAGGTTATCGAAAGCAGCCTGACTTGTGCGTCTAGCGGTCTCAAAGCGAACGCGGCCCATTTCGATGTCGTTGGCTGTAAGGAGGTATGGGCCTTCGTCTTCGGTCGGCATTGGGTTCGTGAAGCCATACGATATGTACCCACAGGCTCTGCCGACAGTGCTAACATTCCAATGCGCGGGCACCTCGCCGAGCCATTCGATGCCGCTGTCCTTCATGGGGGCGGCGGGGTCGAGGCCCTTGGTGACGGCGTGGGAGACGACGGCCTGACGCTTCTCCTTGAGCAGGGCAATCAGCTTCTCCTGCTCAGCCACCAGCGCGTCAATCTTGCCCGTCTCCCGGTCGAGGAAAACTATGATGGCGTCCTGCTCGGGTAAGGGAGGAACGGCGAGTGCGAGCTTGGCAATGTCGGGCATATAGATGGTCTGATGAGTAGATCCCATCATCAGCCTATCAAAGTCACCCTTCATGGCACGGAAACCATATAGGAGATACTCTGGCCGCAGGTCTGGTCCACATACCCAGTTCGCAAAGTCCTGGGTTGTCGCCATATCGCGCGCCATTATTGCTGAGAAGCCGACAGATGCAGTTCGAGAAAGGATGACGGTTCCCTTAGGAAGCAACCTAGCCGACGAGTTCGCCAATCCCAATTCGCTAACGAGTTCGCTGGTCTCGTGCACATACCTTGCGCCGCCGTCGCGGATTTGCCAGACGTCCGCGAGGGAAAACCAAGGGATAGTGCAATCATGCCAATATTCTGGATGCTGCCGGCTCGGTGTGTGCCCAGACTTAAGACGGGCGAACCGGCGAATCTTGCCCGTCTTCCAATGCCGCGGCACTTTGCCGAGCCACTCCACTAGGCTGTCCTTATACTCTCCGTACCGAGGCAATGTCATATGGAGAGCCCCTCGATCAAAGCCTTGATACGGCCGGTGGTCTGTCTCAGCTCCACGTCGATCTCAGCCAGTGGGCGGGGCGGCTGGAATACGTAGAAATGCCGGTTGAAGGGTATCTCGTAGCCCACCTTGGTCTTCTCATGGTCGATCCAGGCGTCGGGCACATGCGGCAGCACCTCGCGCCGGACATAGGCCTCCACATCCTCGTTCAGCGGCACGTTCTCGGTGTCGCGGAGTTTGCTGTCCGGGCTGGGCTTGCCCTTCAGCTTGCCCTTCGTGCTCAGCACGATCTTGCCCGCCTCGTCGCGCTCGGGCCGCTCCACGGTAATGGTGCGATAGCCGAAATCGGCGTTATTAAAAATGCGGCTGATGGGCTTGCCGTCCTTCTCCGCCTCGACGAACTCCCCAAACAGGCGGGTGATCTCCTCGATATGTGCGTCTGAAAGCTCCTTGCGCTTGCTGCCCAGGCTCTTGCGCATCTTCTGCCAGAAGCTGCTCGCGTCGATGAGCTGAACCTTGCCCTTGCGGCGCGCGGGCTTGCGGTTGCTCACGATCCAGACATAGGTCGAGATGCCGGTGTTGTAGAACATGTCCGTGGGCAGCCCGACGATGGCCTCCAGCAGGTCGTTCTCGATGACGTAGCGCCGGATTTCGCTCTCGCCGCCGCCCGCGCCGCCTGTAAAGAGGGGCGAGCCGTTGAGCACGATGCCGAAGCTGCTGCCGCCCTCGGCGCTGGTCCGCATTTTGCTGATGAGGTGCAGCAGGAAAAGCATGGAGCCGTCCGACACGCGCGGAAGGCCAGGGCCGAAGCGGCCGTTGAAGCCGTGCTGTTCGTGCTCCTTGCGAACCTCCTTCTCGACCTTCTTCCATTCGACGCCGAAGGGTGGATTGGAGAGCATGTAGTCGAACTTTTTGTGAGGGTGGCCGTCGTCCGAGAGGGTGTTGCCAGCGATGATGTTGGCGACATCCTGCCCTTTGATGAGCATGTCGGCCTTGCAGATCGCGTAGCTTTCGTCGTTCAGCTCCTGGCCGGACATCGTCAGGCGGGCCTTGGGGTTGAGGTCCGCGAGGTGCTCGCCCGCAACCGACAGCATTCCGCCCGTCCCGGCTGCCGGGTCGTAGATCGTGCGCACGACGCCGGGTTTGGTCAGCACGTCGTCATCCTCGATGAAGAGGAGGTTGACCATCAGGCGGATAACTTCGCGCGGCGTGAAGTGCTCTCCTGCCGTTTCGTTCGACAGTTCCGCGAACTTGCGGATCAGTTCCTCGAAGACGTGGCCCATTTTCGCGTTGCTGACCTTGCCGGGATGGAGGTCGATGTTTGCGAACTTCTCAGTGACCTGATAAAGCAGCTTCGCCTTCGCCAGCCGCTCGACTTGTGTGTAGAAATCGAACCGCTCGAAAATGTCGCGCACCGATGCCGAGAACGCCTGGACATAGGCGAACAGGTTCTCCCGGATGTGGTCCTGGTCGCCGATCAGCTTCCGCATGTCCATCGGCGATGTGTTGCAGAAGCTCTGTCCTGCTTTCCGGAGCAGGAACGGCTCGGGGTTCACGCCCCCTTGCTGCTTGGCCGCGAACTCAGCCAGGACTGCTTGCTTGGCCGGCTCCAGGACACAATCCAGGCGGCGCAGCACGGTGAACGGCAGGATGACCTTGCCGTAGTCCGATTGCTTGTAGTCGCCGCGTAGGAGGTCCGCCACGGACCAAATGAAGGAGGATAGCGAAACTTGGCTCATGAAGCGTCCCATCTCCGGAAAGGTGAGACACTTTAGCTAAAGCCGCCGTGATCGCTAGCGCCGATTGAGAAACCCACAAAGCTCATAGGAGCCGTGGCACGCGGCAAATTGAAGCTCCGGCTTGGGTACGCACATGGGCACGCATTCCCCAAAGCCCATGGTGCAAGTTATTGATCTTGTTGCGAGTTTAGTTGCAACTTTAGGTTGGCTGGGGAACCTGGATTCGAACCAAGACTAGCGGAGTCAGAAGTCCGCTGTTCTACCATTAAACTATTCCCCAATCCTCACACTCCAAAAAACCAAACGCTTCCAATCGCGTAGGCGGTTGTTTTGCAAAAGGTTGGCGGGTGAACGGAGCGTGAATGCCGGGAATTTACCCCCGAACGTCACCCGAAGCAATATCAAAGATCCAATCGCGCGTTTTTCGCCTGGACCGCCCCGCAAGGTTCCCCCAACGTTCTGCACCTGCGTGCTGGAAATCCACAGGCTGGCGATGCGCGGGGGCGCCGCCGCGCGGGGGAAAGCTTGCCGCAATGAGCGCCAAGTGCTCGCTAACTTCAGCATAAAAACCGCGCCGAGGCTTGGGGATTCGATGCGTCAGCCGGCCAGCTCAAACTTGAGCGCAACGAAATAGGCCTGGAACTTGAAGCGGATGTTTGTCCTGGAGACTGCTTGAGGGCTCCCTTATCCCCGAGGCATCGAAGTCAGCGGCCGGGACATGGCGGAAATCGACATCAAGCGCCACACCTTCCACGGCGACTGGAACTACACGATCAGGCCGCAACAGGTATCGCACCGAAGCCATAATTTTGCGTCAGGCGCTAAGCATGATTGCCGCTCCCAGCTTCCACCGCCATTCTCGCGCGGATCGAACCGGAAATGAAGGCGATGCCGCCGCAATGGATACGCCCCCTTCAGCGCGTCCCTAAGCCGCCAGATGCGTCTCGACCGCCTGCCACACGGCGCGGAGGCTGAAAGGCTTCGAGACGATCAGATCGCGCTTCTCGCCTTGAGCGGCTACGGCCTCTGGATGTGCGGTGACATAGATCACATTGGCGTCCTGGTTCTCGCGGATGGCTTTCACGACATCCACGCCGGTATCGCCCTTGAGCTTATAGTCGGCGAGGATGAGCTGCGGCTTGGACTGTCCGGCGATGCGGAGCGCCTCGGCGCGGTTCTTGGCCATGCCTGCCACCACAAGCCCGAGCTTGGTTACGATTTCTTGCAACTCGCGGGCGATCAGTGCCTCGTCCTCGATGATGAGCACCGCCGCCGGCTTTTTCCGGAGCGCGAGTAGCGACATGGCGTAGGCCTTCCGCACGTATTCTTCACTCACATCCAGGATCGAAGCCACATCGCCGTAGGGCAGGCCGATCACAGCGTGGAGCGCTGTCACCTGCCTCTGCTCCTCGGAAAGCCGCAACAGACGGGCGTGAAGGCCGCTCCCGGCTGCAGCGGCGACGTTGCTTATTCGCGCGGAGGTGCGTGCGGCTTCGTTGACTTTCCTATAAAGGCCGAGGCGGGACATGGAGTGCCCAAAGTCCACTCCTGCATCCGGCACCGGTGCCTTGAGCGCTGCCTCTACGGCGGCATCGCTCAGGATGCGATTGCCGAGCAGGCAAAAAGCATAGCGCCGCAGGTTTTTAAGCTCAGCGAGTGCGAGGATTTCAGTCATTTTTTCGCAGCGTCCCTTGGCTCTGCTACACGTACAGGATACAGGCTTGCTTCAAGCCAGAAAAGGAAGAGTTAAGCCCTGCAAGAGATAATGAGCCTGGAAAAGCGGAAACACTAGGGCATTTTCCTCATAGTTTTCGATCCGTGGCGCTATTGTAATTGGTGGAGCATAAAAGTGTGCCGATTTAGAAACTCTATTTTAGGTGGAGCCGGGGGTGGCGTCGAATTACCTGCGATGAATTCACGGTTGCGCTGGTGCCTTAGGCATCGGCTTCATCTTTGCGAAAATCAGGCAGGCCTTATGCCGAGGTGCCGCGCATTCGTCCACAACCCCTAAAGTTGCCTCTTGGGGATCGCAAAAATTTTACGGGCTGGCTTCGCGAAAAACGCACCGGTCCAGGGCCGAGCGCGGCGGGACACGGCATGGAACGGCGCACAAACAGGGGATGTGGCAGCGGCCTGCTACTCCGCCTTAGCCAGCCTGTCGAATTCCATGAGTTCGCGCATGAGCGCCTCCAGCGACGAGACTGGGAGCATGTTCGGCCCGTCGGACGGTGCGTTATCGGGGTCCTGGTGCGTTTCGATGAAGAGAGCCGCAACGCCAACCGCTACCGCCGCTCGTGCAAGCACCGGTACGAAACGCCGCTCGCCGCCGCTGGCCGTGCCGCGTCCGCCCGGCTGCTGCACGGAGTGCGTGGCGTCGAATACGACCGGGCAGCCGGTTTCAGCCAGGATGGGCAGGGCGCGCATGTCTGTCACAAGCGTGTTATAGCCGAAGCTCACACCGCGCTCGGTGACAAGTACGTTCGGGTTGCCCGCGGCGAGAACCTTCGCGACCACGTTCTTCATGTCCCAGGGGGCGAGGAACTGGCCCTTCTTGATCTTCACCACGCGGCCGGTTTCCGCCGCGGCGATGAGAAGGTCGGTTTGCCGGCACAAGAACGCCGGTATCTGCAGCACGTCCACGGCTTCGGCGACGGGCGCGCAATGCGCGGCCTCGTGAACGTCGGTTACCACTGGCAGGCCGAACGTCTCGCGGATCTCGGCGAAGATGGGCAGCGCCGCCTTGAGCCCGATCCCGCGCGCGGCGCCAGCACTCGTGCGGTTCGCCTTGTCGAACGAGGTCTTGTAGACGATGCCGATGCGCAGCTTGTCCGCGATCTCTTTCAGGGCTGCCGCCATCTCAAGCGCGTGCATGCGGCTTTCGAGCTGGCACGGCCCGGCGAACAGCGCCAGCGGCAGGCGGTTGGAGACGCATATATTGCCGATTTTGACCACGGGGTTCGGCGACTGCGTGGCGGAAGGCTGATGGGTCATGGGTGTGCTTTCAAGACCATAGGCGGACGTGGGCCGTCTCTAGCACGGCAAGGCCGCCATGGCCAAGACCGCCCGAAGCAGCGGCGGACAAATTGCCTTCGGTCAAGCCGGGCTGCTGCCAGAAAGACGTAGCAGCGCCGGGGAGGCGATGTTAGTTAGATGGCTCCGGTGTAAACGCGAAAGTGGCGCTATGGGGCTTGTGGTAGACAGGAGCGGCCTTCCTATTCTGGATCAGTTCAGCGAGGAAGACTTTGTGGATTGCGTGTTCGGGATTGAGAGCTTGAGTGCCGACGGAGACTGCTGGCGCTTCCATATGAGCGCGTCCTACCAGGGCGAGCGGGTGGGCGCGGACGTGCACGTTCTCAAGAAAATCAACGCTGGGTTCGATGCCGAAATAAATCAGGCCGAAGATGGCGTTCATCGGAATGGCGTCGTGTTCCTGAGGTCTGGCCCGGAAAGCGACCGGCTGATCTCGGCCATCGCCCGGCGCTGTGGCATGGATGGTGCCGGTCTCATCTTTGCCGCGTCGGAAAGCTTCACAATCATCGCCCTGCACCAAGGCGAGATCGATCTGGAGCGCGAAATCGTCAAGATAAAGCTGTTCGGCCGCGAAGCGGATCCGGAGGGCGATGCGGATTACTACGAGTGTTACTTCAACGTGGATCTGCCCAACGGCCTCGTCTATTGGAACGAAAAGGACCCAGGCTACCGGGAGCCCTTGCTCAGGGCTTTAGATGATATGGGGCGAGCGGCGAAGCAGGTAGCATCGTCGCGAACAACCGAAGCGATGGCAACTGCAACAAAGACATTCGCCCCATGACAAACAATTTTGACACCCGCAAATCGTGCACGCCCTTTGACCAAAGCAAGACCTTGGTTGCCGTTATCGAGCTGAGCCAAAAGACCTGGCTTGTTGGAGCAATTGTGCCAGGACTCAAGCGCAGCCCCTCCAAGAAGCTGACCAGCGCGAATAAGGAAGACGAAACGCTCAAGCTGTTGTTGCGCTGGCGGGATGAAGCGATCCAAGCGGGACAGGAAATCAAGCGGATCGCCGTCGCATTCGAATCTGGCCGGGACGGTTTCTGGCTGGCGCGATGGCTGAGGGCGCAGGGGATTGAAGCCTATGTTATCCACGCAGCCAGCACGGCAGTGTCGAGGGAGCATCGGCGGGCTAAAACTGACCGCCTCGATATCGAGCTGTTGCAGCGCGGTTTTCTGGGCTGGCTGCGTGGAGAAGTTGGCCATTGCAAGATGGTGGCCATCCCCAGCGTTGAAGAAGAGGACAGCAAGCGCCCAGGCCGCGAGCGCGAAACGCTCGTGTCCCAGTGCACCCGTATCGTCAACAGCATGAAAGGCGATCTGGCCCGGCTCGGCGTGCGTAACTTCAACCCCAAGCTGAAGAAGGCGCCGGCGAAGCTCGACGCCGTGCGCACCCCCGAGGGAGGCCCCATCCCGCCCAACACCGTCGCCAAGTTGAAGCGGGATATGGAGCGGCTAAGGCAGCTCAAAGAGCAAATCCGGCAAATCGAAGCTGAGCGCCTGGAGCGGATCGAGAAGGCGCCGGAAGAGAAAGCGCATGTCATGATTGTCCTGCTCGCCCGTGTGCTTGGCATGGGCGTCGAAACGGCGGACATGCTGGTGCAAGAGGCGCTGTCGCGAAACTTGCGCGACCGCCGGGCCGTGGCGCGCCTGGGCGGCCTCACTGGCTCGCCAGATGAAAGCGGCTCCAGGCGCCGCGAGAAAGGGCTTGCCAGGGCGGGCTGCGCGCGGCTGCGCACGGGCATGATCCAATTGGCTTGGCGGATGCTGATGTTCCAGAAGGACTGTGCGCTGGTTCAATGGTTCCTGGCGCGGACAGCCGATGGCCGCTCTCAGACCCGGAAAACCATGATTGTGGCGCTTGCCCGCAAACTACTTATCGCTTTTTGGCGCATGGTGACAACAGGCGAAGTCCCCGAAGGCATGATCTTGCGGCCGGCAGCGTAATAACTTCAATCGATCCAATTGTAACCTGAATTCATCGCGTCCCCTCCCGCAGCGTTGAGCGGATGGGCTGCCGATGACGATCCGAGGCGGCGGAACCCGATCCCGGCCATGGCATTCAAACGCCGAGCTTTAGAATGGGACCGCCACTGAGGAGCTTCGCCCACGATGCGAATGACTGCATCATGGTGGGCCTCGCTAGAGGCTACCGGATACAAGGCTGTACGCGGCTTGGCGCCGCGCTGCGATGGCGGGGTTTCCCCTTCGATTGTCACGAAAGTCCATAGACGCCTAAAAAGAGAAATAAGGAGAGGAGCCAGAATTGAGAGCTTGACAAAAAAAGCCCCATACAAG
>CAVUGF010000005.1:0-12849 GCA_963740975.1 uncultured Alphaproteobacteria bacterium | reverse complement strand
GCCCCCGCCGCGCCGGGCCAGCAAACAAAGACGATGGCAGCCAGGGCAGCCTGCTGTAGGGCGCGGAAATTAGTATGAATCGCATTGAGCGTTCCTTTGGATTAGGCCAGGAGGCCAAGATCCGGTATATGGACGGCGAGTTCCAGGTGCTGAAGAATGGCTCGTTCGTGCGCTGCTCGGTCACGGGCGATCCGATCCGCGTCGAGGATTTGCGCTACTGGAGCGTAGCCCATCAGGAGCCTTACGTAGACGCCGCCGCCGCGCTCAAACGGCACCTCGAACGCACCGGCAAGTCCGGCCGCTGATTTCGTTTCAAATCCTGCTTCCTACACTGGTTCTTCTTTAATCCCGAGAGGCTGCGATGGCCGATTTTCCCGTTGCCGGGCTGAACAAAATCAGGCGCAGCGACCGGGCCAGCTATGATCGCGCCGCGATCCACGCCTTGCTCGACGAGGCGATAGTGGCGCATGTGGGCTTTGTCGACGCGGGCCGGCCCATCGTCATTCCGATGATCTACGGGCGCGTGGACGATCTGCTTTATCTACATGGCGCGAAGGCCACGCGTTTCGCCAAGGCGATGGCGCCGGGCCTTGCCGTTTGCCTGACCGTCACGCTGCCCGGCGGCATCGTGATCGGGCGCTCCGCGTTCCACATGTCGATGAATTACCGCTCGGCGGTCATCCACGGCCATGCCAGCCTGGTGACGGACGGCGAGGAGGCCGAGCGGGCGCTGGCTGCCATTACCGATCATGCCTTGCCAGGCCGCTGGTCTGAAGTGCGCCCCATGCTGGACAAGGAGGCGAAGGCGACCGCCGTTCTCCGCCTGACCGTGGAGGCTGCATCGCTGAAATCGCGCGAGGGTCCGCCGGTGGACGAGCGCGAGGATTATGCGCTTCCCATCTGGGGCGGGGTTATCCCGCTAGCTATGCAGGCTGGCGAGCCGCAGGGCGATGGAGCGGTAGCCGCCGGCACCCCGGTTCCAGAATCCGTCAAGGCGTTCCTGGCACGCCATAAGGGCTGAACGCGCCCAGGATCGCTTGCAGGAGAGCGGCTTCGCCGCCGCCCAGGAACTCGATACCGATGGGAAGCGCCAGCGCTGAGGCTTGAAGTTCCGCCAGCACGCCGGATGCGCCCTTAAGGCGGGCGAGATCCTTGGCTGTCGTTATGAGCCCGGCATTCAGTGCCTTGGCCTCGGCCAAAAGCGCCCGCGCATCCGCCTCCGTGTAGGGATGGTGATCGGGAAAAGCACGGCATTTCACGGCGGCAATCCCGGCAGCGGCGAGCGTATCGAAGAACTTGCTTGGCCGGCCGATGCCGCAGAACGCCAAGAATGGCCGCGCGCGCATCGCTTCGGTGGCTTGCGGGACGATTGCCGCTTCGACGACATTCTTGCCCGGAACAAAGGCCCCCCTCACCCCAACCCTCTCCCGCGAGGGGAGAGGGAGCAGGGCGTGCCCGCTGAGAGGGCGTTCCCCTCTCCCCATCCGCATCCGCTCGCGGATGCGGAAGCGAAAAGATGCAAGCTCGCCAAGGCGAGCTTGCTGGGAGAGGGGACAGGGGTGAGGGGGGCTTCTTTTCAAACTCAAGTTTATCTGCTCAACTATGCCGGCGCCCCTCCCCTCCCCTCCCCCCAGCAGCAAAATCGCGTCTGCCATGCCGGCCTGGAAGGCCAGCGGCGCGCGCAAGGGGCCGAGCGGGAAGACGCGGGCTGTACCAAGACCTGCGGCGGCGTCGATGACGATGAGGCTGAAGTCCTTGGCGAGCGATGGATTTTGAAAGCCGTCGTCCATGATGATGGTGTCAACGGCCAGCGTTTCGAGCAGGCGGGCGCCGGCGGGACGGTCGCGGCTCACCACGGTGGGTGCGGCCTCAGCCAGAAGCAGCGGCTCGTCGCCCACGCGTGCGGCATCGTCCAGCGCCCCGGTAAGATGCGGCCCGCGCTCCCGCCCGCCATAGCCGCGCGTGAGGAAGCCGGGCCGGATACCGTGCTCCTGCAACAGCGCCGCGAGCTTCAGCGCAACGGGGGTCTTGCCCGCGCCGCCCATGGTGAAATTGCCCACGCAGATAACCGGCAGCTTGCTGCGGTAAGGCTTGGCGCCGCGGAAGCGCCTCCGAACCGCCGCGCCGTAGAACGCCGACACCGGCAATAGCCCCCAGGCAGCAGGCGGAATCCGCCCCGCGTACCACCAGGAGGGCGTTTCTAGCCGCAACAAGCGCGAAGATTTCCCTTTTTTGCCGTCCATGCCTATTGCGTAAGCCAAGAGGTGCGCACGGACTTTGCTCTAACCCAAATTTGCGGTCCCCGCCATGTCTCATGCGCGCATGTATAGCGCTCGATGGTGCCTTGAACAGAGGGAATCCCCCTCACCCTGTCCCTTGCATGTTGGAGGCGGGCCCGAATCGCTTTGGTGATGAGGGCGCCGCAAGAGGGATGGCCATCCCTCTTGCGGCGGGCGGGCGGGACCGTCAGTCCCATAAGCTTTTGGCTTGCGGGAGAGCTTGGTCCGTCCGCCCCGGCTCGTGTTCTGAACAGATGATTGGGGAGCAAGTCCCGCATGCAAGGCAAGATAACATCCGTACGAGCCGATGAAGCAGTTTACGTGGGCATCGACGTCTGTAAAGCGTGGCTCGACGTTTATCTGCACCCAACTGGCCAGAGTTTCCGCGTTCCCAACAGCAAAGAGGGTATCCGGCGCCTGCGCAAGGAACTGGCAGGCTCCAAGGTGGCGCTTGTCATTGTGGAGGCGACCGGCAAGCTGCACCGGCTTGTGCACCGCGTACTCAGCCAGGCGGGCTATCTGGTTGCCGCCGTCAATCCCCAGCGCCCGCGCGAGTTCGCCAAGTCGATCGGGCAGCTTGCCAAGACTGACGGGATCGATGCGCGGATTCTGGCGCTTTTTGGCGCCGCCACCGGCCCTAGGACCACACCCGTTCCGGCCAAGACGGCGGCGGAGCTTCAGGAGCTGGTCTTGGCCAGGCAAGCCGTCAAGGCCGATGAAACCGCACTCAAGAACCGGCACGGCACCGCTGAAAGCGCGCTTCTGAAGCGGCTTCTCAAACGTCAGCTCGCTGCTTGCGAGCGGGCGGCGGCAGACCTTGACGCGGCCATCGCGGCGCTGATCGAAGGCAATTCTGTCCTGAAAAGCCGGTACGAAATTCTTCTGTCCATTAAAGGCGTCGGGCCGGCCGTTGCGGCAACCCTCGTGGCCTGCCTGCCCGAGCTTGGGCTCATTTCTGCCGCCAAAGCCACGGTGCTTGTGGGCGTCGCCCCCCTCAACGACAATTCCGCGGATCGCCAGGGCCTGCGCCGCATCCAGGGCGGCCGTGCCCATGTCAGGACCGCGCTTTACATGGCGGCACTTTCCGCCGCCCGCTGCAACCCGGACCTGAAAGCCTTCTACGCCGGGCTGCGCGCCAGAGGCAAACAGGCCAAGCTCGCCTTGACCGCAGTCATGCGCAAACTCGTCATCCTGGCCAGCGCCCTCATCCGCGAAAACAGGACATGGACCGAAAAACATGCTTGACCTCAAACACAGATGCTCTCCCCCTGGGAGAGGGGACGATGTTTCACCCGCAGCGGCCATTCAGACGTCCTTCTCCCAGGGAGAGAAGGACAGGATGAGGCGAGCGAGCTTCGATCATGCTGGAAACTGGCGCCGCTTAAGTGAGCGCGCATCGCGACACGCCTGAAGGGCGCTTGGGAGACGTAACTCCGTTACCTCCGCAGGCGGTGGAGGCTGAAGTTTCGAGCTGGGCCAGGATGCAATTCTAATCCATTGGCACTGGCTCGGGGGTGCCTGCGTGCAAGGCAAACCCGGCAGCGGCCCAGGCTTCGGCGCCGCCGGGGAACCACAGCACCTCCTTATAGCCGTAGCCGATGGCACGCTTGGCGGCGTTCCAGCTCATCCAGCAGTTGGCCTTGCAGTAGAAGGCGACCGTCTTGCCGAAGTTACCGCCGGTGGCCGCCTTAAGCCGCTCCCGGAACCAAGCATCGAGCGCCGGGCTGATGGCGCCGCGTCCGGCCTCTGGCCACCAAAGGCTGCCGGGCACATCCATGCGCGGCGGGGGCATCCAGGGCCGGTCTGCCGGCAGGGTTGCCGGACGGTGCGGGGCGGGCAACACGTCGATGACGATGGCGCCGCTCGTCATGGCAGCGGAAAGTTCCTTGGCGCCAACAACTTGCGCGCCCGCAAGCGTCGCTGGCACCGGCGCGTTGTAATTGTCCATCCGGAAGCCGTCCGGCTCCAGTACGCTCGCGGCGGCAAGAAACGGCAGGGCGAAGAGAACTGCGAAAACGGCTTTGCGCATGGCGGCCTCAATTCCCGAGCGGTTCGAAATGGCGCTTGAACTCCGCGCCGGAGCTGTCATGCGCCACCACGTCGACACTGCCATCGCCGGTGGGCATGTAGGTGAAGTTGATCGCCGGGTCTTCGCTCAGCGAGATGTCGCTTTGCAGCTCGAACACGGTGATGCCGCCCGTTTTCACCGAAACCGTGTCAAGGTAACGGGCCGGGATGAAGCCGCCGCTTGGGTGCGATTGCATGCCATTATAGTTGGGATGGCTGATGAGCAGTTGCGACGGGATGCCTGCGCCGCCGGCCTGCTTGGTGCGGTGGAACTGCATCTGCCCCAGGCGCGCGGCCAACTCTGCGTTCAGGCCCGTGGCGGGCGCCGAGCAGCCTCCCGCCGCCTTGACATAGTGGGCGGCGGCGAGCAGCGTTCCATCCTCAGCCTCGGCAACCGCGTGGACGGGCGTGTAATCGTTGATGCGCACCCGGAATTTGATCTGGTTCGGGGTAATCGCCGGGCCGAAGCGGAACGTGCCCACGACCGGGGCTGGGTTGTTGTCGATGAACACGGTGACGGCCTTGACGCGCTTTTGCGTGTGAAGCTCGACTGTGAGCGGCACGAGTGCCGCATCCATCGCCCGGTCCGGCGCGATCAGCTTCACCTCCTCGCCAGCGTCCTGGACGGGCCGGCCGTGGAAGACGGGCTCGCGCACGTCCTGCCAGCGCTGCGCCTCTTCGGCCATGTCCCTGTCGCGGGCTTGCGCGCCTTGGCCGATCAAGCAGGCAAGCGCCAGAGCGGCAACGAATGCTGCTTTCATCGCCAGCCCGGGTGAGAGCTTTGCGAAGTCCCCCCTCACCCCAGTCCCCTCTCCCGCGAGGGGAGAGGGGAACGCTCTCTCAGCGGGAACGCCCTGCCCCCTCTCCCCTGGCGGGAGAGGGCTGGGGTGAGGGGGGCTTCCTTGCCCCGAGAGCCAATCGAGCGTCATTGCGCGTCCTCCCATTCCAGTTCGTGCACCGCCTGCGCGGCGTTGTGGGCGTTGTAATCGTCGAAAAGCAGCCAGCGGCCGCGCTCGGACTGGGCCGCCACTTTCGCCGCCTCCTCGATGTCGCCGCCGCGCTTCAGCACCGCGCGTACATCGGCGGCAAGCGTCTGGAGGTAACGTTCCTCGTCTGCCGCGGCGTCCGGCCAGGGCACCGAGGCCGGGCCGTGCCCCGGCACCGCTCGCGCCGCCTTGATTCTCTTGAGTTCCGCCAGTTCGTTGAGCCAGCCGCGCAGCGAGCCGTCGAGCGAAGGAATGCGCGTGACGAACAGCAGATCCGCAGCCCAGAGCGTGGCCGTGGACGGGTCCATGACCGTGAGGTCGGCGCCCGAATGCCCGCGCCCATGCGCCTGGATTTTGAGCGGACGGCCGCCGAGATCGATGGTGGCGGTGGTTGAGACCGTGCGGTCCAGCTTGACCGTGGCGCCGCCTTCATCGCCCAGGAGATCGTGCATGCCCTTGGCGTAGAACTCGCCGCGCTCGGCGATGAGCTGCGGCAGGGCGGCGTGCCCGATGAATTCCGGATGGTCGCTGGTAAAGGCCGGAGAGCCCAGAATGTGGTCGGGGTGGATGTGCGTCACGATCACATAGCGGATAGGGAGCGGCGTGCGGGTGCGGATCGCCTCGCGAAGTGCCTGGCCATCGGCCAGGCTGCCGCCAGGGTCGATCACGGCCACCGAACTCGCGCCCCACAATGAAGCCAATGTTGCAGATGGCGTTCTTGTTGGCGGCGGTGGCAACCTCATGCACGCCAACGCGCACGAACAGGCCGGGGGCGATTTCCGTGACCTCCCCGGCGGCACTGGCAAGCGCTGGAAGCCTGCTTGCGGCGGCGGCAAAGAACCCGCCCGCGGCAAGGCGCGCGGCCTCCCGGCGGCTGAAAACCCGCATGCGTTTCCTCTGTTTGGTCTTTTTATAAATGCCAACGCCAGCCCCGGTGGCGCCGGCGTGTACTATACTGGGCCTGCCTGCTGCCTGCGCTTCATATCTGCGTGACCGCTAGCCCCCGCACCGCTTCGCCCCCGCGCCTTGAACATCCGTAAGATATTGACGGAGGTCAAAGAAAAGACCCCGCGATTGGGAGTGCAATAGGCCATTGACAGGAGGTGAATTGAAGAGTTAGTTAGGCCGCTTTTCTACTCGACAAAGAGGTTACAACATGCAGGTTCCACTTCAGGTGGCATTCGACGGTGTACAGCATTCCGATGCAGTTGAGGCACGTATCAGGGAAGAAGTAGAGAAGCTGGAGCAGTTTAACGGCAAGATTGTCAGCGCGCGCGTGGTGGTGACGAAGCCGCAGCGCCGCCATCATAAGGGCGACACCTTTCAGATCCGCGTCCATCTCGTGGTACCGGATGTGCCCGAGATTGCGGTAAGCCGCGACCCGGCCGCCGATGGCGCGCATGAGGACGTCTATGTAACCATCCGCGATGCGTTCAAGGCCGCGCGCCGCCAGCTTCAGGAAGCGGCGGACAAGCGCGCCGGCGTCTGAATGGCGGCACATCGTCCCGCACGGCACCCGGACTAGTACTCCCTGCGGGAAATCCCGCCCCGTTTGCCGCGAGCGCTCACGGGATTTCCCGCGGATCGGGCGTATTAGCAAGTTGTTGAATCTAGTACAACTTATCCGAGGTAAGTTCGCTTACGAACTCGCGGCTAATGGGGTGCGAACTTGCCTCGGGTTGTACTGGGGCCGGGTGTGTGCGGCGGGCGGTGCCGTGCCAGCTCTGGCTCCTGAATGGCGCCGGCAGCCGTAATGAGCCTGGAGGGGGCAATCGCCTTCGGGGATGGTGAAGGCGAACGCAATCGGCCGTGGCTTCCCCAATGGCGTGGCGCCTGTTTTCTAACTAACTGCTTCATGCGCCGCCTGGGCCTCCGTTAAACCCGCGTTTTTCCCTGTTGGGCGCTACTCCACCGTTACCGATTTCGCCAGGTTGCGCGGCTGGTCGACGTCGGTGCCCATCTCCACCGCCGTATAATAGGCGATAAGCTGGATCGGGATCGCGTAGAGAATCGGCACCGCCAGCGGATGCGCCGGCGGCAGCTCGAAATGCAATTGCGCCTTCACACTCGACGCGGCATCGGCCGTATCGCTGAACACGATGAGCTGCGCGCCGCGCGCGGCGACCTCCTGCATGTTCGAGAGCATCTTGTCGTAGAGGATATTCCTCGGCGCCATCGCGATAACCGGCACGCTTTCGTCGATCAGCGCAATCGGCCCGTGCTTGAGTTCACCCGCGGCGAAGCCCTCGGCGTGCAGGTAGGAGATTTCCTTGAGCTTCAACGCGCCTTCGAGCGCAAGCGGGAAAAGCGGCCCGCGCCCCAGATAGAGCACCAGCGGCGCCTTCGCCAGCACATGCCCCAGTGCCACGAACTCGAACTCGCGGCGCAGCACATCGGTCATCAGGCGCGGAACCTGGATCAGCGCCCGCACCAGCTCGTGCTCCTCGAACGGCTGCAATACTCCGCGCGCCCGGCCCGCCGCAATCGCCATGCAGGCAAGCACCGTAAGCTGGCAGGTGAACGCCTTGGTGGAGGCCACGCCGATCTCGGGGCCGGCCAGCGTCGGCAGCACGGCATCGGCCTCGCGGGCTATCGTGGACTCCGGCACGTTCACTACGGCAACGATGGTTTGACCGTGCCGCTTGCAATAGCGCAGGCTTGCCAGCGTGTCGGCGGTCTCCCCCGATTGCGAGACGAACAGCGCAAGGCCACCCTCCGGCAGCGGAGCCTCGCGGTAGCGGAACTCGGAGGCGATATCCACCTCGACGGGAAGCTTTGCGAAGCGCTCGAACCAATATTTCGCGGTAAGCGCGGCGTAATATGCCGTTCCGCAAGCCGTAATTGTGAGCTTAGAGAGCTTTTCGAACGGAATAGGCGTGCCTGGCAACTGGATGGTGTCGTCCGTGAAACGCACATAATGCGCAAGCGTGCGGCTGACAACCTCGGGCTGCTCGTGGATTTCCTTTGCCATGAAATGGCGGTGATTACCCTTGTCGATCAAGAGCGCGGAAGCCGCCGTCCGGAGGACCGGCCGCGCCACCTCCACTCCAGCCTCGTCGAAAATTCTCGCGCCCGAATGCGAGAGCACCGTCCAGTCGCCCTCTTCCAGAAAGGTGACGCGGTCGGTGAACGGCGCCAGCGCCATGGCATCCGAGCCCAGGAACATCTCGCCGTTTCCATAGCCCACGGCCAGCGGGCTGCCGCGCCGGGCACCAATCAGCAGGTCGTCCCGTCCGGAAAAGACGATCGCCAGCGCGAACGCACCCTCAAGCCTCTTAAGCGCCGCCTTCACCGCCGCCACCGGATCGGCGCCGCGCTGAAGCTCCCGGTCGATAAGCTGAACCACCGTCTCGGTATCGGTATCGCTCTCGAACACCGCGCCGTCGCGTTCCAGTTCCTCGCGCAGCTCGCGGAAATTCTCGATAATGCCGTTATGCACCGCGGCCACCCGCCCGGTCGCGTGGGGATGGGCGTTGCGCTCCACGGGCTTGCCATGCGTGGCCCACCTCGTGTGCCCGATGCCGCAGCTTCCTAAGAGCGGCTCGCTGGCCAGCCGGCGTTCAAGCACGGCAAGCTTGCCTTCCGCCCGCCGTCTGGTCAGGACGCCACCCTCGATGGTTGCGACGCCCGCGGAATCGTAGCCCCGGTATTCAAGCCGCTTGAGCGATTCGACGAGACGGGGAGCGGCAGGCTCCTTGCCCAAAATGCCGATGATTCCGCACATGGATGAGTACCTTCGGTTGCGGCCCAGCATTGCCGGCCCGGCTGTGTGTGTTGCTTCGGGATAGCCTAAGCCGGAGGTTGAGCCAACTCAAACAGTGCTTCAAGTTATTTCAAGCAATGGCCGCCCTGGCGAGGGGCGCTGCACCGCTCCCGCGCTAATTTATGAGCTGCCGGATGCGAAGTTCCCGCGCAATCGAAGCGTTCAACCCCTCACCCTGTCCCTCTCCCGCGCAAGCTCGCCTTGGCGAGCTTGCCAATCAAAACTGTCCATAGCCGCAAGCGGATATGGATAGGGAGAGGGGACGCCAAAAAATCCGCTGCGGCTGATTCAGGGGTCCCTTCTTCCATGGGGAGAAGAACAGGATGAGGGGAGATCCCCTCAGCGCAGGGCACAAGCGAGCGCGAATGATACCGGCGATCGGTATCACTTCATCTTCAGCATATTGCGCAGCGCCAGGCCGAACAGGAAAATCATCAGCGCGGAGAACAGCTTCTGCACCGCGCTGATGGTGGAGACGGCGCTGGGCACAACGGCCATCGGCGTCAGAGCCGCCATACATCTCCACGCCATAAAGGCAGCCATAGCTGCGGTGCGCCGCTTCGCCCGAGCCGTCGAGCACGATGAAGGCGTTGCGGAAGGCGAGGTGCCAGGCCTCGTTGGCGATGTCCGTGCCGCTTTGCAACTCGCCCGACAGCGCGCCAACATAGAGCGGCGTGTTGCCGTTCTTGTCCTTGGGCGGCACGGCCTGCCCGGCATAGCAGGGCACCCTCTTCACGAGCCAGGCATCCGCCGCCGTGCGCAGCGTGGCCGCAATCGCGGAACTGCCGGCCGCGCGCTCCTTCGCCCGCGCATCGACCATCGCCGTGCTCTGGCTGACGTAGCACACCGCGCCAAGCACGATGGCCGCGAGCCAGAACGCGGCGGGCCGGATCAGCGAACGCCCGGAATTGGAAAACGCCTCGTAGAACACGCCGAACCAGAAGCCCAGCACGCTCTTCCACACATCGGCGCCGGAATTGTTTGCGCTACCGCCCTTCGGGCTAGTTGAGCGCAGGTTCAGCCAGGGCAGCGGCCAATGCTCGGCAAAGCGCTGCGAGCGCAATTCGCGCGCGTGAAACTCAAGCTCACGCTCGGTGTCGTGCCCCTGGATCGCCAGCCGCATCAGCGCCCGCCAGCGCGCCGGGATGTTGCGCAGATCGCTGTCCTCGCCGATAGCCTCCGCCACGCGCCGGTAGCGCCTCTTCCAGGCCCCACCTGTGCAAACGCCGCGGCCGCTTGAGAGCCTTGCGCTCGTCTTCGCTCAGCTCCTTCAACCGCGGCAGCTTCCGTCCCACCCGCAAATTGTCCAGACGCTGCGCCTCCTCGAAATGCGCCTGGATGAAATCGGGCACAACCTCGAAGACCGCTCCGGCCATGTTGAAGCCGCGCTCTCCCCTGATCGCCTCGAACCGCATCGGCGTCGAAACGCGCGGCTTCGAAGCTGACATGCCTTTGGAAATTGCAGAGCGCAAAGCTTGCGGGAGAGCCAAAGCGGGCTTTCGGGAAAAAACATCCTGTCTGAAGGTGGCGCTACCGAAAGAGGCGTCGCCCTTGAAGGTGGCGCTACCAAAAGAGGCGTCGCCCGTGAAGGTGGCGCTATCGAAAGAGGCGTCGCCCGTGAAGGTGGCGCTATCGAAACGGGCGTCGCCCGTGAAGGTGGCGCTACCGAAAGAGGCGTCGCCCGTGAAGGTGGCGCTATCGAAACGGGCGTCGCCCGTGAAGGTGGCGCTACCGAAACGGGCGTCGCCCGTGAAGGTGGCGCTAACGAAATAGGCCTCGCCCTTGAAGGTGGCGCTATCGAACTAGGCGTTGCCCGTGAAGGTGGCGCTATCGAAGAGGCGTCGCCCGTGAAGGTGGCGCTATCGAAAAGGCGTTGCCCGTGAAGGTGGCGCTATCGAAAGAGGCGTCGCCCGTGAAGGTGGCGCTAACGAAACGGGCGTCGCCCGTGAAGGTGGCGCTATCGAAAGAGGCGTTGCCCGTGAAGGTGGCGCTACCGAAAGAGGCGTTGCCCGTGAAGGTGGCGCTACCGAAGAGGCGTTGCCCGTGAAGGTGGCGCTACCGAAAGAGGCGTTGCCCGTGAAGGTGGCGCTACCGAAAAGGCGTTGCCCGTGAAGGTGGCGCTACCGAAAGAGGCGTTGCCCGTGAAGGTGGCTACCGAAAGAGGCGTAGCCCGTGAAGGTGGCGCTAACGAAACGGGCGTCGCCCGTGAAGGTGGCGCTACCGAAAGAGGCGTTGCCGGTGAAGGTGGCGTACCGAAAGAGGCGTTGCCCGGAAAAACAAAGCCGGAAAAATCGGCGCTGTTTCCCTGAAGTTGAATCGATTTGACAGGCGGCTTACCGCGCCATCCTCTTTTCTGTCTTTTCCCGCTGTCTCTTTTGTCCCATCAACCCCCGGTAAAAGAAAGAGACAGCGGGAGAAATTGGCCGTCGCTTTTTCCATTGAGGCGTGGGTTTCCGCGTTTTCGCCTTTCTCCGGCTCCCAGGGGTATTCGCGGCTCGATTTCCAGGCGCCCGCGTCCTCCATCGCCTTGCGTCCGGCGAGGAGGGGGTCCGCCCAGGCGTTCCAATGCGCCTTCGCCGCCTCGTGCGCTATGTTTCGGCATCGTCTTCGTCTTTGCCATCGGCCAGCGCCGCCGCGCGCGCCTCGCCGCGCTTCGCCTCGCACTCCAGGAACAGCGCAACCGTCTCGTCCCGCGTCATGCCCCACACTCCACAGCGCCCACGCGAAGGTTTAGCCTGAAATTGCTTGGATTGGCAATGGAGGGCGGGGACTGATGTCAAGCGGCCCGGCTTACCGCGCCACTATCCTTAATGCCATCATGGTAAACGCTGCGGCGTTAATGTTTGCCACCGTGTTTTCACGCGAAAAGACCGCATTTTCGCGTGAATTTCACGGTCCAGGAATCCCGTTAAATATAGATGCAAATCGTGGATTAACCATGAAACGGTGCCTTTTTCCGGCCCGGCGCCGGCGTAAAGCCGGAAATATTGCATGATTTCATCGGCTTAAGCTGCCGTTAACGCGGCCGAAAGGCGCTTTGGTGCATGATGCTCCCGTGAGTGAGAGGGGAGGCGTCGTGGTCCATCCGGCAAATCGTAAATTTCCCAGGGCAGCCGGAACCCCCTTCCGTGCCCCCTTCCGCGCCCCTGAATTCCGCCTAGCCGGACTTCTTATTGTCCATGGGCGCGGGTGCCGCGGCGGCGCCTTGGCGCGTGCCTCGTGGCGCGCACGGATGCGCCTGGCCCCATCCTCCCGCATCACAAGGGCGCGCGCGTGACGGCAAGTGCATGACCGGCACGTCCTTGCCGATCACGCTGCCCGTGCCGAGATAGGCGCCATCGCCGGTCCTCACTGGCGCGATGAGCGCGCTGTTCGAACCGATAAACGCGCCCGCGCCGATCACGGTCTTGTATTTCTTGAAGCCGTCGTAGTTGCAGGTGATGGTGCCCGCGCCAATATTGGCCTTCTCGCCCACCTCGGTGTCGCCGATATAGCTCAAATGGTTGACCTTCGCCACGGCCTTTACATGCGAGGCCTTCAGCTCGACGAAATTGCCGATATGCGCCGCCGGGCCGACCCGCGTTCCCGGCCGCAGCCTCGCGAATGGCCCCACGGTCGCGCCCGCCTCTACGGCCGCGTCTTCTATATGGCAGAATGCCTTGATCGTGACGCCATCGCCGATCACGGTTTTGGGGCCGAAGAAGACGTTGGGCTCGACCAGCACGTCCTGCCCGGTGACCGTATCGTAGCTGAA
>CAVUGF010000004.1:0-40700 GCA_963740975.1 uncultured Alphaproteobacteria bacterium | reverse complement strand
ACACCGTTAAATATAATCTAATCTTCTGTGTTAACGGCTGCCGGAGCCCCGCGCCGCCGTTCAGTATCGAAATTTGTGTGTATTTCACCAGGTATTTCAATGTGTTGCACCATTTACGTTTCATCAAAACATTCATGCTACATTATTTCAAATGCGCAAAGTGCGCCGTCAGGGTCTCTCCAACCCGCCCGGCGCACCAGCCTGGAGGGTTAATCATGGCTTAATGCCGAGTGCCTGACGGAGCGATGAAGTGCATATTGTATACCCCGACTCATTGAGAACCCGCGAGAAAGTATTTGCCAAGTTGGGCGAACCGGATTCTGATCCCCCGCATGATTCGCCCTGGATTTCTAAGCGCCGAGGAACGGAAGAGGCTGATTGCGCAGGTCCGCGGTGGCCTGGCGGAGCACCGGATCGCGCGCCGGGCGAATGCCATGCTGCTTTTGGATGACGGCTGGAGCTGCGAGCGGGTGGCCGAGGCTCTCTATCTCGATGACGATACGGTGAGAAGCTGGCACAGGCTGTACCGCGAACGTGGGATCGGGGGGCTTGAGCAATTCGATGCCGGAGGCAGTTCAGGTTACCTTTCCGCGGCCCAGGAAGAGGCGCTGAAGGCTTATGTCGCCCAGGCTTTGCCGCGCAGCACGCGCCAGATCGGCGCTTTTATCGAGCGGGAATTCGGCATCGTATACGAGGGCCGCTCGGGGTTGATCGCGCTTCTGCACCGGCTGGGCCTGGAATACCACAAGCCGGAAGTCATCGGCCGCAAGCTCGATACAGAAAAACAGCAAGCATTCATCGAGGCTTACGAGAAGCTGCTGAATTCGCTTGGCCCTGACGAGGCCGTGCTGTTCCTGGATGCGGTGCATCCAACGCATGCCGCGCGGCCGGTTGGCTGCTGGGCGCCCAAGGAAGAAAAGCTGGCAATCGAGCAGACCACCGGGCGCCAGCGCATCAATATTCACGGCGCAATTGACCTTGAAACCGGGCAGACCCGCATGATCGAGGCGGAAACCATCGATGCCGCCTCGACAATAAGGCTGCTGGAAGCGATCGAGGCGCTGTATCCGCTGCTGGCGATGATCCATATTTACCTGGACAATGCGCGTTACCATCACGCCAAGCTTGTGCAAGCTTGGCTGGCCCAGCCAGGCCGCAGGATCAAGTTGCACTTCATCCCTGCCTATTGTCCGCACCTGAACCCCATCGAGCGATTATGGGGCGCGATGCACAAGCATGTGACGCACAACAAGTGCTACGCCACGTCACGGGAGTTCGCCGGGGCGGTGCTCACCTTCTTACGCGAGAAGGTCCCGCAAAACTGGCCGGATCTGTGCGATTCGGTCACGGACAATTTCCGCGTCATCAACCCAAAGGATTTTCGGGTTTTGGCGTGAACTGGGTATATTATAGCGGCTGGCGCAGCTTGATGGCCGCCGCGAGCGTGCCCTCATCGAGGTAGTCCAACTCGCCGCCGATGGGCACGCCGCGCGCGAGCCGCGTGAGCTTCAGCGGCAGGCCTTCCAGCTCGGATGCGAGGTAATGCGCGGTCGACTGGCCCTCGACGGTCGCGTTCAGCGCGAGGATGATCTCGCGAACCTCGGGCGCATGGGCGCGCTCCACGAGCTTCGCGATGGAAAGATCGTCTGGCCCGCGCCCGTCCAGCGGCGAAAGCGTGCCGCCCAGCACATGATAGCGCGAACTCACGATGCCCGCCCGCTCCAGCGCCCACAGGTCGCCGACCTCTTCCACCACGCAGATCAGCGAAGGGTCGCGGCCCAAGTCCTGGCAGATGGCGCAGGGCTGCTGCGTATCGATATTGCCGCATTCCTGGCAGATGGCGATCTTCTCCGCAGCCAGCCCCATCGCGCGCGCAAGCGGCAGCAGCAGTTGCTCGCGTTTCTTGATGAGATGCAGCGCGGCGCGGCGTGCCGAGCGCGGCCCGAGCCCCGGCATGCGGGCGAGCAATGCGATCAGCTCCTCGATCTCGGCGCCGGAGGTTTTTTTCTGCGGTGCGGCCATGCGCCTTAGGTAGCGAATGGATTCTCGATGCGCAACTGTGCGATCCGGCGGCCGTGCTACAGGCCCTCGCTTCACGCGCTCATATAATGAAGCCCGCACGCTTAGGCGTTTGGCTCATGCGGCTATTGCGCCGATGAGAGGTGAAGCACGGCCGGCATGCCCGGTGCCGGCAAGTTTGCCATAAAGCTCGGCAATTGCCATCAGCTCGCGCTTGAGGGTGCCATCCCTGACCTTTTCCGCGAAAAGGCGGGTCTCCTCGGCCCGCTTGTTCCAGCCGGAGTCAGCGCCCCTCATGACAGGTAGCGGGTCAAGCTTCGCAGGCCGGGCTTCTTCATGCTGGTTTGGCGGCGTCCATCCAGCCGTTTGCAGAAAACTGCGTGCGGCCTCGTTGTAAGCAAACGCCTCGATAGAACTCATCCGAAGCCGGGCCAATTGCTTGCCTGCACTGCTCTGCCAGCAACGCCGATTCCTGGCAAATGGCTGAAGCCATCTCTAACGGCATCATCCCCCCCCCGCGCGAACCGTACCCAACCGGCTTCGCCCTTAACGAATGTGCCCACGCGAACTATGGCCTCGCCCAGGCCATACATCCTGCGGAACCCCTCGATTTCCTGGATATGTGAATAGCAAGTTGAATTCTGCCCCAAACTTGCCACCCAGGGTTGGCGGGTGTGGCCATTTAGCGCGAGACTGTGCCCCAACCGGCGAGGCGTTCCTTGTGGGTTCTCTCGATCGGCGCCTCGTGCATGCGCCCCGTAAGGCGCTCGCGGCAAACCCGGCAACGGTGTGCGCAAAAGGCGTCCCCGCCCGCTCCCAACCGTACACCCCCGTTGGTAATCTGGCATCCACGGCGAGACGCTCGATGAGCCCCGAGGTTGTTGCCAGGTTGAGAACGGCCTTTGCCACAACGCACGCGCCAACGCATGGCGCTGTTCAGCGGACGGCCTGGCGCGCCCAGCCACATCTGCACAAAGCCTCGGTCCCGGCGAGATCGAGGACAACTGCCAGCCGCTCGTGCTGTGTGGCCTGCGGCCCAACCTCTTCCCGCGGCATCGGGAAAAGAAAACCTTGAATGTGGTCCCAAGTGCTGGTTAACGTCTCACGCAGAGGCATGTCCGCGTCCCGATTTGGCTGCTGGTTTGTTGCAAAAGCACCATGCCTGACTTGCGGTGCGGCCGCCTCGCTTCATCCCCGTCAGGACAAAAGAAACCGTGCGCCGCTGCTATTCCGCAAGTGGCTTAACCGATGAAATCAGGCACGCAAATCCCATCCGAAGCCGCAGTGATCGGCGCGGGGCCTGCCGGGCTCATGGCGGCGGAGACGCTGGCGCGCGGCGGCGTGAGCGTGACCCTTTTCCACCGCATGCCGGCGCTGGGCCGCAAGTTTCTGCTGGCCGGGCGGCGGCCTGAACCTGACGCATGCCGAGGAGCTTTAGCGCTTTCTGGCGCGCTACCGTGAGGCAGAGCCATGGCTGCGTGCGCCCATCGAGGCCTTTCCACCAACGGCCCTTGCGCATGGTGCGAGGAGCTTGGGCAGGAGACCTTCGTGGGCACGAGCGGCGGGGTTTTCCCGAAGGCGATGAAGTCCTCACCGCTGCTGCGGGCGTGGCTCAGGCGGTTGGCGGCGCTGAACGTGGCGTTCAAGCCGCGCCATCGCTGGGCCGGATGGGATGCGGAAGGCGGGCTCCTGTTCGATACGCCAGACGGGCGCGTGCTGGCCGCCGCCGGTGCCGCGATCTTCGCGCTGGGCGGCGCGAGCTGGCCCAGGCTCGGCTTGGACGGGCATTGGACCGCGCATTTCGCTTCCCGGGGCATCGCGGTCTCGCCCCTGAAGCCAGCCAATTGCGGTTTTGCGACCGATCTCTCCGATTTGTTCCGCGCCCGGTTTGAAGGCCAGCCGCTCATGGGCATCGAGCTGCGCTTCGAGGGCGCCAGCGTGCGAGGCGACGCGATTGTCACCAAGACCGGGCTTGAAGGCGGAGCAATCTACGCACTGTCGGCTCCCTTGCGCGATGCGATCGAGCGCGACGGCGAAGCCATCCCGATGATCGATTTGCGCCCCGGCCTGGCCGTGGCGGAGCTGGAACGCGCGCTTGCCAAACCGCGCGGCAAGCAATCCTTCTCGAATGTCCTGCGCAAGGCAGTCAAGCTTTCGCCCGCCGCCGCTGGGCTGCTGCAAGAGGCCGCGTTCCGGGCCGGCGTGCTGCTCGCATCCTGGATGCTGGGTGGCACTCGCCGCGCTGATCAAAGCCGTTCCCGTCTGCCTCACGGCCACCGCCGGCATCCAGCGGGCCATCTCGACCGCCGGCGGATCGCGTTCGCCGAACTTGACGGGCGCTTCATGCTGCGCCGTATGCCGGGCACCTTCGCCGCGGGCGAGATGCTCGACTGGGTAGCGCTAACCGGCCGATTTCCGCCGCAAGCCTGCTTTTCGACCGGCGCGGCGGCGGCGAGCGGCGCAATCGCATGGCTCCAGGAAGGCGGCAGGTAAGGCGCTTAGGCGACGCCGATAAATAAGTGAATTAACTTGGATAAGTTGTGGATCGCAGGATTTCGCCGGGCCAGCTAGGCGGCTAGCGTCGGTGGATGATCGATGAAGCTATCCGTCCATGTTACGAGCTGTGCGGGACTGCCTGGATGAGGCGGGGCGGCGCTTGTTTGCGGCGGCGGAAGCACGTGCTGGCGGCTATGGCGGGGTTTCCGCGGTTTGCCGGGCCACCAAGATCGCGCGGAGCACGATCAACCGGGGTGTGAAAGATCTTGTCAAACCGGTGCCTTCCAGCAGCAGCCACATGCGGCGGGCTGGGGGCGGCCGGCGAGCCTTGACGGCAACTGACGCAACGCTTCTGGACGACCTGCTGCGCCTGCTAGCGCCGGCAACGATGGGCGATCCAATGCGGCCGCTTCTTTGGGTGTCGAAGAGCCATGCAAAGCTTGCGGCGGCGCTGCGCAAGATGGGACACAAAGTCAGCGCTAGTAGTATCCCAAAGCTTCTCGTTCAGCTTAGGTATAGACGTCAGGTCAACCGCAAGACCATGGAAGGAAGCAACCATCCTGACCGCAACGCTCAATTCGAACACATAAACGGGCAGGCGATCGGCTTTCAGGCTGCCAACCAACCGGTGATCTCCGTCGGCACGAAAAAGAAGGAGCTGGTTGGAGATTACAAAAACACTGGCAGCGATTACCGTCCACAGGGCTGCCCGGACGAGGTCAAGGTCCATGATTTCGTTGACACTGCGCTCAAGTAGCGCGCCGTGCGGTAGCGCGCCGCTAACAAAGAACTCGGTAAGGCCATCCCGTATGGCGTCTACGATATCGCCAGCAACACCGGCTGGGTGAGCGTTGGCGTCGATCACGATACGGCTGAGTTCGCGGTCAACGCTGTCCGCAGCTGGTATGCCTCGATGGGCCGCGAGCGTTATCCCGAGGCAAGCCAGCTGATGATCACCGCCGATGGCGGTGGCTCCAACGGCTCACGGGTCAGGCTATGGAAGCTTAAGCTGCAAGAGCTGGCCGATGAGACTGGATTGAGCATCTCGGTTTGCCACTATCCACCCGGAACATCGAAGTGGAATAAAATAGAGCATCGCCTGTTTAGTCACATCAGTCAGAACTGGCGCGGGAAACCATTGACGAGCCGGATGGCCATCGTCGAACTGATCGCGGCAACCACCACGGAAACTGGACTGAAGGTTCAGTGTGAACTCGATGAAAGGGCTTACACCAAGGGCGTCAAGGTCAGCGACGCGCAAATGGCTGGATTAAACCATGCCTATCCGGTTAAGACCCATACCCACTACATCTAGGGTGCTGCCATTCGCCCGAGTATAGCTCGGCATATGTCGGCGCGGTTGTATCTCCGGCGATGCCGAGCAGCGATCGGAAGGCGTTGAACGGGTAGAAGCGCCGGTTGAATCGGAAGGTGAACTCGTTGAGATGGGCTTGCAGATGCTTCGCGCTCACGCTGTGGTGAGTACCGTTGAGCCAAGACTTCAGGTTACTGAAGACGAGGTGGATGATCGGCATGAACTCCTCGGCCACTTCTGGGTCGCCGCATTCGGCAATGGCGTGATGGTCGTATCCCAGCTTGCGCAAGCCGTCGTAGCCGTTCCAGTCGTCGGTGATCACAAGCGATCCCGGCATGACGGCGCTCTTGACAAACCCGCCCAGGGCATCGGCGCTGCGGTCGGTGGCGATGGCGAGGCGAACACGACCGGCGTAGCGGCCGTCCTTCCTTTTGTCCTGTGCTGTGCCCGGTTCCCGATGGCGGACTTCAACGGCGGCAACCACCAGCGTCTTGTGGTGAACGCCTCGACCTTCACCGCGCGTTTTCCCGCCCACATAGACCTCGTCCACCTCGACGTGCCCATCAGCCTTGCCACCGATCCGGTCCTGGCCGGGGCGCACCATACCCGAGCGGAGCTTGTGCAGGATGCCGAAAGTGGCTTCGTAGCGCGACAAGCCAAGCTGGCGCTGGAACTGCACCGCCGACATGCCGGGCGTCTGGCTGGCGACGAGGTAGGCGGCCCAGAACCAGACGCTCAACGGCGTGTGGCTGCGCTCCATCACCGTGCCGACGGTTAATCCTGTATTCTTGCGGCATTTGCGGCAGCGCAGGACGCCAGGGTGGTTATCGAAACGGAACGGCTCTCCGCTGGTTCGACAGTGCGGGCAAATGAAACCGCTGTGCCAGCGGGCCTTTTCCAGATAGGCAGCGCAGGCCGCGTCGTCGGGGAAAAGTTGCTGGAACTCGGGAAGTGACTGCGGGAAGGGCAGACCGGCGTGGTCGAGAACATCCAAGGCGAACGCTCCATTATCCGCTTGATGCCCACACTGCGCCAACCGTTCTTGGGCGTCAAACGGATAAATCGAGGCCATGTTAGATCAAGATGTAGTGGGTATGGGTCTTAACCGGATAGGCATGGATTAAACATCACCCCCGCCGAGTTCCACCCAGAGTGGAATTACACCATCGCGCCCAGGTGCCCAAAACCTCCAACTTGAAGCGGTTATTTTTGGGTGTCGCCTTAGTGCGTTGTGCCATGTTTCACCTCCACAACTTCTTTGCTACGCTTTTGCATTGTCCTGCCGCTGCCACCAGCGTCGGCCGTAAGTACACATAAAACCTGTTAATTGCTCATCTGAATGGATCGTTTGCCCGTTAAGCTCGCGGGGCCACCTCTAAGCATCTCGGCCTTGTAGACGCTTAGGCTGGCTCCGGCACCGTCGAAACATTGGAAGACACCCGGCTTACGTAGCGCGCCGTAGGTTTCTGTACGGGTCGCGGCAGAGACGAGGATTGCTCCTCGCCCCCTGCACAGAATCCCGGCGAGCGCTGCTAACGCACCGGGCTCCTCCCTTGGGTTCTGGCGTCGAAGCGGTGTAACGGCAGCGGGTGCAGGATTTTGATTGGCGGAAAGAACCGGCCGGTAAGGCGGGTGAATGTCTCCCAATTGAGATACGCCTTCTGGCTTCGCCGCCGGAGCGAACGCAGCCGAAGCCAGCGCACCCTATTGAAGAACCACCCTAAACTCGGGCTGTTGCCGGACACGGCGAAGTAGTTGAGATGCCCTTTGAGGAGCAGGTTCAGCCACCGGCCGGTCGCGGCGATGGGATCGTGCGTTCTTTTGCGCAACTCCACCTTTAACGCCTTAAGCTTTGCCACCATCCGTTTCTTGATCGTCTTGCGCCCGATAACAAGTCCCCCGGTCTTGTGTGATCGGGTGCAGAAATGCGTGAAGCCGGGGAAGTCGAACGTTTCAGGCTCCCCTCCCCTCGCCTTTCGCGTTGCTTGACCGCGTAACGGCCAAAGCGGATCGGCCGGGACTTGTCCGGATGCAACGCCAATTCGAACGTGCGTACACGCTCCTGCAAGTCTTGCTGGAACGCTTTGGCCTCCCACTCATGCTGAAAGCCGGCGATAAAATCGTCCGCGTAGCGGATGACAATCACGTCGCCTGCGGCCTTTTCCTGGCGCCACGCTTCACGGCTGTCCTCGCGGACAGAACCTCGTGCATCACTCAGGGCCAGGGCGGTTGGCTAGCCTTACCCCGTGGGGGACTTCCACCTCCTATCTTCTGGCCAGGTTAACTTGGCGCACCGCATCTTGGCTAATAAGACGAAAACACACACCTCCGGGCTGCGATCGGATCGCCGCCGGTTTGCCGGCCCTCTACCCTGACGCTCAATGGTCCACCCCTGGCCGGCGATGCGGGGCGCCAGTGTGGTTCCATTTCGCTCCGCCCTTGACATCGGGCCTTTACGCTCTTCAAAGGCGCCTGCACGCGCGGCATCTACGACAAGACGGCGGTGGAGGCGGTGTTCCTGGGCAAGGAACGCCAGTTCAACAGGCGCTTTAGCAGATGTGCAGCCATTATCTGGTGGAGCCCCCGCCTGCACCCCAGCGTCAGGCTGGGAGAAGGGGCAGGCCGGGAACCAGATGGGCTTGATACGCGAACGCTTCTTCACGCCACGGCCGCGGGTGAAGAGCCTCGACGGCTTCAAGTTCGCCGGCACCCCCATCGACGAGGCGCTGGTGCGCGATCTCGCAAACGGCGGCTTCCTGGCCGGACAGCGCAACGTTGTCCCGATCGGCGGAACGGGGACCGGCAAAATATAGCGGAGAAACGTGAACTAACCATCCACCCCCGCTCCTAACTCTGGCAATTCATTTGTCCACTCAATGCGTTACACAAATTTCGCGCGCTTAACCCATCGTCAAGGCGCTTTTATCTATCATTCCCTTGAATTGAGCGCTCCGCTCAAGCTCTAACCTACACCCTGAGCCCGGTCCATTCGCCTATCGTCATGTCACATTCTAGCCGTAAAACCGCCCAGATTCGCCGATGCAAAAGCATGAGCAAACTCCGGCGATGGCAGCAGCCTCCGCATGTGGACTGGGGTATTTTGCACGTCAAAACCGGGTTGTAGTATTCCGCCGCCTCCTTTACTACCTGCAGCATGGCCCAGTTTGGGGGGCTTGCGGGGTGCTTAACCGAACGGATGTCCGATGGTTCGCTTTTTTACCGGTCTCATTTGTCTGTTAGCTTTGGCCTCCGGGGCATCTGCGAGGGAGCAGCGCGCTTCGGGCGATACCCCGGCGCAGAGTTTCCGCGATTGCGCGAACTGCCCGGAGATGGTGACGGTTCCTGCCGGCGAGTTCATGATGGGCTCGCCCGAGAGCGAACGGGGCCGGGATAAGAACGAAGGTCCGCAGCACAAGGTGACGTTCGCCAAGCCCTTTGCGGCTGGCAAATACGAGGTGACGTTCTCCGAGTGGGACGCCTGCGCCGCAGACGGCGGCTGCACGGAGAAGCCCAGCGACGAGACCTGGGGACGCGGCCGGCATCCGGTGATCAACGTTTCCTGGAACGACGCCCAGCAATTTGTGGCTTGGCTTTCGAAGAAAACCGGCAAGTCCTACCGGCTCCTGTCCGAGGCTGAATGGGAGTATGCGGCGCGCGCGCAGACCAAGCTTACCGATCAGACAATGCCGTTCTCTACGGGAGCCACGATCAACTACCGGCAGGCGAATTACGACGCCAACTTCACCTATAACGGGAGCCCTCCAGGCATTTTCCGGCAGAGTACGGTGAACGTTGGCTCAATGCCGCGCAATGCGTTCGGTCTCTCCGAGATGCACGGCAATGTCTGGGAGTGGGTTCAGGATTGCTACAAGCCCTCTTACGACGGCGCACCCGCAGACGGCTCCCCTGTTGTCACGAAAGATCGCAGCCTGCATATTATGCGCGGCGGGGCCTGGAACTATCACCCCAGGCTTCTACGTTCCGCGTACCGTTATGCGAGCGCGCCCGAGGTCCGGCTGAACAACGCCGGTTTCCGGGTAGCCCGCGATCTCTGACGGGCGGGAACGGGGCATAAACAACGGACGGCCGGTTTAGCATTGAGGTTCAAGACATGAAATCCAGGATCTTCCTGCATTGTGCTATCGCCGCACTTTCGCTCGGCCTGACAGCCCTGGCCGGCGTCATGGCAAACCCGGCGCACGCCCGCGGGCTTTTCGACGACGACGACGATGCCTGGTTCGGCGGCCGCAGCATTCAGCGGCGCCACGACAGGCATTACGAGGGCACCCCGGACAGCAAGTTTGCCGGCAGGACGCCCCTCGTGGCGGTGGTGGCTCTGCGCCAGCAGCACATCACGGTCTACGATGCCAAGGGCAAGATGATGGAGGCGCCCGTTTCGAGCGGCCAGAGCGGCCTCGATACGCCAGCCGGCATCTTCAGCGTGGTGCAGAAGGAAGAGGACCATCACTCCAACCTGTTCGACGATGCGTCCATGCCTTACATGGAGCGCATCACCTGGACAGGCATTTCGCTGCACGTTGGCGTACTGCCGGGCTATGCAGCCTCGCACGGCTGCGTACGCATGCCCGGCGATTTCGCTTACCAGCTCTATCAGGTCTCCAAGCTCGGCATGCGCGTGATCCTGGTGCGCGACGACATCAAGCCGGCCGAGGTTGCCCAGCCCGCCATGTTCACGGCAGCGTCCGGCCAGCCTGTGTTAGACCCGTCGAGCCTCAAGAACCTTGTGAGCCAGAAGTCCGTGGAGGCCGACGCGGCCACGCAGCACTTCAAGGAGGCGAAACTCGCCGCCACGAAAAGGGCAAGCGAGGCCGCAGCCGCCGAGAGGGCGCTGCGGTTAGCCGAGGTGGCCATTACCAGCACGCAAGCCGGGCTGAAGGTCGCTGAGCATTCGGTTGAAACGGCAGGCACGCCTGAGCGCACACAGCAGGCGGAAGCCGCGAAATCTCAAGCCGCCGCCCGGGCAGAAGCGGCGCAGGCCAAGCTCGATGCCGCCAAGTCCAGCGTGGAAGCGAAGAACATGGCTTCGGCAGAGGCCGGGCAAGAGCTGCGCACCGCTTCGGCCGAGGCGGCCAAGGCTCGCGACGCAGCAAACCGGGCACAGCTCGACCTCTCGCCGGTATCGGTCTTCATCAGCCGCAAGACGCAGCGCCTTTATATTCGCAGGAACAACATGCCAGTGTTCGAAGCCCCGGTTACGATCCAGGATGCGGACAAGCCCATCGGCACGTTCGTCTTCACGGCGCTCGACCACAACGGAGCGCCCGGCACAATGCGCTGGCAGGTGGTTTCCATGTACAAGGACGCGCTCAATATCGAGCCCTACGAGCCGGCACCCAAGGGTAGCAAGAACAAGGTCCCAGCTGCCGAGGCCGCGCCCGCGGACGTGGCAAACGCGCAGGCAGCCCTCGCCCGCATTACTGTGACGCCGGAATCGCAGGAGCGCATGTCGGCGGTGCTTCTGCCAGGCGCGTCGCTGATCGTCTCGGACGAAGGGCCGCACAGCGAGACCGGCAAGGACACAGATTTCATCGTGATCATGAGCGGCGAGCCGGCGGGCGGGCTGACTTCGCGGCATTCCCCCCAACACCACGATGAGTGGGGCGGCGGCTTCTTCGAACTCGTTCTCAGGCAACAGCCGGCGCGGCGGCCGTGGTGGCGGCGGTGGTGGCGGCTGGTTCTTCTCGGAATAACCCGCCTGTGAAAGTCTGACTGGCGTGCCGGTTGGGAGATTCTGCTCTAGTCGAAGCTCGCGCCCCTCATCCTTCTCCCCATGGGGGTCGGCCGCGCCGGCCGGTGCGGAAACTCCCATGGAGAGAGGTACAGGGTGAGGGGAGATTCGCCCAGTTCATCCCCCCCAATCCCGCGTGACGCTGCCGAACGCTCGCCCGTTACACGCAGGGAACGACGTTACTGAGCGGCCAGCAGCTTGGGCGCATGCGCAGGATCGAGCTTGGCGTCCCCTGCGCTGAGCGCCCCCTCCTGCACCATCTCCGCAAGCTTGCGCCGGGCTTCCTCCGCCTCGCGTTGCCGTGTCCAAAGCCCGGCATATAGCCCGCCTGCCGCAAGCAAGGACGCGTGCGTGCCGCGCTCCACGATCTGCCCCTTGTCCAGCACCAGGATGTTGTCGGCGTGGATCACCGTCGAAAGCCGGTGCGCGATGACCAGTGTGGTGCGGTCTTTCGCGATGCGGTCGAGCGCGGCCTGTATCTCCTTCTCCGTGAAGCTGTCGAGCGCCGAGGTCGCCTCGTCCAGCATAAGGATCGGCGGCGCCTTGAGGATGGTGCGGGCGATGGCCACGCGCTGCTTCTCGCCGCCCGAGAGCTTCAGGCCGCGCTCGCCAACCGGCGACTTGTAGCCCAGCGGAAGCTGCTGGATGAACCCGTCGATCTGCGCCAGCCGCGCGGCCTCCCGCACATCTTCGTCGCCAGCGGTAACGCGCCCGTAGCGGATGTTGTACTCGATGGTGTCGTTGAACAGCACGGTGTCCTGCGGCACGATGCCAATCGCCGCCCGGAGCGTCTCCTGCGTCACGTCGCGGATATCCTGGCCATCGATCAGGATGCGGCCGGATCTCACATCGTAGAAGCGGAAGAGCAGGCGCGAGATGGTCGATTTGCCCGCACCCGACGGCCCGACCAGCGCCACCATATTCCCGGCCGGAACCTCGAAATCGACGCCGCGCAGGATCGGCCGCTCCTCGTCGTAGGCGAAGCTCACATTCTCGAAGCGGATCGCACCCTTGGACACTCTGAGCGGCTTGGCGCCGGGCTTGTCCTTCACCTCGGGCGCCTCGCCAAGCAACTCGAACATCGCCTCGATGTCTACCAGCGCCTGCTTCAACTCGCGGTAGACCATGCCCATGAAGTTGAGCGGCTGGTAAAGCTGGATGAAAACCGCGTTCACGAGCACGAAGTCGCCAATCGTCATGGTGCCGGCCACAATGCCGCGCGCCGCGACCAGCATCGAAAGCACCATGCCGCCGGTGAAAATCAGCGCCTGCCCGCCGTTCAGCACCGCAAGCGAGCTGTAAGTCTTAATGGTCGCCTGCTCGAACTTCGCCATGGCGCTGTCGTAGCGGTCCGCCTCCCAGCGCTCGTTGCCGAAATACTTCACCGTCTCGTAGTTCAGGAGGCTATCCACGGCCTTCGTGCTCGCCTCCACGTCCGCCTCGATATATTCGCGCCTGATCGCGATCCGCCTTTCGCTGAAGTAGAAGCTCCACCAGGAATAGAGCAGGATCATCGCCAGTACGATGCCCACGAGCTGCCAGCCGAAATAGAAGCCGAACAGCAGGCACACAAACAAGACTTCGAGCACGGTGGGGACGAGGTTCAGCACGCCCATGCGGATGATGAGGTCGATGGAAATCTTGCCGCGTTCCAGCACGCGCTGAAGCCCGCCTGTTTTCCGCTCCAGATGGAACCGCAGCGACAGGTCGTGGACGTGGCGGAAGGTATCGGTGGAGAGCACCCGCGTGGCATGCTGGCCAACACGCGTGAACAGTACGTCGCGAAGCTGGACGAAGCCGATCATGGATATGCGCGCGACGCCATAGGCGAGGATCATGGCGAAGGGGATAGGCAGCAGTATGTACACGGCCCCCTGCTGGTGTGCAGCAGTCAGCGTATCCACCGCTGCCTTGTAGGCGAGCGGCATGGCTATGGTGACGGCCTTGGCCGCGACCAGCGCAAGCCCCGCAAGCACCAGTCTCAGCCTGAGATCCGGCCTGCCTTTGGGCCAAACGAAGGGCAAAAGGTACTTCAGGATCGCTGGATGATGCGCGTCCGCAATATCTTCCACGGCGGGCGCATGACGGGATACGGCGTGATGACGCAACAGTGCCTCTTTGAATGCGGGCTTGCGGCCTAAAGATCGCCGCCAAGGTCTGGAAGGTCGAAAGTTCGCTCTCCATATAAGCGCTCCTTGACTAATAACGAGTGTTCCAAGTCACTCAAGCGGCGCGCAAGTTGCCGCTCCTGTCCTCTTGACCTTCGTGGCGGAGAATGTGAAGACGGCCCATGAAACAAAACAAAAGAAAACGCCTTTGTGTTTATTGCGGTTCCGGCGCCGGGCTCGATCCTCAGTACACGGCAGCTGCCGCCAAGCTTGGCCGCGACATGGCCGGGGCCGGGATTGGACTGGTTTATGGGGGCGGCGGCAATGGCTTGATGGGCTCCGTCGCCTCGGCCGTGCGCGATCATGGCGGCCATGTCACCGGGATTATTCCCGCCTCGCTCCTGCAGCTCGAAAATGCGCTCGAAAACATCAGCGAACGCCATGTGACCAACGGCTTCCACGAACGCAAGATGCTGATGTTCAACCTGTCGGACGGCTTCGTTGCGCTGCCCGGCGGTGTCGGCACGCTTGAAGAACTCGTCGAGCAGCTCACCTGGGCTCAGCTCGGCCATCACGAGAAGCCCATTTTCATCGTGAATACCGGCGGTTACTGGGACTTGCTCTTGGAGCTTTTCGCCCAGATGCGCGCGCAGGAGTTCATCCGGGCCGGCTTGGAGCTGCCCTACATCGTGGTGGACGACGTGGCACAGGTCGTGCCGGAGTTCGTGAAGCGCCGCGCCGCCGACCGCCACGGCTCCGCCACCGGGCTTATCAGCGCGTAGGCATTCAGGCTGCCGTCAGCCGGAGGCAAGATGCTCCCGGCCGTGCGCGGCAACGACACTGCGGTGTCCTCTGCTGCGCTCGCCGCTCAGCGCCTGCTCGCCAGAATTTCCTCGACGCGGTGCGCAATCGATCTGGGCGGCAGGGTCTCGCAGGCGCCGCCGGCCTCAATAAGGGATTTCGGCATTCCGAAGACCGTACAACTTGCGCTGTCCTGCGCAATCGTCCAGCCGCCCGCTTTCCTTATTTTGGTAAATTCCTTGGTACCGTCGCGGCCAAGCCCAGTAAGCATGATGGCCAAAATGTTCTTGCCGTAGGTTTCGAAAGCGCTGGAGGCCAGAACGTCGGCGCTCGGCTGGTACAGGCTTTCGCCGGTGTCTGGGCTGACATGTACAACGCCTTCTCCCATCCGCAAATGCAGGCCGCCCTGTCCGATGTAGACCCTTCCGTTCACAATCGGCTCGCCGTCCTTCGCCTCCGTCACGTCGTGCCGGCTTTGCGCTGAAAGCCGCTTGGCGAGCGCGTTGGTGAAGGGCGAAGGCATGTGCTGGGCTATGAACACGGGCACCGGCAAGGGAGGCGTCATGTTCATGAACAGCTCGGTGAGCGCCTGGGGGCCGCCCGTGCTGCTGCCGATGACCACCGCTCTCGCGCGGAAATCCCTCGGCAGGTTGGACAGCTGGGCGGGCCGGACCAGTTGAGGAGCAGCGGGCTTTGCCGCTGTGACCGGCGCTCCGCTGCGTTTCTGGCGGACTTGTGCCGCCGCGTAGAGCTTCTCGTGAAGATGCGCCATGCCGCGCGATTTCGGGATGAAATCGATGGCACCCAGAGCCAGGGCGTCCAGCGTGGTCTTGGCACCGGCCTCGGTCGCGGCACTAACCATGATCACCCCGGCGGGGCACCTGGGCGAGAGCTGCCGCAAGGTCACCAGGCCGTCCTGGACCGGCATCTCCACGTCCAGCGTGATGACGTCAGGTTGCAGCTCTAGCGCCATGCGGACGCCCTCCTCCCCATTGCAAGCCGTGCCTACGACTGTGAAACGCGGATCGGCAGCAATTTCCTTCGAAAGGGCTTTTCGCATGAAGGACGAGTTGTCCACCACGAGTACCCGGATGAGATCAGCCAAAATGCGACTCCCTTGGATCGAAGATGCTAGAAACAACTCTTTCTTGAGAATGCTTTTGCGAGGCTTACCGCCTACAATCAATCTTGGTTAAATGCCCTCAGAAGGGCTTCCTGCGGGTGCTTGCGCAAACACGGGCCGGCGAGGCCGGCGTAAGTCGAATTGTAAAAGAAGCAAGGCTATAGTACATTTGCTACCGCTGGTTGCAACATGACAGACGCCAATGTTCCCCCGCCCGTTCCGCCTCAGCACTACCCGCCGCAGGCCAATCCGGCCCCGCACCATCCGCTGAGGAAGTTGAACGGCACCGAGAAGGCCGCCGCCTTGCTTTTGGCTGTGGGCGCCGAGAACGCTTCTAAGATTCTGGCGCATCTCAGCGAGGAGGAAATCCGGGCGATCGCGCGCTGTGCATCGGATCTCGGCGCAATTCCCGGCGTCGTGCTGGAAAGCATTGCCGACGAGTTTGTTTCCCTTGTCGGCGGCGATGGCGGTATTCGGGCTTCTTCCGATCAGGTCAAGGGTCTGCTTGAGAAAATCCTGCCCCGGGAGCAGGTTCGTCAGATCATGTCCGATGTGCGTTCCCGGATGAACGAGGCCGTCTGGCCGAGGCTTGCGGAAACGCCCCCGCAAATTACCGCGCAATTTTTAGGCAAGGAGCACCCGCAAGTTATTTCCTTCGTCCTGTCTCGCGTATCGACGACTGCTTCGGCTGATGTCATAGCTCATTTCCCTGCCGCGCTCCGCAACGAGGTGATGCGCCGGATGCTGACAAACCGGCTGATGACGCAAGAGGGGCTGCGGCTTCTGGAACAGGTTCTTAGGGATGAGCTGCTGCTCAAGGTCGCCAGATTCCAGCGGCCAGGATACTCATGCCCGGATCGCCAAGATCATTAACAAGCTTGACCGCAAGGAGATGGAGGAGGTGCTCTCAAGCCTTGCCGCAACCCGGCCCAAGGAGGCGGAGATCGTCCGCAACCTTTTGTTCACATTCGAGGACATCGCCAAGCTGTCCGTAAAAACCCGGACCACCCTTTTCGAGAATGTGGAAGCCGAAATGCTCATTCCCGCGCTCAATGGCGTGGAGCCCGCTATGAAGGAGCTTATTCTTTCGACGGTGCCATCGCGTACACGAAGGGTGATCGAAACGGAGCTGGCGGCAGCGGCGCCAATGAGCGAGAAGGAGATGGAGAAGGCGCGGAGGGCTGTGGCGGATATGGCGCTGCAATTGGCCGACCAGGGCGTCGTCGACCTTTCCTTCGGAGAGGAGTAATTGGGAGGCATCATGACCACCGCGCCGAACCAGCCGGACAGCGCCTCCGTTGGCGAACGGCTGAGAGCCATCTCGAAGCTTTCCATCGACAAGCTGCCGGTGCTCAACACGGTGATCGAGCGGATGGCAAATGGCTGTGTCGAGAGTTTCCGCGGGTACTGCTCGCCCGTATTCGGTGCATTCGTCAACCAGATCGTGACCGGCGATTCCTGGGATTTGCTGGAGGCCGTGTCGGACAGCGTCGCAGGCATCTTTTATTGCCGTGAATGGGATGCGAGAATTGTGATCGGCCTGGAAAGGCGGCTGGTGTTCGCGATCATGGAAGCTATGTTCGGAGGAGAAGGCACCGAGCCGCCTTTCGAAGCGACGCGCCCGTTTACCTCGCTCGAAACCCGTGTTGGAAGGGCTGTTTGCGAATTCGCCGCTAAATCCATGGAAAAGGCGTTCTCTGGCATTTCCGAGATTACGCTCGATCCGGAACGGTTCGAAACGGCACTGGAATTCACGACCCTGGGCCAGACCAGCATGATGATGGTCCATGCTGCGGTGCTCTTTCAGGTACTGGACCAGGGCGGCCTGATGCACGTGCTTATTCCGCAGAACAGCTTGAACCCCATCCGGCAAAAACTGGAGCGGGAACGCAAGGCCCAGCCCGTTTCCGCCGATCCGCGGTGGACAAGCGCGCTGCAAAGCCGGATTTCAACCACGGAGGTCAAGGTGAGTGCCTTGCTTGAGGGTAGGGAGCTGCAACTCAGCGAGCTTGTCAAGTTCAAGCCAGGCGCAACCATCGAGCTTGAAGGCAGCGGGCACGATATCGTGCTCGAATGCGAGGGCGACAAACTCTTTCGCGGCCATCTGGGTCAGGCGCAGGGATATTTCACCATCACGATCGATGCGCCAATTACGGATGAGTTTGGCACTAAACCTAGCTAGCCCGTATGCGCGGGCACGGAGGCCTGTAGCTCAGCTTCGGTTGAATAACTGCCTGAAGCGGCTTCAGGTCTTTATCTTCTGATAGATGGTGCGGCCGGTCAGCTTGAATTTGTGCTGATGGTCGTGAAGCGACTCCGAATGCCCGACATAGAGCCAGCCGCCCTCCTTCAGGAGCGAATGGAAGCGGTCGATGAGCGCCGCCTTGGTTTTTGCGTCGAAATAGATCGCAACGTTGCGGCAAAAGATGACGTCGAAGTTCATGCCGGAGGGCCAAGGCTTTATCAGGTTCAAATGCTTGAAGGTCACGAGCGCCTGAACCTGCGGAGAGACACGGACGCCGCTGGTTTTTGTGTGTGCGTGGATATCGAAGAAGCGCTCGCGCAGGGGGGGCGGCACGGATTCCAGCGAAGCCTTCGGATAAACGCCGGCCTTGGCTTGTTCCAGCGTCGCGGTGTCGAGGTCGGTTGCAAGGATTTGGAGGTCCCAGTCCCGGCCGGTTTGGGTGCGCGCGGCAAGCGCCGTCATGGCGATGGAGTAGGGCTCCTCGCCGGAAGAGCAGCCCGCCGACCACACCCTGATGCGGGGTACTCCGGCACTTGCGGATTTGGCAAGGTCCGGCAGCACATGGTGACGGAAATGCTCGAAGTGGTGAGCCTCGCGGAAGAACTTGGTAAGGTTGGTGGTAATGGCGTTGATTAAGAAGCCGGCTTCATCGGCGCCCTTGCCGCTACTCAAGACCTCGCAATATTCGCGGAAGGAGTTCAGGCCCAAAGCGCGCAAACGCTGAACGAGGCGGGCGTAGGCCATGTCGCGTTTGTTGGCGGCAAGCACGATGCCGCTGCGTTCGTAAACGATCCGGACGATGGTCTGAAAATCCGACTGCGTGAACGGGAACTCGAAGCCGTTGCGCTTTTCGATGACATGGCTGGCCGGGTACACAGTTTTTCACCTTACAAGAACAACCGGATACCCATTTAGCGTCCCAGACCTTAACAGTGTCTTTCTGTGCGGCTTACAGTTGCACTGGGCGGATAAATTTGAATGGTGTTGGTTACCTTGGGCCGGTCTGGCATCAACGATGGGGGCCGCCAGCACCGGCAGCAGGCCCCAGAGTGAGGCCGCCGCTAGCTTCCTGCTTACTAAGATAGTGCAGCTCTTGAATAAAAACGTTATCTACGACTGGCCCCCCGGCCCTGGCGTTTACACTTTCAGTTATAGCTTTCGTCAGTTTGTCCAGGTCTTGCTTTTTTAAGTTCTTGAAATCGACTTGTTCCTCCGCGTAAAGCGTCTTGAATACTGCATCGGTCACGGCGAGGTCTGGAGGTTGTGGCATCGCCTTGAGTAAGTCGCGCTTCATGGTAAGCGTGATCTGGGCTAGCACGTAGCCTTGCATCGCGCCATTCGCAATGATCGGCACAGTCAAGGCCTTGAGCGTTATCTGCGCGGGCGCCTCCTCCGCCGGAAGCGCGGGAGGGGGGGAGTGAAAAGAGAGAGTTGCGCCGAAATAGGCGGCTGCCAGCGTTACGCCCACGATCCAGATCGAAAGGGCAAGGCTGCGTATCACCCGTAGACCTTGGCGGCGCCCGAATACCGCGAATAGGTTCCGTCGGACTCAGCCTCGCGGATCGCGGTCATAATCACCGATGAGACTTCCTTCGCGGCTTCAAGATGGAGATTCAGGAGCCATCGATTCAATTCGAGCTTCTGCTGCAGCGCCTGCAAGCGCACCTGCAGCCCAGTATCCTGCGCGGGGTTCATTCCAGCAGGCCGCTGCAACTCCAGCAGGCATTGCGTCTTGATACGGCTGAACTCGGCAATGCTGCTGGCGTTGAAATTGGCTAGCGCCTCGTTTTCTTCATCCAGCGCCTTTTCCAGCCTGGCCAACGCAGCTTTGGAAAGTTCTGGCGATGTTGGTGGGGGGGGCGGCATCGTTTTGGCCTTTCCGGTAGGCTTTTCCATTCCTAAGATTTTGTGCGCCGCGCTCTGGCTTCAAGCTCCCGCGCAACGCCGATGCCCTGGCCTTGGCTGGCCGCCGTTCCAAGCGCTTCGGCGAGCATCGACCTCCAGCAATCGCCCGCGAGGCCTGAGCCGTATACGGCCTTCGCCTTAGTGGGCAGCATCATCTCGAAGAAGGATTTCAGCATCGCCGCTTCAAATAGCTGATATGGGTGGGTAGGCTTAGGAATAACAGTTGCCTGGCTCCTAACGGTCACGGAAAGCGGCACTTTTGAAGGTGCAAATTGCGGGCTGGCGGCTTCTGCCGCCATCACTTCGTGGAACGCAGCCGCCGCTGAACCGTCGCCGGGCGCCAGCTTCGCAAGCCTTTCCGCGGCTGCCTTCGCCTGCTTAGGTTCGGCGGCCAGGAGCGCTTCGCTGAGAAGATCGGATCCGGGGTTAATTGCCATGAGCAGAATTTGTCCACGATTTGCGCACGCACCGCTATACGCTTCAACTTGATTCTCGCAAAGATTGCACCATGTGTGCAAGCGGGAAATTTCGCGCAGTCCGGTCCAGCTAAGCTTGCGCGTGGACCGGCTGCGCAAGCTGCTACCACAGGTGGCGTTCCAAACACGCGTTTCCGAATTGTTAACGCGAAGTGTGATACGCTAAGGCTGGCCGCTTAGCCGAGGTGACAAGGATGACTTCGACACTCAGCACATACCTTCAAATAACGAACAGCATGGCTAAGTGGCAGAAGATCACCACATCGGAACCGATTACTAAAGCGCAAACCGAGTATTATCAGAAAAATATAGGCAATATCAAAACACCTAAGGACCTGGTAAACAACTACCGGATATTTTCCTATGTGATGAACGCCTTCGGGCTGGGCGATATGATGTACGCCAAGGGCCTCATCCAGAAAGTTCTGGAGCAAGGGACCGACGACCCCAAGGCCCTTGCCTATAAGCTGAACAATCCGAACATTCTGGCACTGACCAAAACCTTCGACTTCGCAGCCTGGGGCGATGCCGCCACCGGGACGAAGGAGGTCAAAACCGACGTCGTTAACAAGTATATTCAGCAGACCATGGAGGACGATCAGGGACAGCAGAATCCTGGTGTCCAGCTAGCCCTATATTTTGAGCGGAATGCGCCGAACATCAAGACAGCCTATAGTATCCTGGCAGACAAGAAGATGCTTACGGTCGTACAGACAGCGCTTGGGATTTCGCCGTACATGTCCTACGCGAATATCGATACGCAGGCCAAGATGATTAGTAGCGCCGTCGATATCAAGGATTTCCAGGATCCGAAAAAGCTCAAAAGCTTCATACAAAAGTTCTCAACTTTGTACGATGTCAACAATGTTGGCGCCACATCGCAAGGTGCGAATGTACCTAATGCTATGCTTTCCGGCTCTGGCCTTTCTGGCATCACCAATTTCTCATCTGGCTTGCTTGCCAGCATGCAAAACCTGAAGCTCGGAGGCTATTAATCGGGCGCACGCGGCTTCCTGGCCGAACTCCTCCTCCAATCAATACGCGATCGGGGCGGCCACATCGCACCGATTGGCGTCCGCCATGATGGCGTGCGCGCCGTTCTTCACAATCAGCGCATCCACGATGCAAGCGGCACAAAATGGCGCTTATGGTAAAGGTTTCGATGCGTTACCCCCAAAATGTTCGAAACCTTTGGCTGGGAGATCGATCTCCGATCCATCGGCGGCCTTGAACCTGGGCGCACCGGCTTCGCCAATCACCGTTCCTACGCGCGCGACTGGTACTCCGGCCGCCAAGCTCGCAGCTTCGAACGCGCCCGTACGCTCCGGCGGAACTGCCGCCAAAATCTCGTAGTCGTCGCCGCCTGTCAGTATCGTTTTCATGGCGTCGCCGTCACGCGCGACAATAGCGCGGGCAGCCTCCGATAGCGGGATTGCCGGCGTCCAAACCTCGGCCGAAACCTGCGATGCCAGGCACATGCGGGAGAGATCGAGCGCCAGTCCGTCGGATATGTCCATCGCGGCCGAAGCCTCGCTCGCAAGCGCCGGAGCCAGCGCAAGCCGGGGCTCCGGATGGAGATAGCGCCCAAACAGGAAGTCCCGGTGCGCAGGCGGCAGCTGGGAACCATATGCGGCTTCGTTCAATCGCAACTGAAGGCCGAGCGCTGCATCGCCCAGCGTGCCGCTCACATACAGCACGTCCCCCTTCTTGGCGCCCCCGCGCGGAACCAAGCCGCGAGGGCAGGCCTCGCCGAAAGCGGTGATGGAAATCCACCAGGCGCCGCGCGCAGTGACAGTATCGCCGCCGATGAGCGTAATTCCAAACCTGGACTGCGCCCGGGCAAGGCCTGCGGTGAAGCGCTGAGCCCATTCCTCCGTGGGCGCTTCGGCAAGAGCCAGCGTCATGGTGTAGGCGAGCGGGCGTGCGGCCTTAGCTGCGAGATCGGAGACGTTTACCGCGAGCGCTTTGTAGGCAACGCCGGCTGGATCGTCGCCGTCGAAGAAATGAACGCCGGCCACAAGCCCGTCCGCCGTGACCACAAGCCCGTCCTTCGGAAGCCCGGTCAGGAGCGCCGCGTCGTCCTTCAGGCCAAATGCGCCCGGATGCGCCGCCAGCGGCGCCAGGTAGTCGGCAATCAGCGCGATTTCGCCCAGGCGGCGCATGAGGTGGCTATCTCCTGGCGTTCAACCCCTAACCCTGTCCTTCTCCCTATGGGAGAAGGGACGCCTGAATAACGCTCAGAGCTTACAACAGCGTTCCCTCTCCCGCTGGGAGAGGGACAGGGTGAGGGGTAATGCGGTTCGTTGTCGCGCGGCAACCTCTATTTTCGCTCGCCCCTAAGCCGGCCTTTTCGGCCCCTTCCGTCCGAATTCTCCGGGGCGCATCTTGCGCGCAACCCGGTCCAGAACGCCGTTCACGACGCTGGGCTCCTCGCCGCCGAAGAAATCGCGGGCGATCTCGACATATTCGTTGATGATCGCTCGCGCGGGCACATCGCGTTTTTCAAGCAGCTCGTAGACGCCCGAGCGCAAAATAGCGCGCAGAATGCTGTCGATGCGCGCCAGCCGCCAGCCTTCGGCCAGATGTGCGGTGATTTCGCTGTCGATCTTGGCCTGGGCATGGGCTACGCCCGAGGCAAGATCCCTGGAAAAAGCCCCTGTCGGCACCTGCGTACGATCTCGGCGCTATTGAAGCGGTGCGCGATAAACTCGCTCAGCACCTGGCTCAGGTCGCGCTGAGTCAGGTCCATTTGGTAAAGCGCCTGCACGGCAGCCAGCCGCGCACGCGTCCTGGACGGAACCGATGGCGAGCGGGCTTCCGGGCCGGGCGCGCCGTCATTCTCACAAGTCATCGTCAGGCTTTCAGATCTCAACCCGGGTGGGCAGGGCCTATACCCCGCTCGCCGGCGCGATAAATCCACTCACTGTGCCCGCTTGGCGAAGTCGCGCTTATGGCGCAAAACTTCGAGGCAAGCCTCAACGGCATCGCGGCCCTTATTCTTGCCGCTCACGGCCGCGCGCGCAAGAGCCTGCTCCTCGGTCTCGACAGTCAAGATGCCGTTTCCGAGCGGGATGCCGTGCGCGATCGACAGGTCCATGAGGGCACGCGCGGACTCGCCCGCCACGATGTCATAATGCGAGGTTTCGCCGCGAATGACGCAACCGAGGGCCACGAACCCATGGAAGGGCGTTGGCGCCGTATCGTTGTATAGCCCCGCCCGGTATGCCGCCGACAGTACCTGCGGGATTTCCAGGGCTCCGGGCACCATCACGGTTTCCCAGGTCGCCCCTTGCTCTCTGAGCGCCATCTCCGCACCCGCGATGAGCTGGTCGGAGATGTGGTGATAGAAACGGCCCTCTACGACGAGGATATGGATCGGGTTTTTCATTCGTCGAATCGTCCGCCGCGCGACCAGGTTCAGACCATAGCCTTCGAGGCCGACGATCTTCGGCGTCGGCGAGTTCGAAAGCAGGACCATGTTCTTGATTCCAAGATCGAGCAGGATTTGCGCACCGATGCCGTAATCGATCAAGCGTTTTTCTGCGGGGGCGCCGTCGCCCGCGGGCGGTGCGATCTCGGCGAGCCTCGACTGAATCGACGCCTTCGGCACGCGTCCCGGATGACGACCATGACGCCGCGCCCTTCCTTGCCGATGCGGCGCATGGCCCGCTCGACCAGCGACCGGCGGCCGCTATTGCGCCCGATCCCGAACAGGTCTTCGAGGATGTTGACGGCGTGCATGCGGACCAGCACCGGGTCGGGCGTGCTGACATCGCCCTTGATGAGCGCCAGGTGCTCGATGTTATCCACGGAATTCACGTAGACCTTGAGCTTGAACGGGCCGCCATAGGGCGTCTCGATTTCCCTCTCCTCGACCGCATGCACGAAACTCTCGGTGCGGCGGCGGTAGGCGATCAGGTCGGCGATGGTGCCGATCTTGAGCCCGTGCCGTTGCGCGAACGCCAAAAGGTCCGGCATCCGGGCCATGGTGCCGTCGTCGTTCATGATCTCGCAGATCACGCCCGAGGGCTGAAGCCCAGCCATGCGCGCGATATCGACCGCCGCCTCGGTATGACCCGCGCGGAGCAGCACGCCGCCGTCGCGGGCCACCAGCGGAAACACATGGCCGGGGCTCACAATATCGCGCCAATCCTTCTCCGGATTGATGGCCATGGCGACGGTGTGAGAGCGGTCGTAGGCGGAAATGCCCGTCGTGATACCTTCCCTGGCCTCGATGGAGACGGTGAACGCGGTCGTGTGCCGGGATTGGTTCGAGCGGGCCATGGCGTGCAGATGCAGCGCGTCCGCCCGCTCCGGCGTGATGGAGAGGCAGATCAGGCCGCGGCCGAAGCGCGCCATGAAATTGATCGCGTCCGGCGTCGCCATTTGCGCCGGGATCACCAGATCGCCCTCGTTCTCGCGATCCTCCGCGTCCACGAGGATGAACATGCGGCCCTGCCGCGCGTCCTCCAGGATCTCCTCGGTGGACGAAAGCTGCCGGTGAATGTCTTCTTTGTCGATTACGCGCAAGTTATCGTTCTGCATAGGTTTTCCGTCTATTGCCCTAACAGCCTTGCCACATAGCGGGCGATCAGGTCCACTTCCATATTGAGGCTGTCGCCCGGCTTGAGCCCGCCGAATGACGTGACTTCAAGCGTCGTCGGAATGATGTTGATGGTGAAGACCGGGCCGGAAACCTCGTTGACCGTCAGCGACACGCCGCTGAGTGCCACCGAGCCTTTGGGCGCGATGTATTTTGCCAGCGCGTCCGGCGCCTTAATCTCGAAAATTTTCGAAAAGCCTGCGGGCGTTACGCTCAAGATCGTGGCCACGCCGTCGACGTGGCCGGAAACGAGGTGGCCGCCCATCTCGTCGCCCGCCTTGAGCGAGCGCTCAAGATTGATCTCGCGGCCTTCGCTCCAGCTTCCGAGCGTGGTCTTGCTCAGCGTTTCGTCCGATACGTCGAGCCTGAATAGGGCACCGCCTTTGTAGGGCTGCACCTCTGTCGTGGTCAGGCAGCAGCCATCGCAGCAGATCGACGCGCCGAGCGCGATGGATGCCGGATCCCACGGGCAGGCGATGGCGAAGCGGCCATTTTCGGCTGCGGTGACGATTCCCTTTGCTTGTACAAGTCCGGTGAACATGCGTATCAGGCCTGCCAATGAGCGGTGGAGCGGTAGGTGTGGACCGTATCGGGTCCAGCCTTCGAGCGAGCCGCCAATATATAGGAGTTCGAAGCGGACACCAGCTCTAACCCCTTGCCGGCAAAGGCAGGAAGGCTTGAGCTTTGGTCGAGCTGCTTCTCGCTTTGCATGATTATCGCTTCGTCCGCAAGGCCGGCGTCGAGGAAGGCGCGGGCCGTCGCGGGGCCGCCTTCGACAAGAAGGCGCGTGATGCCCTCTGCGGCGAGGCGCATCAGGACGAGGCGAAGGTTGAGGCTACCGGCGGTTGAAGCCCCAACGTCGAAGACTTTGACGCCCGGCAAGCCGGTGAGCCCCCCACATTGCGAGGAGTCGCCGCAGACGATCCAGACCGGCGGTTTCGGGCTCTTGAACAACCGTGCCTGCGCCAGAATGCCGCAGCGGGGTGCGAGCACCACGCGCACTGGCGAACGGTCTTCCAGGCCGGGCAGGCGGCAGGTCAGCTCCGGATCGTCGGCTTCCACCGTTTTCCGGCCAACCAGGATCGCATCGGCCCTCGCCCGGAGCAGGTGGGCCTGTGCCCGTGCCGCCTCGCCTGTGATCCAAACCGGCTTCCCGCCAGCGCCAGCGGGCACCCGGCCGTTTGCGTCCACCGCGAGCTTGATCTGAACGAAGGGCCGCCGCTCCGTAACGCGAAGCGTGTGCCCGAGATTGAGCCAGTCCGCTTCCTTGACGAAATCGCCGCGCAAAACTTGAACGCCGTGCGAACTCCAGCCAGGCGAGCCCCTTGCCCGCCACCCGCATGTCGGGATCGAGCGAGCCGTAGACCACGGTTGCAACCCCGGCCGCCGCCACGGAATGCGCGCAAGGGGGTGTTGCGCCGAAATGGCTGCATGGCTCAAGGGTAGTGAACAGCACCGAGCCGCGCGCGCGTTCGCCCGCCTGCTTAAGCGCCTGCACTTCGGCATGGGGCCGTCCGCCCGGCGCGGTTACGGCGCTGGCGACGATCTCGCCGGTGGCGGCGTCGGCAAAGACCGCGCCGACCGATGGGTTGGGTGCGGTTGCGCCAAGATTCGTTTCCGCCAGAAACAGCGCGCGCCGCATGAGACTCGCCATCCGGGCAGGGTGAAAGGGGGCGGCATTCATATTGCTTTGGGTCCAATGGGCTGGCGCAGGAATCGTATAGTTGCTGGCCGCATTACCCCTCATCCTGTCCTTCTCCCACAGGGAGAAGGGACGCCAGAAATACCGCCGCGGATCGTTCAGGGGTCCCCTCTCCCATTGGGAGAGGGACAGGGTGAGGGGTTGTGCGCTAAGAATTTCAGGCCTTGCCATCAACGTATGCCAGCGCTCTGCTTATTTATCTTCGGTGGCGCAGGGGAAGGTGTCGCCCAACTCGGCCAGCACGCGCTGGAAATCCCTGGCTTCGCTGAAGTCGCGATAAACGCTCGCATAGCGGATGTAGGCAACGCCATCGAGAGCCTTGAGCGTCTCCAGGGCGAGGCTGCCCACCTCCTGCGACCTGATCTCGGCCTCGTTGCGGTTTTCCAGGTTACGTACGATGGAGCTGACGAGCTGCTCCATCCGTTCCAGGCTGACCGGCCGCTTGCGGAGCGCCACGCCAATCGAGCGGGCGAGCTTCTCCCTGTCGAAGGGCTCGCGCCGGCCGTCTCTTTTCACAATCGTCAGCTCGCGAAGCTGAACGCGCTCGAAGGTCGTAAATCGCGATCCGCATTCGGTGCAGGACCGCCGCCGCCGGATCGCCGTGTAATCCTCGGATGGCCGGCTGTCGCGCACCTGCGTGTCCAGCGTGCCGCAATGGGGACACCGCATTTTTCTAGCCCGATTGTTCCGGCACCGTAATGCCGTTTGGTCTACGCTTTACTGCCCGCATAGATCGGGAAGCGGTTACACAGGGCAAGCGCCTCCGCCTTAACGGCCTCTTCGGCATCGCGCGCTTTGTTATCGCCCTGCTTCAGCCCGTCGAGGACCGTGACGATCATGCTGCCGATTGCGGAGAATTCCTGCAAGCCAAATCCGCGCGTTGTGCCGGCAGGCGAGCCGACGCGGATCCCGGAGGTGATGGTGGGCTTCTCGGGATCGAACGGTACGCCGTTCTTATTGACGGTGATGTGGGCGCGGCCAAGCGCTGCTTCCACCGCCTTGCCGGTGAGCCCCTTCGGCCTCAGATCGACGAGCAGCAGAGTGTGTGTCCGTGCCGCCGGAAACGAGGTCGAGGCCGCCGGCCTTGAGGCTTTCGCCCAGCGTCTTGGCGTTGTTCACCACCGCTTGCGCATAGGCCTTGAACTCAGGGCGCAGCGCTTCGCCGAAGGCCACCGCCTTGGCAGCGATGATGTGCATCAGCGGTCCGCCTTGCAGGCCGGGGAAGATCGCGGAGTTGATCTTCTTGGCCAAGTCGCCGTCGTTGGTGAGGATCATCGCGCCGCGCGGGCCGCGCAGCGTCTTATGCGTGGTGGTGGTTGCGATATGCGCATGCGGGAACGGGCTTGGATGCACGCCGCCCGCGACAAGCCCCGCGAAGTGCGCCATGTCGACGAGAAGCAGCGCGCCAACGCTGTCTGCGATCTCGCGGAAGCGCTTGAAATCGATGATTCGCGCATAGGCCGAACCGCCGGCGATGATGAGCTTGGGCTTGTGCTCGCTGGCCAGGCGCTCCACCTGCTCGTAGTCGATATGGCCGGTGTCGCGGCAAACGCCGTAATGCACGGCATTGAACCATTTGCCGGACATGTTCGGTGCCGCGCCGTGGGTCAGGTGGCCGCCCATGTCGATACCCATGCCGAGAATGGTATCGCCCGGCTTCAGCAGCGCAAGGAAGACGCCCTGGTTGGCTTGGCTGCCCGAATGCGGCTGCACATTGGCGAACCCGCAAGCGAACAGCTCCTTCGCGCGCTTGATGGCCAGCTCTTCCGCCACATCGACGACATGGCAGCCGCCATAATAGCGCCTGCCGGGATAGCCTTCCGCATATTTGTTGGTGAGGACGGACCCTGCCGCTTCGAGCACCGCCCGCGACACATAGTTTTCGGAGGCGATCAGCTCGATTTCGTCACGCTGCCTGCGAAGTTCGCTGTCCAGGACGCCCGCGATCTCGGGATCGATTTGGCTGAGCGGCGCCGAGAAGAACTTGCCTTCGGCGGAATGGGGGTCGTGCGCTGTTTGCGGCTTCGTAGATACGGGGGACATCAGGCCTCTGTTGGGTGAGACGATTTTGCGGCGCAGTATAGGAAACTTCGCGCACGATTGCAATCGTGCGCGCCGCCGCCGTCACGGCCTAGTGTGGCGTCTTGCAATTGCCTACTCCCTTTGTTGCTTGGCTCTCATAGGCAATTGCGAGACTTAAGCCACACTAGCACTTTGAATTCTGCTCGTGTCCCGTATGTCTCCGAATTACCGTGCGAGCGTGCGGCAAATGGAGCGGTAATTCGGAGATGGGACACTAGCTAGAGCACCCGCGCGGAAACGCTTGCCAGCGCGGGTTGCGGGCGTTTTTCCAGCTGCGACGCCTGCCATTTCTGGTACGGCTCCGACGCCGCGATCAGTACCCACTCCTCCTCCGGGCAGATCACGGCCAGTATCTCAATCGCGGCGACATCCTGCTCCGCGGGCGGCAATTGAGTAAGGCGCGAGATTGCCTGAGCAAGCAACTCCGAGCGAACTTCACCCATGCCACATCCCCCTTGCTTGCGGTTTGCGGGCCGCCCCGTTGTTTGCACTTACTAACGAAACCGAACTTACGGTTCCCGTGCATTTTTACCAAAATGTAATAACTGTTTTACGCAAAATCCACAAGCGCGCGCAGGTTGCGGCGCAATTACGCACCGCAGCCGTGCGTCTTGAAACCGTTTGGCCAAGCGAAGGCCACACCTTCATCCAGGTTTCACATACGCCGCCTAGGCTTTGGCACGGCGCGCCTTATGCCCCCTCAAGGCGGACGCGCCAGGCGGGCTAGACATTCACTGCCCTGCAATGTCTAGCCCGCCTTTGAGGGGCGCCCTACTTGTCCAGCGCCGCCGGCTGCCCAAGCTCTGCGTTTAGTTTCGCGATCTGCTCTTGCAGCGCTTTCTTCTCCGCCGAGCGCCGAGCGATTTGCATATGGATGGAGCCCACCTCCATGCTCAGGGTGCTGCTGGATTCGGTTGACGTGCGGTGCTGGTTATACGCATCGAAAATGCGCTGCTGGTCCGCGCGGATGGCCTCGCCGATCTGCCGGACGCGCTCCTTGAGCTGCTCCAGCTTCACGAGACTGAGCGTCTGCGTACGGTCGGACTTGGAATTCACCTGCTCCTCGATGGCGCGCAGCCGTGCCTGCATCGAGTTCCCGATCTCCCGCCCCGGCCGCCGGCGCAGCTGCCGCCTGCGCCTGACCCTGGAAATAGAACTCGCTCGTCAGCGCGGAATGGTCCCACGGTACCTGCTGCCCGCCCGTTTCCTTCAGCACATCGTTGCGAACCTCGATCATGACCGAGGTGAGGTTTTTCCCCTGCTCCGAGACATGAGCCGCGAGCGCCTGGGTGAAGGGTGAGTTGCGCCCGTTCCCGTCGAGTGCCACGTTCCCCGGCTGCGTCGAATAGGCAATGAACGTTCCGACCCCGGTCTGCACTTCGGCAAGGCCTTGGCCGACCGCAGTCCCACGCGTTCCCATCGAGCGGGCAAGGTTGCGCGAGAGCGGATTGTTGCGGCAGGCATCGAGGAACACGATGCTGGTCTTGCCTTCGCGTCCCACCTCCATCTGCCGGAGCACGAAGTCGAGGCTGACTGCTTCGAAGTCGAGATCGCGCTCGCTGGCAAGCACTGCATCCACTGGCACCAGATAATTGTGCCCCCCGACCTGCAGGCCGTGACCGGCGTAGAACAGCACTGCGGCATCGGCGCCATCGACGGAACGGGCGAACTCGCGGAGCTTGCCCTCGAAGGCGTGCCGGTCGAGATCGAGGCCGAGGATTACGTTGAAGCCCGCCGCCGTCAGCGCCTTCGCCATGCCGGCGGCGTCGTTGACGGGATTGGTGAGTGCGCCCGCATGCAGATAAGCGGCGTTGCCGATGACGAGCGCCACCCGTTTTGCCGCGGCGGCAGGCGAAATCGCCAAAGCCTGCAACATCAAACTAAGAACCAGCCAGCGGAACCACGGCATAGGAGCACTCCTCACTCACCAAGCTCGTCTTGGAGCAGACGATTTCGACAGATCCGTGATCGCGGCGGCGCACGCAAGGACTTCCTTCGGCTTTCCGTACCGAAGCCGCCGGGCTTTGAATACCCAATATGACAGAGCGGCACGCAGCATCGAAAACGCGACACATCGGAGCGGTCCTTTATATTAAATCGCTGCAGGCGCGCAATTAATAAACCGACTTAGGAATGCGTCTTTATATCCACTTTTATTCTAAATGATGCCAAAGACGCCCTAAATTTGCTTCTCATTCCGTCCTTTCCCCGGTCTCTTGCCGGGCAAGGGCGATCGGCGCACTGGCTCGCAAGCAAAATCGGCGAGGCTGAAGTTCGCACGGAAGGCTTCGGCGAGAGTGCTGGCATTTAGCGGATCGAGCGGCGGCAGGCGGCCAAGGCGGCGCCCTCCGCCGAAAGCGAGGATCGCGCTTTCCACCTCCTCGCTGGGTTCGCCGGTAAAGGCGATGCCATGCAGCCGGATGGAGCGCCGCGCCATCGCTTCGAGCGAAAGCAGGGCATGGTTGATGGTTCCAAGCGCGGTCCGGGCGCACAGGATTACCGGCAGGCCCCAGGATGCAAAGACATCGATCTGGAGGAGATGCGGCGAAAGCGGAACCATCAGCCCGCCCGCGCCCTCGATCACGAGCGGACAGCGTATCGCCGGAATTGCCAGCCGGCTCGCCTCGATCCGCACACCCTCCCGCGCAGCGGCGATGTGAGGCGATGCGGGCAATTTGAGGCGGTAGGCTTCGGGCAGGATGCGGTCTTGGCTCAGGCCGGAGAGGCGGGCCACGGTTTCGCTGTCCGTCTCGCCATCGAGCCCAGACTGCACCGGCTTCCAGTAGCTCGCGCCAAGCGCCGCGACGAGCGCCGCGCTGAAGACGGTCTTGCCAACCCCTGTGTCCGTGCCGGTGACAACGAAACGCACAGCCGCTACCCCAAGCGCTCAAGCTCGAAGCGAAGCGCTTCGATCATCTCGCCCGCAACGGCGGCGGATACATTCTGCGTAAGCACGATCCTGAGCCGCGCGGTGCCCTCCGGGACGGTCGGCGGGCGGATGGCACGGATATCGTAGCCGTGTGCGCGCATCGCCGCCGCAAGCGTGGTGGCGCGGGTGTCGGCGCCCACGATCACCGGCAGGATCTGCGAGCCGCTGGGCCGCATGCCGCACCGGCTCTCCAGCGCGCCGTTGGCAAACGCCATCAACGCACTGAGCTGCTCGCGCCGCTCCGGCTGGTGCTTGCAAAGTCGCAGCGCCGCACGCACCGCCGCGGCTGTCAGCGGCGATAGCGCGGTCGAAAAAATGAACGGCCGGGAATAGTTGACCAGGAAATCGCTGAAAATGCGCGGCCCGCAAAGGAGAGCGCCCGCCGAGCCCAGCCCCTTGCCGCAGGTGTGGAGCGAGATCGCGTCCGGCCTGCCTTCGAGCCACGCGCCAAGGCCCCGCCCGTCCGGCCCGAAAACGCCGGTGGCATGCGCTTCGTCGATGGCAAGCATGCCGCCGTGGCGGCGCGCGATCTCCGCAAGGTCCGCAAGCGGCGCGCGGTCGCCGTCCATGCTGTAGAGGCTTTCAACCGCGATCCAGGGGCGGCCTTTCCCGCCCGAAGCCCGCCAGGCGCGGATCTTGTCCTCGAATGCCTCCGCATCGTTATGCGCGGCCGCCGCAAGCTCCGCCCGGCCCGCGCGCATGCCGTCGTGAGCGCTGGCGTGGATGAGCGCGTCGTAGACCACGAGATCGCCGCGCTGCGGCAAGGCCGCGAACAGCGCATAGTTCGCGGCAAACCCGCTGCTGAAATAAAGCGCGGACTCCGCGCCGAAGAACGCCGCCGCCTCTTCCTCCAGCGCCACATGCTCGGGATGGTTGCCGCGCAAGAGCCGCGAGCCGCCCGCACCCGCCGGAACGCCCCGGTCCAAAGCCTCCTGGATCGCCGCTTTCAGCTCGGCCGATTCCGCCAGCCCCAGAAATCGTTCGACGTGAAGTCGTGGCCCGCCGAGAGAGCGAGCTGCCGGAGCCGCCCGCACGCGTCGAGGCCTGCCAGCAGCTCCTCATATGGCCGCATGCCCGCTATCGCCGAAGGATGAGCCATCGTAAGTCCGTCATACCCACAACCGTGATTTTGTCACGGACATGAGCCGTGAAAAGCTAGGAAATTCAGCGGCACGGTACAGTCTCATCTCTAGCCACGCAAGCCCGCCGCCTCTCCTATCGAAATGAGCGGATGAGAGATGGGACACCGCCTGTTTGCACTTCAGTTCCACAACCAGGAGAGAGAACAGCCGCAAACTTTTCTCCCGTGACAACCATGGTGTTGCTGTCATAAAGCACGGCTCCATAGGCGAACCGCTCGCCGCAGGCTTCGGCAAGGAACACGGCAGTTGGGAGTCTACAGGGCGGCAATTGGGGTTCAACAGCGGCGATTGGGAATCGAGGAGGCTGCGACGGGTATGCCGGCGTCTGCATGCGCAAGGCCTCACCTGCGCCAGTGGTGGAGATATAAGCCGCTTCGATGGCGAGATGTGGATTCAACCGCTTGATCGGCTACGGCGCGGCCCTCCTCCCACTCGCGCAGCGTGGTGACGGAAGGCCGTGGCGGGCTGCAAATCGCTCCTGGGTAAGCCGCAGCCGCCCGCGCTTAGGACGTCTACCTGTGCCGTGGCTGCTCGGGGCATCGGCGCAAGGCCGAGCTTCGAGAACAGCGCCTTCCTTATCGTCGGCGGGGTTGCCGCGTCAAAAGCATGCAGCCGAGGAAATCAAGTGGCCAGCGAGAGCAGAGCGCTTGCAATTCGTCGCTCATCGAGGCGCGCCCCGCCGAAAGCCGCACCATCGAGCACGGCATCATGATGCGGGCAAGTGCGATGGTGCGCACGAACTCAAGCGGATCGAGCGGCTCAGCACCCTCCAACGGCGTGCCCGGAATTGGGATCAGCAGGTTGACCGGCACGCTTTCGGGGTGCCGCGGCATGTTCGCGAGCGTGATCAGCATATCGACGCGGTCGTCCTCGCGCTCGCCCATGCCGACGATGCCGCCGCAGCAGACCTTGATGCCCGCCTCGCGCACATGATCGAGCGTGTCCAGGCGCTCGCCGAAGGTCCGGGTGGTGACGATCTCGCTGTAATAGCGCTCCGACGTATCGATGTTGTGGTTGTAATCTCAGCCCGCGCCCCTGAGCCGCTCCGCGTCGAGCTGGGTGAGCTTGCCGAGCGTCATGCAGGTTTCAAGCCCCAGCGCCTTGACACCTTCCACCATGGCCAGAATCGTGTCGAGTCGCGCTCCTTTGGGTTTTTCCAGGCGGCGCCCATGCAATAGCGCGTGGCCCCCGCCGCCTTCGCCTTGCGCGCCTCCTCGATCACGCGCTGGACCTCCATGAGCTTGGAGGCCGTGAGCCCGGTGTTGTGATGCGCGGACTGGCCGCAATAGGCGCAATCCTCGGGGCATCCGCCCGTCTTCACGGACAGCAGGCTGCTCATCTGCACTTGGTTGGGGTCGAAATGGCGCCGGTGGACGGTCTGGGCTTGGAACAGGAGGTCGTTGAACGGTGCGCGGTACAGGGCCTCTGCCTCGGCCCGCGTCCAATCGTGGCGCTCGCCGGCATCGGCGGACATAAGCTTGAACAAGGCGGTAAGCCCTCTCAAAATCTGCGGTTTTGGCGCTTGTAAACCCGGATCGGGCCTTGCGCAACTCGCGCGGGACATTGCTCCAATGCCCAGGACTTTCGTTTAACGGCGGCCAGATGAGTTTCCGCCGCTTTCCGGGGACGCTGCACTGGCCTGCGACGGCATGTTCCGAGCAGGATCGCACGCGCAGTTACGCTGTTTCCAGGGCCGCCCGTAGCTGGCGCGCTTTGTTAAGTTTTGTCCATGCCTGGGATGAAAAGCCGGTACGGAGACGTTTTACCGCCTGCAGGCTGCTACCAAGCACTGACGAAACCACCCGGCCCGTTATTCACCTTGGCGCCAGCCCGCTATAGAGTCCGTTGACTTCAACGTGCGGCTGGGAAGTGTTATGCCCCATGATCTGGATTTTGTTTCACTTGTGACGGCTAGCGTGATCCTGGCCGTTGCGCGCCACCTCGGGCGGGCGGCCCAGCCAACGGCTGGCGGCACGTCCGAAATCGAAGGGGACAAACTGCAACTCGCGGATCTCGACCGCGAGCAGGAGCTGAAAACATCGGCAATGAGGAAGCTGAGCAGATGAGGCCTGCACGGACTTCTTCACAGGCCTGCTGAGGCTGAGCCGTCAAGCCCCCGCTGCTCGCTCGCCCCCAGGAAGCCGCGAACCCATACACCAACGCCGCTTTCGCCGCCTTGGCGGGCGTCATCGCCCTCGTCTGGCGGGCCTGCAGGGCCGGTGGTTCACGGGTCGCCGGCCGCCTCGGCCGGGGACTCGACCACTGAAGCGCGGGCTCACTGCGCCACCCAACAGCGAGCAGACGCTTAAGCTGTCCACATCGTGAACGCCCAGCGTCAGCTCCGTTCGACCCGACACAATGCGGCGCTCTGGTCAGCCCCCGACCCAAATAGTTCAGGACGATGCAGTTGACAAGGTGCGTATGTCTACGACAGGGTGATCAGGTCCTGCGGCCAGGACGAGGAAAAGCTGACGGGGCTTTTTTAACTGTGGCCTACGCCAACGATGGGTACAACCCCGCCAAGGCGCGTAGGACGGTTTATGTACATTATATCCGCCAGATATCCGAAGTCGCTGCGCGTAAGGACATGGCTCGCAATCCGCAGTACGCAGGAAGGCAAGAAGTCCGAAGCTGAGCAAATCTATCGCGAGATCCTGAGCGAAAATCCGCCGGCCGCCTGGAAGGGCCTTATCTTTAAGCAGCTCTCGGCTCTAAAAGACAAACCCGATACAATGGCGGCGGCCGCGAAGACTCCGGCGGGCGGGCCGTCTTCCGCAATGACGGCCGAGGTCAAGCAAGCCCCGCCCATCGATGCGCTGGTGGAGAAGCTGGCGGCGCGGCTCAAGCGGGACGGCTCGGACCTGACCGGCTGGCTCATGCTCATCCGTTCCTATGCGATGCTGCAGCAGCCGGAGAAAATTCAGGAAGCGGCGGCTTCGGCGCGCAAGCAGTTCGCTTCCGACGAGCAAGCCCTCAAGCAAATCGATGCTGTCATGAGCAGCGCGGAGAAGCCGGCGCCGGAAGAGGAAGCGAAGGCCCCAGCTGAGGCGCCAGCGGCCGGCGGGCAGGCTGCGATGATCCGTGGCATGGTGGAGCGGCTCGCCACGCGTCTAAAGGAAAATGGCGCCGATCTGGATGGCTGGCTGAGGCTCATCCGTTCTTATTCTGTGTTGAAGGACACAGGCAAGGCGCAGGAAGCCATAGCTTCCGCGCGCAAGCAATTCGCTTCGGACCCAGCATCGCTGGAACGGATCGACTCTCTTGTCCGCGACGTTGGCATATCGGTGCCGGAAGCTGGCACGAAGGCCCCGGCTGAGGCGCCAGCGGCCGGCGGGCAGGCTGCCATGATCCGCGGCATGGTGGAGCGGCTCGCCACGCGTCTAAAGGAAAATGGCGCCGATCTGGATGGCTGGCTGAGGCTCATCCGTTCTTACACCGTATTGAACGAGACAGCCAAAGGACAGGAAGCCGTGAGCGCCGCGCGCAAGCAATTCGCATCCGAGCCGCAAAAGCTTGAAGAGATCGAAAAGCTGACGCGCGAGCTTGGGCTTCCGGCCGGAGATGGCAAAGGGGAGCAACCCAAACAATGACCAGAAAGCAGCGCCGTGGCGTTTTGATTGCCGGGCGGGCTCGTAATGATCGGCCTCGCCTCGGCACTCGTGCTGAGCGCGCTCAAGACGCAGGTGACGTTCTTCATGAGCCCAACCGAAGTGCTGGCAACTCCGCCCGCGCCTGGAACGCGTATCCGGGTTGGTGGCCTGGTGGAGGAGGGTACATTCCACAAGAGTGCCGGCACGGCATCGACTTTCAGTGTCACAGACCGTTCAAAATCCCTGCCCATCTCCTATAACGGCATCCTTCCAGATCTGTTCAAGCCCGGGCAAGGCACGGTTGTAGAAGGGCTACTCGGCCCGGATGGCGTGTTCCATGCCGATACCGTGCTGGCCAAGCACGACGAGAAATACATGCCGCCCGAGGTGGCCGCGGCCCTTAAGAAGAGCGGGCGCTGGAAGGAAGAGGGCGGGAAACCAAAGGCGCCCACGGCGCCAGGAACCTAGGGCGATGGGAATTGAGATGGCGGAAAACCCCCTCATCCTGTCCTTCTCCCCAAGGAGAGAAGGGACGCCAGAATTGGCCTCGCCCTTAGTGACAAGGCCGCAGCACACTCCTTCTCCCCTTGGGGAGAGGGTTGGGGTCAGGGGGGCTTTGGCTCTCATGAATTTACATACGGCTGGAGGCCGGAACCGTGATCGTTGAACTGGGGCACTTCGCCCTCATCCTCGCCTTCTTCGTGGCGCTCGCGCAGTGCGTAAGCCCCATGCTCGGCCTTTACATGCGCGACAGCCGGCTGCTTAACGTCGCCGATGCCGCCGCACCTGTCTTGTTCGCGCTCGTCGGCTTTTCGTTTTTCGCCCTGGTCTATGCGCATGTGGCCTCCGACTTCTCGGTCCAGAACGTCTGGGAGAACTCGCACTCGGCCAAGCCGCTGCTCTATAAAATCTCCGGCGTTTGGGGGAACCACGAAGGCTCGATGCTCCTTTGGGTGCTGATCCTGGCGCTGTTCGGCGCCGCGGTCTGCGCTGTTCGGCACGAAACTGCCGCTGGACGTTGCGCGCGACCGTGCTGGTGGTGCAGGGCTGCATCTGCCGCCGCCTTCATGCATTTCTGTCGTGGCAACGTCGAACCCGTTCCAGCGCATCCTGGAACGCGCGCCGCCGAAGGCCGCGGGCTGAACCCGATCCTGCAAGACCCGGCGCTCGCCATCCATCCGCCGCTGCTCTACACGGGCTATGTCGGCTTCTCGATGGCGTTCTCGTTCGCCGATTGCCGCGCTGATCCTGGGCCGCGTCGACTGCCGCCTGGGCGCGCTGGGTGCGGCCGTGGACGCTCGCGGCATGGATCTTCCTCACGCATTGGCATCGCGCGTCGGTTCCTGGTGGGCCTATTACGACGCTTGGCTGGGGCGGCTGGTGGTTCTGGGACCCGGTCGAGAACGCCTCGCTGATGCCATGGCTCGCGGGAACGGCGCTGCTTGCATTCGGCCATCGTCATGGAAAAGCGCGATAGCCTGCAAGGCCTGGACCATCCTGCTTGCGATCCTCGCCTTCGGCTTGAGCCTGCTCGGCACCTTCCTCGTGCGCTCGGGCGTCATCACCTCGGTGCACTCCTTCGCCTCCGACCCGGCGCGTGGCGTGTTCATCCTCGCCATCGTGGCCGTTTTCACGGCGGGCGGCTTCGCGCTCTACGCCTGGCGTGCAAACGCTCTTACCGCGGGCAGCACTTTCTCGCTCGTCTCGCGGGAGAGCGCGCTGGTTCTGAATAACCTGCTGCTCTCGGTATGCTGCGGCATCGTGCTGGTCGGCACCTTCTACCCGATCGCGCTCGACGCCTTCACCGGCGAGAAGATCACAGTGGGCGCACCGTTCTTCAATTCCACCGTGGTCTGGATCTTCATGCCGCTTCTCTTGGCCGTGCCGTTCGGCATATTCCTCGCCTGGAAGCGGGGCGACCTCAAGGAAGCGGGCCGCCCGGCTCTGGCCGGTTGCCGTGGTTGCCTTCGTCGCCGGCACCGCCACAGTGATCGCGGGAGGCGGCTTGAAGGTGGCGCTTGCCATCACGTTGGGCGCATGGGTCCTCGCGGGCTCGCTCTGGGAGCTGCTTTGGCGCGCGAAGTTCCTGTCCGTGCCGGTGGCCGAGACCGTGCGGCGGCTCATGAACATGCGCCGCGCACAGTTCGCGGCGACGCTGGGCCATATCGGGCTTGCTGTCGCGGTGATCGGCGTGGCGGGCGCCAGCGCCTGGGTTTCGGAGCGCCTCCTGGTGATGAAACCGGGCGAGAGCGCCGAGCTTGCCGGCTATACCATCACCTTCAAGGAGGTGTTCGAGCGGCCGGGGCCGAACTATGCCGAGCTTGCGGGCGCATTCGAGCTGAAGAGCACTGGCGGCAACCCGATCGGCACGATCATCGCCTCCAAGCGCCGGTATGAAGCGCCGCCCCAGGCGACGAAGCAGGCCGGCATCTCGGTCCGGCCCGGCGGCGACGTCTATGTTGTGCTGGGCGACGAGACCGAGAACGGCGCCTACCAGATTAAGATGTACTACCACCCCTTCGTGCGCTGGATTTGGGGCGGCTCGGCCATCATGTTCCTTGCGGGGCTCGTGTCGCTTCTGGACCGGCGCTTGCGCGTCGGCCTTCCGCAGGGCGCGCGCAAAGCCTCCATAACGTCCGCCCCGGCGGCGGCAGAGTAAAGCCATGCGAAACCGCTTGCTTGCATTATTTGCCGCCCTCTTCCTCGCCCTTCCGCTCGCCCCGGCCTTCGCGGTCGATCCGGTGGAGCAGCTGAAGGACCCCAAGCTTGAGGCGCGCGCCCGCGAAATCTCGGAGGGGCTCCGCTGCCTCGTCTGCCAAAACCAGTCCATCGACGATTCCGATGCACCGCTCGCGCGCGACCTGCGGCTCATCGTCCGGCAGCAACTGCAAAAGGGCGCAACCAACAGCCAAGTCGTAGACTACGTCGCCGACCGCTATGGTGAGTTCGTGCTGCTCAAGCCCCGCCTGCATCTCAATACGCTGCTCCTGTGGCTTGCGCCGCTGCTGCTGATCGCCGGCGGCATTGTGCTGGCCGCACGTATCGTCCGCCGCCTGCCGGACAAGAGCGATGCGCCGCCGCCGCTTTCGGCCGAGGAGCAGAAGGAACTGGCGAAGCTGTTCACTCCGCCTCCGGCGAAATCGTAACGTGGCCGCTGCTGGAGCGAAGTTCGCCTGACCGTGTTGCCTTCCGCCAGCAGAGCGGCGCCGGCCTCCTCGCGTACACCCGCGCACGGCTCGGCGCCGATAGGGTTTGCTATTCCTTCATCGCAGCGAACTTGCACCACCCAATCCTTGCCGGTCTCCCGGCGCACTCAGCCTGCGGCACATCGGGCGGTGCCGCCCAAGTGCCCAGGACGGCTGTATGCGCGGGCCGGCTCAACCTGCTTTCGCGTGCTGCGCCATCAGCCAGTACCCGGCCATGATAAGCTTCGCGTCCTCGAACTCGCCGGCCTCAAGCTTGGCGAAAAACTCCGCCACATCGAACTCCGCGATGGCGATATCCTCGCCCTCGTGTTCAAGCCCGCAGCCTTGCGACCGCTTGTCCGCCTCGCTGACCTCGGCATAGAAAAGAAAGGTGCGCTCAGTGTTCCCCCCCGGCGAGGAGAAGTAGGTGCAGATATGCTTCGCCCCGGCAATGTGGTAGCCGGTCTCTTCCTGCACCTCGCGGATCAGGCTTTCGAGCGGCGTTTCGGCGAAGCTGCCGCCGGGGTTGGCTGCGATCATGCCGGCCACCGTCTCCACAAGCCAGCCACCGCCCCGGCCTCTTTCGAGCGTCGGAATGCGGAATTGCTCGATCGCGACGACCTTCCTCCGCGCCGGATCGTATAGCAGCGCCGCCACTGCGTCGCCGCGGTCCATGACGAGGTAGGGCCGGGGCTCGCTCATGCCGCCCTGGAATCGCTCGTGCGAGACCGTAACCTGGTCCACCTTGAAGAAGGCGTCGAGCAGGCGCTCCCGCTTCACGATCTCGACGCGCGATGGCTTTGTATTTTCCGCCATATGTCTTGCCCCCAAATGCGGTTGGGATGGTTTCTAGCCGTCAAACGCCAAAAGCGTCCTATCGAACCGGCCGCCCCGCGCTGCTCCCCGGCGCGGCGGCCCGGATCGCTTTCCGGGGCAAGCAAGCGCCGGACCAGAATGAGGGTTGCGGACTTGGATGCAACGCAAAATTTACTTTCCCGGCTGGCCCGCCGGCCGTTTTCCGATGGCGCGTTTCGATTTTGATGTAACAGAGCAGAAATGTCCTGAACAGGCGTTAAATGCGATTGCGCCGTCCGCTCAAAGGTTGATGGCAGCATAATTTATGTAAACGCCTCGCTATGGGTAGAGTTGAGGAGAGGCGCGGTAGCTTGGGCCATGCGGCTTTGCCCCGTTTCCCCTCCCCGCTCATCAAACCGGACGTGCGGATTTCCC
>CAVUGF010000003.1:0-49838 GCA_963740975.1 uncultured Alphaproteobacteria bacterium | reverse complement strand
AGTACAGAACCGATTGGTTCGAGGCACACTATTTGTCCGTGGGGATGATCTATTCTCTACCGATGATCGTTTACGGTGCCTATCTAGCAGCGACCGCTGTGAGAAGGGTGTCTGTGGAAACTGAGAAAGCCGGGGCGGCGGCTCCGGTGAAAGCGTAAGCAGCTATGGCAAGCTCGAACTCAGTTGCTAGGTTTCTCGCCGCCGTCGCGAACCCGAAGAACAAGCTCGGGCTGCACGCGACGCCCGCCACGCCGTGGTATTTAGGCCAGCCCGATTTCAAAGGCGATCTCGTTCCCTCCTTCTACAAATCGGGCATCAGGCCGGAGCACGAGCGGGAAGTGTTGCGCGACTGGCGGCAGATGAGCGCGGAATTTGCACCCACGGGCGCGCTCACCGATTGGCAGCTGCTTGCGAACGCCCATTCGGCGGGCATGCCAACGCGCATCATCGAATGGTCCGCGAACCCGCTGGTTGCGCTGTTCATGGCGGTCGAAAGCATGGGACCGGACGATGGCCGGGTTTGGGTGTTCAATCCCTGGATCATGAACGAACACACCGCCGATCTCCTGTTCGTCCCGCCGGTCGATAGCGCTTACTTCAAAGGCTACGCGCTCAAGCTCGATGCACTGGATGCGCCTGCGCTGCCGGAAGCCGCACCGCCCATGGCTTTCAGGCCGGTGCGCTCCAGCCGCGCCTACAATGCGCAGAACATCTACTGGACGGTGCACGGCAAGGATGCGACCCCGCTCGACAAGCTCGTCTTCTTTATGAAGCGTGCCGATCTGTTCTTGACGGCGATCCAGATCGAGGCTGACGGCAAGAAAGCCATCATGAAAGAGCTGCACGACATCGGCGTCACTCGCGCGAACCTTTTTCCCGGCGCGGGAGGCTTGGCGCGGACCCTGGCATACCGCTACTCCAAGAACTATCTTGGCGGATGATGTCCTCCCAGAGCGCAATAGACCCCCGCTTGACGCCGCTCGCCTGGAAGCTCGCCGCCAGGATTGCCGCGGAAGGGCCGGTCACGCTACACGATTATATGGAAGCGTGCCTCTACGATCCGGAGCACGGCTACTATAAGAAGAGAGACCCGCTTGGGCGCAGCGGCGACTTCATAACCGCACCGGAAATTTCGCAGGTGTTCGGCGAGCTGATCGGCCTGTGGGCGGGCGAGACCTGGCGGCTGATGGGCCAGCCAGGGTCAGTCCGCCTGATCGAACTTGGCCCAGGACGCGGAACACTCATGGCGGATGCGCTGCGTGCGCTTCGGGTACTCCCGGCGTTCCTGCAATGCGCGACGGTTCACCTCGTCGAAACTTCGGAACCGCTGCGGGCCGCGCAAGAAGCCGCCCTTGCGGGGGTGCCTTGTCCCGTCTGTTGGCATGAGCGCATCGAGGAGGTTCCGGCGGGATCGGCCATCGTGATCGCGAACGAATTTTTCGACTGCCTGCCCGTGCGGCAGTTCGTGTTCGATGAAGCCGCGCAGCTTTGGCGCGAGCGGATGGTTGCGTTCAGGGGCGGAAGCTTTGAGTTCGCGCTAAGCCCGGATGGGATGAAAGTTCCCCCTCACTCTGTCTCTCTCCCCAAGGGGAGAGAGGACGCCCGAACATCCGCTGCGGACAATTCTGGGGTCCCTTCTCCCCTCAGGGAGAAGGGCAGCATGAGGGGGCACTTCGAGGATAGCGCCGTCTTCGAGACGAGACCCGGAACCGCCAGCGTCCTTCGAAGCTTCGCCGCGCGCGCTGCCGATGCGCCACTCGCCGCACTCATTATGGACTACGGCTACTCGCAGCCTGCTTACGGCGACACCGTGCAGGCGGTGAGGCAGCACCGCTTCGCCGGCCTGTTTGAAGCTCCGGGCGAGGCCGATCTTACCGCGCATGTCGATTTCTCCAGCTTGGCGCAGCAGGCGGAGGCGCTGGGCCTTTCCGCGTCCGGCCCCATGCCCATGGGCGAATGGCTGCTGCGGCTGGGGCTTGAGGCGAGGGCACAGCAGCTCCTGCGCCGCGCTTCGCCTGAACAGGCCGCGGAAATTCAAAGCGGCATTTCCAGGCTTGTCAGCCCGGCCCAGATGGGCGTGCTTTTCAAGACCGTTGTTCTAACGGGTGGCATTCCTGGTCCGCTGCCGCCATTTTAGTAGGCAGCTTTTGAGGGATCGAAGGGGTTCATGGAGAAAGAACGCAGCGCGGGCGAGGTGGCTTTTTTCGCCGCGGACAATCTTAAGGCAAGCGGGATCGCCCACGGCTTTTTTATGCGCACCGGCGGCGTGTCGGAGGGTATTTACGCCTCGCTGAATTGCGGTCGCGGCTCAGGCGACGAACGGGACCGGGTCGAGGAGAACCGGGCACGGGTGGCGGCGAAGCTCGGCGCGGAGCCAGCAATGCTGACCGGCCCGAAGCAGGTGCACTCGGCAAAGGCGCTGATTATCGCCGCTCCGTGGAAGCCGGGCGAAGCCCCGGAAGCCGACGCCGTGGTCACGAATGTCCGCGGACTTGCCATCTCTGTGCTCACCGCGGATTGTACGCCGATACTGCTGGCCGACAGGGAGGCTGGCGTGATCGCTGCGGCTCACGCGGGCTGGAAGGGTGCCAAGGCGGGCATCACAGACAGTGCAATCGAGGCTATGGAAAGTCTCGGCGCCCGGCCGGAGCGCATCTCCGCCGCCATCGGCCCTACGATATCCCAGGCCGCTTATGAGGTCAGCCCGGAATTCAAGGCGGCATTCGTTGCCGATGCGGAAGTCCAACGAGCGCTACTTTGCACAAGGCGACGGCGGCAGGCCGCACTTCAACCTGCCCGCCTATGTGCGAGAGCGGCTATTGAACAAAGGTATCGCCAATATCCATGACATCGGCACATGCACCTGCAAAAACGAATCAGTTTTGTTCAGCTACCGGCGCTCCGTGCACAGGTTCGAGGCCGATTATGGCCGTCAAATTTCCGCAATCATCCTTCGATAATGTGGATAACCTCGGCTTCCAGGGCCGATTTTGGCAGAATTTTGCTCACACAGCCCTGTGCAAAGTCCCGCCTGCTGGACGCGATCAAGCGCGATGGCTAGATTTCAAATGTTACGAGATTCGGCGGGGGGAGTTGTGCCGGTTGTTAGTGTCATGTGTACCGCCGCGCTAAACCTACAAAGCAAGGAGTGGACAAGTGACGCGCGAGATAAAGCCGGCCGCGCAGGGCGCAGCTCATCGTGCCGCGTCGTTCTTGACTGGGGCGCTTATGTTAGCCGGTCTCGCCGGCTGCGGGGGAAGCCTCTTTCAACTGGGCGATAGCGCCGACGCAAGCCTGAAGGCCAAACCGGCCGTTGCCCTTTCGCCAGCAGAGGGCCTGCCGCAGAAATACGCAAGCAAAGTTAACGAGCAGCTTACAGCATCCCTCAAGGTCAAAGGCGTGCAGGTCGTCGAGGCCAAGGATGCTCAATATGTCATCAAGCCTGTGTACCATGCGAAATCCGATGGCAAGCATGGGACCAAGATCGCTTACATGTTCGACGTTACCGACAAGGCCGGTAACAAAGTTCGCAACATCGGCGGCGAAGAAGGCGTATCGCCGAAGCATGGCGGCAATTCCTGGAGCCACGTCACCGAGCAAGGCCTGCAGCAGGTCGCGGCCAAGTCTGCGACTGTTGTGACGGCCTGGCTCGACAATCCGGTGTCCGCACCGATTCCGGTGGCGAGCGCCACGCCAGCGCCGGCCCCTGCGAAGGTCGCGGCCAAGTCTGCGCCAGCTCACCGGGCTGTCACCGCGGAGACGGCTTCGCTCGCCTCCGCGGTTGAGGTTCCCACCCCGGCCAAGTCGAAGGCAGGAGCAGGCTCGGCTGAGGTCGTTGCTGTCGTTCCGGCTGTTACCGGCGCGCCTGGCGACGGCAAGAGTGCGCTTTCGGAAGCCATGAGGCGCGCTCTAAAGCAGCAGGGCATCAAGCTCGTGGCGTCCTCGAAGGCTGGAGCCTACAGATCCAAGGTCAGGTGGAACTCGGCGCCGCGGCGAGCGGTCAGCAGACCATCACCATCCGTTGGGCTGTGATCGATCCGGCAGGCCGCCAGATGGAAAAGACCGTCGTGCAGAACAACAAGATCGTCGCCGGAAGCCTGGATGGCAGCTGGGGCGAGGTGGCCGATCAGGCCGCTGGAGCCGCTGCTTCCGAAGTCACCAAACTGCTTCAGCAGCCTGCGGCGGGCGAGGCCCGGCAGGGTGGCGCAAACGGCTCGGCCGGTTAACAATACCCAAGCGCAGCGGCAAACGCTGCCTTGCACTTACATTCGCCGGTTTACATATGACGAGCGCGCTGTTAGAAGCGCGCTCGTATCGTTTTTTCCAACCGCCATAGACACATGGACTGTCACGAGTCATGAAGCTGGTCGCAGGCAATAGCAATCGCCCGCTGGCTCACGCCATCGCCGCCTATCTGAAAACGCCGCTCACGCAATGCATTGTCCGGCGCTTTGCGGACATGGAAATCTTCGTCGAGGTGCAGGAGAACGTCCGGGGTGAAGACATCTTCATCATCCAGTCGACGTCGTATCCAGCTAACGACAATCTCATGGAACTGCTGATCCTCATCGACGCGTTGAGGCGGGCCTCCGCGCGGCGCATCACGGCGGTGATCCCCTATTTCGGCTACGCGCGGCAGGACCGCAAGACGATGCCGCGTACGCCGATCTCGGCCAAGCTCGTGGCCAACCTGATTACCCACGCAGGCGTGGATCGTGTGCTGACCGTGGATCTGCACGCCGGGCAAATCCAGGGCTTCTTCGATATTCCGACCGACAATCTCTACGCGGCGCCCGTGATGGTGCGCGACATCCGCTCGCGCTTCACCAATGGCAATATCACTGTGGTTTCGCCGGACGTGGGCGGCGTGGTGCGCGCGCGCGGGCTTGCCAGCCGCATCGATGCGCCGCTCGCCATTATCGACAAGCGCCGCGACCGGCCGGGCGAGTCCGAAGTCATGAACGTGATCGGCGACGTTGCCGGCCGCGATTGCATCATGATCGACGACATCATCGATTTCGGGCGGCACCCTCTGCAACGCCGCCGCTGCGCTCTCCGAGCGCGGTGCGAACTCGGTGGTGGCCTATATCACGCACGGCGTGCTCTCGGGCGGTGCCGTCGCCAAGATCATGGCGTCCAAGATCGAGAAGCTTCTCATCACCGATACCATCGTGCCGACAGAGGCCGTGCGGGTCGCGGCCAATATCGAGGTGCTCTCGCTCGCAGGCCTGATCGGCGAGGCGATCCTGCGCACCTCGGGCGAGAAATCCGTCTCGACGCTGTTCTTCGAGTAACACGGCGTTAACCCAGTTTGCCCGGTTTTTCGCGGCCGGGCGTCGCTTCTCAATATTGAACTAATATAGCACGGGCCTATTGCGGAAACGTTAAGGGTGGCCTCCTGTGTGCCAACACATTGATATGGAATGGATTATTTGGGAACGAGACTGACGCGCGAAGGCGAAATCCTGGTTAACGGGCAAGTTGTGCGTATATTTAACGGGACTTTTGAGCCGTAGAAATCGGCCCCAAAACGCGAAAAATTCGCGGAAATACCGCAAAACGGAGCATTGTCTGCGCGCGTTTACCAAATTCGTATTTACCATAATCGGACCGTAAGCAAGAAGAACACTTTGTTAAGCTGCGATGAGGGGCAATGGCGTGTTCCGCGCGGGGCCTATCCTGCCGTTTTAATGGCGCACGGCCTTTGTGCGGCAGGTGGGCGCAGGCTTCCAGGTAAACCAATTTTGCCTTAATTTTCACATCCGTAAGGACTAGTCAGCTTGCTGAGGACAATCCTCCTCAGCTGCACTTCGTTATTATTTGATGCGCGCAATAGCGGGCAATCCAGCATTCAACCTGCTGGTGCGATGCACCGCTTGGCCGGCAAATTGCGTACGCTTTTTGTGCGTCTGGCCGCGCTTGTGAAAATGCCGCAGTGCAGCCCAATTAGCGAAGTTCTGTTTCTGGGCCAAAATGTGAAAGGCGTATATCATGGCAAAGCAGGAAGTTCTGGAAACTGGCATACTTGTGAGCCTCACCCCGCATGAGGTCAAAGAGCGCTTCGATGTTAACGATATCGTTATTGTAGACGTGCGGACGCCCGTCGAATACGCCTTCGAGCACATTCCGGGCGCGATGCTGTTTCCCCTGTCGTCGTTCAATCCCGCCAAGCTGCCCGTGCAGACTGGCAAGCCCGTCGTCTTCCATTGCGGTACGGGCCTGCGCTCCACCACAGCGGCGAAGAAGTGCATCGCGGCCGGCATTACCGAGGTGCTTCATATCGAGGGTGGGCTTGGCGCCTGGAAAAATGCGGGGCTAGCCTTCGCCACGATTGATCCCCCGACGGGCAATATCATCGAAAAGACGATGCCGGTGGTGGCGAAATAATCGGCCGGAAGGTTCATCTTTCGCGATAACGATGCCGGGCCGCTGCCCGGCATTTTCGTTCCGGCACGATCGAAGCGTTCACCCCCTCAACCTGTCCCTCTGGGAGAGGGACGCCAGTATTCCCGCTGCGGATGGTTCAGGCGTCCCTTCTCCATCCGCATCCGGACACACCAAGATGCAAACTCGCCAAGGCGAGTTCGCTGGGAGAAGGACAGGGGTAATGCCCTGAGTTCTTTTTGCGCAATTCTATGTTAGCTGCGAGCCCGCGATCGCTCAGCGGGGGTACAGTTCCCCGAAGCGGGTGGCAGCGGAAGCGTTGCCCATCACTGCGGCCCGTTCATACCATTTGCGAGCCTGTGCTGTGTCCGGCTGTAGGCCGGCGGTGGGGATCGTCTTCAGAAACTCCGGGTCGTAGGTTTGCGCCATCGCGAAGGCGGCTTCGGCAACACCGGATTCGGCGAGCCGTTTGAAAATCAGCCGTGCGGCCGCGACATCGTTTTCTTGCAGCAGTTGCTTGGCCCGGTCCATCTGCGCGCGGCTTGCGGCTAGTAGCGGTTTGGCGGCCTTCATGCTGCCGATACTTTCCGCCGGCTTTTGCTGCTGCGTTCCGGCAGGCGAAGCTGGTGCCAGGGTGGCCATCGCGGGTGTTTGCGGAGAGCTTCCGGGCCTTGCCACCAGCGTTATTTGTACCTGCCACCGCAGCGGCGCGGTGTTCTCATCGCGCACCAGCTCAACGGTCAGCACCAGAGTGCCCTCGAAATTTGCAGGTGCGGAAAGGGTGAGCGCGCTGGCCTCGCTGAGCGAAACCGCCCAGGCGCCGCGAGCCGCGAAACCGCGATTTAACGAAAACGTGGGCGGAAGGCCGAGGATGCGGACGAAGCCCATGCCCGTTGCCTCGCCTGGGGCCGGCTGTGCGGGCAGATCCAAATGAAGCGGCACCTCTTCGCCAGGCGCGCCCGCAAGTTGCTGCTTGATCTCCAGCGGAGCCGCGGTGGATATGAATACAGCAGAGTGCAAGGACAGAATCGCACAGGTAGCCGCAAAGAGCGTAACAATGCGCCTGAGACTATAGCGTTGCACAACCGGCATGAAATTCCTCATCGCCTTACGCATTACTTGTGCCGGGCAGGCAGCCTCCCCAGCAGAACCGGGCACTGCTACGGGAGGCTTTCTCTTTTTGCCCGGCCTTGGACCGGCCTATTCCTTCATTCAGGTATTTTGGATCAGAAATTCTTTTTCGCCGGCTGTGTTGGGCTCTCTGCCGGGCGCCCTACCGCGACTGCTGGTAAATTGCCGCCGCCGCATGTGGGGCATCCCCCATCTTCCGGACGCGTCCCAGCGGCTGCGGCGGTGCTAACGGCGCCAGGGCACGCTAACCCACCGCCAGTTGACTGCGCGCGATGAGCGGCGAGCCATTGGGCGGCCGGCTTGAAGCGGGTCCACCCTGGCATATCGGTCCAGAGATTGACCTCGCGCCACTTGGGGTGACGCCCGCCTTCCTTGAAGCAGCCGATCTTGTTGAAGAACTCCGTCACGAAGTGCGCGACTTTGCGGTACTGCGCGGAAGTTTCCGGCCAGGCGTAAGTGGCGAGCACGGTGCGGTTAACGATGGTTTGCACCGAAGCGCCTGCCGGTATCAGATTTGGATAAACATCGCTGGTCAGTTCGCCGGGAAGATACTCGGCGAAGACTGGCGCAAGGAGATACCCCGGCAAACTGCCATCGTCCAGCGACAGGAAGTGCACGCCGTCCGAGCTTTTCAGCTTCGCTATTGTCGAATGCGGCGCGCCCGAAAGCACCATTGAGGCGTCGATCTCGCCCTTCAGCAATTTGGCGTTTGCCGTGTCCACGTCGTCGTAATGCCGCTCCACCTTAAGTTTCAGCATATTGAACACGCGGTCGGCAGTAACGTCAACCTGGCTATTCTTGAGGTTGAAATTGACCTTCTTTCCTTTCAGATCGGCGAAGGTCCTGATTTCCTGGCGCGCCAGAACGTGAAGCTCGGAATTGTACAGCTTGGTTATATAATGAACGCGCTTTTCGAGGTCGGCGTAAAGCTGCGGGTCTTTCTGCTTCAGCAACACGATATTGTCCTGATCGACGGTGCCCATGTCCATGTTGCTGAGAAACAGCACATCGTTCAGGTTTTGTAGGCCCCCGACGCCGAGGATTGGCAGGACACGCAAGCCGCCAGGCCGCAGATCGTTGACCACGTTGCGTATGTCTTCGGCGAAACGCGAGCAGGTGCAGGTCATGCCCGAGGTCATGATCGCGACGGCGATGCTGTTAGTTTGCCGCCGTTTTTCTTCGTAGCGGTTGGCCGCATTGTCGTGGCTGGAGTGCTTCGCCTGTGCGAAAGCCTGCGGTCCTAGAAAGAAAAGGACCGCAAATGCGGATAGAATAGCAGATATTAGTCTTGAGTTTGTCATGAAAACTGCTCCCCCCGTTTGCAGTTACAGTAGTGCCTGTGTCTGTGTAGTCTCCCTTGGCGCACGAATGCCATAGCTAGCCGTGCCGCCAGAAGCAGAGGCAGCAGACAAAATCGTCCTACAGAATAGGGTTCACTCTGGATAAAATTACCCGATCCAGAGGAAACCTTGTGCTGTTAAGTACGTGCAACTTAATCTTATTATTTCTGGGCACGTTTGTGGCACGTTGAGTAATCGGCCATCGAATTCCGGCGCCTGCGACATTTCGCGCTGAAATTCAATTTGCGCAGTGCCGTTTTCGCAGAATGCGTTACGGTGGCTTACCGGCTGAAGCGGCCCGCATTCCGGCCCGCTTCCTGGACACCATGGCTGCAGGCAGGCGCGGCGCCATGTGGCCTTGCCTTCACCGCGGCGCATTTCTCGAATATCGGGCCGCAAACCTGGGCATCCGGATCCTGCATGCACGAGATTTTTATCAGCTATTCGTCCAAGCGTCGCGGGCTGACGCGAAAACTAGAGAAAGCCATCGAGGCCCGATACGGGCGCGATTCCGTTTGGTGCGACAACAAGCTTGAAAGCTGGGGCAGTTTCGAGGGGCACATTCACGCCAAGACCGAGGCTGCCCGCGCCATTGTGGTGATCTGGAACGAGGAAGCCGCAGCATCGGATTCGATCAAGTCGGAAGCCCACAGCGCTTTTCAGCAGGGGCGGCTGGTCAATGTGGCCATGGACAGCTTTCCGCCCGGCAAGATTCCAATGCCATACAGCATCTATCAGGTGAAGCTCCTTGGCGATATCGAGGGCATCCTGGAGAGCATCGCCGGTGTGATGGCGGGCAAACCGCTTGAGATCGCCGTACCCGAGGAGGAAGAGCGTGGCGGGGGTCCGCTCCCAGGTGGTGCGCAGGAGGACGTTGAGGCCGCCGCATTCTTGCGCGAAGACGATGCCCGCGATGACAGCGGGCCGCTCACCAGCCCGGTGCCGGAACAACCGGAGACCGCCGCTCACTTGGATGACGCCGGCACCGGCAATTACAACGGTTCGCTTCCTGGCGCGGCGTGGGAGGAGTCTGAGACCGTCGTGGCCTTGGCTGAAGCCGGCGCCGGCGTTCACGGCGGTTCGCTCGCCGGCGTGGCTCAGGAAACGTTTGAGACTGTCCCGTCTTTGTACGAAGAGAGCGTTTTCATGTACAGCGCTCCGCTTTCTGACGCGATGTGGGAGAAGCCAGAGGCTGTTGCGCTTTTTGGGAAGGCCGGCGTTCGCGGCGAGGGAGAACTGGCCCCCAGAGTTAAGGAGGCCAAGCCTGAGGTTGGCGCGCTCTCAGAGAAAGACGCTGCCTCCGATGACGGCGAACTGTTTATCGGCCCGGCGCTGGAAAAGCCTGAGGCTATTGCACCCTCGGAGGAAAATGCGGACCCCGATCACGGACCTGCGTTTGCCTGCGTGACGGAGGAGGAGCCCGAGGACGCCGCGCCCTTGGAGGAAGACGCTGCCCTCGATTACGGCCGTGCGTTCCCCCGTGCGGTGGAGGAGGAGCCCGAGGCCGCCGCACCCTTGGAGGAGAACGCTGCCCTCGATTACGGCCGTGCGTTCCCCCGTGCGGTGGAGGAGGAGCCCGAGGACGCCGCGCCCTTGGAGGAAGACGCTGCCCTCGATTACGGCCGTGCGTTCCCTCGTGCGGTGGAGCAGGAGCCTGAGGCCGCCGCACCCTTGGAGGAAGACGCTGCCCTCGATTACGGCCGTGCGTTCCCCCGTGCGGTGGAGCAGGAGCCTGAGGCCGCCGTACCCTTGGAGGAGAACGCTGCCCTCGATTACGGCCGTGCGTTCCCCCGTGCGGTGGAGGAGGAGCCCGAGGCCGCCGCACCCTTGGAGGAAGACGCTGCCCGCGATTACGGCCGTGCGTTCCTCCGTGCGGTGGAGGAGGAGCCCGAGGCCGCCGCGCCCTTGGAGGAAGACGCTGCCCCCGATTACGGCCGTGCGTTCCTCCGTGCGGTGGAGGAGGAGCCCGAGGACGCCGCACCCTTGGAGGAGAACGCTGTCCTCGATTACGGCGGTGCGTTCCCCCGTGCGGTGGAGGAGGAGCCCGAGGCCACCGCGCCCTTGGAGGAAAACGCTGCCCTCGATTACGGCCGTGCGTTCCCCCGTGCGGTGGAGGAGGAGCCCGAGGCCGCCGCGCCCTTGGAGGAGAACGCTGCCCTCGATTACGGCGGTGCATATTACAGCGCCACGGAGGAGAAGCTTGAGGCCGCGGCACCCGTAGAGGATGACGATGTCCTGGATGACGGCGATCCGCTTCTGGACGCGAAGCAGGACAATCTGAAGAGCGACCTGCGCGAAATCCTGCCATCGGAGCTTCTGCAAGCCCGGTACGCGGCCGTGCCTTTCAACGATGCCGCCCGCGCCATGGCGCGGTGCCTTGCATGGTGCCAGGACGGCGCCAAGCCTGCGGCCGGCCGCCTCTATCACGGGCCGGGCGGGGCCGGCAAAACCCGGCTCCTGATCGAGGTTACTGCCGGGCTTCGGGAGGAGGGCTGGACGGCTGGCTTTCTCAATCATGATTTCGGCAGCGATGAAGACCAGCGCACGCAGGCTTGGCAGGCGTTGGAGCGGCGCGTGCTGCGCGGCAGGGATGCGGGCGTGCTGATCGTCCTCGACCATGCCGAGGCACGCCAGGCGGAGGTGGTGAAAATCGCCCGGCTGCTCCTGCAAAAGCGCGCGAACGCCACCCGGCCGCTGCGCCTCGTCCTCCTATCCCGCAGCGCCTCCCCCTGGTGGGAACGGCTGCGCGAGGAGCATGAAGAGATCGCCCGTCTGTTTGCCGGCACGCCGGACGCACTCGCGCTGAACCCGATGTCGAGCGCGGGCGCGCGGCAGGCCTTGTTCAAGGAAAGCGCTATGAGGTTTTGGCCTGTTTTGCAGGCGCAAGGCTTTGTGAGGCCAACGGGCGCGCCGCCGCGCGAGAGGCTCGAACGGATCACGAAGGGCGACGGCTTCGAGCGCCCGCTTGCCATCCAGATGGAGGCGCTGCTCTACCTCTGCGCCACGCCGCCCGCTGCCGGCGATGGCATCGGCAGGCAGCTTGACAAAATGCTGGACCTGGAACTCGCCTGTTGGGAGAAGCTTCTTGGCCTGCTTGCGGACGGTTCACGCGAGGATCTGGCGCACGGCACAGCCCAGGTGGCGGCAGTAGGGGGCACGCCATCGCAAGCGGCAACCGAAGCGCTGCTCTTGGCGGACGAATTCGACGAAGACCGGCGCACCGGGGATGCGGATGTGGGGCCGGCGCTGTACAATCTCGCCTGCCTCTTTGGACGGGACGATGGCAGCGTTGCTCCCATCGAGCCGGACCTTCTGGGCGAGCATCACCTCGCCGCCACCGCGGACGCCGAGCTGATCGAGGGCTGCCTCGCCTGGATCGGCACGCAGCCCGAAGTGGAACAGGAAGCGCGCAGCCGCCATCTCGTCGCCACGCTACAGCGCGCGGCGGGCGCCGAGCATGGCGTCAAGGCCGGCAAGGCCACGGTTGTGCTTGACGGGCTCATTTTGCACCATATGCCAGCACTCGCAGCCGATTTCGTGGCGGTGCTGACTTCAACTCCAGGTCCGCTCAAACGCCGCATCGAGGTTTTGCTTGGCGCCCTCGATTTCGAAGCGCTGCGCGCCCTCGACCTGGCGCTGCCCAAATCGCACCCTGAGCTGCTGGAGTTTGCCCACAAAGCCGCTTCGCGGCACGCCACGCAGGCAACGGCGGCCCTCTCCAAACTCAGATCGAAGGGGGCGGATGCAAAACGGCTGGAATTCGCACTCAAGGATATTGCCGATGCTCTGAACTCTGTTGGCAGCCGCCTCTCCGCGCTCGGAAAGCATGAGGAGGCTCTGGCTTCAAGCCTTGAGGCGGCGCGGATTCTACCGGCACCTCGCCAAAGGCCGCTTCGACTCCCATGCGCCCGATCTGGCGATGAGCCTTCGCGGGCTCGGCCAAATCCATTTGAGCACGGGGCAGAACAAGGAAGCCATGGCCGCGCTGGAAGAAGCACTTGCGGCGATCGCACCCTTTTTCGAGAAGACGCCGCACGTTTTCTGGCGGCTCGTCGAGAGCTTGATCGGCGATTATGCAGTGGCTTGCAGCTTGGCGGGCGCGAATGGGAACGCCGGTTTAGTGGACCGGATCGAGTTCGTGATCGAAAGGGCCAAGGTCAGCGTGATCGGGAATTCTCCGGTGCCGGAAGCGGAACGGGAGCGCTTCGCGCGCATTCAGACGCTGTTCGAGAAGGCGCAGGCAACGGGCAGGCTCAGCGAGGAGCTGCTGGCGAAGTTGCCGCCAGAGACCGCGAAGCAGGCGCGCACTTTATGGGCGGCGCTGCAAGGCCAGAGGGCGGGAGGCTGAACGGGCAGGCCGGATTTTCTGCCGCGATGTAGCGCCAGATTTGGCGCAACTCAGCCTCCGCGCGGCGCGATATGAAAAGCTCAGCCACGTCCAGGCTTGCCGTTTTCCAGCTTTGCCCGCTCTTCGGCGATCAACTCGGGGATGTCGAGAGGCCCAGCCCGGCCGCTGGCTTTGCCTTCGTCCCAGCGGCGGCGCAGCAGATCGAGATCGCGCTCGCGCAGTTGGCGGCGCGATTCCCAAAGCCGCAGCGCATCCCGGATCACTTCGCTTGTGGACGCATATTCGCCGTCCTCAACCGCGCGGCGCACAGAAGCCGCCATAGGTGCCGGCAGGGCGATGCTCAACCGTTCGATGTCAGCCATAGGCACCTCCGTTAAGGAGATATGGCCAAGGACCGGGCGCTGCGCAAGAAGTAATACTTCTTAAGCGGCCAGGATCGGCAACGCTTGCCACACATTGGGAACGGCCACGTATCAACTTATTGTCTTTCGCCGCGCTTGCCTCTATAGAGGTGGTCTGAAACACCCCGAGTGCCGAAGGTTCGCAGCGCATGTTCGCCGCACAGTCGCGCTCACCTAGCAAATAAGAGAAGAACATGGCGGAGCTTATTGAATTCAAGGCAACCGCGCGCGAGGGCACTGGCAAGATGGCCAATCGCGCGCTCAGGGCGCAAAAGATGGTGCCCGCGGTCATCTACGGCGGCGAGGCAGCCCCGGAGAACGTGGCGCTCGAATACAGGGCCGTGTGGCAGCACTATCAGACCGGGCACTTCCTCTCCACGGTCTATCTGCTTGACGTGAACGGCAAGAAAGAGCGCGTCATCCCGCGCGACGTACAGGTCGATCCGGTGCGCGATTTCCCCATCCATGTGGATTTCATGCGCGTGAGCAAATCGTCGCGGATCGACGTGGCCATCCCGGTGCACTTCATCAACGAGGAAGCCTCCCCCGGCCTGAAGCGCGGCGGCGTGCTGAACATCGTGCGGCACGAGATCGAGTGCTCCTGCCCGGCGGATTCGATCCCCGAGAGCATCACCGTGGACCTCACCGGCCTCAACATCGGCGACAGCATTCATATCCACTCTATCAAGCTCCCCGAAGGCGTCATGCCTGTGGTTCACGAGCGCGATTTCACCATCGCCTCGGTCGCCGGCGCCGCCTCCATGAAGCCCGAGGCCACACCTGAAGCCGCCGAGGAGGCCAAGGAAGAGTAGCGTCCGTCACGTTTTTTGCATCTGTTCCGGCATCGGTGGTGGAAGAGACGGGAATCAATCATGAAGCTGATCGTCGGACTGGGCAATCCAGGTGAGAAATACGCAGGCAACCGGCATAACATTGGCTTTATGGCGGTTGACGAGATCGCGCGGGGCTACACGTTCGGACCTTGGAAAAGACGCTTCCAGGGTTTGGCCGCGGAGGGGCAGATCGGTACTGAGAAGTGCATTTTGCTGAAGCCCGCGACCTATATGAACGAGAGCGGGCGCGCGGCTGGCGAAGCCATGCGCTTTTACAAGCTCACGCCCGCTGACGTGATCGCCATCCACGACGAACTCGACCTGAAGCCCGGCATCGTGCGCGTGAAGACCGGCGGCGGCAATGCCGGGCATAACGGCTTGAAGTCGCTCTCCGCCCATATCGGCAACGACTACAAGCGCGTGCGCCTGGGAATTGGGCATCCGGGCGATAAGGCGCTGGTGGTTCATTATGTGCTCGCGGATTTCGCCAAAGCCGATAAGGAATGGCTTGAGCCCTTCCTGGACGGGATCGCGCGCGGCATGGACCGCCTTGTCGAAGGAGGAGATGCCGTTTTTTTGAGCGAAGCCGCCCGTGGGCGCGTGGCGGCGAAATTGAACGGCGTTTCAGCTCCGGCTGAAAAATTAAGCAAACCTGCGCCCAAAATTGAGGCGAAAGCTCCAAAGAGCCTTGAGGCTGAAGTCGCGGCTGCTGTCGCGGCTTCGACACCGGCCAAGGCCGCTGCTATTCCGGCGGTCACTCATGGAGGAACTGCCAGCGGCGCGGTTGCAAGGGTGGTCGTTTTGCCCGAGCCTGAGCGCGCTTCCGAGAAATCTGCCGAGCCCGCCAAGGCACCTTCCGCCGAAGCAGCACCAGCCCCGGTGAAGGCGGCCGCCTCGCAACCGGTCAAGGGGGTTCTGCAACCGCCACACGCGCCGGAGAAGAAGCGCGGATTTTTCAGTTGGCTGTTCCACAAACGCGTCCGCAGCGGCGCAGGCCAGCATTAGGACATCAGACAGAATCGCATGGGCTTCAAGTGTGGCATCGTTGGATTGCCAAACGTTGGCAAATCCACTCTTTTCAACGCGCTCACGCAAACCGCGTCAGCGCAGGCTGCGAACTATCCATTCTGCACCATCGAGCCGAATGTCGGCGAGGTGCCGGTGCCGGACGGCCGGCTGGACAAGATCGCGCTCATCGGCAAGTCGCAGGCAATCGTCCCGACGCGGCTCACCTTCGTCGACATCGCGGGGCTCGTGCGCGGCGCATCCAAGGGCGAGGGCCTCGGCAACCAGTTCCTCGCCAATATCCGCGAGTGCGACGCCATCGCCTATGTGCTGCGCTGCTTCGAGGATGACGATGTGACCCATGTCGAGGGCCGCGTCGATCCGATTGCCGACGCGGAGACAGTTGAGACCGAGCTGATGCTCGCGGATCTCGAAAGCCTGGAGCGCCGCCGGGCCGCCGCCGAGAAAAAGGCCAAGGGCCAGGACAAGGAAGCCAAGGCCCAGCTTGCGCTGATCGACATCGCGCTCAAATATGTCTCCGAGGGTAAGCCCGCGCGGCTGGCCTTCGCGGAGCTGCCGGAAGCCGAGCACCGGATGTTCCAGCAGTTGCAGCTTCTGACCTCGAAGCCCGCGCTCTACGTCTGCAACGTGGATGAAGCGCACGCCGCCACGGGCAATGCTCATTCGAAGGCGGTGCACGAGCATTTCCACGGCGAGGGTATGGAAGTGGTCGTGATTTCAGCCCAGATCGAAGCCGAGCTTGCGCAGCTCGAAGCGGAGGAGCGCAAGCTTTATCTCGACGATCTCGGCTTGGCCGAGCCGGGCCTCAACCGCCTGATCGCTGCGGGCTACCACCTCCTGGGCCTCATCACCTATTTCACGGTAGGCCCGAAGGAAGCGCGCGCCTGGACCATCACCAGGGGCACGGCCGCGCCGGGTGCTGCCGGTGTGATCCACACCGACTTCGAGAAGGGCTTCATCCGCGCCGAGACCATCGCCTATGGCGACTTCGTGACGCTGGGCGGCGAGGCGGGCGCGAAGGAGGCCGGAAAGATGCGGCTGGAAGGCAAGGAGTACACGGTGCAGGATGGCGACATCATGCACTTCCGCTTCGCGAATTAGACTCCGCAGCGTTATTGCCGCGAAAGAGCGTGTGAAGAAATTGGCGGCGGCCTCCGTTGTCATGGCCGGGCTTTACCCGGCCATCCAGTTTCACACTGAGTTCATTGGATTTTTCATGGATGGCCCGGTCAAGCCGGGCCATGACAAACTGAGTTTGCTTAGCGCGCGCTAGTTTTTTTCACACGCTTGCATGCGGGAAACAATATCCGCACGGCAGAACAAGCTGTTACACGGACGCTTGCCTCCGCGGCGTGCGGCAAGGAAATGAAAAGCAGATAATCCCGCGCGGGCGTTTTTTGCGGAAAACGTGTTTCCGGACACTTGCGGTGGGGCCAGCTCCGGCTGAAGCTTCCCGGCATGAGGGATGATTCGAAGCCGACGCAGGATGCCGGAAACGATTTGCTGGGCGCAATCGAGGGGCGGCGCTTTGGCGCGATCCTCGCGGACCCGCCCTGGCAGTTTCAAAACCGCACGGGCAAGATGGCGCCCGAGCACGGACGGCTGAACCGCTACACCACGCTCACGCTAGACGAAATCAAGGCGCTGCCGGTGGCCGAGGCCGCGGCGGACATGTGCCACCTCTATCTGTGGGTGCCGAATGCGCTTTTGCCCGGCGGGCTCGCGGTGATGGAGGCATGGGGCTTCCAATACAAGTCGAACATCGTCTGGCACAAGATCCGGAAAGACGGCGGGCCGGATGGACGCGGCGTGGGCTTCTATTTCCGAAACGTCACGGAGATTTTGCTGTTCGGCGTGCGCGGCAGGAATGCGCGGACGCTGGCGCCCGGCCGCCGCCAGGTCAACTATCTCGCGACCCGCAAGCGCGAGCATAGCCGCAAGCCTGATGAGCAGTATGGGCTCATCGAAGCATGTTCGCCGGGTCCGTTCCTTGAGCTGTTCGCGCGCGGCATTCGCAAAGGCTGGGAATGCTGGGGCAGCGAAGCTAACGGCGAGTACGAGCCGCATTGGACGACTTATAAGAGTGTGATTGCAAGGGTTGAGGCGGGCGAAGTTAAGGCCCCCTCACCCCTGTCCCCTCTCCCGCGAGGGGAGAGGGGAAAGCCCTCTCAACGGGCACAGCCTACCCCCTCCCCCCTCGCGGGAGAGGGCAGGGGTGAGGGGGAACTCGCACTGCCCAACCGGCGAGCATCGGGAAGAAACTGACCGTCCTGGAGCTATGCGCGGGCGCGGGCGGGCAGGCGCTGGGCCTGGAGCAGGCAGGCTTCGAGCACACCGCATTGGTTGAGATCGACGCGGACGCCTGCCGCACGCTGCGCCATAACCGGCCGGATTGGAACGTCATCAAGGGCGATGTCACTGCGTTCGATGCAAAACCGTTTAGGGGCGTGGACCTGGTGGCGGGCGGGCTACCCTGTCCGCCATTCTCCGTCGCCGGCAAGCAGCGCGGCGAGGCCGACGAGCGCAACCTCTTCCCCTCCGCCTTCCGCATCATCCAGGAGGTGCAGCCCAAGGCAGTGATGATCGAGAACGTGCGCGGCCTGCTCGACGCGCGTTTCGGCTACTACCGCGAGCTGATTGTGGACCGGCTCAAGAGCCTCGGCTACGAGGTGCGCTTCGAGCTGTTGAACGCGTCGAACTTCGGCGTGCCGCAGAACCGGCCCCGCGTTTTCATCGTCGGCTTGCGGCCGGAATACGCCGCGGCGTTCAAGGTGCCGGAAAAGCAGTTGCTGGAGATTTCCGCCGGCGATGCCCTGTACAAGCTCATGAAAAGCGAGGGCTGGAGAGGCGCGAAAGATTCGCGGAATGCGGCCACGGGCATCGCGCCCACGATTGTCGGCGGCTCGAAAAAGCATGGCGGCCCCGATCTCGGCCCCACGCGCGCCCGCGCCGCCTGGTCCAAGCTCCACGTCGACGGCAGGGGCATCGCACTCAATCCGCCAGCGAAGGATTTCGTAGGCTTTCCCCGGCTGACCGTGCCCATGGCAGCGAAAATCCAGGGCTTCCCGGACGGCTGGCTGTTCACCGGCGGCAAGACCGCTGCCTACCGGCAGGCCGGCAACGCGCTTCCTCCGCCTCTGGCGTTCGCTGTCGCAGACGCTATACATTCCGCGCTTCAAAGTGGCGCGGCGGCGCGGAAGAACCTAGCCTCCGGCCATGGCCGATAAGCTCACAGCCATCGAGCGAAGCCGCAACATGGCTTCGATCCGCAGCAAGGACATGAAGCCCGAGCTTGCCGTGCGCAAGGCGGCGCATGCGCTGGGCTTCCGCTTCCGGCTGCACCGCAAGGACTTGCCGGGCAAGCCGGACCTGGTTTTTCCGAAATATCGCGCTGTGATCTTCGTGCATGGCTGCTTCTGGCACCAGCACCCCGAGCCGCGCTGCCTCGACGGACGCCCGCCGAAGTCGAACCTCGGCTATTGGGGGCCGAAGCTTGCCCGCAACATCGAGCGCGACGCCACGAGCAGGGCGGCGCTTGAGGGCCAGGGCTGGCGCACCCTCGTCATCTGGGAGTGCGAAATCAAGAATGCTGACGGCCTCGCCGCCAGGATCACAGAATTTCTGAAACCTGCGTTGTGCTAGCCTTTGCAATCGAGCGAAGAAGCACAGGACGCCGCCGTCAATGGACATCGCAAAATGAGCAAACTTTCCGCAGACGATCCCACCGTCCAGAGCGATCCATTTCAATTGTTCGACCGCTGGATGTCGGAGGCGGAGGCAAGCGAGCCCAACGATCCCAATGCCATGGCGATCGCAACAACGGATGCCGCCGGCCTGCCTGACGTGCGCATGGTACTTCTCAAGCACGCCGATGCTAACGGCTTCGTCTTTTACACCAATACCCAATCGCAGAAAGGGTGCCAGCTGGCGGAGAACATGCAGGCGGCCGGCGTCTTGCACTGGAAATCGCTGCGCCGTCAGGTTCGCTTCCGGGGTCCGGTTGAGCTGGTTGCCGATGCCGAGGCGGACGAGTATTTTGCCTCCCGGCCGCGCGCGAGCCGCATTGGTGCGTGGGCAAGCCAGCAGTCCCGCCCTCTTGAAAGCCCATACGCCTTGGAAAAAGCTGTCGCCCGGGAAGCTATCCGTTTCAATATCGGAGAAGTGCCCCGGCCTCCACATTGGACTGGTTACCGCATCCGCCCGGTTTATATGGAGTTTTGGACTGATAAGCCCTTCCGCTTGCACGACCGTCTCGTATATCGCCGCGCTACGCCAGACGGCGAGTGGCGGACGGAGAGGCTGTATCCGTAACCCCGCGAGCTTGCCCGCAATGCCGGGCGTGACGCGGTGGGCCAGGGCTGGCTATAAAGATCGCAGGGTGTCTCAAGCGCACGCTGAGCTAGCGGTTGCCGCTAGCGGCGTGCCATAGACAATAGGGTTCAACCCCTCACCCTGTCCCAATGGGAGAGGGGACGATGCTGCAACCGTTGTGCAGAGGTCCCTTCGCCCATTGGGAGAAGGATAGGATGAGGGGTGATGCGGGTTGTATGAGGCACAACGCCCCGTCAGTCATAACCTGCGGAGTTACCTTGACATTTAGGCTCTGGCCATCAGAATGGCAGGCGGTGGTTCCGGCCAAGCAAGGGGCGCATCCTCAAAGGTTTCTCTACCACAAGGGTGGTTGAGCAGATTGCCAATCTGATAATGCGTTCTCCACATCGGTGTGGCTGCGGGACCACCAGCTCTCTCGCTGCCGGGCAAGAAAACGATGACACTGCCGATTATCATCAAGGATACGCATCGCGGCCTTTGGTACGAGGACGGCGTGCTGAAGAAGGTGCTGGAGGCCGGGCGCTACAAGCTGCCGTTTCTCCAGGGCTGGCTGGGGCGTCCCGTGGTCCAGCTCCAGCTTGTCGATGTCCGCGAGCGCGAACTGACCATCAAGGGCCAGGAAATCCTCACCGCCGACAAGGTCGCCATCCGCGTCAGCATTATCGTGCATTTCCGCGTCACCGACCCGCGCGCCGCCATCCACGAAGTCGAGAAATACGAGGAGCGGCTTTATAGCGACGTGCAGCTTGCGGCTAGGCGTTCGCTCGCCTCGATGACGCTGGATGAAATCCTGACCAACCGGAACCGGCTCAGCGAGGATATCCTGCGCGATGTGAAGGAGACCGCGGCACGCTATGGGGTCTCGATCCTGCGCGCCGACGTTAAGGACTTGGTTTTCCCCGGCAATCTCCAGGAGATCATGAACAAGGTGCTGGCGGCCGAGCGCACTGCCCAGGCCCAGCTTGTCGAGGCCCGCACCCGCGCGCAAACGCAGCAGATCGCCGCCGAGGCGCAAGCCGAGACCTCGCGCATCGAAGCCGAAGCCCAGGCGCAAACGCTGCACCTGCAATCGGAAGCGGAGGCGGCGGCCCGGAAAATCCGCAACGAGGCGGAGCTTGCGGCCCTTCGCGACACCGAACAATCCGCGAAGGCTTATGCCACGCATCCGGCGCTTCTGCGCCTGCGCGAGCTTGAGACGCTGAAAGAGCTGTCCGGCTCGGCAAACGTCAAAATCTACGTCGGCTTCGACAGACCCGGGAAGGTGGACGAAAAGGATTGACCAATTGAGCTTCGGCAGAGGGGGCCAGAGTGTCCAAACTCAAAGGAACGTTCGCGTTCGCCTTGATCCTGTGCGGCGGGCTTTTTGCCTTGGCTCTGTCTGAGCTGTGCGTAGGTTTCAACCGAGGGCCGCCACCAGGGTGGTTTGCTGGGCTATCGCGTCCCCACCCTTTTCCAGCCAGCGCCGCCAGCCCAGATAGCTTTGCAGATATTTGGTTGCGACGCCGTTGAACGGGTCGAGCCATTGCTTGAATTTGCGGCCATAGGCGTTGACGTTCTGGACGTGCAGCACGCCCTCGTGCACATGTTCGCCCTTGCTGGCAATGATGAGCTCAGATTCGATGCCCCCGGCCTTGGCAAAGGCGATCAGCGCCTTGTCCCCATCCATGCAAAGCAGCGTATCCTTCTTCGACAGCTTGCCTTCAAGGACCGGCCGCACGGCGGCTTCGGAACGGTCTGGCAGCACGGCATCGATATGATTGCCGGCGCGGTCACGGGCGATCAGGATTGGGATTTGCTCAGCCGATAGCCCCGGCTTTGCGGCAACGCCGCCCCTTTTGCGCGCCGCGCGCGGCAGCTTGCGCTGCCCCTTGAAACTCTCCAGCAGGAAGATTTCATCAACCTCGGCGATGCCGGCAAGTGATTGATCTTTCGATTGGTTTTGTGCCTTCAGAAAGCGGTGGCGCCACTTGAAGGCGGTGTTCTTGTTGATTTTGCACGCCTTGGCGGCCTTGCGCACCGGCAGCGACTCATTGAGCGCCGCGGCATAACTCAGCCAGCGCTCCTTCTTGCGCAGCTTCGCCAGCGGAGTGCCGGTCAGCGGATTGAAAGTGCGTCCGCAGTCACGGCAGCGGCTGCGCTTGAGGCCGTTCCGTTCCCGGCCCCACCCCCCAGCGCGCTTCGAGCCGCAGTGCGGGCATTTCGCGTCTTCCTCAAGGCGCCGGTTCAGAAGACACTGTACTTCGCCGCCATCGCCGCGCTGCTGGAGTGCCACAATCACCTTCTGAGCCTGCGCGTGCGTCAATTCCGCAACCAGTTCATCGAGCCGCTGCTGAAACTTGCGATGCTCCATAGGGGCCTCCTTCCAGACCGGGACGCCCAGGATGCCTGCCAATTGCGGCAAAACCTACGCACTGCTCAGACAGAGCCTTTGCCTTTGCATTTCATGCCGCGGAAAACTCTTACCAGTGGGGAAGGGATGGATATACCTTCGCTGGCACCGCCGTTCTGTTGAACTCTTGCAGTAACGCCGCTACTTGCACATCGAAGCCTACCGCTTTGGAAGCGCGTTCTGATTTCCGCGGGCCTAGCCATTTTGGTGAACGTGGTTTGGATCGGCGGGATCATTGCCACGGACTTTAAACTCCTTGGGCCGATTTGCGTTATGTAGATCGCTTCGCCAGGACGCCAGTCCAAAGCTTTGGGGAACGTGCTCCAGTCAATTTGAAACCGGCGATTGTAAACGGGTGCATGAGTTAAGGTGGCTAAGTGTCTAACTTAAAATGGACGTTCCTTTTTGCCGTGGCTGTCTGGGGCGGGCTTTTCGCTGCCGCCCATGCCGTTGCGCCGAAGTCCTGCCAAGGCGGGCTGGAGGAATATTTTTTCGCAGGCGTTGCGGCCATTTTTGTCCTCATGGCAACGTCATTGTTTGCCCACCCAGCTATGCGGCTTTGGAAGCGCGCGCTGTTTTCCGTCAGCCTTGGCGTGTTGACCGTCGCAATTTGGTTCGGTGGCTTGTTCGCCGCCAACGTGCAGTTTATTTGCCGGCTTTTTTGAGTGCCCCGCTCTCCCCGCCTATCCAAGCGGGCGCGCGTGGATAAGGGGAATGCTGGCCGCATCTGCTTGCTTTCGGAGCGTATTCGTCTATATCAGGCGCAGAGCGGGCTTACCCAAAATCCAAGCGATCTGGCATCCGGACGCTTGCGTCAGCTTTTCTCTTCACCGCGAGCGCGGCTGCGCGAGGCGGGGGCTTCCAGCAAACCGGACCGGGAATAATGAGTGTGAACAGCAGCGTCAAAGAGAATAAAGAGGAAAACAGCTTTCTCGATCTGGCGGTGGTGCTGCTGGAGGCGATCGCCATCGCCATCGTCATCCGCATTTTCCTGTTCCAGCCGTTCAACATCCCTTCCGGATCGATGATCCCGACGCTGCTCGTGGGCGACTACCTGTTCGTCTCCAAATACAGTTACGGCTACAGCAAATACTCGTTCCCTTATGGAATGGCGCCGATCGACGGGCGCATCCTGTCTTCGAGCCCGCACCGTGGCGACGTGATCGTTTTCAAGACGCCTACCGACAATACAACGGATTTCATCAAGCGGCTCGTCGGCATGCCTGGCGACAAGATTCAGATGATCGGCGGCGTGCTCAACCTCAACGGCTCGCCGGTCAAGCGCGAGCGGGTTGAGGACAGGATCGAGGACACCAAGTGCGGGGTGCAAGCCGTGCACGTCTACCGGGAGACACTGCCCAGCGGCCGCTCGTACCTGACGCAGAAGCTTTCGGAGACTTGCAAGCGCTATGCACTCGGCGCGAAGGATGACACCGACGTCTTCGTGGTGCCGCCGCGGCATTATTTTATGATGGGCGACAACCGGGACAACTCCGCCGATAGCCGCTTCCCCGTTGGCGAGGGTGTGGGCTATGTGCCAGAGCCGAATCTGGTTGGCCGCGCCCGCGTGCTGTTCTTCTCCGTCGACGAAGCCAATGCAAGCTGGTTTGCGCCCTGGAGCTGGCCGTTCCATATCCGCTGGTCGCGGTTTGGAAACGTGATCCACTAGTACAGCCGGAGGCAAGTTCGCACCCGCTTGCCGCACGCTCGCAAGCGAACTTGCCTCCGATAAGCTGTACTAGAATTAATAAGTTGCTAGTACGCCTTATCCGCGGGAAACCCTGTCGGCGCCAGCCGCAAATGGGTCAGGATTTCCTGCGGGGCGTACTAGGTGCAAAGCATCGGAGCAGCTTAAACCTTTAAGCTGGTGCGCACAGCATAGGCGGAAGCGGTTTCTGCGTTGGCGGTATTGCGGACGCTAGCGATCTTCTATTTGAATAACACCGCGGGACCGGCCGCAAGGCCCAAGCGGGGACACTATGGCATCCATACCGAAAGACAAATTGAGCCGTCTGGTCAGCCGCTGGGAGGCTGTGCAAGCCCAGCTTGCGACAGTGACCGACCAGGAAACCTTCAAAAAGCTCTCCAAGGAATTTGCGGAGCTGGATCCGCTTGTCGCCTCGATCAAGGCGCTTCAGGCAGTGGAAGAGGAGCGCGACAGCCTTAGGCAAATGTCCGAGGACCCGGCCACCGAGTCCGAAATGGCAGAGCTGGCCCGCGAGGAACTGGCCGCCGCTGAGCCACGCGTGGCCGAACTTGAACATGAGCTGCAAATCCAACTCCTGCCGAAGGATGCGGCAGACGACAAGAGCGCCATCCTTGAGGTGCGCGCCGGCACAGGCGGCGAGGAAGCTGCGTTGTTCGCCGCCGATCTTTTCCGCATGTACCAGCGCTATGCCGACTCGAAGGGCTGGAAGGTGCAGGTGCTCTCGGCGAGCGACGCCGATGCGGGCGGCTATAAGGAAATCGTGGCGAGCATCAACGGCAAGGGCGTGTTCGCGCGGATGAAGTTCGAATCTGGCGTGCATCGGGTGCAGCGCGTGCCAGAGACTGAGAACCAGGGCCGCATTCACACATCGGCGGCAACCGTCGCTGTGTTGCCCGAGGCCGAGGACATCGACATCGAAATCCGGCCCGAAGATATCCGCATCGACACCATGCGGGCGAGCGGCGCAGGCGGCCAGCACGTCAACACCACCGATTCCGCCGTGCGCGTGACGCACATTCCGACCGGCATCATCGTGACCTCCAGCGAGAAGTCCCAGCATCAGAACCGCGCGCGCGCCATGCAGGTGCTGCGGGCCAGGCTTTACGATATCGAGCGCACCAGGGCCGACGATGCCCGCGCCGCCGAGCGCAAGGACCAAATCGGCTCCGGCGACCGCTCGCAGCGCATCCGCACCTATAATTTCCCGCAAGGCCGCGTGACCGATCATCGTATCAACGTCACCCTCTATAATCTGCCGCAGATCATGGAAGGCGAGGGCCTCGATACGATCATCGACGCGTTGATCACCGAGCATCAGGCAAGCCTGCTCGCCGCCGAGGACAACAGGGGCCATGCCTGAACCCACTCCGGCGCACGGCGCGGGGGCGGAGCCGCCTCCCACGCTGGGTAGCGCCGTTCGCAAGCTCGTCCGCCTTTTTGAGGCGGCCGGCCTCGCCAGTCCGCAGCTCGATGCACGCATTTTGGTGGCAGAGGCTTGCGGGCGCGGCGCAAATGCTTTGAATTCTTGACCGGGACGCGGCGCTTTCCGCCGATGAGGCTGCGCAGATTGCAAGCTTTGCCGCCCGCCGTTTGGCTGGCGAGCCGGTTTCCCGCATCCTCCGCCGCCGCGAATTTTGGGGGCTCAGCTTCCGCATATCGCCGGACACGCTCGACCCGCGGCCGGAAACTGAGCTTCTGGTCGAAACCGTGCTTGAGCACGTTGGGTGCCGAAGACCCCCTCACTCGGTCTCTCTCCCCAAGGAGAGAGAGGCCCCCAGAACCAGCGCTGCGGATAATTCGGGCGTCCCTTCTCCCCTCGGGGAGAAGGACAGGATGAGGGGGACTCGAGGAGCACGCTCCCCTTCGCATCTTGGATCTCGGCACGGGCTCCGGCTGCATCCTGGGCGCCCTGCTTTCGGAATTGCCGCAGGCGCGGGGCATTGGCCTCGACCGTTCCGAAGCCGCACTTGCGGTTGCACGCGATAATTTGTCGCTCCTGGGGTTGCAGGATCGGGCATCCTTCCTATGTGCGGATTGGATGAGCGCTATCGCTGGCGGCGCGTTCGACGTTATCGTCTGTAACCCGCCTTATATCGCGCCTTCGGAAATCCGCGAGCTAGAGCCAGAGGTCAGGGCCTTCGATCCCTATCTCGCGCTCGATGGCGGTGAGGATGGACTTGAAGCTTACCGGACGATTATTCCGCAAGGCTTTGCCGCGCTTAGCGAGGGCGGCTTGCTGATCTTCGAGGTTGGCCACCGGCAAGCGGAAGATGTGCTCAACTTGATGAAACTTTTTGCCCCTGCCCCAGGTTTTTCCGAAGTGCGGATATTGTCGGATTTGGGGGGAGTAAGCCGCGCCGTTGCAGCGGTGCGACAGTCGCAAGAGGAGAGTTCCAATCCCAAAAAAAGAATTGGAAATTCCGCTCTTTCGGGATACGGTTTTCCCTGAAGCGGCTTCGCAATGCCAGTGGCAGGCAGGAAAGAATGCGAAGCCACGTCGGGTACGCTACCAGAGATAGTGCAGCCAGGTGAGCGCAACGTATTTGTGCACCGGCAGCGCTTGTGGCAGCTCGTTCCGCGGGCACGAAAGCCTAGATAATCTGCTTTGAACCCGGAGATACCGGGTGCGCGGGCTGGAAGAGCCGCAAAGAGGTTTTTTTCGAGATTCGCAAGCTTTGGCCGAAACTTAAGCGCCACCGCATTGCGTGAATCCCAGCATTTGTGACCTTCGATCAAGATAGGACCCATGAGGCAAGGACAGCAAAGCCGCAGAGGCCGTAATCGCGGCGGCCGTAAACCCCAGAATTCAATCAGCCGCAACTACAAATCGAGCGGCCCCGATGTGAAGATTCGCGGGACCGCGATGCACATCGCGGAGAAATACGCCTCGCTGGCGCGGGATGCCCACTCGTCGGGCAACTCGGTCGCGGCGGAGAACTATCTCCAGCATGCGGAGCATTACAATCGCATCATCCTGGCCGCGCAGGCGCAGAACCCCACGATGGGCGGCATCGAGCAGTCCGGGGGCATGAATGGCGGCCGCTTCAACATGCCCGAGCCGTTCAACTCCGATCAGGACGACGGTGGCGACGAAGTTGGCGAGGATTTCGTGACGCAGCAGCCGCCGCGCTTCCTGGAGCGGCCGGTCTATAACCAGAATCAGCCACAGCCTTTCGTTCCGCAGAATGCGTTTTCGCACGTGCCGCCGCCCATGCAGCCGGTTGCGCCGGCGCAGAACGGCGCGCCGTTTGCGGGGGGCGAGAATTTCCCCGCTGCCCCGCAAGAGGGTGCGGCTCCAAGACGCCGCCGCCGCCGCCCGATCGGCGAGAGTCAGCCAAGAAGCTTCAACGCCAGGCAGGGCGCTAGCGCTGGCGCAGCCGCGAATGGCGTGGCTGCCGGCACGGAGCCCGCCCCAGACGAAGCTACTTCATAGGAACGGCTCAGCGGTCATCACGACTAAGGCCCCCTCATAGGATCTGTCCTCTCTGCCCTCGGGGAGAGAGACAGAGTGAGGGGGGCTTAGCCGATTTGCAGATTGATCGCATCTCCCGGTTCAACCTCGCCTCCTGAGACAACCTTCGCGTAGAGCCCGAACTTGGTATGGTTCCAAGTGCGTTGGAGCGTTGCAGGGATAGACAAGCCGCGCCGGGCTATCTTGGTATCCACGCTTGTGGCCTCGCAGCGGGTTGTTTCCTTGAAGACCTGGAGCGTGGCCGTGCCGCAGGAAATGGTCTTGCCCACCCAATGCCGCTCTTCCCAAGCCGGCAAACCTTCGAAATAGATGTTCGCCCGAAAGCGCAAAGGATCGAGATCCAGCTCCGCGATCCGCGAAAGGTCGCGGACGGTTTCCAGGTTCACCATGTGCAGCGCCTTGTCCGCGATATCGGTGAAGCTGTGCCTGGGCGCCGAAACGATGCGCGGAGGCCCCAGCAACTCCGTTTTCATATAGGCGGCCAGGAACTGTTCGATCATTTGCCGGCCGAGCTTGGTCTTAAGCGTGCCCCGCGCGATCTGCCTGCGATTGCGGTAGAGCGTCAGTACATGGCTCGCCTCGTCGAAATCGAGCCCGAGGCTCGCCAGCCGCTCATGCTGCATCAATTGCAGGAAGTGCGTCTTCGGCAGCCATTTCGGGTTCTGCGCATCGAACCGCTTCGCGCCATGCTCGATGGCATAGGCGCGGTCGAGCGGCACGCCCTCGCCTGCCACGAGCGCAACCTTTGGGATGGCGATACCCGCCAGCCCTTTAACGGGATAGCGTACAAGCGCAACAATCTTTGGTGCGGCGGTTATGGCGGAGGTCCTTTTCTTGTGCGCGCAGATTGCTATATATCAAGCAAAACCACTATACCTTCGTCTTAATATTCGCGGCATGAAGCCGCAATGATCGAGGCAGCATGAATTTCGAGAAGCTCACCGACCGTTCGAAAGGATTTTTCCAGTCCGCCCAAGCGCTAGCCCTTCGCGAGGGCCATCAACGGCTGATGCCGGAGCACCTACTCAAAGTGCTGCTTGACGATGGCGAAGGGCTTGCGTCCGGGCTGATCGGGCGCTCCGGCGGCCAGCCCGGCGAGGCGCAGGCGCGCGTCGAGCAGGCGCTCGCCAAGATCCCGAAGGTTTCGGGTGCGGGTGCGGGCCAGCTCTACATCGCGCCGCAACTGGCGAAGGTGATCGATCAGGCCGAGAAGCTCGCCGAGAAGGCGGGCGACAGCTACATTACCGTCGAGCGGCTACTCCTGGCGCTGGCCATGGAGAAGGAAGCCGAAACCGCGAAAATCCTGGCTGACGCCGGCGTCACTCCGGTTGGGCTCAACGCCGCCATTAACGACCTGCGCAAGGGCCGCACCGCCGACAGCGCATCGGCCGAGCAGGCCTACGACGCGCTCAAGCGCTATTCCCGCGACCTGACCGACGCCGCCGCGAAAGGGCAGCTCGATCCGGTGATCGGCCGCGACGAGGAAATTCGCCGCACGATCCAAGTGCTGTCCCGCCGGACCAAGAACAATCCCGTTCTCATCGGCGAGCCGGGCGTTGGCAAGACCGCCATTGCGGAAGGCTTGGCGTTGCGCATCATCAACGGCGACGTGCCCGAAAGCCTGCGCGACAAAAAGCTGCTCGCGCTCGACATGGGCGCGCTCATCGCCGGCGCGAAATATCGCGGCGAGTTCGAGGAGCGGCTCAAGGCTGTCCTCCAGGAGATTATGGCGGCAGAAGGCGGCGTTGTGCTGTTCATCGACGAACTGCATACGCTGGTCGGCGCCGGCAAGGCCGAGGGCGCGATGGATGCCTCCAACCTCCTGAAGCCGGCACTGGCCCGCGGCGAGTTGCATTGCGTCGGCGCGACCACGCTCGACGAATTCCGCAAGTACATCGAGAAGGACGCAGCGCTTGCCCGCCGCTTCCAGCCGGTGTTCATCTGTGAGCCGAACGTCGAGGACACGATCTCGATCCTGCGCGGCCTCAAGGAGAAATACGAGCTGCATCACGGCGTGCGCATCACCAACTCGGCGCTAGTGGCGGCGGCGATGCTTTCGAACCGCTACATCACCGACCGCTTCCTGCCCGATAAGGCCATCGACCTGATGGACGAAGCCGGGAGCCGGCTGCGCATGCAGGTCAACTCCAAGCCCGAGGAACTCGACGAGCTAGACCGCAGGCTGATCCAGCTCAAGATCGAGCGCGAGGCGCTTAAGAAGGAGAGCGACCAGGCCTCCAAGGACCGGCTCACGCGCTTGCAAAAGGAGATCGCCGAGCTTGAAGACAAGTCGAGCGGCCTCGCCCGGCGCTGGAAAGAGGAGAAGGAAAAGCTCGCAACCGCCCAGAAGGTCAAGGAGGCGCTGGAAGCCGCCCGCATCGAGCTGGAACAGGTTCAGCGCAAGGGCGATCTCGGGCGGGCCGGCGAGCTGTCCTACGGCATCATCCCGGACCTCGAAAAGCGGCTTAAGGCCATGGAAAGCGCCGCCGATTCGCGCCGCGGCATGGTGGAGGAGGCCGTAACCCCCGACCATATCGCGGGCGTGGTCTCGCGCTGGACCGGCATCCCGGTCGAGAAGATGCTCGAAGGCGAGAAGGACAAGCTGCTCCGCATGGAGGACGAGCTTGGCAAGCGCATCATCGGCCAGTCGGAGGCGGTGCACTCGGTTTCGACCGCGGTGCGGCGCGCGCGCGCGGGCCTGCAGGATCCGAACCGGCCCATCGGCTCGTTCATGTTCCTGGGGCCGACGGGCGTCGGCAAGACCGAGCTTTCCCGCGCGCTGGCAGGCTTCCTGTTCGACGACGACCAGGCGATGGTCCGCATCGACATGTCCGAGTACATGGAAAAGCACTCCGTGGCCAGGCTGATCGGCGCGCCTCCCGGCTATGTCGGCTATGAGGAAGGCGGCGCGCTCACCGAAGCCGTGCGCCGGCGGCCCTATCAGGTCGTGCTGTTCGACGAGATCGAGAAGGCGCACCCGGATGTGTTCAACGTGCTCTTGCAGGTGCTCGACGATGGGCGGTTGACCGACGGCCAGGGCCGCACGGTCGATTTCCGCAACACGCTCATCATCATGACCTCGAACCTCGGCTCGGAATATCTGAGCAACCAGGCGCCTGAAGAGGACGTGAACGCGGTCCGCGCGCAGGTCATGGCCGTGGTCCGCACGCATTTCCGGCCCGAGTTCCTGAACCGCGTGGATGACATCCTTCTATTCCACCGCCTGCGGCGCGAGGAGATCGGCGCCATCGTCGAAATCCAGCTCAAGCGCCTGCAGAAGCTGCTCGAAGAGCGCAAGATCGCGCTCGACATGGACCAGAAGGCGTTGCACTGGCTCGGCGACAAAGGGTACGACCCGGCTTATGGCGCGCGGCCGCTGAAGCGCGTCATCCAGCGCGCGCTGCAAGATCCGCTGGCCGAGATGATCCTGTCCGGCGGGATCAAGGACGGCGACAAGGTTCAAGTCACGGCCGGGTCCGATGGCCTTATCATCAACGGCAGGGCGTTCCACCTCGCCGCGTAAACGGCAGCGGTGGCCGGGCCTGTCCTGGCCACTTCACTAACATCTTTACGCGCCGAACCCTGTAATTGTGGTCGAGGCCGTCTCTCCATCGAGCCGCGTGCGCGATTTTCCGGAAAAATTCACCGATTACTTCCGCGTGCCAAGCATCCAGCATTACCTGATCGTCGATTTGGACCGCCGCCACCTCTTGCACCACAAGCGCGGCGGGGCGGGGACGATCGTTACCGCGATCTTGAAGGAAGGCGCCCTGCGGCTCAACCCGCCGGGGATCGAAATCTCGCTGGCCGGCATCTTCGCGACCGCCTGCGCCGGCATGCTGTGCTCACAATTTTGCAAGGCATGGAATTAGCTGGGAAGATGTGCTACCATGAGTTGCAGGTGGAGCCGCGCGGTCCTGATTTCCGTGCACTGCGAGTGTTGGAAGAGAGGCGCAGATGTTCAAGCTCATCATGCCTGCAATTGCGGCCATGCTCATTTATTCTGCCACAAATGCCGCTGCCACAGAGCTAGTGCTGACGTGCGCGTGGGATCTTGGAGGTAAATTCGAGCTTAAGATAAACGAGCAAGGCGTAACTAAGAACGGCCATGCGGTGACGAGCCAGGTTTCCATTAGCGAAACTGAAATAGTTTGGCATGAAACCGCGCCGTCAGGTCACGACTATGAGTATAACGTTGACCGGCACTCCGGTGTGCTCGCGGCAAGCACGTTCAGTACGACTTACAACCGTAAGGTTGTGAACAAGGCCGTATGTGTGAAGGCGGGTGGTAGTTCCGAGGCCGGATTTTAATTTGCGCTGCGGCCCTGGGCATTTAATCCCTTCCCTTTGCCATGATTTGATCTTAGATCGCGCGTAGGAGCCCTCACACACCACAAGAGAGGATCGCGCCACGATTCCGCATAGGCCTTGCCGATGATTTTTTCCTTCCAGGACATCGCGAACGATGTCGCAAGCCGTCTCGCCGGGCCGGCAGAGAGGGGCGTGCCAGTTCGCGCGGTCGATAGCGCTGCGTTTCAGAAGTGCCCTGAGGAATTCGTTTCGCCAGAGCATGCGGCTTGGCTCGCGGCGACAGGCTGGACCGCCAAGCCGGGCAGCCATGCGCTCTTGCCCGGCAGCGAGGGGCTGGCCGCCATCTTGCTGGCGCTGGGCAGCGAGGAGCCAACACCCGGCGCTTTGTTGCAGCTCGGAGCGCTTCCAGCGGCGCTTCCCGAAGGCACCTATGCGCTAGAAGGCTTCCCCGGCTCTCCGGACGACGCGGTGCTGGCTTGGCTGATGGGAGCCTACTCTTTCAGCCGTTATTTGACTCAAAAGCCGCAGAAGCTTCGTAAGCTGGTGGTTCCCGAAACCGTCGATCGCGCAACCGTGCTGCAAAAGGCGCAGGCCATCTGGTTCGCGCGCGAGCTGATCAACTTGCCCGCCAACGATTGCGGCCCTAGCGATCTTGCGGCGGCACTTCGCGATCTCGGCCAGACCTTCGGCGCCAGCGTCAGCGTGATCGCGGGCGAAAAGCTGCTTGCGGAAAACTTCCCGCTCCTTCACGCGGTCGGCAGGGCCAGCGACCGCGAGCCCTGCCTTGCGGACTTGACCTGGGGCGATGCCAGCCATCCCAAGGTCACGCTGGTTGGCAAGGGCATCTGCTTCGACACCGGCGGCCTCGACATCAAGCCGTCAGCGTCCATGGCGCTGATGAAGAAAGACATGGCCGGCGCCGCAAGCGTGATGGCGCTCGGCGCCATGATCATGGCCGAGAACCTGCCGGTTCGCCTGCGCATCGTCGTCCCTGCGGCGGATAACAACGTTTCCGGCAACGCTTTCCGGCCGGGCGACATCATCAAGAGCCGCGCGGGGCTAACCGTCGAGATCGGCAACACCGACGCCGAGGGCCGCCTGGTTCTGGCGGACGCGCTGGCGCTTGCGGACGAGGAGGCGCCCGATCTTCTCATCGACATGGCGACGCTGACGGGCGCGGCGCGCACCGCGCTCGGCCCCGACCTGCCGCCCTACTATACGGAAGACGAAAGCCTTGCGGCCAGCCTCCATGCGGCCGGCCTTCATGTGGCGGACCCGCTCTGGCGCATGCCGTTCTGGGCGCCCTACGACGCCCAGCTCAAGAGCAAGGTCGCCGACGTCAATCATATCTCCAGCAGCCCCTTTGCGGGTTCCATAACGGCGGCTATGTTCCTCAAGCGCTTCGTGAAAAACGCCAAGCGCTACGTTCACCTGGATATATTCGGCTGGGTGCCCCGCGCCGTGCCAGCCAAGCCCGCCGGCGGGGAGCCGCAGGGCGTTCGCGCGCTGTTCGAGATTATCCGCAATGAGTTCGGAAGATAGGCGTCATGACACAGCTCGATCCGCGCCTTAATGCGTACCGCGAGGATTTGGCGGCGGCTTCCCTTCAGGATCGCTTCCGTGCCCCGCGCTATTCCGAAGGGGAACTTCGCCAGATCGCCGCGCCCACCGCGCCCATCCGCGTGGCGCCGCGCTTCGATGCGCCACTCGCCACGGAAGCGCTTTGCGGAGAGCTGGTCACCGTCTACGAGTTCCGGGAAGGCTGGGCTTGGCTCCAGCTTCATGACGACGGTTATGTCGGCTACACGACCGTGGATTGCCTGTCCTCCGTGGTTGAGGAGAACACTCATCGCGTGAGCGCCCGGCTCACCTACCTTTATCCAGCGCCGGACATAAAGCGGCCGCCGATCACCAAGCTGAGTTTCTCCGCTACGGTGGCTCCCGTAGGCCAGCTCGAAGGCCGCTTCATCGAAATCTCGCGGGGCGGCTTTATTTTTGCCGAACACCTGGTCGGTATCCGCGAGCGCGCCAAGGACTTCGTCCGGGTGGCGGAGCAATTCGTGGGCGTGCCCTATCTTTGGGGTGGCAAGACCTCGCTTGGCATCGATTGCTCGGGACTCGTGCAGATCGCGCTCAGAGCCGCCGGCATCCCGTGTCTGCGTGACAGCGACATGCAAATGCACAGCGCCGGCGAACCCTTGGACCCCAGCGATCTTGAAGTCATACAAAGAGGCGACCTGCTGTTCTGGAAGGGTCACGTCGCCATCGCTCAATCCGGCGATTGGATGCTTCATGCGAGTGGCCATCATATGCAGGTTGTGGTGGAACCGATCCGCCGCGCGATCGAGCGGACGGCGGAACTAAACGGTCCCCTGCTTGCGATCGTCAGGCCTCCTGTGCAGCAGCAAGCTCCCGTCCAGCAGCATCTTGCCGCTGAGCCAAAACCGGCTGTCATTGCGCAACCGCAGCCGGCAGCAGCAGCGGAACTGCCCGCCCCTAGCAGCAGCCCGCCGCCGAAGCCAGCCGCGGCTCCAGCACCGGCTTCCCTGCAAACGCCGATTACGCCACAGGCGCCGAAGCCCGCCTCCCCAACACCTGCAAAGGCTCCACCGCCAATCTCACCGCTGGCCGTTGCGGCGGCAGCAATCGCTGGCAAAAAAGGAATGCCAGAACTCAATGCCGCCGCGAAGAACGTGGCCGCCCAGATCCACGCAAGCATGGCGGCGGCACACGTGGGACGGGGCGATATGCCGGCGGAGCCCCAACGGAATCGTGGCTCCAGTGCCCGGCCGGGCGAAAAGCCGAAGCAGGCAGGCTGACGGTGCTCCGTCCCGCGCGCGGCCATAGAAGCTAGCGCCACACCGGTTGTATCCTGCACCTGGGTCTCATTCCGTTGCCGCAGGAGCCGTGCGCGCCGCCTGCCGCCAGGCGAGCCAGCCCCAGAACAGCACCGCGATGCCCATTGCCGCTGGCAGGATGAACATGGCGTGTTGCAGCCCGGCGCCTGGGCGGGCGGGGTCGTGGCCCCAATCCGCCAGATACCCAACCAGTGCCGGGCTCAGGAAATCGCCAAGCAGGTGAATGACGAAAATCGAAGCGGCCATGGCGCTCGCCCGAAGGTGCGCGGGCACGGCCTCGATCTGAAGCGTCACCTGCGGTCCGGTAGGCAGGAAGGACAGGAAGATCGCCGCGCCGAGGAAGATCATGGATGCCGTGAGGCCGTCTTCGAGGAATGCCAGCGCGGCGGATATAAGTGTCAGGAACGCGGCAAGCGTGATCAGATAGGCATAGCCCGCGCGGGACTTCCGTTTCCAGGCGGTTGCGGCGAACCCGCCGGCGAGGGTGCCGAGCAGCCCGCCGATGACCAGCACTCCGCCGAAGAAATGGTCCGCGAAGCCTAGCTCCAAACCATGAACGCGGTTTAGGAATGTTGGTCCCCAGGCCCCGAAAGCGCCGATTGCGAAGGTGTAAGCCGTCAAGCCAAGCACGACGATGACGAAATCGCCGATCAAGAACAGGCGGGCAAATTCGCCCCACCCCTTCGGCATTATGGAAGCGCCATCATCGGACGCGCCACGCCGCGGCTCGGTCACTGCCAGCAACGCCAGCGCAAGCAACAGCCCAGGCCCGCCGCCCACCAGAACCCCGCCCGCCAGCCGCCGCCATAAGATAGCGCGGCCCCGCCAACCATGTAGCCGAGCGCAGCCCCGACGGGCATAGCGACGTAGAAAATCGTCATGGCGTTGTTGCGCCGCTCCGCCGGGAACAAATCCGAGAGCCATGCCGGCGCCAGGACCGCGTAGCTCGCCTCGCCCAGGCCAACCAGTACGCGGCAGGATAGCAGCGTCCAGAAATCGTTGCAGAAGCCGCTCAGGATCGTGCCCAGGCACCAGAGGCCAACGCCGGCTGCGATCAGGCCTTTGCGCGGCCAGCGGTCTCCCAGATAGCCAAAGATGGGCGCGGTGGCGAAATAGCCGATCATGAAGGCGGAGGTCAGCCAGCCGATCTCCGCATCGTTCAGCAAGAGCGCGGCCTTGAGCGGTGGCACCACCGAGGCCAGCACGTAGCGGTCCATATAGTTGAACAGATTGAGGCCGGTCAGGAGCGCGAGGCCCAGATAGGGATACGGATTTTTTTTCATGGCCAGCGGGAGACAGCTCCAAGAAATGCAGGGGCGTAGAACGCTTTTGTTAAGGGCCGGATCGCCGGTTGTCATTCCCGCAAAAGCGGGAATCCATATTTGCGCAGGCGAAACGGCCTGTTAGATGGATACCCGCTCGCGCGGGCAAACGGACTGCGGCTCAAGCTCGATTGAAAAGGTTCCGGCCCGGCAGTCTTAGCCCATTTCGCCGTATTTTGTCTTCCAGCACCGGTGGGGTGTACGTTGGAATGGCTCCGGCGTGGTACTTTAGTTGTCTCTTGTTGCTTGTATGCCCGCCATTTTGGGCTCTCTGCAAATATTGGAATGCCTTGACGCAATTTTCTTGCATTTTACAAAAATGCCTGTGGACATTTATGCCATTTTGGAAAAAATGACCGATTTGTAGGGCATTAATCGTCCGTGTGCATATCCGCATTTGGGGCACGGATCGGCCAGCTATTGCCCCGTTAGGTTGTATTTCACGGTAGGGGGCCAGTATTTGCCCCGGGAGAAGTATTATGGGTCCAGGAGATTTGTCAGCGTTGAGGGGGTTTTTCGCCAGGAACGAGCGGCGATTGCCCGATATTGTGACTGTCATGTACAGCCGCATCTTCGAGGCCGTCCCCGAGGCGAAACCTCTCTTCAAGGGCGACCTCCAAGAGCAGCAGGCGCACTACATGCGCATGTTGCAGTCGATCGTCAAACTGACCCGGTCGAGCCATCTTTGGCCGGTAAGCGCCTTCTCGGGCAAGGCCTCTTTGCCCGTTCTCGACAAGCTCGGAACCATCCACGCCGATGTGGGCATAACCCACGCGCATTTCGACTTGATGAAAGCCGTCCTATCGCAGTGCTGCCGGGAAGTCGATCCGGCGGGCTTCACCGCGCATGTCGAGAAGGCCCTGGGGTTCATCTTCGATGTCGTCGCCAATTCCCTGGTCAAGACCTCCGACATTCACGAAGAAGAGCTGGCCCGCAAGAACAAGCTCCCGCTCCGCGGCGACGAATTGCCGGTCGAGGACTTCGACCGCTTCTTCAAGAGCGAGGCGCCGGCCACCGAGTTGCTGCAAGCACAAACGCTCCACTAACCGTCAACGCTTGCACGCCGTTCCGCCACCCGCGAGTTCCGCGGGGCGGTGGAATGGCGAATTTGCCCATCCGGCCTATTCCGGCAAACGGCTCAGCCGCTGGCGCAGTCCTTCCCGCTGCCCAAAACGCGGCTGGATCTTCCGCATCACGACAGGTGTGTGGAACCGGGCAGCTACGCGGGCTTCTACGGTGCCGAAGCATCGGACGAGACCTCTTAGGCTCGCGGCTCCGTTCCGCCGCGTACATCGGGGCCACCACTACTCGCGGCGATTGAGCGCGGTACCCTTTATATCTTCCAGGACGGTTGAACAAATTCCCGGATTATGCCGTTATGCAACGGTTCGAATTCAGGGGGCTGCAACCGGTAGGTGCGCGCGGCCGCGTTGCGGGAGAGCAACCATGGTGCCGGAACAACTTGGTGAACTAAGAGACTTTTTCGCCAGCTACGAGCCGCGTTTGCCGGACGCGGTCGCTCTCATGTACAGCCGGTTGCTTGAGGCGGTGCCGGAGGCGAGGCAGCTCTTCAAGGGCGATTTTCAGGAGCAGCAGAGGCGCTACCTGCACATGCTGCAGGAGCTTGTGAAACTTACCCGTTCCCGGCAGCTCTGGCCCATTCAGGCCAGCACGGGAACATCGACAATTCCCCTTGTCGACAAGCTCGCGAGCGTCCACGGTACCATTGGCGTCACACGCGCGCACTTCGACAAAATGAAGGAGGTGCTTGCGCAGTGCTTCCGCGAGGATAGCCCGCGGGAATTTACGCCTGCGGCGGAGGAAGGACTTAGCTTCATTTTCGATGTTGTCGCGAAGGCCTCGGCGAATGCGAGCGGCGTCACAGAGGAGAAGCTCGCGCGCAAGAACAAGTTGCCGCACAGCGATGAGATCGAGGCGTTCTCTCCCGGTTCCGGGGGCAGGGAGCAGCATTTCTGGGAGTGGTTTGCCGGCGAAGAGGACCTGCTGTTCAACTTTGAGCGCAACCGGGACCGGGCTTCCGGACTGCTCGCAGCGGCGCTTGGCAATGTCTCGCCCGGTCTCACCTTCGAGTTTGGCCCTGTCTCGAAGGGCGTGCGCAACTTCGTTATCAGCGCGGGCGGATTCGATGCCGCTTTTCCGGCGGTGGAGGCATTGGCCGCCGCCGCACCGGCTCTACCCCGCTGGAACGTCATCAAGTTCCGGCCCCGCCGCGATCCAATCATTCCGCGAAGCTTCGGCGGTAAGACTGTCGATCCTGGGGATGTCCAGTTCAGCATCTTGTCCGACGGCCAGGAGCTTGGGCTTTACCTATATTTCGATGGGTACTGCGAAGAGGAAAGGGCGGTCTGGGACCAAATCGGCTACCTGCTTCTGGACGAGGCGCTTGGCGAGTTCGATGCCGGGACCAAGGTTGGGCTCATCGAGTTCTTTCCTTCCGATGTCCAGCATGAAGGCAAGCGGTTTCCCTTCTTGCGTTTGCCTGAAATATTCGATGAAGAGTACGCTTCTCTGAGGCAGACGCATTAGGGCTGGGCGCGGGGATAGGCGCGCCGCCCCGCCCCAAGAATGCCCCCGTTATTCCGGCTTTTCTCCCAAAAGCTCAGGCACAGCCCGCGCTTAGGAATGCACTTGCCTGAAAGGCTGCCTCGGGAGAAGCGAGTATGAAGCTGTACGCACCGTTGAAGCTCATGGCCGCGCTGGCACTGGCGGCGCTGGCCCTCGCCGGCTGCGAAGGGAAACAGGACAGCAGCGTGGCCACGCCGGACCCAGCGGTTGCAGGCGAAGACATCCTTGCGATGAAGACCGATGCTGGCGCCACCGGTGGCCCGCGCCGCGCAGAGGAGCGGCATATGGAGGTCGTTTATGGCATTTCCTTGCTTGTGCCGGCGAACGGCGTTGAGGCCATGCAGCAAAAGCACCTCGCGGAATGCCGGCGGCTTGGCTGCGAGGTGCTCAGCACCAGCTTCGATCGGTCCATCAGAAACAGTGTCTTCGCGCGGGTGTCCGTCCGCATAGCGCCCGATGCTTTCCCCGCGTTCGAGCAGACGATTTCCGCGCCGCCTTCGGAGGTCGCCTCCCGCAGCGAAACCGCCACCGATCGAACCCTGCCGCTGCTCGACGCCGAAAAGCGGCTTGAAGTCAAAACGGTGCTGCGCGAACGGCTCACGGCCATGCTGCGCGAACCGGGGCAGAAGAGCGCGGCCGATATCGCGGCCATCGAGCGGCAGATCGCCGAGGTACAGGGCGAGATCGAATCCGGAACCGCGCAGCGCGACTACCTGCGCAAGATCACGCAAACGGTGCGGGTGGACATCGCCTATCGCAGCGTCTCCGCCAGGGTCAGCGGCGTGGACTTCTCGCCGGTTGCGGATGCGCTGACCCGCGCCGGCCGCACATTCGCCGGCTCGCTCGCGGACCTGATCGCCGCGGCGATCTGGCTCCTGCCGTGGATACCGGTTGCGGCGCTCGTCTACTGGCTTGTGCGGCGGCTGCGGCTACGTCAAGGCAGCAAACCAAACTCTGAAAGATAGGCCCCGGCCCACCATGAAGAAAGATTAGCGAGCGCCGATACCAGGGCCGCGCTGCGCCAAGGATAGCTCCATATAGCTCGCAGCAGGGCGGCCTCCACGGCGAAAGCAAAGATCTCTGAAACGGAAACCTGCGTCAGGAGAGACCAGCCGAGACTTTCCGCAAGCGAGGGGAGCGCGAAGTAAACGGCCGGATGGGTTGCGAGGTTGAGGCCGATAATTTGGCCAAGGACAGCTTGCCGTGAACGGCCCATAATGCGCGCGGAAATGCCATAGGCGGGGGCTTCCAGGAGGCAATTTACCAGGAAAACGAGCGCGTAGGCCGCAAAGGTGACATCGGCCGCGCCTGCTTCACCGCTTAGCACCGTGCGGCAGACGGTGCTGAGCCTGCCCGGCGCCAGCAAGTCGAGAACCACGAAAGGCGGCGCAAGACACGCGGCGTTCATCGCGGCGCCGCTGGCGAGGCGCTGCGGACCAAAGCCAGGCCGGCGATTTCGAAATAGCCGTGAAAGGCAGCGGCAGTGAGATAGAGAAGCCGCGCCTCCAGCCATCCGTAGAAAAAGGCGTAGGCAAACAGAGCCGCAACACCGTAAGCAGCGCTGTAAAGCACCAGGCGGCCGGGGTTCAGTTCGATAAACCGAAGCGATTTGGAAAAGCCGATTGGGTGCTGGTGCGGCAGTTCCTGCTCGGGTATCGCTCGCAGCCACACGAAATAGTGCAGGCTCTGCCCCAGCGCAAAGGCCGAGACTGCCCGTCTCAAGAGGATGCCGGGACTCCGTTCCGGGCAATATCGTCTGGCCGGTGTCGAAATCGCTCATCCCGCCGCCGAGGATATCCGCTGTCCGCTGAGCCAGGACCTGATCGAAAGCACCGGCCAGGATCGCCGCCGTGGCAAGGGTGAAAAGCGCAAGCGCGGCAAGCGCCAATTGCCGGTCTTGTTCTGTTGGAGCGCGGGCAATCCAATAGGCGAAGCCCACAAAGTTGTGAGCGAGAACAAGCACGCCGAGGGTCTCTGCCGGTGCCGCCAGCGAACCAGCCGCCAGTGCAGCCAGGATCGCAGCCGAAGCCGCCGCGCGCGCGGCACCTGCCCGCGAAGCCCAGGCGAGCCAAACGCCGGCGATCAGCGTGGCCACAATCTCGACTCCGTTCGGGACGCTTTCGAGAATGCCTTGGCTGGGTACCCACAGGCGAAGGGCCGCAACCGCCACGAAACAGGCCCCAACCTTTGCCGGCAGGCCGCCGTCACGCTCCTCCATGCGCCCGGCGGTCAGGCGAAGCACAAAGTTCAGCGACGCCACGAGATGGGGCACGCCCAAAATCAGCGGCACGATCAATAGCATCCACAGCGGTACCGTCAGCGCGAGGCCGAGCGCTGCCAGGAGCGAAAGCGAGAATATGACAGAGAGGCGCTTCGTCCGGCTACGGAAGATACGGTTAAGAAGCGGGACAGGGAGCGTGACAGCGAGAATGCGGCCACGCACCCGGTCGGTGCCGGTGGCGAGCACATCCAGCACGATCCGGGCAAAAATCGCCGGGGCGGTGACGGCCGCGCCGAATATGCGGCCGCTTGCCGAAAATTCGGGTCGTCTTGCTGTCTCGCTTCGAAGGGCGGCTGGACGCTCATGCCATGAGGCTTGAGCGCGCCATCAGCGCGCACCGGCTCCAGCATTGCCAGCCGGGCTCAAGGTGCAGGTATAGCTGGCGGCGTCCGGCGTCTTCTCGCACTCCGCGTTCAGCACCGCGCGGCCAGAGCCGCAACTTGGCGATGTCGCTTGCGGCACTGCCCGTGATCTTGACCTTGGCTGAAGCCGGATTGGAAAGCGAAGCGGGATCGGGTGCGGGCACTGGAGGCCGGGGGCGCGGCCGAGGGGCGATGTCGGCGGAAACGGCGGTGGCGAAGGAGGCAATGACCAGCCCCGCGAGGAAAGCTTTTGTGAAACGCATCGATTTAAACTCATGGTTGCAATACAGCGGCAACCTAAACCGGAATGAACCCGAACTGCAAGTGGGATCTCCTGCTGCGGCACCGCAAAACGTAGCCAAATCCCCTGCCATGTATACCAGTATGGAAGCATCCCCATTGACGCGGGCGCGCCAATGCAGCACATCTAGGCTGAAATCTCGCATCGCAACATAGAGAAAAGAGAGCGCGGCTAGCCATGGACTTGCGCAACATAGCCATCATTGCGCACGTTGATCACGGCAAGACCACCCTCATCGACGTGCTGCTGAAACAATCGGGCTCGTTCCGCGATAACCAGCGCGTGGCCGAGCGCGCCATGGATTCGAATGATCTGGAGCGCGAGCGCGGCATCACCATCCTCGCCAAGGTGACCTCGCTTCACTGGAACGACACGCGCATCAACATCGTCGATACGCCGGGCCACGCCGATTTCGGCGGCGAGGTCGAGCGCATCCTGAACATGGTGGACGGCGTGATCGTGCTGGTGGACGCGGCCGAAGGGCCGATGCCGCAGACCAAGTTCGTCGTCTCCAAGGCGCTGAAGCTCGGGCCTCAAGCCCATCGTCGCCATCAACAAGATCGACAAGCCGGACGAGCGCCATCCATGAGGTGCTGAACGAGGTTTTCGACCTGTTCGCCGACCTCGACGCGAACGAGGAGCAGCTCGATTTTCCGATCCTATACGGCTCCGCCAAGCAAGGCTGGATGTCTATGGACCCGAAGGGCCGAAGGACGGCATGGCGGCACTCTTCGATCTGGTGCTTGAGCACGTCCCGCCGCCGGAAGCCGAGCGACGGCCCGTTCCGCATGCTGGCGACCACCATCGAGGCGGACCCCTTCTTGGCCGTCTTCTCACCGGGCGGCATCTCGGCGGCATCGTGAAGCCGAACATGACCATTAAAGCCCTAGCCGCGACCGGCAAGCTCATCGAGCAAGGCCGCGTCTCCAAGGTGCTCGGCTTCCGGGGCTGGAGCGTCTGGCCGTCGACGAGGCGCATGGCGGGCGATATCGTCGCTATCGCCGGGCTCACGCAAACCACGGTCGCGCGACACGCTCTGCGACGCCGCAAGTCAACGAAGCGCTCGCCGCCCAGCCCATCGACCCGCCGACGCTCTCCATGACCTTCCGCATCAACGACGGCCCGCTGGCGGGCCAGGAAGGCGACAAGGTGCAGAGCCGCGTCATCCGCGACCGGCTGCTGCGCGAGGCCGAGGGCAATGTGGCGCTGCGCATCATCGAGACGCAGCGACAGCGACGCTTCGAGGTGCCGGGCCGCGGCGAACTGCAACTCGGCATCCTGATCGAAACCATGCGCCGCGAGGGCTTCGAGCTGACCGTTTCGCGCCCGCGCGTGGTGTTCCAGAACGACCAGGAGACCGGCCAACGGCTTGAGCCCATCGAGGAAGTCATCATCGACGTGGACGAGGAACACTCGGGGCGGTTGTCTCCAAGCTTTCCGAGCGCCGGGGCGATCTCATCGACATGCGCCCCTCCGGCGGCGGCCGCCAGCGGCTCATTTTCCATGTGCCGACGCGCGGCCTGATCGGCTACCAGGGCGAGCTGCTCACCGACACGCGCGGCACCGCGATCATGAACCGGCTGTTCCACAGCTATGCGCCCTATAAGGGCGAGATCCAAGGCCGCCGCGCCGGCGTCTTGATCTCCACGACCACCGGCGAAGCGGTGGCCTACGCGCTTTGGAACCTCGAAGACCGGGGGCCGATGATGATCGACCCGCAGACCCGGGTCTATCCCGGCATGATCGTCGGCGAGCACACCCGCGAGAACGATCTCGAAGTGAATGTGATCAAGGGCAAGCAGCTCACGAATATCCGCACGACGAGCAAGGACGAGGCGGTGCGCCTGACGCCGCCGGTGAGGATGCCGCTGGAGAAGGCGCTGGCCTATATCCAGGACGACGAGCTGGTAGAGGTGACGCCCAAGTCGATCCGCCTGCGCAAACGCTATCTCGACTCCAACGAGCGGAAGCGCATGGAGAGGCAGGCCGCCGCGCTGGCGAGCTGAGCGCACCCGCGCTGACATGAGCGCTGCAAATGCCAGGTTCTGGCATAGTATAGGCGTCACCCCTCACCCTGCCTCCATGGGAGGGAACGATGTTGCATGCTCCACGCGCCATTCAGGCGTCCCTTCTCCATCCGCTTGCGGATGCGGACACACCAAGACGCGAACTCGCCAAGGCGAGTTCGCGGCGAGAAGGGCAGGATGAGGAGAGATTCGCCCCGTTCAAGGCACCATCGAGCGTGATGCCGGGGCTCGAATTTGCCTATTGTGGAGGCCGAAGCCGCGCAAAGCAGTGCGGGGCGCGGAAGCATCAATTTTATGCCGATTGAGATGGCGGCTCGCTACTGAGTCCGCCCTGGTCCCCAAATCGTGCTCGCGATCATGCGCCGGCACCGATCAACTGGTTTTGATGCAATATCGAAACCCGCATCCGCGCCCCAGTTTAGCCCTGGCGCACTGCGTCTCGGGTGCGATGGGAAAATAAACTGTCCATATTTCGTTTCCAAATTGTCCGCCTCCGCAAATCGTTCCGTAACAAATTCGCTGTAGGCGTATCGGCTGAACGTTGAAACCTCTGGTAGAGTTCTGAGGTCAAGTCAATATGGAGGCAGTTGTGAGCAGTTTAGCCGAACCGCCCAGACCGGAAACGCCTCGGCTCCAGCTCATACCGCAGCTGGGGGTGAGCGCGATCGAGTACAGCCTTCTGGCCGTCATGATCGCTCTCATCGTCATCGGAGCCGTTTCAATCCTGGGATACAACTTCGGAGACATATTTCATTCGCTTGCGAACAGCATTCATGCCTAGCTGCCCCAATACCCCGTCGCAGAAGCAGGCTTCTTAATGAATTGGTTATGCCGCCTAAGGGAGTGTCATGGTTAATATACGGATGGTAAACGGCGGTCCATCATATGTTTTTGCAGGTCTTATGTAGCACCTCCCACCAGATGAACCTCGCATCTGACCACGGTAGTACTTAGCCTGTACTCTCCTGCAACAGGAGAATGCAATGGGAGAACCGCATGTGATCAGCGCTTTGCGGGACAAGCGCGCGGAGATTTCCGGCGAGATCCTCGAGTCTGGAGAAGGAACTCGGCCAGCGGCGGGCGGATTTGATGCACCTGGATGCCACGCTTCGGCTGTTCGCCCCTGATCTGGCTCCGCAAAGTATCAGGCCCAAAAAGAGCCGGGCCGCAAGTCCTCCTGGTTCGGCCATGGCGAACGCTCCCCGCTGGTGCTTTCGGTGCTGCGCACAGCGGGGCGGGCGCTGACAACGCGGGAGATCACCGGACGGCGGATTGCTGACAACCAGCTTTAGCACGCCCTGGACCTGGGCGCCGTTGCTGTGGCGGCGGTGAGCGAACAGTGTGCCGCTGGTTGGCGAGAAGTCATGCCGGCAAGCTTTGCTGAGGAACCGCGGCGCTCCGCTGGGGCGAGGGCTGCATTCCCAGCATACCGGGCTGGCACAGCGCGGGCAGACCGGCGCCCCATCCATGTCCGGCCAGCGGATTTTACGGAACTTCCGCCACGCCTCGGCCTTTTCCATGGACAGCACTTGTCTCAGGCTGAGGCTGCGAGCGGCGGCTGACAACAGGAAATGTGGCGGTATGAGCGTCTCCAAGCTGGGGAATGACGCGATGATACAGGTGCTCCCGCACTCGGAAAAGCGAAAAGGTTCCTCGTTTGTTCTCAATTGCGCGTCCGTGAAGGCCGCCTTCCGGACACCCCGGTGGGAAGTGCTACATAAGACCGTGTTTATCGGTTTGTAGTTTCCCAAAAAGCGCTGATTTTACAGGAAGAGAGTGGAGGCCACGCCCGGGCTCTCACAAGTGAGTAAATACAGAGGCTTGGATTAAAGGTGGGACAATTTTCTCTCGTAGGAACACATAGCTTTTTGCGGTATTGTCCCACCGAAAACGCCCATTTTTGGGCGAAGCATAGCTGATATTTCGAGATGAAGACGGTGGCCGCAATGCCATTTGGAGTTGCGATACAGGGCTGCCCCTAGCCGCGATTAAGGCGTCAGTGAAAACCGGTTCCGGGCGGTGATTTTGTCGCGGCGAAACGGCACAGACCGGCCGGGGCAAACTTCGCGGTACAGGTATTCTTCCTCGGCGGGCAAGGCCGTCTCGTCGAGGACGATGTACCAGCAGCGCGCCGCGCCATCCCAGCGGTAGCCGCGAGCTTTCAAAACGTCTTTGAATTCGAACGGCGCATTTTCCGCCCATAGCTGGAATTCGGTCTTGCGCGCATTGTCGAGCAGGATGCTCATCGCGAGGCGTCTGCTGCGCGGCAAGGGCTGGGCGAGCAGGTGCAGGAGTGCATGGCAATCGTCGATGGCGCGATGCCCGTTGTGAAAGTAGCCGAAGTCGTTGAGCAGATAGCCGAGCTTGGTTCCTTCGTGACCTTCATCCTTCCATGAGATTTGGGTAAGGGAGCAGGCCCAGTTGAAGCCACGGAAAAACGGCCAGGTTGGCTCGCACATGGGCCGGTCGAATTTGGCGTTGTGGGCAATGATCAGGGCTGCGCCAGAGACGAAGGCCTCGACGGACACGGGATCAATCGCCTGACTCGCCACTTCGTCGTCGGTGATGCCGGTGATGGCCGTGATGTGCGGAGGGATGGGCTTGCTGGGCTGCTGGAGCCGATTGAAGGTATCTAGCACGCGAAAGATTTGACCATCGCGGCCATACTCGAATTTGATCATGCCGAGTTCGATGACCTCGTCGGTGCCCGGCGTCATGCCAGTGGTCTCGGTGTCAAGAATGATCCCGACAAAGGGGTCAGCTGACGCTTCCTTGCTGAATTGGCCCTGAGGCATCAGCCGACGCAGCACGCGGTAATTGCCGGTTGCTTCGAGGACGGTGGCAAGGCTTTTCAGGATGGCATCAAAAATGCGGTTCATGGCATCAGCGTTATACGTGATGATCGCGCGGATGGGGAGGCGTTGAAGGAACTAGCGGTCTTTAGCAACGATCACGCGCTGGGGGCATGGCTTTGAATTGTCGCCAATGTTGCGGATGTCTTTGATGATGATCTCAAAGCCGTTGAACGCCCGGCAATGCGAACAGCGCAGCCTGAATTGCAAATCATAAATCAGAGTATCGGAGGGCACGCGATGACGGCGCTGCAATACACCGGGCATGTACTGAACGATCTGGCCGCACTGGCATCGAACGATGATGTGCTCGTAAGGCTTGAGGTCGAAGAGCCGTAGATGTCGGGTATCGGTTTCATCGGACATGGGAACAAAATATGAACACGCACCCAAAAAGGGAAGCGCCTGGCCAAATTTTGTGGGGATAAGGTTGATCGCGGGACACCTGCGGCCCCAAGATGAGGGTAGGGACCGCAGGGCCGGGCGGTGCGGCAACCCGACCGCCGCCCTAGCGGCCGATAGACCCCGCTGCGAGGCACAGCTACCGGCCGTGTTCGGTTGGGGCGTCAGCTTGCTTTGGGCGGACTGTCGAACACGCCGCGTAAATCCTCGATGTGGGTGAGTTCCGCCTGTGTGCGTTGGCGAAGATCGTACAGGCGCGCCTGAGTGTCGCCGTCCTTGGTTGATGTGGCCGTGTGGTACGCGGCCTCGACGTAGGCGTGTGCGTTACGAAGGTAGAGAAGGATCGTGGTGAGCTTGCCTTTGTTCAACGGAGTTGCCCTCGCCGCTGCGGTTACGGATAACCTGTAATGTTACCAGTTAGTGGCAACTGTATGACCGGTGCGGTTGCGTTTTGCGCAAATCGGCCGTCACAGTCGCCGTATGGAAATTTCGCCCGCTCAATGCCGCATGGCCCGCGCCTTGCTGAACTGGACGCAAGAGAAGCTCGCCGAAAGAGTCGGCGTGGCGCACAAGACGATTTACAATTTCGAGAAGGAGCTGAGAACGCCGCTTAACGTTTCGCGCGCGGCAATCAAGCAGGCTTTTGAACAAGCCGGCATTGAATTCCTGCCGAACGACGGGGTAAGGCGAAAAAGGGGATAGAGGCTATTCGCCGTATCCGCACCGGGCGGGTTGGCCGGGAGCTGCTGGTTGCTCGCAATAGCCCCACTTGCCGTTGCCACGGAAATACCGCCAGGTCCTATGGAGACGATAATTTGGGTTTCTCCCATACCTTCGGGCGTACTCGTTTCGCTGTTCAACGCGCTTTGGATATCAAGATTGTCCACCGACAAATCGGCAATGCCGTGAATGGCCGAGCGCGTGTAGCCAGTGCTGGCCTGATACAACAAACCATCCACGGTCAGGTCTTGATCGTGATCGGTAAATCCCAGAACCAGCCCGTCCTTGCGCGTGACCTTCCAGCAAGTCGCAAGCGTGGTTGTCTCGCTCGCAATGTGCGTGGCGAGTTGAGTGGAGGCGGATTTCATGAAACGTCAGTTTTGCCGGTTGTGGCGGTATTCCCAGGGCTTCTCGAATGTGCCGCTCCAGATACCGAGGTGCGCATTCCGTGCGCTGATTTCGTCGGAAACATAACGCATAGAGTACGACCGATAAGCCAAGGCATGGCCGTGCGCGACCATCCATTGGTTCAAATCAATGCCGTCCACATAACAAATGGCGACAATGCGTTGGTATTTGTCTGTATCCTGTTCCTTGCATGTAACCGGCTTTCCGCCGATCCTGTTTGTCAGGGCTGCGGCAGCTTCCTCTCCGCAAAAATAGTTCTTTCCGTCTTTATGACAGGTCTGGCTACTTTCCGGCGCGTCGATCCCATAAAAACGGAAACGTTGACCATGCAAATCGATGGTGTCCCCGTCGATGACGCGAGCTACGTCAGAGGATTCCCCAACTATAGGACCATAGTATTGCGTATGACCAGGCGGCCCGTAAAATTCCGCATAAGACCTATCCCATGCTGTTTCGCCTTTGGCGGCGGAACCAAAAGCAACAAGCAACGTCGCCATTGAAGCGGCGGCCACGGTTACAATATGGCTAGGCCTTTGTGAACGTGCTTGTTTGTCTGTAAGTGTACACATGAAAACACATATAACTTATAATTTATATACAGCGGGTTGACTTTACCGCGTGTCGGATGCGGTACGCAACATGGAATAATAACGCAAAAATATGCTTAATATATAGCAAGATGTGTTCTTGCGTGGTTTTCCTTAAGCGACATTCTTGCTATGAAATGCCACCCTTTACTTACGGTTGGCATTTCCAAGCATGGCTATTTCAAATCCTTCTTCCGTGGGGGAACGTCTTCGCGCTGCCAGAGCAGCTTTTCGCCATGACATCGCGGAACAACTGCGCTCGCTTCGCGGCGACGTGATCGACGGCGGCGAGCGCCTGGCTGTGGAACTGCCGAACGCGGCCGGCGAGGGGGTCCGCGTCGTTGCCGGCTTTAACGAGGATGGCGTCGGCCGGGCGGGGTGGAGCGAGTGGCTTCAATTGCGGGTCGAAACGCTGGACGGCGGGTGGCCGGTGCTGACGCTGGGTTGGGCGGTCGATGATAACGATGCAGCCCGCCTGGCGCTTTATGAGCGGCTGACGGCTGGAAACCTTCCGGACGGTCAGCGCGGCTTGAACGCCGCGGCCGATGTGCGGGAGGGGCGTTATGCGCGAACTGATGCCGTGCGCGCGTTGCAAGCCGAACTGTCGTCCGCTGCCGGAAATGCCCCTGCGGGCGCCGTGGTGCGGCTTGTGACTTCGCGCGAGCCTGTGGTGGCTGTGGAGCCGGTCGGCTTCTGGTCGCCCTCGCGGCCGTCGATACGGAATTCGGGCCTGTTGAGGCTCCTGAAGCAGCGGAGACGCGCCTTGGCGCTGCCCTTGAAGCCATGCCGGACGACATGCGGCAGGAGGCGTTACGGCAATTCCTGGCCTATCTCGCCAGCCATGCGGGCGGCGGCGGGTTGACGGCGGCCTATGTGCAAGCCCTGGTGGCCGAAGGCCTGCGCGATCTGCGCGATCATTACGATGCGCACCTTAATGGACAGAGTTGGTTCACGGGCCTGATGGCGCGCGGCCGGGGAATGGTGCTCGTCGGCGCGCTCGTGGTCGCCTATGGCGCGGAAGTCATGACGAGCGGCTTTGCCTTCGGCGACATGATCCGCGCGAACGCCGTGAACTGGCCGCTGGCGTTCACCAGCTCGTTTCTGTTCGGCGGCGGGCTTATCGCGCTCGCGCCCACGGGAAAAGCAGAGGCAGTTTTGGGGCAGGGTCGGGCTTGGCTTTGCTTTGACGGTGGCGGGCCTGTCGGCAACGAACAGGTCGCTGGTCGATCCGCTGCGGGAGCGCATTGGAACCTTCCTGTTTTCGCAGACTACAGCCGATCTGCGCGCCGAAGCGGCGTGGAAGCAAGCGGCGTTCGAGGATTTGGAAAAGGAAGCGGGCCGAGAAGAACGCTGCCGCCGCGCAAGACAAGGCGGCGTATCTCGGCGCGAAAAAGAACCGGCCCGCTCGTGATGGACGCAAGCGGTCAGGCGGCGGCTGCAACGGAAGCGCAGCGGGA
>CAVUGF010000002.1:127500-426940 GCA_963740975.1 uncultured Alphaproteobacteria bacterium | reverse complement strand
TGCCTCGACGACGTATTACGGACGTACGCCGCGCAAGAAATGCGCGGGCGGACAGCCAGGCGCCGCGGGCCGGCTCGGCCAGACCCAGGTGTACAGGGACCCGGACTCCGGGCTCCTCGCCATGGTGCGCTCGGGGCATCCGACGCGTTTTCCGGCTGTCGGGGAAAAGGTTCGGTAGAGGCTAAAGACCCCTCACTCTGTCTCTCCCCCCAAGGGGAGAGAGGACGCCTGAACATTGCTCGCGTCTACTTCGAGGGTCCTTCTCCCCTTGGGAAGAAGGACAGGATGAGGGGGGCTTAAGCCGTATCATCCCGCACTTTTCGCGCAAACAGATCGGGGCGGCGTTCGGCGGTGATGCGTTCCGATTGCTCACGGCGCCAGCGCGCTATGCGAGCATGGTCGCCAGAGAGCAATACATCTGGGATTTCAAGGCCTTCCCAAACGCGAGGGCGGGTGTAATGGGGGTATTCGAGCAGCCCGTTTTCGAAGCTTTCCTCGGCCAAGGATTCCTCGGCGCCGATAACGCCTGGCAGAAGCCGCACACAGGCGTCGATCAAGATCATCGCGGCCAGCTCGTCCGCCTGAAAGCACGTAATCGCCTGCGGAGATTTCTTCGAGCTGGCGGGCGTCGATGACGCGCTGGTCGAGGCCTTCGAAGCGCCCGCAGAACAGGATAACGCCGGGGCCGCCGGCGAGGCTGGCACCCGCTCCTGGGTTAGCGGCTTGCCGCGCGGCGAGAGATAGATGCGCGGGGCATCGGGAGATGCCGCGATTGCGGCGTCGATGGCGGCGGCGGCCACATCGGCACGCATGACCATGCCCGCGCCGCCGCCCGCCGGCGTATCGTCGACGGAACGGTGCTTGTCCTTGGCGAAGTCGCGGATTTGCAGGACCGGCAAGCGCCAAAGCCCGTCCTCAAGCGCGCGGCCGGAGAGGCTCAGGCCCAGCGGCCCTGGAAACATGCCGGGAAACAGCGTGAGAACGGTTGCCTGCCAGGGTGCCATGGTATTCACATAGAGCGAGCTGCGGCGATTGGCCAGCGATGTGTTTGCATCTTGGAACAGGCCGTCATAGCGAGCGAAGCGAAGCAATCCAGAACCAAGCTATTGACTTTGCTATGGATCGCCACGGCGGTTGAAGCCGCCTCGCGATGACCATTGTGCATATTCCGTCTATACCTCAATGGTTTGCAACCACGCCTCGGGGGCGGCATTTTCAGCGAGGCGAAGGAAGCCGATGGAGATGGGCAACGAAAAGCGGCGCGGGCCAGCACTTCCGGGATTGATATACAGGATGCCGCCGCGGGTCTCGATGCGGGGATTGTGCGTGTGACCGGAAACGACTACCGAGACGTTTTCCTGGGCCGGCAGGGTGGCAAGCTCTTCGATAATATGCAGCATGTGCACGGCATGGCCTGCGATCTTTGTGGTGGCTGTCCATGGCAGATGCTGCGCCCAGCCGCCCATATCGTTATTGCCGCGAACCGCCGTGACGGGAGCTATGGCGGAAAGAGCCTCCAGAACCTCCGGCTTGCCGATATCGCCCGCGTGCAAGATGCGGCAAACGCCGGCGAGCGCCACGGCCACTTTGGGTCTAACAAGCCCATGGGTATCGGAGATTAGCCCGATGAGCGCCATTCCGTTTCCGTCCCGGTGTATTATTTTTCGTAATTGGGTATTACGATTGTAATCCGCTTCGCCTCAAGATCAACTTTGGGTATATAGGCGCTTTCGAACGGGATCAACTGGGTCTGCCGGCTGTCAAGCAGACGCAGCTCAAGCATGTCGCCCGCGCCGAAATTCTGCACGGACACGACTTCACCGAGCGCCTCTCCATCCGGAGAAATCGCTGAAAGTCCAATTAGATCAGAGTGATAGAATTCATCTTCATCCGCTGCCGGCAGGGCGGAGCGGGACACAAAAAGATCCGTCCCGCGCAAGGCCTCGGCGGCATTCCGGTCCGCGACGCCACGCAGGCGCGCGATAACCGAGCTGCCGCCTCCGTGGCGAAGTGACGCGATCTCGAATGTGACCGAGCCGTCCGCGCTCGTAAGCGGGCCATAGGCCGTGACATCTTCCGCCTCAGCGGTAAATGTCGCGATCTTGACCTCGCCTTTGAGCCCGTGCGCACCCGTGATGCGGCCAAGCAGGACGCGCTCATCGCTATCGTTGGGCGGCACGGACATGCGTTACCTAGCTTACGCCGCTTCGCCGCTGGCGGCTTCGGCCTTCTTGGCCTTCTCCTCGGCGCGCTCCTGAGCCTTCTTGCCAGGCTCGGCCTTCTTCGGGTTGCTGCGCGCCGGGCGCGTGGCGAGGCCGCGGGCGTCGAGGAAGCGGAGCACGCGGTCCGTGGGCTGCGCGCCGACCGAGAGCCAATGCTTGATGCGGTCTTCGACCAGCGTGATGCGTTCCGCATGATCGCGCGGCAGCAGCGGGTTATAGGTGCCGAGCTTCTCGATGAAGCGGCCGTCGCGGGGCGCAGTGGCTTCGGCGACAACGATGCGGTAGTAGGGGCGCTTTTTGGCTCCACCCCGTGCGAGCCTGATTTTCAGGGACATGCTCTTTTCCTTGGATAGTAGATGATGTGTGGACGATAAAAGTTCCTAACTATATTTCTTGTAGACCATGAAGGCGAAGGCCAAGCCAGCCGCGAACTGAACCAAGAACAGCGCCTGAAAAATTGTGCCTGCGCCCCTTGCGCGGCCTTGTCTGGTAAGCTTCCTGTAGAAATTCTCCCAGCCAAGCCCGTCAGCAGCAACGCTATTTTCTATCGTAAATAGATATTCATAAATAATTGACGATCTCCAAAGCAAGAAACGATAGAACGCATAGGCGAATGCGGTAAGCAATATAGGTATAGCCGACGCAATCTGAACAACAATCGGTGAAAACACTTCTTTGTTCGATTGTGCGACCCAGGCCATGATGAAGCCGTTTGCAATCAAGGCATAAACCGAAAGCTGAAAGGACAGCCGGAAATTATGTCCGATCTCGGAGTAAAGCTGGCCCCACTCGGCGGTATGAAAATCGGCGTCCCGCTCACGGGCGATCTTTATTGTCTCAGTCATTGCGGACCTCTTCCCCGGCGGGCACGATCACCCCTTGCGCGATCAATTCCTGCCGGCGCCGCTCATCGGCCTCCGCAAGCCGCTTGGCCAGTAGCGGAATGAAGTGAAGCCCCAGGCCGAACAGGACCATAGGAAGACTTATCAGATACACCCACCACGGAACCGACATTTTGCCCTCGCTAACGCTGGTCAACCATGCTGAAGCTTCCGGAATCCGATGCCGCAGCGTCGTCTCCGCGAAAGCGGGAACCCATGTAACCGCTTGTTCCAGCGCCGGAAACAGATTCCCGTTTTCGCGGGAATGATGTGACCCCAAACCTCATTTCTTCTTACCAGGAAAGCCCGGCAAACCTGGGAGCCCGCCGAAGCCGCGCGAGCCAGGAAGGCCCGGCAAATTCGGGAACCCGCCGCTGAGCCCGCCCGGCAGCTTCATGCCCTGCGGAAGCTGGCCTGACTTCGCCGCCTCAATCATCTCCGGCGTGGGCTCGGGCATCTTGCCGCCGCCGCCCATGCCGAACATCTTGGCGAGCCCGCCCTTGCCCTTGCCGATGGTCTTCATCATGTCGGCCATCTGGCGGTGCATCTTCAGAAGCTGGTTGACCTCCTGCACCGTGGTGCCGGAGCCCGCCGCGACGCGCCGCTTGCGGGTCGCCTGCAGGATTTTCGGATTGCGCCGCTCCTTCGGCGTCATCGACGAGATGATCGCGCCCTGGCGCTTCAGGATTTTGTCGTCGAGGTTCGCGGCGTCGATCTGCTTCTTGATCTTGCCGATGCCGGGCAGGAACCCCAGCACGCTCGACATGCCGCCGATCTTCTGCATCTGGCGGAGCTGCTCGGCCAGATCCTCAAGATCGAACTGGCCCTTGACCATCTTCCTGGCGATGGCCTCAGCCTTCTGGTGGTCGATGGTCTCGGCGGCTTTCTCGACAAGGCTGACCACGTCGCCCATGCCGAGGATGCGGCCCGCAATACGCTCGGGGTGGAAGTCTTCCAGGCCGTCGAGCTTTTCGCCCGTGCCGAGCAATTTGATCGGCTTGCCCGTGACCGCGCGCATGGACAGCGCCGCGCCGCCGCGGCCGTCGCCGTCGATGCGGGTCAGCACGATGCCTGTGATGCCGATGCGCTCGTCGAAGGTGCGCGCGAGGTTCACCGCGTCCTGGCCGGTAAGGCTGTCCGCCACCAGCAGCGTCTCATGCGGCAGCGCGATGTCGCGGATCTCCTCGGTCTCGCGCATCAGCTCGTCGTCGATGTGCAGCCGGCCCGCTGTGTCGAGTATCACCACATCGTAGCCGCCGAGCCGCCCGGCCTGCATCGCGCGCGCCGCGATCTGCTGCGGCGTCTGGCCCTTGACGATGGGCAGCGTGTCGATACCCGCCTGCTCACCCAGTACCTTGAGCTGCTCCTGCGCCGCCGGCCGCCGCGTGTCGAGCGACGCCATCAGCACTTTCTTTTTGTCGCGCCCGGTGAGGCGCAGGGCGATCTTTCCGGTTGTTGTCGTCTTGCCGGAGCCTTGAAGGCCGACCATCATGACCGCGACCGGCGCGGGCGCGTTCAGGTCGATGGGTTCAGCCTCGGCGCCAAGCGTCTGCACCAGTTCGTCGTGCACGATCTTGACGACCATCTGCCCCGGCGTCACCGAGCGCACGACCTCCTGGCCGACCGCCCTCTCGCGCACCCGCTCGGTGAACGACTTCACGACCTCAAGCGCCACGTCCGCCTCGATCAGCGCGCGGCGGACCTCGCGCATGGCCTCGGCCACGTCGCTGTCGGTCAGCGCGCCGCGCCGCGTGAGCTTATCGAAAATGCCTGAGAGCCGGTCGGAAAGGGATTCGAACATTGGTCACTCTGGTTGGTGGATCGCGTTGAACGAGGCTTGTTTCATTCACCCAACGCAAAACACACCCGCGGGCGAGCCTTCGCTGGCGGGTGCAGATATTGTCCCGACAATAGCCGGGAAATGCCGCAAGGACAAGCCTAACCGGTGGCCTAAAAGCTGCATTTTTAATCCTTTCCGGCGACCTGGGCCGCCGTTTGTGCCGCTTTTCGATTTTGAATTAGTTTAGCACATGCACTTTGACGGATCGTTAAGCGCCGGCGCTCAAAATAAGTAATTGTTTTACAATGGCAATTGCAAGCCACGCACAGCTTCGGCTTGAGCTTCCCGGTGTCTCGGATGGTTAATTGAAAAGTTGTGCTCATATTTAACGGGTCTTTTGGATCGCAGAAATCGACCCAAAGCGCGGAAAAATTCGCAGAAAGTGACGCCAAAAAGATGTGAGATCCGCACGTTTACCTTAACGGCATTAACCACCATGGCGCTCTACACGCGGCGAACGGTTTGTTAACCGGCGGCGCCATGCTGAAAACACCGTGAGCGTATCCGGGAAGGCCAAGCGGCTGACAGCTGATGCTTCATTCTAGCCGCCACTCCGCATAGGCCGCGAAAGGCTTCCGTTGAAGCGCCCCCACAAGATTGTCGAACATGCGAAGACGCAATTTGCCGGCCGGTATAATTGTGAGCACCGGCGGGGCATCTGGAGCGGCAAATTGAATGCTCGGGTGGCCAACGCGAACGCGTCCGCCGGAAATCGTGATAAACACCGGGTTCAGGGCAAGCGACAGCCGCATATCCTCGGATTGCCGGAACCAAACCGGCCCATGATTACCAGGGCCGCGCCGTTCGATTTCCGCCGCCAGAAACCGGCTGCGCTTGAAGTATGAGGGATCGAGCTGCAACTCGCCGCCATCGCCGTACACCGCATGACGCAATATTGCCGCGCCCTCGGGCGAGATGAATTGGCCCATGGCAATGCCGGCCAAAACGCCGGAATGCAATACGATGCGGTCGAGTACGGTAAGCTCACCCGCCGCGGCCCGCTTCTGCATGGAGGCGAGGAGACCGTTGATCTTTGCTTCGGCCCGGGGCCGTATCGCCGCGGACAATGGATCGTCCGAGAAAACGGCGCCTGCGGCAACAATCGCAAATAGACTGCTTGCGACGATTGCAACCTTTGCTGTGCCCTTTATCACGGATCGCGATATCATATGAGGACCCGATTACCCCTATGTTTCCGCATTGTGCCTTGAACGAAGGGAATCTTCCCTCACTGTCCTTCTCCCACGCAAGCTCGCCTTGGCGAGCTTGCCAGCTCAAAAGTGTCCATATCCGCGGATATGGATGGGAGAAGGGACCCCTGAAATCAGCCGCAGCGAGATTTCCTGCGTCCCCTCTCCCATGGGGAGAGCATCTGTGTTTGAGGTCAAGCATGTTTTTCGGTCCATGTCCTGTTTTCGCGGATGAGGGCGCTGGCCAGGATGACGAGTTTGCGCATGACTGCGGTCAAGGCGAGCTTGGCCTGTTTGCCTCTGGCGCGCAGCCCGGCGTAGAAGGCTTTCAGGTCCGGGTTGCAGCGGGCGGCGGAAAGTGCCGCCATGTAAAGCGCGGTCCTGACATGGGCACGGCCGCCCTGGATGCGGCGCAGGCCCTGGCGATCCGCGGAATCGTCGTTGAGGGGGGCGACGCCCACAAGCACCGTGGCTTTGGCGGCAGAAATGAGCCCAAGCTCGGGCAGGCAGGCCACGAGGGTTGCCGCAACGGCCGGCCCGACGCCTTTAATGGACAGAAGAATTTCGTACCGGCTTTTCAGGACAGAATCGCCTTCGATCAGCGCCGCGATGGCCGCGTCAAGGTCTGCCGCCGCCCGCTCGCAAGCAGCGAGCTGACGTTTGAGAAGCCGCTTCAGAAGCGCGCTTTCAGCGGTGCCGTGCCGGTTCTTGAGTGCGGTTTCATCGGCCTTGACGGCTTGCCTGGCCAAGACCAGCTCCTGAAGCTCCGCCGCCGTCTTAGCCGGAACGGGTGTGGTCCTAGGGCCGGTGGCGGCGCCAAAAAGCGCCAGAATCCGCGCATCGATCCCGTCAGTCTTGGCAAGCTGCCCGATCGACTTGGCGAACTCGCGCGGGCGCTGGGGATTGACGGCGGCAACCAGATAGCCCGCCTGGCTGAGTACGCGGTGCACAAGCCGGTGCAGCTTGCCGGTCGCCTCCACAATGACAAGCGCCACCTTGGAGCCGGCCAGTTCCTTGCGCAGGCGCCGGATACCCTCTTTGCTGTTGGGAACGCGGAAACTCTGGCCAGTTGGGTGCAGATAAACGTCGAGCCACGCTTTACAGACGTCGATGCCCACGTAAACTGCTTCATTGGCTCGTACGGATGTTATCTTGCCTTGCATGCGGGACTTGCTCCCCAATCATCTGTTCAGAACACGAGCCGGGGCGGACGGACCAAGCTCTCCCGCAAGCCAAAAGCTTATGGGACTGACGGTCCCGCCCGCCCGCCGCAAGAGGGATGGCCATCCCTCTTGCGGCGCCCTCATCACCAAAGCGATTCGGGCCCGCCTCCAACATGCAAGGGACAGGGTGAGGGGTGACGCCCTCCGTTCAATGCACCATCGAGCGCGCATGCGCTTTCGCGGGGACGACGGTGGCGGATAAACTGCCCCTTCGCAATCCATACCGGCGGAAACATCGGGGTGATTTCAGGAGTGGCCCGCCACATTCTCCTCCTGCTCCGCGAGGTGTGGCGATATGGCGGTCTTGGCTTGCATGAGCTTGAAGCGCTCGGTTATGAGCACCACCGCAAGCGTCGCAATGAAGAGCAGCGTGATGCCGATGCAGAGTGGACGCACACCGCCCTCGAAGGAGCGGCCGATCAGCGTGCCGAAAATAGCGCCTGCTCCGGTGGTGTAGAAACCCGCGACGGAAGAGGCGGTGCCGGCGACGTGCGCCATCGGCTCCATGGCCAGCGCGTTGAAGTTCGGCATGATGATGCCGAAGCAAAAGAAGACCGTGGCCATGAACCCGCAGAACAGGAGCAGCGGCGGCTTTTCCGGGAAGCCAGCCAGCGCCATGACCGCGCAAACGGCGAGTACCGCTAACAGCGTGCCGTGGGAAATGGCGCGCATGCCCAGCTTGCGCACGGCCGAAGCGTTGAGCAGCGAGGCCGCGATCATGAAGGCGGCAATGGAACCGAAAGCAATCGGGAAGGCCGCGCCGAGGCCATAGACCTCGACGAAAATCTGCTCCGAACTCATGACGTAGCTGATGAGCAGGCCGAATACGAAACCCGTGGCGATGACATAACCCAAGGTTTGGCGCGTGAGCGTTACGAGCTTCACGGCGCGCCACAGCGCACCCGGCGATAGCGGCAGCCTGTCCCCGGCGCGGCGCGTCTCGGGCAGCCGGAGCATTGCCCAGAGCCCGGAGCCAATCGCCACGCCGAGCAGAAGCACGAAGATGGACCGCCAGCCCGAAAACTGAAGGATGCCCTCGCCAACGCCCGGCGCAACGATCGGAACGATGATGAAGACCATGATGATGAAGGACATGACACGCGACATTTCGCGGCCTTCGAAGCGGTCGCGCACGATGGCGATCGCCATGACACGAGGTGCCGCGGCGCCCATGCCTTGCAGCACCCTGGCGGCGAGGAGGCCCGTAAATGAGGAGGAGGTGGCGGCGAGGACGGTGCCGCAGATGTAGAGCGCCAGCCCGAACAGCAGTGGCGGCTTGCGGCCGAACCGGTCCGAGACGGGGCCGAATATGAGTTGGCCTAGCGCAAATCCGCCGAGATAGATGCTGACCACGAGCTGCCGGTCGTTGCCGTTGGCGACGCCAAGCGAGTGGCCGATCTGCGGCAGGGCTGGCAGCATGACATCCACGGAAAGTGCCGTGAGCCCCATGAGCAGCGCCATCAATGCCACGAACTCGAACGCGGATAGAGGGAATTGAACTGCTTGCGAGCCGGCTCGCTGTTCAGGCTTTGTGAGCATGAAATGTATTCAGCCTTGGGCGGGTCCAGCGAATGCTTCTGGAACTGTCATGGCGGGATTGGTGCCGGTTCCCGTTGTCCAGGCAACGCCGCGGGCGTTATCCGGGACCTTATGCAAAGCCGGCGCTTGTTAAGAACCAGTGTGTGCACAGCGCCACTGCGTGCTCTGGCGTGCGCCGGATGACAATACATCCGGCGCCATTGGCGCGGCAACTTACACTATGGTTAGGCGCGGCGCTCCTACCAGAACGGGTTCAGGCTGGCCCGCTCGGTGAACTTGAGATAGGCGATGCTGGCGCCCAGCCGCAGCCCGACCCCGGTGCGGATCGGCACGATCAGCATGTCTCCGCCCCGGTAGACCGTCATTCCCAAACCGCCCGCGACATAGGCGGAGCCATCGATGCCGGGAAAGCGCCTGTACAAGCCTGTCTGTTCCTGGAGGTTATAGACCAGGAACAGGGTTTGCGAGCCGTTCGCGCCCAAATCCGCGCCAAGGGTCGGCCCCTGCCAATAGATGGACGCCGGGCCTGCTTCAATGCCGTTGAGCTTCGTGTAGAGCTTGCCCTCACCATATCGGAGGCCCGCAAGGAACGCTCCGCCGCCCTCACCGCCAACAATATAGGCGTTGGGCTGGCCAAACTGCTTGAAGGCGCGGTTCACAAGTACCGCGAGGTCGGAGGTCAGCTTGCCGAAAACGCCCTTGCCGGCTTCATGAATTTCCTCAGCCGTATAGCCGCTCTCGACTGGAGGCGGCGGCTGAATGGCTGCTGGAGGCGGCGTAACTGGAGCGCTCTGCGGTCTTGGCAGAGCGGCTACGCGGCTTCCCGGCTGCTGGGGGGCGGGTTTCAGCACAAGCGGAGCGGAGGACTGAGCGGGCGCCGCCGCTTGCCGCTGAGCGGGCGCCGGGGTATGCGAGAGATTGGCGGACCAGGCTGCGGCAAACTCCCCGGCGTCAGCTTGCTGGCGCGGCGCGGCGTTGGACGCCTGAGCGGCCGCGGGGAGCGGCTGTTTGGCGTAAGGCGAAACCGGAGCCTTCGCGCCCTCGGCCTCAAGCTGCGCCAGGATGAAGCCGGACTTTTGCCCCATCACGGCGATGAGCCTTTCCTGGACCGACTTGAGATCGCTAAGCCGGCCGCATGAAACGTCGCTGTTCGGTGTCCCGCTGAGTGTGTCGAGCTTGCTGGCAAGCTCCTCGATGTCGTTATTGAACGATTCGAGCTTGGCGTCGTCCATGGCCGCCGCGGCCTTGTCGGCCTTCTGCGCGTCTGTCCAGCCATTTTTCTTTGCAAGCACTTCGAGACGTGCGTGGAAGCGCCTCTCGCTTTCGTGGTTCAGCGTCCGGAGCGCCTGGGCAGCTTGATCGATCTGCACCCCGAAGGCTCTGGCGTCGCAGCCTTGCGCGGCGTGGCCCGCGGACGGAAGCGCCATTATCAAGGCGATGGCGGCCGCGTATCCCAATTTCATAGTCCAGCCCTCGCGCTTCATGAAGCATTCCCTTTCATGAGTTCATGCTACGATTCGCGCCGCTGTTGTGGCGTCTTTGGGGTATTACGTAGGTTGTCCATAGCGGATTTGGTATAGGCGGGCAACCAGAGACGCCGCCGTGGCAGCTATGCTGCGGCGAAATGCGCGGCAATCTAACCATCGCCGCCTGTCAGCAGGCTTACAAGCCGGCGCAAAGAACCGGCGGCATTACCCCATCCCGTCCTTCTCCCTGCAAGCTCGCCTTGGCGAGCTTGCACCTCAAAGTATCCGCATCCACGAGCGGATGCGGATGGAGAAGGGACCCCTGAACTAGCGTCCACTCTCCCATAGGGGGAGTAAGGGACAGGGTGAGGGGTTGAACCCTCGCTCTTAGTCCTCGCCGCCATCGCTGCCGCCGAGCGGCGTCACCCGCCGTTCGGCGTAATCGGCCAGCAGCACGACCGAGCCGGTGGTGGCGCGCGCTTCGAGGTCGCGGTGCGCCTGTGCAGCATCCGCCATCGGATAGGTTTTCGTGACCCGGATCTTGACCCGGCCGAGCCGCACCATGTCCATGACATCGTTCGCGTTGTCCACCAGCGCCTGCCGCTGGGCGATGTATGTGAAGAGCGAGGCCCGCGTGGCATAGAGCGATCCCTTTTGCGCGAGTATGCCCATCTCGAATGGGGGCACCGGACCCGAGGCGTTGCCGAAACTTACCCAAAGCCCGCGCGGCTTGAGGCAATCGAGCGATTTCGGGAAGGTGTCCTTGCCGACCGAGTCGTAGACCACGTCCACGCCAGCCCCGCCGGTGATCTCCTTCACCCGCGCCACGAAATCTTCGGTGCGGTAGTTGATGACATGCGTGCAGCCATTCTCCTTGGCGAGCTTGGCTTTCTCGTCCGAGCCCACGGTGCCGATCATGGTGGCGCCGATATGGGCGAGCCACTGGCAGGCGATGAGCCCGACGCCGCCGGCCGCCGCGTGCCAGAGCACAATGCTATCCTTGGAAACGGGATAGGTCTCCTTCACCAGATAGCGCACGGTCATGCCTTGCAGCATCATCGCCGCCGCGGTCTCGTAGGAGATATCGGCCGGCAGCTTCACCAGCCTGTCCGCAGCGATCAGCCGCTCCTCGGCGTAGCCGCCAATCGGGCCGGCATAGGCCACGCGGTCGCCAACGGCGAGGTCCGTCACGCCTTCGCCAACGGCGATCACCTGGCCCGCGCCTTCGCTGCCCAGCGTAATCGGCAAGGCCATCGGATAGAGGCCGGTGCGGTGATAGACGTCGAGATAGTTCACCCCCGCGGCATGCTGCTTGATTTTCACCTGGCCAGGCCCGGGCTCGCCGGTCTGGACCTCCTCCCACTTCATGACCTCGGGGCCGCCAAAAGCGTGAACGCGGATCGCATGGGGCATGGAGCACCTCTTGAGTTAGCGGCGAGCGCCGGGGCGAATTGCCGCACTTATGCCCGCGATCGCAAAAATTGTCGATATGCCCGGCAGACGGGAATGTTCCGCCGCCGTCCGGTTACTGGAGGGTTCCGCTCACAATTGCGCGATCAGCGTTTGGTATCCGCCATGCGTGCACGCTGGCATCCTCAGAACAAGGGCACCTCGCCGACCATATCGGCGCGTGCCAGCCATGGGGTTTGCAAGCCGCCCATCTCGGTCAATACCTGCGGCTTGATCTTGCTGTAAAGCTCGCTCAGCTCGATGGTGCCGTTGCTATTCGTGTCGGTCGCAGCCCGGTTGCTCACGATGGCCTTGACAATGGCGCTGGTGAAAACCCCGCCGCCCAACGCCGGTTCTTCGAAGCTCTCCTGACGGCCCTTGGCCGCCGCGACGACTGTAAACCGGACCTGCCGCGCAGACAGCGCATCGGCGATTTCATCATTGCTGCCCCCGTTAGGGACGGCGCCGGAATGGCAGGCGTCGATGAAGACGATGATCCTGGCCTTTGTGTCCGCGAAGGCGCGCGCCAGATCGTCCCACGAAAGCGACGTTTCTTCCACGTTGCGGGTGCTGGTTTCGGTGAGCACCAGGTAAAGCTTGCTGTCCGGCCCCCTGTAGCCATGCCCTGAGACGAACAGCATGATCGTATCGTCAGGCCCGGCTGCCTGTGCCGTGGACCGCAGAGATTTCGGCAGTTCGGTTTTCAGTCCAGGCGCGTTCAGGAACGGCATCGTCTCGATGGATTGATAGTACCCGCTTCTCTGGGCTTTCACGGCCGACATGAAGTTCTTTGCGTCGGATACCGCGAACTTCAATTGCAGCGTTTTGTCCAGGTTTGCATATGTATCGGTGCCTATGCCGAAAACGAACAGCTTCCGGCTGCTGGGTCTCGTATCCTTGGGCAGAGCGTGCGTAACGGGCGCACTTTCACTGCCGGCCGCGTCCATGGCGACGGCGGTCAGCCAGCGTGCCTGCGCCGGCATCGCGGCGGTTTCATCCAGGCTATAGTTCTGCCCGTTCATGGGCATCTCGGTCCAGGGCTGGCCATCGGCAAACAGGCGCAGCTTGGCAAGCTCCCGCACCCCAGTTGCAGAAATCGACATGCGCAACTGGCCTGGCCATGCATTCGAAGCGGAGAAGCTCAAGCGGGGCGGCGGTGCCAGATCGGGCGCTTCCGAGGCTACTTTGCCGGAAAAGACGGCCTTAACAATCTCCGGCCGCTGCAATGCCTTTGCGAATTGCTTGAATGACAAATAGCCCGGCGCGCCAGGGAACTTCAGAAAAACGAACTGGCTGCCTTCATAGGTAGCCATGTAATAACCGTTCTGGTCGTAGATAACCAGCTCATCATCCACGTAACTTCCGGATAGAACCTGCTTTCCTGAAACGGTATCGTAGAAATAGATCTGGCCGTTGCCGGTAGTAACAACGAAGATCCGGCCATCGTCCGTAATGGATAGCGATTTCGTTGCAGTGGCGTTCGGCAGGTAACCGTTCAAATACAGGGTTTTGTTTTTCTGCAAATCGTAGACGAGCCCCCAACGGTCAGCGTCGTGCAGCCAGTGCCCAGATGCCAGCAAATAGCGGCCCGCGACAACGGTGACGATGTCGAAACCGGAAGGCCACAGATGGTTAAACGCATTGACTTCCTGGTCTGTGCTTTTGGCGAGCGTACCATCCGCGCCAAGCCGCGTGCTCAAGTCGATCACGTTCAACTTGGCCGAGCCAGTGCCAGATACGAGGTGAAGATATTGCTCGTTCGGTGTCGCACTATTGCCGCTCTGGTAGTCCTCGTGGATCAGCCAATAGACCGTGCCGCCATTGTTCCAGCTCGCTATATTCCGCACTTTCCTGGGATCGATTTGCTTAAGCTCCTGGTTTTCGGCGGGATTGCCGGGAGGCTCCAAACTGTCTTCGCCTTTCCGGTCAACCAGGATTTCGCGGATTGCCGGAAGCTTCGCCGTCAGTTTGGCGATAACCGGCGCCGGATTATCGTACAGCGCCTCCCAATCGAAGCTCTCGACTGGCACCTCGGCCCGGCTCTCATCGCTCAAGGGCACGCCAAGCTGCTCCATCCGCAGCCAGATATTGCGGCCCTGGCCATCGCCCGTGCCACGCGCCATTGCGCGCGCCGCAAACAGCCTGGAATCCGCAAACTGAACGCCGGCGCCGCTTTCCCTCCTCACGCCCCGGTGCTCGATGCGCTTGCTGGCGAGGAGCTTCAGCTCTGCCCGGCCTTCCGCGCTTTCGCTTCCCAACGACGAGCAGTTGTCTGCCGTATCCTGCGTACACGCATGGCTGAGGCGCAGGCTGTCGTCCAGATGCCAGAGGCTTCCGTCATATTTCATAACGTCCTGGTCTTTCGGAAGGCTTTTCAGCAGGGCGCCTGCATCGAAGAGATACCAGACCCCAAGCCGGGCTAAATAGCCCAGCGACAGCGTTTCCTGAAGTGCCGTCTGTTTGGACAGATTTGTGTAATCGTCAGGGGGAAGAGGGATTTCTTTTTCGGCCTGGGCCTTGGCCTGGCGGGAGCCGGTGGAGCGGTCGAATAAGCTGCCCAACCCTGTTCCTGACCGGACCAGGCGACAATTCCGGTTTCGAAATTCACCAGGACGGCCGTGCCGATGCCCTGGCACGCATGGCAGCTCGGCATGCCGTCGCCGAGGCCTGGCCCGTCGACCAGGGTCTGCTGCACATAAACGCCACCATAGCCCCAAAAGCTCAGCGCCACCACGGCGTCATTATGGCTCCAGGCCGCCAGATGCGCGGTGCCTTCATAGCCGCCGCGCCGGTTCAGCGCGCCGCTCGCCGCGATTACGGTGTCCGCATAAAGGTCGACGATTTCAAACCCCGGCCCGTCCGCAAATGCGCCCACGAACCGGCTCGACGGCGAAAAATTGGGGTTGATGCCAGCGCGCTCCACGACAAGCTCGCCGGTGCGGATGTCGTACACGCGGTAGAACTTGCTGAAGACCTGAAGCTCGAACTCCTCCGAATTGGAGACGATCTTCTTCTTCGGCCGCTCGACGGCCACGCCTGCGGTTGCGATATCCGGCGTGAAGGCATCCCGGACAACGATTGTCGGCTTGCCGCTGCCTACGGCCACCTTCAAAGGCTGACTGGCAGCAGATAGCACTGTGGAGGTCCACCAGTTCCCGTTCCGGAAATCGCCCGATACCCGGGTGACGAACCAGTCCACCGGATTTTCGCCGGCACTGTAAAACTTGATCTTGAAGGCGCCTGACGTTGTTTCGGGGAGCGCATGCAGCGGAATGAAAACCCGCGTTTGCTCCAGCTTCTCTGCGATGCCGTAGGGTCCCTTGCCGCCGGGAGGTATGGCCAGAAAGCCTTCGCCTTCGAACCGGACGCGGGCGCTTGTGGCAATAACGAGATACAGCGGCTGGCGGCATTGCTTCGAACCGCTCGCCGTGCTTCTCCAGCGGATTTCGGCAGGCTCGCCCGCCGGGATGGACGCTTGAGCGGCATCTGCACGCTGATTTCAGGAGGAGACGATGGGCACCCAGCCGCGAACGCTGCTTTTACAGTTGCGAACAGGACAATCGTCGCCGATGCCAGCAGCGCCCGTGCCTGCCTAATCCCACGGATTTTCATGGCCATTCCGCCAAGTTGCATAAAATCGAAAGATCGGCGTTCGAACTCGCCAAGTCAACAGCGGGAACCTCTCTGTGAAGTTCAGCGCACCAGCTGTCCCCGGGGACTTTCATATCGCTCCTGGCCGGGAAACGCGGTCTGTAAATCGGATGAAAACGCTGGCGAGGGATTCCCATTCATCCGCACTTCACAACCGGGTACTAACGTATTCGATGGCACGCTCAAAATGCCCTCTTCCGGCAGGCGCTGTCAGGCGAGCTAGGTTTCCGTGCCCCCGCAACGTGAAACCTAGCCCGCTTAACGGCCACTGGCGAGTTGAGCGCTGGACCGGGCTGGCACGCCTGAAGCGCTGTTTTCCCGGTACTCTGCGGCTGCCCGGACGGCTAGTGCTGCACTAGCAACAAAGATCTGCTAGACCTCCTCCGGCACCTTGAGCTTCTGCCGCAGGATGGCGTTCACCGCATCGGGGTTCGCCTTGCCACCCGTGGCGCGCATCACCTGGCCCACGAACCAGCCGAGCGTCTTGGGCTTGGTCTGCACCTGCTCGACCTGCTTCGGGTTGGCGGCGATGATCTCGTCCACCACCTTCTCTATAGCGCCGGTATCCGTGACCTGCGTCAGGCCGCGCTCCTCGACGATTTTCTTGGGCGCATCCCCCGTTTGCAGCATCAGCTCGAACACTTCCTTGGCGATGCGGCCGGAGATGACATTGCTGGAGATAAGGTCGATCAACTCGCCCAGATGCGCGGCGGGAACCGGGCTGTTGGAGATGTCCCGGCCTGTCTTGTTCAGCGCGGCGAAGAAGTCGCCCATGATCCAGTTCGCGGCGAGCTTGGCGTCGCGCCCCTTGGCCACCGTCTCGAAGAAGTCGGCCGAGGCGCGGTCCATAATCAGCACGCCCGCGTCATAGGCGGATAGCCCATAGTCCTTGATGAAGCGTGCGCGCTTGTCGTCCGGCAGCTCGGGCAGCTCTTTCTCCAGCTTTTTCACGAAGGCGTCGGTGAACACCAGCGGCAGCAGGTCCGGATCGGGGAAGTAGCGGTAATCGTGCGCCTCTTCCTTCGAGCGCATCGGCGCGGTCTTGCCGCTCTTCGGATCGAACAGCAGCGTCTGCTGGTGGATCTTGCGGCCATCCTCCAACTCGCCGATCTGGCGACGCGCCTCGTACTCGATGGCCTGGCCGATGAAGCGGATGGAGTTCATGTTCTTGATCTCGCAGCGCGTGCCGAGCGGCTCGCCGGGCCGGCGCACGGATACGTTCACGTCGGCGCGGAGGCTGCCTTCCTCCATGTTACCGTCGCAGGTGCCGAGATAGCGCATGATGGTGCGCAGCTTGCTGATGTAAGCCTTGGCCTCCTCGGACGAGCGGATGTCCGGCTTCGAGACGACCTCCATAAGGCCTACGCCTGAGCGGTTCAGATCCACGAAGGAGTATTCGTTGTGCTGGTCGTGCAGGCTCTTGCCGGCGTCCTGCTCCAGATGCAGCCGCTCGATGCCGACATCGAAGGAATACTCCTTGAGATCGACCGTGACCACGCCCTCGCCCACGATGGGGCTCTTGAACTGCGAGATCTGATAGCCCTGCGGCAGATCGGGGTAGAAATAGTTCTTCCGGTCGAACACCGAACGCAGGTTGATCTGCGCCTTGAGCCCGAGTCCCGTGCGTACCGCCTGCGCCACGCATTCCTCGTTGATGACGGGCAGCATCCCAGGCATTGCCGCATCGACGAGGCTCACATGCGCGTTGGGCTCGCCGCCGAACTCGGCAGAAGCGCCGGAGAATAGCTTCGCGTTGGAAAGCACCTGAGCGTGGACCTCTAGCCCCACGATGAGTTCCCATGCGCCGGTCGCGCCCTCGATCAGGTTTTCCGGTCTTGTCTGCGTCATGTAACTAGGTCCTATAAGTCTTAACCGTCATCGCGAGGCGGCTTCAGCCGCCGTGGCGATCCAAAAGCAAAAGGCTGTGACGTTGCCCTGGATTGCTTCGCTTCGCTCGCAATGACGGTCGCTTCTCATTAAAATCAGCCTAAAGCCGGGGCGGATATCTGAGCCCGATGGTGATGGTCTTTGCACCGCTCAGCGCAAACCGCGCCTGGTCGAACTTGATCTTGCTCCCGATAGGGCTCACATCCTCCGGCAGCACGCCGCTGTAACCGCGCGCCTCCAGCGGCCGCTTCATGAAACCGGTGTCGAGCTGGCCGTTGTTGTTCTCGTCATGGAACACGATAACGGCATAGTCGCCTGCGGGCAGCGAAGTGAAGGTGTACGGCACCGTGAGATTTTGCAGGCTCTCGACCACGCGGCGGCAAAGCGCAGCGCTCGGAAAGTCGCAAGGCAGGTTGCCCGCGCGTTCGTCCCGGTATTGCACCTTCGCGGCATCGGGGAATTTCGAGGCTTCCGAGGAGTCGGGCCATAGCATCAGCACGACCTGCCCCTTATAGTTGCGCAGGCCGCTCACCTCAACAGTCAGGTCCGAGGTTTGCGCCCGTGCCTGAAAGGCCATGCTGGCCATCGAGGAACCCACAGCGAGCACGAACGCAAGCAATCTGAGCCTCATCGCCATACTCTTTCGCTTATTCCGATGCCTGTTCAACCCGCTTCGCGAGCTTTTCTTCCTCATACTGAATAAACCAACCAATCATCTGACGCCAGAGCGCAACGGCTAGCTCCGGCGGCAATCCACGCAGTTTCGCGCGTGCTTCGACCTTATCGATCACCTGCCGGATGCGCCATGGCACATTTGCGTCCGCGGGATTGGTCTTGAGCTGCCATGCGCGGTCCACATAGGAGAAACGTTCGGCAACGAGGTCGAGCAGCGCTTCATCGATGCGGTCGATCTCGACGCGCAGCTGCTCCATGCTCTCGCATTCTTCCGCTTTACGAAGCGCCATTTCTCTTCTTTCCCGGTTTGGCTTTTGCGGCGGGCTTCTTGGCCTGCACCGCAGCCTCGGTCTTTTTCGCAGCCGGGACCTTCCTGGCGTCCTCCCGCCACCAAGGCTCAGGAATGGGCATCCGGCCAACCGCATCTTCAATCACTTGACCGGCATGCAAAACCTGACCTTCGTCGAATGGCTTGCCGATAAGCTGAAGCCCGAGCGGAAGCCCTGCCTGCGAGCGGCCTCCCGGCACCACCAGCCCAGGCAGCCCGGCCATGTTCACCGTCACCGTAAAGATGTCGTTCAGGTACATCTCGACGGGATCGCCGCTGCCCTGGCTGCCGAGCGCAAAGGCTGGCGTCGGCGTGGCCGGTGTCAGGATCACGTCCACCTTCTCGAAGGCTTCGTCGAAGTCGCGCTTGATCAGGCTGCGTACCTTTTGCGCCTTGAGGTAATAGGCGTCGTAATAGCCGGCGGAGAGCACATAGGTACCGATCAGGATGCGGCGCTTCACCTCGGCCCCGAAGCCCTCGGCACGCGTGTTCTCGTACATGCCGATAATGTCCTTGCCGTCGACGCGCAGGCCGTAGCGCACACCGTCGTAGCGGGCGAGGTTCGACGAGGCCTCGGCAGGCGCCACGATGTAATAGGCCGGAAGCGCCGCCTTGGTGTGCGGCAGGCTCACGTCCACGACTTTCGCGCCGGCCTGCTTGAAAATCTCGATGCCCTTCTGCCAGAGCGCCTCGATTTCGGGCGCCATGCCATCCACGCGGTATTCCTTCGGAATGCCGATCCTGAGCCCCTTCACCGGCTGGCCGAGCGCCTTCTCAAAATCCGGCACGGGCAAATCGGCGCTGGTGGAGTCTTTCGGATCGTGGCTCGCCATGACCTGCAGCAGCAGCGCGGCGTCCTTGACCGAGCGCGCGAGCGGCCCCGCCTGGTCGAGCGAGGAGGCGAATGCGATCATGCCCCAGCGCGAGCAGCGGCCATAGGTTGGCTTGATACCGACCGTGCCGGTGAACGCGGCCGGCTGGCGGATTGAGCCGCCGGTATCCGAAGCCGTGGCACCCAGGCACAAGCCCGCCGCGACCGCCGCCGCCGAGCCGCCCGACGAGCCTCCAGGCACGAGCTTTTCCGTGCTGCCCTCGGCGCGCCACGGGCTGATGCACGGCCCGAAATAGCTTGTCTCGTTGGAAGAGCCCATCGCGAACTCGTCCATGTTGAGCTTGCCGAGCATCACCGCGCCCGCATCCCAAAGGTTCTGCGTGACGGTCGATTCATAAGGCGGCACGAAATTATGCAGGATGTGCGAGCCTGCGGTCGTGCGCACATCCTTGGTGCAATAGAGATCCTTGATGCCGAGCGGGATGCCTTCGAGCGCGCGGATGCCGGCCTTCGACTTTGCGCCGAGCCGCTTGTCCGACTCCTGCGCCGCTTCCATCGCCTTGTCAGCAGTAACGGCCACGAAAGCGTTCAGCGCCTTGTTGCCGGCCTCGATGGCCGAAAGGCAGGCTTCGGTAAGCTCAGCCGCCTTGATCTCCTTGTTGCGCAGCTTCTCGCTCGCTTCGGAGATAGTGAGTTCGTTCAATGACATGGACTATTCGATAACCTTGGGGACAAGGAAAAAGTGGTCTTCGGACTTGGGTGCGTTCCTGACGATGTCCACCGCCCGGCCGCCGCCGGTCACAACATCGGTGCGCATCCTGAGTTGCGCCGCGCCCGCATGGGTGAGCGGTTCGACATCGCCGGTCGGGATCGCGTTCAACTCCTCGACCCAAGCCAGAATGCCGTTCAGCTCGCGTTTGAGGTTTTGCGCTTCCTGCGCCGAGATCCTGAGGCGCGCCAAATGGGCGATCCGCTTTACCGTCGCTTCGTCGATTTGTGATTTTGCCATGGTAGTCTCTAATGTGGGAACGCTATGTCTATGTTCAGCGCCGCGTACCCGCAACCGTTTATTTCAGCGCTGCCTGTAATACACATGGGATTTCGACACATCCGGTCTTCGGATGCCCGCTATTTAAGACACGGCGCGGTTTCATGTGTGGGTTGACGTGAATGAAGCTGCGTCGCATAATTATGGACCAGACGATGGTCCAGAAGGGCGTGCCATGCACATTTCCGTAACCGAAGCGAAAGGCAGGCTCACCGAGTTGCTGCGCCTGGCTGAAGAGGGTGGCGAGGTGATATTGACGCGGCACGGCCAGCCTGCGGCGCGGCTCGTTCCGGTAAGAGCGGCGCAGGACCGGCAAACGCGTAAGGCCGCGATCGAGGTTATCCGCGAAGCTGCAAGCAAGAAAATCCGGCCGGGGCCAGATTCCGCGCGATCCCAGGATTTTCTCTATGGTGAGGATGGCTTGCCAAAATGATCGCCGTGGATACTTCCGCACTCATGGCGATACTTTTGTCCGAGTCCGAAGGGAGCGCCTGCGCAGCAATTCTTCAAGTCCGAACCGCATGTTCTGATATCCGCCGGGACACTCGCGGAGGCGCTGATCGTGGCGGCCCGCCGGAGCGTGGGCGAAGAGATGGCGGCGCTGGTCGAGGAACTGGCATTTGAAATTGTCAGCGTCACACCGGCTGCGGCCCGGCGTGTTGCCGCCGCTTATGAGCGTTGGGGCAAAGGCGTGCATCCGGCGGGCTTGAATTTTGGCGATTGCTTCGCCTACGAGGCTGCGAAAGAGCATGCCTGCCCGCTGCTCTATACCGGGAACGATTTTGCGCTGACGGATTTTGGAAATGCATTGCAAGCGTGCTGACAAGTAACCGGCGTTACTGCGCAGGCGGTTGCGGCGTTACCGCCAGATGCCCTTGCTTGATCCAAACGCGGGCGCCGTCCTCCAAGGTACGGATCTCGGTTCTGGCTGCATCCGGCAGGCGCAGCCACGACAGCGGCTCGAAGATCTCGCCACCTTCAAAGAACGATCCATCCAGCACGAGGATTTCCATCCCGCCCGCCGCGTCGATTGGAATGGTGCAGCCGGGCGGGCCAGCGTTCGAGCCTCACATCCTCGCGGGCATCGCGGAACAGCGGCATAACCCCGGCGCCCGTGTGCCCTGGAGCGGAATGAAACGGCATCTTGTTCGTATCGATGCTGACCTGCGTGCGATCCGCTGGGTCGAACTGCCATAGCTTCACGAAGATCGTGCAGCCCGGAGCCGAGGCCGGCGTATGCTCGAGATTCGGGCGGATTGCGGATGTAGCTGCCGGCAGGAAAATCTCCCGTTTCATCCTGGAACACGCCATCGAGAACCAGAATTTCCTCGCCGCCTCCGTGGACATGGGCGGCAAAGTGGCTGCCTGGCGCGAAGCGCACAATTGTCGTCGCGCGGGCGATTTCGTCTCCCAGCCGGTCCAGCATGCGCCGCTCAACTCCTGGCGCAGGCGACGGCATCCAAGGAATGCGTGCCGCGTGAATGGCCACCCGCTTCTCAAAATCCGCATTCAGCTCCATGACCGCCACCCTTTGCCGCTGTCCCCGGCTTCGTTCTGGAGAGACACTCAAACTGCGCTACTGTTCCATACCCAGCTTGCCGCGAGCTGGGGTGCGCCTTCATACGTCCTGCAGTTTGCATGAGGTATTATAACACCGCATTTTTAGAGCGCTGATTCTGCAGCATAATTTCCAGCAAAATCGTATTCGGCGCGGTTGACAGCGCTCCGCACTTCGCGTATTTCTTCCGGGAATGGGCCGTGCGGCCCTTTTTTCATTGGAGCGGCGCGTCCGCTTCCCAACGGACTTGAGCCATGAAAACCTATTCCGCAAAACCGTCAGAGATTCAGAAGAAGTGGCTTCTGATCGATGCCGAGGGCCTTGTCGTAGGCCGCGTGGCAACGATCATAGCGAACCGCCTGCGCGGCAAGCATAAGCCCACGTTCACGCCGCATATGGACGACGGCGATTACGTGATCGTTATCAACGCCAAGAAGATTGTCTTCACCGGCAACAAGACGCAGGACAAGATTTATTACCGCCATACGAACCACCCCGGCGGCATCAAGGAGCGGCGCCCGTTCGAAATCCTGGGCAGCAAGTTCCCGGAGCGCGTCCTCATGAAGGCGGTGGAGCGCATGGTCCCGCGCGGGCCGCTCGGCCGCAAGCAGATGACGCACCTGCTCGTCTATGGCGGGCCAGAGCATCCGCATGCCGCGCAAAGTCCTGAACCGCTCGATATCCGTGCCATGAATGCAAAGAATGCAGCGAGGGCCCGTTAATGACTGAGACAACGAAGTCTTTCGCAGCCCTGGAGAAGAGCGCAGCCGCTCCGGCGCCCGCAACCGAGGACCGTTCGCGTCCGGTTCACGTTCAAAAGATCGATGCGCATGGCCGCGCCTATGCCACCGGTAAGCGCAAGAACGCTGTCGCGCGCGTCTGGGTGAAGCCCGGCGTGGGCAAGATCACCATCAACGACCGCGATCACGAAGTCTATTTCGCGCGGCCGGTGCTGCAGATGATCCTGAAGCAGCCGCTGGTCACCGCGAACCGCGCCTCGCAGTACGACATCGTCGCCACCGTTTCCGGCGGCGGCTTGTCCGGACAGGCGGGTGCCGTGCGCCACGGGGTTTCCAAGGCGCTGACCTATTACGAGCCGGAACTGCGCCCGATCCTCAAGAAAGAGGGCTTCCTCACCCGCGACCCGCGCGTGGTCGAACGCAAGAAGTACGGCAAGGCGAAGGCCCGCCGCAGCTTCCAGTTCTCGAAGCGCTAACGGCGCATTTGCTCTACCTCGCCATGGCAGCCCTGGCTGCCTGGCGAGAAGATTGCGCCTGGGCCATGAGCCCGGTATCACTATGATCGAGGGCACAACCCCTCACCCTATCCCTCTTCCCATGGGAGAGGGAACGGTGTTGTACGCTCCTCGCGTTATTCGGGCGTCCCTTCTACCATGGGGAGAAGGACAGGATGAGGGGAGCTTCCCTCTGAATAGCCCGCTGCCCTGTGTTCTCCCATACCGCAGGTGCGGCCAGGAGATGAAGAATGCCAGCCCTATCTAAGGTCAAAATCGGAGTCATCGGTGCGAGCGGTTACACGGGCGCCGATCTGATCCGTCTGGCCGCATGCCATCCGCACATGGAGATCGCGCTGCTCGCGGCGAACACGCACGCCGGCAAAGCGCTCGGCGATGTCTTCCCGCACTTGGACTTCATCGGCGGGCCGGCGCTGGTCAAGGCGGAGGACGCGGATTGGAGCACCTGCGACGCCGTGTTCTGCGGGCTGCCGCACGGCACGGCGCAGGACATCGTCGCGACGCTGCCTGAGAGCGTCAAAGTCATCGACATGTCCGCCGATTTCCGGCTGCGCGACACCGGCACCTACGCCAAATGGTACGGGCGCGAGCACGCGGCGTCGCACCTACTGAAGAACGCGGTCTACGGGCTTACCGAGTTCTATGGCGAGGCCATCGCCAAGGCTCGCCTCGTTGCATGCCCCGGCTGTTATCCGACGGCGGCGCTTTTGGCGCTGCTGCCGCTCGTGCACGCGAAACTCATCGACCCGGCGGATATTGTTATCGATGCAAAGTCGGGCGTCTCGGGCGGCGGGCGCTCACTCAAGCAGAACATCCTATTCTCGGAGGCAGGCGAGGGGCTATCGCCCTACAGCATCGCCAGCCACAGGCACGCGCCAGAAATCGAGCAGGAAATCTCCGCAGCCGCCGGCGACCAGGTTCTGGTGAACTTCACGCCGCACCTCGTGCCAATGAGCCGGGGCGAGCTGATCACGGCCTACGTGCGCCTCGCCGCGGGCTGCGAGCCGGCCGATCTATCGGCGGCACTTGAAGAGCGCTACAAGGCCGCACGCTTCGTCAAGCTCGCTCCCAAGGGCACGCTGCCCTCGACCCAATTCGTGCGCGGCTCCAACTACTGCATGATCGGGGTCTACGCCGACCGCATCCCCGGACGCGCCATCGTAATTTCGGCTATCGACAACCTGGTGAAGGGCTCGGCCGGCCAAGCCCTTCAAAACTTTAACCTAATGTTTAGCTTTCCTGAGAGCGCGGGGCTTGAACAATTGCCGCTTTTCCCGTAAAGCGCGGGTGCGTGCATTATCCTGTGCATGGAAACAACATCATTCCTAAAATTGAATCGGCTGCCGAAATGCCATAATCGCCCTCGGGGCGTTATGGTATGAGCGGCCATTGCCAAACTCAACCGCCGCGCCCAATGCTTCCAGCCGGGAGGAACTAAATGATCCGCAATATTGTCATCGGCATTTTGGCCGTTATAGCGGTCATTTTCGGATACCGGAATTACAATCTCGCTACGGAATCGGAGAGGCGGGCCCAACTCGTGATAGAGACACGGGATAAAGCTGCCCGAGATCTTCAGTCCTCGAACGAGAAGCTCGCGAATGAAGAGCGTGCGCGGCAGGTTGCGGAAAAAGACGCAAAATCCGCCTCCGAAAAACTGGCCGAGGAGCAAAGTCACCGCGACAAGGCAGAGCAGGCGCTGAAGGCCGCGAACGACCGCCTCGCCGAAATCCAGAACGCGCTTGCGAATGTCCAGCAGGCTGCCCGCGATGCCAAGGAGACCCAGGCAAAAGCGGAGAAGGAAAGAGACAGCGCACGGCAAGCCGCAAAGGAGGCGCAAGATGCGCTTGCAAAGGAGCGGGAAACGCCGTGCAAGGAGCGCGGGCGGCGTTAGCCAGCGGGAGGCCAAGGCAATCGCTCAAAAATAACTGCGCCGTCTGGCTTGTTCTCTTGCTCGCCCGCCGCATCGCAAAAAGGGTTACATATCTTGGATATGCGCCCCTTTCTGTGCCTTGCGGCCGGCCCAGATTCCGGCGCCATCCGGCTCACTTGTTTCTGAGCGATGCCTAAAGAGGCGCACGTTATTTCTATCCGATAGTCCGGCTATTACAACCTGCGGCTAGGTTAAAAGGGCTGGCGTAACTGATGCTTACCTGCATCACTAGCGCAGCCGGCGGCTGAAACTGTTTGAAAACTTGCGGGCAGGACTTTACGAAAAGGCAATATTCGCCCATAATCCTGCCCAACTGGGCAAACTATCGGACCCCGTGGAACTACGCGTTGCAGACTATACCGTATGAACGGTCAGAGTACGCCTGTCCTCCTTCCCGATACCTGTTCTGCCTATATAAGCTAAAACATGGTCTATCGGACCATGTTTTTTCGTTGGGGAAGAGGAGAGGATATCCCATGCGCCAGACGGGCACGGTTAAGTTTTTCAACCAGGCCAAAGGTTTCGGCTTCATAACTCCGGACGAAGGCGGAAAGGATGTGTTCGTGCACATCTCAGCCGTGGAGCGCTCCAGCGTTGGGAGCCTGGACGAGGGAATGCGCGTATCCTATGAAACGCAGCCCGATCCGAAGGGCAAAGGCCCGAAGGCGGTCAATCTCGAACGCGCGGATTAGTCCAGCCAGTTCCTACCCGCCGGGCAGGGCGGGTTATTTACAGCAAATCCTGGAAGATCTGCTTGCTTCGGAGCGCAACTCTCCTTAATTGCGGGTTATGCGTTTTCTGGATCAAGCAAAAGTTTACATTCGCGCGGGGGATGGCGGAAATGGCTGCCTCTCTTTCCGGCGCGAGAAGTTCATCGAGTTCGGCGGACCCGACGGCGGCGATGGCGGCCGGGGCGGGAGCGTCTGGGCCGAGTGCGTCGAAAATCACAACACGCTGATCGATTTCCGCTACCAGCAGCATTACACGGCTGGTAACGGCAAGCACGGCATGGGTGCAAACAGGGCCGGCGCCTCGGGTGAGGATATCGTCCTCAAGGTGCCGCCTGGAACGCAGGTCTTCGCCGAAGACAACGAAACGCTTCTCGCCGACCTCATCCATCCCGGCCAGCGTGCGCTGATCGCTGCGGGCGGCAATGGCGGCTTCGGCAACGCGCATTTCAAATCCTCGACCAACCGCGCGCCGCGCCGGGTGAACCCCGGCCAGGAAGGCGTGGAAATGACGATCTGGCTGCGGCTCAAGCTACTCGCCGACGCTGGAATCATCGGGCTTCCCAACGCGGGCAAGTCCACTTTCCTCGCGACAGTCAGCGCGGCAAAACCCAAGATCGCCGATTATCCGTTCACGACACTTCACCCCAATCTCGGCGTGGTCAAAGCCGGCGACATGGATTTCGTGATCGCCGATATTCCGGGGTTGATCGAAGGCGCGCATGAAGGTGCCGGGCTCGGCGACCGCTTCTTGGGGCATGTCGAGCGCTGCCGTGTGCTCCTGCATCTCGTCGACGTAACCGAAACGGATGTCGCGGCGGCGTACCGGACCATCCGCGGCGAACTCAAGGCTTACGGTGCCGGCCTCGCCCGTAAGCGCGAGATCGTGGCGCTCTCCAAATGCGATGCGGTGACGCCGGAAGTCGCGGCGGAGAAGGCGGCCGAGTTGCAGCGCGTGGCGCGGAAGAAGCCGCTTCTCCTCTCCGCCGTGTCCAGCACGGGTGTGCGGGAGGTGCTGCTCAAGCTTGGCAAGATCGTGCATCAGCCGAAAGAGAAAGCGGAGGCTGAAAAGCCCGCAGCCCCCTGGGAGCCTGAGCTGGCAGGGTGAGCGGGAGCCGCGCGGGCGCATAGCCATGACATTGGACGAATATAACGAGTTCTGCCGCGCGCTTCCGGCTACCACCTATGTGGTGCAGTGGGGCGGATCGCATGTCTGGAAGGTTGGCGGCAAAGTGTTCGCCATCGGCGGCTTGGAGGACGGCGAAATGGCCGTCACCTTCAAGGTCAGCGGCATTTCCTTCGAGATCCTCAAGGAGCAGCCCGGCTTGCGTCCCGCCCCCTATCTCGCCTCGCGCGGCATGCTGTGGATTCAGCATTACGCCAAGCCAGGATTGGCGTATGGCGAGTTGAAAGACTACATCCGGCAATCGCACCTGATCGTCTCGCAGGGCCTCTCCAAGAAAAGGCAGGCCGAGCTTGGGCTCATTCCTCGTCCCGCCGGCCGCCGCAAGTCTTGACCATTCTCCGTCCAAGCGCTGGCGATCACACCGATTTTTGTTTCCCCTGCTAAATGTAAATGATATTAACATCATGTTGCGAGGGGAGGGTTACCGATGCGTGTTGCTATTATCCTAAGCCGGACAAGCCGGAACCAAGAAGGTTGCGCTATTATACCGTGGGGCGCAGCCAATTGGCGAGGGGACCATGGCGGAGGGGCTTGCTGAACGCTACGACGAGCGGATCGCAGGGGTTCTTTCTTGTTACGACCGGATTGTCATCACCGGTACGGTTCCTGGCATCTGCCACGCCCAGGGGATGACGGTATTTCTTCGCGCGAATGCCATCCGCATTTTCGATTATCCGGAGTTTGCGGCCACGCTGCGCGATAAGGTGCGGGAGAACGCGGCGAAGGTTGCGGAAGCGGCGGGCGTGAGCATCGAGCACATTTCGAAGAGCCACATCCGCAAGGAGGATGTCGTCGCCAAGGCGATTGCCAAGCGCGGCGATCATCCAGGCTTGGCGCATGTCATCTCCGTCATGGAAGCGTGCGGCGCTTACCAGCCATGGCATGACAAGAAGACGCACAAAACCTTTCTGCGCCCGGACAGCGGCAAATGCCTGCATTATTATTTCTATTTCATCGATGCTGAGCTTGGCCTGATTTACGTCCGGGTTCCAACCTGGGCGCCGTTCCGTTTGCAGATCTATTGCAACGGCCACAGCTGGCTGGCGCGCAAGCTGACCGCCGAAGGCATAGGCTTCTCCGCCAAAGACAACGCCTTCCTGCGCATCGGCGATTGGCAGCACGCCCAGGAATTGGCCGATAGCTTCTTCACCCGGAATGCTCCACCGTATCCTTGACCGTTACGCGGCGCTATGCTGTCCGGTGCTCGATACCTTCAAGCAGTCCTATCACTGGAGCCTGATGCAGGTCGAATACTCGACCGATCTGGTGTTCCGTTCCAAGGCAACGCTGGCGCCGCTCTACGAACAACTGGCCCGGCATTCCGTGCTCACCGTGAAGGCCGAAACCATCGCCACATTCCTTGGCCGCAAAATCGACCCCAAGCTTGCTCAGGAAATCGGCAGCCAATTCTCAACCCGCATCGAGGGCACCTGCATCAAGCACCGCTTCGGTAAGTCTTCCATCAAGATGTACGATAAGTTCGGCATCGTCCTGCGTATCGAGACAACAACCAACGACGTCTCGTCCTTCAAGCACTACCGGAAGGTAGAACACCGCAAAGGCCCATCAAGCACGGGCTTTGCTCCCATGAAGAAGAACATCTACAGCCTTGGAGACTTGACCGGCATTCTCTTTGCCTGCAACCGGCGTTATCTCGCCCATCTCTCGGCGCTCGACGACTTCTCCGCCGGCGTCAGACTGCTCGACCGTGTTACGCGCCCGCGCAAGGTCGATGGCAAGACTGTCAAAGGCATCGATTTCTTCAACCCCACCGAGAAAACGCTGCTTCGCGCCCTGCAGAACCCCAAGTTCAACATCGCCGGTGTCCGGCGCGCCGATCTCGCGCCATTGCTTGAGAAAATCTCCCCCGCCACGCTCTCACGCCAGATCCGGCGGCTGCGCTATCTCGGTCTCATCAAACGTGTCGCCAAAACCTACCGCTACTACCTCACATGCGCCGGACGAGCCGTCATCGCCGCCGCGTCCCACATCACCGAATACGCCGTCATTCCGGCGCTCGCTTGACCGATTCCGTGCAGAAAATGATAAGAGTTGGTTGGTAAGACACTAAATCCGGCAGTTGACTGGGCCAATTTCGCCTGAGACTCGTGCATTCTCAGGGACATGAGCCAAGATATGCACCACCTTCCGGTTCACCCAGCGGGTGATCAACCGGCGATTGTACAAGACACCGCGTTGGCACCGGCAACGCTCGATACCTGGGCAGGCCCTGTGCGGGTTGAATGGGACCCCACGGCGCCGCTGACACCCTATGGACAGCTCCCGTTCTTCATCGAATTTCTGAAGGTGGCGGGGCTGTTCGATGCGCTCGTAGCCGATTGCCCGCTCGCCTATACGAGCCCGAACGCGCCGGATAAGCGCGATGTGCTTGGCACAACGATGCTGTCCATCGTGGTTGGGCACAAGCGTTACGCCCACATCACGGCGCTGCGGAACGACGGCGTGCTGCCCGAGTTGTTGGGCATGGAGAAGATCGTCAGCGAGGATGCGGTCCGCCGCGGCTTCAAAGCCATCCCAGAAGACGAGGGCAGGGAATGGCTGCAACGCCATCTCGATTACTGCACAGCGCCGTTGCTGGGCGAGCCGTGGGCTATGGATACGGATTCGACGGTCAAGCCGCTCTACGGCCATCAGGAAGGGGCCGTGCTTGGCTACAACCCCAAGAAGCCGGGCCGGCCCAGCCATGTCTACCACACTTATACGCTGGCCGGTCTGCGGCTGGTGCTCGATGCCGGGGTTGCGCCAGGCAACGAGCATGCATCGAAGCATGCGGCAGCCGGACTGTGGGCGCTCGTGGATCGCATTCCGCGCGATTGTGGCCGGCATTTTTGCGCGGCGATAGCGGCTTCGGCACGGAGGCGGTGATGAGCGGGGCCGAACAGAGAGGGCTGCCCTATCTGTTCAGGCTGCGCCTGACTGCTAACGTCAAGAAGCTGATCAAGAAGACTTTTTCCAAGGGCGATTGGACTGACGCAGGCCAGGGCTGGCAGGGACGGGAGGACACGCTGCGCCTCGAAGGCTGGAGCCGTCAGCGCTGGGTGGTGATCTTGCGCCGCCGGCTGAAGGAGGGCATTGCCATCGCTGGGCGCAATGACAACGGTCAGCTGTCACTCGGCTTCATCGAGATCGGGCCAGACGCGGAGGCTTACGAATACGGCGTGCTCGTCACTTCCCTTGAGGAGGAGGTTCTGGCGCTCGCCCAGCTCTACCGCGACCGGGCGGACTGCGAAAACCCCTTCGACGAACTGAAAAACCAATGGGGCTGGGCAGGCTTCACCACCCGCGATCTTGCCCGCTGCCGGACCATGGCCCGCTTCATCGCGCTCGTCTACAATTGGTGGAACTTGTTTGTGCGGCTGGCCGAACCCGGCAAGCATTTGGAGGCCATCACTAGCCGGCCGCTGCTGCTGTCCGCCATCGCGGAGCGCAGCCGCCACGCCAGGCAGACCACGCTGCGTGTGGCCAGTTCGCACGCCAAGGCCGGTTGGGCGGCGAACGTGCTCTCCGGCATCGCCCGCTTCCTTGGCGAGCTTGTTCAAAATGCGGAGCAGTTGACCGCGGACCAGCGCTGGCGCCGAATCCTCTCCCATGCGGCCCGCTCCTGGCTCGGCGGGCGCCAGCTGCGCGCTCCGCCGCGCCTTATGGCACCGGCCTGACCGGCAGAACCCACATCAATAGGTTGAGCGGACGCTTCGAATTTGCGAGGTGTGGAGGTCAACTGCCGTTTTTAGTGCACGCTTGGTAGGCGCCCACGTAGCCTTTATCCGGTTTCCGCATGGCGAGGAGGCGTCAGACGAGGCCGTACCACGCTCCCCGGCCTGCGCCGTGCAGGGTCAGATGGCCTTGCCTGACGAGCGATTTCAGATGGTCCTTGACCGTGTGCCGGCTGGCGCCGCTTACCCTGGCTGCTTCCGCCACCGTGACCCGTCCGTGCTCGCGCGCCAGCATAAGGATCAGCACCGACAATTCCGGCATCCCGGCGAGCATTATCCGCTCGCGCTCCAGCTTCGTTTCGAGACGCTGCTTCTGTCGCTGCAAGGTGCGCAGAAAGAACTCCAGCCAGGGATTCCAGTCAGGCTCGCCCGTGCGGATCGTCCCTTGGGTTCGCCGAAGCGACAAGTAATACCCTTCCTTATTTTGCTCGATCACGCTCTCCAGCGAACTGTAGGGAACATAGGCATAGCCCGCCCGCAGCAGCATGAGCGTTGTCAGGATGCGCGACAGCCGGCCATTGCCGTCCTGAAAAGGATGGATCGCCAGAAACACCACCACGAAGACCGCAATGACCAGCAGCGGATGCAGGCTCCCGTCCTTCTCCCGCCCGGCCACCCACGCGGCCAGCTCGGCCATGCGCGACGGTGTATCGAACGGCGTGGCGGTCTCGAACACGATGCCGAGGCTCTTGCCTTCTTCGTCGAAGGCTTCGACGTGATTGGCAAGCATCTTGTACGAGCCGCGATGCCGCTCGTCCTTGGCTGAGTGAGTCAGCAGGTCACGGTGGAGCTGCCGGACATGGTTCTCTGTCAGCGGGATCGCATCGTAGGCGTTGAAGACCGCCTCCATGACCGCGGCATAGCCGGCGGCCTCCTGCTCGTCCCTGCTGGCGAACGAGCCGATACGAATATTCGCAAGCAGCTTCTCGACTTCCCGGTCGCTGAGCCGGGCGCCCTCGATACGGGTTGAGGAGCCAATGCTCTCGATCGTGGCGACGCGGCGCAGGCTGGACAGCCGTTCCGGCGCGATCCGGCCGATTGCCCGCCAGGCTCCCTTGAACTCGTCGATCTCCGCGATCAGCGACAGAATCTCTGGCGTAATGCGAAGCGTCGCGGTATTGAGCGGCATGCCATTGACCCATCCATTTCCATCCGATTGATGTGGCATGTCCCTTACCGTTTGTCCATCCGTTGCCATCCATTTCAACGGAGAGAACTACCGCACCCGCTCATCGCGTCCGATCCCAAGCGCCTTGGCGATGCCCAAAGCTAGCCCCAGGTTGGGTGGCCTTATGCCGGTTTTCCGGTCCGCTGCTACTCCGCCCACAGGAATTGGCCGGGAGGGCGGAGCCCCTATCTCATCTCCCGCCTGCGGCCCGGTCCGCGATACGTGTTCCATGGGTGCGGCTGCGCTGGCGGTCCTATCTGTAGTGACCTGCAATCATCCGCGCCTCGACCCGCAATCATCGCGTTTTTTGGCCCGAATTAATTGCGACTGAGAACGTTGCTCAGCCCAGATTAAACCTAGAAACGGCAGTTGACCTCCGCGCGGCGTAATTTCGCAGCGTCCGCTCAACCTATCGATGTGGGTTTTGCCGGTCAGGCTGGTGCCATAAGGCGCGGCGGAGCGCGCAGCTGGCACCCACCGAGCCAGGACCGGGTGGCGTGGGAGCAGGATTCGGCGCCAGCGCTGGTCCGCGGTCAACTGCTCCGCATTTTGAGTAAGCTCGCGAAGGAAGCGGGCGATGCCGGAGAGCACGCTCGCGGCCCATCCGGCCTTGGCATGCGAGTTGGCCACCCGCAGCGTGGTCTGCCTGGCGTGGCGGCTGCGCTCTGCGATGGCGGAAAGCAGCAATGGCCGGCTGGTGATGGCCTCCAGATGTTTGTCCGGCTCAGCCAGCCGCACGAACAGGTTCCACCAGTTGTAGATAAGCGCGATGAAGCGGGCCATGGTCCGGCAACGGGCAAGATCGCGGGTGGTGAAGCCTGCCCAGCCCCATTGGTTCTTCAGTTCGTCGAAGGGGTTTTCGCAGTCCGCCCGGTCGCGGTAGAGCTGGGCAAGCGCCAGAACCTCTTCCTCAAGGGAAGTAACGAGCACGCCGTATTCGTAGGCCTCCGCGTCTGGCCCGATTTCGACGAAGCCGAGCGCCAGCTGGCCGCCGTCATCGCGCCCGGCGATAGTCACGCCCTCCTTCAGGCGGCGGCGCAGGATGACCACCTGGCGTTGGCGGCTCCAGCCCTCCAGCCGCAGCGTCTCCTGCCTGCCTTGCCAGCCCTGGCCGGCACCGGTCCAGCCGCTCTTGGAAAAAGTCTTCTTGATCAGCTTCTTGACGTTGGCAGTAAGGCGCAGCTTGAACAGATAGGGCAGCCCTCTCTGTTCGGCCCCGCTCATCACGGCCTCCGTGCCGAAGCCGCTATCGCCGCGCAAAAATGCTGGCTGGCAATCGCGCGGAATGCGATCCACTAACGCCCACAGTCCGGCTGCAGCGTGCTTCGATGCATGCTCGTTGCCTGGCGCAACCTCGGCATCGAGCACCAGCCGCAGGCCCGCCAGCGTATAGGTGTGGTAGACGTGGCTGGGGCGGCCTGGCTTCTTGGGATTGTAGCCAAGCACCGCCCCTTCCTGATGGCCGTAGAGCGGCTTGACCGTCGAATCCATGTCGAGAGCCCACGGCTCGAACAGCAGCGGCGCTGTGCAATAATCGAGATGTTGTTGCAGCCACTCCCTGCCCTCGTCCTCTGGTATGGCCTTGAAGCCGCGGCGGACCGCATCCTCGCTGACGATCTTCTCCATGCCCAACAGCTCGGGCAGCACGCCGTCATTCCTCAACGCCGTGATGTGGGCATAGCGCTTGTGCCCAGCCAAAACCGAGAGCATCGTTGTGCCAAGTACGTCGCGCTTCTCCGGCGCGTTCGGGCTCGTATAGGCGAGCGGACAATCGGCCACGAGCGCGTCGAACAGGCCCGCCACCTTCAGAAATTCGATGAAGAACGGCAGCTGTCCATAGGGCGTTAGCGGCGCTGTGGGGTCCCATTCCACCCGCACTGGACCGGCCCAGCTGTCGAGCGTTGCTGGCGCCGGCGGAGCGTCTTGTGCAATCGGCGGTTGTTCACCCGATGGGTGAACCGGAAGATGGGGTGTATCGTGGCTCATGTCCCTGAGAATGCACGAGTCTCAGGCGAAAATGGCCCCGTCAACTGCCGGATTTAGGCTGAATGGTTCGAAGCATTCCAATATGAAAGAGTTGCGCTTCGAAGCAGCCGATGGCGAATGGCGAGCCGCTTTCGCCTTCGACCCGGAGAGGAAGGCGATCCTACTGGTGGCGGGCGACAAATCGGGCGGAAGTCAAAAGCGCTTTTACAAGCAGCTTATTGCAAAGGCGGATTTGCGGTTTTCCGAGCATTTGAAAAGCCTGAAGGCCGCAAAGAAGGGAAAATGAGATGAGTAAGAGCCTAGACGAAATCATCGCCGGGTTGCCCTCGGAAGAGCAAGCGGCGATTGAAGTACGCTATCAGGAACTGAAGCAAGAAGTTGAAGGACTACGCGAGCTACGTGAGATAGCTGGCAAGGCGCAGGCCGATATCGCCACAGCTCTGAACGTCACACAGCCGTCTGTGTCTAAGATCGAAAATCAAGCAGATATGTATCTATCCACTCTACGCAGGCATGTACGAGCGATGGGTGGCGAGCTGGAGCTGGTAGTGAAGTTGCCGAAGCGCCCACCTTTGCTGCTGCGGCATCTTGGGGATGCATCCGGACATTCGGCGCAGGAAACAAAGCCCAAAGTACGCCGCCAGCGCTCTCGCGCCGCGGCGTAGACCTCACCGGCCGCAGCTTCCCGCTGCCTTCCCGTTCGGCCGTGCTCCACGGCACAGTCAAGAAAGGCTTAGGGCATCCGCCCTCAGCGCGCGACAAGGCGCTTCCGCCCAGCTTCCCTCGCTCCGCTTACGCTGCGCTCAGTGCAGCCGGTTCCCCGCGAAGCGCCTTGCCACTTGCACACCCGCCCTCGCCAGGAGCAGGGTTCCTGCCCGGCAGGAACCTGTCAATTACCTCTCCGATCCCGAATATGCCGGGCTCGCCGGCCTCAATCCCTACTACGCCGTGGCGTAGCCGCGCCGCTTCCTGCGGCGCAGCTCGCGTTCCAGTGCCGCCGCAGCGCCTTCCCGCTTCTCATGGAGGGCGCTGCGGACCTGGCCGGGCCAGCCGATCCTGCCCCAACGCCTGACCAGCGCCCAGCCTCCAAACAGGTCCGGCTGGAGATCGAGGGAATAGAAGCGCGCCATGTTGCGCGCCGCGTCGATTTTCGTGAGATAGATCATCGTGTCCCCCTTCACCCCTCACAATGCCTGATAGCCGGATGGCGCGGGCCAGTTCGTTGTTTCATGCAGCGCGATCGCTTGGCCGCGGCTCGCCGCAGTCACGCAAGGTCCATCCATGCCTCGACAAGCTCGGGCCGCGCCAGGAGCACAAGCGCCTGTCCGGCCAGCCATTGCGACACGGCGATACGCCCCGGATCGTTCGAGCCGTCAAGCTCGCGCTGTGCCCAAGCGCGGATGGCCGTGTGAGCTTCCGGCGAGCCCGGCGCTTTCCCGAAATGCAGGGCCAGAAAATCGGATAATACTTTATCCATGGAGACCGTCGTGCGGCGCTCGCCCAGGGCAACGTGAAACCGGAGGGTATTGGTGAATTTTGCCATACGGATAAAATAATATCCGTATGGCGTAAAGACCAGGGGTGTGTGGATATTATTTTATCCGCGATCCATGGGCGCGGCGGGCGTATGTGCCGCAAAAGCGGCATTACCGCGTGCAAGTAGCAGCGGAACAGAAACTCCGAGGACGCAGTGACGCGCCGTTCGCCTTGCACGCGGCGAGCGCGGCCTTTTCGAGAGCGCTAAGGGGGGAGAAACCCATGGAACACGTAGCGCCCAAGGCCAACGCCTAAGGCGAACAATGCGTTGTTCCGGCCGCGGCAGTCCAGGGGTCGATCACCGGAAGGCCTGCCGCCGTGAACGCGCTAATGTCACGGGATGCGACAGCGAAATCATGCGAGGAGGCGATCGCGGCGATATAGCCGTCAGGCGTGGGGAAGCCCTTTCCAGCGGCGCGCGCCTTTACGGCCAGATCGGCATAGCGGCGTGCCGCGCTGGTATCGAAGGGCAGGATTCGATCCGCAAACATCGCCAGCACGCCATCGAGCGCGGTGGTCAGCTTATCCTTGCGCTTGCCCTTCGGAAGCGCCCCGATGCCGAACATCAACTCGGCGATAGTGATGCTAGAGAGATAGAGCGTCTCCGCCGCCTGTTCATCGAGCCAATTGCGAACCGCCGGATTCGGCTCGGGCTTCATTGCCTCGGAGACGACATTGGTGTCGAGCAGGATCATTCGAAACGTAGCGGCTCGGCCGGCTTGTTGTCGCAGGCCTGATCGAGGGCTTCGACATCGGCGTTGCTAAGGCCGATCTTACGGCTCATGTCCGCCAGCACGGTGCCGAGACGCAGCCGGCCTTCCGGTCGCACGGCTGCCTCCAGGATGGCGCGCATTTCCGCTTCTGCGCTGCGATTATGCTGTGCCGCACGAACCTTCAAGGCGCGATGCGCCTCCCCGGAGAGGTTGCGAATGGTGACGGCGGGCATGATGTCAGACCTCTATGGTCGATAGCACTGCCATCATCATAAGACTATTGCCATCACAAATCAATGGTGACAGGCGGTGCGGTTCGATCTGGTGACTTCAAATGTGCAGCTCGATGATTGCGGGTCGAGGCGCGGATGATTGCAGGTCACTACACGTATTGGGGTATCGGATAACGCAGGCGGTCTGAACGTCGTCATAACTCACGATTTGTCTTCCGCCCCCTCGTAGACCAGAACAGCCGCTTCGACCTCGGCGAAAAGGTTGTCGGACATGCCCTCGATCGTACCGGCGGCCCTTGTGTCGGCGCGGTGGCGGAGCCGGTCGTAATCCTCGATGGACAGAAGGACCAACCGCGGCTTGTTGCGCTGGGTGATGGTTACGGGATGGCGCAGAGCCTCGGCGATGATGTCGCCCGATCTGCGCGACAGATCGCTGGTCGAATAGGTACTGGCGGACATGGCGCTTTCCTGTATATGCTGTGATTACTGTATATTACGGCAATCTGACTTGGCGAGCAACAAAACAAAGCGGGATCGGCGGCGCGACAACGACGCAGACCGAAATGCCGCCACCCGCTGGGCGCTTCTGGACGAGATGGGGCTGCGGGAGTTATGAGGCCCACAAATGCAGGCTTAGGGGTCCGAGTAGCAGCGGAACAGAAAACCTAGGTAAGGATGGTGCGGCTGGGCGCCCCACTGCGCGCCTGCATTGTTCACCGGTATCTCACCTCGCCGATGCCTGCTGGTATAGGCCATGCACCGCACGGCACCCGGAACAGACTTCATATGGGACAATTTCTGTTCCCTCACATTTCCCGGACGCCAGGCTATCGCTCATTCTGACCGGTCGCGATGCCGAACTGCCGGGCGGCCTCCGCAAGGGGCAAATAAAGCGTCATCGGCGCGCTCGCGAAGGCGACGAAACCGTGATGCTTGTAGAAGGCAGCCGCCGCATCATCCTTGGCGTCCACGATAAGTGCGAATGCCGTAATCTCAGCGCGGTATGCCCGAGCAATGCCGTCGAGCAGCAGGCCAGCACCTATTCCCTTGCCGCGGTGGCTCGCGGAAACGGCGAGGCGGCCAATGCGTACCGCCGGAACCAAAGGGTAGCGCGGCATCTTTTTTGCCGTAGCAGGAGCCAGATCCGGTAGCGGCATGCTGCTCGTCGCGATTGTGTAGTAGCCGGCAACCACCGCCGTTCCGCGCACGCTGGCAACAAAGCAGGCCGACACCCGGCGCCGGATGTCTTGTGTGGCCTGGCTAGCAAAATAGCGGTCCAATGCCTCAACGCCACACTTAAATGTGCTCTGGTCATGGCTGGCGTTCAGCGGCTCGATGACGAATGGCGGCACCGGATCAGACATCACCGCCCAGCGAACCGAACAGGCGGCGATGGCGCTTGATGGCGCGTTGCATTGCCGGCGTCAGCGGCGGTGGATCGATCAGGGCCGCGGCAAAGCGCTCCTGGTTTTCCACCGACAGCTTGATGATTTCGGTGTCCTCGATCACCTTGCGAGCGGCTGCGCTTGCGGCCGCCACGACGAAGTCCGTCAGCGTCCGCCCCTCGATCTCGGCAGCGCGCTTCAAGAGCGCATACACATTGACGGGGAGACGAGCCTCCAGGCGGGCGGTGGTGGTTGTGTCTGCCATTCATTAATGGTACGGCAAATTGCCGGATAAGACAATATCAACGTTATGTGGGGGGCGGCGGGCTCCATGGCGATTATGGCTTGCGCACCGCCTGACGAGAGGGCCTGATAGAGCTGGCGAGGAATTCATGGCGAAGTTGAATGCGGACGATTAAGCGGTCATCCGCGCGGGCTTGCCTTCACGCTGGCGACGGGGCAACATGCGGCCATGTCCTTACCTAGTGGCCTGCGTCAGTCAAAATGAGACCGCGTTTCCAGCGCGACAAATTGATTTATAGGTACGAATAAGCATCCCCAGCAGCTCACGAGTTGGATTCTGGTGTTCTCCAGCCGCTTGAAGCCGGCGGCTTATGGAACCGAAGGATGTCCGCATGGCCGCCAATGAAATTCGGGTAGAAAAATACATTGTTAAACTGACTGAAGCGGAACGCACTCACCTGCAGGGGTTACTCAACAAGGGCAAGAGCCCGGCGAAACGGCTGCTGAAAGCCCGGATATTGCTTAAAGCCGATGAATCCGAACTTGGCGAGAGCTGGAGCGACGGCCAGATCATCGAAGCGCTCGACACCAACGAAACGATGGTCTGGCGGGTGCGCCTGCAATTCGTGGAAGAAGGCCTGGAGGCGGTGCTGAGCCGCAAACAGCGCGCAAACCCAGCAATAACACCGATTTTCGACGGTGAAAAACAGGCCCGCCTGACGGCGCTGGCCTGTTCCACGCCTCCCGAGGGCCGCGCCCGTTGGACGCTGCGGCTCCTGGAAGACAAGGTGGTGGAACTTGGAATCGTGGAGCGCGCCAGCGACAACACCATCGGGCGCGTTCTAAAAAAACACGTTGCAGCCTCACCGCAAGGAACAATGGGTCATCCCGCCAGAGGCCAATGGCGCATTCGTAGCAGCGATGGAGGAGGTGCTGGACGTTTATACGCAGCCGCACGATCCGCAAATACCGCTCGTCTGCCTGGACGAGTGCTCCAAGCAGCTTGTTTCGGAAACGCGCACGCCAATCCCGATGAAACCGGGCCAGCCGGAGCGGGTCGATTACGAATACGAGCGCAATGGCACCGCCAACATGTTCATGCTGTTCGCGCCGCTGGAGGGCTGGCGGCACATCGAGGTAACGGACCGCCGCACCGCCGTCGATTATGCCCATATCCTCAAAGACTTATCGGACGTCCACTTCCCGGACGCCAAAAAGATCAAGCTGGTTCAAGACAATCTGAACACACATGTCAAAGCCTCGCTTTACGAGGCCTTCCCGCCCGCCGAAGCCAGGCGGCTCGTGGAGCGCTTCGAATGGCACTACACGCCCAAGCACGGCAGCTGGCTAAATATGGCGGAATCCGAGCTGGGTGTCCTAGCGTCGCAATGCCTGGATCGCCGCATCCCCGATAAGGAAACGCTGACCAGCGAGGTCGCCGCCTGGCAAGCCAGACCGCAACAAACACCAAACCAAGGCCGATTGGCAGTTTACAACCGCCGATGCCCGCATCAATCTGAAGCGCCTCTACCCTCAATTTGAATGACTCAAGCCACTAGGTTTTCTGTTCCGCTGCTACTCGGACCCCGCTTAGGGCTCTGCCCTCAGCGCGCGGCAAGTCGCTTCCGCCCAGCTTCCCTCGCTCCGCTTACGCTGCGCTCAGTGCAGCCGGTTCCCCGCGAAGCGCCTTGCCACTTGCACACCCGCGCTTCGCCAGCGGGGCAGGGTTCCTGCCGGGCAGGAACCCGCCAATAATTCCGCGTTGAACGGCGGACAGCGCAAGTTGATATGACGGAATTCCACAACAGCAAAAGGTTGCATTCGTAAGCATTGCTACTTTGTTGCGCAAGTGCGGCGGTAAACGACCCTGCACGGGTCTTGAAGTGGATACCACCGCTTCGCTGAGGCCAGAAAAACCATGAGGAGCCCTAGCAGCCTGTCGGACTTAACAGCGGACGGCGGCAGGGGCTAGAATCACCGTATTGATTTGCCCCAGCTTCGGACCCGCCGCCCATGAGCAACTTCCGCAACTTCGACCCTGGCACCGCATTCTTGCTGCCGCCCTCGGTCGACGACTGGCTGCCTGAGAAGCATCTGGCACGCTTTATTATGGAAGCCGTCGACGCTCTGGACCTATCGGCGATGAGCAACAGCTATCGCGGCTCGGGTTCGGCGAGCTATCACCCGAAGCTGTTGCTGGCTATTCTGGTGTACGGCTACGCCACGGGCGTGTTTTCCAGCCGCAAACTGGAGCGGGCGACCTACTGACTCGGTAGCGTTCCGCTTCATCGCCGCCAACGATCATCCCGATCACGACACCATCGCCGCCTTCCGGCGGCGGTTTCTGAAGGAGATCGAGGCGCTGTTCGTGCAGGTTCTGCTGCTGGCGCGCGAGATGGGCGTGCTGAAGATGGGCACGGTGGCGCTCGACGGCACCAAGATTCATGCCAACGCCAGCCGCCACAGCGCGCTGTCCTATGAGCACGCGGGTAAGATCGAGGCGCAGTTGAAGGCCGAGGTGGCGGAGCTGATGGCGAAGGCCGAAGCCGCGGATAAGGCTGACCTTCCGGACGGGATGTCCATTCCGGACGAACTGGCGCGGCGCGAGGAGCGGCTGAAGAAAATCGCCGAGGCTCGTGCGAAGATCGAAGCGCGCGCCAAGGAGCGTTACGAGCGGGAGCTGGCGGAACACCAGGCCAAGCTTGCGGCGCGCGAGGCGAAAGAGAAGGCCACGGGCAAAAAGCCCGGCGGCAAACCGCCCGCGCCACCGGTTGAAGGCCCGCTGCCAACGGATCAGATCAACCTGACGGACGAAGAGTCGCGCATCATGCCGGTTGCCGGCGGCGGCTTCGAGCAATGCTACAACGCGCAAGCCGTGGTGGCGGAAGGCAGCATGCTGGTGGTTGCCAACGATGTCGTGCAGGCCCCCAACGATAAGCAGCAGCTCGAACCGATGCTGGCCAAGACTGGCGCCCTGCCCGAAGAGCTGGGCAAGGCTCTCGCCACCGGTTGCTATTGACTTCTTGGCTCGCGGTTGAGGTTATTGTTGGAGGTAGCCAGCCTCATTCATGCACGACGTGAAAACAGCTGACTGTAGCTCCCTATTTCTTTGAGCCTCCCCCACAGCGCCGCCAGCATTTCTAAGCGTATCGGCATACAGAGCCACATTTTTTCCGGCGTCAAACGGCTGCGGCCCAGAACCGATTGTTATGTTGGTTTGATTGCTGTTGATAGTTGTCATTTCGGGAACATGGCTCGGGCCAATGGACTTCATCGCCTCCGCATGGCAACGATTTAAGGCAAACTGCTTTGCCAACTCCTGTTGTGCCGCCGTCTGATTTTTCGGAGGGTTGACGGCAACAAATGTGCGAGGAACTTCGTGCTCGCATGCGCAAAGCGCGAATAAGACGATAAATGCAAAAACGCTACGCATTACCCTCCCCACGATTACATCAAAATAACATAAAATGATTTTCCTTTTCGTGAGTTCAAGCTGGCACTCGCGGCATTCGGAAATGGCTGGAGCCTGTTGCCGAATGGCCGCCGAAAAATCACTGACGCTGCTTCATGTTCCTGACTTACGGAAGCGTGATAACGTTGCCGAGCCGCAAGCCTGCAACCTCTACCCCCGCGCGAACCGTGCGAACTTCGCCTTCGGCGTGTCGAGGGCGGCGGCGCCGAGGCGGCGCAGCTTATCCTCCTCATACGCCTGGAAATTCCCCTCGAACCACTCGACATGGCCGTCGCCCTCGAACGCCAGGATATGCGTGGCGAGCCGGTCGAGGAAGAAGCGATCATGGCTGATGACCACGGCGCAGCCGGGGAAATCCTCCAGCGCCGCCTCAAGGCTCGACAGCGTCTCCACATCGAGGTCGTTGGTCGGCTCGTCGAGCAGCATCAAATTACCGCCCTCCTTCAGCATCTTGGCCAGATGCACGCGGTTGCGCTCGCCGCCCGAAAGCTGCCCCACCTTCTTCTGCTGGTCCGGCCCCTTGAAGTTGAACCAGCCGCAATAGGCGCGGCTCGGCACCTCCCGCTTGCCGATCATGAGCTGGTCGAGCCCGCCGGAAATCTCCTCCCATACGCTCTTCTTGGGGTCGAGCGCGTCGCGGCTTTGATCGACATAGCCGAGCTTCACCGTGTCGCCGACGCGGATCGAGCCGGCATCGGGCTGCTCCTGCCCGACGATCATGCGGAACAGCGTGGTCTTGCCCGCGCCGTTCGGCCCGATCACGCCGACAATGCCGCCGGGCGGCAGCTTGAACTCCAGGCCGTCGATCAGCAGTGCGGTCGCCGTAGCCTTTGCTTGAGTTGCTCGGCCTCCAGCACCACGCCGCCGAGCCGCGGGCCCGTCGGGATGGGGATTTGCGCCTTGCCGATCTGGTCGCGCCCGGCCTCCTCGGCCAGCTTCTCATAAGCCGTGATACGCGCCTTGCTCTTGGCCTGCCGCGCCTTCGGGCTCGACCTGATCCACTCCAGCTCGCGCGCCATGGTGCGCTGCTTGGCCTCGTCCTCGCGGCTCTCCTGCGCCGCGCGCTTGGCCTTCTGCTCCAGCCAGCTCGAATAATTGCCCTTGTAGGGGACGCCCTGGCCGCGATCGAGCTCCAGCGTCCAGCTCGTGATGTTGTCGAGGAAATAGCGGTCGTGGGTGACGAGGATCACGCAGCCCGCATAGTCTTCGAGATAATGCTGCGAGCCAATGCGATGGTCTCGGCGTCGAGATGGTTGGTCGGCTCGTCGAGCAGCAGGATGTCGGGCTCGCGACAGCAGGAGCTTGCGTCAGCGCCACGCGCCGCCGCTCGCCGCCCGAGAGGTTCTCCACGCTCGGCATCGCGGCGGCGGGCAGCGCAGCGCTTCCATGCGCCTGCTCCACCTGCGCGTCGAGGTCCCACAGATTCTGCCCGTCGATGATGTCCTGGAGCCGCGCCATCTCGTCGGCGGTCTCGTCGGAGTAGTTCATCGCCAGCTCGTTATAGCGGTCGACCATGGCCTTCTTCTCGGCCACGCCCTCCATCGCATTGCCGAGCACGTCCTATCGCGGGTCGAAGCTGCGGCTCCTGCGGCAGATAGCCGACCTTGATGCCCTCGGCGGCCCAGGCCTCGCCCTGGAACTCCTTCTCCACGCCCGCCATGATCTTGAGCAGCGTGGATTTGCCGGAGCCGTTGACGCCGACCACGCCGATCTTCGCATCGGGCAGGAAGGAGAGCTGGATGTTCTTCAGCACCTGCTTGCCGCCAGGGTAGGTCTTGGAAAGCTTCTGCATCGTGTAAACATATTGCGGGGCAGCCATGCGGTGTCCTTCTATATTGGGCGCGGATCGCTGCGCGGGCCAGGGAGGCGGCGCGGAAGCGGTTCATGTGAGCGCTGGAGTTTGGGGATGTATGTAGCGTGCCCGCGCGCGCTTGTCAGCCTCGGGGTTTGTGGATCAACAGCGGCCGTCTTGAGAACTGGCGGCAACTGGCTGCGGCTGGCCTCAGCCTTGGCGATTTTGCCGTACCCTTTCGCGACAAGCCCCGATCAATTCGGGCAGGAGCACCGCGTTCGGTTCCAGCATTGATATCGAAGTCAGCCTGACGCCCTTCCCGTTTCTGGGCTGCCAGACCACGGTTTCACCCTTGGCAAACTGGGGAATATAGATTGTCTCGTTCCAGCCAACTTTTGCAGTACCGCCAAAAAGCCTTTTTATGAAATACCCCTCAGAATTGATGTGTAAGCCTCCAATCTGAACAGTTTCTCCGTAACGGAATATCCTCTCGAGAATCTTTCCTATAATTGACAAATATACTCTCTGCTGAGAAGAATAGACAATGATGCTGTATGCTTCCTTTGCACTCTCATTCCACAAGTAGAACCCGTTCCCAAAAGAAATGTTGATCCGATCCGAACCGGTGCAAACTCTGTAGCGGTATGTTGGAGAATCCGGAACTCCGTTAACGTACAGACGCCTAGCCTGGAAAGCTATTTCCGTAAGGTCTTTGTAGTAAAATGTCTTGCCCCGATACGTCAGCCGGTTCGATTCGAATACGATGCTGCGCTTCCGAATGCCTGGGATTCTTACCTCGTGGCCATGCACGTTTGAAGTTTCGCCGGACACCTGCTCTTCCCTTGTTGCTGCAACGCTTTTCCACAGGCCACGGTAACACATGCTTTCCCGCCGATAACAGATTTTCCCCAGGTTTCCTATCGTCTGCCCAATTAAGGTGATGGCAGAGAGCGCCGCAGTCAACGCCAAGCACGCAGTGAAGCAGAGCGGCTAATTTTCCTCCGCGGGAGCGCAGATAGCCTACCGTCTTGGTGGTTCACGAAACCAGCTTGGCGCGAGGTTCGAAGAGTGGTGTGGGGCCGCTGATTCTGACCGGCCTTCTTTATGCTGCTACCTTAGTTCCCGCATAGCAACTCTTGGATCATTGCTTTCTTGAACCGCTGTAAAAAGAAGTGACAAAAATGGGCAGGAAAGAGAGGTAACATTGGCATTCCCGTAGCTTTTTCTATGTTCTTTCCAGCTTCCCAAAGCAGTGTCCCGGCACCGTCACCACCATGTTCCGGCATCCAATATTTGTAATCCCTGTACTCAGAAGAACGGGCTGCCAATAGGGAGCATATTTCGTCAGGGTCAAATCCTTCAAGTGCCAGAAAATGCGCAAGACTTGATGCAAAACTTCGTATGAATAACTTGTGCTCTTCCCCTAGACTCTGGCGCGAGAGCACAGCTACAACTCTAAACCAGCAGGCAGCTTCTTCGAGTTTAGTGTTGCCGTGGTCATGATCTAGCCACCCAGCATTAGGAGCGATGCTATTGTACACCTCAGCGGTGATATCCGAGTTATGGAAAACGTAAGATACCAGAAGGCTACTTTTATCCATCAAGATGCTTTGCGAGTTATCCTTTTTCGAGAATGTGCGAACATACGAAGGCCACGTCTCTACAACCCTCCTTGCGCTATCGGGAGCGGGAAAGCACGTCACAATCGCATTTTCTAGTAACTGTCCGTCTGGCTGCTTCCTCAGTTCCTCTTCAAGTGCGGGATGCGTCATAAGTATCCCTTCTTTCTTGGTTACAGCAACCACGGCTTGACCCAACCCAGCTTCAACCCGTTCGATTATTGAAGTTAGCCGTTGGCGAACTTGAGCGCCAAATCTAGCAGCCTCTTTAGTGTCTTACCAACCAACTCTTATCATTTTCTGCACGGAATTGGTCAAGCGAGCGCCGGAATGACGGCGTATTCGGTGATGTGGGACGCGGCGGCGATGACGGCTCGTCCGGCGCATGTGAGGTAGTAGCGGTAGGTTTTGGCGACACGTTTGATGAGACCGAGATAGCGCAGCCGCCGGATCTGGCGTGAGAGCGTGGCGGGGGAGATTTTCTCAAGCAATGGCGCGAGATCGGCGCGCCGGACACCGGCGATGTTGAACTTGGGGTTCTGCAGGGCGCGAAGCAGCGTTTTCTCGGTGGGGTTGAAGAAATCGATGCCTTTGACAGTCTTGCCATCGACCTTGCGCGGGCGCGTAACACGGTCGAGCAGTCTGACGCCGGCGGAGAAGTCGTCGAGCGCCGAGAGATGGGCGAGATAACGCCGGTTGCAGGCAAAGAGAATGCCGGTCAAGTCTCCAAGGCTGTAGATGTTCTTCTTCATGGGAGCAAAGCCCGTGCTTGATGGGCCTTTGCGGTGTTCTACCTTCCGGTAGTGCTTGAAGGACGAGACGTCGTTGGTTGTTGTCTCGATACGCAGGACGATGCCGAACTTATCGTACATCACTAGTGTCCCAACGTTGCCAAAGAGGCTTAGCGTATGTGCATGATATGACTTAAAAAAGGAACGGTTTTGGCTGGTCTCGATCTGAATTTTTTCAGAGAGATGCCTGTGATTTTCATAATCGCAGGGGATGCCAATGCTGCAGGGGCACTATGTATTCAGCCAATTGATGGACCATGTCCCGCTGACGACGTTCCGTCGCTGCGTGGCGCGATATGGCGGCGATCACAAGATCAAATGTTTTTCCTGCCTCGACCAATTCCGCTGTCTTGCGTTCGCACAACTGACGTGGCGCGAGAGTTTGCGTGACATCGAAGCGTGTTTGCGGGCGCAGTCCGCCAAGCTATACCATCTGGGTTTTCGTTGTCCGCAAATATCCCGCAACACAATGGCGAACGCCAACGCCGAAAGGGACTGGCGGATTTACGCTGACTTCGCGCAGCATCTTATCAGGATGGCGCGAGAACTTTACGTCGACGAGACCTTGCCCGGTCTTGAAGGGCTCGATACCGTTTACGCGCTGGATTCCTCGACCATTGACCTGTGCCTGTCCGTTTTTCCGTGGGCTCCGTTCCGGTCAACCAAAGCCGCGATCAAGCTTCATACGCTGCTCGATCTGCGCGGCAATATTCCATCGTTTATCTTCATCAGCGACGGGAAAATGCATGATGTGAACATCCTCGATCATCTCGTGCCGGAGGCAGGCGCGTTCTACGTCATGGATCGAGGCTACGTCGATTTTAAGCGGCTGGCAAAGCTCGGCGACGCAGGAAGTTTCTTCGTTACACGCGCCAAATCGAACATGAAGGCCAAACGGCGATACTCGCGCCCCGTCGATCGAACAACGGGGTTGATCTGCGATCAGACAATCGTTTTGACCGGCTTTTATACGCGCAAAAGTTATGATCGTCCGCTGCGGCGCGTCAAGTTCAACGATCCAGAAACCGGAAAGTCTCTGGTGTTTCTGACCAATAATTTTGCGTTGCCAGCCCTGACGATTGCCAGGCTTTACAAATACAGGTGGCAGGTCGAGCTGTTCTTCAAATGGATCAAGCAGCACCTGCGAATCAAGGTGTTTTTCGGTACCTCCGAGAACGCGGTCAAGGCGCAAATCTGGTCGGCGGTGTGCGTCTATGTGTTGGTCGCCATCATCAAAAAACGCCTCGGCCTTAAAGCCAGCCTCTACGAAATGCTACAGATTTTGAGCCTCACCCTTTTCGAGAAAAACCAGCTCCTACAACTCTTTACCGGTATCCCGCCGCAAATATCCCACCAAGAGGCCGCTAACCAATTGAATCTATTCGATTAACACTGGGACACTAGTGATCGTACATCTTGATGGAAGACTTACCGAAGCGGTGCTTGATGCAGGTGCCCTCGATGCGGGTTGAGAATTGGCTGCCGATTTCCTGAGCAAGCTTGGGGTCGATTTTGCGGCCAAGGAATGTGGCGATGGTTTCGGCCTTCACGGTGAGCACGGAATGCCGGGCCAGTTGTTCGTAGAGCGGCGCCAGCGTTGCCTTGGAACGGAACACCAGATCGGTCGAGTATTCGACCTGCATCAGGCTCCAGTGATAGGACTGCTTGAAGGTATCGAGCACCGGACAGCATAGCGCCGCGTAACGGTCAAGGATACGGTGGAGCATTCCGGGTGAGAAGCTATCGGCCAATTCCTGGGCGTGCTGCCAATCGCCGATGCGCAGGAAGGCGTTGTCTTTGGCGGAGAAGCCTATGCCTTCGGCGGTCAGCTTGCGCGCCAGCCAGCTGTGGCCGTTGCAATAGATCTGCAAACGGAACGGCGCCCAGGTTGGAACCCGGACGTAAATCAGGCCAAGCTCAGCATCGATGAAATAGAAATAATAATGCAGGCATTTGCCGCTGTCCGGGCGCAGAAAGGTTTTGTGCGTCTTCTTGTCATGCCATGGCTGGTAAGCGCCGCACGCTTCCATGACGGAGATGACATGCGCCAAGCCTGGATGATCGCCGCGCTTGGCAATCGCCTTGGCGACGACATCCTCCTTGCGGATGTGGCTCTTCGAAATGTGCTCGATGCTCACGCCCGCCGCTTCCGCAACCTTCGCCGCGTTCTCCCGCACCTTATCGCGCAGCGTGGCCGCAAACTCCGGATAATCGAAAATGCGGATGGCATTCGCGCGAAGAAATACCGTCATCCCCTGGGCGTGGCAGATGCCAGGAACCGTACCGGTGATGACAATCCGGTCGTAACAAGAAAGAACCCCTGCGATCCGCTCGTCGTAGCGTTCAGCAAGCCCCTCCGCCATGGTCCCCTCGCCAATTGGCTGCGCCCCACGGTATAATAGCGCAACCTTCTTGGTTCCGGCTTGTCCGGCTTAGGGGTCGGCGCTTTCCTTTGCTCCTCCAAGCGGCAAGCAATCTTATGATTGCTCGCCGTTCTACAAGGAACGGCCGTTAATCTCCAAATAATAGTGGAAAAACCAAGCCAATAAATTACAAAGCCGGGTTGGCTTGCGAAGAGAGCCCATCCGAGCCAATCTATAGTTCCCGAACCATACCCAAAATAGGTTCTCTCTATAGGAACGTGTTTTGCGGTCCCATACCAATCTTATTAACAATAACTGCAACACTTGCATTATGCCCCCCAAATGCGGGTCAATTGTGGGCATGGTTGCTTACGCTAACAACCACATCAAAAAAGTGATTAAGCAGGTTAACATGTGAATAAGAGCAAGCCAAGCCGGCAATGCAACCATAAGTGATTATAAACAAGAAGTGCGCGGCCCGAAAAAAGGAGCCGTGGTCCGCTACCGCTGCAATGGCCCACTAATTCTCGTCGCCGAAGATCGCTGGTATGTGCCGGCTTAGCTCCATCGCCTCGTGCAACACGCGGCCCACGCCTACGATGTCCGGATTGACGCAGCGGTAGAGCAAAAAATGTCTGGGCGCGCGTACGCGTCCGGCGGCTTTTGCCCGCGCACGGGCATGGCGCAGATGATACGTACGCACGCCCTCGCCGATCTCGGGCCGCGCTGCGCTGCCATGGCGGAATGAATTTACCTCGATGTCGAGGAGGCTTGCGCCGAGCAGCACCTCGTAGCGCTTGCGCGCGGCTTCGCCGAAGTTTTCTTCCGCGTATTCCAGAATTCCGGCGATGTCCGCCTCTGCCTGCGCGGCAAGCCGTAGGAGCGGCAAGGTCAGCCTGCCTTTCTTTTGGCGACAGACTGCGCTGCCTGCCGCCCCAACTTCGCGATATAAACTTCTACCTCGTCGGGGCGGAGTTCTGTGTAGCGCCCAGCATCGAGGTCGGCGAATCCGGCCTCTGCGGCGGCACGCAGCGCGGCGAGCTTCGCCTCATTCTCGGCCTCGCGCTGTTCCAGCAGGCGCAGTCCCTCGCGCAGCACCTCGCTCGCGTTTTGATACCGGCCGCTTGCAACTAGGCCTTCGATGATTTTTTCATACCGCTCTGTCAGCACGACGTTGCGCGTAGCCATTTGGGGCTTCCTGTTTAGAAAGGTGAGAAATCTTATGGCATAATATGCCAATCCCGCCCTTCCGCGCAACTGCAGCTGGGACGATCCTGCGGGCAGCCCGAAATTCAGCCAATGCAATAATTCGTCTTCTCTGACATTCTGTCCGCGCCTAAATCCGGTATAATGTCGGCGATGATTTCCTCGCTGAGCGCAAGAAGATGTGGGGCGAGGCCGATTAGCTGCGTAACCGTCTACGGTAGGCGCTGGCGGCAACCTGCCTACGCCTCGCGTAGGGCCGCAGTATAATTAATCCGATCATGGTAAACGCCCTCGCCGTTAACTCATTTCATGCGTATTTCGTGCGATTTTTACGTGTTTTCGCGCGATTTTCACGCTCGCAGGATCCCTTTAAATATAGACACAGATTTGAACTTAACCATATTTCGACGCATTTCCGACGGGACCGTCGCGAAACCCATGCAAATTTAACTCGAAAAATCAGCAACTTGTGTGCGTTTATTCTTTAGAAAGGCGCAATGGGAGACAATTGCATCATAACGGGATGGCGTTGAAGCGGACGGGGTATCGTGGCAATCGTTAACAAAACAGCGCCGGAAATCGCCTTCCGCCCAGCCCCGGCAGGCGCCGGCAGAAGACCCCATCGCCCGCCCCCGCCCGCACATCCACCTCGCGTCACACGCGGTAGCGCCCTTCCCCACACCATGCTAGGACTTTTCCGCACAATTAATCCGGAAAAAACGACATGACACAAACGGATCGAACGCCCCCCGCTACCCGCACCGAAACCGACACGTTCGGCCCCATCGAAGTCCCCGCGAACCAATATTGGGGCGCGCAGACCCAGCGCAGCCTCGGCAATTTCAAGATCGGCGGCGAGCGCATGCCGCTTCCGCTGGTCCGCGCGCTCGGCATCGTCAAGAAGTGCGCGGCCAAGACCAATCAGGCACTTGGCGAACTCGATGCGAAACTGGCTGAAACCATCGTCGCGGCGGCGCAGGAGGTCATCGACGGCAAGCACGACGGCGAGTTCCCGCTGGTGGTCTGGCAGACGGGCTCCGGCACGCAGAGCAACATGAACGCGAACGAGGTGATCTCGAACCGCGCCATCGAGATGCTGGGCGGCGAGCAGGGCTCGAAAAAGCCGGTGCACCCGAACGACCATGTGAACCGCGGGCAGTCCTCGAACGATGTGTTCCCCACCGCGATGCACATCGCCGCCGCGATGGCCGTGAAGGAGAGCCTGCTGCCGGCACTCGACCATCTGGCGCGCGCGCTGGAGGACAAATCGCAGGCGTTCGAGCACATCATCAAGATCGGCCGCACGCATCTGCAGGACGCCACGCCCGTCACGCTGGGCCAGGAGTTCTCGGGCTACGCCACCCAGGTGCGCTACGGCATCGAGCGCGTGAAAGCCGCGCTGCCGCGCATCTATATGCTGGCGCAGGGCGGCACGGCGGTCGGCACAGGGCTCAACGCGCCCGTGGGCTTCGCTGGTATGTTCGCCGAGGAGGTCGCGCGCGAAACCGGCCTGCCCTTCGTGACCGCGCCCAACAAGTTCGAAGCGCTGGCCGCGAACGATGCCGAGGTCGAGCTTTCCGGCGCGCTGAACACGCTGGCGGCGAGCCTCTTCAAAATCGCGAGCGATATCAGGCTGATGGGCTCCGGCCCGCGCTCCGGCATCGCGGAAATCTCGCTGCCCGAGAACGAGCCCGGCTCGTCGATCATGCCCGGCAAGGTCAACCCGACCCAGGTCGAGGCGCTGACCATGGTCTGCTGCCAGGTCATGGGCAACAACGTCACGATCACGGTCGCCGGCAGCCAGGGCCATTTCGAGCTGAACGTCTACAAGCCGGTCATCATCTACAACCTGCTGCAGTCGATTAAGCTAATCGCGCGAAGGGGCGGTGAGCTTCACGGACAATTGCGTCGCGGGCATCGTGCCGAACGAGCAACGCATCCGGGAGCTTTTGGACCGCTCGCTGATGCTCGTCACCGCGCTGGCACCCAAGATCGGCTACGACAAGGCCGCCCAGATCGCCAAGACCGCGCATAAGCACGGCACGACGCTCCGCGAGGAGGCCCTGGCGCTCGGCTACGTATCCGAGGAGGAGTTCAACACGGTCGTACGCGCCGAGCTGATGATCAAGCCTGGCTCGTGAGCCCATGGCGCGGAACAGCTTGCGCTCAAGTAGCCCGGAGGCCGATAGCGCCAAAAATGCCGGCGGTTCGGGCGGCCTCACGCTGCCGCTCGACCCCGGCCTGGCCCAGCCCAGGAAGCGCTCGCTGACCATCGCCGGCCACCGCACCTCCATCACGCTGGAGGACGCCTTCTGGCGCGAGTTGAAGGCAGCGGCGGCGGAAATGGAGGTGAGCGTCACCGCGCTCGTCTCGGCGGTAGACGCCGCCCGCGAGCCCGCGGGCCTTTCCGCCGCCATCCGGGTGTACCTCTTGACCCGGCAGCGGCCCGTGGCACCGAAGGGCTAGCGCGTGCCCGCCTTTTGTTTTATGGAGATTTCTCCTTATCAGGGGGGAATGTACTATGGAGTCACACTCCGAGCTGCGCACGGGGCTTGCGAAGGCACTGATTTTTTCTTTGCTGTCCTTCTTCCTCGTGCCGGGCATCACCTACGGCTTCGTGACCTACGTCTTCCAGCAAATGGATTCGCACTATCAAGCCGCGGTTCAGAGCAAGATCGCCAGCACGCCCGCAACCGCCCTTCAAAAGGACTCTTTTCTGGCCGCTGCCGCAGCGTTTGCTCCTTCGAAACGCTGCGAGTTGGAGGCCAAGGCCAAGCCTGCGCAAGCAGGGGCACTGAGATCCTGCGAGCCTTATAATAATCTCTGGCAATTCCACACCATCCGTATCGCCGCCTGGTGGACGCTGGTAGCTGGCGCGGGCGTATTCGCGTCGATTTTCCTGCTCGGCGGCGCGTCCTTCCTTTCCTCCCGTGCGCCTGCGCTCAGCTTCCTGCTGGGCTGGCGCCTGCTGATCCTTGCAAGCACGCTGGAGGTCATCGTCCAAGGCGCCTTCGCCGTCTGGCTCTCTTATTGGGTCAGCTCGTACTTCTTCAAAGTCTACGTCCCCAAGCTGATCATTCTGGTGGCAATCGGAGCTGGCGCCGCGGCTGTTTACGCCGTGATCTGGATGTTCAGAAGGGTCCGGCCCATGAACGAAATCGAGGGCGAGCTTCTAACCGGGCAGCAGGAGCCGCGACTCTGGGCACGCGTGAAGGCTCTGGCGCAGAAAGTGGGAACCGTTCCACCCGATCACATCGTCGGCGGCATCGACACGAACTTCTTCGTGACGCAAGTGCCCATGACGCTCAACGGCGAGGAGCTTCGCGGCCGCATCCTGTTCGTTAGCCTACCGCTTTTGCGCATTTTCGACGAGGCCGAAGCCGATGCCGTGCTCGCCCACGAGCTTGCGCATTTCCGGGGCGGCGACACCAAATGGACCTCGCTTCTGGGGCCAAAGCTACAGCAGTTCGACCTCTATTGCCTGGTCATGCAGCTCAAGGGCGTCTTCGTGGCGGCCTATATCTTGCGCTTCTACCGCCTGATTTTCGAATTCGCGCTGAAACGCGGCAGCCGTCAGCGCGAATTCATCGCCGACAGCGTGGCCGCGAAAATCGCCTCCGGCCGGGCGCTCGTCAACGCGCTGGTGAAGTTCCAGGGCTATGCCGCCTACAGGAACGCGGTGGAAAGCGAGCTTTTCGCTCAAGACCGGCGTCACCAGGGCGCGCTTAGCATTGCGGGGCAAGTCGCGTCGGGGCTCGGACCCTATGCGGCGTCCTCCCGGTTCGCCGAGAACATGCGGCTTGCGAATATTCCTCACCCCTTCGATTCCCATCCGAGCCTGAGCGACCGTATGGCGAACGCGGGCTATCCCGTTGACGAGGAGGCTTATCCCGCCATCGTTGGGACCGCGCCAGGCAGAACCTGGGCACAGGATATTGCCTTCATCGACGCCGTCGAAGGCAAGCTTTGGCGGAAGTACGAAGAGGGGTTCGCGGAGGAGCACGAGCGCGCGCTGGCCTACCGCTATCTGCCTGCGAACGCGGAAGAGGAAGCCATCGTCCTCAAGCACTTCCCAGCCGTAACATTCAGCCTGCGCGGCGGCAAGGAATTCATCGTCACCCATGCGGGCATCAAGCTGCCCAAAAAGATCAAGCGCACGGAGACCGATTTTCTGACCTGGGAACAGATCGCCAGCCTGGCCCTCAAGGACGCAATATTCGGCGGCAAGAAGCTGGTCATCGGCCACGAGAACGCAGGCCTGCCGTCCGGCGAGACATCGATGCGCCTCTATGGCCTCAAGAGCCCCGAAGCGTTCGCAAACACGCTTGCCTTGTACAGGCAGCGCTACCACATGGCCGCGGAGAGGAACCGCCTTCCTTAACTCGCAGGCCCTATTTCGCTTCAAATATGCGCCAACTGGCGCGCCCCGATTTTTTCGCATATGTAGGCGGCAACGAACCGCCGATCCCGGAGACGAGCTTATGACCGACATGCGCAAGCCAAGGCACAACACGACCGCGGTGACCGTGGGCGGCGTGACCGTTGGCGGCGGCGCGCCCATCGTGGTGCAGTCCATGACCAACACCGATACCGCGGATGTGGAGGCGACGGTCCAGCAGGTCGCCGATCTTGCCCGCGCGGGCTCCGAGCTTGTGCGCATCACGGTGGACCGCGAGGAAGCCGCCGTTGCCGTCCCGCAAATCCGCGACAAGCTTGAAAAGATGGGCGTTTCCGTGCCGCTGGTGGGCGACTTCCACTATATCGGCCACAAGCTTCTGTCCGAATACCCGGCCTGCGCGGAAGCGCTTGCGAAATACCGCATCAATCCTGGCAATGTCGGCTTCCGCGACAAGCGCGACCGGCAATTCTCGGACATTATCGAGATCGCGCTGAAGCACGATAAGCCTGTGCGCATCGGCGTGAATTGGGGAAGCCTGGACCAGGAGCTTCTGACCCGGCTCATGGACGAGAACTCCAAGAGCGCCGCCCCGAAGGACGCGCGCGACATCCTCCACGAGGCGATCGTGCATTCCGCTGTACATTCCGCCGAGATGGCTGAGAAACTTGGCATGGGGCGCGACAAGATCATCCTGTCGGCCAAGGTCAGCGCCGTTCAAGACCTTATCAGCGTCTATAACTTGCTCGCCTCGCGCTGCAATTACGCGCTTCACCTGGGCCTGACCGAGGCCGGCATGGGCTCGAAGGGCATCGTGGCATCAGCCGCCGCGATGGGCATTCTCCTGCAACAGGGCATCGGCGATACGATCCGCGTGTCGCTAACGCCGGAGCCAGGAGCCGCGCGCACTAAGGAGGTCGAGGTCGCGCAGCAAATCCTGCAAACCATGGGTTTCCGCACCTTCGTGCCGATTGTCGCCTCCTGCCCTGGCTGCGGCCGTACCACCTCCTCGCTGTTCCAGGAAATGGCGCAGAACATCCAGAGCCATCTGCTCGCCAAGATGCCGGAATGGCGGAAGACCTATCCGGGCGTCGAGACGCTGAACGTGGCGGTTATGGGCTGCATCGTGAACGGGCCGGGCGAATCCAAGCACGCCAACATCGGCATATCGCTGCCGGGAACGGGGGAATCGCCCGCGGCGCCAGTGTTCGTCGACGGCCAGAAAGTCGCCACCTTGCGCGGCCCCACGCTGGCGCAGGATTTCATGGTCATGGTCGAGGATTATATTGAAAAACGCTTCGGCCGGGCGCAGCAAAAAGACGGTTCTCTTGCCGCAGCGGAATAAGAGCCGTTGCAGCTTTGCAACTTTCATAAATGCGTGATGCTACGCCGCAAAAAGTTTGACTTTTCTATGGCAGGTTAAGGTTGTACAACCTATAGGAAACCTGGGCTATCATTGCAGGCTGAGCCCGGGAGGTATGAATTGTAACCTCTGGGATTGTAATGACTCCTGAACAAGCAAAAGTCGTAGCAGATAGTTTTAAGCATCTCGAAGCCCGGCTGCCGGAACTCGGCGCCGCGGTCTACGACAGGCTCTTCTACGTCGCGCCGGAAACCCGCGCCATGTTCAAGGGCGACATGGCCGCTCAGCATCAGAAACTAGTCAGCGTTATTGTGGAGTTCGTGAAACTCCGCAGAAGATCGCAGCATTTTCTGCCCGTGACCGGTGCTCGCGGCGAAGCGGTTGTCCCGGGCGTCAACCGTTTGCGCTCCGGACACTCGGCCGCCGGAGTGAAGGTTGAGCACTACGCATTTATGCGTAAGGCGATCCTTGCTTCGCTGGCAGCGATGCTCGGCGAGAGGTTCGATGCCAGGGTAGCCAACTCCTGGGGAGCAGCCTTCGATATGCTCGCCGAAGCCCTGCAAAAGCCCGAGACCGCGACGCCCGAAGAACTCAAGCTTATCTCGAGCATGTTTGGGCGCAAATTCGAAGCTGCAAAGGCCGCCGGGGGCAATGCTTCCGCCGACAGCTTTTTCGACCGGAAGCTGAACTCCTAAGCCGCCCTCACCCGCGTTCCCAATAGCAAGGAAGGGGCATTAGGCCCCTTCTTTAGTTTGCGATTCTGCGTTTTTCGCCAAGAGATCGCGGATTTCGATCAAGAGGCACACGTCCTCCGGCTTCTCCTTCGGCTTCTCCGGCTCCCTGAGACGGTTGATCTGCTTCACAAGGAAGAAGATCACGGCGCCGACGATCAGGAGATTGATCAAGGCGTTCAGGAACTTGCCGTAAGCGATAATGGCGTGGCCCGCCTGCTTCGCGGCTTCATAGGAGGGAGGTACCTGCACCGGGGCGCCGCCGAAGGCGCTCGCCTTGAGCGCGGTCAGGTCGACGAAATAGTCTGTGAAATTGACATTGCCCATGAGCATGCCGACCGGAGGCATGAGAATGTCGCCGACAAGCGAAGTCACGATGGTGCCGAATGCGGCGCCGACGATAACGCCCACCGCCAGATCGAACGCATTGCCCTTGAGGATGAATTCCCGGAATTCTCTCAGCGTCTCACTCGCCATGAGATTCTTGTAGTGCATTGAAGCCTCCTAGCCGAAAGCGCTTGCGCAACAAATCAGTACGCTGAACAGGGTTGGCGGCTTCGTCAAGTCATATCTATGTAAGAAAGGGCCGGATACTCTCCGGCCCCAAGTTGCAATCCGCGCTATTGCTTCGGTTTGGTTGTTTCTTCGACCTTTTCTTTCGCCTGCTCATAGGCCTTGGACGCCTTTGCCTTGACATCCGTCCAGCTAGCCTGCGCCTTTTCGCGCCATTCTTTCATGCGTTCGGCGAGCGCCTGGTCGTTCAGGGTCTTGTAGGCTGGCGCGGCTTTGAGCTGGTCCTTGGTTGCGTCGATCACGAAGACGTGCTTACCCGCGGCCATATCGGGCTTTATGGCTTCAAAAGACACTGCGACCTCCTTCTCGGCAATGCCCAGGACACCGCCGACGCCGATGACCGCAAGCTCGATCCGGCCGTTCTGATCGAAAACAAGGTTGGCGATCTTGCCGACTTGCTGGCCGTCCTTGCCGTTGACGGGCGTGCCGATAAAGTCGGTGCCGAGCACTTCGCTGCTGGTCTGCTTCTCCAAAAAGGTGAGTGGGGTTTCTGCAACGGCAGGACTGACCGCGATCATCAGGGCGGTCAAAGCGGCAAGAGCGGTTTTCATCAAAAAAACTCCTTGGTTTCACCGTGCACCGGGACACGGCCTAAAGACACGGCGCTTGTCGAGAGGTTCCAGGACGGATGAATAGCGCAAGCGTGGCGGAATTTTGGTACAACCGTCAGGGGATTGCCGGAGATGCACGGTCCGGTGGAACCTGTCCACCGGGATTCGCAAGGATAACTGCGGCGGCATCCTCAGGGGCGGCCGACGCATCGATTCGAATCCAGTCGTCAGGGGCCTTCACTGACTTCATCTGTCCCTCTGCCACCGCGATTCCCGCATCGGAAGCGTCGGCAGCGCCCGTCTCGCGCGCGGCGATGCGCTCGCGGATGGTGGCCGCATCCGCTTCAAGCCAATAGCCCCGGAAGGCAACGCCCGCACCTTGGGCCAGCTCGTGAAGCGAAGCGCGAAAAGCCTCCTCGGGAAAGACCGCATCCACAATCGCCGAATGCCCGGCGTCCAGCGCGACCTCGGCCTTTTTGAACACGCGCCGGTAGACCTCGTCGCGGGCCTCCGCCCCGTAAGCCTCCTGTGGCAGGGGCTCGTTGAGTGCCACACCTTGCATCACCTTCCGCTCCACATCCGTCCGAAGATGCAACGCGCCGGGTGCTGCGCCGATGAAGGGGGCGGCCTCGCGCGCAACGGTGGTCTTGCCGGTCCCCGAAATCCCGCCGATTGCCACCAGAACCGGCTCGACTGGGCTTAAAAGTTGGCTGGCCAGCGCGGCGTAGCTTTCTATCTCCTTCAACGAACGCTCCTGGGTGGCGGCATCCTGGAAGGCCAGGGCATCCAGCCCGGTCATGGTGCGGATCGCGGCCCGTACCGACATGAACATGGGCAGAAGCGCAAGCCCCATGAGTTCGCTGATCGCGGCGCTCTGGAGATAGTGGTTCAGGACCGTGTTGGCCTCGTGCTTAAGCCCCCGGTGCCACAGGTCCATCAGCAGGAAAGCAAGGTCGTAAAGCACATCTATGGCCGCCAAGCTTTCGTCGAACTCGATGGCGTCGAAGAGGCGCGGGCGTCCCTCCCACAGCACGATGTTCTTGAGGTGCAGATCGCCGTGGCAGCGGCGCACGAAGCCTTCGCGCTCACGCTCCTGGATCAGCGGCATGCGCGCTTCCAGCTCCCGCCAGAGCCGCTCGATATAGCCGTGGAGGTGCAACCCGCTGGCCTGGGCAGCGGAACTGCACAGGGCGTTCCTGAGGTTTTCCACGGCCTGTTCGAAATGCTGGCCGAACCCGGCGTTGCCGAGGCGCGGCGCATGCCGGTGGAAATGCTCGATGGTGTGGGCGAGGCCTACGACCTGCTCACGATTGAGCCTGCCCTGGCAGGCGATTGTGTCGAGCAGGGCGTCGCCGGCAAAGCGGCGCATCGCAAGCAGCCATTCCACGGCCTCGCCGTCGCCGCCCAGCTCAAAGCCGGAGGGACCCCGCGTCACAGGCAAAACCGACAAGTAAAGCTCTGGCGTTGCCTGAGAATTCACCTCCAACTCGCGGCAAAGCGCGGCCCGGCGCCGCCCAAGGGTGGAGAAATCGAGGTACGGGAACTTGACCGCGCGCTTGAGCTTGTAGGCGCGGTCCCCTGCTAGAAAAACCAGCGCCGCGTGTGTGCCGATGCGGCTGACGCTGGTAGGCGAACCGGGATAAGCTGCGGGCTGCGACAAGAATTCGACGACAGCGGCTTGCTGGCTGTCCCCGGCTGCAACGCCGCCGCTTGGAGCCGATCCTGGCGCATGTTCCATGACCCAAAGCCTTCGTTCGAAGCCTCGCCGCCGGCCCAGCAATTATAGCGGCGCTTGCGATGCCGGCACAATGCGAATCTGGAAAAGCCAGTAGAACTATGCCGCTTCCATGCTAGAATTCAAGCCGCTTCCAGAGCAGGCGGAGGACCTATTGGGCGTAGAGCGGCGTCACGGACGTACAGGTAGAAGCGGTGCCGTGCTGCGGCGGGAGGGAGCGGCCTTTACCGGCGTTCTAATTCTCCTGCTCAATATCGCTGCGGGAGCGCTTTCCTTATCGCACTTCGGCACGGTCCGTGCGTTTGTGTTCGCACAAGAGGGCAAGGCCGCCATCTGCTCCTTTGGCGGAATACAGGTTCTGGGCATGGACGGCGAGCCGCTTCCGGATGGCCCAGACAAGCCGCAACAGGGGCTACGCGAATGCACTTGCTGCGTGCTTATGCAGGCGGGCACGGCACTGCCTCTGCCGGTTGCCGCGCCAAAGCCTGCCATGCTTGCCGCCATCCAGTATTTGCGTCCGGGTCCCACGCACCACCTCGAAACCGCGGCTGTCTCCACTCAGCGCAACCGGGGGCCTCCCCTGCGGGCATAGCCCGCATTTCTCGCAATCCGCGCGCGCTCTTGCTCGATCTTTGTCCCATAGGGTTCTTTCCAGCCTCGACCGCACACCCGGCCACGGCTCCAGTCTCAACAGATCCGCCAGGGCAAATCTCTACGCAATCATCGCGCGATGAAGTGAAAAATGCGGGCTAGCTGTGCTGGGCCTCGCCCGGCTCTGCCGCGAGGCCGTGCGGGAACGGCCCAGCGTTTTCGTAACATTCACTTGGCTGGCCGGAACGTGCCTCCAATCACCCCCTGGATGGCAAACCCAGCTTAGCCTGCATATGCCGGTTCTCGTGAACGATGCCCGGAGCAGCGTTTCCCGCTCCACGTCAAATTGGTTGAATAAATCCTGGGAAGGCAAGAAATGCTAAGCGATCATCTTGGTAAGCCGCCGCCGGCTGCGTGCGCGTCCAACCGGAATTCACGCTGCGAGAAGTGGAAGCACTGTAGCATCTTCTCTATTCTTAACACCGTTCGAAAGAAGACCGATGAGTTATGCCGCAACGCCAATCTTCTTGCTTATGGCCTTCGTGACTTACTATCAGGCGCCTGGGATGTGCACGGCACCGGGCGAATACGGCTTCCTGAGCAGCATGTGGATGATGTACGTCGTCATGGGGGGGGTGCATGCAAGCCCATGGCTGTCGCTGGCCTGGGTGCCGCTGAAAAGAACACGGCGGGCATGATGCGGCGCGGGGCAGCCAAAATGAGGCCCTTGCCGGCCATTCAGGACGGTTACAGGCGCCGGCATCTGCCGCAGTCCAGGATACTGCGCTTCGCATCGTTCCGGGACGGCGGCCGCGGAGTTAATCGAGCTGGCTTCGTATAACATGGCGTTAACCTTGCTTGCCCGGTTCTTCGGGGGCGGGCAGTGCTTTTCAAGTTTTAGACAATATAGCACCGTCCCCCTACGGAAGCGTTAAGGGATGTAGGCGTTGCTATAGTGTATTGATTCAAATGCGCTATTTTTATTGAGACGAGCCGAAGCGCGGGATGCGTTCTAGTTAATGGGGAAGTTGCCCTTATATTTAACTGACTTTTTGAACCGCAGAAATCGGGCAAAAAACAGCGAAAATTCGCATAAAAACCTCGGAATCCAACACGCGGTGTGCACGTTTACCTTGATTAAATTAACCATAACGGAGGCGCAGGCGGTGGAAACGGTTTATTAACCCGCAATCCTGGCGCTGGTGCTGTAGTTGACCATGGCAGCGACAGTAAAACGGGCCATATTCGAGGCTATCCGCCAGCAGTTTGAAGCCTGACCGGTCAGCACCGAAAAGCTATGCGTTTTGGTTAGGGAACCCCCCCTCCTGCCCCAATTGCCGTCCTTGTGGTTGCCTAGATAAGCGCCACCGGGCGCTTCCCGTCGAGCCGAGGCCGCTGCCGTGAGCGGAACCGTGGCCCGGCGAGAGAGCGCGCCGGTCACGTCTTCGATCAGAAGTTTATTTTCATGCCCACATAAAACGTGCGGCCGGGACCTGCAACGGACGTACCCCACTCGCTTTTATTATTCCCGAGTCTCGTTATTGAACGACATTGTCTGGCCTTCGCCAAGGTACGCGCCGCCGAGAGGCAGGTAATAGAGTTTGTTCAGCACGTTTTCTACGCCGAAGTTGAGGTGGATGTTGTCCCACGCATAGGCGCCGCGCAGGTTCAGCAGGCCGTAGCCCGGCGTTTTCATCTCGTTGCGCTCAGCGGACACGTCATCCTTCGCGCTCACACCCACGACTTCGGCGATGCCTTGCCACCCGCCCAATTTGTGTATCAGGGCCAGCTTTCCATTTAACGGCATGATGTTGTACAGGCCGGTGTCAAGCGAGATGTCTTTGCCATCGGTGTAGCTGAGCATCCCCGCCACGCTGAAGTCGCCATAGGCCGTTTTGGCTATAGGCGCCTTGGCCGACAGGTCGAAGCCATAGAGACGCGCGTCCTCGTTCATGTATTTCAGCTTCACGAAATTGGTGGTAGCGAGAGGCTTCACCGCTTTCCCCCCGGTATCTGAAGTTAAGGGGTTGGCCGCAGTCATGTCCCACTGCACGGCGTCTATATAATTCTCAACATACGAGTAATAGGGCGAGAAGCGGATTGCGGTTTCGCGGTCGCGGGTGTGCCAGTCAAGGTCGGCGCTTACCTTGTTTGCAATTTCCGGCTTCAGGTAAGGATTGCCCAGATAGCCGTTGCCATCGCCGACGAAATTGTTCATTTCGAGCGCCATGCTGTTGCGCGACCAAGGGTACAACTCGTAGAGGCTCGGCGCCCGCGCCGTCCGCGACAGCCCCAGGTCAGTGTCGATATTGGCGTTGGGCGTATATCGGACAAGCGCCGACAGATCGACATTGTCGAAGCTGCGTGAGCGATCCATGGTGTTGAAGGCATCGCGGGTTCCGACCGGGCTTATGTCGTACGTGACTGTCCGCGCGTACTTCATAGCATTGTTCGGGAACAACTCGACCCCTGGCGTCGTACTGGTATAATAACCATGCACCGGACCCGTGTCGGTTTCAATCCGTTCATAACGTACCCCGAGCAGCGAGGTTACCGCCGGACTCCATTTGTGCTCCCACTCCAAGAATGGCGAGTACCGGTCGCGGTGCCCGTCGTTGATGTTCTGGAAGCTCAGGGGCGCCATGCCGCCCACGCATTTGCCGAAGCCGCAGTCCGGCGCCGGCGTCCACCAGTCGTCCAGGCGATAGAATTGCAGATCGTAGCCGGCCCGCAGCACGTCTCTGCTGGTGACGTTAAAGTCTGCCTTGCTGGAATTGCCATATGTATCGGTCTTTGTGTACATGGGCATGCCAAGCGTTGGATACTTGGTAACCCCGTCATTCCCCGTCACATCGCCATAATAATACTGTTTATCCTTACCGAAATCCATGATAGTGATCGACGTGCTGCCAGTAGACGCGCGTCTGCACATCGCCCCAGCTGAACTTGCCGGAATAGCGCAGATTGAGGCCGATCTGTTCGTTGCCGAGCATATCCATGCGCTGATTGGGATAAAGCTGATAGGGGACATACTGGTAATTGGCCTTGAGTTCGATCAGCTGATCCTTGTTCTTGTAGGCAAGAGTGGCTAGGTGGTTCTGCGTTTCATAAGCCGTCGAACCCACCTCATTCTTCGGAAGCACCTTGGTGATGGTGCTGCTCAGCGGAAATTTCCCAAAGTCGCCGCCCGCGAAATAGTTGCCAGACTTGGCGTAGGCGCCTTCGTAAGACAGAAAGAAGTGCTCCGTCGCTGCCGTCGCCGAGACATTGCCGCCCATACCGTCGCCATTGCTGCGGTAGAACGAGCCGATGCTTCCGCGCGTGACCACGCCCTGGCCGGGCGCCGCGAACAAGGGCTCGCGCGAATTGACCACAATCGCGCCGCCGATCAAATCGCCGCCAATGCTGACGGGGGTGACGCCGGCCCAGACCTTGGCGGAAGCGACCTGGGACGGGTCGATGTAGGACAGAGCCGGATTCATATGATTGGGACACGAGGCGATCGTATCCATGCCGTCGACCTTGATGCGCAGACGGTCATCCGCGAAGCCGTGAATGGTTGGCAGACCGGACGCGCCGCCGTTCGTGAAGACACCCACGCCCGGAATATCCGCGAGCACCGACGCGGTATCGCTGGTCGAGACGCTCCGCAACTCGATCTCGCTGGCGGGGACCGACGCGCTGCCGATGGAAGCGGCTGAATTGGGCAGGCTTCCAGGCAAGGCCGGGGACAAGGGGCCAGAGGCTGCCGTCGCCGGAGCGCGCTCGTGTTCATGACGATGCACCGGCTTCTTGGCGGGTTTGTGTTTCTTCTGCTGGACTTCGACGTTGGGCAGGTTTTGCGCAGACGATTGCGCGAGTGCCGGCGAGGCGGCGAGCCCCGCGGCGGCGGTGCATCCGAGCACCGCAACGATGTGTTTCTTCATGAGAAATCCTCCACAAGCAATGACATTGCGGCGCGCTGGGCTCTCCCCGCCCGTTGCGCATCCGCGGCTGACTGGACAAGCTGTCAGGCAGCGCTTGGGGGGCCGCGTGTGCGGTGGAGGGAAAGCCTGGCCGATGGCACGGGCTCAAGCTTTTGGGGAATGAAGCGCGTTACGGAGAAAGCCTGTGCGACGGGCAGCGCCAGCGCTTCGCTTGCGGGCAGGGCGTGGGCCGAGACGAGGCCGAGGCAGATCGGGCAAGGCTTGGATGTGCGGTCCTGCCTGTCTCCGGGAACGGCGGGAGCCAGACTGCTGCCGTGCGCCTCGCTGACCACGTAGCAGATCGCAACGGGGTCGATGCCCCTCGGCGCCGCCAGCTCCGCGGCGATTACTTGAAAACGGATGACGTTGTGGCGCGCAATAGTCGCGGCATGCAGCAGGATAGCCGCAACCGCAAGCCAGCCAACCCAACGCCGGGAACGCATTACTCAACCCTCAACGCGTGAGCTGGAAAAGCCGCGCGGGCACGCGGCTTTTCCGCCGGGAGAACCGTTTAGAACTTTACGGTGATGCCGCCGTAAACGGTGCGGCCCATGCCCGCGACCGGGTTCCGCTGCCCACCTGGGTTGACGAGAGCACCGTCGCCCAGGTAAACGCCGCCCAAGGGCGAGTAGTATTGCTGGTCGAACAGGTTATCCACGCCTGCGTCTAGCCGGAACTGATCCCATTGGTAGCTCGTGCGCAGGTTGACCAGAGCGTAACCAGGCGTTTGCAACTCGTTGCGGACCTTTTCGATATCGATCTTGGCGTCGACGAGTTGCAACTCGGCCGTGCTGCTCCAGTTCCCAAGCTTGTGCTCCAGGGCAAGCTTCGCGTTGAGCGGCATCATGTGATAGAGATTGTCGCCCGTGTCGAGGTTCCGGCTGTGGACGTAGCCCGCAACGCCAGCCAGCGCGAATTTGCCGTATTCATAGCTGGAAGCCAGCAGCATGCGGCCCGAGATGTCAAAGCCGTACATCTCGGCGTCGTGGTTGGCGTACCGCAGCGCGACGAAGCCTGCGTTTGCGGAGTACGGCTTCATCGTGCAGGTCGTGCACTTGTCCACGTCGATATAGTTATCCACATAGGTGTAGTATGGCGTGATTTTCAGCTCCCAGTCCTTGCGGGCGCTGTCGTGCCAGCCGGCGGTAACGCTTAAAGTGTGCGCTGTCTCCGGCTTGAGGTTCAGGTTGCCAACATAGGAGTTGCCATCTCCGAACCAGCCATTCATTTCCATGGCCATCTTATGGGTGGACCAATCATACCGCTCATAAAGGCTGGGCGAGCGCGTTTTCATCGCATAGCCGCCCTCGAACGTAGTCCATTGATCGTGCTCGTAGCGGGCGAGCGCGGTGGCATCGAAGTTCACGTCCGTACGGGCGCGATCCGCCTTGTTGAAGTTGGCGGCATCGGTCGTGTACATCATTTTCGTTGGATCGCTGCCTGGGCTGATGGTGTCGTCTTTGTACCCATTCACATTACCGGTGTTCATCCACACCACATCGTTGCGGACGCCCAGCAGAGTCGTCCACTGCCGGTCCCACTTCTTTTCCCATTCGACGAAGGTGCCAACGTCGTAGCGCTGGCCGCCGTTGATGTTCAGAAAGGTTAGCGGCGCCATGCCGGTGCCCGGCACTGGCGGCCACCAGTCGTCCAGCAGGAAGCCGTGAAGCTCGTTGCCAATGCGCAGCATATCCCGTTGGGATTGCGGTATTTCTGCCTTCACCGAATAGCCGAAGTTCTGGCCGTGCGTCAGCATGGGCATGGGGTTGCCGCCCATGTACGCTTTGGCCTTGTTGCCGTCGTCGAGGAAGTTCATCTCGTGACGGGTGTCCTGGTAATAGCCACGCAGGTCGAGCTTGCCCCAATCGGTCCGCGTGGTGTAGTGCGCGTTCACGAACCAGGCGTCGTTCCCGGTCATATCCATGCGCTGGTTGACGAAACCTTGATAGGGGATCTGCTGCACGCCGCCTTGGATAACCAGCAGATCGCTGGTGCCGCGCACGGCGAGCGACAGCATGTGGTTCTCCGCCTCGTAAAGCGTCGACTTCACCGTGTTGCCATTGCCGTCCTTGTAGTCATCGGCGCGGCTCCATGCACCGGTATAGGTGATGTTGATGTGGTCCGTGGCCGCCGACGCCGAGCCGCTGGCCGCGATGCCGTTGCCGTTGCTGCGCGCGAAAACGGAGGCGGTGCCATAAGTGATCGTGCCATCGCCGGATGCCGCGAACCGGGGGCCTTCGCTTTCCACCAGGATCGTGCCGCCGATGCTGTCGCCGCCGGAGCTTACCGGCGTGATGCCCGCGATAACCTTGGCCTGCTTGACCGCAGCGGGGTCGATATAGGACAGCGCCGGGTTCATGTGGTTGCCGCAGGCCGAGGTGATGAGCATGCCGTTAAGCTCGGTCCGGACGCGGTCGTCGGCCATGCCATGGATCGCGGGCAGGCTCGAAACGCCGCCCGCCTGGTAGAGGCTGACGCCGGGGGCATTGCCAAGCATCGCCGCGGTGTCGTTCGTGACTGGCTTCTGCGATGCGATGGCCTCGCCGCGAAGGGTGGTGCTGCTAGCGGGCGCGGCCGAAAGTGGCGGCTCGGCGCTGCGCTGCGCACGCTCCGCGACTTCCCCGGCTGGTGCCTGTGCCGGCCTTCTGGCCTTGGCGGGTTTGTGCTTCTTCTGCTGCACTTCGACGTTAGGCAGGTTTTGCGCGGACGATTGCGCGAGTGCCGGCAAGGCGCACAGGCCTGCGGCTACGGTGCATCCAAGCACCGCTACGATATGTTTCGACATGAAAACGATCCCTCAGACACACTGCTCTGCGGCGCGCGGGGCTCAGCGGGCCAATGCGCGTCACGGCTGATAAGGCGGCCGGTCAGGCGACGCTTGGAGGGCCGCGCGTGAGGGGAAGGGAATATCTGGCCGCAGGCACCAGCTTGATGCTTGGAGGAACGAGGCGTTCCACGAAGACAGCCCGCGGAAGGTCGAGCGCGGGCGTTTCGGATGCGGTCAAGGCATGGGCGGAGGCAGCGCCCTGGCAGATCGGACAAGGCTTGGATGGGCCGTTTTGGCCTGGAGTCCCTTGATCGGAGCCGTTACCGTCTGCCTCACTGGCCGCGTGGCAGAAGGCAGTAAGATCGAAGCTAGCGGCGGCCAGCTCGGCGGGGATCGCCTCGTAGCGGATGACGTAATGGCGCGCAATGGTGGCGGCATGCAGCAAAATCGCCGCGACCGCTAACCAGCTAACCCAACGCCGGAACCCCATCCCCACCCCTTAACACACAAGCCCGGCCAAACTCACCTCTCCTCTACAGAAAGCCCCAGGGGATTGGCCGGTACTTTCGAGGCATACTTTTTCGCGATTACACACCGCAAGAAGACAAGCTTACACCGCCATGCGGCAGAATGCCGCACATATCTTGATGAACCAACAGCTGTGCTCGACGAGCCAAACTGAAGAGCTTCGGGTATTTCGCCCGCCAATTGGCAAGCGCGGCGGCGATGTCCCGGCGGACTTCAGGCAGCTCGCGCGGGCTATCGCCGTCCGCCCCGCGCCCGCATGGCCGGAATACGCGAGAGCGCCCAGAGAAAATGTTTACCCTGGCGGCGAGCTTGTTCGTCCCGAAGGAAAAGGCGGAGGTGCAGATGACAGTACGCTCGCAGGAGGGGACGTGGCAATTGAGATCATTTCGGCCGTACCTCGAACAGCGGCGTCATGGCTTTCACGCCCTTATCGCTGGCGCCGGCAAAGCCGAGATATTCGCCGATCCCGAACGCCTCCTCGGCGGTCCTGAGCAGCGAATAGTGATTGTAAGGCTGCGCATCCTCCACATGCCTCGGGCCATGATTGGTGACGACGATGGCCGCGACATGGCCGCCGCCGGAGTTCGCAGCGCTGGCGGGCTCGAAACCGCAGCAGCCCTGCTCGCCCGCGGCCGTCCCGCCATCCTCGTCCCAGACGATGACGATGGCGGCGTTTGCGGCCTTGGACCAGAGCGGCGCCGCCACTATCCGGTCCACGACGGCGCCGATCGCCGCGTCGCCGCGCCGGATCAGGGAGGCGGCGGGTTCCGCGCGATATGCGCAATCCGAGATCGGCCCGGCGCTCCACAGCCCGTGCATGTCGTTGCACTGGTTGAGGACTATGTGCGCGTAATTCGGCGCGGCGTCCGCTGCCAAATCTGCCGGGAGCTGGCGTAGCGGCACGATTTTCCGGGCAAGCTCCGGGTCCTTGCGCACGCGCTCGAAATTGATGAAGGCATTATGCTTCGATGCGTAAAGCTCTGCCGGCGTATCGGGCGTCCCGGCACTGCTAATCTCGAGCGAGCCCGGCGCGGGCAAGTCCTCGAAATAGCCCTTCCAGGTCAGCTTCGCCGCCACGAGCTGGTCCATCAGGCTTGGCGCGCCAATCGAATGCGAAGCGTAGCCCGGCAGCACCGCGTGCGGACAGCTCGAGCTTATCGTGAACGGTTCGCAAAACCAGGCATCGTCGTCGTGGATGCCGAAAGTATTCCCGCCTAGCATGGCAACGTAATTGCCCTCGCTTGGGTGGGCCGCGGCGAAGTAGCGTGTGGCAAGGCCGAACTCCTTGGCGAGACTGTTCAGCTTCGGTGCATCCGGGCTGCCTATGATCTGGTCGAAGCCCTTGTTCTCAGCTACGATGATAAAGATGTGCCCGTAACGGGGCATGGCTCCCGCCACAGCAGCAAACGCAGCGCAACAGGTCAGCATGGCCGCAAGGCCCAGGCGCGCACAGATCATGTATTTTTGCCCTCAAGAACGGCCGGCGACACGGACCTATACCAGATTTTTCAGCCTCGATCGCGGGAAGCTTTAACGCCGCGAACGCAAAGCACTCTTTACCCGCCGCGACGGTTGCCACGTTGTGGCACGCGCAACCCTGGCGCGAAAAATATCGAGGGATAAGGCCGCCGGCGTCCCGGGTTTGTCTTGAAGTCGCCTTTTACCGCAATTAAAAGTCTCCTAGCTCACTACCATCGGGAATAGCCGTGATTACAAGAATTGCTCTGATCTGTCTTTCGCTCTTAGCATCGTCCATAATGGTGCCAGGGCTTTCGCATGCTCAGTTTGTGCTTCCGACACCCATGCAAGGGCAGGAGCCGGAAGCCGCCCCCGCTATTCCTGACGATATCCGCATCATGCTCATGATCCGCAATGCGGTTATCGCGCTCAATCAGGCCAACATAACAGGGAATTACAGTGTGCTGCGCGAGATGGGCACGGCCAATTTCCAGATGACCAACAGCCCCGCGCGCTTGGCCGAGGTCTTCGCCACCTTGCGCTCGCGCAAAATCGATCTGTCGCCGGTCATGGTCTTCAATCCGAAGATGACCGGCGCGCCGGCCCTGGATGGGCAGGTCCTGCGGCTGACCGGATACTTCCCGACCTCGCCAGAGCAGGTCCAATTCGATCTCGCCTATCAGCATGCTGGCGATCAATGGCTCCTGGCGGGTATCGCGATCAGCGTGGCGCCGCCAGCCGACGGTGCCCAGGCGTCGGCGGCTCCCAACGGGCAGCTTTTGCAGGCCACCACAGAGCCAGTTCCTCCGTCTCCGGGAAAGCCGGGTGAGGCAAAGCCAATCCACATCGATTTGAACCTGCCGGCGACGGCGCAAGGCAATCCTGCGCCGTCCAGGAAACCTGCCACTGTCAGAAAGCCAAGGCACACGGCCGCAGCTCAGAAACCGGCAGCGGAACCAGCCCCGCCAGCCGAGGCGCCTGCACCTGCACCGCAGCAGGCCGCCCCAGCGGAGTCCCCCTCCGGGTCTGGTTCAAGCTGGAATCCCTTTGGCCGCTAATCTCAAATATTGGCTTCTGGCTATCGCCATGGCGGGGGCCGGGTTTGGCGGGGCCTGCGGGAAGAGCCACGCGGCCGGAACGGCTCCGGCTGTGGATACACGCGAGGCAAAGAAGGCGTTCGGCGCCGTGAAAGAGCCTGCGGGGCAGATGGCGCCGCGAGCGATCGGGCAATACAACCTGGGCTGCGTCGCGGGCGCGGCGAAAATGCAGGCGAACGGCCCCGGCTGGCAGCTCATGCGCCTGTCCCGGAACCGGTTCTGGGGGCATCCGGTGCTGCTTGGCTATCTTGGCAAGCTCGCTGCGGATTCGCAGCAACTCGACGGCTCCCCTGGCATCCTCGTTGGAGACATGGCGCAACCTATCGGCGGCCCGCTGCTCGGCGGACACGCAAGCCACGAGAGCGGCCTGGACGCCGACCTTTGGTACCAGCTCATGCCCGGCCACACGCTATCCGCGGAAGAGCGGGAACAGACTTCAGCCGCCAGCGTGGTAAACCGCGAAACGCTGACCGTCGACAAAGCCTTGTGGACGGGCGCCCAGGTCAAGCTGTTGCGCCGTGCGGCGTCCTATCCGGAAGTGGCGCGCATCTTCGTGCATCCGGCGGTGAAGAAAGCGCTTTGCGATGCCGCCGGTACAGATAGGGCTTGGCTGCAAAAGATCAGGCCTTGGTACCGGCACGACGACCATTTCCATATTCGCTTGAATTGCCCGCCCGGCAGCCCATCCTGCGTGGCCCAGGCGCCTGTCGCGGCCGGGGATGACGGTTGCGGCAAAGAACTCAACGATTGGTTCAAGAAACTGCGCGCGAAGCCGAAACCGCCCACCAAGCCGCATCCGCCCGCAAAGCCGCTACTGGTCTCCGGCCTTCCGCCCGAATGCCAGACGCTGCTCGCCGAGACCGAGCAAGCGGAGAAGATCAAGGCTGCCGATTCCGACCGCTAAAGCGAGTCCGGCCGATCGGTTCCAATTATTGGAGCCAATCCAAGCGCCGGCGAATTGACAGCAGCGCGATGCCTCAGGCCAGCCCGGCACATACGAGGCGGCGCTCATGGACCGGCATGCCTTCACGATCCCCAACAGCCGCTCGAAATCCAGCGCACGATCCATAGTTTCGATCCCTGCATCGCCTGCGCCGTGCATGTGCTCGATCCAAGAGGTGAAGAGCTGACGAGCGTAAAAGTTAGTTAACGGTTCCGTCCAGTGTGGCGCCGGCCTGCCCGCCCAAATCAGGGGATCGGTGGCATTTGCCGCATCGGATTTGGCTGCAACACCACACCATAATTTTAGCGCTAAGGCACGGATATCCCCTATGTTTTGAATGGGGAATCCTTGCAACACCCGGCAAGCTATGGGAAAGAAATAGCGAGTATGCAACCCTCAACCGTAGGCATGCGATTAGCCATACCTACAGACCATTGTGGGACAATCCGTCCCACTGCAGCCATGGAATGAACGCCCAAACAGCGGCGTGCCGTTCCTGGTTCACTCACATAGCCTATTCGAGGTTACTACCATGGAACGCTTTGCCGCGTCTGTTGTCCACTTTTTCTCTCTGGTGAAAAACGCCTATCTGCGCAGGGAAGATGTATTCTTCACCTGGATCTCTTCGTAACCACTCCGCAGATATCGTCCGGCTTCACTTCCCAAAACCGCCTGTATGCTGCTTCCGCTTTGCGGAGACCGTATTCGGCTGCCCGGCGCCGGCCTGATGACTGCCGCCTCGCAACCCTTTACGCGGCTTTACTAGTACAGCCGGCTGGAAGTTCGCACCTGTTTGCCGCGAGTTCGCAATCGAACTTCCGGCCGCTAAGCTGCACTGGCAACAAAGATCTGCTAGTACGCCCGATCCGCGAGAAATCCTGTAAGCGCCAGCCGCAAACGGGGCAGGATTTCCCGCAGGGTGTACTAGCCACCAATCTTGAGATTGGTAAGAGCGGCCTGAACTGAGCTTGAACTCGTCGTTTGGGCGGTTGCTGCCGGCTTGTGATCGCCATCGCTATCGCCATCGGAATCCTTGACCGGTGCACTTTTAGCGCTTGGCGTTTGGAAATTGCTATCCGCTGCTGTGCGCTGGCTTGAGGTGGCAGCATAGTTTTGAACATTCATGGCGCTGGCGGGAGAGCCAACCGCAGACACGGACATACCGTATTCCTTAAAGTTGAAGAGCGCTGTTGCGCCACTTATGGTGGTGTCCGGGTGTTAATTTCTGGTTAATGCCTGGCTTGGTTCCACCTAAGGGATGAGGCGAGCGATGTCTTGCTTTGATAAATATCCAGCTAACCGCCAGTATCGTTCCCTCTGAGGTGGGCCGGGTTGTGCCGCGCGGCGCTGCTTCGCTTAGGCGCTGGCGTTGCAGCCTTGCGAGCCTTTCCGGCCCGGCGCTGTGGAACCCGGCTCGTGCCTTCCGGCACGGCCTCGCCCTCCGCTTCCTCCCAGGGCTCCATCAGCACGTGATAGAGCAGTTGCTCGAATTGCGGCCTGAACTGCGCGACGATGGCCTCCGGGTCCGGCACCAGCGCCGCGTCGGTGATCAGGCCGAATTGCACCATCCCATTGAACGACAGAATGGAAACACCCATGCCGATGTCGCCGGATTGCGGCACCCAGAACATGAGCTGCTTGATCTCGTGCCCCGCCATATAGAGTGGATGACCGGGACCTGGAACATTGGTCATCACCGCCGTGGCACGGCTGAGCAGCAGGTTGAAGAGCTTATCCTGTACGATCTTCGGTGCATAGCCGAGCGCCATGAGCAGGCCCAGCGTTACCGGCGGCTCAAGCGACTCCTTCAGCTCCTTCATGCGGCGGTGAACCTCTGCCAGCCGCACCAGCGGGTTTTCGATGCCGGCGGGCAGCTCGACCGCGATGATGCCGAAGCGGTTGCCAAGCTCGCCCACGCGAACCTCGCCGCGCATATCCACCGGCACCAGCGCGCGAACTTCGACGCCTTCTGTTGGATCGCCCTTCTCCTTGAGATACGCGCCGAGCGCGCCAGCCACCGAGGCCAGCAGCATGTCGTTGATGGAGCAGCCGAAAGCGTGACTGACTGCGCGAACCTCGGGCAGCGGGAGCGGTTCGGTCCAGGCGACGCGCTTGTTGCCTGAGAGGGCGCCCTTGAAGCGAGTTCGGGCTGTCCTGCGGCATCAGCAGCAGATAGGCCAGCTCCCCGGCAATCCCGGCGCCGGTCCGGATGGTTTTCGCCGGACTGCCGGCGAGCCCCTTCGCCTCCCGCCAGACATCCTGGGTAAGCGCCATGCCCTTGGCAAGCGTTTCGAGGCCCGGGATCGATAGCAGCCCGGTTCTCTTGCCCCGGCCCGGAGCCTGCCCCCAATTCCCAGGCACATCATTGCCGTCGGTGATTGAGAGAATGACGCGAACAAGCGCCATGCCATCGCCGATCGCATGGTGGACGCGGATGACCACGGCGGCGCCACCTTCATAATGCTCGACCAGCCGCAATTGCCAGAGCGGGCGCGACTTATCCAACTGCTCGGAAGCAAGTTCCGCAATATAGCGCTGCAACTCCTCCTGATCGCCCTTGCCGGGCAGGCGCACGCGTCTGATGTGCCGCTGCCGGTCGAAATGGGGGTCCTCGACCCACCAATATTCAGCACCGCGTATCTCCACCCGTTGCCTGAAGCGCGGTATCGCCAAGAAACGTGCGGCCAAGTGCTCCCCAAGCCGATCCAGCTTCACCGGGCCTTCCAGAACCAGAACGCCGATGATGACCATTGGGTTCGCTGGCCGGTCCATACGGAGCCAGGCCGTGTCTACAGGCGATAAACGTTCGGCTTGCGGCATGGCCCCACTACCCAATTCCTGCATAAACGTTTAACTATAAGAGGACCGGCGGACAGTCTCGAAACCGGCCACTCTTGACTTTGCACACGGATGCGCCCATCCCCCTAAATACGCCATAAAGGGAAACACTTGACTACCAAGACCGCGATTACGAAGCGCATTGAAGCGCAGCTCGATGCGGCGGCGTCGGCTCGCGATGTACTGGCGGGCGACCCCGATGCCGCGGTCAAGCGCGAGGCGCTGAGGGTATGGCAAGCAGCCAGGCTTGCGCGCACCCATGCCGATCTTCTTGAAAGCCCGCGTTACGGAAAGACCGCTTCCTTTTTCTTATCCGACATTTACGGCCCCAAGGATCTGAGCCTGCACGAGCAGGCCGTGCGCCGCCTCATGCCGCTGATGACCACGGTGCTGCCTGCGGCCGGGCTTGAGACCGTGGCGGATGCTTTCGAGCTTAACGCACTCTCGGAGGCGCTTGACGTGGCCATGCTTGCGGTGCTTGGCGGCAAGGTTTTCGATATGACCGAGGCGGACTATTCGGAGGCCTACCGCAAAGTGGACCGGCGGGTGGACCGCGAGCGCCAGATCGAACTCATCCTGCATCTCGGCCAGTCGCTCGACCGGCTGACCAGAAAGCCGCTGATCGGCACGACGCTTACGATGATGCGCGGACCGGCTGCCGCGGCGGGGCTTGGCGATTTGCAGAATTTCCTTGAGCGGGGCTATACCGTGTTCCGCAAAATGAAGGGCGCGGACGAGTTCCTCGAAACAATCGTATCGCGCGAGCGGGGGCTGCTTGCGGCTTGGGCCGCCGATGAACGGGGCGGCACATGACGCCCGCGCAAGGCGACTGGACTCAGTTCGCGGCGGCGCTTGTGGCGTTTCTTGCCTCCCATAGCGTGCCTGCGAGGCCCACCATCAGGCGCATGCTCCGCGAGCGGCTGGGCGGGCGCGCCTACATGATCCTCTACTCCATCGTATCGGTGGCGGTGCTCGCCTGGCTCATCGCAGCGGCTGGAACCGCGCCCCGGATACAGTTATGGAGCTTCGAGCCTTGGCAGCTCTGGGTCCCCAATATCGTCATGCCCTTCGCCTGCCTGTTCATAGCCTACGGCTTCACGTCGCCCGACCCATTCTCGATCCCCGGCCTCAACCACGCGGCCTTCGACCCCAGCCGCCCCGGCATCGCCGGCATCACCCGGCACCCAATTTTATGGGCTGTGACACTCTGGGCCGGCGCTCACCTGGATTCCCAATGGCGAGCTTGCCCATGTCACCCTGTTCGGGCTGTTCGCCTTGTTCGGCCTGGCGGGCATGGCAATCTTCGACGCCCGCAAACGGCGCGAATGGGGGCCTGAACTCTGGGCGGAGCGAACCGAGCACACCTCGCTCGTGCCTTTCGCTGCCGTTCTGGCTGGCCGGTTCTGCGGAGCCGGTTTGCACGCGCGCCCCTTGCCCCTTATCGCCGCTCTCGCCCTTTACCTTTCACTCATCTTGCTGCATCCGCATGTCATAGGCGTCCCGCCGCTGCCAAGCCTCTAAGCTTAGATCAAGAATCTATTGCTAAGCTGATGCCAACATTCACTAAATTACAAATTTATAGCCCGCGCCAAACAAGTGATATACTTTAGTTTCTGTGACCCCATGTCTAGAACATGGCCTTCGCTATTGGGGGTTGTGCAGGCGGCGCCCCTAAAGCCAGACGGTGTTGGCTCAAGCGAGCAGGTGCTCGATTATGAAACGCGCGGCGAGTTATCGCATCGAGGGATTGCGCGAGGTTGCACTCGCAGTATTCGGCATGGGCAAGCGGCCGTCCGGGTCCCCGGTAGCGGATGCCGCAATGCAGGCCGCCTTGAAGGAAAGCGAGGAGCGCCTTCGCCTGGCCACGGCGGCCGCGGGCATCGGCACTTTCACCATCGATCTCGAGACCGGCCGCGCCTCCTACTCGCCCGAACTGATCGCCATGCTTGGCCTGCCAACCATTTGCAGCGCCAACATCGTGGATGGCTTCGCGCGGGTGCACCGCGACGACAAACCACGCTTCATGGCGAAGTACGAGGCGGGCCTCCAGGGCGTGGACGGCGGCCAGATCAAGGCAGATTTCCGCTTCGTGATACCCGGCGGCGAAATCCGCTGGATGAGCTGGATCGGCCGTGTGGATTTCCGCGATGGGCTGGATGGGCGCGTGCCTTTCCGGGTCGCAGCGGCGTGCGTGGACATCACCGAGCGCAAACGCGCCGAGGAGGCCATGCGCGAGAGCGAGGAGCGGTTTCGCGGCATCTTCGACCATGCGGCCATCGGCATTGCCATCGCAGACCTCGAAGGACGCATTCAATCCTGCAACCCCGCCTGCGCCAGCATGCTCGGTTACACGCAAGCGGAGCTTCTGGGGCTGAATTTTTCCGCCCTGGTTCATCCAGAGGACCGGGAGGCAGACAGCCTCAGCCGCAGCCGGCTGGCGCAGCAATGGGTCCCCTCGTTCGAGGAGATGACCCGCTATATGAGCAAGGACGGCGGGTTGATTTGGGCACACAAGCATGTCTCGCTGCTGAGGGACGCGGCGGGAAAGCCAGGCCGGATGCTTGTGCTCGTGACCGATGTGACCGAGCGCAAGCAGCAGGAGGAGAGGAATTGCCTGCTGACGCGCGAGGTCAGCCATCGCTGCAAGAACATGCTCTCGCTTGTGCAGGCGGTTGCCCGGCACACCTTCGCCACGATGCCCGGGGACTTCATGGACCGCTTCGAGAAACGCATCGGGGCGCTAGCCGCGAGCTACAGTCTTTTCGCCGGCAGCCGGTGGAAGGGAGCACATTTGGAAGCGCTCGTGCACTCGCAACTCGCGCATTTCGAGGATTTCGATCGGCTCGCGTATCGAGGTCGAAGGGCCGCCCCTGCTGATCACGGCATCGGCGGCCCAAACCCTTGGCATGGCGCTACACGAGCTGGCAACGAATGCGGGAAAATACGGCGCGCTTTCAGGTGCGGCGGGCGGTATACGGATCGAATGGTTTGTCGCGGCCGGCGGGGCGGAGGATGCGCGGTTCGAGCTGATCTGGGCCGAGCATGGCGGGCCGCCGGTTGTCCATCCAGAACAGAACGGCTTCGGCACGGTGCTGATCGAGGCTGTGCCAAGCGCGGAGCTTGATGCGGACGTCATGCTGACTTACGCGCCGGAGGGATTCCGCTGGCACCTCCGCTGCCTTGCAGGCTGCGTCCTGGAGCCCTCTGGTGGCCGGCACTGAAGCCATCCCGTCCGCCTGCCTATACAAGCGCCCAGGCCACTTAGGCAACGCTCAGGAATAACTGCGCCATCTGGCTTGTTCTTTTGCCCGCCTGCTGCGCTGCAAAAAGGGTTACATATCTTGGATATGCGCCCCTTTTTGCAGCTTGCAGCCGGCCAAAATTCCGGCGCCATCCGGCTCACTTATTCCTGAGCGTTGCCTTACCCTGAGGCAGACAGTGCCGTTGGATGGACGCCGTTTGCCTTTCCGCCGAGTTTCGTCCGCGACCGGACCTCGAAGAACAGCGCCTGCCCGATCACCGCCTTCAGCGTCTCCGTGCTGAACGGTTTGGCGATCAAGAATGCGGGTTCCGGCCTCGCGCCGGTCAGGAGTGCCTCCGAATGCCCGGTGACAAAGATCACAGGCGCCTCGAAGCTGCGCAGAATCTCGTTCACGGCATCGAGGCCGGAACTGCCATCCGCCAGCTCGATGTCCGAAAGGATAAGATGAGGCCGATGGCGCTTCACGAGCGCAAGCGCCTCCTTTTGCGTGCGGGCAAGCCCCGTGACGCGATGGCCCAGGCTCGTCACAACCTCCTCAAGATCGATGGCCGTGAGCATCTCGTCCTCGATAATGAGGATATCCGCAGGTTCGAGCTGGCTCGCGATTTCCCGGTCGGCCGTGGCAACGAGCCGCCCTACCTCGCCAGCGCTGCAATCCAGAACTGCCGCGATCTCCCCAGGCTGGAAGCCTTCCAGGGTCAGGAGCAGAAACGCTTGCCTCGGCTTGGGCGTGACCGTTTGCAGGTTGCTCGACGCTCCGTTTCCCCTGGCGTTGAAGTTCGGGAAGGCGTTGGCATCCACGGAATTCCAAATCTTGAGGAAGAGCCGGTACAGCGCGATCTTTGGCGGCAGCCCAGGCGGAAAGATGGCCGCGCTCTCGAGGATCGCCTCAAGGAGTGCTACGACATAAGCGTCGCCGCTTTCCTGCGAACCGGACAACGCACGTGCAAACCGGCGCAAAGATGGGAGATACGGTGTGAGTGCTTGCGAAACAGACATCGTCTTCGCCCCACGAAGTTTGTGAACTTACCAACCCCACGCCATAATGCTAAGCTGAGGCGATCCGCACTTTCAAGACTTCTTCGTAATCTCACGAAGGCTTGATCCGGCCGCGAGACTTTCTCTCATTTTCTGTATCGATTCGTAACAATAGTGACACCGCCTGCACCTCCCTTTTTATTACTGGCATGAGGCAGCCTGTGCTCCGTGTGCAGCCAACTGTGTCCGCGAGGTGCAAGATGTCTTCGGGCTGTTCTGGGCACGCCCACGTTGAAGCATTTTCCGTTCGTGCATGCGTACGTGCGAATTGTTACAAACCTTTTAAAGCAGTTTTATTTGAAGCCCATCTCCGGGGAAAATTGTGGCAGTCATATTTGGATCGCCTCGCCAGAAGGCAGGCACGCCGGGTAAAAAGTCTGTTTTGAAAATGCTCGGGGCAGCAACTCAATCCCGCTTGGAGCGCGACAAGACGTCGCGGAGCTTGCTGTCATCGCGGAACACCGCCTGCATTTGCGTGCCTAGACTTTGAACCGCAACTCGGGAACCATAGGCTAAAAACATACCTGCTTCTGGATGGAACGATAACACGTCTTGCAGATGAGGGAGTTGGTCAGCAAGAACGGTGCGGGCGATTAAAGTCCAATCGTAACCATTTCCGAGCCACCCCTCCCGCTCCTGAAAGACGGGGAACTTTTCCAACATAGGATTGTCGAGCAATAGGAGCTGGCAGCGCCCATCTTTGTCCAAGAAGATGAAGGGAGCAAAAGTGGTATGGTCAATTTCTTCTGGTCTGCTCATTTTGGGCCATGCCTCTTCGAAGCGCCGCAATGACGTTAAAAAACGCAGCTATTTCGCAAACGCTCTTCAACCGTTCAATTGGCGTCCATCTTCAGCGCGGCGATGAACGCCTCCTGCGGGATCTCGACCCGGCCGAACTGGCGCATCTTCTTCTTGCCTTCCTTCTGCTTGTCGAGCAGCTTACGCTTGCGCGTCATGTCGCCGCCGTAACACTTTGCGGTCACGTCCTTGCGCAGGGCTGACAGCGTCTCGCGCGCGATGACCTTGCCGCCGATCGCGGCCTGGATCGGGATTTGAAACAAGTGCCGGGGGATCAGCTCCTTGAGCTTCTCACACATCACCCGGCCGCGCATTTCGCGCGCGCGCGCGTGTGCACGATGATGGAAAGCGCGTCGACCGGCTCGGCGTTGACCAGGATCTGCATCTTCACGAGGTCGCCCTCGCGCGTAGCCGATGAGCTGGTAATCGAAGCTCGCATAGCCGCGGCTGACCGATTTCAGCCGGTCGTAGAAGTCGAACACCACCTCGTTCAGCGGCAGTTCGTAGACCAGCATGGCGCGGTTGCCGGCGTAGGAGAGATCGATCTGCCGGCCGCGCCGGTCCTCGCAAAGCTTGAGCACCGCGCCGAGATATTCGTCGGGCACAAGGATCGTTGCCTTGATCCAGGGCTCCTCGATGCGCTCGATCTTGACCACGTCGGGCATGTCGGCGGGGTTGTGCATCTCCATCATCTGCCCGTCGGTCATGTAGATGTGGTAGATCGACGCTCGGCGCCGTGGTGATCAGGTCGATGTTGAATTCGCGCTCCAGCCGCTCGCGGACGATCTCAAGATGCAGCAGGCCCAAGAAAGCCGCAGCGAAAGCCGAAGCCCAGCGCGGCGCTCGTCTCCATCTCGTATTGGAAGCTGGCGTCGTTGAGGCGCAGCTTGCCCATGGCCTCGCGCAGGTCCTCGAACTGCGCGGCGTCGACCGGAAAGAGGCCGCAGAACACCACCGGCTGCGACCGGCTTGAAGCCGGGCAGCGCTTCGTCGGCGTGGCGCTTTTCCTCGGTCATGGTGTCGCCGACGCGGGTGTCGGCCACCTCCTTGATCGCGGCGGTGAAGAAGCCAACTTCGCCGGGCCCAAGCTCATCGCAGCATCTCCTGCTTCGGGCGGAAGATGCCGACGCGGTCGACGAGATGCACCGCGCCCGTCGACATCAGTCTGACGCGCATGCCCTTCTTGAGCAGCGCCATCGACCACGCGCACCAGCACGACGACGCCGAGATAGGCGTCGTACCAGCTATCGATCAGCATCGCCTTCAGCGGCGCGTCGGCATCGCCCTTGGGCGGCGGCAGGCGGTGCACGATCGGCCTCCAGCACCTCGTCGATGTTGAGGCCGGTCTTGGCGGAAATCTCGACGCGCACCGCTGGCGTCGAGGCCGATCACGTCCTCGATCTGCTGGCTGCACGCGGTCCGGCTCGGCGGCGGGCAGGTCGATCTTGTTGAGGACCGGGACGATCTCGTGATTGTTGTCGATGCGCCTGATAGACGTTGGCGAGCGTCTGCGCCTCGACGCCCTGGCTGGCGTCCACCACCAGCAGCGAGCCCTCGCAGGCGGCAAGGCTCCGGCTCACCTCATAGGCGAAGTCGACATGGCCCGGCGTGTCCATGAGGTTGAGCTCGTACTGCTCGCCCATCGTTGGCGCCGTGTAATCCAGGCGCACGGTCTGCGCCTTGATGGTGATGCCGCGCTCGCGCTCAATCTCCATGTAGTCGAGCACCTGCGCCTTCGCATCTCGCGGTCGGTCAGGCCGCCGCAAGTCTGGATCAGGCGGTCGGCCAGCGTCGACTTGCCATGGTCGATATGGGCGACGATGGAAAAATTGCGGATGCGCGCAAGCGGCGCCACCCCTTTGGGCGCGGCTTCACGCTCCGCTACGTTTGGCATTGACGGTGTTGTTTCTGTCATGGCGCATACATAGTCGAAAAGTTCTGCGCCTGGAAGCGCCGCTCGATGTTGCCGGACTTCATGCAGCGGCGGCCGTTCCCGCGAGCCTCTCCGCGATGGCATTCAGCGCCGCCTCGGCACTCGCGCCGTCCGGCCGCCGGCCTGGGCCAAGTCCGGCCGTCCGCCGCCGCCCTGGCCGCCAAGTGCCGCCGCTCCGGCTTTGACGAGGTCGACGGCGTTGTATTTCGCCGTCAAATCGTCCGTCACGCCAACCACGATGCCGGCTTTGCCTTCTTCGGTAACGCCGACGATGGCGACGACACCGGACTTGATCTGGCGTTTGCCGTCGTCCACCAGCCCGCGAAGGTCCTTGGGCTGGATGCCATGGACCGTGCGCGCGAACATGGTCACGGCGCCCACTCTGCGGAGCGCGTCGTCCGCGCTGGCTTGCCCGTCGCTGCTCGCGCCAAGGGCGAGCTTCTTCTTCGCCTCGGAAAGCTCGCGCTCAAGCCGCTTGCGCTCCTCGATGAGGCTCGCCACGCGGGCAGGCACTTCGGCCGGCTGTACCCTCAGGATGCCGGCGGCCTGACGCAGCGCTGAGTCATGAGATACGAGATAAGCGCGGGCCGCATGGCCCGTCAGCGCCTCGATGCGCCGCACGCCTGCCGCCACGGCACCTTCCTGCACAACCTTCACGAGGCCGATTTCGCCGGTCGCGCGAACATGCGTGCCGCCGCAAAGCTCCACGGAGAAGGCGCGTCCACCCTTATCGTCATGGCTCGCCTCGCCCATGGTGACGACACGGACTTCCTCGCCGTACTTCTCGCCAAAGAGCGCCATGGCGCCGGAGTTGATCGCGTCGTCCACCGCCATGAGCCGCGTCACCACGGGGCTATCCTGCAGAATGACGGCGTTCGCGAGTTCCTCGACCTTCGCTAGTTCTTCCTTCGCGAGCGGCTTCGGGTGAGCGAAATCGAAGCGCAGCTTCTCGGGATCGACGAGCGAGCCTTTCTGCGTGACATGCGTGCCCAGCGTCTCGCGCAGAGCCTCGTGCAGCAAGTGGGTCGCGGAATGGTTCGCACGCGTAGACGTGCGCCGCACCTTATCCACATGCAGTTCGACCACGTCGCCTACCTTCAGCGGCCCCTTCTGAACCACCCCGGCATGCACGATGATTTTGCCAAGCTTCTTCTGCGCATCGGTCACGTCGAAATGAGCGCCCTTCGGCCCCATGATGACGCCTCTGTCGCCTGCCTGCCCGCCAGAACTCGCCATAGAACGGCGTCTGGTTGACAATGACGGTGCCTTCCTCGCCCTTCTTGAGCTGTTTGACGAGCTTGCCGCCGTTGATGAGGGCCACAATCTCGCCCTCGGCTGTTTCAGTCTCATAACCGAGAAACTCCGTGGCCCCGGTCTTATCGAGCACGTCGAACCAAACCTTGTCGGTGGCCGCCTCGCCGGAGCCTGCCCAAGCCTTGCGCGCCTCGGCTTTTTGCTGAGCCATGGCCGCGTTGAATTGATCGAGGTCCACGCGGATATTCCGCGCCTTGAGCGCGTCCTGCGTCAGGTCCAGCGGGAAGCCGTAAGTGTCGTAGAGCTTGAACGCCACATCGCCCGCCAGGGTGTCGCCGGACTTGAGTGACCCGGTGGCATCGTCGAGCAGACCCAAGCCACGCGCCAGTGTCTTGCGGAACCGGAATTCCTCAAGCTTGAGCGTTTCGCTAATCAGCGCCTGCCCGCGGATGAGTTCCGGATAGGTTTGCCCCATCTCGCGCACGAGAACGGGCAGCAGGCGGTAAAGCAGCGGTTCCTCTGCGCCCAAAAGATGAGCGTGGCGCATGGCGCGCCGCATGATACGGCGGAGTACGTAGCCGCGGCCCTCGTTCGACGGCAGGATGCCATCCGCGATGAGGAAACTCGATGCGCGCAAATGGTCGGCGATTACGCGGTGGCTCGGAAGCGCCGCTCCTTCGGCAGCAACGCCAGTGAGTTCAACCGAAGCCCTGATCAGCGAGAGGAAGAGGTCCGTCTCGTAATTGTTGTGGACGCCCTGCAAAACCGCCGCGACACGCTCCAGGCCCATGCCGGTATCGATGGACGGCTTGGGCAGATTAAGCCGCTCCGTCTTTGAAACCTGCTCGTATTGCATAAACACGAGGTTCCAGATCTCGATGAAGCGGTCGCCATCCGCATCGGCGCTGCCGGGAGGTCCGCCGGGAATTTTCGGCCCGTGGTCGAAGAATATCTCCGAGCAAGGCCCGCAGGGGCCAGTCTCGCCCATCGACCAGAAATTGTCGGAGGTGGGAATCCGGATGATGCGGTCTTCAGGCAGCCCCGCGATTTTGCGCCAAAGGCCGAAAGCCTCGTCGTCCTCCGAAAAAACCGTCACCAGGAGGCGCTTCTTGTCGAGACCGAAATCCTTCGTGATCAACGTCCAGGCAAGCTCGATGGCCCTGTCCTTGAAATAGTCGCCGAACGAAAAATTGCCGAGCATCTCGAAGAACGTGTGATGCCGCGCCGTATAGCCGACATTGTCGAGATCGTTATGCTTGCCGCCGGCGCGCACGCATTTCTGCGACGTGGCCGCCCGCTTGAACGGCAGCGTCTCCATGCCTGTGAAAACGTTCTTGAATTGCACCATGCCCGCATTGGTGAACAGAAGCGTGGGATCGTTGCGCGGCACAAGCGGGCTGGACGGCACATGTTCATGGCCGTTCTTGCGGAAGAAATCGATGAATGTTCCGCGGATTTCGTTGAGGCTGCTCATAACTAAGTTCTTTTTCTTTAAGCCCGCTCTCCTTCAGGACTTCTGAAAGCAAAATTATGCGGGCGGTAAAACAGCTTGCTGGGCGGGATACGGATACCTCATTGCCGCCATTTTGCAACAGCCGCCGCTCCGGCTTGCACAATATGCAGCCCTCTTTTCGCCGGTGCGGGGCAGATTTGCTACCTGCGGCCTTTGCGGACGGGCGCGGCCTCTGCCTCGGCTGCCGCCATCTCTCCTTCGCCCGCATCCTCGCCATCGCCGGTATCGCCGCCGTCGAGGATGCGCGTCGCGATGAGCCCCGCATTGGCCCTGATCTCGCGCTCAAGCGCTTCCGCCGCCAGCGGATTATCGCGCAGATAGGCCTTGGCATTCTCGCGGCCTTGCCCGATGCGCTGGCTGTCATAGGTATACCAGGAGCCCGACTTCTCGACGATGTTGGCTTTCACACCAAGATCGATCAACTCGCCCGTCTTCGATATACCTGCGCCATACATAATGTCGAACTCCACCTGCTTGAACGGCGGCGCGACCTTGTTTTTGACGACCTTCACGCGCGTTTGATTGCCGACGACCTCGTCGCGTTCCTTGATCTGGCCGATGCGGCGGATGTCGAGACGCACTGAGGAGTAGAATTTGAGCGCGTTGCCACCTGTCGTCGTCTCCGGGTTGCCGAACATGACGCCGATCTTCATGCGGATCTGGTTGATAAAGATCACGAGGCAGTTCGACTTGGAGATCGAGCCGGTAAGCTTGCGCAGCGCCTGACTCATGAGGCGTGCCTGCATGCCGGGCAGGACGTCGCCCATCTCGCCTTCGATTTCGGCCTTGGGTGTGAGCGCGGCGACCGAATCGATGACGATCACGTCGATTGCGCCCGAGCGGACCAGCGTGTCGGTGATCTCAAGCGCCTGCTCGCCCGTGTCGGGCTGCGAAATGATGAGTTCCTCCAGATTCACGCCGAGTTTCCTGGCGTAGCCCGGATCGACCGCGTGCTCGGCGTCCACGAAGCCGCAAGCGCCGCCCTTCTTTTGCGCCTCGGCGATGACATGCAGGGCGAGCGTGGTCTTGCCAGAGGACTCCGGCCCGAAAATCTCAACGACGCGGCCGCGCGGCAGTCCGCCGATGCCGAGTGCTATGTCGAGCCCCAAGATCCTGTGGAAATCGCCTCGACCTCCACCGGATGCTCGTTCTTTCCGAGCCGCATGATGGAGCCCTTGCCGAAATTCCGCTCGATCTGACTTAGCGCCGCTTCGAGGGCTTTCTGCTTGTCCATGCTATTGAAATCCCCTTCGATCACCCGGAATGGCGTCTGTGTCATGAATCACTATCCTTATCTTATTCCATAGCGTCTTTAGACATGCAATGGCGCGAATGTACATGATTTGTTCTAGAGCGCAAGCAATTCCTCAACCGAAGGGCGATCTGCCACACGGGCTCGCCTCGGCGCGGCATAGAATTTCGAGGCTGCAATCGATATGCTGAGGATGCCGGTACGCAGCTTGGCCGGGCAAACGGCGCGCACCAAATCGATTCTCCGAATGCGCTTTGAAATAGGTTTCGATGTCGCGAATGAGCCTGACAGATGCGACGCCAGCGACTATATTCGAGGCAGTTGCAACCCAGAGAGACGTGTAAAAATGCACAAAACCCCAAGCCATGCTCTCATCCTCGTCCGCGCCGATTGGGATGACGATGCAAAGGTGTGGGTCGCGAGCAGCACGGATATCGATGGCTTGGCCACCGAAGCCGCCACGCTGGAAGAACTGCGCGATAAGGTTCTGGCGATGGTGGGGGAGTTGGCTGAGCTGAACGGCTTGTCGTCCGATTTGCCGGAGATTCCTATTCACATCATGGCCGGGCAGACCGCGCGCATCCCGAACCCGAACTTCCGTTGATGCCGTCCTACGAAAAGGATGTGCGGAAAATCCTGCTTGAACATGGCTGTGCCTTCCACCGCCAGGGCAAGGGCGATCACGAAATCTGGTTCAGCCAGATTTCTGAGCGATATTTCACCGTCGATGGAGAGATAAAATCGCGCCACACCGCTAATGAGGTTCTGAAGCAGGCTGGGATTGGCAAGAAGTTCTGAGTTGTATCCAACGATATCGTAAAGGCGCTTACGCCTCTAAAAAGGGATTTCGTCATCCAAGTCTTTTTGAAATCCATTCGTTTTCTTTGGAGGTTCGATTCGCTTTGGGTCACGCTGCGGCGGAAGTCTCGGCTGCGCAACCTCGGCTTCTTTCGCGATACCAATAGCAGCCCCAACCCTTTCAATCGCTCTAACTGCCGCCTCAAGACGTTCGCCACCTTGGCTAGCGTAGGTGCAGATCGTCGGCCATGGCTCTCCTGCGGCGTGAATTGGCGTAGTTTCGCGATCAACCTCACTTTGTAGTCTGTCGATAAGAGGAAATAGTCTGTCCTTCTTAGATTTTGAAATATCTTAACTCTGCACAGCCTCGCGTATCAGTTGCAGCCAATGAGAAGTATTTTGCTTTGTTGCAGCATCTAACGCGACAATCTCGATGCAATTGCTATCGTTGAACATCAGTCGATTGGAAATGCGCGTTGCTCGCGCGCGAAACATACGACATTTTTCACCTGTGCCCTCGTCGGATGGCCAAAGCAAGTCAAATGCTGCTAATTCCTCCATGCCACAGGCATCTGCAGCCGCAACAACGGTGGTAGCATAATCATACTCGTCATAGAGCGGCGGTTCATTGGTGAACTGCGCCTTCCTAAATCCCTCTTCAAGCTTTCGCCGAGCCATCAATTCGATCTAGTAGAATTTTTGCTCTGGAGTTAATCCACCAAGCTTTCCAAGGTCATCTTCATAGATCATGGGATACTTCTAGAAAAATAGTAAAGTCGCAGGTATCAACTCGCCTTCTGGAACCGCTCCGCCGCCTGCAAATCCACGCTCACAAGCTGGCTTATACCCTTCTCCTGCATGGTGACACCGAACAGCCGGTTCATGCGGCTCATAGTCATCGGGTGGTGGGTGATGACGAGGAAGCGCGTCTCGGTGGTGCGCGTCATCTCCTCCATCATGGTGCAGAAGCGGTCCACATTCGCGTCGTCGAGCGGCGCGTCCACCTCGTCGAGCACGCAAATCGGCGACGGGTTGGTCAGGAACACCGCAAACATCAGCGCCATCGCGGTCAGCGCCTTCTCGCCGCCCGAGAGCAGCGTCAGCACTTGCGGCTTCTTGCCGGGCGGGCGGCAGAGGATTTCGAGCCCGCTCTCCAGCGGATCGTCGCTCTCGATAAGCTGCAACTCCGCCTCGCCGCCGGCGAACAGCACCTTGAACAGCCGCTCGAAATGCCCGCGCACGATGTCGAAGGCTTCGAGCAGGCGCTTGCGGCCTTCCTTGTTGAGATTGAGGATGCCGGTGCGCAGCTTGGCGATGGCCTCGGTCAAATCCTCGCGCTCCTTCTCCATGTTCTCGAACTCGCCGCCGATCTCGGCCAGTTCCTCCTCGGCGCGCAGGTTCACGCCGCCCATCCGCTCGCGCTCGGCCTTGAGCTTCACGATCTGCTGCTCGACCTCATGCGTAGGCTGCAGGTTGCTTGCGTCCTCGATGCCGGAGGATTTCAGCACATCCTCGGGCTGGCACTCGAAATTCTCGCGGATGAGATGCGCGTATTCGGCGCGGCGCTCGCGGGCGGCTTCGAGCCGGGCTTCCACGCGCGCCCGCGTCTCGCGCGCCGTGGACAGGCCTGACTGCGCCTCGCGCAACGCCCGGTCAGCCTCGCGCAGTGCGTTGGTGGCTTCGGCGAGCTTGTCGGCGGCGGCCTGGCGCGCGGTCTCGGCCTGGCTGACCTCGTTCAAAATCTTGTTGCGCCGGTCGGCGATCTTGGCGGGCAGGTCGGAGATGGAGGCAAGCTCTTCCTTGATGCCGGAAAGCCGCTCCTCCAGGTTCGCCATCTGGGCGTTCGCGCTCTTGGTGCGTTGCAGCCAGCGCAGCCGCTCCTCGCCGATTGACTTAATCCGCGCATGCCTTCCGCGGATGTCGCGCTCGATGCCGTCGAAGGCCGCTTTCGCTTCGGTATAGTGATTGCGCGTGGCGGAGGCTTCCCTCTTGAGCTTCTCCAGCTCGGCCTCGGCCTGGTCCACGGGCTTGGCGGTTTCGAGCGCTTCCTGGGCGGCTTCGCGAGCGGCCTCGGCTTCTTCGCGTCCGTATGCCGCCCGCTCCTTGGCTTCCTCCAAGCCCTGCAATTTGTTGGCCTGCTCTATTGCGGCACGCTCGGCCTGGCTGAATGAGGCGCGCTTCTGGGCCAGCCCCGATTGCGCCGAGCGGGCGGCATCGCGCAGCCGCTTCTCGGTGGCCTGCGCGTCGGCAGCGGCGGCTTGCGCGGCCTGCTGCCCGGCGGCGGTGGCATCGGCTTCGGCCTGGAACTCGTCGAGCTGCGCTTCGAGGCCGGTCAGGCGGTTGCGCTCGGCAAGCCGGCGCGCGGCGGCGCTCGGCGCGTCGGCGGCGGCCATGAGCCCGTCCCAGCGCCAGAGGTCGCCATCCTTGGTGACAAGGCGCTGGCCGGGGCTCAGCCGGTCCTTCATCGCGTCGCCATCCGCCTTGGAGGCGACGACGCCGATTTGCACAAGCCGGCGCGAAAGCTCAAGCGGACCCCGAACGAAGGCGGAGAGCGGCTCGGCGCCTTGGGGCAAAGCAGGGTCGCCCGCCGTGTCGCTCACCATCGTCCAACGGGTCGGCGCGGCTTGATCGGCGGTGACGTCGAGATCGTCGCCAAGGGCAGCCCCTAGCGCCACTTCGTAGCCCGGCGTCACCGAGATTTGGTCCACGATGGGCTTGTAGCGCCCGGCCTCGGCCGGCTTCAGCAGCTTGATGAGGGTCGCGACTTCGGTTTCGAGGCTCTTGGCCTTGAGCCGTGCCGCCTGGGCCGCATCGCGCGTGTCCTTCTCCTTGACGCGCGACTGCGCCACGGTTACCTCGGCCTGGACGATGCCTTCCTCGATGTTTTCGAGCTGGGCTTCGAGTTCTGCCACCTCCTCGCGCAACGCCTCCACCGGCGAAGCGGCGGCGTTTTGGGCGCGAAGCCCGGCAAGCTGGCGGGCGATGTCCGCCTCCTGCTGGGCGAAGCGGCCCGCGCGCGCGTTGTGCTCGGCAATCTGGTTTTCGAACTGCCGGCGATCGGCGCGCAGCTCCGCCGCCTTGGCGGTGAGGGCGGAAAGTGCCGACTTCGGCATCGTTCAACATCTCAAGGGCCACCTCGGCGCGTTCGGCGGCCTCGGCGCGGGCCTCGGAACCGTCGCCCTGCTCCTTGATCGCCTCCTCCTCGCGGTCGAAGCGCGCCAACACCTCGCGCGCCTCGGCGATGGCCGAGTCCTCGCGCTCTGCATCGCGCTGGACCTGCTCAAGCCGCGCCTTCAGCTCCGCCTCGCGCTCCAGCGCCCGCTTTTCCTCGCGGTCGAGCGTTTCGCGCTCCACCTGGATGCGGTGCAGCACGGCCGCGCGTGTCGCCTCTTCCTCGCGGAGCGGCTGTAGCGAGTCTGCGTTCTCTGCCTGCACGCGCAAGGCCGCGGCCTCGGCTTGCGTCAGTTGCCCCACGGCACGCAGGGATTCGACAAGCTGCGCTTCTTCCGACTGCACAGCGGCGTTGGCGGTGGAATATTGCTGGTAGTGCTGCGTGGCTTCGAGCTTGCGCAGCTCGGCGGTCAGCTCCTTGTATTTCTGCGCCTGCCGCGCCTGCCGCCGCAAATTCGCAAGCTGGGTGCCGATCTGGCCGATCACATCCTTCAGCCGCTCCAGATTGGCGTCGGCGGCTTTGAGGCGCATTTCCGCCTCGTGGCGGCGGCTATAGAGGCCCGCGATGCCGGCGGCGTCCTCCAGGATGCGGCGGCGCTCCTGCGGCTTCGCGTTGATAAGCTGGCCGATCTGGCCTTGCTGAACAAGCGCCTGGCTGCGCGCGCCGGTGGCGGCGTCCGCGAACAGGATTTGCACGTCCTTGGCGCGCGCCTCCTTGCCGTTGACCTTGTAGATGGAGCCCGCCTCACGCTGGATGCGGCGCGAAATCTCCAGAATGTCGGCGTCGTTGAAGGCGGCGGGGGCCATGCGCTTCGAATTGTCGATGGTGACCATCACCTCGGCCATGTTGCGGGCCGGGCGCTTGTCTGTGCCGGAGAAGATGACATCGTCCATCGCGGACGCGCGCATGCTCTTGTAAGAGGTCTCGCCCATCACCCAGCGAAGCGCCTCCAGCAGGTTCGACTTGCCGCAGCCGTTCGGCCCCACGACGCCCGTGAGCCCCGGCCCGATGATAAGCTCGGTCGGCTCGACGAAGGATTTGAAACCGAGAAGCCTCAGCCGCGTAATTTGCAAGGTGCGCCTCGCCCTAGAAGATGTGCCCGCAGCAGGCTATGTGAGTCGCCCCGTCAAGCCGAGCCTGCTGTTCCAATCATACACAGGAGGAAGAATGTTTGATTAAAGTTTTCAAGGCCGGATGCTGTTGCGAATGCCGGAGAAAATCTATCGCGTTTGGTAACGGCGGCTGGCGATCTACACGGAGAGCATTACCCCTCATCCTGCCCTTCTCCCAATGGGAGAAGTGACGCCTTCTCAACGGCCGCCGCCGGACTCCCTCTCCCAATCGGAGAGGGCCGGGCAAGGGGTAATGCCCTATGGCTATGGCACTATCCGCGCGGCAGGTGAGCGCTAAGCCTTCGGCTTGGCGGCGGCGGCAGGCGATTGCGTCGCGGTAAACGCAGCCTCGGCCACGCCCTGCATCTCCTCATAGGAGACCGCGCCCGCGAGTTTCTTGCCGTTCACGAAGAAGGTCGGGCTCACGGTGACGCCGAATCCCTTGGCGCGCTCCTTTTCCTGCGCGAGCCCGTCACTGACGGTCTTGTCCGCGAGGCAGGCGTCGAACTTGTCGCGCTTTAACCCGCCGTGCTTCACAAGCTTATAGAGCGCATCCACCTTCGCCTCGGCCCCGGCCCATTCCTTCTGGTGCGTGAGCACGTTCTCCATCGCCCTCAGGTATTCCTTCTCGCCAACGCAGCGCACGGCGAGTGCGGCGGTGGTGGAGGCCTTGTCCTCGGGGAACTCGCGGAAAACGAGCCGGGCCTTGCCCTTGTCGATGTATGCCTTCTTGAGCTTGGGAAGCGTGTGGCTCTGGAATTTGCCGCAAGTCTCGCAGTTGAGCGAGAAGTACTGCACGATGGTCACGGGCGCGTTCGCCTTGCCGATAGCGATATCGTCGAGCGCACCGGGCTGGATCAAGTCGGCCAGGTTCACCGGCCCATCGTTCTTCGGCTTGCCGCCATCGGACTCCCCGATGGCGAATGCCGATATCGAATGAACATCCGGCAGGCCACCCGCACATCCAGCCAGCGAGAGCAGGGCAAAGGAGGCAAACGCCATCCGTGCCAGCGAATAAGCCGTTCCTTCCCCCAGTACTTTCATTACGCAGGTTCCTTACTTATCGCTCAAATAGGGCTTCATCGCCTCCTCCAACGCTTGCAAGGTCGGTGCGCCCTTCAGGATCATACCATTAACGAAGAAACTTGGCGTGGCGTTGACACCCTTTTTTGAACCTTCGTCGCGGATGGCGAGAACTTTCTTTTGCAAGGCCTCGTTGTCAATGCACGTGTTGAAGTCTTTCTCAGACAGGCCAGCCTGCTTTGCGTAAGCCTTGAGCGGGGTAAGCGCGTCATCCTTGAAGGCCCAGTCGGCCTGCTTGGCGAACAGGAGCTTGGTGAAGGCGAAGTAGCGGCTTGCTTCGAGGCAGCGCGCCACGACGGCGCCCGCGAGTGCCGGCTCGTTCAGCGGGAACTCGCGGTAAACGTAGCGCACCTTGCCGGTGTCGATATATTTCGACTTAAGCTCGGGGAAAACGTCCTTGTGGAAGTGGGCGCAATGCGGGCAGGTCAGCGACGAATATTCGATGATCGTGACGGGCGCATTGTCTTTGCCGATTGCCATGTCCGGCAGCGGTTTTTCCGCGGCGGGCTTGGCCGCTTCCGGCGGGGGCGGCCGGCTTAGCGTCCTCAGCACGCACGGCGGAGGAGAAGGTGAGGGCAAGGCTGGCGATTAGTACCGCCGCCGATGCCAGAACAACGTAAATCCGGTTCCTGGGCACAGGTCGCTCCAAATTAAATCAGCTCGCGCATCTTTTGGAGCGCCGCGAGGCGAAATTCAAGTCAATCTATGCGGATGCCGGCCGCTATTGGCAATTTGCCTGCCGGGCCTTGACGCCGGCAGCCATGCGGGCGAGTGCGCTGCCGAGCTTGCCGGCAGGTAGCGCGGCTTCGGGCGCCGATGCATGAGGCGCAGCCGGAGCAACCGCCGGAGCCGGTGCTGGCGCGGACTTGGCCGCCAGCGGTTTAGGCGATGAAGGCCGCAGGCCGGCGAAAACGGGCGCCTGAACGAGGCGGATGCCAGCCACGGCCTTGTAACCCAGCGTCTGGTTGATGCGCTCGACAAGCTGCGGGATGGCGTATTGCACTTCGAGCACTCTTGCCGGGTCCACCTTCAGATGCAGCGTGCCGGCCGGTTTTTTATCCGGAAAATCGGGCTCCGGCGGGCCTTTCGTAAGCTTCGCGGGCACGGTATAGGCTGCAAGCGACGGCCCCGTTATGGCAGCCCATTGCTGAAGCAGCCCCGCCATCACCGCGCCGCCCCGGGAGAGCGTCTTGCCTGCGATTGGCGCGATGAAACGCCCGACCGCTACTGCGCCAACGGCTACGGGCGCACGCTGCGCCAAAACCGTGTTATTGCTTTGATATAGGGAAATCGCCATAGCTATGCGGCATCGCCAATTCGCCGCCTCCACTCAAAGAAGCTGCACCGCCGCTGCTAAAAAAACCGTTAATATGATGCCGAATAAGCACATGCCGCCCGTAACTTTTGCACAGGAGACGTTCCAGAAGGCGCTTCTGGATTGGTATGACGGGGCGCGCCGCGATCTGCCATGGCGCGCCAAACCTGGGGTGCGGCCCGATCCCTACCGCGTCTGGCTGTCGGAGGTCATGTTGCAGCAAACGGTGGTGAAGGCCGTCATCCCCTATTTCGAGGCTTTCCTTGAGCGCTGGCCCGATGCGGAGGCGCTGGCCGGCACGCCGCAGGCCGATGTCATGGCGGCATGGGCGGGGCTCGGCTACTATTCGAGGGCGCGAAACCTCCACGCCTGCGCGAAAATTCTGGCGAAGGGCGGCTTTCCCAGAACCGAGGCGGAGCTGCGCGAACTTCCCGGCATCGGCGCGTACACAGCGGCGGCAATTGCTGCCATCGCCTTCGATTTGCCCGCGGCGGCGGTGGACGGCAATGTGGAACGCGTGATCGCGCGGCTCTATGCTCTAGGCGAGCCGCTGCCGGGAGCCAAACCGCGCATCCGCGCGCTGGCTCAAGCGCTGGTACCACAGAAGCGGCCGGGCGATTATGCGCAAGCCATGATGGATCTGGGCGCGACGGTCTGCACGCCGCGTTCGCCCTCCTGTGGCGGCTGCCCTGTCAGCGGTTTTTGCCTAGCCGCCCGCGTAGTTCAGCCGGAGCGGTACCCGGTGAAGGCGCCCAAGCCCGCGCGGCCACTGCGACGCGGGGACGCCTTCGTCATCGTGAAAGGGAGCGGCCGGGATGGGCATGTTCTGTTGCGCCGCCGGCCTGAGAAAGGCTTGCTGGGCGGCATGATGGAGGTGCCCTGCACCGAATGGGCGTTAAGCACGCAGGAGGAGCGGAGCACCGCCGTTTCCGCCTGCTGGACGCCCGCGGAGACCGTGCGGCACACCTTCACGCATTTTCATCTGGAGATGCGTGTGTTCGCCGCCGGCTATGCTGGGGCACAACGCGAAGCCCAAAGTTTTGGCGGCGAATGGGTCCACCTTGACGAGTTGCCGCGCGCCGCCCTGCCAACCGTGATGAAGAAGGCGGTGGCCGCCGGCTTCGAGGCGTTGGGGATCGCGGGCGCCATCAACAGGCGCAGGTAACTCAGCTAAGTCTTCTTCTGGTGCTGCAAGCTCACCGCAAGGTTGCAGGGTAATTCTCGACCGAGCAAAAGTTGAGGGATAAGCAATTGCAACGCAAAATTCTCATTATGGGCTTGCCGGGAGCTGGCAAGACTGCACTTACCCATAAGCTGGCGCCGCTGCTTGGCGCGGTTGTGTTCAACGCCGACGAGGTGCGGGCCAATATCAGCCGCGATCTGGGTTTCTCGGTGGAGGACCGAATCGAGCAGGCGCGGCGTATGAGCTGGCTGTGCGATCAGGTCGTCATGGCGGGCGGCACGGCGATAGCCGATTTCGTCTGTCCCATGGAGGAAACCAGAGATGTCTTCGGTCCAGCCTTTACAATCTGGGTGGATCGCATCGAGGCCGGGCGTTACGCCGATACGAACGCCTTGTTCACGCCGCCCGGACGATACGACGTGCGCGTGACGGCGGAAGACGCGCCCGGCGATTGGGCCTGGAAGATCCTGCAAACGCTGGAGAAAAAGGCCGGGGTGCAGGGGGCGCACAGGGAGCGGCGGCTCCTTGGTGCGGTCAAGTGGCGCAGGCAGCTATGATTTTCCTGCACTCCAGCTTCCGCACGTCGAGCACCTAGCTGTGGGACCAGTTCCGGAAGCTCGATGGTGTGACCGCCTATAACGAGATATTCCATGAGCTACTGGCAACCATCGGGCGGTCTGAGATAGCTGGACAGACTCCCTGCTACTGGCTCTCAAAGCATCCAGTTGGCGCCCCGTATTTTCTGGAGTTCATCCCGCTCATCACCGATGAGGGAGGTGTCCTCGGCTATGAGAAAGACATGGCCTACGCCAAATTCATCCCCCGGGATGGCATCCAAGGCGATATCGGCGAAGCGGAAAGAGCCTACATAGCAAGCCTGATCGCCCATGCGGATGGGCTCGGACGGCAGCCGGTTCTTTCCTGCAAACGCAGTCTTGGCCGACTTCCCGCGATAAAATCGGCTTTTCCAGGGTCTCACATACTCATTTACCGGAATCTGTTCCGCCAGTGGTGCTCCTATACCGAGCAATATGCCCACCGGAATCCCTTTTTCTTTGAAACCGTCAAGCTGGCAATTGGGCACAGCGGCCACGATAAGTTCTGCAATTACCTGAAGGAGGCGTTTCCGCTTGAGGATAGGGTGATCGATAGTGCCCATTACTTTTGCGCATTCGCGTTGGCGCACATTTACCTTTTCGGGCAGGTTACCGATGCCGCTGACATGATTCTCGACGTCGAGAAAGCAGCTTGCAATGAGGAGTACCGGAAGCAGACTGAGTGCGAAATTAGGCAAAGAACCGGCCTTGCTGCCGATCTTTCCAGCATCAAGCCAAGTATTGGGTTTTCGTTTCTGGATGGCAGCCAGAGCGCCGAAATAAAGGAGCGCATAAGGATTATGTCCGATGTCGCCCTGTCGTTAGCGCCTTCTGAGACCGGGCGCACGTTTGCCGCGAAGGCGCTGGCAGACCTGATGGAGGAATGGGAGAAATACGACTTCTATGCTGGTGCGCTGTCGGCCTTTGCGGGGCCGCGCGGCCTGCTCCGCGAGCGGAATACCTTAGCAGCCGAGTGCGACGCCTTGCGGGCGGAACGGGACGCTCTAACGGCCGAACTAACGAGGCGGAACGAAAAAAGAAGGGCCAAACGCAAGTTGCGTACCAGAGCGGCGGCCTGTCTCCGGCCGCTCCTAAGTCTGCTTCGGCCCCAGCAGACGGCGAGCGCTTCGATGACCGGAGGTGGAGGTGTTCATATAGAGGGCTAACCTCGCTTTTTGAGAAGGCAGCCATTTGCCGGCATAACGTGAGCTTGCTCGGAGCGCATTTAGCATTTCGACTGTCGAGCGATCCGCGCGGCCATCGACGAGAGCTGGGCGGAAATGGCGCTGAAAGGCGGCCACTGCGCTTTCTGTGTCCTCCAAGCTGAAATGAGGCGAACCGGCGAGTGGTAGCTTCGCCTTCAAGTTAAATTCCGCCTCCGAGCCGGTATCCGCCGGGGGCGCTAGACATCAAATTTCAACCGGCATTCTCTCCCCTCCCGAAGGAGGAGAGAGCATTTGCCAGTACCAGCCTAACCGTGAATCGTCTCGCCGTGCTGGGTGATGTCGAGGCCCTCCATCTCGCAGGATTGCGGCACACGCAGCGGGGCGATGAAGGCCACAAGCTTCAGGAGGACGAACGTCACCGCGCCGCACCAGACGATGGTGACGGCAACGCCGTAAAGCTGGATCAGCAATTGGCCGGGATTGCCTTCGAGAAGCCCCGGCAGGCCATTGGGCGTATCGGGGCTCACCGACAGGCTCGCCGCCGCGAATACACCGGCAAGCAGCGTGCCCAGTATGCCGCCGACGCCATGCACGCCGAACACGTCGAGCGTGTCGTCGTAGCCCAGAATCCGCTTAAGCTCGGTGGACGCGTAGAAGCATACCGTTCCGGCGAGCACGCCCACCACAGCGCCCTGCCAAGGCAGGATGTAGCCGGAAGCGGCTGTAACCGTGCCAAGGCCCGCCACGGCACCTGAGATCAAACCCAGCACGGAAGGCTTGCCGCGCAGATACCATTCGAGGCCCATCCAGGTCAGCGCGCCGGAGCTTGCCGCAAGATGCGTGGCGACGATGGCGAACGCCGCGCGCGCGCCCGCGCCGTAAGCCGAGCCGCCGTTGAAGCCGAACCAGCCGACCCAGAGCAGGCCGGTACCGACCACCGCCATCGAAAGATCGTAGGGCGCCAAATTATCGGTGCCATAGCCCTTCCGCTTGCCGAGCACGAGCGCTCCGACAAGCCCCGCGATGCCCGCGTTGATGTGCACCACCGTGCCGCCCGCGAAGTCGAGCAGGCCCGCCTTGGCGAGGAAGCCGCCGCCCCATACCCAATGCGCAATCGGCACATAGACGAAGATCAGCCAGAGCGCCGAGAAGATCATAAAGGCCGCGAAGCTCATCCGCTCGGCCACCGATCCCGCCACGAGCGCCACCGTGATGACCGCGAAGGTCATCTGGTAGATCATGAACAGGATTTCGGGAATCGTATTGGCGAAGGGGCTGACCGAGTTCATGCCGATGCCGGTCAGGAACCATTTGCCGAAGGAGCCGATATAGGCGCCGTCGCCGGTGAAGGCGAGGTTATAGCCGAAGGCCAGCCAGATGATCGAGCCGAGCGCCACCGCCGCGAAGCTCTGCGCCATGGTGGCCAGCACGTTCTTCTTGCGGACCATGCCGCAGTAGAACAGCGCGAGCCCCGGTATGGTCATCATCAGCACGATGCCGGTCGCGACAAGCATCCACGCCGTGTCCGCGCCGTCGATCTTGGGCTGCTCCGCAAAGACTGGTGTGGCGCTCGCTGCGAATACCGCCGCCGCGAGGATGGCGCGCGGCCCAAGGCGCGCCAATGCCGGAAATTTCATGGTTTCCCCCTACCCGTTTGAAGTTAAAGCGCGTCGCTGTCGCTCTCGCCGGTCCTGATGCGCACGGCGTGCTCGATGGGTGTCACGAAGATCTTGCCGTCGCCGATTTCGCCCGTGCGCGCCGACTCGGAAACGATCTCGACGGTCCGCGCCACGAGGTCTTCGGGGACGGCGACCTCGATCTTGATCTTCGGCACGAAGGAAATCTGGTACTCGGCCCCCCGGTAGATTTCCTTGTGGCCCTTCTGGCGGCCGTAGCCCTTGACCTCGGTGACGGTCATGCCGCCGGCGCTGGCCTCCATCAGCGCCTCGCGCACCTCGTCGAGCTTAAATGGCTTGATAACGGCTATGATGAGCTTCATCGGAGAACCCTCATTGGTGCTTTTGGGATACCCGCTGCTTTCCATTTGGTCAGTTGCATCAAGATTGTGCTGCAGCGGGGGATTTAATGCACAAAGTATAGCCTGAATGCCAGAAAATTGCTCTAGTTTCCAACGCTGCACTAAGCTTGTGCTGCGCCGGACACCTAGTGCACAAAATATAGCCCGATTGCCTGAAAATTGCGCTTTGGCCCGGCGTCCCACCCTCTCGCCACGGAGCTTTGCCCGACGGATGCAAAAGAGCTTCTTCACACACGCGAAGGCGGGGATGGCAATGCGGCAGCGTTTGAAGGCGTGCCAAACGCCATGGTGGAATTGGCAGGGTAATCAAGTATGTTTATGGGGAGACGGCCCTGGCGACGCGGAAGCCGTAATTGCTGTCGCGGCCTATCGTAGGCTTGCTGATGCGGCGCGCCGCGCGCGGTTCAAACCGGCGCGCCGGTCCACGGCCGCACATTCGCCGCAACCCATTCGCGAATGCTTTCGCCGAGGCGGCGGAAGGTCTCAGCCCGGGCAGCTTGTTTGCGCCAGCAAAGACCGATCTGCCGCGCATTGCTCTCGCCGCTGAGCGGGCGGACCACCACCGTGGTGCCCTGGAGTATGCCGCCGTTGATGGCAAGATCCGGCAAGAGCGTCGTGCCCAGCCCTTCGGCGACCATGGCCACCAGCGTGTGCAGGCTGGTCGAGGCGAAGTCCGGCACCGCATTCGCCTGCGCGGTATCGAGAACCGGCAGGGCGTGACTATGCAGGCAGTGATCGCGTTCAAGCAGCATCACAGGCTCGCCTTGCATGGCGTCCGCTCCGACCGCATCGGCCTGGCTCAAGGGATGGGACGCATCGCAGGCAAAGCGATACGCATCCTCGAACAGCATCATCGTCTCGCAGCCTTCGGCGAGATAGGGGAAGGCCATGAGGAGAACATCGAGCCGTCCCCCGGCCAGGCGGTCAAGGAGTGGCGCCGTCCGGTCCTCGCGCAGCACAAGGCGAAGCCGGGGAAACTGCCGGGTTACATGGGGGACGAGCCGGGGCAGCACAAAAGGGCCGATGGTCGGGATCGTGCCCATCTCGATGAGGCCCGCCATGGGCTCGGCGGCGCTGAGCGCTTCGTCCATCAGGGCTTCAGCCTCGCGCAAGACAATCCGGGCACGCTGAACGAGGCGCTGTCCAACCGGCGTCAGAATCACGGAACGTTTGGTGCGCTCAGCTACTTTAACCTGCGTGAGCATCTCCAGCTCGTGAATACCGGCACTCAGCGTCGACTGTGTGACCGCGCAAGCCTCCGCAGCCTTGCCGAAGTGCATATGCTCCGCCAGGGCGGCCAAGTATTGCAGTTGCCGCAGGTTAGGAAGCGCTCGCATACTAATCGCCTCTATCGATCACACTGACCATAAATATTCGTTTTTGTTAATGTGTTCAAGTCCCAACATAAGGGTTCAGACGATACGTAATCCGAACCGTTAGGAGCCGTTCATGCCCCCCGCAATCCCGGCCAAGCCCATGCTTCAAACCCTGAAGTCACGCCGTTCTTCGACAAGGCCACCAACACCATCAGCTATGTCGTGAAAGACCCGGCGTCCAGCGCCTGCGCGATCGTGGATCCGGTTCTCGACCTCGATTATGCAGCCGCCCGGACCGGCCACAACCAGCCGATGCGATCATCGGATTTGTTACCGATGCCGGCCTGACCGTCGAGTGGCTGATCGAGACCCATGTCCATGCCGATCACCTTTCCGCCGCGCCGTACATCCAGAGCGCCTCGGCGGGAAGCTCGGCATCGGCGAGAAGATCACGCGTGGTTCAGGAAACCTTCGGCAAGGTTTTCAACGAAGGCACCGAGTTCCAGCGCGACGGCAGCCAGTTCGACCGCCTGTTCCGCGATGGCGACACCTACACCATCGGCACGCTTGACGGCGCAGGTGATGCACACCCCGGCCACACGCCGGCCTGCACGACCCATGTGATCGGCGACGCGGCCTTTGTTGGCGACACGCTGTTCATGCCGGACAGCGGCACGGCCCGCGCCGACTTTCCCGGAGGCGATGCGCACGCACTCTACCGCTCGGTCCGCCGCATCCTTGAGCTTGCCCCGGAAACCGCGGCTCTTCATGTGCCACGATTATGGCGGCGAGGGCAGGGATGTGCGCTGGGAGACGACGGTTGCCGAGGAGCGGGCGCACAACATTCATGTCCGCGACGGCATCGGCGAGAGCAGTTCGTTGCCATGCGGACGGCCCGCGATGCCAAGCTCAGCATGCCCCACCTAATCATTCCTTCCTTGCAGGTCAACATGAAGGCAGGCCATTTGCCCGCCGCCGATGAGACCGGGAAGCGCTTTTTAAAGGTGCCTCTCGACACGCTCTGAAAACAGCTTCCCACCCCTCAACCACAGAAAGCAAAGATATATGTCCTGCGACACTTCCACCCCAAACGTTGTCCCGCAGACCGGCTCCGCCGCGCCTGCGGGGACCGCACCCGCCGCTTTGCCGCGCATCAACGAGCCCGCGCCTGCCTTCAAGGCCAACACCACCTTCGGTGAGCGCTCCCTCGCGGACTATCGCGGCAAGTGGCTGGTTCTGTTCTCGCATCCGGCCGATTTCACGCCGGTCTGCACTACCGAGTTCATCGCCTTCGCCAAAGCGGCGGAAGCTTTCGCGGCCGCAAATTGCGAACTGCTCGGCTTGTCGATCGACAGCATCTATTCGCACCTGGCCTGGACCGGCAACATCAAGGAGAAGTTTGGCGTCACCATTCCCTTCCCCATTATCGATGACCTCTCGATGCAGGTTGCCAAGGCGTATGGCATGATCCATCCGGGCGCCTCCGACACCTCCGCGGTACGGGCAACCTTCATCATCGATCCGGACAGCGTTCTGCGCGCGATGGTCTATTATCCGATGACCAACGGCCGCTCGGTCGCCGAGATCCTGCGCCTTGTCCAGGCCCTGCAAACCAGTGTCAAGAACAAGGTGGCCACACCGGAAGGCTGGCGGCCGGGCGATAAGGTGATCGTTCCCCCGCCGGCGACGGCCGCCGCGGTCGAGGCCCGGATGAAGGAGGGTCTGGAGACCACGGACTGGTATTTCTCCGTGAAGCCGCTCAGTTGATGGAACCAAAAGCTAGCATAGCGCCTCGCCGGTTCTTCCGGCGGGGTGCAAATGGCCTGCTACTGGACTTCCAAAAGCCGCGTCCGCAATCCCGGTACTCCGCAGCCTCAGCGTAGCAGGGGTTGGGGGGCTCAAGGCCGGTTGCAGAAGAGGCGGCACTCGAAAAATGCTCAGATGGCAATGCCTATTTTCGGATCCTATAACGGACGATGTGTGCAGGAGCGCCAGCGTCGGCAGATTAGACGTCCGGATCGGCCAGGAGCACCGCTCAATCCTCACCATTTCCAATTAGGTGTCGTTCTACCCGCCGAAGGTCGCTTCACGGTGGCAGCAGCAAGCCCGTGGTATTTACTACGCGCTAGCCACAAATTACCCATTTTTCGCGCATCATAAACAGTAAGCGTCAGCACTATCTGCGAAATCGTCTGCTTCAATGGCGGCCTATGCTCGCCAAGATTGCAGACCGCCGCTGTAGTTCCACCGCTGGGTTTTATTCGGGATTGCTGGGGGGCGCCATGAACGCAAGCAAGCTTATCGTTTCAGCCATGTCGGCGTGCGCGTTTCTATGCGGTTGCGCTTCCGCGGAAACGCCTGGCTCCGCCGCCAGCTCAAATGACGGAACTGAAGCCCATAGCCGATCCCCACGATCCCGTGAACGAGGAGGATCCCGTAAGGTTGCGGGCCATCAGCTGCCAAATCTTGGACCTTGTGATGGCGACGAATTACGCCTCCACCGCCACTTTGAACGTCGCCCAGCAAGAACTTGCCAAGCGCGGGTATCCAGGTGGTGGACACCACCCCGAGGCCGCCGCGTACGCTAGGCGGTTCAAGTTGGAGCGGAAAGAGTATAAGTCCCGGTGCAAGGGCCCGGCCACAGAATTCGAAGCAGTGAAGAAAAAGTACCCCAACAACCCGTACATCCCTAACGCCTGAGGAAGCCTGCCCCACGCTGGGTCCAACCGCGCAGGGTTCCCGGCTTTTTCGGAGACGACCGCACTAGGATCCAATAGCGGCCCTGCGTGGAAGGTGTCGCGAGAAAACCGGTGCGTCGGTTTACGACCCAAATGTACCTTATGGGGTAACCGCTGGAGAAAGCGTCCACATCGCCGCTGCCCTTCACCAGGAAATCGTACGGCTTGGTTTGAGGGCAACGAGCGGACAAACGGCAAGGCGCTTCGCGAGGCGGCCGCAAAGCGTTGGAGCCTGGATCGCCGGCACCTATGTTTGCGCCCACAAGGCTCAGGCGGCGGCGGCTTTCACGGTCTCGGCCAGCTTCTTGAGCGTGAAGGGCTTGGGCAGGAACATGAAATTCTCGTCCGGCCCGAGATTCTTGCGGAAGGACTCCTCGGCGTAGCCTGACATGAACACGATGCGGATGGCCGGGTTGCGCTCGCGCAAGTGGCGCAGCAGCGTCGGCCCGTCCATCTCGGGCATGACCACGTCGCTCAGCACGAGGTCGATCTTGCCCTCCACGCGCTCCATGACCTCCAGCGCCTCGACGCCGCTGCCGGCTTCGAGCACCTTGTAGCCACGCGTGGAGAGCGCGCGCGAGGCGAAGGAACGGACGGCCTCCTCGTCCTCGACCAGCAGCACGGTGGCGCTGCCGGTGAGGTCGGCGTTTTTCTCCGGCGCCTCGGCCTTGCTTTCGAGCGCCTTCAGGTCCTCCGCGGTCTCGACATAGCGCGGCAAATAGATGCGGAACGCGGTGCCTTCGCCGATCTTGCTGTCGACGGCGATAGTGCCGCCGGTCTGCTTCACGATGCCCAGCACGGTCGAGAGGCCGAGCCCTGTGCCCTTGCCCACCTCCTTGGTCGAGAAGAAGGGGTCGAAGATTCTTGCGAGGTGTTCGGGCTTGATGCCGGTGCCGGTGTCGCGCACCTCGCAGAGCACATATTCGCCGCGGGCAAGCCCCTTGTCCTTAAGCGCCAGCGACTCGCGCTCGCTCAGATTGGCGGTGCGGACCGCGATCTCGCCGCCCTCTGTCATGGCGTCGCGCGCATTCACCGCGAGGTTCATGACGACCTGGAAGATTTGACCCTCGTCGGCTTTCACGAACCAGAGGTCGCGGCCGTGCTGGATGTCCAGCTTGACGTTCTCGCCGAGCGTCCGGCCGATGGTGGCGCGGAACTGCTCGATGATGTCGGTGAGCCTGAGCACGGCGGGGCGGAGCGTCTGCTTGCGCGAGTAGGCCAGGATTTGGGCGACGAGCGTGGCCGCGCGGGTGGCGCTGCCCTTGATGTTCATCACATCCTTGAAGCCAGGATCGGAGGCGCGGAACCGGCGCAGGAGCAAGTCCGAATGGCCGATGATGGCGGTGAGCAGGTTGTTGAAGTCGTGCGCGATGCCGCCCGCGAGTTCGCCTACGGCCTGAAGCTTCTGGCTTTGTACTGCGTCCTCGCCGCCAGGCAGCTCCGCGCCAGCCTCGATTGCGGTGACGATGAGATTGCCGCCGGTAGCCGCCGGGAAGATCGCCAGACGGATCCTGCGGCCATCGCTGCCCTTGAGCACGGCTTGCAGCTCTATGGGGCCGTTATTGGCGCCCGCGCGCTCGCCAAGAGCCGCGATCCGGTCGCGGATATTCTGCGAGGAGGTGTCCGCAACGAGCAGCGCGAGCGACTTGCCGCAAAGCTCGGTATTCGCAAGCTCGCCGGAATTGCCCAGGAAAAGCGTGCGGAAGGCGTCGTTTGCCGCCAGGATGACGCCCTTGGTGCTGGTGAGTGCCATCGGCTGGGGCGCGCGGCCAAGCAAGGCCTCGAAGAATTCGTCGAGGCTTGCCGCCGCCGATGCCGGCGTTACCAGGCAAAGGCAAGGATCGCCGCTGCCCGAGAAATTGAGGAAGCCGGGGCTGGTTGCACCGCTTGCGCTGACGATCTGCACCGCGACCGGCTCGCAGCCCTTCGCGATCACGTCCCTGAGCCAGGCGCGGGTGAACGGCTTGCCCCGCTTGGTCCGGAAAAGTGTCCAGGCCTGCGCGCCGATGGGGGAACTGCCATAGAGCTTCAAGAAGCTGGCACTCGCCGCCAGCACCGACAGGTCCTTGGCGATCGACAGCGCGGGTACCGGCAGGCCCGCGATGCTGCCCCAGGCATCCTCCGTAGCCGCGGCCCTCGCTTCCTCGAATTGCCAGACGAGGTATCCGGGACGGCCGCCCAGCTCCAGCCGGGGCGTGACCGTGATGTGAAAGGCGGTACCGCCCGCGATTTGCGAAAGCGCCAGGGTCTCGGTGAGCGCAAGCCCCCCGCCCGCGGCCTGGAACAGCCGGAAGATGGCGGCGGCGGCTTCGGGCTGGCCTTCGCCGAGCTTCGACAAATGCCTGGCTGCGCCGGAGCCCGCCGTCAGCTTGAGAAAGGCCGCGCTGCGCCAGAGCACCTTGCCCTTGCGGTCCGTGATGGCGACTGCCGATGGCAGGACGCACAGAACTTTCTGCAGGCGCGCATCGAGTTGGCGCTCCTCACCGCCCATGTACAGCTTGCCTGCGCCCAGTAGCGCTCCGCTGGCCGCGCCGCCAGCCGCGAGCAGCGCCAGAGCCGTCTGTCCCTGGCCTGCAAACGCAAGCGCAGCAAGCCCAGCCGCGCCGGCACCGGCAGCAGCCGCACTCCACCTTGGGCTCCAATGCGTGAAAGGCTTAAACCGAACCGTCATATGGTCAACCTCTTTCGTGGCTGCAACTATGCAACGATTCGACCGGCGCGGGAGAATTGGTCCACATGATGAATGACGGCATGGGAAAGGTTAAAAAAGGGTTGCACGAAAATGCGGGCCCGTATCTTTTTGGCCCTGGTCAGACCCCCGCCCAGCTGGCATGGTAGGCGCATCTGCTGTTTGGAAAGAAGAGGTTAGCATGCCCATGGGCTCGCTCTTCACGATTGGCTTGATCGTTGCGATTTTCCTGATCGCCGCGGTTGCTTTGTACTTATACACAAGATCGAACAGCGAGAACGCACTGTTCGCTCCACGCGAGCGGCGGCTCTCCTATATCGAGCGCGCCCACATCGACGGCGGCCGCAGGCTGGTACTGATCCGGCGCGACGACGTGGAGCACCTCCTGCTGGTTGGGGGGCCTATCGACCTCGTGATCGAGACCGGCATTCCAGCCGAACCGCTGCACCGGCGCCAGTCCGCAGGCGATGTGTTCGGCGCGGTACAATCCTACGCGGATAGTGCGCGGACCTGGCATCGGGGCATGCTGGGGGGCAAGTCTGGAGCTGCGGGCGAGCCGGAGCTTTCGCTTGGCATGGATGGCAAAGCGGGCGCGGCGAACGGCGAGGATACGCTGGAGCTTTCCACGGCGCATGAGGCGAAGCGCTGAACGGGCCTGCCCCGCCGCCGGCTTCGATGGGCAATGGTGGGGCGTTGCGATCATCCACGGCCTCTTGAGTGGGACGCGGATCAAGCTTAGGCATCTTGTGCCTGCCCGATTTCTCAGGACCTCTCTTAGTTTGAGAGCCCCCCCGATTGCTGCCTTTGTTTGCCCCTTGCGGGACCGTGACGCGGCGAAGCGGAGCGCTAAATGGCTTGCGCCGCCAAAACGGCGGCCTGAAATCTCCCGCCGTTTCAGCCCCGAAGTGCGATCCCGGAGCAACAACCGCGTTGCCTGCAACTGGATCGCCAAGGCGGCACGTGGCCGCCTCGCGACAGGGAACGCAGCGCACGCCTGCTAGCATTTCACCACGGCGGCAGTCTGGCCGAACAGGACTTTCTTTGCCTCCTCGCTCATTGGCTGGCCCACTTGCGGATTGATCTCCTTCGCGAGCGCATAGGCACGCACGGTCGCCGGCCTGCCCTCGATCTCCTCGAACCAGCGCTCAAGGTGCGGGAAATCCCCAAGCGTCTGGCCCTGCCACTTATAGGGCACGATCCAGGGATAGCAGGCCATATCGGCGATGGAGTAATCGCCCGCGACGAAGGGCCGCTCTGCCAGCCGCTTGTTGAGGACGCCGTAGAGGCGGTTCGTCTCCTTCACATAGCGGTCGATGGCATAGGGGATTTTCTCCGGCGCGTATTGCGAGAAATGGTGGTTCTGCCCCAGCATCGGCCCAAGCCCGCCAACCTGCCACATCAGCCATTCCAGAACCTCGACGCGCCCGCGCACGCCCACCGGGATGAATTTCCCGGTCTTCTCGGCCAGGTAAAGAAGAATGGCACCAGATTCGAAAACAGTTATGGGCGTGTCGCCGCTCTTCGGCGCATGGTCGACGATGGCGGGCATGCGGTTGTTAGGCGATATCGCCAGGAATTCCGGCTTGAACTGCTCGCCCGCGCCGATATGCACGGGGAGGATCTTGTAAGGTACTCCCGCTTCTTCCAGAAACATTGTGATCTTGTGGCCATTGGGCGTCGGCCAGTAGTAGAGGTCGATCATGGAGTTCCTTTCGCTTTTGGGCCTGGAAGGCGGGCCGGGAGCTGTGCTGTTACAGTATACGGAACCTTAAAGTTCACAGCCGCGAAGAAGTTTTGGCAAGGCCGGCTTCAGGATAAGGGGGCGGGCAAAGCGCCGCAGCAGGACCCTCCTGCGGCTCAGCCATCGCTGCCAGGGCCGGGCTCGCCGGGCGGGCATCGCAAGAATGAACGTTATGCCTGATCCAGGGCTAGCAAATAAACATATCATGCGTGGTGCAGGAATCCCCAATCACATTTAGCCCCTGTTAACTATATTTCGTTGTTCTCAAGCCGGAAACAACTGCTTTTCGATCTTAGTCCATTTTATCGCAAGTGTTTTGCAAAAAACCGTTAAGTTGTGTAACCAATTGAGTGGGAGGTCTTATTGTTGAGGCTATGTTCGGCGCAGCACTGTAAGTATAGTCAATTTGCAATCTGCCAATATATCTAGTTGGATTTTTGAAACGCGGAAATCGGCCCCAAATAGGGAAAATTTCGCTGAAATGCGGTGGCAAGAAGGGGCGTATCCGGGCGTTTGCTATAGCCGCTTTAACTATCATAAAGCCGTACAGGAAATATGCGCTTGGATGCGCTTTCCCGCCGCCGCGTTGCCCGCCCAGTGTTGCGCGCTCTGCCGATGAGATCGCCGGCTACGGCGAATTCGGCATCCCCCGGCGATCATCCTCAAGTCGCGATCCAGGGGGTGATCGCCGCTTTTCATGTCACTCGCCATGACAAGCATGCCGCGGATCTTCGCCCGCAAGGATGCACCCATGCTGGGCGTACTAAAAAAGACGGCGCACTCTTCGCGCGCCGTCTCGCAGATTTTAGCAAAGGAGGGACTAGGGCGAGTTTACTTCAGGGGCGAGTAGTCAGTGGTGTTCAGCTTATAGCTGAGCACGAGGCGGCCAGTCTGGATGTCCGGCTGGTCCGTGAACTTTAAGCCGCCATCAGAGAAAAGCGTCTTCTCGTCCAGGCTTGTGAAGCGATATTCTGAGCCCAAGCGGTAACGCCTTCGAAATGATCGAGGATCATCTGGGCGACCTTCTTCATGGCCTCGACCTTGGAGCGCCGCACATTGGCGCACCAGCGCTTGAGCATGGCGGATACGACGTTGATCTGTTTGCGGCCGAGAATATCGCGCAGCTGCTCGCGGTAGAGCCAGGCGCGGGCGGTGCGCTTGGTGGTGGCCTGCGCCACGAAGGCGTCGAGGTCCGCGCGCTGGCTTTCGTTGAGACGCTCACGGTCTTTAAGCAGAGCCCAGCGCAGGCCTTTGAGGCTGGGATCGGTCTTCTGCTCGCCGCGGCGGGTTTCGTCCAGGGCTTTGGAGGCATGGGCCACGACATGGTATTTGTCGAAGGTGATGCGGGCGTTGGGCAGATGTTCCGTCACGCCCTTGATGAAGGCCTTGGACATATCGATGCTGACGCTGCTGATCTGCTTTGCTTCCCCGTTGTGTTCCTCCAAGAACCGGGCAAACTCGCCGATGGTCTTGGCATCGCGGCCTTGCGTGACGAACACTACCTTGTGCGCTTCGGCATCGGCGGCAAAGGTCAGGTAATTGTGGCCGCGCTTGCAGGAGGTCTCGTCGATGGCCAGCATGGTGAGCTTGGACAGGTCCGCCTTCTCCAAAGCCAGCTCCACATAGCGCTCGCAAATGGCCTCGACCCTATGCCAGCTCTCGCCAACCAGGCGGGCAACGGCAGCGAACGGCATCTGGCGGCACATGGCCAGGATCAGTGCCTCGAACAAGCAGTGTGAAGCCGGAAAGCTTTCCCGCCCAGCCAGGCTCGATCAAAACCACGCGGCCATCGGGAAGTTCGCCCTTCAGGAACAGAGGTCCGCCAAGGCTCGTCTCGATACCGGCGCCAGCCGTCCAGCCCGAAAAGTCATAGCCCGGCAACCCAAGAGGCATCTCAAGATGTGCCTCGGTATAGCCCGCCAATCCATACACCAGCGTGCTGGAGTTGACGAGGTAGCCGAGACGGCCGCCCACGGTCCAGGTGTCCGTAATCGTGGCCTTGAGAGACCGATCAGAGTCAGACAGCGAGGTTTCGAAATTGGCGAAGTCGTAGTCGAAGAAGGCGCCAATAACAAAGTGCTGGTCGAGCTGGCGGTCGTAGCCAACCTGAACGGTACCGAAGCCGCCCATGCCGCCGATGCCACTCAGGTCGATACCACCGCCATTTCCGTTGTTGATTGCTTTAACGTCCGTAAGCTGCTGCTCAGCCCAGCTTGCATTCAAATCGTGGTTGACCGCGCCGCCGCCGCCACCGGCGCCGAAGTAGAAGCCAGTCCAGGTGGAGGCCGGCATGTAAACCGGCGCGTCTTTCAGGCTGCCGCGATTGAGGTCGGCCGCTTGGGCGCTGGCGCCCATACCGAGAGTCGCCGCGAGCACCGCAGCGAGCATCGTCTTTTGCATTGTGTGTATTCCCCTAAATTGACCAAGAAGAACGCTACGCAACGCTTACATGCGTGTGGAGGAAGTATTGCGAGGTGATTAAACACCTCTGATGCCTTTCCGCTTACGTGATTCGAGCCGATCTTCTGCGGCTAAATTTGATGCTGTGCCCGGCTTAACAGGGTATAGTTGCGGAAATACACACAGCTTTTAGTTTATACGACGCCTTGTACACAATCACACGTAGGAAATAACCCTCCGTTAGTTGTGTAGACGCCAGCATTTCAACCTTCGGTGTAGCGCGACGGATGCGCAGGGCAAGAGTTGCACCGCCGGCAATATCGCTGTCGCATAACGGGCAGCGCGGGTTATGGTGGCGGTATGACGCATGATCCACCCCCTGACAGCCTCCGCTTTCCCTTCCCGCAGGCGCCCGCGCCAGCCGAACCCTTCGAAATCGCACCCGGACTTTTGTGGCTTCGCATGCCGCTGCCTTTCCGGCTGAACCACATCAACATCTTCCTGATCGAGGATGGCGATGGCTGGGCGGTTCTCGACACCGGCATCGCGAACAACGCAACGCGGGAGATTTGGGAAGCGCTCGCGGCCGGCCTCTCGCGGGGCGAAGGCTGACGCGGCTGATCGTGACGCACTTCCACCCGGACCATATCGGCCTTGCCGGCTGGCTTGCCGAACGGTTCGGGGTGCCACTCCTGACCACGCAGACCACCTATCTGCAATGCCTCAACATTTCGCTCAGCCCTGGCTCTCTCGAAGCGCCGGTCTATCGCGACTTCTATATCCGGCGCGGCCTCAAGCCCGAGCTTACCGCGGCGGTGTCCACGCTGGGCCACGCCTATCTGAAAATGGTGACGCCGCTGCCGCCCATCTTCGAGCGGATCGCGGAAGGCGACCGCCTGAAGATCGGCGGGCGCGTTTTCGAGGTCATAACCGGGGAAGGGCATGCGCCCGAGCTGGCGATGCTCTATTGCGCAGCTGACAGGCTGTTCCTCGCTGGCGACCAGGTGATGGAGAAGATCTCGCCGAATGTAAGCGTCTGGGCCGCCGATCCGCATGGCGATCCGCTGGGCCTCTATCTGCGTTCGCTCCAGAAGCTGAAAGCGCGCGTGGCGGGCGATGTGCTGGTGCTGGCGTCGCATCACCGGCCGTTCTATGGGCTCCACGAGCGCATCGATGAGCTGGCCGCGCACCACGCCCTGCGCTGCGGCGCGATCCACGAAGCGGCGCGCACGCCCAAGACTGCCGCGGAGCTGCTGCCCGTCATCTTCCATAAGCCGCTCGACCCGCACGAGACGAGCTTCGCCTTCAGCGAGGTGCTGGCGCATATGAACTACATGCTGCGGGAGGGCACGCTTGCTTGGGCCGGGCCGGAAAACGGCATTGAGCGGGTGATCGCGGCCACGCCTGCGGAACGGTAGCGCGACATCAACTCTCCTGAGCGCGCCGGCGTGCCTTTTGGGGGGACGAAGGGGCTCTTTCGACTTTGAGGCAATTTAGCAGAAATGTCTCAAGGCCGCGTCAGGTGCGATTACGTCAACGCTTTATAATAGATATTCCAGAATGCGCACCCGTTTGCCGGGTGCCGGCTGCCGGGTTTGGTTAATTGCAAACAGTCCCCTATATTTGGAGAGTAGGCTGCGGGTGAAATCTTCGTGGCCTACTCTCCAACATGGCGTTACACCGTCGCTCGTAACAGCCCTTGGGAAACCCCTGGCCGAACCGGATCAGGCGCGTTCTGGACGCTGGACAGCACAACGGCCGTCTTCGCAAGGCGGCTACAGGCCGTCGCGGCGATCCAGAAACCGGCACCACCCGCAATGCATTCGGATTGCCGCGAGGCTTCGCCCCTCGCAACGGCGGGCGCGGCCAAGAGATTTGGCGTCCAGAACAACTGGCGTTTGCGCCCTTGCCACCTAAATCTATCTGGAGCCAGCAGGCGTACCGGCCCTAATTCGAGCCATTTTCTGCGGCGAATGGCTCTCCAACACTGGCCATTGCGCAGGAATGGCTAAGCTCAAACGGGTGCGCGCGCCCTAGCGAAACGAAAGCGATATGACAGCCTATATCCTTCGCCGCTTAGCCCTGATGATCCCCACGCTGCTTGGGATCATGCTGTTCAGCTTTATCATCATCCAGTTCGCGCCGGGCGGCCCCATCGAGCGCATCATCGCGCAGCTCAGCGGCACCAGCGTCGACGCCACCTCGCGCATCGGCGGCTCGTCGAGCGGCGACTTCTCGCGCATGGCGCAGCCTGGCGCCGATAACGCGGGTGTCAACTCGCGCTACCGGGGCGCGCGCGGCCTCGACCCAGAGCTTATCAAAGCGCTCGAAAAGCAGTTCGGCTTCGACAAACCGCCCGCCGAGCGCTTTCTCTTGATGATGAAGAACTACCTGACCTTCAATTTCGGCCAGAGCTATTTCCGCGATGTCAGCGTGCTTCAGCTCATCAAGGAGAAAATGCCGGTCTCGATCTCGCTCGGCATCTGGCTTACGCTGCTCAGCTACATGATCTCGATCCCGCTGGGCGTGCGCAAGGCGGTGATGGACGGCACCCGGTTCGATGTCTGGACGAGCAGCGTGATTACCGTGGGCTTTGCGATCCCTAGCTTCCTGTTCGCGATCTTCCTCATCGTGGTCTTCGCCGGCGGCTCCTTCCTCGACTGGTTCCCCTTGCGCGGGCTCGTCTCCGACAATTGGCACCAGCTAAGCTGGCCGATGAAGATCGTGGACTATTTCTGGCATTTGACGCTGCCGATTACCGCGATGGTGGTTTCCTCGCTGGCCACGATCACCTTCCTGACCAAGAACTCGTTCCTGGACGAGATCCGCAAGCAATATGTGATGACGGCGCGGGCGAAGGGGCTGACCGAGCAGCGCGTGCTCTACGGCCATGTGTTCCGCAACGCCATGCTGCTGGTGATCTCGGGCTTTCCGTCCGCCTTCATCGGCGCGTTTTTCAGCGGCTCGCTCCTGCTTGAGACGATCTTCTCGCTGGATGGGCTCGGGCGGCTTTCGTTCAAATCGATCCTCAACCGGGACTACGCGGTGGTGTTTGCAACGCTCTACATTTACTCGGCGATGGGGCTGCTGCTCAACCTGTTGTCCGACCTCGTCTATACATGGGTCGATCCCCGGATCGATTTCGAGACGCGGGAGGTTTGAGAACATGGCTCACTGGATACCCGGTTGTCATTCCCGCGTGGGAGTGTGTGAGAAAATTGGCGCGGTCGCCCATAACTCAGTTGTCATGGCCCGGCTTGACCGGGCCATCCACGAAAGACCAAATGAATTCAGTGTGGAACTGGATGGCCGGGTCAAGCCCGGCCATGACAAGGGGCGGGAGATCTAGCGATGGACGCAAAGGTAGACCGCTCCGCCGATCCAGCCAGGGCAAGAGTCCCCGCGCCGCCCGCCGCGCGGCCTTGGTTCAAACTTTCGCCGCTCAACCAGCGCCGCCTGCGCGCATTCAAGGCCAACAAACGCGGTTACTACAGCCTCATCCTTTTCGCAGTGCTGTTTTTCGTCACGCTCTTCGCCGAGTTCATTGCGAACGACAAGCCGTTCCTCGTGAAGTACGACGGCGCGCTCTACACGCCGATCTTCAAGATGTACACGGAGAAGCAGTTCGGCGGCGAGTTCGAGACCGAGGCGGATTACCGCGACCCCTTCGTGCAAGACCTCATCCATAAAAAGGGCGGATGGATAATCTGGCCACCGATCCCTTACAGCTACCGTACGATCAAGCTCGACCTGCCGGTTCCCGCCCCCGCGCCGCCTTCGTGGGACAACTGGCTCGGCACCGACGACCAAGGCCGCGACGTGGTGGCGCGCGTGATTTACGGCTTCCGCATCTCCGTGCTGTTCGGCTTGATCCTGACGGTGTTCTCCGCGCTCGTTGGGGTGTCCGCCGGCGCGGTGCAGGGCTTTTTCGGCGGCTGGACCGATCTCCTGCTGCAACGCTTCATCGAGATCCTGGGCTCGCTGCCGCGGCTCTACATTCTCCTGATCCTATCGGCCATCCTCGCACCGAGCTTCTGGACGCTGCTTGGCATCATGCTCCTGTTCGAATGGACCGCCTTCGTCGGGCCGGTGCGCGCCGAGTTCCTTCGCGGCCGGAACTTCGAATATGTGCGCGCGGCGCGGGCGCTCGGCCTCTCCAACCGGCAAATCATGTTCAAGCACCTGCTGCCCAACGCGATGGTGGCAACCGTCACTTTCGTGCCCTTCATTCTCGGCGGAGCAATCACCGCGCTGACCGCGCTCGATTACCTGGGCTTCGGCCTGCCGCCGGGCTCGCCTTCGCTGGGCGAGTTGCTTCAGCAAGGCAAGCAGAACCTGCAAGCGCCTTGGCTCGGGCTCACCGCCTTTTTCACAATCGCGGTCATGCTGAGCCTGCTTGTGTTCGTGGGCGAGGCCGTCCGCGACGCGCTCGACCCGCGCAAGACCATGACCGAAGCCGTTGGCCCCGGTGCTTAGGATGTGCTCGATGAATGCCGGTTTCGATGGAAACTCACCCCTCACCCCCAGCCCCTCTCCCGCAAGGGGAGAGGGGAGTCTGGCTGTGCCCGTTGCGAAGGCGTCTCCCTCTCCCCTTGCGGGAGAGGGGACAGGGGTGAGGGGGTCTTCGCAACCCCTAAGACAAAGGCGAGCTGCTAGATGACCCCGTTGATTGAAGTCAAAAATCTGAGCGTTCGCTTTCCAGGCACGGCGCCGGGCGTGCTGGCCGTGCGCAATGTCTCCTTCGACATCCACAAGGGCGAGACGGTTGCGCTTGTGGGCGAGTCTGGCTCCGGCAAGACGGTGTCGGCGCTTTCGATCCTGCGCCTGCTGCCACCCGGCACGCTGCACTCCACGGGCGAGATTTTCCTGGAAGGCAAAAACCTGCTGCAAGTCCCGGAATCCGAGATCCGGCGCGTTCGCGGCAACCGCATCTCCATGATTTTCCAGGAGCCGATGACCTCGCTCAATCCGCTGCATACGGTGGAGAAGCAGGTGAGCGAGGTGTTGATAATCCATCGCGGCATGTCCAACGGCGCGGCACGGGCGCGCACGCTGGAGCTTCTGAAAAAGGTTGGCATCCGCGACGCGGAGAAGCGGCTTACTGCCTATCCGCACGAGCTGTCGGGCGGCCAACGGCAGCGCGTGATGATCGCCATGGCGCTCGCGAACGAGCCCGACCTGCTCATCGCCGACGAGCCGACGACCGCGCTCGACGTGACCATTCAGGCGCAAATTCTCGATCTCTTGAAAGACCTCCAGCGCGAACTCAACATGGCGATGCTGCTCATCACGCACGACCTCGGCATCGTGCGCAAGATGGCGAACCGCACCTGCGTGATGAAGGACGGCGAGGTGGTGGAGCGCGGGCCGGCGGAGGAAGTGTTCACCGCGCCCAAGCACCCCTATACGCAAAAGCTTCTAGCCGCGCAGCCCAGGGGCGAGCCGCCGCAGCTCGACCTCAAGGCGCCTGTGATCCTGGAAGCCGAGCGGCTCAAGGTCTGGTTCCCGGTCAAGGCAGGCTTCCTGCGCCGGACCGTGTCGCACATCAAGGCGGTTGACGGCGTCTCCTTCGCACTGCGCAGCGGCCAAACGCTTGGAATCGTGGGCGAATCCGGTTCCGGCAAAACCACGCTGGGCTTGGCGCTCTTGCGGCTCATTTCCAGCGAAGGCTCCATCGCCTACGTGGGCAAGCGCATCGACGGGCTCAAGTCCGCCGAAATGCGCCCATTCCGGCGCGAGATGCAGATCGTGTTCCAGGACCCTTACGGCTCGCTGTCGCCCCGGCTTTCCATCGGGCAGATCGTCGAGGAAGGCCTCCTGATCCAGCAGCCGGGCCTCACCCGTGAGGAGCGGCGCGAGCGCGTCTCCGCCGCGCTGATCGAGGTCGGGCTCGATCCCGATTGCCAGGACCGCTATCCGCACGAGTTCTCTGGCGGCCAGCGTCAGCGCATCGCCATCGCCAGGGCCATCATTTTGCAGCCGAATTTCCTGATGCTCGACGAGCCGACCAGCGCGCTCGACGTGTCCGTGCAGGCGCAGATCGTGGATCTGCTGCGCGACCTGCAAAAAAAGCGCGGCCTCGCCTACCTGTTCATCAGCCACGACCTCAAGGTCATGCGGGCGCTTGCAAGCTATGTGATGGTAATGCGGAACGGCATCGTGGTCGAGGAAGGGCCGACCACGGAAATCTTCGAGCGCCCGAAGACGGATTACACCAAGGCGCTCATCGCCGCCGCGCTCGACCACCGCACACTGAGCATCAACGCCGCTTAGCGCCAGCCGCCTGCGTAAAGCAAAGCAGCTTGAATGGCCGAATAACGTGTTTAGTCAATAGGTTATAGCAAGGCACCGAACTACGCAAACAAGCGCATTTACACCGGCTACTTTCAGAGGCTTAATAGTTAAGAAGCGCCTCCTTTAAAGAATTTTGCATAATCGTGAGGCGCATTAACACGGCCATTTTCTGCTGCCTGGCATGGAATTTTTGCCTTTCCAAACGTTTAAGGACAGGCAAGAGCGATCATTCATAGCGGCATCCTGGGAGGGATCAATAATGTCTGACGACATATCCAAGAACGTCATGGTCAAAGAGGACGAGGTCGCCCTCCGGAGCATAGGCTGGAAAGAGCTGTGGCTGAAGGAGGACTGGTGGGCGATCTGGCTGGGCCTCGGCATCGTCATCGTCGCCTACCTGTTCTTCGCCAACGGCGCCTCGATCAAGTGGATCGCTATCACACCAGCGAAATGGTCCACATTTGGCGAGCTGACCAATCATTTCACTGCGCATATCGCGCAGTATGCCGCCCAGTTCATTCTCTGGCTGGTGATCTTCTCGGTCAGCGTGCGCATCATGGGAATGAAACTCGACGAGTACATCCCCTCATTCATCTTCATCTACGTGATGTCGATCGTCATCTTCATGATCGGCGCCTGGGAGCAGGCCCATGCCTACAATTTGGAGCCGCCGCTGGTTGCGCTGATCCTCGGCATGCTGATTTCCAACTTCATCGGCCTGCCGCGCTGGATGGATACCGGGTTCCGCGTCGAATACTACATCAAGACCGGTATTGTGCTGCTGGGCGCGACGCTGCCTTTCACCCTCATCGTCTGGGCTGGGCCGGTGGCCATCTTCCAGGCTTCCGTGGTGTCCATCGTCACCTTCCTGGCCATCTTCTTCTTCGCCCGCCGCTATGACCTCGACCGGCGGCTGGCGGCCACGCTGGGTGCCGGTGGCGCGGTCTGCGGCGTCTCGGGCGCGATTGCCATAGCCGGCGCGGTCGGGGCAAAGAAGGAGCACGCGCCGATCGCCATCACCATGGTCATCGTCTGGGCCATCGTCATGATCTTCTTTCTGCCCCTGGTATCCCGATTACTCGGCTTGCCGACAGGTGTTGCGGGTGCGTGGATCGGTACATCCGAGTTTGCGGATGCGGCCGGTTTCGCCGCGGCGCAAGCCTACGGCAATTTGGCCGGCCATGTGGAAGGCATCAGGGGTACTGCCGAACAGTCGGTGCAGGCATTTACGCTGATGAAGGTGGTCGGCCGCGACATCTGGATCGGCATCTGGGCCTTCGTTCTGGCCATCATCGCCACCACACGATGGGAGGCCACACCTGGCGGCGCCAAGCCGCAGGCGGCTGAAATCTGGTGGCGGTTCCCCAAATTCGTGATCGGCTTCATTCTTGCTTCGGCCTTGGTGACGATCGTAGCGGCAGGCTACACGATGGGGGACTTCAACAAGATCGTGAAGCCCGAGATGGTCGGCCCAGTCAAGGCGCTGCGCACCTGGACCTTCATTTTCTGCTTCTTCTCCATCGGTCTGACCACGCGCTTCCGTGAGCTGTCCGCCGCCGGCACCAAGCCGTTCATGGCCTTCTCGGCCGGTGTCGCGATCAATGTAGTGCTTGGCTTCGTACTGTCGAGCATCGTGTTCGGCAGCTATTGGGCGAACCTGGGCCAGTAGGGCAAAACCATGGCTGGCAAAACGGCAACAGGCGAGGCGCGGTGCGTGGATTGCCGCCACTTCCGCAACTCGCCGCAATATCTCGAAGCCACCTTCAAGGGCCTGTCGTCGCTCGGTTCCGGCTACGCTTCGGTGCGCAAGGACGACGGCGTCTGCGAGGAGCACGGCATCTATCTCTCTGCAATGGCCTCTTGCGAGCGGTTCAGCCTGCGGACGAAGGCTTCAGCAGATTAGAGAACGGCACGGTAGCAAACCGCCAGGCGAATGCGTCTGGCGGCGGGTTCATACTGCACCGGGCCGTCCTCCACGCTGCCGGGGCTCGGCATCCTGAGATCCGCCCCATATCATCTTGCGCCGGGTTTGTGGCACAGAGCGCGCGAAATGCAGACACAGCGCAGCCTTGGACTTGCCCTACTTCCTCCAATTAGATATCCCTCTCTGCCTGCAAAGTTTGGGGGAGTATACAATGCCGGCAATTGGGGGACTTCACCTCTTCATAGCGATCGGTCTTGCGGTTCACGCCATGAAGACCGGCCGCCCTTACTACTGGTTGTACATTCTGCTTTTTGTTCCACTCTTGGGCGCTATTGCCTATGCCCTGTTCGAGCTGGTTCCCGAGCTTGCCCAGACGCGGCGGGCGCGCGCGGTCCAGGTCAATATCGGCACCATCCTGGACCCAGATCGCGAGTGGCGCGAGCGTGTGAACCAGGCGGAACTTTGCGACTCCGTGGAACTCAAAGCGCGGGCTGGCCGAAGAGTGCATGCGCAAAGGCCGCTGGAACGATGCGGCTGCACTGTACGAGGCGGCTGCCCAAGGCATCTTCGCGGACGATCCAGCCATCCTCACGGGCCTGGCGGAAGCGCAGCTGGGCGGCGGCAACGCTGCCGGCGCGATAACGGCAATCGATAAGCTGCGGGCAGCGCATCCAAGGCTCAGGCATCAGGAAACCAATCTGCTATATGCACGCGCCCTGGAGGCCGCGGGAAGGTACGGCGACGCCTTGCACGAATATGAAGCGGTCTCCCGGTACTTCGCAGGCTTCGAAGCCCGCATCCGCTGGGGGCTTCTGCTTCTCAAACAGGGGCAGCCCGCGAAGGCTCGTGAGCTGTTCAACGAGGCCGTGCGGGCTTCCAGCGCGCGGGGCATTCTCATCACGCCCAAAGACAAGGAATGGATCAGGGTTGCGCGATCGCAATTGCGCTGACACATACTGAAGCGAAACAGATCGCGGCAAACCGCGTCAGCGTTGCAGGGTGAGTATGCCGCCCAGCAACGCGCCAAGGCAGAGCAGGTTGATGTAATAGCTGCGGGACAGCTCGAACCGGCCATGCCGGCCAGCGAGTTGTGCGACTCCGATGAAAAGCGCGGCAGGCAGGGTCAGGAGCGGCAGCAGCGTTGGTGCCAAGACCAGCGCGCCGGCTGCGCAAAACGCCGCGGACAGCAGCCAATCGACGACGGCTTCGGCGACGGTCAGCTCAGCGGCTGGATCGTATGGCGCCATCGCTTTCCTGACCTGCGCGATGAAAAACAGGAAGAAGAGGATCGCCGAAAGCACTGCGGCGTCCACGAACCATTGCGGGGCGGACTGCCAAACCACGCCCGTGCCAAGGGCAAGGACGGGCGCCAGACTGGCGCGATAGAAGGCCAGAACAGGCTCGAACTCCCCGCTCAGCGTGACCGCACGCACGGACTGAAGCAGGGAAAGCGAGGCTAGCGCCTCAACGAAAAGCGCGGCTATGAAGACGGCGTCAGCCGCCAGGGCCTTGAGCATGCCGGTCATTCCCCCCAACATGAGCACCGCCATCCCGCACGCGGCTCACAGCATGCCATACCGCTGCACGGGCGCCGGATCGCAAGTGGCGCAGGCTCGCGACGATCCAGGATGTGGCAACACGCAGTTCGTGGACGTTCACCAACTATTCAACGCAGAATCTATTCAACTCCACGAACAGTGCAATCCGTTACAATTAATGCGCTTCCCGGCGCACGTCCGGCCTACCCCTTTTCTTTTCTACGCCATATTGTTAGCCGAGGCTACTAACCCGCATTTCTCACAATCCGCGCGCCTTTGCCCGATCTTTGCTCCATCAAGTTCCTTCTGGCCTCGCCGGTACGCCCCGTGACGGCTTTGGTCTTAAGAGTTCTGCTGGAATAAGTTTCTGCGTAATCGCCGCGCGGTCCTGTGAGAAATGCGGGCCAAGACCCCTGACGCTAACTCAATCTTTCGCGCCCAAGATGCCACGGGGGCATTCCCCTTTGGTTCACGGCCGTCAACTGGGCTGGCTGTGCGCCGGTTTCATAGCTATTTCCATGGCGGCGCTGCTGGGCGGCCTGCCGCTGATGCTGGGCTCCTGTACAGGCTGCGTACTGCGGCAGCCTCTTGGCTACGCCATGGTTGGCGGCCTCGCGCTGAGCCAGGTGCTTACGCTCTACACCACCCCAGCGATCTATCTCTACCTGGATAAGCTCCAGAACTGGCTGCCGGGCGGCGAGCCTACGCACCGCGAGGTGGGAGAGGAAACCGGGCGCGAGCCTCAGCCTGCGGAATAGCGCTTTGTGTAGATCGCCACCCGTCGGGCGTTAATTGAGCGTGCGCGGGCGCTTGGTGATGCTTTGTTCCAGTCCGCGCAAATAGGACAGCAAGTCCCACACCGACCCGCAAACGCCGCCGCAATCCCGGCAGGACGTGCTTAGCCAGCCGCTTCCATCCTCGTTCCACCCGGCGCGGTGACCGTACTTTGCCGCGAGTTCCTCAATCAGCCTTTTCCGCTCTTCGTGAGCAGCCTGGCGCCGCGGCAAATTCTCGCACAGCCCCAGCATGACATCGCCATTACAGGGCTCGTAGGGCGTTTGGACGATAATGCCCTTTTCAATGAATTCAGCGACGATAGACATGACCGGAGGTTGCCTGGCCGCCGAATTCCGCAAGCGCCTCCTCAGTCCCGTGTTCGCCATCGAACCGCAAGGTGCTGATAAGGCCGAGCGGCTGGAAGCCGTCATCGGATGTGTAGGATGAATGAGGCTGCAACGCCTCGACGATCCTGTATTGCAGGTAATGGCGGGCCAGCATGCTGCATCCAGCACTTGGCGCGCGGCGCAAACGCTTGACGCGGCAGTGGCTGCAACGGAGGTCGAGCGCCAGGTTCAAAAGGGGTGCCGCGGCAGTCTCGACCGCTTCGGCGCTGCTGTTTACCGCATCCAATTCCGCAGCGTTTTCCTGGCTCTGCCGCTTCCTGGCGTTGAACGCCCTGAATGCCGCCATTGACTCGCGAAGCGTCTGAATGTGCTTATAAATATCGGCAAAAGAAAGCACCCTGCCAGTACCGGACTCTAGCCCCATCGATGATTACCCGCAATGCTGAACAACTGTTTTACAGAGTACAGAATAAATTCGTCGAGAATGTGTTTCACATTTGGCGGGTGTATGCCATTTGGGTGGAATGCAGGGCGAAGAACCGGCACTGCGATATTAGTTACTTGTGCGCAATGTTGCCCCAGTATCTGTAACCGTACATCGCAGAATACGGCTCTTGCAACCATTAAAAAAGGTGCCCAGCGTATCTAAAAATAACCGGCGAGCGCCAAAAACTGCCGCAAAACTACCAATGTACCTGCTTGGGGGCGCCTTCGAAAATCTCCCTTACGCGCCTGCGCACCGCGGGTGTTACGCCTTCGGGCAGGTCCTCGCGCGGAAAAAAACGGCTTTCGAGGATCTCGTTGTTTCGAGCCGGAACTGCCGGCCGCTCCCATTCGCGCACCACAAACAGCGCTATGTGATCGCTTGGAAGAAAGGCAAAGTTGGCGAACAGGCCGTGAAACTCTGGCGCTCCCTTGACGATCACACCCGCCTCCTCGAACAGCTCGCGGCCAAGCGCGGTTTCGGCGGTTTCGCCCCACTCGATGCCGCCGCCAGGAAAATGCCAGCCCGGCCGGTAGGAATGGCGCACGAGCAGCACACTGCCGTCCTCTCCGGTGACAACCCCCTGCGCGCCGAGCGTGGCGCCCCGCGTAAGCCGCCAATAGGCCGCGATCATTCTCATAGGCAGGCGGAAAAGCATGCGATCCCTCCGGCGGGAAACAAGGATTGCTCTCATGGATCTTTGCGGCGAACCTTAAGACGCGCGCATGGAATTGGCCAGCGGGTACACCTCGCCACGGTTTGCATTGACCTCGATCAGCCGGGCGCGCGGCGCCGCCATTCTGCTCGGCCTCGGCAGCGCGCTGGCTGGATGTTTTTGGGCTGGCCAACTAAAAGGTCGCCGCCAGAATGGCGGTGTAGATAGGTGCCCTTGTGCACCGGCGGTGTAAAATCGTCCCCCGGCGAGCCATCGGAGATCGTCCTGCTACGCGGAGGGGACAAGAAAACGCAGAAGCGGGATATCGAGCGCGCGAAAGCGCTCGCTGGCGAGTTGGAGGACTGATGGTGAAAACTGAACCGTTCGACGCGGCGCGGTATATCGATACCGCGGAAGCGCAAGCCGAGTTGTTGAACGACGCGCTCGCCAGCGGCAACCCGGCTTACGTTTCGCAAGCGCTTGGTGTGATTGCACGTGCCCGCGGCATGACCGGGGTTGCGCGCGAGGGGCTCTACAAATCCCTGAGCGAGGACGGCGACCCGCGCCTCACAACGCTTTTGGGCGTTTTGGCTGCGCTCGGCGTGACGCTGCATGCCGAAATCAAACCGGCCGCTTGAGGCCGGACTTCCCGGCCACTGGCGGCACCGTCTCTTACTGGGGGCATGGCGGCCATCGCGAACTGGCTTTTCATGTCCCGGAATGGCGCACCCATATGCCCCGCTGTGCATGGCGCTGCCATATGACCAACTTTTCAATCAGCTCCGCAGGTATCCCGGCGCTATATCCGGTTGCGTTGAAGCGTTCCGCAGATGCCCGAAGGATTGCGCCGGACTGGCTGGAACACAACCAGAACATGAAAGTTCTACACAACTTTGACGGAACCGTTGAAAAAGATTCGCGCCCGGCTAGCAAAATACGACGCGCCAAGGTCCGCGCAAGCTCCGCTGGAATAAAACAAGAACACAGACAAGCATACGTCCCAGGCGATGGGGCGTCCAGTTTTTGGGCGGATGTGGAAAAAGCAGGTATAGAGTCATGAACCTCAGTCATGCGCGATTACGGTTCCCGACACGCGGCTCAGCGAAACGCCGATGCGCCCGCGCCGTCGGGCCCAGCTTTGCCGATCACCGGCGTGAAAGGCCGAATGCGGACTGGCGGTTTCAGCGGCCGCACGCCCAGACGGCAACCGGTTTCAGATCTCAAACCGGAAACGGGGTCCGAGTAGCAGCGGGCCAGTCCTTTCGGATGACGAGGTCTGAATGAGACTTTCTGTTCCGCTGCTACTCGGACCCCAATAGCTGGATTGAAGGGCTGCATTTCAAGCTTATCTGTGCGCGTTAATTGCCTGCCGGGCTCGCGCACGTCCTTGTTGCAGGCCATTTCCATGAGCGCACAAAACACATTGTAAACACAGAGCCTTTTTTATTAGCCTGCTAAGATCACCGATGGCAGGGGGCACGATTGTGTTTATTCGGCTAATTGCAGTTCTGGTCTCGATTTCCTTATCGTCAGCGCTCGCCTCCGCAGATCCAAATGGCACTCAAGGCGGGACTGTTGGGGCAAAAAAGGAGTTGCCACGCACTCTCCGGCAACGCCCTGCCGGTGTCGCGCAGATTTACTTGTATTGGCCAAAAGATGGGCCCAAAGCTTAAGCCCAGCCATGGAGATTTATGTAGATGACAAGAAAATTGGCGACATGGCAAGCGGTGATTATATTGCGGCGCAAGTCCCAACGGGCAATCACGCCGTTGCATTCCGGACCGGTTTTTTCTCTCTGCCTATTACACAGAACAATATAACTGTTACAGGGGCCACCAAACACTACTACCGAATTTTCAGGATTTTTCCCAAGGATAACCCTGCTAAAGCACAGCTCTTAATTGAAGAGGCGTCCGAAGTGCGTGCGCTTCACGACTTGAAGGAATTACATAAACGATAACATCTCGCAGCATGCAGGGCTGCCGGGCGATTATACTCCGGCCTCCTGGGAAATAGCGCAATGCAGCCGGCCAAGTTGATGGCCTGCCAATTTGTTTCTGCTTTGGTTAGACAAAAGCTGGCAAATTCCAACTGGAGCCATTTTAGACGGGTTAGGGTCAGGGCAGGATTGGTTTCCCCATGTCGAAGAAGACAGCACTAAGATCCGTAAGCCGACATAGCATGCATGGGATTGCGTAAAAACCGGCAGGCCCGCTCCCGACCCTTGAACGGAAGAATGCGCACTCGACCTGCCGGACGGTGAATGCCAGCCATTCGCCGGCGAGGCCATGAGCGTTTGCCCATAAATGACGCCGCGGAAGTCTTCCGGTGTACTTGTCCGAACGCCACCGGAAGCATTCGCGTTCCGGACGATGTCTCAACAATTCGCGAAGAGCGTAAGCGCGCGCATCATGGTTAATTTGGGCACGGTTAACGCGGACTTGCGATGCGCTTTTCACGTGCATTTTTGCGAAATTTTCCTCGCTTTGGGCCGATTTCCACGGTTGCAGAATCCCTTTAAATATATTTGCAGTTTCCAGATTAACCCTATTACGGTGCATTCTGCCGCCCGCACCGGCGCCGCAAGCTCAAACAATATCATGCAATATCAATACATTATCCAGACCTTAACCGGCCAGTAAGGCGCATGGTGCTAAAGTGCCCCCTAATGAGAAGCACGGCAATTGCATCGAATTGGCACCGGGTACCCCGCACTTGAGGTAAACAAGTGCTTACCTTGCCACAATCCCGGCCTGCAAAGGAGGGGCCAGAACTTTCGGTTCAGGCCGGATGCGATTGCAGCGGTGAGTTTTGAGGAGGGTAGCGGAATGATAGATGACGCTACGGATCGCGTGCCCGGACTTTTGCCCCCGTTACGATCAAGCTCCCTGCACGAAAGGCTCCAGGCCGGCAAGGCGCAGGCGCGGCTCGATTGCCGGGATTGGCCGCGGTGGGTAGGGCGCGACCGCCTCCGCGATGGCCTTGATATGCGCGGGCGTGGTGCCGCAGCAGCCGCCCACGATATTCATGAGCCCGTCCGCCGCCCAGCCGCGCATGTGCTCCGCCATCGTCTCCGGCGTCTCGTCATATTCGCCCATGGCATTGGGCAGGCCGGCATTGGCGTAAACGCTAACGCGCGTATCGGCCACCTTGGCGACTTGCGCGAGGGGCGGGCGAAGCTGGCTTGCGCCGAAAGAGCAATTCAGGCCGGCCGAGAACGGCTTCAGATGCCGCAGCGAGTACCAGAAGGCTTCGGGCGTCTGGCCGGACAAGTTGCGGCCCGAGAGGTCCGTGACCGTGCCAGAGATCATAATGGGCAGCTCGACGCCCAACGCGTCGAAGGTTTCCTTGACCGCGAAGCCGGCTGCCTTGGCGTTCAGCGTGTCGAAGATGGTTTCGATCAGGATCGTGTCCACGCCAGCCTCGATCAGCCCCCGCACCTGCTCGCTATAGGCGGCTGCAAGCTCGTCGAAGCTTATATTGCGGAAGCCGGGGTCATTTACGTCCGGCGAAAGCGAGGCGGTGCGGTTGGTCGGCCCGATGGCGCCCGCGACGAAGCGCGGCTTGTCCGGCGTCAGCGCCGTATATTTGTCCGCCGCCTCCCGCGCGAGCTTGGCCGCCGCCACGTTGATCTCGTAGGCCAGGGCCTCCATGCCGTAGTCGGCCATCGAGATGGTTTGCGCGTTGAAGGTGTTCGTCTCTACGATATCCGCGCCGGCTTCCAGATAGGCCTCGTGGATGCCGCGGATGATGTCCGGCTGCGTCAAGACCAGCAGATCGTTGTTGCCCTTGAGGTCGCGCGCCCAATCCTTGAAGCGCTCGCCCCGGTAATCGGCCTCGCCGAGCTTGTGGCGCTGGATCATGGTGCCCATCGCGCCGTCGAGGATCAGAATCCGCGCCGAGGCGGCTTTGTGCAGGGCGGCGATGCGTTCGTCACGGTTCATTCGGGTTGTCCTCAAGCGTGCGCGGGCGCGGCAGGGCGCAGGCCAAGCAGTTGGCAGACCTCACAGACAAGTTTGGCGCGGTTCAATGTATAGAAGTGGAACTTGGTAACGCCGCCTGCCATCAGGTCCAAGGCTTGCTCTGCCGCGACAGCTGCAGCGACGGACAGTGCTTTTTCCGGATCGCTCTCCAGGCCTTCGAAACGCGCGGCCAGCGCGGCGGGCACGGAGGCGCCGGAGCGCGCGGCGAAGCTTGCGACTTGCTTGAAATTGTGGATCGGCATCTGGCCAGGGACGATAGGAATGCCAATGCCCCGTGCGCGGACCCGTTCCAGATAACGCCAGTAATCGGCGTTGTTGAAAAAGAAATTCGTGATCGCACGCGAGGCGCCAGCATCAACCTTGGCTTGCAGCATATCGAGATCGGTTTCAGTGCTAGGCGATTCCGGATGCTTTTCGGCGTAGGCTGCGACCGAAATCTCGAAATCGGCGATGCGCTTGATACCGGCCACAAGGTCCGCCGCATTGATGTAGCCGCCAGGGTGCTGAACGTAAGGGGTGCCGGGGCCGGCCGGCGGATCGCCGCGCAAGGCCACGATGTGGCGGACGCCAGCATCCCAATAGGCGCGCACGACGGCGTCTACTTCCTCCTTCGTCGCCGCCACGCAGGTCAGGTGCGCGGCGGGCTTGAGCGAGGTTTCTTTCAGGATGCGGGCAACCGTGGCGTGCGTGCGCTCACGCGTGGAGCCGCCCGCACCATAGGTTACGGAAACGAACTCCGGCTGGAGCGGCTCAAGCTTGCGGATCGCTTCCCAAAGCGATGCCTCCATGGCCGCCGTCTTGGGAGGGAAAAACTCGAAGCTTGCGGTGACGGGCACGCCCGGCCCAGGATTTAAGTTGCTCTCCGTCACGAAGCCGCCCTCCATTGTTTCGCCGCGGTTTTCGGGCCGTTCCCCGGTCCAGATCGCCACCGTCAGCGCATTTTCCTTACCGGTTTCGGCCGGCAATTCGCGGTAGCTGCCTGAGCCGATGCCGCACTCGCCGAGCCAGCACGCGATCTCGGCCGATGCGAAGCCCAAGCGGACATGGGCCTGCTCCTCGCGCAGGAATTCAAGATTATGCGGCGCGAAATCCACGATGACCATGCGCCCTCCCGGTTTCAAGACGCGTGCGGCCTCAGCAAGCGCCGCCCTCGGGTTATCCAGGAAGTGCAGCACCTGATGGATGAGCACGGCATCGGCGCTGCTTTCGGCGAAGGGCAAATTATAGATGTCGGCGAGGCGGACGCTGCAATTGGTGAGCCCCGCCTCGTCGAGGCGTACCCGCGCGCATTTCATCATCTCGCGGTTGGTGTCGATGCCAGCGAGCTGCCGCGCCCGCCCGCTCGCAAGCTCAAGGATGCGCCCTGTTCCGGTGCCGAGGTCGAGCAGCAGATCGTAGGGGCCGGGCCCAAGCGCGGCGAGGATCGCCTGCTCGACATCGTGTTCGGCGATGTGCAGCGAGCGGATGCGATCCCATTCGGCGGCATTTTCGTTGAAATAGGCCTGAGCCAGAGCTGCGCGCCTGGCACGAATCTGGTCCGCGCGCTCACGGTCGCGCAGGATCTGCGGGTCGCCGCCCGCAATCATGGACAAGGCGCTGCCCACAAATTCGCGAACGGCCGGGTTCGCCGAGCCCCGGACGAAAACCCAGCTCCCCTCCTGATAGCGTTCGATCAATCCGGCTTCCGCAAGAAGCTTGATATGGCGGCTGACGCGCGGCTGGCTTTGCCCGAGAAGTTGGGTAAGGTCTTTTACGTTGAACTCGCCATTGAGAAGCAAGCGCAGGATGCGGAGGCGGGTCGGTTCGGCCGCCGCCTTCAAACGCGCTACGGTGTCGTCAAAGCTTCCCATAAGACCCTCGCTGAGAGAGCCTTATAAAGATATGTTTATGTCCTTTCAAGCTCTGCTTGGCCGTCTGTGCACTGGACGAGCGCATCAGGCGAGGAACAGCAGGAAAATTGCGCCAACCAGCAGCATATTGAGTTCCTCGGAGATTGAGACCGAGCCGAATGGCTTGCGATATTTGTAGCGGGTGACGGCCGCAGCTTGCGGTTTTTCGCTGGGCCGAGGCGGCAGCGCTCCCGGCTGGCCGCGGAGCCAGCGCCAGAGAAGTTGGAGGCCGTAGCGGCCAAAGCGCACGAGCGCCAGCGCGCCTTGGGAAAAGCTCCGGTACCGGACGCTCAGCAAGGCCCAGGCAATAACAAGAAGCCAAAGGGCCGTGGAAATGAGGTCGCGCAGGAGGAACCACGCGACCTGCCAGACGAGGCCGAGGATGAAGCTGAGAATGGTCCAAAGGAGGTGAAGGATTTCCATTGCTCCCCCGGTTCAAAAAGAAAAGCGGGCCAGTAGCCCGCTTTTCGATGGTTACTTACCGGGCTTACTGGTCTCCAGGCCCATCGGTCGCGCTGTACTGCCCATCGGACTGAATCAGCGGCGTGATGCGTCTGATAACCACACGGCGGTTCCTGCGTTCCGGCTCAGACGTTGGGACTAGCAGGAACTGCTTGCCATAGCCTTGCGTGACAAGGTTCTCGCGCGGGATGTTGAATTGCTGTGCGAGGACATCGGCCACCGCCCCGGCGCGCCGGTCGGACAAGCTCAGATTGTCAATATCCGAGCCGATAGCGTCGGTGTGCCCTTCCACGAGGAAGACCTCGCCCGGGTTCTGATTGATCATATTCCGGACGACCGCGGCGACAGACTCGAGCATCTCGGCCTGATCCTGCGGGACATCCGCCGAACCGAAGTCGAAGTTGATGGAGTCGATGTTGATGCTGCGCATACGCTCGCGCAGGCTCATGCTCGCAAGAACCTCTTCCAGCGAGTAAGCGCGGTCGAGCGCCACCAGCGGCCCAGCTTGCAGGGCGCCGTAGATATCGTCCTCGCTCGCGGAGTCGGCATCGACGATGTATTGCTCCGGCGGCATATCCACTTCCACCGGCGGCAGGCTGACAATCAGGGCACCAACCGCCAGGGCGGCGCCAACCGCCAGCGCACGGTTTTCGAACAGCACGAAGCGCCGGCCGTCGGGCAGGTGGCGGACGCGGCGCAGCGGCCGGCCGTAGCTGTCGACCTCGATCTCAAGCCGGACGCCATCGGGCCTGACAATCGTCGAAATCGAATTGCCATTGGCGCCGCGGCGGGTTTGCGGGATGCCACCGAAGGCGTGGAAATGCGCCGTCTCATCGTGCTGGATGAAGGCATGGCCGCCCGGCCCGCACAATCGTGCGGTTGCCCGGCTCCTTGATAATGGTTTGCCCGTGGCGGTCGACTTCCTGATGGCGCTGGCTGGCGATCACCCCGAAGCGCTCGTTCTGAATGCGCAGGCGCGCGCTGACCGCCGCCTGGCTTTTTTCATGCGTGGCCGTTAGCTTCTGCTGCTCGATCAGCCGTGTACGGCCGGCGGCATGGGCGTCACGCTCGAACTTCGCGCGCTTTTCCTCGGCGGAAAGCTCGTGGTGCGGAATCGTGTTTTGCCGGTTCACCTGCTGTTGCTGCTGGTGGTTCTTGAACTGATCGCCATGCAGCTTGGCTGCATCTGGCGAGGCACCACCCGGACCGTGCAGTTTGACGGTATCCGGCACGGTACCTGGGCCATGGAGCTTGGCCGCATCCGCCGGTGCGGTAACCGACCCCTGCAGCCTCGCCCCTCCTGGCGCGGTAGCCGAACCATGTAGCTTGGCCGCACCCGGAGCGGTGACTGAACCCTGCAGCTTCGCTCCGCCCGGCGCGGTAACTGAACCATGTAGCTTGGCCGCACCCGGAGCGGTGACTGTACCTTGCAGCTTCGCCCCTCCTGGCGCGGTAACTGAACCATGTAGCTTGGCCGCACCCGGAGCGGTGACTGAACCCTGCAGCTTCGCCCCGCCCGGCGCGGCGCCTGAACCATGCGATTTAGCCGCATCCGGTGGCGTGCCCTGGCTATGTTGGACGTGCGCACCGCTCTGGCCGAAAGGCTGCGTGTTGCTAGGACCGTGCGATGGCGGCGGCGCGGAGACGTGCGGCTGTGGCGCGCGAGGTGGCTGCGGAGGTTGATGGCGGGACGGCTGCGGCTGGGAACCGTGCTGCTGCTGCTGCCCGCCGCCATGCGAATTCTTGTGTTCGTCTTTCTTTGGATCGTACTCCGCAAAGATAAGCGGCGCTCTAGTGATAACCGGCGCTTCAGCGGCGGCCGCCACTCCTGACGTCATACCGAAAGGTGTCAAGACGGTCAGGAGAAGCGGCATGGCCTTTAAGGGTAACATGGCGTTTCCTATGCAAGGGGGAACTACGGCGTCTGCTCTAACGATTGTTGTGAAGAGTGACGCGGCGTTTCCGGCGGAATTTCGGCAGGAATTAGGGCTTCTAGGCGCAACAGACTTTCAGGATCCGAAAGCAAGGCTGCTTTCTCGCCGGGTTTAAGCAAATTAAGCAATTCGCTTAGACTTGACGAAACTTCGAGCTTAGCGCGGCCGACCGCCAGATTGGGAGAGATGCGGGATTCGAGCGAGACCGGCTGCGTTTGCAGGAGTTGCCGGTGCAGTCTGCGCAGCTTGCTGCTGCCGGCCAGTAGCGTGATCGCTTCCTGTTCAAGAACGGTTTCCTCAAGCTGCGCTTGAACCTCGGCGGTCTCGCCGGCAATCGGGGGCGGCGTGTTTTCTTCCGCTATTTGCAGGAGACCCAGCCGCCGGAAAATCTCGCCCGTCTGCCTTTGGGCCGACCAAGCTGATAGCGGGCCGGAAAAAAACAAGCCCAAAGTGGCTGGAAGCATCCAGAGGAAGAGGATGAACGAAGCCTGGAAGGTGAGCAAGCCGAGGCATAGGCCAATCGCCATGTGCTTCCAGTGAAAATGCATGATCTCAGCCCAGGGCAGGGAGCCGTCGCCCCTGCGCTGCGGGTTCCAGCCGCTATCCCGCCCGCGGAATACGTCGGCGACCGCCGAGGATTGCAGCAGCATCATGATGTGCGCGAAGAGCGACGAGAGGATCGTCTCTATAAGCACGCCCGCCAGCAGCAGGACAGGCCCGCCAAAGCCGCGCCGCTGCTTCGCGTTCCCGATGGCCAGCAAATAGGCGAAGAGCTTGGGCAGCAGCAGGATGCCGAGCGTGAGCAGCAACAGCTTGAGGGACCGCTCGCTGTCTTGCATGGGCCAGACGGGGAAAAGCGGGAAGCTGTCCGAGAAGTAATTCGGGACGGTGTAGATCGACTGGAACGTCAGCGCGAGCGCGAAGACGAGGAACAGCAGCCAGAACAGCGCCGAGACGTAGGCCATGATGCCCATCGCCATGTGCACACGGCTTACCCAATGCAGCCCGCTCGCAAACAGCACGCGCGAATGCTGGAGATTGCCCTGTGCCCAGCGCCGGTCCCGCACCGCGAAGTCGATGAGGCTTGGCGGAATTTCTTCGTAGGAGCCAACCAGGTCGGGCACCATGCAGACCCGCCAGCCGGCGCGGTTGAGCAATGCGGCCTCCACGAAGTCGTGGCTCAGGATTTGCCCGCCGAAAGGCGGTTTGCCGGGCAGAATGGGGAGGCCCGCGCTTTCGATGAAGGCTCGGGTCCGGATGATGGCGTTATGCCCCCAGAAATTGCTGTTGCCCCGGTGCCAGAACGAAAGCCCCGTTGCCAGCATGGGGCCGTAAAGGCGGCCGGCGAACTGTTGCAGCCTCGCGAACAGCGTGTTGCGGCCGATTGAAATCGGCACGGTCTGCACAAGCCCGAAATCCGGGTTGTTCTCGATGATCTGGGCGAGCTTGACAACGGATTCGCCCGTCATCAGGCTGTCCGCGTCGAGGACCAGCATATATTCGTAACTGGCGCCCCAGCGGCGGCACCAGTCGGCGACGTTGCCGGCCTTCTTGCCCGTGTTCGACGACCGGCGGCGGTAAAAAATGCGTGAGCCTAGCTCCTCTTGCTCGCGCACGGCCTGGAACGCCGCCTCCTCGTTCACCCAAATGTCCGGGTTGGTCGTGTCGCTCAGGATGAAGACGTCGAAGTGGTCCTGCTTGCCGAGCTTGGCAACGGAGCGCAACGTGGCCACGGCCAACGCGAATATCCGGGGGGGCGCTTCGTTATAAGTACAGATGATGATCGCGGTCTTGCTGGAAAGCGGCGCGTTTATATCGTAGTCCTTCGAGCGGACGAGCGAGCGCCGCATGCGGAATGCGATCACTACGAAGCCCGCAAGCGCGGTCATGAAGGAGAGCGCGAGCCAGAAAATGTTGACGGTAAACAGGAGCATGAGGGCCACTTCAAGGCCCGCTATGCTGCCCACGTTCAAGACGAGAAAGAGCTCGCGGACGAGATAGGCGGTAATGCCCAGGGCTCCGCCGAAAACGATGCCGCGCCGCCAGGGTGCCTGCAAATCGGGGCGTGCTTGCCTGCGCGTGGCACGGTCGAATTTCTCGAAGCTTTGCGGCGCGAAAACCGACTGGGCCCGCGATACTGGAATTGGAGGGGTTTCGATGGCGTGAAAAGTATCGTGCATTTTGACCTAACCTCACGCCGCCCAACGGTAAAGCCAAACTTCGGAAAGTTGCTTCCCGCCGGGTGCGAGCACGCAACGCAAATCGGCCTGGAGCACGCCTAGTGCCGGTTGATAGTCGAAACTGACCCGGTGCCCTCCAGCTATCTCGTTCCGGCGAATTGCAATGTTGTGAAACTTACCCGCAGTCGATGAGAGTTCCAAGACATTATTGGGGCATGTGGGCGCTTCATCACAGAGATTGAGTCCCTCGGTGCCGGCAAAATCGACGTAGAAGAGCCGGGCTCCCTCCAGGCGGGTTGAAGCCCCAACAAGGGTCTGCGTTACCATCGCGAGATCCGGCGCCACCGGAGGTTCCTCACACCAGTTTAAGCGGTAGCGGTAAGTATAATCGGTCCCCGGCTGGAGCGGTTCCCGCGGGTGCCAAAACGCCACGATGTTATCGAAGTATTCGGTTTTCGTCGGCAACTCCACAAGCTCCACCGATCCTTCGCCAAAGCCTTCTTTTGGCTCCACCCAGACGCTGGGCCGTGCTTCGTAACGGGCGTCGATATCCTGGTAACGGTCTGCCCGGCGCTCGCGCTGCACGAGGCCGAAGCCCTGCACATCGCTATCGGCAAATGCGGAATACTGAACCCGTGGGGGATTGATGAGGGGGCGCCACAGATGTTCGCCCTTCCCATTCAGGATGGCGAGTTCGTCCGAGTTGTAGACGCGCAGCCGCGCTTCATCCGCGCGGTAGCTGTTGCCCGGCGCGAAGTAGAACATACTCGTCAGCGGCGCGATCCCCGCATAGGGCATCGCGGCGCGCGGAAACAGCGTGCACTCGATATCCATGATTGTAGTAGAGCCGGCAGAGATGACGAATTCGTAAGCTCCGGAAACGCTCATGCTATCGAGCAGCGCGAAGACCGTTACTGTCCGCGAGCCCGGCTCGGGCCGGACAAGCCAGAAGCTCCGGAAAATCGGGAATTCGTCGGCGGGAGGCCGGGCGGTGTTAATCGCAAGCCCGCGCGCCGACATGCCGTAGCCCTGCCCGGCCGCTTTGGCGCGGAAGTAGCTTGCGCCCTGGAATACCGCGAATTCGTCCATGATGCTGGCTTTGTCGATGGGCGTATGGATGCGCAGTCCCGAGAAGCCGGGGCGCGAACCATCCGGCAGGCGGCTGACCTCGGGGCCATAGGTAAAAATGTCTGGATCGTAGCCGATCTCCGCCGCCTGGCCGCCCTCCACCACAAAGATCTTGACGGGGGTCCGATAGATATAGCCTGCGGTGAACAGTTCGGCCGAGTAGCCAAGGTTGTCGCCGTCCCAAAGCGCCAGGTTCTTCTTGAACCGGATGGCGCGATAACTGTCGTAATCGAGATCCTTGTAGCTTTGCGGGACCGTATCTTCAGGCGGCCGGTAAGGCGATTTCGCAAGCTGGCGCGCCAGTTCGATCACCGTGTTATCCGCGAACGGCATGCTTGCGGCCAGCGGCAGCTTGCTCAAGGTGGCGGTTTCGGAGGCTGCCGCGCTGCCCGCGAGAAGCGCCTGCCGCGCCAGCAAAGCGGCGGCGGAAAAGCCTGCACCAAATTTTAAGACAGTACGCCGGTCTATGATCTTCAACTTCGCCTCGATTCGAGTGCACTCAGAAGATGGGATAGATCAGGGCTTTGGCCAGAGGTGGGACGTCGCCGGGCTCGGGCCGCGGCGAGATTATGCCCTTTTCGAGATGCCTCTTTCCGCCGCTCCGGATCAGCGCGCCCATCGGAAGATCCATGTGTCGGAAACTGGCTTGCCGTTCGCCGTAAGCTGCGCGCGCAGGTCGATCGGGTCGCTGCCCGATGGGACGAAATCGAACTTCAGGCGCTGTGTTCCGCCCAGGGCTTGCAAGGGCGCAAGCCTGATGTTTCGAATCTCGCCGGCGGAGGCAGTTACAACCGGCGCAAGAGGCGCGCCGCCGCAGGCTGGGCAGCCGTCGCCAGTGTAAAAGTCGACGATAAAGGCGTTTTCGCCCGATTTCGCCTCGCCCACGCGCGTTTGCGTTACCACCGCCTGCTTGGTTTCCATCGGCGGACTCCAGCACCAGTGCATGCGATAGCGGAAGCGGTGGCCGATGCCTGGGCCGAGGCCATCCTTGGGCCGCCAGAAGCAAACGATGTTTTCGTTTTTTTCATCGGGGGCGGGCAATTCGATCAAATCGATCGAGCCTTCATTCCAGATATTCCCGTCGAGCGGCTCGATCCACAAGGTTGGCTTCTTCTCGAACTGCTCGTCGGCGTCCTGATAGCTCGCGAAATAGCGCTCCTTCTGAACCAGGCCGAAACCCTTCGGCTTCTTGTCGGCGAAGATCGAGAATTGCAGCCTTTCGGGATTTAGCAGAGGCCGCCAAATCTGTTCGCCCGCTCCGTTGACGATATACAGCGCCTCGGAATCGTGCGCGCGCGGCCGGTAATCGCGCCGTTTGGGTGGAGTTCCCGGCCCGAAAAAGAAGCGGCTGGCGATGGGTGCGATGCCGGCATAGGGGATGCGGCGCCTTGGATAGATGGCGGCCTCCGTGTCGATGACCGTATTCCAGCCAGGCGTTACAACGAACTTGAGCCAGCCCGCGGCATTCACGCTGTCGAACAAGCTGTAAATCGTGAGCGAATTGCCGGCCGGCTTGGGCTTCTGGAGCCAGAAGCTGCGAAATAGCGGGAAATCTTCGCCGCCTGGCGTGGCCGGTATTGATGGCGAAGGCGCGGGCCGAAACGCCGGGGACCTGCCCCGAGCCAATGGCGTGGAAGTTCGTGCCGCCGAGGAAGCTCAGGAATTCTTTGAAAACATTGGGCCTTTCGAGCTGACCGAAGGCCCGGAAGCCGGAAAATCGGATTGCGCCTGCGTTTGCGGCCGGCTGGCGGGCGCTTTGAACTCGAAGTCATCGGCGGAGTAAGGGATTTTGAAGGCCTGCGCCCCCTCCACCGAGAACAGATTGACGGGATATGAATAATACGCGCCGGCGGTGTGGCGCGGCTCAATCCAGAACGGCACCCCGTCCGGGCGCCAAATCCCTCGATCTTCCTTAAAGAGGATGGCGCTGTTGTATTGATCGAAAGGCAGGTTCGCCAGCGCCGGATCGACGCGCTTTTCGAACGGCTTATAGGGCTTGTCCCCGAGTTCCCGGGCAAAGCCGTCGAGCCAGTCCTCTGAAAATGGCGCAGGCGGCGGATTCCCTTGAGAGAATACCGGAATAGGAAAGGCGGCTGCGGCAGCGGTGGTTGCTGCAAGCTTTAGCCATGTGCGACGGTCCATCCCCTACTCCTGAAAACTGTGCCGTTGCACCGCGAATGAGGCTCCTCGGTACAAGACAAAATGCTTCCAGCGGATCGCACTACAAGTGGGATCGTAAGGACTGGATACAAAATTTTGCTTGCCCGAGCCTCGTGCTTGAGCGTTTTGGTGCTATTCGGGGCGAATATATGGCAGTTGTTCGCGTGCGCCGAAAAAAGCCTGCCCCCTGTGGCTGGGCTACGACGCAAGGGGCCTCCTATCCGCGAAAGGAATAGCGAAAGCCTATATGATTTAACGCTTTTGGCGCAAATCGCGCGTAAGGGCTTCTTATAGGGCACTTGATAATGTGCCGCGGGCAAGCCTATCTGAGCGGGCAGGCCGTGTGCGATAGGATGGGAGAGCTGAGCCTTGATGGTAAAATGGCTGATTAGGTCCGCCTTGGGGGCGATGCTGGGCGTCCTCTGCTTTGGAGATGGTATGGCCGCGAGCCAGCCGCGTCACCGTCATGTCGCGGTCGATTTGATCGCCGCAACGTCCGCCGCTGTGCCGGGCAAGACGCTCACCGTCGCAGTGCGCGAACGCATGGAGCCCGGCTGGCACACCTATTGGACCAATCCGGGGGATTTGGGCGAGCCAACCTCCATCGAATGGACCTTGCCGGATGGCGCCAAGGCTGGGCCGATCCTTTGGCCGCTGCCGCATGTGATCCCGGTCGGCCCGCTCGTCGAATATGGCTTTGACGACGAGGTGCTGCTGCTGACGGAGATCGAGGTGCCGGCCAGTGCTACGGGTAGCATAACGCTCGCGGCGAAGGTCTCCTATCTCGTCTGCAAGGACATTTGCGTGCCCGAGGATGGGCATGTTGAGCTGACGCTGCCGGTTGCCGGCGAGGCCGCGCCTTCCGATTCCGCTGGGGAAATCGCGAAAGCCAGGGCCGCGCTTGCGAAGCCGCTGCCGGGTACGCCGGGCTATGCGGTCAACGCGGCCAAGGGTGCGCTGCGGCTTACGGTGACGGCGGAGCCGGGCCTGTTCGATGGCGTGACCGAGGTGCGCTTCTACCCGCTTACCTGGGGCTCGGTGTCCAATCCCGCCGCTCAGCCGAAGAAAATCGCGGGCGGCGAGCTGATCCTCGACTTGCAGCAGGGCGATACGAAAGAGACGCCCGCCAAGCTCGAAGGCGTGCTCGTTCTCACCAAGGGCAGCGGCGAAGGCGCGCGCACGGGCTACACGGTTTCGGCGGCACGCGGGCCTGATTCGCCAAGTGCCGGTGGCCTTTTCGATCATACGGATGGTGCGGGGCAAGTGAATTCGGGCGGCCGTGCCGCGGCTTCGGGCGCCGTTTCGGGCAGTGCCGGTATCGCAGTGTTTTTCGCCTTCCTCGGCGGCCTCATCCTGAACCTGATGCCCTGCGTGTTTCCGGTGCTGGCGCTCAAGGCACTGGGCTTTGCGAAGGCGGCGGACGGCGGACACAGACAGCAAGGCATCGCCTATCTTGGAGGCGTGCTGGTGAGCTTTGCGGTGCTGGCCGCGATCATCGCGATCTTGCGGCAAGGTTCGGTGGCGCTGGGCTGGGGCTTCCAATTCCAATCGCCGGCCTTTGTGCTGACGCTGGCGCTCTTGTTCTTCCTGATGGGGCTTAGCCTTTCGGGCGTTGTCAGCTTTGGCGGCGGGCTGATGTCGGCGGGCGATAGCCTGTCGCGGAAGCCCGGAAATACCGGCTATTTCTTCACCGGCGTGCTGGCTGCGATCGCGGCGACGCCCTGCACCGCGCCCTTCATGGGGGCGGCCATCGGCTTTGCCATGACGCAGCCCATCGTGGTCCTGGTGGCGGTGATGCTGGCCTTGGGCCTTGGCTTCGCCGCACCAGTGGTGGCGCTAAGCTTCAGCCCCGCCATGCAAAAAATCCTGCCCAAGCCGGGTGCCTGGATGGAGACGCTGAAGCAGGTGCTGGCCTTTCCGCTTTATGCAACCGCCGCCTGGCTGGTCTGGGTGCTGAGCATCCAGACGGGCAGCGATGGCGTGATGGCTGCCGCTTTGGGCACCGTCGGCGTTGGCTTCGCTGCCTGGCTCGCGGGCAAGACTGCGAACGCTTCCTTGCTGGTCAAGCTCCTGGCGCCGGCACTGGGCGCGGCTGCCGTTGCACTCGGCCTCATGCTGGCCATGACAGCGCAAACGGAGAATACCGCCTCGGGCGCGGAAGCCTCCGTGCTGAAGGAGGAGCCGTTCTCGCAAGCGCGTCTCGACGAGTTGAAGGCGCAGGGGCGGCCCGTGTTCGTGAACCTCACTGCGGCGTGGTGCATCACTTGCAAGGTGAACGAGCGCATGGCGCTGAGGTCGGGCGAGGTGGCGCGGGCCTTCCAGGCGGGCAAGATCACCTATCTCAAGGGCGACTGGACCAAGGCCAATCCTGAGATTACCTCGCTGCTGGAGCATTTCGGCCGAGCGGGCGTTCCCCTCTATCTGTTCTACCCTGGGCATGGCGCGAGCCCTCGCCTGTTGCCTCAGATATTGACGGAAAGCCTTGTGCTCGATGAGATCAAGACGCAGGCGGCTCTTCTTAACCCCGCAGTGAACAAGGGAGCATAGCCGTTGCCGTCCCCGAAGCGGGCAAGCCCGCGCCCGATTTCGCCGCTGTAGACACGGATGGCAAGACGGTAAAGCTCAGCGATTTCCGGGGCAAGACCGTTGTGCTCGAATGGACGAACGACGGCTGCCCTTATGTGAACAAGCATTACGGCTCCGGCAACATAACAATGCAACCCAAAGCGGCGGCATTCGGGCGGCAAGACGCGGCTTCCTGGGGGTAAATGGGAAGACGGCCCGGTGCTTGCGGGAGGCGGCGGGCGCCAAGAGCGGGAGAATACCGCCGCCATCGAAGCCCGCACAAGCGCATTGAGAAAGAGACGATTATCGGCGAAGCAGGAGGCTCAAAACAGTCAATAAAAGAATAGATACAAGAAAGAGCCACTGCAATGTGCTTAGTGCGTACAGGAATAGCCGCGCCGCCAGGCTCTTTCTAACCAAGGGCGTTCCCGGCCATTTGCCGGCCTGGATGGCGTTCACCAGGTCGCAAACCCTGAAAGGCTGATGCTGGTACAGTTGCCAGTCCAAAGCCCATGGCAGCGGCAAACCGAGTGTTTCGCTGCCAAAATGAACCGCCAGATTGAGGCCACTCCAGTCGACATTGAACGACTTGCCGATTTCCATAAAGAGGAGGTCCGCATCGTCTCCCGCAATGTCCTTGCTCAAATCGGTGGTCCACGTCACCTTTTCGAAGCGGATTCCATGGCTTCCATAAAGAATTTCCTGCACCTTCAGGAAAATCTCATCCGCCTCCGTCATTGCCTCCGCGCCTCTTTGGCGATGGCGATGAGGAAATCCGCCGCGATGTCCTGGCCGAGGGCTTGGCGCAGCCGCGTTTCCTTGAGCACTGTGTTGAGCCTGCCGATATACGAGGGCAGCGCAGCGGCAGTCCAGCGCCGGGCCTGTGCCGCCAGCACGTTCTGCTGCTTGAAGAACACCGGGGGGCGCAGTTCCTTGATCGCCTGGGCAAGCGGGGTTCCGGCATCGTGGGCGGTGCGCACGGCATGCAGCCTCAGCAGCGTTTGGCCAAGCACAACCAGCACCGGCGTGACATTCTGCTCGGCGGCCATGAAGCGCTCGTAGGCGAGCAGCGCTTTCCGCCCCTCGCCGTTCAGCGCGGAATCCACGATCTCCGAAAGCCCGGCGGTTTGCTGGTCGGCTAGGCACGCCTCCACGTCTTCGAGCGCGATTCGCCGTTCCTGTCCGGCATAGGTGATGAGCTTTTCGGTTTCGCTTTTCGCAAGCAGGGCAGAGAAATCGCAGCGGACCGCAACCAGCGCGGCGGCATCGGCGGCGATCTCGTAACCTTGGGCCTGCGCACGCTGGCGGATGGCGGCGCCGAGGCTTTGCTCGTCCTCGCCATAGGAGGCGATTGCCGCGAGATGGGATGCCGCTTCGAAAGCGCCGAGCAGCTTGTGGCCCTTCTTCATGTCCGGCGCCTGCACCACGAGATAGCCCCCTTCGAGCGGGGTCTCCGCGATGGCGGCAAGCGGTGCCTGCGCCTTCAGCGGGCAGGAGGTCAGCCAGACGATCTTGGTGCCGCCGAACAGCGAGCCGGTTGAAAGCTCCACCGTGATGCGTTCGGGAGCGGCGGCAAGATCGGCATCGTGAAGGCGGATGATTTCGGCGTCCGGTCCGAGTTTGCTGGAGAGCGTGCGCGCCAGCTCCTCGGCCCTGGCCGCGATTTGCAGGCTGTCCGAACCAAAGAAGAGGAAGCCGCGCACAGCGCCCGGCGGAGCGGACAGGAATTTCGCGGCGGAAGCCGCACTCGGCGCAACCATTCGGTCTCTACCTGCTCCGGTTGAGCGCTATCCGGTATCCTGGGTCGATGTACAGGGTAACGGGTATTACCCTTCACCCCCACCCTCTCCCCGTGGGAGAGGGATCTGGCTCGCAGCCGTTGAAAAGGCGTCCCCTCTCCCATTGGGAAAGGGGCAGGGTGACGGGAGATGCCCTATGAATTTAGCTCATTTCCCAGCCACAGCTCATACTCGCTGAAAAGCGTGTCTCTGTGTGGCCTACCCAGGATGCCACGCGCAACCTGCCGCTTAAGCAGCGCTGGACAGGAAGGCGGCGAGGCGCGTCTTGATCGTATCGGCGAGCGAGCGTGCGGCGCGGTTCCCAGCATCCAAGCCGGCACGCGTGTCGCCGTAGGTCGAGCCAGCGAGACCCGTCGAGCCAACCATGTTATAGGCGGCCTGCGAATTGCTCCAGGCTTTGAAGACAACCTCGTTGTCCGAGATGCGAACGAGGCGGTATTCCGCGTCCAGCTCAAGGATCTGGCTGGTTGAAAGCCCCTGTTGCGTGACCAGCGCATTGCGGGTGGTCTCGCGGAGCGCGATGTCCAGCCTGTAAATCGGTGCCGCGGCGGCTCCGCCGCCGGTGGTACCGAAGATCAGCTCGTTTCGCAGGCGCTGACCAGTGCGGCCGGGGATGGTTGCGATATCCACGGTCTTCATAGTGTCGCCCAAGTCCGCGCCCGAGGCGGTTGGCCCATAAAGCGGCTGAAAGCCACACCCGCCCGCACCCAAGCTGACGAGGCCAAGCAGTGCCGCCGCCGCTGCTCCCCGGATATACCGGTTGTGTTTCGAGAGTTCACGCCACGACATTGACGATCCTTTCGGGAACCACGATTACCTTTTTAATCGTCCGCCCGTCTACCGCACGGGTAACGCTTTCCAAGCGCAGCGCCGCAGCCTCCACGTCTGCCCGACAGGCATTCCGCAGGACCACGATCTCGTCGCGCCTCTTCCCATTTACCTGTACGGCAATGGTCACGGTATCGTCAATGAGTAAGCTTCGATCTGCGTCAGGCCAGCTCTCATTTGCAAGCAGGGTGTTGTAACCTAACAGCGACCAGCCCTCCTCCGCCAGATGCGGCATGATCGGGTTGATCGCGTGTACGAAGAAGCTCAGGGCCTCCTTAAGCGCGAAACCGAAGGAAGGCTCAGCCCGCGCGGCCTTGTTTTGCAGCGCCGCGCTCAATGCATTGGCGAACTCGTAGACGGCTGCAATCGCCCGGTTGAAGCGCAGACCCTCGATTTCCTCGGCCACGGCATGCAGGCCCTTATGCGCGGCGCGGCGCAGCGCTTGCGCGGCCGGAGCGTATTCAGCAGGCGCTTTCGCCTTTGGCTTTGGCAGCAGTTCCAGGCTCTCGCTGATGAGCCGCCAGGCGCGCTGCACGAAGCGCCATGACCCCTGCGCACCTTCATCGGTCCAGAGCACGTCGCGCTCGGGCGGGCTGTCCGACAGCATAAACCAGCGCGCGGTGTCCGCGCCGTAATGCCCAGTGAAGACGTCGGGGTCGACGGTGTTCTTCTTCGACTTCGACATCTTCTCGACGGAGCCGATAGTCACCGGAGCCCGCGCTGAGTCCGCCTTGTAAGCCTTGCGAACGCCGTCCACCGTCTCGACAACGATATCGGCCGGGTTGATCCAGTCCCTTTTGTCGTCCGGGCCTTGATAGTAGGTTTCGTGCAGCACCATGCCTTGCGTGAACAACGCGGCGAACGGTTCGGCGACGTTCAGATAGCCGCAGTCCTTCATGGCGCGGGTGAAGAAGCGCGCATAGAGCAGGTGCAGGATCGCGTGCTCGACGCCGCCGATATACTGGTCCACGGGCAGCCAATGGTCGACCTGATGGCGGTCGAGCGGCTCTTTCGCGTGCGGCGAGCAGAAGCGCGCGAAGTACCACGAACTGTCCACGAAGGTGTCGCAGGTGTCGGTCTCGCGCGTGGCTTTGCCGCCGCAGGCGGGGCACTCGACGTGCTTCCAGGTTGGGTGCCGGTCGAGCGGGTTGCCGGGCTTGTCGAAGGTGACATCGGCTGGCAGCTGCACAGGCAGGTCCTCTTCAGGCACCGGCACGACGCCGCATTTCGCGCAATGGATCATCGGGATCGGGCAGCCCCAATAGCGCTGCCGCGAGACGCCCCAATCGCGCAGGCGGAAGGTAGTCTTCTTCTCGCCCATGTTGCGCTTGCCGAGCCGCTGCGCCACTTCCTCTTTCGCGTCCTCGACGGACATGCCGTTCAGGAACGAGGAATTCGCCAGCCGTCCTGGCCCGAGATAGGCTTCGTTGCCAACCTTGAACGCGGCCGGGTCCTCTCCCTCGGGGATGACGACGGCCTTCACCTTCAGCCGGTACTTGCGCGCGAAATCCAGGTCGCGCTGGTCGTGCGCGGGGCAGCCGAAGATCGCGCCGGTGCCGTAATCCATGAGGATGAAGTTGGCCACATAAACAGGCAGCTTCGTGGTCGAGCGGAAGGGATGGGCCGCCACGATGCCGGTGTCGTAGCCCTTCTTCTCGGCGCGGTCGATCTCCTCCTGCGCCGTGCCGATCTTGCGGCATTCCTCGATGAAAGCCTTCAGCTCCGGATCGTTCTTGGCCAGCGCCTGCGCCAGCGGATGCTCCGGCGAGATGCCGATGAAGCTTGCGCCGAAGATCGTGTCGGGCCGCGTGGTGAACACCTCAACCTCGGGGAAGCCCTTGGGCAGCTTATTGGCGCTACCGCCCTTCGGGCTGCTTGAGCGCGCGTTCTCGCCCGACAGCCGGAAGCGCATCAGCATGCCCTGGCTCTTGCCGATCCAGTTGCGCTGCATGACGCGGACCTTCTCCGGCCACTTGTCGAGCGTGTCCAGCCCCGCCAGTAGCTCCTCGCCGTAGTGCGTGATCTTGAAGAACCACTGCGACAGCTCTTTCTGCTCGACGAGGGCGCCGGAACGCCAGCCGCGGCCGTCGATGACCTGCTCGTTGGCGAGCACAGTCCGGTCCACCGGGTCCCAGTTCACCTTGCTCTTCTTACGGTAAGCGAGGCCTGCCTTGTGGAAGGCCAGGAACAGCTTCTGTTGCTGGTGGTAATATTCGGGATCGCAGGTGGCGAACTCGCGCGTCCAGTCGAGCGACAGGCCGATGCGCTTCAGTTGCGCGCGCATCACCTCGATATTTTCGTAGGTCCAGTCGCGCGGGCTGACGCCTTCCTTCATGGCCGCGTTCTCGGCGGGCAGGCCGAACGCATCCCAGCCGAACGGGTGCAGCACGCTGAAGCCCTTGGCCCGCTTGTAGCGCGCGACCGCGTCGCCCATCACGTAGTTGCGGACGTGGCCCACATGGATGCGCCCCGACGGGTAGGGGAACATCTCAAGCACGTAATATTTCGGCCCGCCCTTGCTGGTGAGAAATGTCTTTTGCTCTTCCCAGATTTTCTGCCAGTGTTTCTCGCGCTCGGGGGCGTTGTAGCGTTCTTGAGCCATGTCCAGTGTCCTGCGCGGCAAGCGCTGCAAAAAGTTTGCCCGATATGAAGTTGAAACTAGGGCCGGGTCAAGAGAAGGCAGCAACATGAACGCTGGCAATCAACCGTTCGATTCGCTTGCAGTTGAAGAGCGTTACCTCGCCATCAAGGAGCGCGTCTGGCGTGCGGCGGAGGCAAGCGGGCGCGAGCCGGCGGCGGTGAAGCTGGTGGCGGTGACGAAAACCTTCGAGGCGGAGGACGTTCTGCCGGTGCTACGCCAGGGCCACGTCTCTTTCGGCGAGAACCGTGTGCAGGAGGCGATGCACAAATGGCCGGGCTTACGCGAGCAGTTTCCTGCCATCGAGCTGCACCTGATCGGCCCCTTGCAGACGAACAAGCTGCGCGAGGCGGTGGGCCTGTTCGATTGCATCGAGACGGTGGACAGGCCCAAGCTCGCGGCGGCGCTGGCGGCGGAGATGAAGCGGCAAAACCGCGCACCGAGGCTGCTCATCCAGGTAAACATAGGCCTAGAGCCGCAGAAGGCGGGCGTCGCCCCCGCTGACGCCGAAAAATTCCTGGAGCAATGCCGGCGCGAATTCGGCCTCACCATCGGCGGGCTGATGTGCATTCCGCCCTTCGACGAGGACCCAGTGCCGCATTTCGAAGCCTTGGCCGCGCTGCGTAACCGGCTTGGGCTGACGGAGTTGAGCATGGGCATGAGCGCCGATTTCGAAACCGCCATCCGCGCCGGCGCCACCATGGTGCGCGTCGGCACCGCGATTTTCGGTCACCGCTGAGACGGCCGGCCACCTGCAACGTTGGCACCAAAAATCAGCGAAGACGCAGGCACGCAGCAGCCCAGAAGACAAAAAAAGCCGGGGCGCAGGCCCCAGCTTCCAATTCTTAAGTGTGCTGGCGCGGACCTTTATCCGGCGCGCTGCTGCCACCAGCCCTTGCGGCGCGGGCCGGTCCTTACCGGCTTGGGCTTCGGCGCCTGAACCGGCACGGCGGCTGCGGGCGCTTCCGGCTCCGGGCTCGGCTCGAAGGCAGGCTCGGGAGCCGATTCGGTTAAGGCCATTGCCGGCGGACTTGCCGGTACTTCCTGCGGTTCGAGCTGAGGTGCTGCCTCCACCGGAGCTTCAGCCGCCGGCTCGGGTGCGCCCGGCTGTTCCGGTGCAGCCGGCACACGGCTCACGGGTCCCATCTCCGCGTTCTTTGGGAAGTTGAGTTCGAAATCCAGTACGGGCTGCTCGCCAAGGCCCGGTATCGCCTCGCCCTGGGGCCGCCCGAACTCCGCGCCGCCTATCTCATCGCGATGGCGCCTGCCTCCGCGCCGGCCCCGGCGGCGGTTGCGGCGGAGGTCCTGATCGCCATTGCCGCCGCCACTCCTCGGCCCGGCCTCTTCGGAATCCGCGCTTTCGGCGGCACCTACCTCGGCAGGGGCTTCATACTCTTCCCCTCCCGCCTCCGCTTCTTCGTCCGCGTCGCCCTCATCAGCCGGCTGCCTCCACGGCCTCCAGCATTGCGTCGCCATTCTGGAACTCCTGCGAAGCCTCGCCGCGTCCGCCACGGCGGCGGCGGCGCTTGCGGCGCGACGAGCGCTTATCCTCGTCTTCCGTCACCGCTTCTTCCTCGTCCTCGCCGGCGGCGGCTTGCGAGGGCTCCATCTGGATCGCGCGCGATTCGGCGACAGCCGGCGCGTTGGCGGATGAGCCGCGCGTTAGCGTGAAGGTGCCACCATGGGCATCCTCGTCCATCTGGATGACGATGGACACGCCATAGCGCATCTCGATGTCACGAAGATAGGCACGCTTGTGATTGAGGATGTAGAGCGATGCCTCGGTCGACGTGCTCACCGTAAGGTCCGCCACGCCTTGGGTGCGCAGGTGGTCCTCGATCGAGCGCAGGATCATGAGGGCAACCAACTCTGTGGAGCGGATATGCCCCACGCCCTGGCAGATCGGGCACGGCATGGTTGAGACCTCGACGACGCCCTGGCGCAGGCGCTGGCGCGACATCTCCATGAGCCCGAAATGGCTGATATGCCCGACCTGGATGCGCGCGCGGTCGTGGCGCAGCGCTTCCTTCAGCCGGCGCTCCACGGCGCGGTTGTTGCGCCGTTCGTCCATGTCGATGTAGTCGATCACGATCAGGCCGGCCAGGTCCCGCAGGCGGACTTGCCGGGCCACCTCGTCGGAGGCTTCGAGGTTGGTCTTCAGCGCGGTGTCCTCGATGGAATATTCGCGCGTGGCACGGCCCGAGTTCACGTCGATGGCGACCAGCGCCTCGGTCTGGTTGAGGACGATGTAACCGCCCGATTTCAGCGTCACCACGGGGCTGAACATTTGGTTCAACTGCCGCTCGACCTCGTACTTGGTAAAGAGCGGCTCCGGGTCCTTGTACTGGATGACGTTCTTGGCATGGCTCGGCATGAGCATGCGCATGAAGTCTTTGGCCTCGCGGTGCGCGTCGTCGCCAGCGACCAGGATTTCGTCGATATCCTTATTATAGAGGTCGCGGATCGAGCGCTTGATGAGGTTGCCTTCCTCGTAGACAAGGCAGGGCGCGGTTGATTTGAGCGTCAGGTCGCGCACGTTCTCCCACAGGCGCAGAAGATATTCGAAGTCGCGCTTGATCTCGGCCTTGGTGCGCGAGGCGCCGGCCGTGCGGATGATGAGCCCCATGCCCTCCGGTACTTCGAGTTCCTGCGCGATCTCCTTGAGGCGCTTGCGGTCGGCGGGAACGGTGATCTTGCGCGAAATGCCGCCGCCGCTCGGCGTATTCGGCATCAGCACGGTGTAGCGGCCGGCGAGCGAGAGATAGCTGGTCAGCGCCGCGCCCTTGGTGCCGCGCTCCTCCTTCACAACCTGGATCAGCACGATCTGGTTGCGCTTGATGACCTCCTGGATCTTGTAGTGGCGCCAGCGCCGCTTGTGCCGCTGGGGCAGTTCTTCCAGCGCGTCCTCGGAGCCGATGACCTCGACGGGAGCCGGGGTTGGCGCCTCAGGCACGGAAATCACGCCGCCGCCTTCGCTGTGCGCCCGCTTGTGGTGCTCCCAGTGCTCATGCTCGTCGCCGCGATCGTGCTCACCTTCCTCGCCGGAGGTTTCCTGCGAGGCGGCAGCAGCTTCGGCCGGCTCCCCTTCTGGGGCGGCAGATGCTTCGGCATCGTCATGTTCAGAAGCTGCTTGCGCGGCCTCCCGCTCTTCAGCAGTCTCAACATCGTCGGGATGGGCCGGAATTTCGTCGCGGGCTTCTTCCGCACGGGCGACGGCGGCGGTGAATTCCTCGTAAATGACGGCCGGCAAGGCAGCTTCGAGCGGCATCGGAGCTTCGCGCGACTTTCTGCCGGATGCCTTGACGGGTTCAGCCGGCTTCTCCGCTTCCGCCTCTCCGTCCGTGGCCGCTTCCGGCGCGCTTTCCGCCCCAGCCTCTGCCGAAAGCTCTCCGTCCGTCTCCTCTGCCGCCTGGGCTTGCACCCCGCCCTCCGGGCACGCAGCGGCGTCATCCGCTAGCTCCCCGTGCGGCTCCTCCGAAACGCCGTCCGGCGCGTGATCCACCTCGGAATGCGCTGCTTCAGCCAAATGCCCGCTATCGCCGTTGGACGCGTGGTCTTGACGGTCGAGGGCATCTTCCTTCATCATTGCTTCGCGGACGGCCACCGGGATCTGATAATAGTCCGGGTGGATTTCAGCGAAGGCCAGGAAGCCATGGCGGTTTCCGCCATAGTTCACGAACGCGGCCTGCAAAGAGGGCTCGATGCGAGCGATTTTAGCGAGATAGATATTTCCGCGGAGCTGTTTGCGCGTTGCCAATTCGTAGTCGAACTCCTCAACCCGGTTGCCGCGCGTTACCACCACCCTGGTCTCCTCCGGGTGGGTGGCGTCGATTAACATTTTGTTTCCCATTGCGAATTCTTTCTGGGCCGCCATAGGCAAAACCCGGCCTCGCAATCATGATCCCATGATCGAACGGGCCGCTTTGCCGGGGGCCGCTTTTGTTGATCGCGCACGCGCCGCGTGCTTCCAGCATCACGCTGGAAAAAGCCTTCCCGTTCCCCGGCACGGTTGCCGGGCTGCATTTTGCACTCTTCGAACGAGGGTTGGTGCGCGAGGTTGACATTCGTTTTTTTCTGGATCGCCGTCTGCCCGCCGGCCGCTTTGGCCGGTGAGGCGGCGTTACCCTTTGTTATTTCCGTACAGGACTCAGCATCCTGGTTGCGTTTTCCGGCAACCGCCACTTCACACCGATCCGAATCGGGGGTGCCTTGCGATTGTCAAATTTTCACCCACTGATCCCGGACTATCCAATGGCTCAGCTTAGAACCATCTTTAACCCAGGGAGGGTTGACATATCACTAATACGTTGTGTTCGCCTTGCTCGCAAGCAAGACCTAAGCGGGCGATTGCGAAATGTTAAAAGGAGCTTGTTTGGCGAGCGCTCTGGACGCGGTTCTGCACAGTGATATAAGCGCAAAGCGGCAGGCGGTTGTGGAGAGACGGCGTATGGGAAGCGTGAGAGGCCAAGCCAGGAAGCTGGCATTCCGGGGGGCGATACTCCTTACCCTTCTGGCGGCTGGAGCATCCGCAGCGCTTGCCGGCCACGTCACGGTCAAGGCAGAGATCGGCGGCGACGGCGAGCATACGAGATATGTGGCTTTCCTCTCGAAAAATACGGAATACCGCATTTTCTCCATCAGCGATCCCTACCGGATCGTCGTCGATCTTCCCGACGCCGATATCCAAGTTCCGGCGGGTGGCCGCGGTCTCGTGCTATCGTCCCGGTCGGGACGGCTCGCGGCTGGGAAGTCGCGAATCGTAATCGATCTGGCGGAGCCCGCGCTTGTTGAGAAATCCGGGATGCTGCCGCCGGAAAACGGGCTGCCGGCCAGGCTGGTGATCGAGCTTACAAAGTCGACGCACACAGCGTTCCTCGCTAGAGCCAATGCGCCACCGCCATCATTGCCTGGAGCGCAGGCCGCCGTTCAGCAAAAAAAGGATTCCGGAGACAGGAGGCCCGTGATCGTCGTCGATCCAGGTCATGGCGGGGTTGACGCAGGCGCGCACGGCTATTCGACCAATGCGCCTGAGAAGGAAGTCACGCTCGACTTCTGCCAGGTGCTCAAGGAGAAACTGGAGGAATCCGGGAAATTCCGCATTATCGTGACGAGAACGACCGACGATTTCGTGGAACTCGACGAACGGGCGCGTATAGCCTTGGAGTCCACGGCCGACCTGCTCATTTCCATCCATGCCAACTCGCTCGACGTCAAGCTGCTGGGCAAGAAGAACGTTCAGGAGGTGCGCGGCGGCACGATCTACACCTTGTCGGAAACGGCATCCGACGAGCAGGCGAAGCTGATCGCCCAGAACGAGAACAAGGCCGACCTGAAAGCCGGCGTTGGCAGCGAGCAGCGGCTGCCGGCCACCGTGCAGGCCGAGATCAGCAACATTTTGGGCGATCTTGAAAGCCGCGGCAAGAAGAACAGGTCGCTCGCGCTTGCCAACTATCTAATCGAACACATGAAAGATAAGATGAAGTTCAATTACCGGCCCCAGCGCAGCGCCAATTTGCGCGTGCTGAAGGCGGCGGGCGTGCCTGCGGTGCTCATCGAGCTTGGTTATCTAAGCAATATCGAGGACGAAAAGCTTTTGACCTCGCCGGAGTGGCGCGCAAAGACCGCCACGGCGCTCGCCGCCGCTGTGTCCGAGTTTATGTCGGAGCGGATTGCACGGATACCGTTGTGAGGGGGGGGCGCCGCGATTGATAGGGGTTGATGGTGGTGCGGAATGGCAACGGGATCTGTACACGCTTTAGGTGCGCTGCCGCGAAAGTTACGTTAACGTACGGTTGCTGCTGGTTCCAACTTGTGATTTGCCGCCGGCGACGAACATAATGTGCTGTCACAATTTGGCTATGCGGCTATGGTCGTGATGCTGGCATAAATATCCGCGGCCCGGCCCGGCCCCGCGGCGCCTACCGCATGAACAGGCTAGGAACTGATGCGAATCAATTTATCCGTGAAGCCACCCGCCAAGAAAAAGCGGCGCAGAAACTGGTTGTTGAGTTTCTTGGGATTCGCGTTCACCGCAGGCGTTTTTGTATTCCTCGCTGCCGCCGGCGGCGTGGCGTATGTCCTCTGGGATGTCTCGAAGGAGTTGCCGGACTACGAAAAGCTGTCGAACTATAAGCCGCCCGTCATTACGCGCGTACACGCGGGCGACGGCAGGCTTATCGCGGAATTCGCGAAAGAGCGCCGCATCTATGTGCCCGTCCAGGTTATGCCGAAGATGGTCATCAACGCCTTCCTGGCCGCTGAGGATCAGCACTTCTACGAGCATAACGGCATCGACCTTCAGGGCATCGCGCGCGCGGCCTACAACAATCTCATCAAGCACAAGAAGGAAGGCGCGTCCACGATCACCCAGCAGGTGGCCAAGAATTTCCTGCTTTCGAGCGAGCAAACCTACAAGCGCAAGCTGAAGGAAGCTATCCTGGCCATCCGCATAGACCGCGCGTTCACGAAGGAGCAGATTCTCGACCTCTATCTCAATCAAATCTATCTCGGCGCGGGCGCTTACGGCGTGGCGGCTGCCGGCTTGCGCTATTTCGGCAAGGAACTGCACGAGCTGGATATCCACGAGGCAGCCTATCTCGCGGCACTGCCGAAGGAGCCTTCGAAGTTCCAGCTAACCTCGGCCCGGCCCGGCTCCAAGCACTTCCAAGACGCGCTGAGACGCCGCAACGACACTATCGACAACATGGCGAAGCTTAAATTCATCACGGTTGCCGATGCGGAAAATGCCAAGAAAATGCCGCTGGAGATGACCACCCGGCAGATCGGGCCGTCCACGTTTGCCGCGGAATACTTCGCCGAGGAGGTGCGGCGTTCGCTGGTCGACATCTACGGCCAGGAAGAGAACGACCCCACCAACTCAAGCCTTCTGACCGGCGGCTATTCGGTGCGCTCGACTCTCAATCCGGAGTTGCAGCTTATGGCGCGCGAGGCGCTTCGCGCGGGGCTTGTGAATTTCGACCGGAAGCATGGCGGCTGGCGCGGGCCGCTTGCGCATATCGACGTTAGCGACGGCGACTGGGGCAAAAAGCTTGTGGAGATACCGGCCCTGTCGGATGTCGATCCATGGCAGCTCGGGGTTGTACTGCATGCAGGCAAGGACAAAGCCGTTATCGGCTTGGAGCCGGCGCGGCTGCCGAATGGCGTGGTCGACGCGGGCCGCAAGACAACCGAGCTGCCAATCGAGGGCGTCAAGTGGGCTTTCAGCACTCCGAAGTTCAAGGCGAGGTCTAAGAACACGCTTGGCGTGAACGACGTTCTGTCCGCCGGTGACGTTGTCTACGTTTCACCGCCAACTGAGCTCGATCCGCCCGTGAGGGAGACCCCGCATGGCGGCAAGCCGCCCAAAGGCGAGCCGAAGCTCGTTCCGCCGCCGTGGCAATTGATGCAGGTTCCGCAAGTCGGTGGCGCCGTGGTAGTTATGGACCCGCATAACGGCCGCGTCCTGGCGCTGGTCGGCGGCTTCAGCTTCGCGGAAAGCCAGTTCGACCGGGCGGTGCAGGCGCGGCGGCAGCCCGGCTCCGCGTTCAAGCCGATCGTCTATGCTGCGGCGCTCGACAACGGCTATACGCCGTCAACAATCGTGAACGACGCCGTCATCGCCATCGACCAGGGCAACGGACAGGGATTGTGGCGGCCGGCTAACTACGACAAACAGGTGCACGGGCCGCAACCCTTGCGCATCGGCATCGAAAAATCGCGGAACCTGATGACCATCCGGCTCGCGCAAGATGTGGGCATGCCCATCGTGAGCGAATACGCCCGCCGCTTCGGCGTCTACGACGACCTTCCGCCGCTGCTGTCGATGGCGCTCGGCGCCGGCGAGACAACGCTTATGCGATTGACGGCCGCCTACAGCATGTTCGTGAACGGCGGCAAGAAGATCAAATGGTCTTTCATAGACCGCATCCAGGACCGGTACGGCCGGACCGTCTGGCGGCATGACGGCCGCACCTGCAACAATTGCGAGGCGGATGCCTGGCGCGGGCAGGAAGTGCCGCAGCTTCCCGACGACCGCCAGCAGCTCATCGACCCGATGACGGCCTACCAGGTCACGTCGATGCTTGAAGGTGTCGCACTTCGCGGAACCGGCGCCATAGTCCACAAGACCGTGGGCAAACCGCTGGGCGGCAAGACCGGCACGACCAATGACGAAAAGGACGCCTGGTTCATCGGCTTTTCACCGGACATCACCATGGGCGTGTTTATCGGCTACGACAACCCGCAGCCGATGGGGCATGGCGAAACCGGCGGCGGAGTGGCCGCGCCGATCTTCGCGGACTTCTTCAAGCGCGCTTTGAAGGACAAGCCCGCCATTCCGTTCCGCATGCCGCCGGACATCCGTATGGTGATGGTGAACAGGAAGACTGGCCTTCGGACGGAACGGAACGACCCCGACGCCATTGAGGAGTACTTCAAGCCGGGCACCGAGCCTGCTGAGGGAACCTATCCCCTTGCCGAGGGAAGCGAAGATTCGAATGGAGGAGCGAGCACTTGGGGGAGCAGCACGCCCTCTGGATCTAGCGGCGGCGGTAGCTGGGGCGCGCAGAGCGGGGGTTCCGCGCAGCCCTATCCGCCAAGCGCTGGCAATAGCGACACGCCGCCCGGAAACGGTTATCCGCCTCCTTACGGCGGCAGCAACCGCCAGCCAAGTGCGGGAGGCTTGTACTAGTACACCCTGCGGAAAATCCTAACCCGTTTGCCGCGGGCGTCAGCAGGATTTCCCGCAGATAGGGTGTACTAGCAACTTATTGACTCTAGTACAGCTTTTCGGAGGCAAGTTCGCTTGAGAGCGTGCGGCAAATTGGGGGGCGAACTTGCCACCGGCTGTACTAGCCCCGCGCGGCCTCGTCTTTACGAAGTTCTTCGATAGGCGGGGGTAGGATGCGTCCGCTCCGGCCATTACCGCAAATGGATCTTTAGAAATGCGCCCAGAAATGCTCGCCATCGTCGATGAAATCAAGCAATCCCTGTCGCTCCTGCGGAGGTATCTTTGACTGGGATAAGGCGCAGGTCCGGCTCCAGGAATTGAACGTGGCCGTCGAGGACCCGGCCCTTTGGGAGAATCCCCAGCGCGCGCAGAAGCTTTTGCGGGAACGCCAGCATCTCGACACCGCGCTTGCTGCCTATTCCCTGCTGGATTCGCGGCTGAACGACGCCACCGGGCTCATCGAGCTTGGCGAGGAGGAGCACGACGAGGAGGTGGTGGCCGACGCCGAAGCCTCGCTGGCTGCGCTTAAGGTCGAGGCGCAGCGCCGCGAGGTCGAGGCGCTACTTTCGGGCGAGGCAGACGGCAACGACACATTCCTTGAGGTTCACGCAGGCGCAGGCGGCACGGAAAGCCAGGATTGGGCCGAGATGCTCTTGCGCATGTACATGCGCTGGGCCGAAGAGCAGCGCTACAAGGTCGAGCTGATCGAAAGCAACGCGGGCGAGGAGGCGGGCCTCAAGTCGGCGACCATCCAGATCAAAGGCCAAAACGCCTATGGCTGGCTCAAGACCGAGTCCGGCGTGCACCGGCTGGTGCGCATCTCGCCCTACGACTCCGATGCACGCCGGCACACGAGCTTTGCCTCGGTCTGGGTCTATCCGGTGGTGGACGACGCCATCGACATCGCGGTGAACGAAGGCGATTGCCGGATCGATACCTACCGCGCCAGCGGCGCCGGCGGCCAGCACGTGAACACCACCGATAGCGCGGTGCGCATCACCCACATTCCGACCAACATCGTGGTGCAATGCCAGAACGAGCGCTCGCAGCACAAGAACCGGGCGACGGCCTGGGCGATGCTAAAGGCGCGGCTTTACGAGATGGAGCTGAAAAAGCGCGAGGATGCGGCGCACGCGGCGGCGGCGTCCAAGACCGACATTGGCTGGGGCCATCAAATCCGCTCCTACGTGCTCCAGCCCTATCAGATGGTGAAGGACTTGCGCACCGGCGTGGTCAGTACCAACCCGCCAGAGGTGCTCGACGGCAGCATCACGCCGTTCATCGAGGCGGCGCTCGCGCAGCGCGTCCACGGCGGCGGCCCCGCCACGGTCGCGGATTTGGATTGAGGTTGGGAATAAATAGCCCCCCCTCGCCCCAACCCTCTCCCCTAGGGGAGAGGGAGTCAGGCCGCAGCCGTTGAGGAGTCGTCCCTTCTCTCCTCGGGGAGAAGGGCGGTATGAGGGCGGACCCGCCTGAAATTCCGCGTTACCGCGAACGCAGGCGGTCGATCAGCTCGGGGCTTGGATAGGAATCGGCGGGCAGACCGTATTTCTGCTGCGCTTTGCGCACGCTGGCGCGCGTGCCAAGGCCAAGCTTGCCATCCACCTCGCCGTCGTAGAAGCCGCGCCCGCGCAGAAGCGTCTGCAACTCCTTGGTCGGCTCATAGCCGAAGCCCACCGCGTGGCCGCGCTGAACCGCAGGCGCGCCGTCGATGCGCGTGGCGAGATAGGCCACCGTCGTGGAATAGACGAGCGACTGGTTCCACTCCAGGAACACCTTGAAGTTCTGGAAGGCGAGGAACGCCGGGCCGTTCTTGCCCATCGGCAGGAGAAGCACCGCGGGCAGGCTTCCAGCTACCTTGCTGCCGTCCGCGATGTGCACGCCCTTGCGCTCCCATTCGCTCAACGGCTTCTCGATATTGAGGTCGGCCTCGGCCCAGTCCATGTGCTCGGGAATGCGTACTTCCTTGAGCCACGGCTCGCCGCGCCGCCAGCCGAGGCTGCTCAGGTAGTTCGCCGAGGAGGCGAGCACGTCCGGCACGCTGCGGATGAGATCGACCCGGCCGTCGCCATCGAAATCCACGCCGTATTTCAAATAGATCGAGGCCACAAACTGCGTCTGCCCCATCTCGCCGGCCCACGGCCCCTTCATTTCCTCGGGCGGCATGTCGCCGCGCTCCAGGATGCGCAGCGCGTCCATCAACTCGCCGCGGAACTTCTCAGGACGGCGGCAATCGTAGGCGAGCGTTGCCAGCGAGCGCAGCGTGGATTGATTGCCGTTGTTGGCGCCAAAGTCGGTTTCGAGCGCCCAATAGGCCGTGATCACCGCTGCCGGCACGCCCCATTTCTCATCGATCTTCTGGAAAATCGCCTTGTTTTTCGCGATTTTGCCACGGCCGGCCGCGATCCGGTTCTTGTTGGCCATGCGGTCGGAGAATTGGAGGAAGCTCTGGCTGAATACGCTTTGCTTGCGGTCGGCGCCGATCACGGTCGGATCGAGCGTCACGCCGTCCAGCGCGGCGATCGCGCCCGGGGAGATGCCCTCTTTGCGCGCTTCGGCTTTGAATTGGGAGAGCCAACGGTCGAAACTGCCCGTATTGGTGCATGCGGTGCCGCTTTCCGCCGCTCCGCCAAGAAGCACGCCGGCGAGGACAGCGCAGAGCAAGGGCCTTTTCATGGATCGCCTCCAGCAATTTTTAAAAGGATGAGCTTTCGTGGACATGCCTGGGCATGACACCCGGCATTTGGGCAAAACCAAGGCGCAATGAGGGGATATATACTACTGATTGCCCAGCACCGCAGAAGATTGCCGGGAACGCTTACAAATGGACTCTATTTTTTAGAGAACTCTGGCCAACGGTCTTGCCGCCTCTCTTTTATACCGGGAATTCTATGTGTCCGTTCAGGATCGCGGCCGGCGGCTGGCCTTGGACGCGGGCTACGGAGTTCAGAATGTATCCGGCCAGAGCATCTGCATTGACCTGCGTATTTTCCTGCACTTGCTGAAAGACTGTAAGTATCTCCGCAGACAGGGCCTTCATGTCTCTGCTGGCGATGGCATTATCATAGGCCATTATTTGCTTTGAGCAGAGGCTTACGATATGCCTGACCTCGTCCTGAGCGCGCGCTCCTTCGACGCCGAAGTCGCGCACCATGGCTTCCATCTCTCTAATGAAGCTTTCAAATACGTGCTGCCTAAGCGCTTGGGCATTGCCTTCGTCAAGCTCTTTTGTGGCGGTAAATAAAATAAGTAGATGAATGACTATCATGTTATAGCGGCCGCTCAAATCATCGGGGACGCTCATCTGCGTGTAGAAAATTGGATTCCTGGATTGAGCGATAAGCTTATCGTAGATCATATCGCCGGACGCCTCTCATATCTGACAAAAAACAAAAGGAGTTTTTCTCGTTTTGGCGGAGCCGCAGTTTACACCTTGGCTGGTTAGCTTGAAACTTTTGTGCGCGATTTTCTTATTTTGTGTCAAGGCTAAAGCGGAGCAGTAATCACCCGTCCGGCGGCACACACCCCTCGCCGGGTTTCGGATGCTGGTGGATGGACAGATCGCGGATGGTGGGATCGCGGCCGTTGAGCGGATTGTCCGGGTCCCATTTGAGCGCGATGGTTTGAAAACGCGCGGAAAGCGCCTCGTACATCAAGAGCTTGCCTGCCAGCCCCTCGCCGATGCCGAGGATCTCCTTGATCACCTCCACGGCCTGGAGCGTGCCCAGCACGCCCGCCACCGGCCCCAGCACTCCGGCCTCCTCGCAGCTTGCCACCGTGCCTGGCGGTGGCGGCTCTGGGAAAAGGCAGCGGTAGCTCGGCAGCGGCTGCCCCTCCTTGTCCGTCTCAAAGGCGCGGAAGGTGGAGAGATAGCCGTCGAACTGGCCCAGCGCCGCGAAAACCATGGGCTTCTTGGCGAAGTAGCAGGCGTCGTTGACGAGATAGCGGGTGGCGAAATTGTCGGAGCCGTCGGCGACGATGCCGTAGCGCGAGACGATTTCGAGCGCGTTCTTCGCCGTGAGGCGGAAGGGCATGGCCTCGGCCGTCACATGCGGGTTGAGGGACTGGCAAAAGGCCGCCGCGCGCTCGGCCTTCAGCTCGCCGGCGCTGGCCGTGGTGTAGGCCACCTGGCGCTGCAAATTGTCGATGGACACATGGTCGTCGTCGATAATGCCGATGGTGCCCACGCCTGCCGCGGCCAGATACATAAGGAGCGGCGATCCGAGTCCGCCCGCGCCCACCACGAGAACGCGGGCCGCCTTCAGCTTCTGCTGCCCCTGCCCGCCGATCTCTTTCAGCAGCAGGTGGCGCTTGTAGCGTTTGATTTCGTCAGACGAGAGCACAGGCACCTCTCCATGAACCGGTCTTGTCACATGTTAGCGGGACTTCGGCAGTTTGCACCAGCGGCGTGCAATTTTTGCGGCGGATAGCCTGGGGCTGCTCAGCCGGAGAAAACCGGCTTTCTCCACTGCCCCCGCAGCTGCCCCGCTTGACCGGCGCGCCGGAGTGGGGCCAAAAGGGGCCAAGCTTGAAGCCGGTGGAGACGCCCATGGATACGCCAGCATACGATCCGAACAACATCTTCGCGAAAATCCTGCGCAAGGAAATCCCCTGCAACTTTGTGTGGGAGGACGCGGACACCTTCGTTTTCATGGATATCATGCCCCGCTCCGATGGCCACGCGCTTGTCATCCCGAAGGCGCCGGCGCGCAATATCCTGGACGCCGAGCCGGGCCTGCTCGTGCCGCTCGTCAAGACCGTACAGCGCGTCGCCATCGCCGCGCAAAAGGCGTTCAACGCCGATGGCATGACCATCTCGCAATTCTCCGAGCCGGCGGGCGGCCAAGTCGTGTTTCATCTGCACGTCCACGTCATCCCGCGCTTCGAAGACGTAGCCCTGCGCCCGGCCGGTATCATGGCCGATGCAGCACTCCTGGAGCAGCATGCCGCCAAGCTCCGCGCCGCCATGGCTTAAGCACCTGCTAACCCTGTCTGCCTGCACTTTTTGCGATTTTGCGGCGCCTTTCGATGTTGAATCAGTTTAGCAGATGCGCTTTGAGGAAGCGTTAAGCGCGGGTGGCTGGTGTAGCGCATTGATTCTGCGAGGGAAATGCATATGCGCGTGCAGCCGCTGGCTGTGCGCTTATGGTTAATTCGCGATCTGCAAGTATATTTAACCGGATTCTGGAATCGAGAAAAACGGCCAAAAGCGGAGAAATTTCGCCAAAAGACGGCGGAAAAGAATAGAGCGCGCGCGGGTTAACCACGCCGGCACTTACCATGATGCGTGCTTACGCGAAGTATACGGTTTGTTAAACCGTGGCGGCGGCGATAAAGTGCTAAATCGGGCTAAAGGGGCGGCAGGCAAACGGCGCCCGGAGGCGCCGCCGCGTAACCAGACTGGGGGGCCTGGCTATTTCAGGGGCTCGTAGCCGGGAGAAATGTGGTAGTTCACACCCGCGCTTACGGCGTCTGCGGTCAGGTCGTGCGCGTAGTGGAAGTTGTACATATTGCCGCCCTTGCAGCAGCCGTATATGGCCGAATTCGCCGTACCGAAATCGAAATGCTGATATTCGCCCTTCACGCTCCAGGCGGGGCTCAGCGCATATTCGAGACCGCCGCCAACCGTCCAGCCGGTGAAGTCTCTGGCCGCTGTGAAGGTGCGGCTAGGATTGACCACCTTTGCTTCGCCGTTGAAATACGCAACACCGCCTTTGGCGTAAACCAGGGCGGAACCGAAAGCGTAGCCCAGGCGGCCCGTCACGTCCGCGTAATAGTTGTCCTTGATGCTGGCGGGAATTCTTTCGGTGACGGTATGGTTTATACCCATGATACCGAGATCGGCTTCCACACCGAACACGATATTGCCGCGCTGCCAATTATAGCCGAGCTGGCCGCCGCCAAAAACGCCACTTGCTTTGTTCGTGAGCGACGGGAAGAAGCCGTAACCTTCCAGGTCGGTCACCTTATCGCTGGCCCAGAGGCCGCCAACGTGCCCGCCGAGATATGCGCCGCTCCAGTCCACCCCCACGTAAGCAGGGGTGTCCTTGTAGCCGCCCGCAGGCGCGCGGTACATGTCTGCCGCGTTAGCGGAAGCGATCGCCACAACGCTTGTAAGCGTCAGGCCCAAAATTCCGGAAAACTTGTTCATCTCTCACGCCCCTGCTTTATCGGTTGCCCCGGACAACGGCCCCGGCACCAGGCCCAGCTTAGGTTGCCGCGCAGCTTGGCCCCCACCAAAGCATGGATAGCCCTGGAGCCGCGGGGTGTCTTGGCCTGGGGCGAAATGGATTTGGCTCCAGGCGAACTCGCGCTGCTTTTGGCTGGTTGCGGTATTCGCGCCACACCCTGTTGCCGGGCAGCCAATAGAACAAAAGCGGCGCCTGGAGGCGCCGCTTTCGAAACTCTGCAGCCGGTGGCTACTTCAGCGGCTCGTAGCCGCTGCCAACATGATAGTTCAGGCCGAGGCGTACGGTGTGGAATGCGTCATCATTGACAACATCGCCAGCCCAGGAGCTAAATGCCGTTCCGCCTGGGGCAACCGGATCGTTCTTGCCGAGATTGATGTACTGATACTCGCCCTTAACAGACCAAGTGGGGTTAAGCTTGTATTCCAGGCCGCCGCCCACAGTGTAGCCGGTGGCAATGCCGCTCTTGCTGTAGGTTACACCGGGATTGAAGGCAACTTGGTTGTCCACGTTCCCATAGGCGAAGCCACCGGTGGCGTAAATCAGTGCGCGGTCAGCCGTGATACCTGCACGGGCGCGGATTGTGCCGAACATATCGACCTGCGACTTGGTGTGTGCAGTTCCGCCGATATCTGCGAAGGAACCGGTAGCACCCATGTCCCCGCCTTGGATGTCAGCTTCGACGCCGAGAACGATGCTGTGGCCTGCCTGGAAATTGTAACCGATTTGGCCGCCGCCAAAGCCGCCTTCCGGGGAAAGCCCGCCATAGCTGAAAATAGCGTCGGCGAGCTGGCCGCTCTTGGCACCCCAGCCATAGCCGCCGTTAACACCGAGATACAGGCCACTCCAATTAACGCCATAATAGGCCGGCCCATCCTTGTAGCCGCGGTTCATGTCGGCCGCGTTTGCGGAAGCGAAGGCCACCACGCTCGCAAGCGTCAGGCCCAGAATGCCGGAAAGTTTTTTCATCTTCTAGTTCCCTCTACTGGTTGCGCCGCACAACGGCCCCGGTGCCAGGCCCTGGCTCAGGCTGCCGCGCAGCTCAAACACCACTGGGTCATGGTTAGGCTGCTAGGCGCCGCCTGTCTTGGCCTGGACCGAAATCGATTGGGTGCCAGGTGAACTCGCGCCGCATTTTGCCGCCTGCGGCATCAGCGCCACACCCCGTTTGCGATGCGGCCACAAAACAAAAACGGCGCCCGGAGGCGCCGCTTGTAAATCCCTATGCCGTCATGCCTACTTCAGAGGCTCGTAGCCGGGACGAATGTGGTAGTTCAGACCAACGCGAGCGGTGTGGTATGCATCTTCCCTCACCACGGCGCCGAAAGAGCCAAAGGAGCTGTAGGCCCTGCCGTTGGGATCGGTGGGATCGTTCTTGCCAAGATCGATGTACTGATATTCGCCCTTGATGGACCAAGACGGGTTGACTTTGTATTCCACGCCGCCGCCCAAAACGTAGCCGGTGGCGATGCCGGTCTTGCTGTAAGTGTAGCAGCCGATGCAAGGCGTCGCGACGTTTTCGACGTTTCCGTAAGCGAGGCCGCCAGTGAAGTAGACCAGCGCCCGGTCCACTGCGACGCCGATGCGTCCCCGGACGGTCCCGAACATGTCAACCTGGGACTTATAAGTCCCGCCACCTGGAACAGAGCCGGAGCCGTCAAGGCCGGCGCCCTGAATGTCGGCTTCCGCACCCAGAACCAGGTGCGGAGCAACCTGCCAATTATAACCGGCCTGACCGCCGCCAAAGGCGCCTTCAGAGGAAAGGCCGCGGTATCCATAAACGGCGAAGGCGAGCTGATCGTTGTAAGCGCTCCAGCCGTAGCCGCCGTTCACGCCCACATAAAGTCCGCCCCAATTCACTCCCGCGTAAGCGGGGCCATCCTTGTAGCCGCCCGCTTCAGGCGCCCGATACATGTCGGCCGCATTCGCGGAAGCGATGGCCGCCGCGCTCGCAAGCGTTAGGCACAGAATGCCGGAAAGTATTTTCATCTCCGAACCCCTCTTCAACGGGCTGCGCCGCACAACGCTCAAGCGCCAAGCCCTAACTCGTCCGCAGCGCAGATCAAGCCCCACTGGATCACCCATAGGCTTTCCAGGGCAGTGCGTCTTGGCCAGGAACGAAATGGGATTAGGCCGTAAGCGAACTCGCGGCCATTTTTGCCAAGCGCGGCATCCGCGCCACAATGTCCCGCAGGGTGACTCTCGAAAACAAAAACGGCGCCCGGAGGCGCCGCTTCCAGTAACCGGGGCTAACGGTGTCCTGGGCTTACTCAGCAAAAGTCAGGAAACGCATTGGAGGGCGTTCGCTTTCAAAGCAAGCTTGTGCAGAGAACGTAGCTGTTCCCTGACTGCCTGTCTTGGCCTGGAGCGAACTGCGAATTGGCCGCAACGGAACTCCCGCAAGTTTTTGCCGCCTGCGGCGTTCGCGCCACAGTTCAGGGCGGCTGCCGCGCCGCCAAGCGCAGGTCAGACTTCCGTGCGCGCGGCATTCTGCCTTCTGGCGAGGACATCTCGCAGCGCCTCGAATGGGCACCAGCCGATCAAGCCAGCCATCAGCGGCACGGCCCCGGCCCAGGTCCAAGGCGTGCCGATCCCGAAAATGGCCAGGACGGTCAGCATAAGGCCGGCGGCGGCGCGGCGTGTGCGGCTGGCACGGCTCATGGGGCGGGTCATGACGCATGGCTCCTTTCGCTGCGGCGGGCAGGCGATGCCGATCGCAGGCCGTCAGGCAGGATTGCGCGAACACCACTGCCGGTCTGGAACCTTTGTTCCAGACCGGGGCCGTTGGGCCGTGCGAATGATTGTTTTCAGCGCGGAGCAGTCCGCCAGAGCGCCGGCCCAGGAAGATCCCGTCAAGTGTCCCAGTCCTGGGCAGGCGCGGGCTACGAGGGTTCGCAAATGGCTATTCTCCATCGTCCAAACGAAGCACCGGATAATTGCGGGCGCGCGGCGGCGCGTCCTTCGGCGAGTGCCGGCGGCAACGGCCGGAATCTTTCGCCGCGCGCCCGCGCCTTCTGGAACGCGGCGCAATTTGTGCTGCTGGCGGTTGGCGCGGCGCTGGTCTGGCTCCTCGCCTTCCGGCCCGCGGCTGGGATCGCCATCATGTGGAACATCTTCATCCCCGCCGCCCCGGCGCTGGTGACGCTCGTGCCCGGCCTGTGGCGCAACATCTGCCCCATGGCCACGTTCAACCTGCTGCCGCGCCGCCTGGGCCTTTCGAGGCGCTGGAAGATGCCGGAACGTTTGGCGGCATGGCTGGGGCTTGTGAGCGTCGCCGCGCTGTTCGCCATCGTGCCGCTCCGCCACATCTGCCTCAACATCAACGGGCCGGCGACCGCCATCATGCTGCTATCGGCGGCAGCGATTGCCATGTCGATGGGCTTCCTGTTCGAATGGCGCAGCGGCTGGTGCACGTCGCTCTGCCCGATCCATCCCGTGGAGAAGCTCTACGGCAGCGCGCCGGCCTTCAGCTTCCAGAATGCGCGCTGCGCCTTGTGCGCGCAATGCACCACACCCTGCCCCGATTCCACGCCGTCGATGACGCCGCTCAGCGTGGCGCCGCACGCCTTGCCGCTGCAAATTACGGTGGGGGAGTTCATGGCCGGAAGCTTCTTCGGCTTCGTGTGGGGCTGGTATCAGGTGCCCGACTATCTGGGGGCCATCGGCTGGCGGGAGATCGCGGCGGCGTATCTCTGGCCGTTCGGCGGTGCGCTGGTCTCGTTCGCGGCGTTCAAGGCCATCCGCTGGCTGGCGGCCGGCATCCCCGGCGCAAGCCGCATCGTACAGCGGGCGTTCGCGGCGGCGGCAGTGAGCACCTACTACTGGTATCGCATCCCGGCGCTGACGGGCTTCGATCCGCGCTCCGGCGTGCTCTACGATGTCACCGCGCACCTGCCCGCATGGTTTCCGCTGGCGTCCCATATCGCGACAACCGCGTTCTTTTTCTGGTTCCTGGTCATCCGCCAGGTGCGCGGCGTGAGCTGGCAGAAGCGGCCCGCGTTTGCGCAAGCCGCTTGAAGCCGGCCGCCAAAAGTGGAGACCGGCCGGCACTGCTCGGGTCATCGCGACGCCGCCTTAGCAGCCGCGGCGATCCAGAAATTTGTTCCGCGCCTGTTATTTCTGAACTTCTTCGTGGCTCAAGCCCCTCGCAGTGACGGAAACGGCGGGCATACGGCTCGCGTCATCCGCACACCATCTTTCAATTGGATAGCTGCCGGGCGGCGGCTTGAGGTTGGAGGCTTGGGTGCGGGCAATCGCGTGGAGGGCATGGATCGTTGCCGAGATGCTCCTGCTCTTCGCGGGCGGGCCAGTGCTGCTTGCGAAGCTTGTCTACGAGCGGCACATTTCGCTGTTCGTTATCCTGCCTTTCGTCCTCGGAGGCGTTATCTCGCTGCTCCTTGCGCAAGGCGGCAGGGCTTTGCGCGCGGACTTGCTACGGCTGCCTGGCTGGCGCACCGTGCTTTCCATCCTGGCTTTGTTCGCGGTTTGCGGCGGCGCGCTCACGCTATTCGCCTATGAGCGTTACCCGCAGCCGTTCCTGGCCTTCCCACGCAGCAATACGCGGCTTTGGCTGGTGGTGATGATCTTCTACCCGCTGATTTCGGTCACGGCGCAGGAGCTTGCCTACCGCGTGCTGTTCTTCCGCCGCTACGCGCCCGCCTTCAACGGGGCCAGCTGGCTCGCCATCGTGGTCAACGCCGCGCTCTTCGCGGGCATGCACGCCATCCTGTTCGCCTCGCATGGCCGGCATTTCCACTGGGAGGCCGTCGCGCTCAGCTTCGCCGGCGGGCTGATCTTCGCCTACCGGTTCACGCGCACGCGCTCGTTTCTCGCGGTATCGCTGGAGCACGCGCTGTACGGCGATCTGATTTTCACCATCGGCTTGGGGCGGTTCTTCTTTACGGGCGTCGCGAACCTGTAGTGCGAAACGGCGGCGCACAGGCTCACTTCGCGTAGGCCCAGAAGGCTTGCACGCAAAACAGCATCTCGCGGTGCAGCTTCAGGAAGCGTTCGATCTGTTCCTTGGTGTAGAGCGGCGTGTTGTCCGCGTCGCCCCGTCCTAACGTCTTTGCGCTGAAAAAGACAAGGCTCGGCCCAATTCCGGCATAAAAGTCTGCTTACTTATCTTTTTGAACGGAAGGTATTGCATGAACGATAGCGATATCCTCGATTTGATCCGGGCCGATCCCTGGATGATGCGCGTGCTGCACGCGGCGGCAGGCTTGAACCTGCCGGATTGGATGATCGGCGCGGGCTTCGTCCGGAACAAGGTGTGGGACCATCTGCATGGGTTTGCCAACGCCGAAGTGCAGACGGCGGATATCGATCTGATCTATTTCGACCCAACGGATCTGCGCGAGAGCACCGAGAAGGACCATGACCGCCTATTGAGCGCGGTCTGCCATGTGAACTGGTCCACGAAGAACCAGGCGCGCATGCACGGGGTCACAGGCGATGCGCCTTACACGTCAGCGGCGGACGCACTCGCGCACTGGGTCGAAACCGCCGCCTGCGTCGCGGTGACATTGCAAGGCGGCACACTGCGGCTGATCGCGCCGCATGGGACCGCCGATCTCGTAGGGCTGATCATCCGCCGCAGCCCGGGATTCAACCGGGACATCGGCATTATGCAGGAGCGGGTTGCCTGCAAGCGGTGGCTTGAGAAGTGGCCCCGGCTGCGGCTTGTTTTGGAATAGTTGTTCTCTCAATGCGCAGCTTTTCGGCACTTAACGCAGACCGAACGCTTGAGGCGGCCAATGTCAAGCGCCGCTGGCGTTTCCCGGATGGGGTACGGCGCGGCCCGCTGAGCCCCGCCCTGTGCCCGGATTTATTAAGTGGATAGCGCGGCTGGCTCTCTTGACGTATCTGAGGTTGAGGACGATCATGACAGCACGCTGGTTGGCCTGCTCACACTGCATACGTTGCGCAGGGTATTTAGCCTTTCCGGCAGGCGCCAAACCACATCAGAAAAGATGAAATGCCGGAATGTCCGACGAACAGGCTATTCTAACTCTACGCAATAAGAAGGTTGACACCGACGAAAAGGGTCGTGTTTGCCTCAATGACCTGTGGCGCCTTGGAGGAGAGGACGACAATCGCCGGCCAAACAAATGGTGGAGGGGGCAGGCGGCAAAAGTGCTGCTTGATGCGCTGATTGCGAAAATTGGGCGAGATTCGCCCAATTTAGCGCCACCTGAGGCGGATGCGCTCTATTACAGCACCGGGCGCGGCCGGACGGCGCGAACATTCGCGCATCCAGTCCTGGCGCTTGCTTTTGCAGAATTTGTGGAGCCCGAACTGGGTGTTGAAGTAAGGGAAGTTTTTCTCCGCTATAAAGCAAAAGACGTAACGCTGGCCCTGGAAATTATTGAAGGGCTTGCCGAACAAGCTGAATATGACGAGCTCCGCGTGAAGCTCCGCAAGCTCGTGAAAGAGCACAACAAACTGTCTGCCGGAGCTGCGAAGGAGGCAGGAGTTAAGAATTTTGAAGCTTATAATGGCGCCGGACTTGCTGGCCTTTATGGCGGAATGACAAAAGCCCAACTTCTTCGTCACAAGAAACTGCCTGGCGAAGCCCACCATCTGGATCACGCCGGACACGAGGAATTGGCGGCAAACTATTTCAAGGCCACTCAAGCAGCCGCTAAACTCAAGCGCGACCGGATTAAGGGGCAGACTGCTGCGAATCAGGCTCATTCCCAAGTTGGACAAGCGGTTCGCAACACGATCAAAAGCCTCGGCGGAACAATGCCGGAAGATGAACCAGCCCTTGAACATATCAAGGAAGCAGAGAAGAGACTGAAATCGATTTAGCAAAAGGAGTTGCCCTCCGAGTAAGGAAGGGCTGTACCCGTTCACGAAAAACATGCCAGCTAGCGCATGGCCAAGTTGGGAGCCTGCAAAGCCCACGTCGTACGGAGGAGTTGTTCTGTATCTATAGCGCGGCTTTGAGCTTGTAGAGGATGTCGAGGGCTTCGCGCGGGCTCAAACTATCGGCGTCGAGGGCGGCGAGCTGCTCCAGCACCGGGTGCGCTGCCGCTTCTTCAAGGCTGTGCTTCACCGGCGCGCAGAACAACGGCATGTCGGTGGGCAGCGTAAGCGGACCGTGCGGCCCGGCGCCTTTTTCGAGCTGGGCCAGAACCTGCTTGGCGCGCGCGAGCACGGGCTTCGGCACGCCCGCAAGCCGCGCGGCCTGCACGCCGTAGGAGCGATTGGCCGCGCCCGCTTCGACCGAGTGCAGGAACACGATGCTGTCCTTCCACTCCGTCACGGCCATGCGCACATTGGCGGCGCGCGGCAGGTCGTCCGCCAGCCGGGTCAGCTCATGATAATGCGTGGCGACGAGGCCGCGGCAGAAGATCACGTCGTGCAGATGCTCCAGCACAGCCCAGGCGATGGAGAGCCCGTCGAAGGTCGCCGTGCCGCGCCCGATCTCGTCGAGGATCACGAAGCTGCGGCGCGTGGCCTGGTTGAGGATTGCGGCGGTCTCGGTCATCTCGACCATGAAGGTGGAGCGGCCGCGCGCGAGGTCGTCGGCGGCGCCGATGCGGGCGAACAGGCGGTCGGCCACACCGATATGCGCGGAGGTGGCGGGCACGTAAGACCCGGCTTGCGCGAGCACCGCGAGCAGCGCGTTCTGGCGCAGATAGGTGGACTTGCCCGCCATGTTCGGGCCAGTCACGACCAGGAAGCCGGGCGCGCGCTCGCCCGAGCCGTCGAGCTTGCTGTCGTTGCCGATGAACACGGTGCCTTCGCGCGAGAGCGCTTGCTCCACGGCCGGGTGGCGGCCGCCTTCGATGAGGAAGCAGCGGCTGTCGTCGACATGGGGGCGGACATAGTTCTGCGACTGCGCGAGGTCCGCCAGCGCCGTGGTGCAGTCGAGCGCGGCGAGGGCGGCGGCGGCGTTCGCGATCGCCTCCTCGGCGGCAAGCACCGCGCCCGAAAGCTCCTCGAACAGCGCCAGCTCGCGCGCCAGCGCCTCGGCCGCAGCGTTCAGGATGCGGCTTTCGAGCGCGGAAAGCTCGTCCGTGGTGAAGCGCACGGCATTGGCAAGAGTTTGCTTGTGGCGAAAGGTGGCCGCATGCGGCTCGGCTTGCAGCGTGGCCGCCGTGCCAGGGCTCACCTCGACGAAATAGCCGAAAACCTGATTGTACTGGATTTTGAGCGTCTTGATGCCGGTCTGCGCCGCGTAAGCCGCTTGCAGCTTGGCGAGGACAACCTTGGTGTCGGCCGAGAGCTGGCGCAGCTCATCAAGCGCGGCGTCGTAGCCGCTGGCGATGAAGCCGCCATCGCGCATGAAATAGGGAAGGTTCTCGCCCAGCGCCGCGCGCAGGCGTTCGGCGAGGGTGATGGCTAGAGAAGAAGGCCCTCTCACCCCTGTCCCCTCTCCCGCGAGGGGAGAGGGGGACGCCTTCTCGACGGGCACGCCCGGACTCCCTCTCCCCTCGCGGGAGAGGGCTGGGGTGAGGGGGCCTTCGGCAGCCGCCGCGCTACTGAGCGAGACGAGCGCCTGCGCCATCTCTTGCAGTTCCGGCGGCAGCGCGGCGGCGGTTGCGAGCATTCCGCTGATGTTTTCCGCCGCTATGAGCCCGTCGCGCAGCGCGCCCAAGTCGCGCGGCCCGCCGCGCTTCAGCTTGATCCGCGACAGCGCGCGGCTCATGTCCGGCGCGCCTTTGAGCGTCCGGCGGATACGCTCGCGCAATGCCCAATCGTCGATGAACACCGCGACCGCGTCGAGCCGGCGGTTGATCAGCTCCACATCCGCCGAGGGCGACACCAGCCGGTTCATCAGCTCGCGCGCGCCCGCCGCCGTCACCGTGCGGTCGATGGCGCCGAACACCGTGGGCGCGCCGTCGGTCTTGGGCCGCACCAGCTCCAGACTCGCGCGCGTTGCCGCGTCGATCAGCATCAGCGCGCCCGGCGCCTCGCGTTTCGGCGCACGCATGGCCGGCCGCTCGCCCATCTGCGTGAGGTTCACATAGTGCAACAGCGCGCCCATCGCAGCGAGGTCGCCTTCGGTGAAGAAGCCGAGGCCGTCGAGCGCCGCCACCTCGAACGCTTCCTTCAACTCGCGCTCGCCGCTTGCCTTGGTGAAACGCGCGCGCGACAGCGGAGACAGCGGCGAGCCCGCCGCCTCGCTCGCGCGCTTGATCGCCGCGTCGCCAAGCTCGTCCTCCGGCAGCAGAATTTCGGCCGGCCGCAGCCGCAGCAGTTCGCCCTCAAGATCGGCGGCGGCGGTTTCGCTCAGCAGGAATTCGCCGGTCGAGATGTCGAGCGAGGCCAGATGATAGCGCGCGGCGCCCTTGCCGGACTTGGCCATGGCGGTGAGGAAGTTGTTCGCGCCGGAAACCAGCAGCGCATCCTCGGTGAGCGTGCCGGGCGTCACCAGCCGCACCACGTCGCGCCGCACCACCGCTTTCGGCCCGCGCCGTTTCGCCACCTCCGGGTCTTCGAGCTGCTCGGCCACCGCCACGCGGAAGCCCTTGCGGATCAGCTTCTGCAAATATTCGTCCGCGCGCGACACCGGCACGCCGCACATCGGGATGTCCTCACCCGCGTGCTTGCCGCGTTTTGTCAGCGCAATGCCGAGCGCGCCCGAGGCCTGCACCGCGTCGTCGAAGAACAGCTCGAAGAAATCGCCCATGCGGTAGAAGAGCATGAAGTCCGGGTGCTTGGCCTTCACCTCAAGATACTGCGCCATCATCGGCGTGGCGTTCGCCGCCCCCGCCGGTTCGGCCGCGCGATCATTCCGCTTTAGTGCCGGCGATGACAAAATTTGCTCCTTGGGCCGCGATTCCATTTCAAACGCGAAGCTTAATGGCAGGCGCGCGGCGGGGGGAAGGCTTGGGCGAAACTTATCCCCGGCTGCGTCGCGGCAATGTGACTGGAGAAGTATGGCGATCTAGTCTAGTGTAGTCCATCCAGCGAATGGAGGTGCCCCGTGAACATCGAACCGGATAAGACCTGGACCGTGGCCGAGGCCAAGGCGCGGCTCTCCGAAATCCTGCGGCTTGCGAGCACGGAAGGCCCGCAGCGCATCGGCACGAAGGCGCGTTACATTATCGTGCCAGAAGCGGAGTGGCTGAAACGCGAGGAGCCGCGCATTCCGCTTGGCCGCTACCTTGTCGAGAACCTGCCACGGGGCTACGACGATCTGGAGTTACCGGATCGCGCCGAGCCGGAACGCCCGCCGCTATTTTCGGACTTGGAGCCCGCCGATAGCGAATACCGCAAATGAGCGTGCTGCTCGACACGAACGTCATCTCGGAATTGGTGCGGGGTGTGCCCGACGCCGGGGTGGTAATTTTTGTGTCGCAACTGCGGTCGGCCTTTGTCCCCGTCATCGCGGTGCATGAGATCGAGTATGGCATCGAATTATTGCCCCAGGGACAGAGACGCGCCGTCTTGGAAGCAGGCATCGCGAACGTGCTCAAACGGTACAGCCACGCCCTATTGCCCGTCGAGCGTGCCGAGGCGCAGTTGGCAGCGCGCCTGCGGGCCGAAGCTCGCAAGCGCGGGCGCGTGCTGCATTTGCCCGATGCGCTGATCGCCGCTACCGCGAAGGAGAACGGCCTCACGCTCGCCACGCGCAATGTCTGCGATTTCGATTATCTGGGCGTCGCCATCATCGACCCGTGGGCGCTCGATTCGTCCGCGATAGCGGGACCCTGCTGATTTGGAACGGCTCCGGCCGTTTGTTATTGTCATTCGCCAGAAGTGCGCCCCGCGAAGAAATCGCCCATGCGGTACAAGGCGCTGGGGCAGCGGGAAGGCTGGGGTGAAACTTATCCCCGGCTGCGTAGCCGAGTGCTCCGCTACGCCGCTTGCCACTGCACTACCAACGCGTGTATGCCTCTAACAAAGTAGTTCTTGATGTCTTGAAATTCATAAGCCCTGGGGCTGGCGGTGAAGGAATTTTCCAATGCCATCGAGGCGCTGGCAAAGTATCTGGGCGCCGATCCCGTGGCCGTAGTCATTTTGCTGATGCCGCTGGTGGCTGCGCTCTATCTCCGCTTCAGATATTACCAAGATGTCCTCAAGTCGCCGCGCATGGCAACTGGCACTCTGCTTATTTCGGCCTGTTGCGCCGCGCCCTTGCCTGGGTGGACCGCTGGCTCGGCCCATCGGCCTGGAGCGCGGATAGCTACGAGTTCACGCTGAGCATGGCGTTTATTCGCATTCTGCCGGCGGCACGATATCCCTATCGTATCTATTACACAATCGCGCTTGAGGCCGTCGTCAGGGCAATCGGGTGAAAAAGGGCGTGACATAGGGAGCGAATGCTAAATCCATCGCAAGCCTCTGATTCGCAAGGGGAGGGACGGCGATGGACAGTGGTTCGGCAGATTGCGGGGCTTTGGGAGAGAGCGTTGTTTTCCTGGTCTATTTTAAGGATTTACAGGATCCGAGGCAGCAAGGGAAGGTGATCTACCCGCTGAACGAAGTGTTGCTTCTGTGCTTGCTGGCGGTGCTGGCTGGGGCGGAGACCTTTACGGACATAGCCCTTTTCGGGGAAAAGAAGCTCGCTCTGCTTCGCCGCTTCCTGCCTTTTCGCGACGGAACGCCCCCGCACGACCGGCTCAGTTCCATCTTTGCGGCGCTGGATGCCGAAATGTTCCAGCGCTGTTTCGTTTCCTGGGTGGCGTCGATAACCGGCGTTCCAGCCGAAGTCATCGCCATCGACGGCAAGACCTCGCGGCGCTCCTGCAAGAAAAAAGGCGCCAACGATGCGATCCACGTTGTCTCCGCTTTTGCCGCGGAGCAGCGTCTCGTGCTTGGACAGACCAAGGTGGACGAAAAATCGAACGAGATTATCGCCATTCCCAAGCTGTTGAACATGCTGAAGATCGAAGGCGCCATCGTGACCATCGACGCGATGGGTTGCCAAAGAGAAATCGCACAGAAAATTATCGATAAAGAAGCCGATTACGTTCTCGCCCTGAAAGGAAATCAGGGCACCCTGCGCGAGGATGTCGAGCTTTTCGCCGCCGAGCAGAAGGATAAAAACTTCAAAGACACCGAAATCAGCCGCCACGAGACCGTGGGCGGCGATCATGGCCGCATTGAAACACGAACGTATACTGTACTGCATGACGTTGGCTGGCTACAGGAACGCCACAACTGGCCAGGCCTGAAAGGCGTGGTCATGGTCGAGAGTACGCGCGAAATCGGAGACAAAATCGAGCAGGAGACACGGTTTTATATCACGTCCCTGGTGCTAACGGCAGCACTGCTCGGGCCAATCGTTCGCAGCCACTGGGCCATCGAGAACAGCTTGCACTGGGTGATGGACATGGTCTTCCGCGATGACGAGTGCCGGGTGCGCGAGGGCAACGCCGCCACCAACTTCGTCACGGTCAAGCATATGGCTCACAACCTCACACGCAGGGCGCCGGGCAAAACGTCCATCCGCGCAAGGCGCAAGGCTGCCGCCTGGGACGACGACTATCTCGTAAGCCTTGTCGCGGCTTGAAAGTTTCACCCGATTCCCCTGAGGCCGTCGTGATCCTCCATGTCCGGCACAGCGCGCGCCGCGACCCCGATTTCTCGAATTGACAGACGGGCACGCCGTGCGGGAAGGCCCGCGCGAAGATCCATGCTGGGAATAACGCATTTGGGGATGCAACGGCCGCAGGCGAAATGGGCGCCGGAAGGCGGCCTACTTCAGCGAGTGACCGACGTTCACCAGATGGGCGATGCTTTCCGAAAGCTGATAAAACATATTCTGGCTCCGCGCATTGGAGCCATCGAAGCGCTTCGCGTTGGAATCCGCCGCGACAACGAAGGAAGATTTCCCCATGCGGCGATAATGGAAGCAATAAGGGTTCCGCACTTTCGAGCCGTCCGCCGTCGCAGGTTCGTAGACGAGTGCGACGCGGCAGCTGACACCCTGCCAGGTACCTTTAAGCGAGTTCGTCCAAGGCAAGCGTCTCGTCATGGATCGCCTTCGCGACCGCCTCGAACAAATCGCTTCGCTCCTTGTCCCTGACGCAAACTGCAGGGCGGGAAGCTTCAGCGCCGTTTTGCCAGAAGTATCCGGTGAATATGAAAATCTTGCCCTTGCGGACGAAATCGCGCAAAGCGTCGCCCACCTTGTTGAACGTATTCCTCGGCTCAAGGGGAGCGAACAACAGGATCATGGCGTAAACGCCTAAGACGGTTACACACCAGTCGAAAAGATACAAGTATGCTGCTCCGGCGACTTGCAACGGCTTGCCGAGGACCAGGGACTGCTCCATCCAAAGCAAGTTCTCTCTCTCGAAGATCGCCTGGATGCCGCCAATTAGAAAGCGGTCCAGGCCGGGAAATAACTGCACAGGGAGGGTGTAGAACGAAAAGACCGCCAGAGTTCCGAAAAAGAGCTGCCACTGCCGGTGATGGATTTGGTTGGCAAGCACCTGAATGGCCCAGACAAGAGGCCGAAGCGGAAGAATGTTGCCAAGCACGCTCAATAGCCGCCGCTGTGCCGAAAACGCTTCCCAGGCGGGATAAATAAAGCGCTGGTCGAACAGAATCTCGGAGTAAAACGGGCGGTACCTCGCTCTCAACCGGTATACGATCAAGGCAAGCAGCAGGATGAGTATGCTGATGGCAACAAATGCGGTGATCCGGTGCTGCGCCGATATGCGGCTTGTGAAGAAACAAAAGAAGATGGCGGCGACGATCGGTTGCGTGGCGTGAGTGCCCAGATCGGAGCCGGAAAATCTCACGAGATACAAATGGACCGGAAAAAACAGGACCCGGCCCAACAAGCTAATGAGAAGCCCTCCGGTAAGAAGGATTACAGGAAGTGTGAGGATTGATAAAACCGCGACTACGGAAATGGTAAAAAAGTATGCTGCGGGTTGAGCGGATAGCTTTATGAGTTCGTCTAACATCGTAACGGAAACCCTACTTGAAGGCGTTGTGCGGCTTAGGCGCCATAGGCGGTAAATACGGCCTGAAGCTCGGAAACCATCTGCTTCATCTCTCTGTCGCAGAGGCCGTTGCTAATCTGCGCCTGATCCAGCGCTGCACCGAAAAGTATGGAGTGACTGTTGATGCGATGGTAAAAGTAACCACCCATATTCACGTCAAGCACGACGCGGACATTCTCGCCAAGTCCGGCATTGATCAGATCTGGGTCCAATGCGGTCATAGCATTATGAACTCTTGGCAGTAATTGCTCCCAAAGGGCAATCTGCTCCTCCGGAGTGGAACCTGGGCCAGAAAAGCGATCCAGCAATTGCTTCAGATATTTTTCGTGGCTCGATCGGCTTATGACAGCCAAGCCGGGCTCCCCTTTTGCATTGTCAGGGTATGTCTGCACGGCGTAGGCCGCGTAGTTAAGTCCGATCGGAGGGCGGCGGAACTTAACGGCGTTATCAAGCACATCTTGTACAATGGAGACTTTAAGCTTCACAATGCCGATCATATGCCGCTATTCCGTCTCCTGGAGCCATTAGACTCATCCATTGCATTGAGAATGTTTTTGGCGGTGGTGGCGAAATGCTTTTCCGCCATGCCGGAATTCATGGGCTGCTGGTCCAGGGTGGCGCCGAAAAGCCAGCCATAGCTTCCAACCGCCGCATAAAGGAGCCCCCCGGTCTCGACATCGAGCACCGCCCTCGTCAAAGAAGTGGGCGCGCCATCGGTCTCCAGGGGCTCCAGGCTCCTGAGCTTCCAGAAAAAGTTGCCGACAGGCTCGACGGTGCGCTGCCAGAGCTGCACTTGCCGCTGCGGCGTATGCCCCAATGTATCCAGCCCGTGTAGACGGATCAAAGCCTCAATGGCGTCAAGATTGGCGGCTTGGGGCCGCCCGCCCGGAAACGCTTTTTGGTAGCGGCTATCCGGGATAAATACTATAAATTGCAGACCGTCTGGGAGAACTACTGTACGCTGAAGAAGAGGCTCGATCCCTGAAGGCAAACTAATCTCCTGCTGGAAAAATTGTGGAAGCAATACCAGTCGCTGAAGCCACCGGGAGTTTAGCGTCCAGCCGCTTTATTGTCGACACTAAACTCGGCTGCGGCTCTTAAAGTCTATCTTTATTCGCCGAAAAGGAAACCCGTGAAGCCGCCCCCGGTGTGGCGCCAGTAGCGCTCGCGCCGCCCCGCCGTTTCGTCCGGCTCGTCTTCCTGGTCATGCTGGCGGTGCGCGGCGGACAGGTCCACCTCAACCGGCGCCAGGTGGTTGCGGCCTTTAACGATGCGGTTCCACTTGCCTTCGAGTGCTAGCGTAATGCGCCGCTCGTGGCCGTAGACGTCGGGGAAGGTGCGCAATTGGCCGTTCTCGCCTACGAGCGCGGTGAAGTAGGTCATATGCACGGGGATTTTGTGCTCGATGGCGATCTCGCTGTTCAGCGGGCCGTTATAGAGCGCGTCCTCGACCTGCGCGGCCGGCGCAGCCCTTGTCTTCCTTCAGCGCGACCTTCGCGAGGCCAACCGGATCGGCAACCCGCATGCAGCCGTGGCTGTATGTGCGGCTCGTGACGTTGAACATCCATTTGTCCACGGCGCGCGTGTCGTGCATGAACACGGTGTGCTGGCTTGGGAAGGAGAATTTCACCTTGCCCAGAACGGTTTTGGGTCCGTTCGGCTGGGTCACGTCGTAGTTGAGGATATTGGTGTTGCTCCAATCGATGCGGCGCCAATCCACGAGCTGGCCTTGCTTGGTGCGCAGCTCAAGTTGCCACTGGCGCATCAGCCCGCCGCCGCGCAGGAGGCTCGGCCACAGCTCGCGCACCTTGATCGAGTTCGGGCACGATCCAGGTGGGGCGGAAGGTGATCTTCTTGAGGTTGCGGGTGAAAATTGGCGTCTGCTTGTCCTTCTCGCCCGCGACGATGCGCACCTCCCGGATGACCTTGCCGTTTTTCACCACGCGCTGCGTGAAGTCGGGCAGGTTGTTCCAGATGTAGACGCTGCCCATCTCGGCGGGCATCCACCGCCATTCCTCCATATTGGCCAGCAGCCGCTTGGCCTCGCTGCCGTTCTTCTTGCCGCGGCCAAGGACGGCCAGATATTTCTGGCGAAGCTTCTCGAACTGCGGATGCTGCGGGTTGAGCCCGCGAAGATAGGCAGCTGCATCGTCCGCTGCGGAAATACCGTCGAGGATCGCTTGCGGTTTCAGAAGCTGGGGGCGGCGGTCGAGATAAGAGCTGAGCTGCTCGGACGGATTGATGATGCGTCCGCCGCGCGCATAGCGCCCGTATTTCAGCACGGCCGTGGAGATTTCGATCTCCTCCGCGGCGATGGCGTCCGGCGGCGCGGGGACCGTGTCCGCTGAAGGCAAGACGAAGTCGCTGGCATTCAGTCCCCACTCGCCAGCGCGCGCGATCTCGGCGAAGACCGCGTTTGCCTTGGGCGTGGGCGCGCTTTGCGGCGTCAGCCAAAGCGGGGCGTAGCCGCGCGCTTCGTAGAACGCCAAAAGCGCCGTGCGCTCGTTGCGCTCCTCGTCCGTCCGCCCCTCGGGCATGGCCGCAAGTGCCTTGCGCAGGGCCTCCGCTTCGGGCGCTACCGGAGCTTGCGCCGCGGCGTTTGCCGGTGCCTGCTCGCTCTCGGGCTTCGCGGCTTGAGGCACGGACACTGCCGGCGCTGGGACAAGGGCATTTGCTGAGGGTTGCCCGCTTTCGGGTTTCGCTGCTGCGGCTTCCGGCCCTCCTGGAGCTGGAGCAACGGCGTCCGCCGCCGCAGGCTGCCCGGCGGCCGTTTTTGCTACAGCCGGTCCGGGCGCGGACAATGCGGCGTCTTGCGGAGCGGCCGGCTGCTCTTCCGCGCGCAAAAGCCCCGAAGCGCTGAGCGCAACCGCAAAAGCTCCAGCCGCGAAGATAGCCTTGTGAGTCATCTCAATTCTCCCTTGAACAGCTCAATCGCTAGCAGGTAAAAGTAAACAATGCCAGCACGGGCGTCCTTCGGGAATGACGTGTGTCTTCCGTGCCCCTACGGCGCCGTCTTCGGCAATCTGGCGAAGTAGATCGAGACTGCGTCGACCTCGGCCGGCGAAAGCTTCTTTGCTATGTCCGTCATCTCAGAGCCGGCATCGTTTTTCCGCAAGCCGTCTTGCCAGCCGAGAAGCTGATTTCTGAGGTACAGCGGGTGCTGGCCGTATAGCACCGGAATCTTGTTGTCCGCAGCTATGGCCTTCGCGCTGTGACAGGAAATGCAGGGCTGGAGGCTGCGGCCGGCATCGCCCGCCTCCGCCAGCGCGATCCCGGTTTGCGGGGCTTCCGGAATATTGGTCCACAGAGGCAGCGGCTTGAGGCTAGCGTAATAGGACGAGAGAGCCTCGATGTCTGCAATAGAAAGATTTTGCGCGACAACTTGCATCACGCGGCTTTCCCTTGCGCCGGATTGAAAATCCCCGAGCTGCTTGGCGATATATGTCTTGGTCAGCCCCGTGAGGTTGCTGAAAGCGGAGCCGGCGTCCCCTTCGCCGGTGGGCCTGTGGCAGGCTTCGCAGGCGACGATGCCGTCCCGGAGCCGTCCCTTGGCCACCAGATTCTCCACGGGCACGGCCGCCTGGGAGCGCTGCTGCCCAGACGTGGCGGCTTCGCTCAAAAACAGGCTTGCGGCGGCAATCGAGAACAATACAAGACCGGGCACTGTCACAGCCCAAAGTGGCGTGCGAATACTCATCCCCCCAATTCGACGCTTTCGGCAGCCCCTATCACGGCTGTCACAGGGTACGAGATCACAGAAATTTTATCTACCCCCGAAAAGGGCATGTGCGCGCCGTGCCCCTCCGGGATTCACGCCTGCTTAAGGCGCTTTCGCGTAAGCGCGGAACATAAGCTTCTAAGTGTGAGGTGAGTTGTGGCCCTAAATCGTAGAAAAATTCGCACTGCTGCCATGCGTTCCAAGGAGCTTGCGCAATTGCTTGGCATTCGCGGGGACGAGGCGGCGAACCTGAGCTTGAGCGGGCGGCTTAGGGTCATCGTCAAGCTGAAGGCGGCGCGGCGTGTGGAAATCGCGCGCGGGCGCTCCGGCTCGTGGCTCTACGACGTGAACCGCCACCTGAACCTGTGCACAGTGCTCCGGCTGGAATACGAGGCGCTGGCGGATTATTTCGCCAAAGGCGCCGGCAACTGCCGCCCCAAGCCCGCCCGAGCCAGCGCCCGTTTGTGACAGCGTGAGCACGAGATCAAAGGTCTCGCCGCGTTCGCGAGCACGGTTGGCGAGGCGCCGCCGCACGGAGGCAGCCATATTGCCCGGCGCCCTGACGATGCGCAGGCGTCGCGAGACGATCTTCGGGGCGCGGGCCTTGGGGCCGATGGTCACCCAGCCCTCGTGCGGCATCTGCGTTGTCAGATGATGAAACCTGAGCGCCGGCAAAAGGCTGATGGTGCCTTGCGGAACCCGCCTCCGCGAGGCTTTGATTGGCGTTAAGCGCCGCGCTGGCATACTGGTAAAGACCACGGCCGTGACGCTGAAGTAACAAGTTTGTGCATGGCGGATGATCCTGTCTGAATGTACATTAATCGACTGGTGCAATTTCAAGAGCAGGCTGGGCGTTAAAACGCCGTTACTTCATCTACAACAGGGAAGCTGTACCAGGATGGTGATGTCATGACAAATGCTCTTTACGCGGCAAAGCCGTTTGCCGCAAGTCCCGCGCTATCGGAAATCCCAGAGATACGGGAGGTCGCCTTGGATGCGCCCTGGGCGTGGCTTGACGCCGGCTGGGAAGACCTTTGGACAGCTCCGCGGATAAGCCTTGCTTACGGTGCGGTGTTCGCGGTGTTCGCCTATGTGATCGCGCTTCAATTGACCCGCTTCAATGCACTCCCGCTGCTTCTGCCTCTAGCGTTCGGGTTTCTCTTGATGGGGCCGGTATTTGCGGCGGGGCTCTATCAAATCAGCCAGCTCAGGGAGCGCGGCGAGCCCGTCACCTTCCGCAGTGTTGTCCGGGCGGAGTGGGCGGGCAGAACTCAGCTTGCATCCTTCGGCATGCTGCTCTTCCTTTTCTATTTCTTCTGGATGAACACGGCCCTTCTGCTGTTCATGCTTTTTTTCGGGTCTGCCAACTTTCCGCCCGTCAACGAGTTTTTCTCCGCGCTCTTGAACACGAATCATGGCCTGGGCCTGCTCCTGGCGGGCACGGCGGTGGGTGCCGTCTTCGCTGTGGTGGCCTACTCGATTTCGGCGATTGCGGTGCCGCTGATGTTCGATCGCAATGTGGATGCCGTCACCGCCATGATCGCCAGCGCCAAGGCTGTGTGGAAGAACCTGCCCGCGATGGCGCTATGGGCTGCCCTTATCGTTTTGATGACGTTGGTTGGGCTTGTGCTATTTTTTGTAGGGCTCGCAATAGCCTTTCCGCTCATCGGACATGCGAGCTGGCACGCTTATAAGGAACTAGCCCCAGCATAACAGCTTGGAGAGGCCGGCGTCGTTACCGGGGAGGCGCCGGCCCCATCAAGAATGTGGGCGCAGGCTCGTGCGCCAGCTTTGCGGCGATGAAAATCGAGGCGTTGATTAGCCAGGCATCTGGCGTCTTCCGGCAGAACTCCCACAGTTCCTGGGCCACGAGCCGGTCGTTCAGCGTCAAAGCGTTCGCCATCCCCCGCAACCCCTCGCCGGCGCCAAGCGATAGCCATCGCCTCCGCAAGCAACTTCGCGGGATCGCTCTCTTTGCGCTCCCTCGAAAGTCCGTGCAAGCGCGCTCGAAGATCGGGTCACCTCCCGACTTCTCTTGCCCCGATGACACCCCCCGGCCTTTGCTTGTAATTGAGCTTCGCGGCAATCGCAATCGCTGCGCTGATAAGCCAGGCATCCGGCACCAGCCTGCAATACTCGGTCAGCTCTTGCGCAACCCTGGCATCGTTGAATTCCGGCATTTTGCCCTGGACCGTATAGAGATTGCGGCCGGAAAGGAAGCCGTTGATCCAGGCGTTGTAAACGCGCTTGCTGCCTCCCGCATCCTCGTTGAACTGGCGGCAAGTCACGAGGGCATCGCCGCTGGTCGTGAGCGCGTGCGCTGGCAGGACGCAGGCGATTATCAATAATAACGCAATACAGTTTTTCATGAACACAAAGTAGCGCGGCGCTGGCCGTAAGGCAAGAGTTGTCTAAAAAGTTTGTTATCCGGAAGTTTCCAATGTCCTCCGGCCGGGCTTTTCGAGGGGACCGGGTGGGGGCTGCGCCGTTGTTTAAGCTGGGGACGCAGCCGGAAAGAGCGCCCGCTTTGCCGCCGGCAATCCAAGCTATGTTAGTCCAGCAACCGTTCGTAGCGCTTATCGGTAAGCGTCTTCAGGAATGCGATCAGCGCGGCATTCTCGCTCTCGCTGAGCGCGGGCACCGCTTTCAGGTTCCCGGCCGCAAGATTGGCCGGCACCTCCGGCGCATCCCAGGGCTGGCCGGTTTCCGGGTTGACCTGCGGGCCGTCCGGGCCGAACCTCTGGTGGAACAGCAGCACCGTACGCAAGTCCTTGAAGATGCCGTTGTGCATGTAAGGCCCGGTGATCGCCACATTGCGCAAGCCGGGCACCCTGAACTTGCCTTCGTGCCCCGCGCCCGGGGCGGCGGGATTGGCGGCCAGCCCCACGTCGATGAAGCCGGGCGCCAAGCCGTTGAGCGCGCGCACGTTCCGGTTCGCGGGCGTGCCGATATTGTAGTATTTGAAGCCCGAGAACACTTCCTTTTCCGAAGCGCCGGGGCCGTTCGAGAGGTGGCAGGCGCCGCAATTGCCGCGCCCGGGCGAGAAGAAGAGATCGCGGCCCAGTGTCTCCCCTGCGGTCAGCGTGGCCTCGCCGCGTAGCGAGCGATCGTATTTGGAGTCGAACGGCGAGACAAAGGACGTGCGCTCATACACCGCGATAGCCTTTGTCATGGCCTCGTAGGCTCTGCTCCGTATCGTCGAGCACGCCCGCGCCGAAAAACGCCGGGAACGCCTCCATATAGCGTGGATTTTCCCTGAGCCGCGCCACGACGCTCTGCTTATCCGGCATCCCCATTTCGACCGGATTGAGTTCCGGCCCGCCAGCCTGCTCCTCCAGTGTGCGGGCGCGGCCATCCCAGAAGAAGCCGCCCACCGGCTCGCCATCGGCGGAAATACGGAACTCTGGCGTGAAGCCCGCATAGGAGGCGCTGGGCGAGTTGCGGTCGCCGAAAGAATGCCCCTCCGCGCCCACCGACACGGCACCCTCGATCTTGCCCAGTTCCTTGGGATCGGTGAACGCCAGGTCCGGCGAGTGGCAGCTCACGCAGGATTGCCTGCGATTGATGGAGAGGTTGCGGTCGCCGAACAGAGCGCGGCCCAGCTTTTCGATTGTGCCGATTGCAGGCTGGGCCGCACTCTGCGCCTGGGATGCCGCCGGGAGGAGAAAGCTGGCCGAGAGAGCAATTGCAGCCAGCCCAGCGGCACAGCGGGCTTTGGTGCGGGAGTGCATGGTTAGTTTGCCTCCCGGATCGTAACTCTGACGTTATCTGTCTCGGCTCCCGCGACCTGAACTATCACCGGCCCGGCGCCAAGCTCGTAGCGGACGCTCTTGCGGATGGTTTTGCAGGCCGGCTTTCCGCTAAAGGAATGCGATGGCACCAGCTCTCCGTTTTGAGCGGCGTCGATCCAGGCTTCCCGCGAAAGGGAGATTTGATACAGGCCGCTTTTCGGCAGGTTCGCGATCTCGAACCATCCGGAGTATGTGGCGCCCCCGATCCCCTGCTTTTTCCTGCCGGACTTTACCGGAAGCGTGATGTCCCTTGTCATCTTGAGCTGCAAGGCGACGGCCTTGGCAGGCACGCCGGACATTTTTCCGCCGGTCCCGGCGGCTTCGCTGTCCGGCGCCTTCATCCAGGCCATTTCCGTGTCCACCGGAAAACTGAAGCCGGTGCAGCCATCCTCCTGCGCGGTGGCCGGGACGATGGGCGCTCCCATCAGAAGAAAAGCGGCCAGAAAAAGCCCCGTCCCCGCTTGAGCAGCCTTCAACATAGCGATGCCTCCATGTGTTTGCCGGTTCCAGGCAGCGGCGATATCCAAAACCTATATACCGCTGTAACCATGACCTTAGAACTTCATTCTTCTCCTGGCAGCGATGCTGCGCGCATTACCCCTCACCCTGTTCCTGCCAGGCGGGAGGGGACGGCCTCCCGGCAGACGCAGCGGAACTTGCCCTCCCGCCTGCGCCCGGCGCAGGCTTTGCGAACTGGCAAGCCCGTTGGGGCGGGCTTGCGCGGGCGAGGGGTAATGCGTTCTGGGCAGGTCACCGATGTCACCCGCTAGAACTTCATCTTCATGCCGACAGTGACGGTGCGCCCCGGCTGCGGGTAATCCGTCGGTGAGCATGTAGTTGGTGTCGAAAAGGTTGTGGGCGGTCACGATTAAAGGTCGTTCCCGGCCTGAACTCGTACTCGGCGCTGATATTGGCGAGCGTGTAGGCGCCAAGCTTATAAGCGAGCGTGCCAGAGGTGTTTTGCGTCCACCTGTCCGAGGCGATCTCCACGTTGGGCGTGATCGTCAGCCCGCCCATCGGGCGCCATTTCACATAGGCGATCCCCTTCGCGTCCGGAATGCCCGTCAGTATGACCTGCTTATTCATGTCATCGGCGATGTCGATCCGCATGAGCGTGAGGTTGCCGCCCACCATGAAGTTCGAGGTCACGGCGATATCCGCCGGAGCCTTCCCAGCCCTCCATGTATCCATGGCCGACGTTCCGGCTTTGGCTTACCGCCCCCAATATTGGGTCGACGTAGTTGACGGACTCGATCAGGTTGTTCACGTCGCTATAGAAGATCGCCGTCGAGAGGTTCGCCTTCCCAAGCTTCCCTGCCCAGCCGATTTCGTAGTTTGTGGCCTGTTCGGGCGATAGGCCCGGATTGGATGTCGCCCCTCCGAACCTGCTGCTGAAGCGCTCGAATATCGTGGGAAAGCGCGTGCGGTCCGATACGCTGGCATAAACCTTGGCGTCGCTCGAATAGCGGTAGACGGCGGCGGATTGCCAATTGAATGCCTGGTTGTTCTTCTTTTCATACTCGAACAAACCTTGGGCGAGCGTCCAGTCCTGCGCTTCGTGGAGGATGCGCCAGTCGTAGCTTGCCCCTGCCACGAGATCGATTCTCTTGGTCAGATGGTAGGTATTTTCGACCGCCGCCGAGTAGGTGTCCTCGATGCTGGTTTGCAGCGGCTCCTCGCAGGGCACAGGCATAGCGTATGGATCGGTCCCGGCCTTTCCACACGACGCGCCGGCTTTTGGCGTTGGAGAACATCTCGTTGTACTCGCCGTGAATGTCGCGGCGATAATGGAATGCCCCCTTCAGCGTGTCCCAATTCGTGATGTCGGTGCCGGCCTCAACACTGCCGCCATAGGCAGAGTTGTGGTAATAGCTGCGGAACGTGCTGGGCTTCGTCTGCGTGGTTAGCGCCGGATCGTCATACGCAAACAGCGAGTTGTTGTACAAAGTATAGTATAGTTTCGTGTTTATGTAGGACGCTTTGCCCAGGCGCGTCGTCGAATTCTCGTAGATGTTGGTGAGGTCCCGGCCGGGCCATACCCAATAGCGCTGCGAAGCCACTGGATCGGTTACGTGAAGCGGTGCGCCCTTCGAGTTTTCCTGGTGGATCACGCTGACGGCATATTCATCGGTCGCGTTGGGGGTGAGGCCAACCTTCGCGCTAACCCGCCAATCCTCCTTCTGGGAGTTATCCCGCCATCCGGCACCCTGATTGGCGGTTGGCGTGAAGTCTTCCGAGAGCATCCACCCTCTTCTGTCGTTGATCGTGCCCGTTACCAGCATGTACCAGAGATGTTGCCGGGTCCCCACGGAGGCGTAGCTGCTATACCCTTGATAGGAGCCGTCCCGGGCAACGGTCATGGACGAGCCAGCCTCGATTTCGAGTTCCTTCGTTGGCCGCTTGGTCACGAGGTTGATCGCGCCGCCAATGGCGCCGGGTCCGTCCAGCACCGAGGCATAGCCCTTCGCGATCTGGATCTCGGCGATATCGGCGGTAACGAAATCGCTGAGATCGAGCCGGTTGTCGTAGGGCAAATAGACCCGCACGCCATCGATCGAAAGCGGAACCTGCAAGCGGTTGAAGCCGCGCACGAAGATGAGCTGCTCATTGCGGCTGCCGCCGGAATTCGAGGCAACGACGCCTGGCGCGAGTGCCATGGCCTCGTCGAGCGTCGGCTTTGCGAAATACCAGGTTTGATCGCTGGTGATGTAGGTGCCGCCCATCAGGTTGATGCCGCCAAGGCTGAACATGCCAGTCTGCGCGGTACCGCCCGAGCCCGGAACTGTGGGACCGGCGGATGCGGGCTGGCCTTCTATTTCCTGGTGCACTTGCCGGTCACGCCCCTCGCTTCTGACGCTCGGCCGCGATGCCGGCGTCACCGTCTTGGGCTGGATCACGGCGACCGGCGGTAAGGTTGGAACCTGCTCCTGCGCCGCGGCTGTTTCCTGGGCCAGGGCGGGCAGCGGAAGCCCCAAAGCAAGCGCCAAAACGGCGGATGTCAGCGCTGCATTTCTGCCGGGCGCTTCTGGGCAGCTTGGCCACCCCCGCATTTGAGTTGAAGACAACAGCCAGCCTTCCGGGAGCGCAGCCGTCAGGCCACGCGCCCGCTTCACGCGGGAACGACTCATGATTACAACCCCTTACCCAAACTCATTACTAGACGGGCACACAGCGCAAACGCGCTACGCCCAACCACCTGCATCCTGTATATATCCGAATACAGCCTGTTTGAAGTTGTATCGCGCCGGTTACAGCATCGCGCTGCCCGCGCGTTGCCAACGTGCAACGCTATGTTCAGTATCGGAACAGTGCCGCGAAAATGGGCAAGGCGGATCGTCCTTTACCGGGCCGCGGCGTGTGCGGCTTGCCCCTCACCGGCCAGCTTTGCTGGCCACCCTCTCCCCATCCGCATCAGCTCGCGTTGGCGAGCTTGCTGGGAGAAGGGCCAGGGGTGAGGGGGGCTTCCCAATTGACGCAGAAGCGTCAAGGCTCTCCCTGGTTGCGCCTTTGCACCACCGCGTCCGTTTCCGTTCCTTGCGCGGCGTTTGCCGCATACCGTCCGCAATCGGGTTGTAGGGGGGAGGCTGTTTCCGCGACGCTTATTAGGGCAAACAGAAATGCTACGCTGCCTTAGTGCCCCCCTGCGGCTTGGGGCGCTGATCTTGCTTTTGTCCGGCCTCATGCCCCCGCACGCGCTGGCGCAGGTGCCGGGCACGTCGATGGCCGAATACATCTTCGGCTATTCCAAGGCCGTGAACGCGGTGGCGCTATCGCCGGACGGCCGCCAAGCGGTGTCCGCCAGCCAGGACAATCTCATAAGGCTGTGGGACGCCGCCACGGGCCTCTTGCTACGAACCTTCGACACGCAATCCGCCGGCACCAACGCGGTGGCGTTCTTGCCTGACGGAAGGCGCATCCTGGTGGCGGGCACAGATAACCAGCTTATGATTTGGGATGTTGCGGCGGGGCGGGTCGTCACCGTTATGGACGGGCATACCGCCGAGGTGATGTCCGCCGTGCTCGCTGCGGACGGCCAGCAGGTGCTATCCGGCAGCAAGGATAAGACGGTGAGGCTCTGGGACGCGGCGACGGGCTTGCCCATCAAAAGCTTCGACGGCTATTCTGCGGAGGTGCTTTCGGTGGCACTCTCCTCCGATGGCCGGCTGGTGCTCGCGGGCGGCGCGGACAAGACGCTCAAGCTCTGGGATGCCGAAACGGGCCAGTTCCTCAGAAGTTTCGAAGGCCATGCCGATGCCGTGACCTCGGTGGCGTTTTCGCCGGATAATCGAACGGCGCTGTCCGCGAGCAAGGACAAGACGCTCAAGCTTTGGGACGTGGCTTCCGCCAAGGTCATCAGGACATTCGAGGGGCATGCGGACGAGGTGCTTTCAGCCGCATTCACGGCCGGCGGGCGGCAAATCCTCTCCACCAGCAAGGACAAAACGCTCAAGCTCTGGGACGCGGAGACGGGCGCACTCCTCAAGACCCTGGAAGGGCACACGGACGCGGTTTCCTCGGCGGCGCTTTCCGCCGATGGCCGGCTGGTGCTCTCCGGTAGCAAGGACAAGACGGTGAAGCTCTGGGATCTGGAGGCAGGCCAGCTCAAGAGCACCTTCGATCTGCAAGTGGAAGACTTCAGGCCCAACGGCCGGCGCACCTACGGGCTTTTCGGCTTCATCCCTGGCGTGGCGCTTCCGGGCGCTCCCGATGTCGCGCATCTGGCCGGACCGGCTGCGCGAGAAGGGCTTCAAGACCGGCGATCCGGTCTATTTGCGCATCTTCAAGGGCGATTCCCTGGTCGAGCTTTGGATGAAGCACGGCGCCCGCTTCGAGCTGTTCTCCACCTATCCGATCTGCGCGTGGTCGGGCCAGCTTGGGCCGAAGTTGCAAAAGGGCGATTTTCAATCGCCGGAGGGCTTTTACACCGTCGGCAAAGGCCAGCTCAATCCGAACAGCCATTATCATCGCGCCTTCAACCTCGGCTATCCTAATCTGTTCGACGCCGCCAATGCCCGGACGGGCGACGCGCTGATGGTGCATGGCTCGTGCGCGTCCGCCGGCTGCTACGCCATGACCGATCCCGTGATCGATGAGCTGTGGGCGCTGGTGACGGGGCGCTCAACGCCGGACAGGAGCGCGTCGCGGTGCATGTGTTCCCGTTCCGCATGACGGAGGAGCGCATGACGGCCTTCGCCTGGCACCCCTGGGCGCAGTTCTGGCGCGACCTGAAACCGGCCTACGATCTGTTCGAGGAGACCCGCGTGCCGCCGCAGGTCAGTGTGTGCAACAAGCACTACACTGTGAAGCGCGGCAATGCGTCCACCAACGGCCCGCAACTGCATACCGCCTGCCCCGCGGGGCGGGAAAACACCTGGCACACCAGCACCGGGGCGATGTGAGGGAGTGGGCGTTGGCTTGATGAACTATGCGAAATCTTCCCTCACCAGGGAGTCCCGTCGCTGCCGTTGTGAGGGCGTTCCCTCTCCATCCGCTTGCGGATGCGGATACTTTAAGAGGCAAGCTCGCCAAGGCGAACATGCAAGGGACAGCGTGAGGGGAGATTCGCTCAATTGTGCATGCGGACCCATCGACGGCCTCAGCCGCTCTCCCCCAGCATCGGATCGTCCACCATATCTATGAAGGCTTTGAGCTTAGGCACGAAGCCAAGCTTTTCCTCACAAGCCCGGAAATAGTCGAGGAGCCTGGGTTCGAGGCCAGTTTCGGGAAGGTTCAGCGCTATAACGGGTTTGGGCTTGTTCATACGTGCATCTCCCAGGACGTGTAGGGCTGGGCAACATGCCTGGCCCTGCATAACAAGCGGCTGGCGCGGTCTGTAACTAGTTCATTAGAATGCGGGAACGGGGAATAGGCGATGACTTTACCGGCGGAGGCATCCGGGGCAAGCAGGCTGGCTGCGGTGCTGCAAAGCTTATCGGACCGCGCGCCCGGCGAGCTTGCCCAGCACTTCGCGGAGGAGTTGTTTGCCCGCGTGGATGCGGGGGAGCTTGAGGCCTACGATACCGCCTCGCTGGCCCTGCTTGCGGCTGGCGCATTCGAAAGCTTCAGCATCCGCCCGCCCGCTGGGCCGAAAGTTGTGCCGCGCTGCCGCACGCTCAATGGCGTGGATTTCCTCGCGATCGACATCGTCAACGAGGATATGCCGTTCTTGCTCAACTCGGTAGCCTGCGAGCTTCGGGCGCGCGGCCTCGTTCCGGAGCTTGTCGCACATCCGGTTTTCGAGGTGGACCGCAATCCCGAAGGCGGGCTCGTCTCGCTCCGCCCGGTCCAGGCGCCGGCGAATGGCGCGCCCCGTGAGAGCTTCATCCACCTGCAAATCCGCAAGACCGGTTCGCTGCCTCCGCCAGACGAACTCGCGGATGCCATCCTCCGCGTGCTTGCGGACGTAAAAACCGTGGTCTCGGATTTCGAGGCGATGAGCACCCGGCTTGGGCGCGCCATCGCGGAATTCGAGGCGAACCCGCCGCCCGTCGCGCCCGAGGTGAACGCTGAGGCGAAAGCCTTCCTGCGCTGGCTCAACGCGGACAATTTCGTCTTCCTGGGCGTGCGCGAGTATAGCTATACCGGCGGCCCGGATACGGGACAGCTCTCACTGGAGCCCGGATCCAGCCTGGGCCTGTTGCGCGACAAAAGCACGCCGGTCCTGAAGCGTGCCCAAAGGGACCTCGCGCTTACACCCCAAATCCGTTCCTTCTTCCTCAATTCACCTCCTGTCTTCGTCGCGAAGGGCAGCAGCCTGTCCACGGTGCATCGGCGCTCGCACTGGGACGTTGCCGGCATCAAGCTTTACGGCGAAGGCGGCAGGATCGCGGGCCTGTTGCGCATTACCGGTCTGTTTGCCGCCAGCGCTCACAATATCTCCACGCTCCGCATTCCGCTGCTTCGCCAGAAGGTCGAGACCGTGCTTCAAAGCTCGGGCTACGCGGCGGGCAGCCATACCGAACGCGCGCTTCTCAACGTGCTGGAGACCTTTCCGCGCGAAGAGCTGTTCCAAATCCCCGTAGAACAGCTCTCCAGGATCGCCGGCGAAATCGTCAAGACCAGCTTCACGCCCCGGCCGCGTGTCTTCATCCATCGCGACGAGTTCGAGCGCTTCGTATCGGCCATCGTCTACGTGCGGCGCGAGCGCTTCAACACAAACGTCCGCCTCGCCATCATTGCAATGCTTGAGAAGGCATTGGGCGGACAGGCCGGCATGGATACGCCATTCTTTTCCGAGGGCGCCATGGTTCGCGTTTACATAGCGATCTGGCGCACAAACGGGGCGCTCAAGGATGCGGCGGAAGAAAGCCTTGAGCATGAGGTGGAAAAGATCGTCCGGACCTGGAGCGACGCGCTTCGCGACCGGATTCTCAAGCATTACGGCAATGCTGGGCAGGAGCTTGCGGAAAAATATTTGAATGCCTTTCCCGCTGGGTATCGGGAAACGAACCGGCCTAGCCGCGCATTGCTGGATATAGGCTGCCTGGAGAAGCTGGGACCGGATCTCAAGACCGGAATCGACATCCACCGGGAAGATCTCAAGCACCGTGACAGGGTCCGGGCGACGCTGCTGCAAGTGGACCAGCCCGTCGCCCTTTCCGCGCGCGTACCGATTTTTGAGAATATGGGCTTCGATGTCGTCTCGGAGCAGACGTTCGAGCTGACCCCCAAGCTGAACGCGGATACCCGCACGGTTTACCTTCACGACAGCGATCTGCGCTTGAGAAACGGTGGCAGGACGGAGCTGTTTTCGCGGCGCGAAAACCTTGAGAGAGGTTTCCTCGCCACTTGGAGCGGGGCGGCGGCGAACGACCGCTTCAATGGGCTGATCCTCAGTGCGGGGCTCAACTGGCGGCAAGTGGCGCTGCTGCGCGCCTATGGCGCCTATTACCGCCAGACCGGCGCGCCGCACGGCACGGCCTACGTGGCCGAGGTGCTCAACAAGCATCCGCACATCGCGGCGGAGCTGTTCGAGCTGTTCGACCGCATGTTCAATCCGTTGAGTGGCCTGGACGCCGCTACCCGCGACGCCGGATGCACCAAGATCGTCCAGCATACCGGGGCGGCGCTCGACAAGATCCCGGTGCTCGACGAGGATCGCATCCTGCGCAACCTGCTCACGCTGATCAATGCCACGCTCAGGACCAACTTCTACCAGACTGGCGCCCTTGAAGCCGGGCTGGAGACCATCGCGTTCAAGCTGAGGAGCAGCGAAATCGAATGGCTGCCCGCGCCCAAGCCCTTCGCCGAAATTTTCGTTTATTCCCCGCGCTTCGAGGGCATCCATCTGCGCGGCGGCCCCATCGCGCGCGGCGGCATCCGCTGGTCGGACCGGCCGCAGGATTTCCGCACCGAGGTCTTGAGCCTCGTCAAGGCGCAGCAGGTGAAGAACGCGGTGATCGTGCCGCAAGGCGCGAAAGGCGGCTTCGTTCCACGCAAACTGCACGGCCGGACGCGAGGCCGCCCAAGCCGAAGCCGTTACCTGCTACAGAGCCTTCATCGCAAGCCTGCTCTCGCTCACCGACAACCGCCTGAGGGGCGAAGCCGTGCCGCCGGCGCGCACCATGCGCCGCGATGGTGACGATCCTTATCTCGTCGTCGCCGCCGACAAGGGCACAGCCGCTTTCTCGGACATCGCTAACGGGATCGCGCTCGGCCGCGATTTCTGGCTAGGCGACGCCTTCGCGAGCGGCGGCTCGGCGGGCTACGATCACAAGCGCATGGGCATCACCGCGAAAGGCGCCTGGGAAGCGGTGAAGCGCCATTTCCGCGAGATGAACATCGACATCCAGGCCACGCCGTTCACGGTGGCGGGCGTCGGCGACATGTCCGGCGACGTGTTCGGCAACGGCATGCTGCTCTCCAAGACGATCAAGCTCGTGGCGGCATTCGATCACCGCGATATTTTCATCGACCCCGATCCCGACCCCGCCGCAAAGCTTGGAGGAGCGGCAGCGCCTGTTCGATCTCCCGCGTTCAAGCTGGCAGGACTATGGCCGTGCCAAGATTTCGAAAGGCGGCGGCGTCTATAGCCGGAGCGAGAAATATATCGCACTCTCGCCAGAGGCGCAGAAGCTGCTCGGCGTTGGCGCCTTGGTTCCGCCGGCCGCGATCATGGCCGCGATTATCAAGTCGCCGGTGGACCTCCTCTGGTTCGGCGGCATCGGCACCTATGTGCGCGGCAGCGGCGAGACCGACGCCCAGGTGAACGACAGGTCGAACGACGCGATCCGGGTGGCCGCGCGGGATGTGCAGGCGAAGGTGATCGGCGAGGGCGCAAACCTCGCCGTGACGCAGCGCGGGCGCGTCGAGTTCGCACTGCTAAGCGGCAGGCTCAACACTGACGCCATCGACAACTCGGCGGGCGTGAACACCTCCGACGCCGAGGTCAACATCAAGATCGCGCTTGGCTCCGCCGTTGCTGCCGGCAAGCTCGATACGCCTGCGACGCAACGAGCTGCTCGCCGCCATGACGGACGAGGTGGCCGCGAGCGTGCTGCGCAACAACTACCTGCAAACGCTGGCCATCAGTCTCGGCCGAGCTGGCCGGCATCCGCGATCTCGGCTTCCAGCAGTGCCTCATGCAGAGGCTCGAAAAGCCGGCCACCTCAACCGCGCGCTCGAAGGCCTGCCTTCGGATGCCGCGATTGCGGAGCGCACCGCCGCGAACAGTCCCTTGACGCGGCCGGAGCTGGCGATCCTGCTCGCCTACGCCAAGATCGGCCTCAACACGAGCCTGATAGCCTCGGTGGTGCCGGACGATCCGCATCTCGGCCGCGCGCTCTTGGCCTATTTCCCGCCGCCGATGCGCGATCGCTTCGCGGAAGAGATCGCGCACCACCCGCTGCGCCGCGAGATCATCGCTACAAGCCTCGCCAACGACATCATCAATAGCGGCGGCCCCACCTTCACAGTCCGCCTCGCCGAGGAAACCGGCAGCACGCCGGAGGATATCGCCTACGCCTTCGCAGCGGTAATGGCTGTCCACGGGCTCGGCAGCCTCTACGCCGCCATCGATGCGCTCGACGGCAAGATGGACGGCCGCAAACAGCTTTTGCTGTACCGCAAGGTGCAAGACCTGTTGCGCAAGCAGACCGCCTGGTTCCTGCGGCACGGGCTTTCCGAGGAAAGTCTGGAGCCCGAGATCGAGCGTTACCGCGAGGGTGTGGAGCAACTGGCGATGAATTTGGAGGCAGCGCTGCCCAAGAAGGTACTATCGCGGCTCGAAAGCGAACGGAAACTGCTTGAAGGCGAGGGCGTTCCGGCGCCGCTCGCCCAGCGGCTCGCTGCGCTGGAGCCCTTGACGCAGGCGCTGGACGCAGTCCTCGTCGCACGCCCGATGAAGGTGCCGGTTTTCGACGCGGCATGCACCATCCTCGCCATCCGCGATGCGTTTCACCTGGACGAACTCGCGGCGGCAAGCGAAGCACTGGCGGCCGGCGACTATTTCGACCGGCTGGCGGTGAGCAGCAACCTGGCCGCGGTAGCCTCCGCGCAGCGCGCGCTTGCCCGCCGTATCCTCAAATATCCCGCCGCCAAGGGCGACTTCCTGGCCTGGCGGAAACTCAACGAAAGCGCTGCCAGCCGTGTTGCCTCAAGCCTTGCCAGCATGCTCGAAGGCCGGGGGCTCACGCTCGCGAAATTGACGGTGGTGTCGCCCAGTTGCGGGATCTGGCTGCAACTTAGGTGCGAAATTGTAACCGAATATCATTGGAGGGTGTATTGGCCGGAAAGGCGCCCCATTTTCACTGCACCGAAATGGCCCGGTTGCTTCGCACAAGTGTGGAACATGACCCCGTCCCGTTCTTCTCCCAAAGGCAAGATGGAACACCCAAATTACCGGCAACGGAATTTCCAGGGTCCTCTCTCCCGTCCGCTTGCGGACGCGGAAACTTTAGATGACAAGCTCGCCAAGGCGGTCTTGTTCGTAGAAAGAGGGTGAGGGTTTTGCTATGCGAGCAGCAGGGTTCTTCATGAACCGGTGAAAGCTATGACCGGTTTGTTGGCGCGAGTTTTGCTTTCATCCAAGTCCGGCTGATGAGGAGCGGTCTTAAGTGAGCACATCGTTTGCATCCGCCGGAGCGGCAGGCGGCGAGGCGTCAGCCCTGCCGGCGCACGTGGGCGTGCCGGACGTGCAGAAACCGCATTACGATTACCGCATCGACTTCTTTCGCGGCCTCTCGCTGATCTTCATCTTCACCAATCACATCCCCGGCAACGTTTTCAGCCACTTCACGTCGCGAACCGTCGCGTTGTTCAACTCCGCCGAAGTCTTCATGTTCCTGGCCGGCTATTCGGCCGCGCTTGGCTATTACAGCCTCGTTCCGCAAGGCTTGCAGGCCCTGTCCCGCAAGGCGATGGCGCGGGCGCGAATGATATTGATGTACCACATGGTGCTGGTGGTTCTCATCATGACGGCGGCCTATGCGCTCGCCTCGGCGGGCGTCAAGACGGACTACGAGGTGTTTCTCGACAAGATCCGGAGCGCGCCATTGCAGGCAATCGCCGGCGTGCCCACGCTCGCGTTCCAGGCGCCGCTGCTGGACATCCTGCCCATGTACATCATGGTGATGCTGCTCGCGCCCTTCCTGATATGGCTCAGGGCGCGAAGCGAACTGGCACTGCTGACAGTGTCGGGCATGACCTGGATGTTTGCCGCGCGCTTCTTCCCGGCGATCCCGACCGTGACCTACGACATCAACTGGTTCTTCAACCCCTTCTGCTGGCAGTTTCTGTTCGCCATCGGCCTGATGTTCGGCTGGCGGACGCGCACGGCCATGCCGCCGGTCGCTTCGGGCGAGGCGCGGCGCGTGCTCGACATCTGTAGCGCGCTGTTCGTGGCCTTCAGCGCGGCTGTGCTGATGACCATTGCTTTCGAAAGCTTCGACGCCGCCACCTCGAACCGGCTGCGCGCCATGTATTTCAGCCTGAACAAGCAGACGCTCGATCTGTGGCGCGTCGTCGGCCTGCTCGCGTCGGCCTATCTCGCGGCGCGGCTGGTTTCTAAAGAAGCGGGCTGGCTCAGGACCAGGGCCGCGGGCTGGGTCTGTGCGGCGGGCAGCGCCTCGCTTCCCATTTTCTCGCTTACCGTGGTGCTCTCCTTTGCCGGCAAGTTTTTCGTCATGGCGATGGGGCCGGATAACCGGGTGCTCGCCGACGCCATCGCGACCGGCGCAGGCGTGGCCATTATGCTGGTTGCCGCGCACCTCCTGAAGACCGGCCTGCTCCGGCAACGGTTCGAAAGCCTGGTTGCGGGCTTCGCCCAGCGTTTCTCGCTGGAGCAGCAGCGAGGCTGATACGCGGTGGCGCTGGGTGGTGCCTTGAATGAAGGGACTCTCCCCTCATCCTGCCCTTCTGTCCATGGGAGAAGGACCCCCGAACTATCCGCAGCGGGAATTCTAGCGTCACCTCTCCCGTCCATATCCGCAAGCGGATATGGACGCTCTTGAGTGGCAAGCTCGCCAAGGCGAGCTTGCGTGGGACAGGGTGAGGGGTTGAACCCTCGATCATGGTAAGAACGGCGCTACTGCCGCCATCAACCGAAGTAATCCGGCGTAAGCTCTTTTCCTTCGGCGATCTTCTGCTCCGCGTAGTGTTCGCCGCGCGCGATCAGATTGTCGATGTCCGCGCGGGTGAAGTTGCTGATTTCGGCGTTCGGGTTGCCGATCTCGGTTTCGAGCGGCGCCTGCGGCCGGATCACCGCGATCTTCTTGTTGCGGGCGTAGCCGGTGTCCCGCTCGATGACATTGTCGCTGGCAATGTCGTTAAGCCGCCGCTGGAGTTGAATAACATTTTTCGCGTTGGCGAGGGGCTGATATTTCTCCGTCGTGAGCGGAGCCTGGCAGACGATGGCAATCATGTGGGTCGATGGGCCGCCGGCGGCGGCATCCCTCACCGGCACGATGTGCTTGACGCCGCCATCGACATAGCGGCCGGCATTCGGCCCGCTCTTGATCTCGACGATGGGCATCACCAGCGGCAGCGCGGCGCTCGCCAGGATGAATTGTTTGAAGTCGGGATCGCCGTTCTCGACATATTTGATCCTGGCTGTGTCGACGTTCACGGCGCCGATCGCCGCGGATATTTTCGAGGCCTTGAGCCGCCGATCGCTTAGCGTTGCTTCGATGAGCCGCTTCAAAGGCTCTACGTTCACAAAGCCGTTGAAATCGCCAACAAGCGCGTGCAGCGCGACGCGGGTTGTCGTCGATTGCTTTACGAGCTTCGAGGGCTCCGTGATCTTCTGCCGCCAGAAGGCCACGAGCTGCTCGCCAAGGAAGGGCCAGTTCACCGGAGCGCTCAAATCGCCTGCGTTCGCCGGCGGCGTCTCCTTGAGCTCGGAGAAATAGCCGCTCTTGGGTTTGCCGAGGAAATAGGCCCGGTCGCACAGGAAGGCGGAGTTCAGCGATCCAACCGAGATGCCGTAAAGGTGATCCGGCTGGAACCCTTTGGCGAGCAGAACCTTGACCGCGCCAGCCTGATAGGCGCCCTTGATCGCGCCCCCGCCAAGCACCAGCGCCCGCGTGATGGGCTCGCCGTTGTGCGCCTTCACGCCGCCGGGCGCCATTGCCGCGATAGCACCGCCCGCCGCGGTGAGAAGCACGGATCGCCGGTCTATGCCGCCATCCTCCGGCTTTGTCTTGGAAAGCGTTGAATTGGACATTGCGAAATCTCCTTTTTCCGGCGGCCGAAGACCCGGCAAAATTAGGCTAAAAGTTTGCGAGTCATATTAGCAATTGGGTATCCACCGGGCAATTGGGGCGCTTTTTTTGCGAAAAACGTGCTTAGGCACAATGCGGGCGAATCGCTCCACCGAGTTCTTTACTATCCTGTGGCACGCTCCAGTTGTGGCGCCTAACCCCCCCATCCCTCAGACAGGCGCCACTCAGCGCAGCCCTTCCGGCCCAGTAGCCCCTGGCCGGAAGGGAAGCGTGGGGTTCTTCCTAAGTTACAGAAATTGCGGCTGGCATTCGCCTGCGCTCTGCACAGCTTTTGGCTGCGCGACGGTTCCCCGGCGACAGGGATGAAAAGGGAACCCGATTACCCCAATGTCTCTGCCGTGGTGTCTGAACGTGCCGCCGCACCCTTCCGCAGCGTCGTTCTCCCGAAAGCGGGAATTTATTTCTGACGCTAGCGCAAGAGGTTAACATGTGTCCCCGCCTTGCGGGGGCGACTGTTGCGGCAAATTTGCCCTCGCACACCATACTGGCGGAAACTTCGCGGTAATCCGGAAGCGATTAATGCCAGCGTTACAGCCGTTACCGCACTGCCGGCCTATCTCCAGCCGCTGCTGCGCCGGCATCACGAAATTGTGAAGACTGCGCTTGCTGCCGTCTTCCTTTTGCTGTTCATGGAAGCGTTTCATGTGCCGGTTGGACCTTCCGAACTGCATTTCGTGGGCGCCGCGGCGGTCAATTTGGTATTCTGCTGCCTGCCTGCGCCGTTCGCGCAGGTAGCGGGCGAGGCCGAGCGGCTGGAAACGGCGAGTGCGGTTTCGAAGCGGCCATCCGCGGCGAGCAGCTTGGCATGCGCGCTCGCTTCCGTTGAGCCTCCTCGAGGAGAAGAACGCGCATGGCTTGCGCTGACGATGGAGTGACCTGTCCCATGGCAGCCAGCAACGAGACACCGGCGCGGTGGCTGTCCATCGTCGGCCTCAGCGAGACCGGGCGCGGTGGGCTTTCGCCGGCGGCGAACAAGCTGATCGACGGCGCGGTGCTGCTGGTGGGCGGCGCGCGGCACCTTGCGTTGATCGGCGAGGCGCACTGCGAAACGCTCGAATGGAAGAAGCCCTTCCGCGATGCGGTTACGGGCATTTTGGAGCGGCGCGGCCAGCCGGTTTGCGTGCTGGCATCCGGCGATCCGTTCTGGTTCGGCGCTGGTGCAGTGCTCGGCGAATACGTGCCCCCCGCCGAGACGATTGCATTGCCTGCACCTTCTTCTTTCTCGCTCGCTGCGGCTCGGCTCGGCTGGCCGCTGCAAGCCACGGTGATGCTCGCCCTGCACACGCGCCGCGTGGAGACCATCCTGCGCTATCTCCACGCAGGCCAGCGCATCCTGGCGCTGTCGCTCGACGGCTCGACGCCGGCACAGGTTGCGGACCTGCTCGTCCACTACGGCTTCGGAGGCTCGGAGCTTCACGTCATGGAAGCGCTGGGCGGACCGCGCGAGCGTGTGCACCGGCGGCTTGCAAAGGACGTGATCGGCGACCCCTTCGGCCCGTTGAATGTTCTGGCCATCGAGGTGAAGGCCGAGCCCGGCGCAAGGGCCATTCCGTATGCGCCCGGCCTACCCGACAGCTATTTCGAGCATGACGGCCAGATCACCAAGCGCGAGGTCCGCGCGATCGTGCTTTCCGCGCTGCGGCCCGCGCCGGGTGAGCTGTTGTGGGACATCGGGCTGGGCAGCGGCTCGGTCGCCATCGAATGGCTGCTCTGCCACGCCTCGGCGCGGGCGCTGGGCTTCGAAGAATCGCGCGAGCGCGCCGTCCGCGCGGCCCGGAATGCGGCGGCACTTGGTGTGCCGTATCTGGAGATCCGCGAGGGGAATGCGCCCGTGTGCCTGCGAGGCGCGGCTGCGCCGGACGCAATTTTCGTGGGCGGCGGGGTGAGCGAGCCTGGCCTTCTGGCTGCGGCATGGGAGGCGCTGAAGCCGGGCGGACGCATGGTCTGCAATGCGGTGAGCTTCGAGGGGCAGGCCGCGCTGATGGAGTGCCCTGCGAAGTGGGGTGGGGCGGTGATGCGGATCAATATCGAGCGCGAGCACGCGGTGGGCGGCTGCACAGAATGGCAGGCCGCGCCGCCGGTGGTGCAATGGGCGGCGGCGAAGCCATGGCCGTGATCGGGATCGGGATCGGGATCGGCATAAAGCGTCGCGCCAGCCTGGAGGATGGGCTGGAGTTTATCGCGGCGGGCGGGGCTTGACCTCCCTCCTCCTGCTGACGCTGGACGAATTGCGCGTGGCCGCGCGTCTGTGCGTGACGCATTCGGAGCATTCTTTGAAGCAATACGGCATTCCTTCGGCGGTGGAAGGCATGCCGCGCGGGCGCGAAAGGCTGGGGAGCAGAGGGTCTGTTTTTCTGCCTTCCAGCGTCCCGGTAGCGCTAAACTTCGAACAGGATAACTTTTTTCAGCGCAATCTTTACCACTAACCCTTATTGATACGCTAACGCCGCACAGGCGGGCTGCATGATACGGTCCCGCTCAATACGGCGCCCCAAGTCCACGGCAAAGGTTTATGGAAGCGAATGGCAAAATCGGCGGACCGGAAAGCGATCGGCATGCTTCGTCAGATCAAGAATATAGGCGCTTCAAGAACCATACGTCTGACCGCGATTTATAGCGCCATTGCGCTTGCGGCCGTTTTGATTGTGTTGCGCATCGTTGTACCGCTTGCGTCGTCACTCATCCAGCAATGGGCCCGGCACGATGTCGAGCTGCGATCGCGCCTCGTATTCAATTTCCTCCACCCTCAATTGAACAATCTGCTCGTTGACGGCAAGGAGGCCGCCATCGTCGATCTATTCGAACGGGTGGCGCAGGACGAGCGTATCCTCGCGGTCGGGTTCTGTGACGACGCGGGACAGCTGAAATTCGCCACGAAGCTGATGCCCGCGGGCTTTTCCTGCAAAAAGGTTGCGCGATCTGAAACCCGAAGCTCCTCTTCGCTTATTCTCGGCGGGCGCGAGCTGTTCGCCGCTTCTTTTCCAGTTTCGACGCCCCAGGCTAAGGGACATTTGATCATCCTGAACGACCTGAGTTACGCCGAGGAGCGCGGCGCCGCTGCGCGGGAATACCTCTCGCTGATTCTGGGCGGTATTATTCTGGTCAGTACCGCTCTGGCCACCCTGATAGCGCTTGTCATAATCCGGCGGTGGCTGAACACTTTTCGCCAATCTCTCACGAAGGCGACGACCGCAGGAAGCATCCCCGGCGACGAATTCGATCAAAGTCCACTTGGGGCCGAACTCCGGCAGGCTCTACGGCGCCTCAGTCCCAGCCGTCCCGAATTCGATGCCGACCACACGAGCTGGAGCGCAGAAACATTGCGCAAAGTTATAGCCAGCGAACTTCCAGATACGGAAATCATCGTGGCGTCGAACCGCGAGCCTTACATTCACAATCATGTAGATGGACAGATCGAATTGCAGACACCTGCAAGCGGTCTGGTTTCCGCAATAGAACCCATAATGCGCGCATGCGGCGGCGTCTGGATCGCCCATGGCAGCGGCAGCGCCGATAGGGACACCGTTGACGACAACGATCGCCTGGAGGTTCCGCCCCACAAGCCAAGCTACACCTTGCGCCGGGTGTGGGTATCCGAAGAAGAACAGGAAGGCTACTACTACGGACTTTCCAATGAAGGACTCTGGCCGCTGTGCCATATTGCTTTCGTCCGGCCGAACTTTCGCCAGAGTGACTGGGAGATGTACCGGAAGGTCAATCAGCGCTTCGCCGACACCATAGTGCGGGAAGCGCGGAGCAAGAGTCCCCTCGTTCTCATTCAGGACTATCACCTTGCCCTGGTGCCCCGCATGGTGCGGGAACAATTGCCGGACGCAACGATCATTTCCTTCTGGCACATTCCCTGGCCGAATGCAGAGGCTTTCGGCATCTGTCCATGGAGGAGGAGATCCTCAGAGGACTTCTCGGCAGCTCAATTCTCGGTTTTCACACCCGTTTCCACTGCAACAACTTTTTCGACACGATCGACCGGTATATCGAGAGCCGCATCGACCGGGAATACGCATCCGTCACCTACGGCGGCTGGGAGACACTCGTCAGGCCGTTCCCCATCTCCATCGCCTGGCCGCCCCCCGCAATGGAGGGCCAGAAAACGGTCGCCGAATGCCGCAATGAGGTGCGAGCGCGTTTCCATCTCCCTGAGGGCACAAGGCTGGCTGTCGGCGTTGAGCGCTTCGATTACACAAGGGGATCCTGGACCGGATGCGGGGCGTGGACTCTTTCCTGACGGCACACCCGGAATGGAGAGGGCGCTTCGTGTTCGTACAGGCGGCGGCGCCAACACGCAGCAAACTGCCCGCCTATCGAGGCCTGCAAGAAGAAGCGATCAACCTTGCCCATGAAATCAATGACAGACATGCCGGCGATGGACCGCGGCCGATAGAACTCGTCGTGCGCCATCATGAGCCCACTGAAGTGTTTAAGCTCTTTCGCGCGGCCGACATCTGCATTGTGTCGAGCCTTCATGACGGCATGAACCTGGTGGCCAAGGAGTTTGTCGCTGCCCGGGACGACAACCAGGGTGTGCTGGTGCTGTCCAGCTTTGCCGGTGCGTCGCGTGAATTGTCCGAAGCGCTGATCATCAATCCTTATGACGCCCATGATATGAGCGCAGCCATCTACCGTGCACTAAGTATGAGCGTAGACGAACAGCATGAACGCATGCGGTTGATGCGGGAACAGGTGCACGGCCATAACGTTTACAGGTGGGCGGGCCAGATGCTGTTCGAGGCGAGCAAACTGAGGAAGAAACGGCAAATCCTGCATATCGCCGCTCAGGAAAAGGCGAGATTTAGACGCAATGGCTGATATGACGCGTTCTCCCCTTCCGCTGGAGGCCGCAGCCGGCGCATGGGCACTGTTTCTGGATTTCGACGGCACGATCGCCGATATCGCCGAGCATCCCGAGGCTGTATCGTTTCCAAACACGCTTGCTGAGCTGCTTGCGCGCCTTCGAGACCGGCTTGACGGGGCACTGGCGATTATCAGCGGAAGAGCGATTGCAGTCCTCGATCGTTTCCTGGCGCCTTACCAATTCGACATGGCAGGGCTCCACGGCGCGGAAGTTCGCACGGGCGGCCGCATGATGCATTTCACGGCGGCGCCATCGGGCAATCTGCAGAAAGCTGCGCGAGCGCTCTCCGATCGCTTGCCGCCCGATCCTGGCTTGTTCGTTGAGGATAAAGGCTACTCAATCGCCGTGCACTGGAGGAGGTCACCTCAGCACGAGGGCGCGGCGCTCCAACTCGCCGATGAAATCGCAAACGGGCTCGGGCCGCAGTACCGTCTTCAAAAGGGCAAGGCCGTCGCAGAAATCCTGCCCGCCAATTCGGACAAAGGGCGGGCCATTGAAATTCTATTCAATCAACCGCCCTACAAGGAACGGCACCCGGTCTTCATCGGCGATGACCTCACCGACGAAGGCGGCTTCGATGCTGTCAACCGGCTCAACGGGGTAAGCGTGCATGTGGGAACAGGCGTCACGGCGGCGCGATACCGGCTTGCCGATCCGCAGGCCGTGCGTAAATGTCTTACTCTATGGGCAGAAGGCCAACCCATTAACCCGGAGAAGGACTTTCAGCCATGCACTCGCTGAACCTGGCAGTCATCGGTAACTGCGCCATTTCAGCGCTTATCGACCGCACAAGCGACCTCGTTTGGTCGTGCTTTCCCCGGATCGATGGCGATCCGGTCTTTTGCTCCCTGGTCGACGGCCAAAAGGAACAGGGCACGGCGCGAGAGCGGCGGAATGGCGTGTTTTCCATACGGCTGACGGGCATGGCCCGGTGCGACCAGAATTATATAGACAACACGGCAGTCTTGGTCTCGGTGCAATCGGACGCTCACGGCAACGCCGTGGAAATCACGGATTTCGCACCTCGCTTCGAGCAGTATGAACGCATGTTCCGCCCGCCAACGCTTATCCGGCGCGTGCGTCCACTTAAGGGGCGGCCTCGCATTCAGGTGCGCGTTAAGCCGCTGTTCGACTGGGGCGGCCAGAAGCCTCAGATAACCAGGGGCAGCAATCACGTGCGCTATGTGGGGCCGCAGCAGGCCGTGCGCCTGACCACCGACGCGCCCATTTCCTACCTGCTGGACGAGCAGCCTTTCATCGTGGACCGGCCAATTTCGTTCTTCTTCGGGTCCGACGAAACGCTGCTGGCCGAGGTGGAGCCGACGTCTCGCCGTTTTCTTGAGCGCACCATCGACGAATGGCAGGGATGGACGCGGGCGCTCTCGATACCCTTCGATTGGCAGGACGCCGTGATCCGTGCCGCCATCACCTTGAAATTGTGCAATTATGAAGAGACTGGGGCCATTGTCGCGGCGCTGACGACCTCGATCCCCGAGGCGCCGAACACTCAGCGCAACTGGGACTATCGCTATTGCTGGCTGCGGGACGCCTATTTCGTGATTCAGGCGTTGAACCGGCTGGGCGTCACGCACACCATGGAGGATTATATTGGCTTTATCGCCAATGCCGTGGCCGACACCGGCTCCGCCGAGCTACAGCCTCTGTATGGCATTACCCGCGGCGCCGTTCTGGAAGAAGCGGAGGCCAAGGATCTGGCAGGCTACAGAGGAATGGGGCCCGTGCGGGTGGGCAACGCCGCCTACCTGCAAACGCAAAACGACGTTTACGGGAGCGTGGTGCTCGCCGCCACCCACAGTTTTTTCGACCGGCGGATGACGCAGCCCGGGGATCGCGCGCTATACGAGCAGCTTGAGCAGCTCGGAGAAAGAGCGGCCTTGGTGTTCGATCAGCCCGATGCCGGCGTCTGGGAGCTTAGGACGCGAACCGCGGTTCATACTTTTTCCAGCGTCATGTGCTGGGCGGCGTGCGACCGGTTGGCGAAGATCGCGGGAGTTCTCGGCCTGACCGGCAAACATGCCAAGTGGCGCAGCGAAGCCAAGCGCCTGCATGCCGTTATCTTGGCGCGCAGCTGGAACGCCGAGATCGGCAGTTTCGTATCCACCTTCGACGGCCGTGAACTTGACGCCACGCTGCTCTTGCTTCACGAGCTGGGCTTCCTGCCGGCCTCGGACCCGCGCATCGTTTCCACAATCGATGCTGTCGGGCGGACGCTGAAGCGCGGCGACCTTCTTCTGCGCTATGCGACTGAAGACGACTTCGGCAGACCCGCTTCCGCCTTCCTGATTTGCGCCTTCTGGTATGCCGATGCGCTCAATGCAACGGGACGCCGCGAGGAAGCGCGCGAACTCTTCGAGCGCATACTCGCGTTGCGCAATCCCTTCGGACTTTTTTCGGAAGATATCGAGGTGTCGTCCGGCGATCTTTGGGGCAATTTCCCGCAAACCTATTCCATGGTCGGGCTGATCAACTCAGCCATGCGGCTTAGCAGGAATTGGGAAGAGGCCTTCTAACGCCTGCCGTCAGGACTTGGCGTCTCCGCCAATACCGATAGGGTCGCCGATTTGTTGTAAAGGCCCTCACCTTCTGCGGGGTTGAAGGTGAAGGCCCTCGACGGTTGGCGTTAGCCACCGTCAGCCCACAATTATATTGTTAATCAGAGGCATACAACAAAAAATCCGCCGAACCGTGGCAAGACACAGCGGCAAGGTTAATGGAGCTTGCCGTACCGGGGAACCGTGAGAGTGTGGCGGCTGGCAGGATGACCTGGAGCGAGGGCTAGCTTCCTGTCGCTCAGTTCGCCATTAGAAAGCTGGCGGCGATTTTCTTTCCAGGCTGCTTTGTTGGGGAACCGATGGAGGTAAAGCAGGCTCACATGATGGTGCTGGCCCATGTCCAAGCGGCGAAGGCGGGGAGAAGCCTTCGCCGTGGTTTGTACATGCTTCCAGCGTCTGCGGTCCTGCACTCGATTTTGCCATAGTGCCGCAGGAGCGGTTGATGCACATCAACGCTTGCCTAAGCCCTACGGCCTAACCTATTCGAAAGGGCCGTCAGGCCCCTGCAAACGCCTTCCCGCCGCTTCAAACCGCCTGGTCCCCTCCGCAACCCATGCTCCATGGTTCTTCCGCATTGACGCTCTTCCGCAGGCCAAGGGGCGGCCAGACGGCACTGACCGTCGGTGCGATTGGCGTTGTCCTGGGCAATATCGGCACTTCACCGCTTTACGCCCTCGATCAGATTTTCTACGGCCCTGCCCACGTCGCGCCATCGCCCGGCAACGTCACCGGCTGCATTTCGCTCACCATATGGGCGCTGGCGCTCATCGTGAGCTGCAAATACGCAATCTTCGTTCTGCGCGCCAACAGCGATGGCGAGGGTGGCGTCTTCGCGCTTTACAGCCTCCTGCACAAATACAAAGAGGAGGGCCTCCATTTCGTGGCTCTGCTGGGCGGCCTTATGCTCGGCGCGGGGTTCCTGTTCGGCGATGGCATCATTTCACCAGCCATCAGCGTGCTGTCGGCAGTGGAGGGCCTGAAGGTTGCCACCCCCATGTTCGCCGATGCCGTGATCCCGGTCACGGTAACGATCCTCACGCTGCTGTTTGCCGTTCAGTACAAGGGAACCTTTGGCGTGGGGCGCGTTTTCGGTCCCATCGTACTTGTTTGGTTCGCCGTCATTGCCGTTCTAGGCGTCCGCCAGATCTGGGTGCATCCAGAGATTCTTTACGCCTTCAACCCCCTCTACGGCCTTGCTTTCCTGCAGCAAAGCGAAACCCACGGTGCCTTGCTGACGCTCGGCGCGCTCATGCTGGTGGTGACGGGCGGCGAAGCCATGTACGCCGATCTCGGCCATTTCGGCGCGCGGCCAATCCGGGTTGGCTGGTTTGTGGCGGCTTTTCCGGCGCTCGTCCTGAATTATCTCGGCCAGGGCGCATTGATGCTGGAGCATCCCCCTACGGCTGGCGGACAATTGTTCTACAGCATGGTGCCGCATGCGCTGCTCTACCCGATGGCCGCTTTGGCAACGCTCGCAACCGTGGTCGCCGCGCAGGGCCTCATTTCCGGCGCGTTCTCGCTGGCCGCGCAGGCCATCGCGCTTGGCCTCATGCCGCGTATGCGCGTGGTACACACCCATCACGCGCATGAGGGGCAAATCTATATCCCCTTCGTCAATTGGGCGCTGTTTGCGGGCTGTGTGGCGCTTGTGCTTACGTTGCGCAGCGCGGCCTCGCTCGCAGCGGCTTACGGCCTTGCGGTGTCTGGCGTGATGGCCGTCACCTCCGTCGCAATGATCCCCGTTGGCGTCCGCTACTGGAATTGGAGCCTCGCCGCCAGCGGCGCCGTGTTCGGCTTCTTTACGCTCGTCAATATTGTGTTCTTCGCCGCCAGCTCGCTCAAATTCCTTGAGGGCGGCTTTATACCGGTTGGCATCGGGTTTGCGATTTTCGCCATCATGCGCACCTGGCGCTGGGGCCGGAAAGCGACCTTCGCCGCCTATACCGCGAAACACACCATGACCATGCACAAGCTGGTGGAGTTCCACAGAAGCGAGAAGACCTATATGGAGCGCATCGCCTTGTTGATGACGCCCAAGCATCTGTCGTCGCTCGACGACCGCGCGCCCGCCCTGCTGCAAATCCTGCACGACCGCTTCGGAATATTGCCGCGGCACCTGATCTTCGTCGAGGTGGCACACCGCAAGGTGCCCTACATTCACGAGGGGCGCTGCGACATCAAGGTGTTCCATAAGGACGGGAACTCCAGCATCATTGCCGTCACCCTCCAGTTCGGCTTCATGGAGGAGCCCAACGTCGAAGCCGTGCTTGAGGACATGGCGAGGCACAAGGAGATCGATCTCCCCATACGGGAAAACCAATGGATCGTGCATGTCTCCATCGAGAACCTGCTGCCCTACCGCACCATGAGCACGCTTGGCCGCGCGCGGCTCAAGCTGTTCTCGTTCCTCCGCCAGATATCGCAGCCTGCCCACTACTTCTACGGCCTCGGCGACAACGTGCAGCTGACAGCCGAGATTATTCCGGTACGGCTGAAATAGCTGGCACTGAAGCCCCCCCTCACTCTGTCTCTCTCCCCGAGGGCAGAGAGGACCATGGAACATCCGTCGCGGACAATTCAGGCGTCCCTTCTCCCCTCGGGGAGAAGGACAGGATGAGGGGGGACTTCCCGGCCAGCTTCGGCGGATGTCATTTCAGCCTCGATGGATGTTACACCGGCATCGGCGATGCCGCAGGGCACGATGCCGGAAAAGTGGGACAGGTCCGGGCAGACATTGACCGCGATGCCGTGATAGGTGACCCACCGCCGCACGCGCACGCCAATCGCGGCGATCTTTGCGTCTCCTCCCTGCTTTTTCACCCAGATACCCGGCCGCCCCTCCCTGCGCTCGCCGGAAATACCGCAGGGCGCCAGCGCGGCAATCGCCCAGGCCTCAAGCCGCTGAACATGTTGCCGCACATCCCGGCCGCGTTTATTGAGATCGAGTAGCACATATGCCACAAGCTGGCCCGGCCCATGATAGGTGTATTGGCCGCCGCGGCCACTCGCATGGACTGGAAAGCGCGTTGCGTCGATGAGGTCCGCAGGCTTGGCACTCGTGCCCGCCGTATAAAGCGGTGGATGCTCCAAAATCCATATAAATTCGGGCTTTAGCCCTAAAAGAATGGCTTCGGCGCGCTCCTCCATTCCGGCCACCGCCGCCTCATAAGGGACGGAATCGGGGCTAAGCCGCCACTCCACATGGGCGGTTTCGCCCAAGGCATCCGCCTTGGCGCGCAACATCTCCGCAAATTCGAGAACCCTCTCGTCCATGACAAATCCGTGACAAAAATGCGCCCCGCGCCGCTTATCCCGCCGGCCTTTACACAAGCGTAACGCCTTCTGGCGATACTGCAGTAGTTCCGCGTTGCTGCGAGACTGGGGCCAAAGTCCCGCGTTCGCCCCGTCCCGCAGCCTGGACCTCACCCTACGGCGATACGCCTTCCCAATGCAATTTTGCCTGTCAGCGCAAACCTCCCGCCGCTCCCGCAAATATAGTGTTTGCCCCAGGCGGTGCGAGCCAGCTCAATCGGGGCCTGAGGCCCCTGCTGGCAGGAGCGATTCTTCCCTGGACGCGGCCTGCCCAGCCCCCCAATCGCCCAGAGTCGGAGCCTGGCCAGGAACCAGCGTGCCTAGCTCTTCCTGAGCGGCGTACGAATACCGGCAAACCTCGGCAGCGATCGCGGCAAGCCCGGCCCTGACATCGGGATCGCTTGGTTCCGGCCCATGCGTAATCAGCTCCCCTCGCTTTATCCTCGCATATATCCGGCCGGTACCGGCCTCCACGAAGTTGATGACGGGGACTGCGCGCGCGCATCTGACCAAAAACCCAGTGTTCGTCCCAGGCGCGAGCTTGGTGGGCACGTAAACGTCCTCGGGGCGGTGCGCCGAAATGTTTATCTGTTTGAACCGCTCGATATCGATAAAGGACTTAACGTCCAGGACGTTCAGCTCCTTGTTCGTGCCAAAGGCGACCGTTTTCGGCACCGTGCCCTTGGGAACGCTGTTGTCGAGGAACTCGAAATGGATTTCGCTGCCCTTGATCCCCATCCCGGTCAGAAAGAGCTGCGGCATGCCGGTATAGGCTTCGACATTGTGGTAGAGCAGGTCGTCGACCGCCTTGTAACGGCCGAACCGCTCCCCCCTTTCCCAGGCGCGCTCGACTGTGGCCTCCGGCGGCGTGATCATGAAAAACACGTAGATGACATCACCGAAGCGCTCGATGAACGGGCCACGGCCGCTCTTGCTTGGCGAGAAGCTGTCGAAGCGGAACCGGTCGATGACGAGGTGCGGTAGATGCCCTTTCTCGCCCTTGCTAACCAGGTAATGGTCCAGCTTCTTGTCGATGATCACGAACTCCTGGCCGGTCAGCGATCCCGCATACCGGCGGGCCGCCCCCAAGATGCTGTAGTCCAGCAGGAACTTGCGCCATATATCCGGGCTTATCAATGCAACCTCGTCCCACGAAACGCCCAGCCTTGACGCGAGGTGCTTTTGCAGGGGGCGTAGCGTGCTCTTGCCCGAGGCCGAAGCGCCTTTCACGTCCATGATCACGGGATGTGTGTGGTACGGCAGGAGCTTGTAGCCTTCCCCGGCTACTGCTTCCAGGAAATAGGGCTCGATGTGCTGGCCGATGGCTTCGCTGCCATACGCGTTGCAGGCGAGGGGAACAGCGAGCTTCGATAGCAGGCTCGCATCGCCGATAAATAGCCCGTGCTTTCTGATAACGGCGGAGGCGGCTCTGATGAGGGCTTGGTAGGCGCGGCGTTCGAGAACGGTTTGGGCTGCATCCGCTTTCTGTTCCCACGTACTCAGAATTCTGGCGCCGCGCTCCTCGGCGGTTTCGGACGGAGGGGAAGCGGGCCTCGCTTTGCGCCCTAATCCCAACCGCGAGAAAAGCCCTTTCTGCCCTGGGGCGGGAGGAGGCGGCGGAGGCTCAAAGCCAACCGCAAGCTCATGGCCGATCAGCTCCGAAATCCGCATCTGCAAATCGCTGTAGAGCTGCCTCACCTCGTCCATTCGCGGCAGGACGTACTTCGAAAGAATTACCGACATCATCCGGCGGAAATTCCGGCCCAGGTCCTCGTACTTGGCGCCATCCGGCACCCACAGGTCCGCGATCACGCGCACCAGCAGCTCATGCACCACAAGCCGCTCGGGCCTGAAAACGGCAAGCTCCTCCATGGGAATGCCAGAGAACTCGCTAAGCTCGCGCAACTCCGGAAGATTTGACGAGATGTTTTCCGGCCTGAAAAGCGATGCCAGCGGAACGAACTCCAAAGGGATCGACGACTCAACACCGGGGTTCCAAGGACCGTACCCGGTCTCTGATTGAAAAGCGTCCTCTGCCAACTTCAACGGCTCATTTCGATGGGGCTTCAAACACGTGCCGACGATTGCACTTTGTACCACGAATCACAGCGAATTGTGGCGCCCGCAACTTTGTTGGTTTCCCGGCAGATTGCCCCGGCGCTTCGAAGCCGGATTCACCAGCTGCCAGGAATACCTCCGTTCGCCTCTTGCATCGCGGACGCTCCCGCGATTTATATCTCCCGGTCGAACTCGGACGGGATTTGCTTCATGAAGACTCCGGTTGCCGCCAAAGCGTTCGTTGTGCTTGGGCTTCTTTTCGCGATGACGCCAGGGGGCACCTTGGCCCAGGCCGTGAAAAAGACGCCGGAGTCGAAAGAGCAGATCACCTTCTCCTACGCTCCCGTTGTGAAACGGGCCGCGCCCGCCGTCGTGAACGTCTATGTACGCCAGCGTGTACGGCAGGGTTTCAGCAATCCGTTCCTGGAGCAGTTCTTCGGGCGCCAGTTCGGCCAGAGCGAGCGGGTGCAAAGCTCGCTGGGCTCGGGCGTGATCGTCTCGCCAAACGGCCTGATCGTCACTAACAACCACGTCGTGCAGGGCGATGCCGGCACCGAGGTCAAGGTGGCGCTTGCGGATGCGCGCGAATTCGACGTCAAGGTGCTGCTGAAGGATGAGCGGACCGACCTTGCGGTGTTGCAAATCAAGAATTCCGGCATCGAGTTCCCTTACCTCACCTTCGCCGACGCCGATCTTCTTGAGGTGGGCGACCTGGTCCTGGCCATCGGCAATCCGTTCGGCGTCGGCCAGACCATTACCAGCGGCATCGTCTCCGCGCTTGCCCGCACGCGCGTCGGCATTTCGGACTATCAGTTCTTCATTCAGACCGACGCGGCCATCAATCCCGGCAACTCGGGCGGCGCGCTGGTGGACATGCAAGGCCGGCTGGTTGGCATCAACACCGCCATCTTTTCGAAGAGCGGCGGCAGCCAGGGCATTGGCTTCGCCATCCCCGCGAACATGGTGCGGCTGGTGGTGGACTCGGCGCTGCAAGGCGGCAGCGTGCGCCGTCCGTGGCTGGGCGCGAACCTGATCGAGGTGAACCCGGATTTCGCCACCGCCGCGGGCCTCGACCGCGCGGCGGGCGCACTCGTTTCATATGTCGCGGAGGAAGGTCCAGCGGCCTCGGCAGGCCTCAAGACCGGAGACATCATCGTTTCCGTGGAGGGCAAGGATGTATCCGACCCGAACGCCTTCCAATACCGTTTCACCACCAAAGGCACGTCGGGCGAGGTGAGCGTCGAGGTTCTGCGCACTGGAACCCGCCGCAAGCTGACCATTCCGCTCATGGTGGCGCCGGAAAACCCGCCCCGCGACATACGCAATCTTGCGGGCAACAATCCTCTGGGGGGCGCCAAGGTTGCGAACCTGTCTGCCGCAGTCGCCGAAGAGCTTGCCATCACGGAAACCAAGGGCGTCGTAGTCGTCGAAACGGAGTCTTATTCCAACGCCCGCCGCATTGGCATCCAGCCGGGCGATATCGTCGTCGAGGTGAATGGCGAGAAAATCGAAACCTCGCGCGGCCTCGAAAAGGTCATGGCCAAGAGCACGCGTATTTGGCGCATGTCCATCCAGCGCCGCGGCGAGCTGATCCGAACCACCATCGCTTTGTGATGCGGGAAGCCGCCATGGCCTGCCGATGGGAGTTTCTCCTGTTGGGGGAACTGCCGGCCGTGAGGGCCGTCAATGTGAAATGGAGCGTGATATGAGCGACGGACCTTCAGATTTTTCTCGCCTCGACGCGCTGGAGACGCTGGTCGCGCACCAGGACAAGACCATCGCCGAACTGAACGACGCAATCGCGGCCCAGTGGCGCAAGATCGATTCTTTGGAGCGGCAAGTTGCCCGATTGCTTGCGGAAATTCAGAATGTTGGAGCCCCGCGCGATACCCCGGAACCGCCACCCCCGCATTATTGAGGAATGGAGTCCTTGATCGTGGAACTCACCCTCACGCAACATTAGGGCGCTGCCGCCGGCAGCGGGCGCCGGTTCCGGATCAGGCCGAAAGCCGAACGATTGGGCCTCGTGAGCAGCTATGGCTGCTTTCGTAACTAATAGCTGGCAATTTTGCCTGTCGCTCGCTCGGTGATCGCCTTTAATTCCTTTGCAACTTTTTGGGCTTCAGACAAATTCGCCACCGCAGTATCAAGCAGCCCTCTGTATTTAGACCAGCGCTCTGGGCCAACAAGGGTTTCATAATCAATGCAGACCGGCTTGCGCCATTGCTCGTATGCTTCAAGCCTCGATAGCCGTTGCGCAAGGTCAGGAATGTTGCGTTGTTTTGGTGACCTAGGGGCAGGGCCAAGCATCCATTCGTTCCAATTTTTGTTACCCTTAGATTGATTGCATTTGCCACAAGCTGGCACAAGGTTGGCAATTTCGGTGATATATCCTGTCGGCTGGCGCCCTTTGACTATCGGTCGAAAATGATCCCATTCAGTGCGGGGGTCTCCGCAATAGGCGCAGCGGCAATTGCCTTTGGACATGCCCAAGACCGCCAAGGCTTCTTCAACCTCACGATCAGACGGCACAATTACCGGGGTGATATACCCAGTTCACGCCAAAACCCGAAAATCCTTTGGGTTGATGACGCGGAAATTGTCCGTGACCGAATCGCACAGATCCGGCCAGTTTTGCGGGACCTTCTCGCGTAAGAAGGTGAGCACCGCCCCGGCGAACTCCCGTGACGTGGCGTAGCACTTGTTGTGCGTCACATGCTTGTGCATCGCGCCCCATAATCGCTCGATGGGGTTCAGGTGCGGACAATAGGCAGGGATGAAGTGCAACTTGATCCTGCGGCCTGGCTGGGCCAGCCAAGCTTGCACAAGCTTGGCGTGATGGTAACGCGCATTGTCCAGGTAAATATGGATCATCGCCAGCAGCGGATACAGCGCCTCGATCGCTTCCAGCAGCCTTATTGTCGAGGCGGCATCGATGGTTTCCGCCTCGATCATGCGGGTCTGCCCGGTTTCAAGGTCAATTGCGCCGTGAATATTGATGCGCTGGCGCCCGGTGGTCTGCTCGATTGCCAGCTTTTCTTCCTTGGGCGCCCAGCAGCCAACCGGCCGCGCGGCATGCGTTGGATGCACCGCATCCAGGAACAGCACGGCCTCGTCAGGGCCAAGCGAATTCAGCAGCTTCTCGTAAGCCTCGATGAATGCTTGCTGTTTTTCTGTATCGAGCTTGCGGCCGATGACTTCCGGCTTGTGGTATTCCAGGCCCAGCCGGTGCAGAAGCGCGATCAACCCCGAGCGGCCCTCGTATACGATGCCGAATTCCCGCTCGATAAAAGCGCCGATCTGGCGCGTGCTGCGCGGCAAAGCCTGGGCGACATAAGCCTTCAGCGCCTCTTCCTGGGCCGCGGAAAGGTAACCTGAACTGCCTCCGGCATCGAATTGCTCAAGCCCCCCGATCCCACGTTCGCGGTACAGCCTGTGCCAGCTTCTCACCGTATCGTCATCGAGATAGAGAGCCTCGGCCACCCGCTCGCAGCTCCAGCCGTCATCCAAAAGCAGCATGGCATTCGCCCGGCGCGCGATCCGGTGCTCCGCCAGGCCACCGCGGACCTGCGCAATCAGCCTCTTCCGTTCCTCGGCGCTTAGAAATCCAGGGCGAATCATGCGGGGGATCAGAATCCGGTTCGCCCAACTTGGCAAATACTTTCTCGCGGGTTCTCAATGAGTTGGGGTATAGCTTGGAAAAATGCAGCGGTAATGCTTGATGTTCGTCCGTCTACGCGGCCCTTGCCGGGAAGGTCAAAATCTGGGTGCATGCGACCGTCACAACTTTATGCGTTTTTCTTTGGAGGACGGTTTAAGAATTTTTCAATGCTAAAAAATACAGCATTCTCCGATTTTCTCAAACCACATTCCCATACAACAAGCACACTCCAATGAAGTGCGCGAAGAGAGCGCAGGTAAGCGGAATATGACCGTCTTGGCAACTAAGCGTGGGTGTTTGGCGGGATGTGTGCTCTTTAAGGCGGAGACAGCATTAAGATCCCGAAGCCGACTTTCGTGCGGGCGACATCACAAGCTTTTTGGCACGTCCGCTCACGACCCCAAGGGGAAGTAACGGTTGTTTTGCCCGGGGGGTTGCGCCGACACATCCGGGGCAGGTCAGCGCCTTTGAGCCTCGCCCCGCAGGTTAAAAAACCGTTCCTTTTCCGTACACGCCTATCATGCTAAATGCAGAGATGGTAAACGCACGACGCTCATGCGCGATTCGCGCGCATTTCCGCGAATCTTTTCTCGTTTTTGGTCGATTTATGCTTTTCAAAATCCCCGTTAAATATACGCGAATATTTGCGATTAACCAAACCATCGATGGCCGTCCGAATGTTTTCCGTTGCCACTCAATGCGTTAGATGCAATCGCCGCGCATAACACTTACTTAAGGCGCTTCTGCTATATTACTTCAATATCGAAACGCGCCCGCCAGCCCCCAAATGGGTCCACCAAAGCAGTGCACCGGGAGAAAGGCGGGGAGACGCAAGCAGCCGGATTTGCTATCATCCCACATGGCCAAACCCCGATCCACGCCTTCCGCTCCGCTGTTCGAGAGCGCGCAAATTGCCACTGACGACGCCTCGCGCCCGCTGGCGGACAGGCTGCGCCCGAAATCGCTCGCGGAGGTCATCGGCCAGGACCACCTCCTGGGCGAGAGCGGCCCGTTGCGCCGGATCGCCGAGGGCGAAGCGCCGCGCTCGATGATCTTTTGGGGGCCGCCCGGCACCGGCAAGACCACGGTTGCGAGGCTCATGGCGCGCGGCGCGGGGCTGCATTTCGAGCAGCTTTCCGCGATTTTCTCGGGCGTGCAGGACTTGCGCAAAGTCTTCGAGGAGGCCCGCGACCGCCGCCGCTTCGGCCAGGGCACCATTCTGTTCGTCGACGAGATCCACCGCTTCAATCGCTCGCAGCAGGACTCCTTCCTGCCGTATGTCGAGGACGGCACCATCATCCTGATCGGCGCCACGACCGAAAACCCGTCTTTCGAGCTGAACGGCGCGCTCCTGTCCCGCACCAAAGTGCTGGTGTTCCAGCGCCTGGGCGAGGACGGTCTTGAGCAGCTTCTCACGCGCGCCGAAGGCATTACAGGCCGCAAACTGCCGCTCACGGCTGAAGCTCGCCATGCCCTGCTGGGCATGGCGGATGGCGACGGCCGGACCGTGCTGAACCTCGCCCAGGATGTCTACGACGCCACGCGCGATGGCGAGCCGCCGGTGGAGGCGGAGAAGCTTGTGACACTCGTCCAGCGCCGCGCACCGCTTTACGACAAGAATCGCGACGGGCATTACGACCTCATCAGCGCGCTGCATAAGGCCGTGCGCGGCTCGGACCCCGACGCGGCGCTCTACTGGTTCTGCCGCATGATCGACGGCGGCGAGGCCCCGCTATATCTCGCGCGGCGCCTGGTGCGCATGGCGGTCGAGGATATCGGGCTTGCCGATCCGCAGGCGCTCGCGCTGGCAAACGCGGCGAAGGACGCCTACGATTTTCTGGGCAGCCCCGAAGGCGAGCTGGCGCTGGCGCAATGCGTGATCTACCTCGCCACCGCGCCGAAATCGAACTCCGCCTATACGGCCTATGGCGCTGCGATGCGGCTTGCCAAGGACGGCGGCTCGCTGGCGCCGCCGAAGCATATCCTGAACGCCCCCACGAAGCTCATGCGCAGCGAGGGCTATGGCGCGGGTTACGTCTACGACCACGCCACGGAGGAAGGCGTTTCGGGCCAGACCTATTTCCCGGACGGCCTTGATCGGCAGCAATTCTACCGTCCCAAAGGCCGCGGCTACGAGGCGGAGATCAAGGCCCGGCTCGAAGCCTGGGCGGAAATCCGCCGCAGAGCAGCCAAGCAGCACTCTCCCGGCAGCGAGTAACATTAGCCATTGTAAGTGCCGGCCAATTTTCGTCATGCGAGGGGCGGAGCCCCGAAGCAACCCAGGAGCAACAAGCGCGGCGCAAGTCTTTGGCCGCCTCGTCATGACGGCCAAGGAACTGTCATGACGCAGCGCAAGTCTTAAAATTGCTCCAATTCCATCTCAACTTGAAGAGGAGTTCTCCTCGGGGAAGGCAGCCAGCAGGTGAACGCTGGCTGCCTTTTTTGCTCGAATAATGCCGTAGGTGCTTTAGTCGGATGCTAAAAGTGAAATATGGCGTATGGTTTGTGCGTGCTACTCATCCTCATCGCGAGGCGGAAGCCATATAAGATCCGGTGCGGCCGGATTTTTATGCCTATTGCCCGATGATCGTCCGGCATATCCGGCGCGTCAGGAGCGCCTACGGCACGCCCCGGCGCGGACGGCTATGTGCCGCATGCCGCAGCCAGAAAGCGCCGCGCCTGACAAGCATTATGTTTGTTTACGGAATATCATCAAATTTTCCAGATCTTGGTGCAGTGTCGAAATAGTGGGCGCGGCTAAGGGCAGCGTTTTCCGGTTGTAAGGATGCGTAGATGGCAGGTTCGTGGCGCAGTATTTTGGATGGCGTGTCGTTGAGTCCCCCAGGCGATCAACGCCCCATGCACCCCGGTCAGACTCAGCACCGTCCGGCTGGTCCCGGTCCCGGTCCGCAGCGCCGCCCGCCTGCGCAATATCATGCCGCGGCGCGGGCGCGGGGGGAGCTTGAGCGCGAACTCGCGGCATTCTCCGGCAGGATCGCGGAAAATGGACAGGCCCCCGCTCCAGGCCGGCCGGTAGATTACAGGCAGGCTCCTCCCCCAGCCCATCCAGGCGGAAACAGGCCGGCCGCTCCTGGCGGGATGCAACCTGCCAGGCCGGAAAGTGGCCGGCAGACCGAAGAAGGGGTTCCTTACAATTCGCTGATGGCGGCGCTGAGCAGGGCGGCGCCGGAGGTGCTGCCGGAACCTGAGAGACACCTGCCCGCCGTATACAGGCCGCCCGCCAAGCTGCGGAAAACGCTTCCAAAGCTGCCCTGGCGCACTCTTGTGGGTGTCTCGCTGGCGGTCGCGGCCGTGGGCTTATCGGGCTACGTGTATTTGCACCGCGCTGGAAAAGGCGGTGCCGCAGTCCAGGCCAGCGCACCCCGTGTCAGCGCGCGCCATGTCAGCGCAAGTAACACCAGTGCAAACCTAACCGGGCAGAAGTCCGACTTGGTCGGCCTGGGCGGCGATATGATGTATATCCCGCTGCCCCAGCACCGGCCGCCGGCACTTTCGGCCCAGGAGCCCCCTCACCCCGACGTTTCTGGAAGCGCCGTCATTGTCGAGCGGCACCCGTTCTTTCCCAGCGGAGACGATTAGTTCATCGCGTGTCCTGCTGGTGGGGGTCGAACGCTCCATCCGGGATGCCGGATGGGCCGGCGATCAAGCGCATTTGGGCAGGGTCGAGCAGGCTAGATCCGGCGGACATCGGCGCGGAAACATCCTTCGTGCAGGGAGGAAGGGAACGGCGCTGATGTGGAAGCTGCCGTCGCCACCGGTCTAACTATCTGCCCCCAAAGCCTTCCAGCTCAATGGAGCAAGCAACACGAAGCCTGCGGCAATAACCAATACTGCGGTATTCACATCCATGCTCTTCACCCAACGCGCACGCCACTGCACGGAAAAGCAGCACGGTATAGATTAGTGGCGCTTAAGTTGCAGGGTAAGTTTGTATTCTATGCCGTAAGCGGAAACGCACCGGTCATCCTAATACCATGAAGTCTCTGGGGCATAACGGCGCAGGAAAGCACCCGCACCTGACGATGATGGCCAAGTAGCTGGCCGCTACTGCCTACCCGGATTCTGGCTGGAAACGGTTTCCGCAATGGCTGGCCAACCAGGATAAAACTGCGAACCAGTATGTAGTTGTTATACCGTTATAACTTCCAGCCTGACAGTTTGGGCGCGGTGGATGCGATAGCGGGATATCCCACGCGGCCGGACCATACGTTGGGTCAGGAAAAGCCTCTGGCCTATGATTTCAGGTCAGATCTTAAAGGGCAGCCCCAATCTTCCACAGCGCTGGGACATTGCGATGCTGATCTGGTAGTTCGGATTTCGCCTGTTCGACAGAATCGTACGTCTGATTCTGCTCGCATTCCCCAAAGGCGTTACAGCTGAAACGGTAGTACACTGCAGTGTCGCCTTCGTACTGACAAATCGCGAGCCCGTGGATAAATGTGGCGGCGTACTCTCCGCTGCAAGGCACTACCCCGAACGGAACGTCGGACCAGGACCACTCTAGCACACGGGCACCGTCGATGCTTGGAGGTGGTTGCATGAACTGCACCTGCTGGCGCTTGTCTATTGGGATCGCAACATTATCGCTCTGGTAGGTAGGGGTCAACAACTACGAAGAGTGGTTGATGGCAGACCAATACGGCAGATGGAGAAGCGAGCGTAGGGACAGCTATATAGTGCCTGCTGGAGCCAAGGAGACAAACCACTTTGCGGCACCGAGATCGCGAAAATGCAAGCTATCAACTTGATAGCGCAATGGCTGGGGTGCCAGGGATCGAACCTGGGAATGGCGGAATTCAAAGCCCGCTGCCTTACCGCTTGGCTACACCCCATCGGTCCAGTGTTTCTGGTGGGTTTTACGTCATTTTGCAACTGTTTTGGGCCGCCTGGGCACACATATCGCCGTAACGCCCCGCCGGAAGCGGCCTGGGCGCGTGGCGCGGCGCTACTCGAAGCCGAGCCTGCGCCGCACCGCGGCCGCGCTCTCCCCGCCGTCCCGCAGGCTTTTAAGACTTGGCGATCCCTTCGACTTGGCAAGCTTCTCTCCTTGCCCGTCCAGCAGAAGCTGGTGATGGCAGTAGACGGGAGACGGCAGGCCTAGGAGGCGCTGCAAAAGGACATGGAAGTCCGTTGCGGCGAACAGGTCCAAGCCGCGTGTGACATGCGTGACACCCTGCGCGGCATCGTCAACCACCACACTCAGGTGATAGCTCGTGGGCGCTTCCTTGCGGACCAGCACGGCGTCGCCCCAGCGCAGCGGATCGGCCGGCCGCAGCGCCGCTTCGGCCCAAAGCGCATCGATGCCGTGCGCGGGGGCTTCCGCGATGCCCAGCGGCCCGGCTGTTTCAACGGCCAGATCGGTCTTCAGCCGCCATTGCACGGGCTCCCTACGCGCCAGCCGCTCCGCCGCCTCGCCTTGCGAAAGCTGCCGGCAGGTGCCGGGATAAAGCGGGGCAGCATCGGGATCGTTGGCCGTCGCTGCGGCGGCGATCTCCCGCCGGGAGCAGAAGCAGGGATAGAGCAGGCCCTTGGCCTTGAGCGCTTCCGCCGCCACAGCATAGACCTGCATGCGCGCCGATTGCCGCAAGACCGGCTCCGGCCAGCGAAGGCCCAGCCAGCTCAAATCTTCCTGAATACCGGCCTCGAATTCCGGCTTGCTGCGCGCGGGATCGATGTCCTCGATGCGCAAGAGGAATGCGCCGCCAAGGTAAGCTGCGGCGCGCGCAGTGAACAAAGCTGAAAACGCGTGGCCCAGATGCAGGCGCCCGTTCGGGCTTGGCGCGAATCGCAATACCGGTCGCGGTGCCATGGTCATTCTCGCACGCCAGGCTCGATGCTTCGCCGTGGTGCCCGGCCGGTCTGCCGTCTTGCCACGGCGTCGGGCCCGCGAAGGTGGGAATTCTATTTCTGCCGCTGGAACAAGGTCTTATATGGGCCTCCGCCTACGCGGGGACGAGGCCGCGGCGAAAAAAAGGGCCAGCGCGGTGGCTGGCCCCGTCTGGACGAACGCCCAGCTTACTTCTTTTTGCCGTCCGCGCCGAACTGCTTCAGGTAGGCTACGAGGTCGTTGACCTTCTGCTGGTCCTTGATGCCGGGGAAGATCATCTTCGTGCCGGGAACCTTGGCCTTCGGATCCTGGATGTATACCTTGAAGGTCGCCTCGTCCCAGGTGATGCCGGAATTCTTGTTGGCATCCGAGTATTTGAAACCGGCGACCGAGCCAGCCGGGCGGCCGATGATGCCGTTGAGAACCGGGCCAACGCCGTTCTTCGCGGTCTCGCCGATCTGGTGGCAGGCCTTGCACACGGCGAAGACCTTCTCGCCCGCGGCGGCGTCCTGCGCATAGGAAGCGCCAGTGGCTGCACAGAGGACGGCGGACGCGATCAGAAGCTGACGGATCATAAAACCTCCATTGTTTTCGATGCTTAGAGATGAACTGGGTTGGTGGGAGATACAGTAGGCCCCCTACTCACCCCATAATCTTGGCAATAAAATGCCGCAACTTATACGGCAGAGCGCGGCATACAATCACATAGGGATCTACGCAGGAACACACGGAATGCGCGATCCGTTCTGTTTATCCACGGCAAGTCCCGGTTGTCCACGGCAATCGGCATAACGGCGCCGCTGGCATTTCCGCCTCCGCTTGGGTAATCCCGGTTAATGTTCAGAATACAAAAAGTTGCGGCGGTTCCGCCCCCCGCCGCGAATTTGACGTTTTCGTGCAAGTTCATGGCCGCAAACGGTTGAAAGCCAATCGCACAAGAGGCGCCCCAATGGTTCACGAACTCAAAGACTTACGGTTTTCCAGGAGCTCCAGATCGCTCCGGCGCTGTGCTATCGGCGTTTTGATAGCGGCCTGCCATGTCCCGCTTGCGTTCGCCCAGGGAGGCGAGACCGAAATTTCGAAGACGAAGCCGTCCACTCCGCCCGCGGCTGTCACGGCGCCAGCTGCTCCGGCTCCTGCCCCCGCCGCGCCCGCTCAGAAGCCGGTGAGCCCCATCGGAGCCGGCGCTGCATGGCAGGCGACGCCGCAGCAAAACGCTCCCGCTCCCGCCGCAGCCCCGGCATCTGCGCCAGCCGTGCTGACGGAAACCGACCAGCAGATCGTCGCCAAGGTCAACGACTATTTTAACACTATGACGGACCTGCAGGGCGACTTCATCCAGACCGACCCGGACAGTAAGCAGCGGCAAGGCAAGTTCTATTTCCAGCGCCCTGGCAAGGCCCGCTTCGACTATGCCTCGCCCAGCGCCTTGCGGATCATTTCCGACGGCCGGAACCTCGTGATCGAGGATCACAACTTGAACACCTCGGAGCGCTATCCGCTCGACGTGACGCCGTTCAAACTGCTCTTGTCTGAAAAGGTCGACCTTGGGGCCGACGCCCATATTATCTCCGCCGAGCAAGGGCCGGACACATACATTCTGACGGTTGAGGAAAAGGATTCCTCGGGTTCGGGCCGCATCCGGCTGTTCATGAACAAGGCGGATATGAGCTTGAAGGAGTGGATCGTCACCGACGCGCAGGGGCTCGATACGCGCATCGAGGTCTCGAACCTGGATACGAAACAGAAGATCGCCGAGAACCTTTTCATCATCTCGGCATTCGGGTTCGACCGCGACCAGTAACGGATGGGGCGAGCTTGCCCCTGGACAGTGCCATGAACGGAGGGGCCAACCCCTCGGTTGATGGCACTGCGTTTGCGCCAATGTGTGTAAGTAGAGGAAGCGTTCAACTTGATTTGACGTGAAGGGGGCGGTTGCCGGCATTTTCTGGCCTGCATGTTCATGCCAGATTGCCGTCCCGGGTTATCTCAGCCTGAGATGAACCATTTCTGTCAGCAGCGTTCGGTGCTGCAAGAATGCCCATGAGCGAACCAGCCCAAGCGGATGTCATTATCGCCGGCGCCGGACCGGCCGGGCTTGCGGCCGCATTCGCCTGCCAGGAGGAGGGCCTTCAGCCAGTTGTTGCCGATACGTCCAGAACCGCATCGGCGGCCGCGGCTAAGGGCAGGAGTGCGGCGCTCTTCAACAAGACGGTTGCCTTCCTGCAAAGGCTTGGCGTCTGGGAGGCGTGCAAGGACGCCGCCGAGCCGCTGAAGGTGCTGCAATTCACCGACGATACCGGGCGAATGTTGCGCGCGCCGGATTGCGCGTTTCATGCCGCGGAGATCGGCGAAAGTGCCTTCGGCTATAACATTGCCAATGCCGATCTTGCCCGCGCGTTCAAAGCGGAGGCGGAGCGGCGCGGCGTCCGCATGATCGAACCGGGAAGGCTCGTTGAGCTGAGCAGCGGCACTGCCGGCGTTGAAGCCGCGTTCGAGGACGGCACACGGCTCGACGCGCCACTCATGATCGGCGCGGACGGCCGCAACTCCGCCGCACGCGAGGCCGCCGGCATCCGCTCCTTCTCCTGGACCTACGGCCAGATTGCGCTCGCCGGATCGTTCTCGCATGAGCGTCCGCACAATAGCGTTTGCATTGAATTTCACCGCCAGGCCGGCCCGTTCACGCTCATCCCGCTGCCCGGCAATCGCTCAAGCTTCGTCTGGAGTGAGCGCAAGGCCGATGCGGAGCGCCTGCTCGCGCTCGATGCCGCCGCCTTCGCCGCCGAGGTTGAGAAGGCCTCGCATTTCGCCTTGGGGCGCATTTCCGATCCGAGCGAAAGAGCCGCGTTCCCGCTGTCCTCTGTCCTCGTGCGCGAATATGGCCGGGCCCGCACCGCACTCGTGGGAGAAGCCGCCCACGCCGTGCCGCCAATCGGCGCGCAGGGGCTCAATCTCGGCTTCCGCGACGTAGAGGCCCTGGCCGCGCTCGCGGGCGAAGCCAGGCGCCGTGGGGAGGACATCGGCGGCGATGCGCTGCTCCGCGACTATACCGCCGCGCGCCGGGGAGACATTTTGAGCCGCACGCTTGGCCTGGACCTCCTCAACAGAAGCCTGCTTTCCGGCTTTTTCCCCTTGCAGGCGGGGCGCGGGCTGGGGCTCCTGGCGCTCGGCATGGCGGGGCCGCTGCGGCGGGCGTTCATGCGGCGGGGCATCGCACCCGCAAGCTTCTTTTAGCACCCCAATTGGGATGATTGCTTGGCGGGAGCCCCCCTCACTCTGTCTCTCTCCCCAAGGGGAGAGAGGACCCTAGAATTTGCGCTGCGGATAATTCCGGGGTCCCTTCTCGCCTTGGGGAGAAGGACAGGATGAGGGGGCTTCCGCCACACATCGTGCAAATATATTAATGCCTTGACGTTACCGCTGGCACTTGCAAGACAAGCTCACCTCACGCGCAACCGCTCAAATCTGGTCCATGCTCCTCGATCTCCGCCAACGGCTTGAATACGGCCTCCTATGGGCGATTGTCCTTTTCATCCGGGCGATGCCACTCGATACGGCGGCGTCGGTCTCGGCACGCATATGGCGCTTCGTCGCGCCCAAGAGCCGGCGTCACCGGCGCGCGCTCAAGAACCTTGAAAGGGCGATGCCCGAAAAGACGCCAGAGGAACGCGAAGCCATTGCGCTCGGCATGTGGGATAATCTTGGGCGCGTCATGGCGGAAACGATCCTGCTGGACCGCATTTTAAAGGAGCCGTGGCGCATTGAGCTTGAAAACCCTGCACTGCTCGAACGCTACCGGGACAAGATTGGCGCCACCATCATCGTTAGCCTGCACATGGGCAATTGGGAGGTGGGGATCTGGCCCGCCCAGGCGATCGATGCGCAGCCTGCCGGCGTCTACCGCATCGTCGACAACCCCTACTGGGACCGTTTCCTGCGCAGGCTGCGTGCGCCGCTTTATCCAGCCGGCCTGTTTGCAACCAAAAGCGACGACGGCTTCAACACCGTGATGCGCATCGCCGGCTTCGTGCGCCAGGGCGGCACGCTCGGTATGCTGGGCGACCTCATAGAGACAAGGGGCGTTCAAGTTCCCTTTTTCGGGCATATGATGTGGGCTACAACAGCGCCTGCCTGGCTTGCGCGCAGGGCGGGTGCTACCCTTTGGGTTGGACGGGTGATCCGCGTGGGCAAGGAATCGCGCTTCAAGATCGCGCTGAAGGAGCTGAAGGTTCCGCGCACGGAGTGCGCCGACGAGGACATCTGGGAGCTGACAGCCAGCATACACAGGCAGTTCGAAGCCTGGATTTGCGAGCATCCCGATCAGTGGATGTGGTCGAACAAGCGCTGGCGGGACAGCGAAATGCCAGGAGGCACACAATACTGATGAGAATGGCGGTTCTACAGCATGTGCCCTTCGAAGGGCCCGCAGCGATTGCCGAATGGGCAGCCGCGCGAAACGTTGCGGTGACGGTTGCTCATTTGTACCGGGATGAGGCGCTGCCCGCGCTTGCGGATTTCGACATGCTGACGGTGATGGGCGGGCCGATGAGCGTCAACGATGAGTCCGGATATGCCTGGCTCGCCCCCGAAATCGCGCTCGTTCACGATGCCATCGGCGCTGGCAAGATTGTGCTCGGCCTCTGCCTCGGCGCACAGATGATCGCGAAATCGCTCGGCGCCAAGGTCTATGCGGGCAAGGAGAAGGAAATCGGCTGGTTCGATGTCAAGCGGACCGAAGCCGCGCATCCCATCTTCGAGGGCCTGCCCGCCGCCTTTCCGGCGTTCCACTGGCACGGCGAGACCTTCGATTTGCCCGCAGGCGCTGCACGGCTCGCGGAAACGGACTCAACGCCCAATCAGGCTTTCGCCATAGGCAGCCGCGTGCTCGGCTTGCAGTTCCACATCGAGGCGACGCCTGCCAGTGTCGAGGGCTTGATCCAGAATTGCGCGGACGAAATCGGCAGCGGACCCTATCAGCAAAGCCCGGGCGCGATCCGTGCCGGCATCGGCACTTGCGCGAGCCTTGAGCCGCTTCTCGCCTGCGTGCTCGGCAACTTGACCCACTAGCTGGGCGAAGGCAAATATGGCGTTAAACTGGAGAACCCAATGATACCAGCACGCCCCCCTTCAAAGTTTTACAAGGCTCTTGCGGCCGGTGCGCCTGCCCCTTTCATGGACAAGCCGGTGCGGCTTGAGCGCATGATCCATTTCGTGGCGCCGCATGTGGAGAAAATGCGCGCCAAGGTCCCCGAACTGATCAAACAGGTCGATGTGGTTTTGGGGAATTTGGAAGACGCGATCCCCGCGGCCGACAAGGAAGCGGCGCGGAAGGGTTTCATCGAGCTGGCGCGCGCGAACGAATTCGGGCGCACCGGCCTTTGGACGCGCATCAATGCCCTGAACAGCCCCTGGGTGCTGGACGACATTATCGAGATCATGGGCGCCATCGGCAACAAGCTCGACGTGGTCATGCTACCCAAGGTCGAGGGGCCTTGGGACATTTACTATCTCGATCAATTGCTGGCCCAGCTTGAGGCTAAACATGGTATTAATAAACCCGTGATGATTTATGCGCTTTTGGAAACCGCCGAAGGGGTCAGCAATGTCGAGGCGATTGCCGCGGCGAGCCCCCGCATGCACGGAATGAGCCTTGGGCCGGCCGATTTGGCGGCCAGCCGGGCTATGAAAACGACCCGCGTCGGCGGCGGCCATCCGTCTTATGGTGTACTGGCCGACGCCGGTGCGGACCCGGCGGCTCCGAGGGCGTTCTATCAGCAGGATCTTTGGCACTACACGGTTGGGCGCATGGTCGATGCCTGCGCCACGCACGGCCTAAAACCATTCTACGGTCCGTTCGGCGATTTCTCCGACGTTGCGGCCTGCGAGGCTCAATTCCGCAATGCCTTCCTGCAGGGATGCGTCGGGGCATGGACTTTGCATCCCTCCCAAATCGAAATCGCGCGGCGGGTCTTTGCACCGGCCCCGGCCGAGGTTGCCTTTGCGAGGCGGATTCTGGAGGCTATGCCCGATGGTACAGGAGCGGTCATGGTGGACGGGAAAATGCAGGACGACGCCACCTGGAAACAGGCGAAGGTGATGGTTGACCTGAGCGATTTGGTCGCGGCGAAGGATGGGCCTTCGTCTTGACTTGAGTGTGAGTTTTGGTGCTGAGAGAGTGACCGGTGTTGCAAGATCTTTGGGCTGATACGCAAAACGCCATGGCGAAGGAACGGCGCGCGAAATATGCGATTGGGGAAGTGGTGAAACACCGCTTCTTTTCCTTCCGCGGCATTATTTTCGATGTCGATCCCGTCTTCGCCAACAGCGACGAATGGTGGGAGTTCGATCCCCGAGGAGATGCGACCGGCGAAGGACCAGCCGTTCTATCACCTGCTCGCCGAAAATGAAGAGACGGAGTACATAGCCTACGTCTCGGAGCAGAACCTGCTGCCCGACGACAGCGGCGAACCGCTCCGGCATCCGGAATTAGCCGACATGTTCGACGAGTTGGAGGACGGCGGCTACCGCATCCGCAGCTCCAGCGCGAATTAGGGCGCTTTCATTCAATGCTGGGCAGGCGATAAAAAATTGGGGGTTCAACCCCTCATCCTGTCCTCCCATGGGGAGAAGGACAGGATGAGGGGAGATTCCTCTGATTTTGATACCAGATAGCTGCGCAGCCCCTAATTCAATGGCCGGTAAGCTGGACTGACGAAGTAGTTGACACCAAGGCGAACTGTATTGATCCCGGTTTCAACCACCGTCGTCGTGTCGGTAACATTATCAGATGCAATACCGTGCAGCGATTGGCTTCCGAGATCGATATATTGATACTCGGCTTTAGCGGACCATTGCGGCGTGAGCCTGTATTCTATGCCTCCGCCAGCGGAGAAACCAACGCCGGTTGCGTTGGTGCCGAGGTCGTTGGTGAAGGTCGTAGTCGTTAGTTGAAAGTGATGACCGACGCCCCCGTAGGCGAAGCCGCCGGTACCGTAGATTAGCGCGCCGCCGGTTGCGATTCCGATGCGGCCGCGCACCGTTCCAAAATAGTTCATTTCCATCTTCCCGTCGAAGGTCGTGGGATGGAAGTACATTACGCTCCTGGAGAAGCGATCATAAATGCCGGCGCCTTGAATATCGGCCTCGAGACCGAGGACTAGGCCTGGACTCCACGCGCCCTGCCAGTTATAGCCGATTTGGCCGCCGCCAAAACCGCCGCTGGGCTGAAAGCCGCCGGCGTTCGCCGTTATCGTTGGATCCCCATCCACGAAAATCAGGTCTTTGCTGGTACCCCAGGCACCGCCGCCATTGGCGCCAAGGTAAAGGCCGTTCCAGCTCACAAACGGCATGGCGGTGCCTTTGTAGCTGCCCGTGGACGAGGAAGCGCTGTACGTATCTGCGCCAAACGCTGGTGAAAAAAGCAGCGCAACGCTTGCCGCGCCTAACAAAACTGCCGCCCGTGTCATGTTTTGAAATCCCAATGGCGTTGCTGGGCCCAACTGCCCGCAAGCTGGCAGCTACCCGGCTAGGCGATTCGATAGCGTTAAACAACTGTTAATAGAAATGGCGCTAGGTTATCAACCTATGAGCGATTGTATCGCCAGATGTCCGTCAGCGAAGCCCAGACGCTTCTGCTACGCGCCCATCGCTACATCGTGCATGGGCCGCGTGCGTTCGCGGGAAATCCGCACGCCGCGGTTCCGCATGTCGCGCAAGATCACATACATCTCGGCGGTCATGAGCGCGTCGTTAAGCGCATTGTGCTGGCCAAGATTGGGCAGGCCCAAATCCTCAAGGATCGAGGTGAAGCGCAAATCGATGGCCGTGCCGGGCGGCGCGTTCCCATATTTGCGCTCGTAATAGAGTTCCGAAACCTCGATGCGCTTGTTCGGCAAGCCGATCTGGATGAAGGGCAGGATGTGCTTGTCGAGCATCTTGGTGTCGAATTCGAGGTAGTAGCCGACTAGCGGCCGCGAGCCGATAAAGTAGAGAAAGTCACGAAGGATCTTGCGGATCGGCTTCTCCTGCTCAACGTCGGCTTCGCGCAGGTGGTGGATCTTCATCGAGTTCCGGCGCGATCCGGGCTTCCGGCCGCACCACCACCTCGAACGCCTCGCTGGTCAGGATGCGGTCGCCTTTGATGCGGACCGCCGCGATGGTGATGATGTCGTCCTTGGCGATGTTCAACCCGGTCGTCTCGCAGTCGATGGACACGGCTTCGCCAGGCGGCGGCTTCTTGAACAGAAAGCGGTAGGACTGGTCGCCGATGGAGGCCTGATAGAACAGCCTGAGAAGCATTTGGCCAATCATGTCAGAGCCGCTTGGTTGGTGTGCCTAGCTGTCGCGAAAGCCCCCTCACCCTGTCCCTCTCCCGCGAGGGGAGAGGGAACGCCTTCTCAACGGGCATACCCTGCCCCCTCTCCCCTTGCGGGAGAGGGCTGGGGTGAGGGGGAACTTTCGTGAAACAATTGACCTGATTATGTATCATCAGAAATATCCGAGATTGAAGCGGTGGCGCACAATTTCGCGGAACTCGCGCACGACGCGGATCGCATTGCGCAGGATGTCCCGGTCCGCCGTGCTCAGCTCGTTCATGTGGACGATGGACTCGCCTGCCATGTCGCCCAGCCGGCGCGCCTTGAGCTGTGAGCGCAGCCGCAATTCCATGAACACATGTAGCGCGCTGACTAGGTTACGGGCGAACTTCGCGTCGAAAATGCGCGTGTTGGCGAGCGCGTGGATCCGGTCCACGGTCCGGGTTTCGAAAATGCCCTTCTCGATGGCCAATGTGCGGGCGCCGTGAACGATTGGGAACGTGCCAACCTTCTTGATATGCACCGCATCCGAGCGGGCGCCCACCGACACCATGAGATTGGCGAATGCACCGATGTCGGAACTGGCGAACTGGTCGATGAAGTTGGCAAAGTGAGCGAGATGGGCCTTCTCGCCGCGCATAATCTCCATGAAGGTAGTCTTCGCACGCAGGAGCAGGTCGCTTTGCCCGGCGATGGCGACGGAATCGCAGAAGATGCCGAGGTTCATGGCGCTGTCGCCGCCACCCGTGATGATCCAGCTCTTGAGCTGCCTCAGGAAGCTGTCGAGCGGCTGGGACCAGACCGGGTTGCGCACCATGACATTGCCGGGGCAGGGCGGAAATCCGCAGGCTTCGAGCGATTCTGTGAACGCCTGCCGGAATTGGGCAAGATCGCTTTCCGGAACCGGAGCGGCAAGCAAGAGGCCGTTATCCTGATCGGTCCGCACGGTCTGCTCGGCGCGCCCTTCGGAACCCATCACGAACAGGCAGCCATTTTCCTTGATCGAAGGCGGCGCAGTCAGCTCGAAGACTTTGGATATGAGATTGCGGTTCAGGACCGAGGTTATCTCGGCGATGACCTCCACCTTGACGCCTTGCTCGTGCAGGCGCTGCACTTGCGCTTGAATGTCGGTTGCGCACGGAACGAGGTCGGCGACGGTTTTGGCGCGGTCGATGCGGCCGGGGATGAGCTGGGAATTGCCGGCGAAGAGTTCGAGGATGTCGATATCCTGAAGCACGCCAGAATAACCGTTGCCGGAACGGATGGCGATGCGCCGTTTCTTGTGGCGCGTCATGGCGATGAGCGCTTCGAACAGGAAGTCGTCCGGTTCCACCGAAACGACGTCGAAATGCGAGATTTCCCGCACCGGCGTTTCGAGAGGAAGGCGCTTCAAAATTGCGGCCTCGCCCAGGTCCGTCCAGGTGACGATGCCGATGCGGCCTTCATCGCGGACGAACAGCGTGATGCTGTTGTGCTCGCGCATTGCATGGCCGGCTTCTTCGATGGTGCGGATGCCGTCGATAAAATGAGCTTCCCGGCACCGGGCTTCCTTCACCTTAAGGCGCAGCACCGATTCAAGCCCGCTCGGATTGCGATGCGCCGCAAACTCATCGAGCCGCCGCGACAGCTCGGAATAGAAGAAGGCGGCGAAAGCCTGATTTTTCTGGACCAGCTCAAGAATAGAGGCACGCGGCAGCAGGTAGCAGAGCGTTTCCTCTGCCGCGATGAAGCTCGCGTTTGCCGATCCATGAACGACCGCGCCGCTATCGAAGGTGTCCTTCGGTCCGAGCAGGAGCTGGGTTTCGTCGCCCATCTTTTCGGCGACCGTGCCTTTGATGATGACGTGGAGAAATTCGGAGCTGCCGCCGCACTCGACGATGACGGCGCCTGGCGCGAAATAGCCGATGTCAACCGCGCCGCGAAGGGCTTCCGTCTCGGCATGGGTCAAGCGGTCGAATGGCGGATTGAGCGCGTCGAATCCCTGCATCGTGGCGCCTTGCAATTATGGCCCGCCGTTAACGCGGAGCGCGGCGGAATTGTTCAAAAATCTATTACACACTTGTTGGGTATAAGAAAAGGGCGGGAAAAATTCCCGCCCTTGACCTAGTGAGACCTTAGTGCATGTGCGCGGCGGTCGCGCCGATGCCGGTTTCCGAGCGCACGAACTGCGCTTCGAACAACTCGCGCTCCTTATTGGCGCGGGTTGAGCGGTCGATCATCGAGAACAGCCAGATGCCGCCGAAGGCTATCGCCATCGAGTACAGCGCCGGGTTGTCGATGATGCCGTAGCCAAAGATCTTCAGCGGCTCGGTGTGGCCGAGAGTCGCGACCCAGACCTTGTCGCTGATCACCACGCCCACAGCCGAGGTGATGAGCCCCAGGATGCCGCCAACGAAGGCCCCGAGCGTTGTCGTCCCCCGCCAGAACATCGACATGATAAGCACAGGGAAGTTGACGCTCGCCGCCACGGCGAAGGCGAGCCCCACCATGTACGCGACGTTGATCTTCTCGAACTTATAGCCAAGGTAGATGGCCAGGATGCCGATGGCTATCGCCGAGATACGCGAGATATTCACTTCGCTTTTCTCGGAAGCGCGGCCACGGGCGATAACCGAGGCGTAGAGGTCGTGGCTGACCGCGGAGGCCGCAGCGAGCGTCAAGCCTGCCACCACCGCAAGGATGGTCGCAAACGCCACGGCGGAGATGAAGCCGTAGAGCAGAGAGCCGCCCGTCGCCTTGGCCAAGTTGATGGCCGCCATGTTCGTGCCGCCAAGCAGGCCCGTGGCTACGATCTTCCCGTCCTTAAAGAACGACGGATCGTTCATCAGAAACGCGATGGCGCCGAACCCGATGATGAAGGTCAGGATGTAGAAGTAGCCGATGAAGCCTGTCGCGAAGAACACCGACCTGCGGGCCTGTTTCGCATCGGCAACGGTGAAGAACCGCATCAGGATGTGCGGAAGGCCAGCCGTGCCGAACATGAGCGCCAAGCCGAGCGAGATCGCGGAGATGGGATCTTTAATAAGATTGCCCGGCCCCATGATCGATACGCCCTTCGGATGGACCTTGGTCGCCTCGGTGAACAGCGCCTCGGGGTTGAAGTGGAACTTGATCAGCACGAGGAGCGCGATGAGCGTCGCGCCGAACAGCAGGAGGCAGGCTTTGATGATCTGCACCCACGTCGTGGCTTTCATGCCGCCGAAGGCCACGTAGATGATCATCAGCGTGCCGACGATGACGATAGCGTGCAGGTAATCGAGGCCGAACAGGAGCTGGATGAGCTTACCGGCGCCCACCATCTGAGCGATCAAATAGAATGCAACCACGGCAAAGTACCGATCGCGGAGAGGATGCGTATCCAGGTCTGGTCGAGCCGGAAAGAGGCAACGTCGGCGAAGGTAAACTTGCCAAGATTGCGCAGCCGCTCCGCAATCAGAAACAGAATGATGGGCCAGCCCACAAGCCAGCCGACGGAGTAAATCAGCCCATCGTAGCCGGTGGCGAACACAAGGCCCGAAATTCCCAGAAACGACGCGGCCGACATATAGTCGCCCGCCATGGCGAGACCGTTCTGCAGGCCAGTGATGCCGCCGCCTGCCGCGTAAAAGTCGGACGCCGACTTCGTCCGTTTAGCGGCGATGTAGGTGATGACCAGGGTCATGCCCACGAACACACCGAACATGACGATAGCTTCGATATTCAAACCCTGCTTTTCGACAGCGCCGGAGACAGCGTCGGCGAATGCCGGCGATATCGAAAACGCAGCTGCCGCAAGCCCAAGCGCAATGGATGCAATGCCTTTCCCAATAGTCATTTCGTGATCTCCTGGACGAGTTCGCGTGTCATCTCGTCGTAGCGGCTGTTCGCCCGGCTAACGTAAATTCCCGTGACGATAAAGGCGAAAACGATGACGCCGAGGCCAATCGGGATGCCAATGGTTGCAACCGCGCCCGCCCAGAGGGGCGTGGCGAGAAAGCCGGGCTTGTATGCGACGAGTAGAATGAATGCCTGATAGACAGCCAGCATGACAATGGACAGCGTCCACGCGAAGGAGGAGCGGCTTCTAACCAGCTCCTTGAACTTCGGATTTTCCGCTATGGAATGGTAGGCCGATTCTTGCATCGGTTTCCTCCGGGAGTATGCAGTTAGCTCTTATTAAGATGCGCGTCAGTTTTGGTTTCGAATGCTGGCAAAAGCAATCCAACTTAAGATACAGCCCGGCGCCGCATCCCCGTCATTTGCAGACAGACCCGCGCTACTGTGTAGAAAATGGCACACTCATATTGGTAGGGCCCGCGCGGGCATCCTTGTACTGCGATGAAAACATTGATTATTTTTCGTGCGGCGGCAGGGGTGGGCACGGCAGTGGCGGGGGGCCGGCTTTGGTATGCTGGCCATAAGTCCTATTTCACCGTTTCGCCCGGATAGACGCCCCACAAATTCTTTTGCTGCACCCAGCCATTCGGCTGGCCGGCATAGACTTCGCAGGCCTCTCCGTCACAGCTCTTGATATCCACGATGGCGCCCGGTTCCATCTGGGCGACCGTGGCGGAGCCGCCGCGCGAGGAGGTCAGTGCGAAAACCGTGCGCTCCTTGACCCAGGGAGCGACCACAGCGGTGCGCCGGGCGCTCAAGAGCGGCGCGGCGACCCAGCCGGTGACGCCATCGCTGTCGCGCACCTGACGCCAGGCTTCGAACTCGGCCAGAACCTCCACCGGCAGGCCTGCGCGCTTGAACACCCAGGCGATCTGGTAGTCGGGGCCGGGGCCGACGCGCGCGTTCACCTCGCTGGCTTTCAGGCTGACGAATTGTGGAATCGGCAGCCCGGTTACCGTGCCAGGCTGGCGGCCAGCACTATCCTGAGCCTGGGCAGCTACCGCCCAAGCCAATGTGATCGCGGCGAAAAGACCGCAGCTAATGGGAGCCTTTGTCATCCTGAGCCGTATCTGGTAGATAAACTAGAGCGAAATTGCGTCTCCTAAGATCCATGAAGGCTGTAATGGCCACTCCAGGCACCCAATGACTACACAGAATGTAAAAGTCGTCGTAACCCGCAAGCTTCCAGAACTCGTCGAGGCTCGCATGCGCGAGCTGTTCGACGTGACGCTCAACCAGTCCGACGCGGCGATGACGCGGGACCAGCTTGCGGCTGCGATGCGCACGGCAGCCGTGCTCGTTCCTACCGTAACCGACAGAATTGACAAGGCGCTTCTTTCGCTGGCGGGTCCTCAGTTGAAGCTTATCGCCAACTATGGCACGGGCGTTGATAACATCGACCTCGAAACCGCCCGCAACCGCGGCATTATCGTCACGAACACGCCGGGAATCCTGACGGAGGATACCGCCGATATGACCATGGCGCTGATCCTCGCGGTTCCGCGCGCGGCGGTCGAGGGGGCCGTTTACCTGGCCGAGGGTCGCGAATGGCACGGCTGGTCGCCCACCTGGATGCTCGGCCACCGCATTTGGGGCAAAAAGCTCGGCATCATCGGCATGGGCCGGATCGGCCGCGCGGTCGCTCGCCGGGCGAAGGCATTCGGGCTTTCCATCAACTACCATAACCGGCGCCATGTGCCCGCCGCGGTGGAGGAGGAACTGGGGGCGAACTATTGGGAGAGCCTCGACCAGATGCTCGCCAATATGGACATCGTCTCGGTGAACTGCCCGCATACGCCCGCGACCTTCCATCTGCTCTCGGCGCGGCGGCTCAAGCTGATGAAGCCCACGGCCTATATCGTCAACACGGCCCGCGGCGAGGTGATCGACGAGAACGCGCTCGCGCGCATGGTGGACGCGGGCGAGATCGGGGGGGCCGGGCTCGACGTGTTCGAGAACGAGCCGGCCATCAATCCCAAGCTCTTGAAGAACCCGAAGGTGGTGGTGTTGCCGCATCTGGGCTCGGCGACGCTCGAAGGCCGCCTCGACATGGGCGAGAAGGTCATCATCAACATCCGCACCTTCCTCGACGGGCACAATCCGCCCGACCGGGTGCACGCGGCGATGTTCTGAAGAACTGCCGGGCGCGGGCGCGATTGCCCGCCCGGCCGCGAGGCCCGGTGTAAGGTTAAGTTTCGCGCCGTCTTGTGGCCCACTTTGGGTCTGGGCGGCGCGTTTCAAGTTCGATGCAATTTAGCAGACAAGTCTTGCGTAAGCGTTAAGTCCGCCCACGGTGCTTTATCGTATTGATATGACATAAGTAGTTGTAGATATGGGCGCGCACCAAGCGCCATGTTACGGTTAATTTCAAACTTCTATTTATATTTAACCGGACTTTTGAAACGTAGAAAACGGCCCAAAAACGCGAAAAATTCCGCAAAAGTGACGCAAAAATGACATGGCGTCCGGGCGTTTACCATGCCTGCATTTACCATGATAGCAGCTTAGGCGAAATACACTGCCCGGTAAGGTTTGCCCAGAGGCGGAAAAGCGCCGTTCCCAGCAGCAGCATGGCGGGCAAACCGGAGTGCCCGGCGCAAGCAAAAGTCACGGACAGTTTTCAGAATGGGGCTGGGCTGCCGGAGGGCGTTGCGCTAAGCGCGGACTTGGCGGGACCGAGAAAGCCGTGTTTGCGGGCCGCTCATTTGCCGATCAAATCTAAACTAAATATCCATTATCGCGAAAACAAGATGCGGACGCGCAAAAAGCGCGTCCGCCCCCCTCATTGCCCCTGCTATTTCAGGCCGCCTACGCCACCGACATGGTAGTTCAGGCCCACCTTAACCGCGTCGGCCGTGACCGAGACATCGGTCTTACCGTTGATGTTTGATGTGTAATGGCCACCTGTATGGTCGTGGCCTGGAATGTAATATGTGTCGTTGTAGGAGCTAGACATGTTTCCAAAATCGAAATGCTGGTATTCGGCTTTGAGAGACCATGCCGGTGCCAGCATATACTCAACGCCTGCACCGACAGTCCAGCCCACAAGCGTCTCGCCCTTTTCAAAATTGAAGGTATGCCATCCATCGACATGCCGTCCGTCATAGGCCGACTTCAGATTGGCGTTCAGAAGTGCGACGCCGCCCTTGGCATAAAAAAGCGTTCGGCCCTCTGCGTAACCAAGGCGGCCAGTCAGATCGCCATACAAGTCACTGGAGGTTGAATATTTCCCATTCACATCGCATAGAGACCTGTTACCGTGCGCGTTATCGTAGGGAACGGTGTAAGGGTACGAGGTGTATGTACCGACGCAAGAATCGGGAGTGAAGTTTTTCGACCCGCTTGCCGAGATATTGAGATAGCCGATATCGCCTTCCACGCCGAACACGAAGTGACCACGCTGGATGTTGTATCCAGCCTGTGCGCCGCCGATGAAGCCGGTGCTGTTCGCGTTAAAGTCGTATATGGGATCGCCGACGTAATCGAACTTATCGTGTACCTTGGTGTTACCCCACGCGCCACCGGCGTGTCCGCCGAAATAGAGGCCTCCCCAGAACGGCATCGCCACATAAGGTGTGTCCTTAAGGCTACCACCGCCGAGATCGGCCGCCGAAGCCGGTTGGAGAGGAGCAAACTGCATGGCCGCCCCCGCAGCCAATACAAAAGCAAAGCTAACTTTCTTCATCACTGTACCCCACGTACTAACTTAAGGTTGAGTTTAGTGTTGATTTCACGCAGTACGTGTATTGCGCTCCCCCAAGTGTGCGAAATACTGCTGCTATCTAGTACCATCTAAGAGGACTTGTGGGTGTGTCAAAAAGTCTTCAGACTGAGATGCCTCAGTTCTGTGACTTTTTTGCCATTATGTCTGAGCGGCCCGCCTCAAAGTGAGGTGTGGAGAGTGTCTTGCTGGGCGCAGACTTGGCGGGTTCAAGAAAGCCGTATTTGCTGACCGCTTCTCTGCCAGTCGAATTTAAACTAAATATCCATTATCGCGGAATACGAAGGCGTACGCGCAAGAAACGCGTCCGCCCCCTCATTGTTTGAGCTATTTCAGTCCGGCTTAGTTATTGATGCGATAGTTCAGGCCGAACTTGACAGCGTCAACGGCAATCGAAGTATCGGTCTTGCCCGTAAGAACGGCTCTCCCTTTATCCATGGCGGGAATACTGCCGTCGGCAGGGCACGCACTGAAGGCGCCGTGGCACCCCTGATACGAGTTCGACATGTTTCCGAAGTCGAAGTGCTGGTATTCTGCTTTGATCGACCAGGATGGGCTAATCGCAACTTCGGCGCCTGCTCCGATGGTCCAGCCCACCAGTGTTTCACTGTGGTCAAAATCGAACTGCGCAGTTCCGTTGGGGCTGTAAGTGAATACACCGGTATTGCCGACGTAATGCGTCTTGAGATCGGCGTTCAGGAATGCAACGCCGCCCTTGCCGTAAAAGAGCACTCGATCCGTCGCATAGCCGACCCGGCCGGTGAGGTCGGCATACAAACCGCCGGAGGTGTCATACTTTCCACTTATCGCGCACCAATCCGAATTCGGCACCGCGCAATGTGAATCGGGGCTGTGGTGGTCGGCCCCATGTGCCGATAGACCGAGATAGCCGATATCGCCTTCCACGCCGAACACGAGGTGGCCCTGCTGCACGTTGTATCCGGCCTGTGCGCCGCCAATCGCGGATGTAGACTTGGCGCTCCCATCCATATGGGGATCGCCATAGTAGTCGAACGTATCGTTCACGGTAGCGCTCCCCCAGGCGCCGCCGCCGTGCACGCCGAAATACAGGCCTTGCCAGGGCATGACCACATACGGTGTGTCTTTGTAGCCGCCGCCGAGATCGGCCGCCGAAGCCGGTTGGAGAGGAGCGAATTGCATGGCCGCCCCTGCTGCCAGAACGAAAGCCAAGTTGAGCTTTTTCATTACTGTACCCTGCATACAAACTTAAGGTTGATTATTGGTGTAATTTTACGCAGTACGCGTATTGCGCTCCCCCAAATGTGCGAAATACTGCGACTATCTAGTACCGCCCAAGAGGGTTTGATGGTGTGTCAAAAAGTCTTTGTACGGAGATGTCTCAGTTTTGTGACTATTTTGCCGCAACCCCATTTGCGTAATACGGACGTTGCCTGCTGCTTGGCGCGCCAAGCGTCGGCGAGCCGGATTGCAAAGCCTGTTAGGACGCGGCTCTGGACAGTGCGCCCTGAAGGCCGCGTGGCAGGCCGGCTGAGGCTGCCCGGCCGTTTAAGGGAGCGAACTGCATGACGGTTAGTGCCGCGAAAGCCATGTTAAGTTGAAACTTTGTCATTACTCCACCCAATGTAGGTTGCGAAGATGGTTGAAATGCAAGACTAGCCTCAACGAGAGGGTGATTTTTATGCCTCGCGTTTGAAAATAGTCTTGGTATTTACTATCATCTGCGGGAGTAAACGGGTGTGTAATTAAATAGTAGTTTTGTGGAATCGCGCCTTAGTGCTCTTTTTGCATCAGTTTCACTTGTGCAATATTCTGGGGCAGCGTGGAGGTTGCGGAGGCGGCGCGGAATACAGGACGCAGCTTGATCGGAACGCGCGATGGGTGCGGCGGCTGCCTCAGCATGGCGGTCGCGGACGATGGAGCGCCTTAAAGGCCGAGGGTTTCGAGGATCAGCGTGTTCACGCTGCTCGCGTCGCAGAAGCGCAAGGCGAGGCGCCTGCTTTCCTGCGCCATGGAAGGCAGGAGGTCAGGCCGCTGCAGAATTCTGCGTCATGGCGCGCGCGACGGAGCCTGCGTCGCGAACCGCCACACGATAGCCGTTCAAGCCCTGGCGGACGAAATCGCGGCAGCTTCGCGTGTCGGTGGTGATGAGCGGGCGCCCCATAGCCAAAGCCTGGTAGATCGAGCGCGGCGCGCCGTTGCCGTAAGATGGCGCGACAATCACATGGCAGCGCCCGATCGCCGAAGCCGCGTCGGCAACCGGGCCGATGTACTGGACGAATTCCCGGTAGGGCTTGAGATCGGCGGCAGCTAGCGGCGAAACCGGGCTGCCCGGCGTGCTTGCCAGGAAGAAGCGGGCGCGGCGCGATTTTTGCCGCACCGCCTTGGCCGCCTCGCAATATTCGAGGACGCCTTGCAGCCGGTCGAGGGGGGCTGCCATGATAAAAAGCAGGCCCCGGTCGAGCGGCGGAAGCTCGCGCTGCACGTTCCGCCTCAGATCCTCGCCCCAGCCGCCCACGATGTAGTGCGTCTTGGACTTCGACAGGAGACTGCGCTCCCGCACATAATCGCGGTCGTGCGGGCTGTGAAAGATCACGGCGTCGCTCCAGGCGAAAATTGCCCGGTACATCGCCTTCATGGCCTGGCGCTCGCCCCAGGCCGAGGCGCTGGCGCCTTCCATGAAGGCGGGACCAAGCTCGGGCACTATGGTCACGACCTTGGGAACGCGGGCGATTTTGGCAGCCGCAACGCTGGTTGCACCGTTTCTGGCCGACTGCACCAGCACCACATCGGGGTAGGCGTCGGCCAGGATCGTGCTCAGCTCCCTCATGCGCCGGTATTTGTCGAGGAACGCGAGCTGCGGGGGAAGCGAATAGGCCTCGACGCCCATTTGCGCAAGCTGCCGCAAATCCCTGCTGGAAAGTGCCAGGCGCGAACGCGAGCACGCGGTGACCGCGCTGAAGCATGTCGCGGATGAGGCCGCCGCAAACGCCGGTCAGGGCAGATCCGGACGGTGCGGTGACGGCGGCGCGCTTCCTGTCCGCGGGCAAGGGGAGATATTCTCGATAGGCGTCAGCCTCGTATCCGGCATCGGGGATCGCGTCTAATATGGCCCGCATCGGGAACGAAGCACCCTAGAACAGCATGAACAAAAAGCGCCAAGACCCTTTTAGCCCGATTGCCAGGGCCGGTCAAAGGCTTCGCTTAAGTTGCTGTAATTCATGCAAATTTAGCTTATGACGAAATATTGATGAGGAGCTTTGCACTTCGGTACAACTTTTGCGTCTTCTGACATCGGATCTACATTTTTTGAATCGAAGCTGACGATCGACGCCATAGGTAATGGCATATGTAGGAAACGTCCGTTATGAATGAAGAAAAAGCTACAAGAACCGAAGTCTACAATGTCACCAATGCCGCCTGCTGCCTCTATTCAATCAGATAGCGCAGGGCTTTTTGAAAACGCTGACAAGCCATAGGGCGAACAGCGATGTTCCGGCCTGCCTGGGCTATCTCGATGGCAAGGTCAAGATCGATGGCGCCTCGTATCCGCGCCGTGCGGTGATCTTGGCCGTCGAAGATCTGAAGCAGCATATCGAGGCGCCGTTGCCGCTGGCTGGCGAGGCTTATGAACTGATGCGCCTTCTCAAGCTCGATCCGATCCCGGAGCTGAAGCATTATCCCGACCTGGCCACGGCCATTCTGAGGATCGACGCGGTTTTGCATCTCGCCGGGATAGGCGGCGCGTTGGAGCCGGCCAGCCGCGAGCGCGTCTATCACTAAGAGGGTCTGCCGCAGCCGGTATTCAACCTACTGCGTTGCAGGTGCAACTGCCGGTGCCGTTGCTGCCGTGGCGTCCGCCTTGATGCGCACGACCATGGAGGCGAGCCCGTTCGAGCGCTGGGGCGTCAAGTGGCTGTCGAGGCCGAGCTGGGCCAAGACCGCCTTTTCATCGATGCCGAGGATCTCGCCGGCCTTCTTGCCTGAGTAAAGCGCGAACAGCACGGCGATCAGCCCCCGGACGATGTGTGCGTCGCTGTCGCCCCGGAAGCGGAGCACGGCATCGGGGCCGCTCCCTCGCGTGTCCGTGATCAGCCACACCTGGCTCGCGCAGCCGCGCACTTTGTAAACCGGGCTGTGCTCGCCCTCGGTCAAAGGCTCAAGCCCCCGGCCCAACTCGATCAGATAGCGATAGCGGTCCTCCCACTCGTCAAGCACGCCAAAATTTTCAACGATTTCTTCGATCTGCATCCTGCCCATCCAAAAAGCGCATCTCCAGCTTAGCTCATAGCTTTCCGGCGATTGTCAAGGCGCCAGCCTCACCCTGGCGGCCGCGATTGTCCATTTCCCAAGATCGCGGCGGCAATTTTGCACGCCGCCCCGTTTCCATCGGCCCCGGCAGGCATGCAGGCCGGTCAAGGATCGCGAAGTGCGTTCGCGCCGCTGAAAATTCCGGTCTCCGGCGCCTTTCGATTACCCCCATTTCCCACGCATCCTGCCCATTTTGGGCGTTTTGAAAGGCTCCCGATTTTGAGATAATATATCTGAAAGTTCTTGAATAACTGTTAATCGGTTCACGCTACTGATTCAAACGAACAATATTCGTCAGGCTGCGGCCAAATCATGATTAACTTGCGATCTGCTGCTATATTTAACGGGATTCTTGCAACGCATAAATCGCGCGAAAAATAGGAAAAAGTCGCTGAAATACACCTGCCGTGCACATGCGACTGGCGAATTAACCATGGTTGAATTAACTATACTCGTTTGCGAGCCGCTGCGAACGCTTCGTTAGGAACTGCAAAGCGCGAGCCTCTCGCCGAGCGGCCAATACATGGCATCCGGCCTTGTGCGGGCGTAGCATGAAAGGAGCCTCCAAGTACGGCCGCCATGAGGTCTGGCTGGGCTGGCTACACGGCCAGGTCACCGTCTCCGCCCGTGCAAACTTTCGCGGCCTCGCCAACGAATGGCGGCGATTGTCCAGCGAGCCATTCTCCTGCCTTGGGTCGTGAGCGGAAGAATGGAAATTCAAAATTGCCCGCGCTGCGAAGCCTGCTAATGGATCTCATAGCGGTCGATTTGCTGCGGGTCAAATGAGGGGGCGGCGGAAGGGCCGCGCATTTCTTCAGCCCTGATGGCGGCCGGGCGCAAAGCGGTTATATCCAAGACGCCTTATTGATACCAGAAAGCGATCTGGTGGTTCGGGTAGCCTAGTTCTTATTGGATTATCTTTCCATAGGTCATTCTCCGCAAAGGTAACACACTCAAAGTCAAAGTCGTGACTCTTACCAACCATGTACCTCGGGTAAGGATCGCCGACATCGTAGTGTATTGAGTAAACCTCGAACCGTCTGCCGGGTTTGTGGCTTTCGTCATGTGCTTTCCAAAAGCTTGGAATCAAACCGCGCGAGAGTTGTTCCGCAAAGTGAATCGCTTTCTCGATGTCGCTCCACACCTCTGAAATGGTTTCTTGGGCTCTCGCAATGTATGGCATGCGCGGTTGCCCTTTCGGATACTGCACGTAAACGAGTCTTCGCGCGAATTGGTACTCGCATTGCGAGACTAAGGAGGAAACATCCCAGTGGCCAAGCAATGGCGTGGCAATGAGATCGATGGGCAGGTACACACCAGGGTGCATAGCACTTATTCACACTCAAAACGCTGGGATGTCAGCCGACGAAATTATAAACTGAGGCGCATGCAAACTGCAAGCTATCGGCTGGATTCACTCTGGCGGGCGTGGAGAGGCTCGAAAAATCAGCTCATCTCCAAAAAACATCCGAAATCGTGGTTCCGCTCGACAACCAAATTTCCGGGTAGCAATGGCAGCGGGTCGAGGGCAGGATTGCATTGGCCCGCTTGGAGAAGACCGCTTCTGGATCACAAGGCCGCCCTTGCATGTGCAGGACCGCAAGAAAATCAGGATGGCCGCAATCGGCCTGTAGCGAGCGTAAGCGGCGCCCAGCACACGCACTTCGATGTGCAGTTCCGCAAGCCGCTGCCATGCTCTCCAATGCCGGCCTGCCCAGCGCGATGGGCGAATATGACGAGACGCCGGAGAGGGGAGATGGAAATCCCCCCTCATTCTCTCTTCGCGGAGAGAGAGCCTCCCCGTCATGCCGCCGCTGATGACCGGGGGCGTGGCCTTCTCCCCTTGCTGAGAAGACCGGATGAGGGGGGATTTGGGGAAGCAATCGCCGGATTTGCTGTTGCCCCCCTAACTAAAGGGTTTGCCCGTCTGCCTGCTTCGCCGCGCGAGCAAGGCCAGTGCCATATAATGCGTTCAACATTCCAAATTGCGCAAGGTTTATATCGAATTTTTTGAAAATCGTCTCACGGCCATGCACGTTGGCCCGCCGCATGGATGACATGGCAGGCAACAGACGGAGGCTGGCACGCCTTTTGCTCGCGGGGGGGGCACATTGCGCCGGAACGCACGGCCGCAAGCATAGCTTCCTGGAACCGCTGGCACTGCCCAGATCGTGAAAAGATCTGGCAATAATCATTCACAATAGCATCACTTATTTTTGATTTTTGGGCATGTTTGAGCGCCGTAGACTGGGTATGCGATGGGGGGCAACCGAACAAGTAAACGACTGACCAGACTAACTAAACGCCTCTACACCGTCGTGCTGTGAGTGAAGCTTGAACTGCGCCGTGCTACGAAAAAAGCCTTTGACACTGAGTTTTTTGCGTTCCGGCCGCGATTGGCCGCATTTTTTTCCACGTTTACGCCTTGATTTAGATAAACGTATTTGAGAGTATTCGATAAAACACCATGTGTGTAATGTCAGGTTTCCTTTCGTAAGTGTATGGGGGTTGCATGCTAGGACATAATCGGCGGTCGGTGCCGCAAACTCTTTTTGAAGGGTTCGAGAGAGAGAATAGTTCGAATGAAGCAATTGACGAATTCAAAAGCGCGTTAATCGTCGCGTATGAGCAGGCCCTTGAAAATGGCGTAAGCCCCGGTTTCGCTCTAGGAGAAATGCTTGACTGGGTTTCGCTTGAAGTCAGGAGATACACGCGTTTACACCCCATCGGCGACTAAAGTGCAGCCGGACGCTCTTCACGGACAGTAGCAACGATGTACCGGCAGCATAAATCGGAATTGACCCGATGCTATCGTGCGGTATTTTATAATGTAGTCCAAGAAGTACGTTCGCTTGCGGCATCCGTCCTGCGACGAGATCAGAACCTCTTCGGCAGAAAAGTTGCGGCTTGTAGTTCCTCCTGCGAGGAAAGCACAATGGGCGCTAAAGATCATTGCGATATTACCCAAGCAATTAATAGAGAACGTAGCGAAGAAGGATTGAGCGAGAGCCAAGCCCCCCTGGCCTGCGAAGCCGCCGCTCTCAGGCGGTTAAACGAGGCAAGCTCCCGCCTCTGGCACGCAAAGACCCTCAGCGAAGGGCTCGACGAAATGCTCTCCGCCGCAATCGAGCTGCTTGGCGCGGACAAGGGCGATATCCAGCTTCTCGACACCTCACGGGGGCTTCTCAAGATCGCAGCCCACCGCGGTTTCAGCCCGGCTTTCCTCGACCGGTATCGCGAGCTTCCGGCGGAGGCAACCACGTCCTGCGGCAGAGCGCTCCGTTCTGGCGGATACAGCGTCATCGAAGATACCGAGGCGGACGAAGCTTACACCCCGTACCGGCAAGCCGCCGCCCAAGAGGGGTATCGGGCGGTGCAATCCACGCCGCTCGTCGGCCGTGACGGAACGGTATTGGGGATGATATCGGCACATTTCCGCAATGTGCACCGGCCAAGTCCGGACGACCTTCAGAGGCTGGACCTCTACGCCCGGCAGGCCGCCGGGTTTATCGAGCGCTGCCAAACCGAAGAGGCGCTGCGGGGGCAAGAGGAACGGCTTGCCGCCGCACTCAGGGCCGGAAAGCTCGGCGTGCACGAATACGATCCCCAAACCGGCCGCGTGAAGTGGGACCGCGAAACCTATCGCCTGTGGGGAGTACCGGAAGGCGAGGAGGTGACCGCCGGGACGTTCGAAGCGGGTGTGCACCCAGAGGACGCAGGCGCCGTGAAAGCCGCCATCGCTGACGCTCTCGATCCAAGCGGCACGCGCCACTGCGAATGCGAATTCCGCGTTGTAAACCGCATCGACGGATCGGTCCGCTGGGTCTTTGCCGACGGCGACGCCACCTTCGAGGATGGCCGCCCGGTGCGCCTGGTTGGCACCGTGCAAGACATCACCGAGCGCAAGCGCGCAGAGGTGCGCATCCACCAGCTCATGCGCGAGGTCAACCACCGCTCGAAGAACATGCTCGGCATCGTACAGGCCATCGCCCGCCAGACCGCGGCGAGCAGCCCTGGCGATTTCCTGGAGCGCTTCGGCGGCCGCATCCAGGCGCTCGCCGCAAGCCAGGACCTTCTAATCAAGAATGCCTGGAAAGGGGTGTCGCTGCCCGATCTTGTGCAGTCGCAGCTCAATTTATTCAAGGATCTGATTGGCACGCGGATCGAGCTTGCCGGACCGCCGCTTCCGATGCCGGCCTCCGCGGCGCAGTTGCTTGGCATGGCCCTGCACGAACTCGTCACCAATGCGGCAAAATACGGCGCGCTTTCCAGCCGCTACGGACGCATCGCCATTGAATGGAGGCTAGAGGCCACCGATGGGGCGCAACCCGCCTTCTTCATGAGCTGGTGCGAGAGCTGCGGACCGCCCGTGAGAGAGCCGCTCCGGCGCGGTTTTGGCTCGGCGATCTTGACCGATATGCCGGAGGCGAGCCTTGGCGCCAAAGTGTATATCGACTTCGCCCGGGCGGGGTTCATCTGGCGGCTGCGCTGCCCTGCGCATGAAGTACTGGAGGAAGGCCATTACTTCGCCGCGTCCGCTGGTGCGCCCGGCGCGGACGGCGCTCACCAAACACGTGCCGCGCCGCGCATCCTCATCGTGGAGGATGAGCTGGCTGCAACGCATGAGATCGCGCAAATTCTTAACGAAGGCGGATTTTGCACGGTCGGGCCGGCAGGCAACGCAGCCCAGGCGCTGGAATTACTCAAGACAGACCGCTGCGACGCCGCTGTGCTCGATGTCAACCTGGGCAAGGAGACCTCGGAGGCCGTCGCCCTGGCGCTGATGCAGTTCCACACGCCCTTCGTGACGGTCTCGGGCTATTCCAAGGCGCAAGGCCCGGCTGCGTTCGCCGGCGCCCCGGCGCTTGCCAAGCCGGTCCTGCCGGATACGCTCATCGGCGAGGTCTGGCGCTGCGTGGCCGCCGGATCGCCGGCCGGGGAGGACGGGGGCGTGGATGGCGTAGTGGACTCCCGCTCCCAATTGCCGCACTTCGGCGGTAAACCGTGCCTGGAGGATTGCCCCCCGCCACGAAGCTAGAGTTCGCCTGACCGGCTCAAACTCGCACTTACGATTTATTGCGATTGTTGGACTTAAGCTATAACCCATTGAAATCATTGGAATTAGCAAGGACTTTGTTCACAGAATTGCCGTGTATAGTCAATCCATTGACGGATCGCGCGGCCTACGGTCCGGCAGGCTGGCAGGGAAGCCAACTCAGCCCAACGTTAAACGTGGATGCCGGGGAACAACGTGGAGAACGCGATCTGGTCCGGCGTGAGCTGGGGCGCGGGTGCCGGCTCGCCGTTCCGTTTCGGCGCGGTCTCGGGGAAGACCTGGAACAGCAGGTTGTTCACGATCAGCCCCAGCCTTGGCGTGGCGGTCTGCACGGTCTGGCCGAAGAGCCCGAGCCCGGTGGCGACGCGCGCGGGCCGGTTGACGATGGCCTCGGCGATCATGCCGGCGGCCTGCTCCGGCGTCATAACCTGCGCCTGATCGTAGATTTTCGTGGGCGAGATCATCGGCGTGCGCACAAGCGGGAAGTTGACGACGGTGAAATGCACGCCGCGCTCGTAATATTCGGCGGCGGCGCAGCGGGTCCAGGCTTCGAGCGCGGCTTTCGAGGCGACATAGGCGGAGAAGCGCGGGGCACTTGTGAGCACGCCCATGGAGGAGATGTTGATGACGTGGGCATCGCCCTTTTCTGTCATATTGGGGAGAAGGGCGAGGGTGAGCCGGACCGCGGCGAAGTAGTTGAGCTGCATGGTGCGCTCGAAATCGTGCATGCGATCGAGGGACTGGGCAACGCCGCGGCGGATGGAGCGGCCGGCGTTGTTGATGAGAATGTCCGCGCCGCCGTGCTCCTCCAGTACCCACTTCGCGAGTCCAGAGCATTGATCGGGATCGGTGATGTCGGCGGCACAGGTGACGAGGCGCAGGCCACGGGCGGCAGCCTCCTGCTCGACAGTTTCGAGCTTGAGGGGATCGCGCGCCGCGATGAGCACCTTGGCGCCCGCCTCCGCGAGTTTGAACGCAGCCGCCTTGCCGATGCCCGAGGAGCCGCCTGTGATGAGCACAACCTTGCCTTGCACCTGCGCGCGCAACGTCTTGCCGGTAACGAGGTCCGGATCGAGGTGGCGCTCCCAATAGTCCCAGAGCTTCCAGGCGTAGCCCTCCAGGCGCGGCACATGGATGCCCGCCGGTTCGAGCAGGCTTTCGGCCTCGCGGCAGTCGAAGCGCGTGGGATAGTTCACGAAGGTGAAGACGCTATCCGGCAGCTTCAGGTCGCGCATGATGGCAGCGCGCAGACGCTCCAGCACCGGGAGCGAGGATAGGACATTGACGAGCGGCGCGGGCAGCAGGCGCAAGAGGCCCAGATTGAGGCGCATGCCGATATCGGGGGCGTGGCCGGCCTTGGCGAGCATGGCGAATATGTCGCCAACGCGGTGGGGATGCGGGTCGGTGAGGTGGAAACACTTGCCGTCCTGGCCGGGCGCGTGCGCGATGTGGTTCGCGGCCGCCACCACGAAATCGACCGGCACCAGATTGATGCGGCCGCTTTCGATGCCAACCATCGGCATCCACGGCGGCACAATGGTGCGTATCCTCTTGATCAGGCCGAAGAAATAATACAGCCCGTCGATCTTATCCATTTCGCCGGTTTCCGAGTCGCCGACAACGATGCCGGGCCGGTAGACCCGCCAGGGCACACGGCATTCCTGGCGCACCACCTTTTCGGATTCGTGCTTGCTCGCGAAATAGGGGTGTTCGAGGTGGCGGGCTTCCTCGAACATATCCTCGCGGAACGTGCCTTCGTAAAGCCCGGCCGCGGCGATGGAGCTGAAATGGTGGAACCGGCCCGCGCCTATCGCTTCCGCCAGACGGACGGCGTTGCGCGTGCCCTCGATATTCGTCGCCATCTCCTTTTCCGGATCGGCGTTCAGATCGTAAATCGCGGCCAGATGAAAGAAATGATCAACCTTCTTCTTCAAGGTCTCGATATCGTCCTTGGCAAGCCCGAGCCCCGGCTGGCCAATATCGCCCTTGAGTGGAATGGCGCGCTTTGCGCTCGCACGCCAATATTTGCGCAAAGGCTCGACGCGCGCGGGCGAAGCATCGCGCATCAGAAAATAGACGGTGGCCTGGCTCCGCTCCAGAAGTGCGCGCACCAGCCGCTTGCCAATAAATCCGCTGGCGCCAGTGACGAAGTAAATCATGGCAAGCTTCCCGCTATTGCTTAGGCTTGCCTGGATAATTAGGCGCCAAACCCTAAAATTGTTTGACGAAAGTCAATCGGCTCTAACGCTCCTGAGGAATATAAAATGGCCTTGAGGGATAGTGCCCGCCAATGCGGAAAAATTAGGAGCTGATTATGGTCAAGAAACTCAACGAGCTTGCCGAAAAAGGCGGCGAAGCAGGCCTTGCCGCGACAATCCGCGACTCCGCCGCGAACATCTGGCTGGCTGGGCTTGGCGCATTCGCCAAGGCCCAGGAAGAAGGCGGAAAGCTTTTCGAATCCCTGGTGAAGGAAGGCGAACACGTACAAAAGCGCGCTTCGAAGTCGGCGCAAGAGGCGATTACCGATGCGCGCACGAAGGCCACGGGAACCTGGGACAAGCTTGAGCAGGTATTCGTGGACCGCGTTTCCCGCGCCCTGACCAGCCTCAACGTGCCCACGAAGCACGACATCGACGTGCTCACCAAGCGGGTGGAAGAGCTGACCAAGGCCACTGGCAAGCTGTCGCACGCGCTTGAGGATGGCGGAATGAAGAACGCCGAGGCGCCGAAGAAGACGGCGGCCCGCGCGCACATGTAAACCTGACAAAGGCATCGTCCGGTCATGCCTGAAACAAAGACCCTCTCTGAAAGGAACCGCCTGCCGATCGGCGTGGCCCTGGCAGGCGGCGGACCTCTGGGCGGGATCTACGAGGTGGGCGCACTGTTGGCGCTCGACGAGGCGCTGCGCGGCTTCCGTTTGACCGATTGCAGCATCTTCGTCGGCGTCAGCTCGGGCGCCTTCTTCGCCGCGGGCCTCGCCAACGGCCTTTCTCCGCGCGCGATGCACCGGATGTTCATCGAATCCGACAAGGACGACGACCCCTTCGAACCCGAGGTGCTGCTCAGGCCCGCGTTCAAGGAATACGGCCGGCGCATTGCCGCGATCCCGCTCCTCCTGAAATCGGGGCTCCTGGACTATGTGCGCGGCGGCCGCAACCGAAAGTTCGCGGCCTCCCTGCGGCGGCTCGTGCAAGCCTTGCCCGCCGGCATCTTCGACAGCGCGCCGCTACAGGCCTATTTGCAGCGCCTGTCCGCTTCGCGCGGCTTTCCGGATGACTTCCGCAAGCTCCGGCCCAAGCTCTATATCGTCGCAACCGATCTAGACACCTGCGAGCGCGTGACCTTCGGCGAGCCGGGATGGGACGATGTGCCCATATCGCAAGCCGTACAGGCAAGCGCGGCACTGCCCGGACTGTTTCCTCCGGTCAAGATCAACGGCCGCTATTATGTCGATGGCGCCTTGCAAAGAACGCTCAGTGCTTCTGCGGCCTTGAAGGACGGGGTGCAGCTGCTTTTCGCCATCAATCCCCTCGTGCCGTACAAGGCCGATCTGCCGGCTGACCGGGTCGAGACCGGCAGCCTGGCCAGCCGGGGCCTCGTTGCGGTTCTGTCGCAAACCTTCCGCTCACTCATTCACTCCCGCATGGACGTTGGGATGCAGCGCTACCGGCACCTTTATCCAGGGGCGGATATCGTCCTCATCGAGCCGCGCCAGGACGACCGGGAAATGTTCTTCGCCAACGTGTTCAGCTATGCGGACCGGCGCCGGCTGTGCGAGCACGCCTATCAGCAGACGCGCGCGGATCTGCTTCGCCGGGCCGGTGTGCTCAAGCCCATCCTGGCGCGGCATGGGTTGATCCTCGACGAGGCCGTACTGAGGGACGCCAGCCGCACCCTGCTACCGCAGCAGGGGGCGGCCAGTCCAAGCCTTCAAGGCGCATTGCAGGCGCTTACCGAAACCTTGGGTAAGCTTGAGCCGCTGGTCCGCCTGCCGGAAGAACAGGCGTGATAGCCATGGGGGCGGATTTGGCGAAGGATGAGATAATGAATGAGGGCACAACCCCTCACCCTGTCCCTCTCCCACGCAAGCTTGCCTTGGCGGGCTTGCCACTCAAGGGTGTCCATATCCGCAAGCGGATATGGATGGGAGAGGGGACGGTATTGCGCGCTCCGAGTCCCATTCAGGCATCCCTTCTCCCAGATGGAGAGGGACAGGATGAGGGGTTGTGCCCTCATTCATTACCCGGCCTCATGTCCATTCTCCGCTCTCAAACCTGACATACGGGGGTGTATGAAGCGCGGCGCCGGACTCATGGAGCGCAAGCCGAAGCGGCAGACGGCCAAGCGCATCGCCGAAGCCGCGCTTCAGCTCTTCAACCGCTTTGGCGAGCCCGGCATCACCGTCGCGGCAATCGCAGCTGATGCCGGCATCAGCCGCGGCAATCTTCACTATCATTATCCAACGAAGGAAAAGATCGTCGAAGACCTCTTTGCCGGCTTCGAGGATGAGATCGAGCCCACGCTTGCGGCACCCGAATTGCGGCCTGCCCATGCCGAGGATCTGTGGCTTTTCCTTCATTTAACATTTGAGATCATTTTTAAATACCGCTTTCTTTACCGCGATCTTAATGAACTTTTGTCGCGGCACCGCATAATCGAGACGCAATTCAAGGATATTTTCGCCAAGCAGGTGCAAACGGCGGCGGCGCTGTTGGACGGTCTTGCGGAAAGCGGCACGCTCGACGCCAGCAAAACCGAACGCCAAGCGCTTGCCGGGAACATGATCATGATCGCGACCTATTGGCTGTCCTACCAATTCGTCCTTCATCCGCGCCAGGACCCGGATAGCGCCACGCTGACCCTCGGCATTGTCAGCGCGCTCTCGCTGGCAAATCCTTATCTCGCGCCCGATGCGCGCGCGCTTTTCGAGCACCTTTCGCAACAATACCTGGATATTGAAGGAGAAGAGCATGCCTGCCAAGCCGCCGAAATGGAGAAGCTTTCCGGGTAGCGACGAGGATTTCGACTATGCCGGGCCGGCGCTCAAGAAGCACTGGCCACGCATCCACCTGGGCGATTGCGAGCCCTTTCCCGATGCCGCCCATGTCAAAAAGCTGCTCGATGTCTATCCCGAGCTGAAAAACAAGGTTCCGGCGGCTGAGGCCGCGGAAACCGTGCAAGATGCCTGGCGGGCCTATCACCGGGGCGATTTCCAGAAGGCGGTGGAGCTTGGCCTGAGCCTTGGCAGGCTTGGCTACAACGTGGCGAACAAGGCCGCCAACATCTACGCCACCTATCTTGAGGAGGACAAAGAACAAAGGCTCGCGCTGCTGCTGGACTCGGTTCACCGGGCTGAGACGCTTCAACAATCCGCGCCGGGCTTGGCCAACGCCTGGTATTTCCACGCCCAAGCGCTAGGCCGTTACAGCCAAGGGATTTCAGTTGCCAAGGCTCTGGCCGAAGGGCATGGCGGAAAAATCAAGGACAGCCTTGAGAAGACCCTGCAGATCGAGCCCAAGCATGCCGAGGCCAGCATCGCGCTTGGCGCCTATCACGCCAATGTCGTCAGCAAGATGGGACAGCTCGCGGGCCGGCTCACTTTCGGCGCGACCAAGGAGGCGGCCGTCGAGCATTACCAGGCCGCGCTGAAGCTGCTTCCGCACTCCGCCATCGCGCGCATCGAATATGCGAACGGGCTGGCGATGCTGTTCGGCAAGGAGAAGCTGGCGGAGGCTACCAAGCTCTACGAGGAAGCTGCGCAGTGCGAGCCCGCGGAAGCGATGGAGTGGTTCGACGTGGAACTGGCGAAATCGGAGATCGCGGCTTAGCGCCCCTTAGCCGGTTTGAAAATGCGGTCATCGCGAGCGATACGGAATTAGGCGGCTAACTTCGCACAAGACTGGCGGGGTAAACGAAAATTGCCCCAAACATCGGGCGCCAGCCGGAACGGCGCACGAAAAAGCCGCTTCTTCTTCTGAACCTACGCGCTTTCCCAGCGCAGTCTGGGAAAGCGCGGTTCGCCTGAGGGCGAACAACAAAGCGGAGGTCGCGGCTAGGGAACAACATGTTGCCGTTCGAGGCGCCCTTAGGACAGTCTCATGAACAAGTGCGCCATATGGCGCCGGGATTTTGTTCGTCCGCAAGGCACGGAAAGGGGCGCGTAGCCGGGGTACGTAACCCTTTGCTGAACGCAGCGGGCGAACAAAAGGACAAGCCAGATGGCGCACTTATTCTTGAGACTGTCCTTAGCGCCTAAAGGCTTCACGGCGTGTTGAAAACCGGAGGTTTGCTTCTGACCGCCCCATCCCCAACCATCACAGCAAAAGAAAATGGACGCCACTCAGCGGGAACCTCGCATCGATCACTCTGCAGAAGAGGCACAAAGCACACTAGGACTTCTCGCCCTCTCGCTCATCGCCGTTATTGTTGGAACCTTCACCGGCTTCGGTGCGGTTGCCTTCCGCGCCTTGATCGGCTTCATCCACAATCTCTTCTTCCTCGGCCACATTTCCTTCTTTTACGACGCCAGCGCCTACACACCGCCAAGCCCGTGGGGCGTTGGGGTTATTTTGGTGCCAATCCTCGGCGGGCTGGCAGTCACATTCCTGGTTAACACTTTCGCACCCGAGGCGCGCGGGCATGGCGTGCCAGAGGTTATCGACGCGATCTACTATAAGGAAGGCATCATCCGGCCCGTGGTCGCCGCGGTGAAATCGCTGGCTTCGGCGCTTGCCATAGGCACGGGTGCGGCGGTTGGACGCGAGGGGCCAATTATACAGATCGGATCGTCGCTTGGGTCAACGGCTGGGCAGATCGTGAAGATGGCACCGTGGCAACGGATCACGCTGGTTGCCGCCGGCGCAGGCTCCGGCATTGCCGCGACCTTCAACACCCCAATCGGCGGGGTGATGTTTGCCATTGAGCTGATGATGCCCGAAGTGAGCGTCCGCACATTTTTACCCGTGGCACTCGCCACAGGCGCGGCAACCTTTGTTGGCCAGCTTTTCTTTGGGCTGGCGCCGGCATTCTACGTGGGCCCCCTGCCGCCATTGGCAAACACCCCGGCTTCGATTGTAGCGCTCTTGCTATATGGCCTGCTTGGCGCGCTCGCGGGCCTTGGGGCGGTCGCCTTCATACGAGGACTGCATATCACAGAGCGCATTTTTGAGCGCGTCCCTAACTCCTACCTGCGGCACGCGGCAGGGATGGCGATCGTGGGCCTGATGATATATCTCCTGATGATCTCCTTCGGGCATTACTATGTTGAAGGGGTCGGTTATGCCGCTATTCAAGACATCTTCAATGGTGGACTTACCTTACCTGCGCTTCTTATCCTCTTATTCTTCTGCAAGCTGATTGCAACCGCCACAAGTCTTGGCTCAGGTTCATCTGGAGGTATTTTCTCGCCGTCGTTATTCATGGGCGCTGTACTTGGAGCGGCCTTCTCATCCATCGTTAACCTTGCCGGACCTATTCCGGGCATGGGCATCGCCAACTCGGCAATCGTGGGAATGGCCGCCATGGTGGGCGGCGGCACGGGCGCCGCAATGACTGCCGTCGCCATGCTTTTCGAGATGACGCGGGACTATAACATCGTGATGCCCACGATCGTCGCCGTCGCCATCAGCATCGGAGTGCGGCGCCTGCTCTCGCGGGAGAACATCTATACAGTCAAGCTGGTGAGCAGGCGGCATTTCGTGCCCAAGGCACTGCACGCCAATATGTTTATGATCCGTCATGCCAGAGAGGTGATGGACCCGGACATTCTCGTGCTGCCCTCAGATATGAGTCTTTGTACGTTTTTCCAGCGCGGCGGCCAATCCGGAAAAATGCAGCACATCGTTGTTTCGGAGGGAAACAGGATCGTGGGGGTTCAGCGTGTAAACCCTGCGCTCCGGCAGGGGCTTGAGTTTGCTGACACCGGTGTCACCCTCGGCGCTGTGGCCCAGAAGAACTTCACCATAGCATACAAGGAGGATGTCATGTTCGATGTCATCGGGCGTATGTGGCGGCGGGACGCGGCCATGACAATTGTGGTGAGCGGATCTGGCCGGAGACCGCGCGCGGACAACGTGGTGGGGATAATTTCGAAGGAGCACGTAGCAAACTCCGTAGCCGAAAGCATAAGAGCCTACCGCGATTGATTGCCGCCAGACGGCCGCTGTTGAAGTGCAACGGCTGCCGGAAAGCAGCAGCCCCTGCATTTGCAAATGCGATGCCCTTTCCGGCCTTTATTGGCGTGTGCGGGCGGGACGCCTTCTCTCTCTGTTTTCCGCCTTCTCGCCGTCCGCACGTTCTTTCGCTGTGGCAGGCTCCTTGACCGCAGGGCTGGCAACAGTCTCCCTGGTCCAGCTTATGAGGTTCGAGACGATGCTCCCAAAAGCGGCGCTGAGCGCACGCGCGGCTTCGGCGTCGTCTTTCGACTGCATCGGCTCCTTGGCGGTGAAAATTTTGGCGGCCTCGATATGGCCCTCGCTTGTAACGAGCTTGGCGCTGATTTCAACCTCGGCTGCAAGCGCAGGCGTTTGCACGATCTGGAACCGCCGGATTTCCGTCATGAGTTGGAAGTCTGGCATGCCGCCATCGATAGGCCGGGTCACCTCGCCAAGTGCGCCGGCGTTCTCGAAGCTTTGGACGATCTTCGCCTGCATGAGCTTCGGAACCGTGTCGCTCCACTTGGCGGTTCCAAGCGCCTCGACCTGCCCGGCCCCATTTTGCATAAGGATTTTCTCGGAATCGTAGGCCATGAGCGCCGTGGGATCGGGCACTGCGATCTGCTTTCCGATCGGGGCGGGGTTGGCAGGCGCTGGCACGGCGTTCAGGCTGTAAAAGATGCCGGAGCCCTTGCCGCCCGAAGTCATCCTTTCAAGACCCGCGACGATGCCGTCGACCTTATTGGAATTCCGGCCCAGGGCCGCCGAAAATGTCTCAACGTTCGAAATGATGCTGCGCACATCGGCCGTGTTGTCGGCGAGGATCTTATCGAGCAGCCGAGAACCCGGCGGGCTGATTCGCTCATCAATTCGCCCGCGCCCTCGCTGGCGATCAGCAGCGGACGTCCGCCTTGCGGCGTGGCTGGCGCCGAAGCGTGATCTGAACCGCCGGTCAGGGTCACGGCCGCGACGCCTGTCAACCCCTGGAATTCGAGCGAAACCAGCGTATCGGTCCTGACCGGCGTATTCTCGTCGATGGAAATCGTCGCTTTGATGATGCGCGGATTTTCAGGAACCAGCCTCAGGCCCGTCACCTCGCCCACGCGGATACCGTCAAACAATACCGCAGAGCCTTTCAACAGCCCCGACACAGTGTTGCTGAACTGTATATCGTAGTTCGTCCGCTTGCCGAGGCCGCCCGCATTCTGCAGCCAATAGACGAAGCCAAAGCCCCCGAGAATGACGGCCAGCGTAAAAAGCCCGACCAATACGTAGCGTGCCCTGATTTCCATTGGTTCTAGCCCTGTATCTTTGCTTGCGCGGCCTGGGCCAATCCGTGGCCCCGCTGGCCCTGAAAATCGGATTTCACCCAGGTGTGTGTTGAGAGAAGCATGGTCTCCATGGGTCCCTGGGCGACGATCTTGCCGCCAGCCAGCGCGGCGATCCGGTCGCAAGCGAGGTAGAGGCTGTCCAGATCGTGCGTCACCATGAAGACCGTGAGCCCAAGCGTACGCTTGAGCGTCATGATGAGATCGTCGAACTCGGCGGCGGCGATCGGGTCGAGGCCGGAGGTCGGTTCGTCGAGGAACACGATCTCGGGATCGAGGGCCAGCGCGCGCGCCAAGGCCACACGCTTGGTCATGCCGCCCGAAAGCTCGGAGGGGAATTTGTCGCCATCCGCCGCCTTGAGACCCACCATTTCAAGCTTGGCGGTGGCGATCTCATCCATGAGCCGTTCCGGCAGGCGGAGATATTCACGCATGGGGAACTGAACGTTTTGCCGCGCGGTGAGCGAGGAGAACAGCGCGCCTTGCTGGAAGAGAACGCCCCAGCGCCGTTCGACGCTACGCAACTCCTGATTGCTGGCCTTGTCCCGGTCTATGCCAAAAACCTCGATGCTGCCGCCCCGCCTCGGCAGCAAGCCGATGATGGTGCGCATCAGCACCGTTTTGCCGCCGCCCGAGCCGCCGACCACGCCCAGGATTTCACCCCGGCGAACGTCGAGCGAAAGACCGTTGAGGACATTGATGTCCTCAAAGCCAACGACAAGATCGCGAATCGAAATGACTACCTCAGGGTTCGCGCTCATCGTCACATCCCAATGCTTGCGAAGAAGATGGCGAACAGGCCGTCCAGAACGATAACCATGAAAATCGATTTCACCACCGACCTCGTGGTTTGCAACCCGAGCGATTCGGCGCTTCCCTTCACCTGTAGGCCCTCGGCGCAGGCAACGACGCCGATGACGAGGGCCATGAAGGGCGCCTTGAGCATGCCCACCTCAAAATGCGTGACCGATACGGCCTGATGCAGGCGCTGGATGAAGATGTCCGGACTCATACCGCCATAGGTCCAGGCGACGAGGCCGCCCCCGAAAAGCGCCGCCAGCGAGCCCAGGAAGGTCAGTATCGGCACCGCGACGATAAGGGCCAGCACGCGCGGAATGATAAGCACCTCGACCGGATCGATGCCCATGGTTTGCAGCGCGTCGATCTCCTCGCGCATCTTCATGGAGCCCAGTTCGGCGGTATACGAACTGCCCGACCGGCCCGCCACCATGATGGCCACCAGCAGCACGCCGAGTTCGCGCATCACCAGAATGCCGACCATGTCGACGACATAGCTGTCCGCGCCGAACTTGCGAAAGTGGAAGAAGCCCTGTTGCGCGACGATGCAGCCGATGAGGAAGGTAATCAGGACGATAATCGGCATCGCCTGCCAGCCGACACGGTCGAGCTGGTGGATCGCCGAGGTGAAGCGGAAGCGTGTGGGATGCCGGACGACGCGGACCAGGGCCGTGCCGATGGCTCCCAGCATGTGCAGGAATGGAACTATCCCGCTCGCGGTCTCGACGACACCGTCGGCGTATCGCTGGTAGGCGGCGATCAAGCCGCCGCGCCTGGGTTTGCGCGGCTCCGCCCGGTTCGCGTCATGCACATCGCGCAAGAGGCTCTTGTACTCCTCGCGCAAGTTCACGATGCCAGTGTTGAGGCCCGCCCGCGACCGTTCGCGGACCAGGCGCTCCAATAGCCAAGCGCCATAGGTGTCGAACGCCTTGATGCTGTTCATGTCGACGGACACGTCGCGCACGGCCGCGGCTTGCTGCGCCGCCTGCCCAATCACCTCTTCCAGGCCGGCCGCGTTCACAGCCGTCCACGAACCCGAGGCTGTTAGCTCGTGTCCTTCCCGCTTCAGCCTAAGTGTTAGCGACGGCCCCGCATCCATACGCGCTGCTCCCCTTAGCCCTTGGAAAAGGAGATGGAGACGTTCTTGAAGCCAGGACCGGACGTCGCGATGCTGACTTTATGGGTGGCGCCGGTCACAGAGACAGTCATCGACCCCTGGAGCTGGCCCGATATCCGCACCGAAAACTTGTTCGGCGCCGAGCGGCCATCGACATCGCCTTCAAGGCCGAAATTCCTCTCGCTCCAATGGCCACTCAGGCGCCCGCCTTCATAGGAGATGTTGCTCTTCATATCGATCTTGTTGCTGGGCGACTGGCAGCGAATTGCAAGCGTCAGCTCGGTGCCGCCCGATTTCTGGCTGTAGTTGCCGCGGCAGGAAAGGCGCTCATTGCTGCCGTCGCTATATTTCACCTGCCCGCCGCCATGCCAGCTACCGGACAATTGGGCGAAGGGCGTGGCGCTCTCCGCCATGACGGTTGCGGACAACGGAAGGGTGAACAGCGCCGCCAGCGCGATTGGAGCCGTCCTGCTAAACTTCAAGATACGCATATAGTTCCCCCTGTGCATACGTGGATCGTCAACCTGTGACTTTAGTGGAGGTTTCACGGTTTTGGTTCAAGCACGCCGTCTCCGGCGCACGCAGAGTTGTGTTGTTCATACAACATTTGGGTTTTGAGCGGTACTGTTAAGGCAAAAGCATGACAGAAGCATGTTCGCCCGCACCATTGATTTGCCGCAAAGATCGCTTCGCGGTGCAACCCTACATAGAAGGCAGCAGGGCCTACGTGAGCCATTTATGATCGCAAAGGTTCAAATTGTCGAGCAGCTCGGAGAGGCGCAGGTGTTGCTGCCTGAGCTTTTGGCGGCGGCGCTTGACGCAAACAACCGGGCGAAAGTGCGCTTGACACTTTTGCAGGCAGCCGTTGCGCACGCGCAAAATCCCGCCTCTGCCCCGCAAACGCTCGACGCTGAACGGTCCGCGGCCGGCCTCGATCAGCCGGTTTTCGCGTCCATAGTCAGGGACGCGCGCGCGCTCAACGGCAGCCGCGTCGCCATTCCCGGTGCGCGGGCGCTTCTGTCCGGGCTTTATGCCGACATCGATACTATGATCACGCCGCTGCGGATTGCGCATGACGGAAAAGGAGAGGCATTCGCCAAACGCCTCGGCGATTTGCGAGCCGCCGCTCCACAGGTGGAAGGCGATATACTGACGCAGTCCGAGGCCGGAAGCATCGCTTCGGCCTGCGCTGGCGGCGAAGACAGCGAGCATCTTTTGATCATGGACGTTCACAAGGCGCTCAACCGGCTTGAGGCGGAGACGGCGGTCGAGATACTGGCAGGCGCGCGCGTCCATGGACTGGGCGCACCGGAAAAGCGCCAGGTCGAAGCCTTCATGCGCGGCCTGAACCGGACCCGCGGCCTCGCTTTCGGACATCCCGGCCTTGGCACGACGGCCACCCGATCTGGCAAGCGCCTTATCATCCAAAACGATATCGGCACCACCGATGCGCATGTGCTCATCATTCATGCCGACGGCCTCGCTGTAACCGTTACCTACACAGACATTCACCGCCGCCGGACGGAATTCTTCATGCGCCTGTTCGATGGAAAAGAGGTGGAATGGAGCGGGCTCACTGAAAAAAGCCTTGGCAAGAATGGCCAATTCCTGCTGGTTACGGGCCGCTTCGATGCGAAGGACGCGGCGCAAATCGAGACTTTTCTGGACTATCTCGGCTCCAGGCTGGTTTTCATGATCGACTGGAACAAGGCTAGGAAAGCGCTGCGCAATTTTGTGGACGACAGCGGCGCGATTGCCGTGCTGCACTGGGCCGCCGCGCACGATTACGGCCATCGCGGCTTCCTGGAGCTTGGCGGGACCGAGCTGATTTATGAGGCGGTGCGCAGCGGGAACGCGAGCCACGTCGCCTATGGCCAGCGGCTGGATCGGGCACTCGGCGCGGCGCAAACGGCCGAGTTCCTGAAGGATACCTTGAAAGTTGCAAGCGAAGGCCTGTCCCAAGGCCGCTCCACGCGGCTCTTGAAGGACGAAATCCAGGCCGAATTCGCGTCGCTATTCGAGTTGATGGAAACATCGCTGCTGACGGTTATCGGCCGGCATCTGGGGCTGTCGCGGATGATGGCCGGCCTGATTTTGGACGCCATCCGGGACGGTCAGCCGGCGGGTGGCGGAACGCTGGCGGAGCAAGCGCGCCGTCTTGAGCACAAAGCCGATACGCTGACCGTGGAAGCACGCGCGATGGCAAGCCGGCTTGCCGCCTTAAGCGATCCGGTCAAGGCCGTTGCCGAAAGTGCTGAGGATGCGAACGACGCGCTTGAAGAAGCGGCCTTCCTCCTAAGCCTCACGCCTGAAGGCGAAGGATCGCCAAGCAATATCCAACCGCTTGCGACGCTTGCGGAAATAGCAGTGGAGAGCGTCGCGCAGATGATTCGTGCCGTGGAGTCCGTCCACAGCCTGCCGGAAGGGCTGCAGGCCGATGTTACCGATGCGTTGAGGGCCATCGACGCGGTCATGGGCGAGGAAAGGAAGGCCGACGAGGCGCTCCGCAACGCCATGGCTGCCCTGTTTTCCAGCGAGACCAACCCGCGCATGCTTATTCTCAGGATGGAGATCGCAAAGGCGCTTGAGACCGCCACGGACCGTTTGGCTCACGCGGCCTTCGCCTTACGCGACCGCGTTCTCGGAGAGTTGCCGGCATGAGCGCTCCTTCCACTGCCGCCGATCTCTTCTTTATCGGAACCGGCCGCGAGCAACGGCCGCTGACATCGGAACTGGCCCGCTCCAAGGCCGCCAATCTTTGGCAAATGGCGAAGCTCGGCTTGAAGGTTCCTCCGGCATTCGTAGTTTCCACACGCCTTTGCCAGCCAATCGACGCCGGCGATAGCCAGGCCGAAGCGTTGCTACCGCGGTTGCTGGCCGAGGGTATTGGCGAGCTTGAGCGCGCAACCGGGCGCACATTCGGCGACGCCCGCGTTCCGCTCTTGGTCTCTGTCCGTTCCGGTGCTGCACGCTCCATGCCGGGGATGCTCGACACGATCCTGAACATCGGCATGAACCCGCAAACCGTGCATGGCCTGATCCGGCTTACCGGCAATCCGCGCCTCGCCTGGGATAGCTACCGCCGCTTCGTACAAGCTTACACGGAAGTTACCGGAAATGCGGCCAGCGAAGCCTTCGCGGCCAAGCTCGCAGCAATCATGAGGACGGAAGATATCGAGTGCGAAGCGAAACTCGATCCGGAAACCCTGGAGCGGCTTACCTTGGATTTCCTGGCTGAGGCCGCAAACCTCTTGGGTCGCCCGGTTCCCGCCGATCCCCGCCTGCAACTGGAGGCGGCTGCCAAGGCGGTCTACCGGTCCTGGGAAAGTGAAAGGGCCTGCGAATACCGCCGTCTCAACAAGCTAAGCAAGCTTACCGGCACCGCAGTAACCGTGCAGACGATGGTGTTCGGGAATGGCGGCGGAAGGTCCGGCGCGGGCGTCGCCTTCACGCGCAACCCAGCGACTGGCGCCAAAGGGCTTTACATCGATTTCCTCTTCGACGCGCAAGGCGAGGATATCGTCTCTGGGCGCAGAACGTTAAGCCATCCGGAGTATTTCAAGGAGCGCCTGCCGGAGGCCGCGGCCGCGCTTGAAGCGGGATCAGCGCGCCTGGAAGCCCATTTCGGCGACATGCAGGACATCGAGTTTACCGTCGAGGATGGCACACTCTATTTTCTGCAAACGCGCTCCGCAAAACGGACGCCGCAAGCAGCGCTTCGTGTATTAATCGATCTGGTGCGTGAGGGGGCGATTGCCGAAAGCGAAGGTGCCAAACGCGCCGCTGAGGTCGATTTCGATGCCGCATGCCTCACACGCTTTGAGGGTAAGGCCACGGCGATTGCCACGGGCACGCCGGCCTTGGCGGGCGTTGCCAGCGGGGAGGCGGTTTTCGACAGCGAGCGGGCGAGCGCCATAAGCTCACGCGGCGAAGGACCGGTGATCCTCGTCCGGCCCGATACGTCGACGGCGGACGTTACGGGCTTCGCGGTTTCGGCCGGCATATTGACGGCCAGCGGAGGGCGCACGGCTCACGCGGCGGTGGTTGCGCGCCAGCTTGGCAAGGCTTGCGTGGTGGGTTGTCCCGCACTCAGCATCGACGCACCGGCACGGCAGGCGGACATCGCGGGCCACACCATCAAAGAAGGCGAGTGGCTTTCCATCGACGGGGAAAGCGGCGAGATCTTTCTTGGCAAGCGCCGCATTGTCACAGCCAAGCCCAAGGCGGAAATTGCGGAGATCGAGCGCTGGAAGCAGCGTATCGCGGGCTCCCGATATTGAATTCAGCCTGCCCTTCTCCAAAGCCGCTGTGGCGATTACCCGCCGGACCAATCCGGGCACATGGCGCCCCCAACCTGCGATGGATGTTTTGGACCAACACAAGTTGGTAACCTGGATGGCTTAATTTCTAAAGCTCGGACCGGATAAACAAGTATATACATACAGGCGGCAAACTCGAAGAAGAGGAGGTGAGGTTATGTCTTCACCAACACGGAGAACCGTATTGGGTGCTGCAGCGCTGGTGGTGGGTGCGGCCATTCTACCGGAAATGGTGGTGGAAGCGTGCGCGGCCACGGCTGTCCCGCAGCTTTGTCCGTCATGCGGAGCCAATACCGGAGATGGGGATCTGCACAAGCCGGATTGTAAGGCTGCCGGAATCTCCTCGCCGCAGGACGCGGAAATTGATTTGCGCTCGATCAAATCGACAGAAAGATCTTCTGATGCGTCCCAGCGGGAACGGGTAGCAGCAGGTCAAACTTGCGAGCACAAGGATTGCGTCCGCTGCAAAATCAAGAAGACGGCAAAAGGTGGTTGTTATCACCAGAACGAGGGAGGTTGCGCGGTATACTCGCAGTGCTAACGAAGCTGAGCCCATGCGCCTGAAACCATCGAGGTATAACTTCTTCTACCCGGCCGATGCGTCTGGCGGTGTCCTCTTCAACAGTCTCAGCGGTCAAGCTTTGGCTGGCGATGAGGCAACAGCAGGCGCGGTTGTGTCGCTCCTTCAACAGCCCGGGCGCGAAGACCCTGCCGGCTCCAACTTTCACAGGGTCAAGGAAATGCTCGTCCGCCAAGCATTTCTCGTGCCTGAAGACCTTGATGAACTTGATGAAGTCCTCAAGAAGCGCTACGCGCGCCAACTCGAAATTCGCGGTCTTGGACTGACGGTGGCCGTGACCAAGGCTTGCAACTTCCGCTGCGTCTATTGCTACCAGGATCACCCCGTCCAGCACATGGGGCGCGATACAGCCGAAGCGCTGTTGCGGTTCGTGTCAGAGCGGCTACCGCCAGAAACATCGCTTTACGTGACCTGGTTCGGCGGCGAGCCGCTGCTGAACGTGAAGATCATCGAGTTTCTGAGCCCGAAGCTACAGAAGCTTTGCGAGGAGAGGGGATGCGCCTACGACACTTTCCTGATTACCAACGGGTATCGTCTTACTCCGCCAATGGCGGAGCGCTTGGCGCACTTGGGCATCGGAGACTACCAGATTACGATCGATGGAGACGAGGAGGTTCACGACCGCCAGCGGCCGCTGGCCGGAGGCCAGGGCACCTTCAAGGTGGTGATGAGTAATCTGGAAGAGGTGGCGCCGGCAGTCTCGTCGATAACGGTGCGCATCAATCTTTCAAGAAAGAACATAGACGGTGCGGCGCGGCTGATAGAACGGCTGAGGAGCCTGCAGCAGCTCGCGCCTGGCCTGTCGATCTCGCTTGGGCACATCGACCGGAGCACCGTTCATTGCGGCACCGATCCTTCCGATTTGCTTGATGGCGTGGAATTTTCCGCATGCGAGAATGCGCTACTGGGACTGAAAAACAAAGAAGAGGGCGCGGATTCAATGCTCCCCACGCCCTTCGATACGGTTTGCAGTGCCGACCGTTCGAACATGTATGTCGTCGCTCCGGATGGCGATTTATTCAAATGCTGGAACTCGTTGGGGCGACCCGAAGACACGATTGGCCGTCTCGGTGGGCCTGTCGAGGAAAAGAAGAACGCCTGGCTGCAATTCCAGGCGAGCGACGATCCAGAATGCAGAACATGTAAGTTTCTGCCCATGTGCCAGGGCGGCTGTCCGGACATGCAGATTAGAAGCGGCCGGCGCACGAAAGACTGCACGGAGCTAAGATATACACTCAGGCAACGTCTAACGGAGTGGGCTTCTGCGCGCAGCTTACCCGCTGAGGGCCATTCGCACCAACACTAAGAGCTGCCACATGCCAGATTACGGCATGAACGAAGCGGTCATTCCGGCGTCCCTTCTCCCCGTGGGAGAAGGATGAGGGGTGATGCGCTTCGTTCAAGGCACGATCAAGGGCTATGTTGGCGCGAATGCGCTGAGGGCAGTTTCCGGCAGGTGTTTTCCGGTCTGGGGCAAACTCAACTGCCGGATCCAGGTTCAGAGATCCGCCAGCTTTGAATCCTTCATAGCGCCAGCCCTGTAAATGATGCACCTGGAGCGGGGCGGGGCTTCGTTCGCTTACGAATAGCGTTTCCAGATCCCCTTCTCGCCGAGCGAGGCTGCAAACGCGGCGTGCGCGGCTTCCTCTTCCGGCGAGATCAGCGGCGGCAAGGGCTCGGGCCGGACCTGAACCGCGGATTCGGCTTCGGCGGCGGTGGTTGTAGCCTGTGCGGCAAAATTGAGACCGGCCTGCTCGGCGCCGATCAGCCGCAGGTAAACATCCGCAAGCAGCTCGCTGTCGAGGAGCGCGCCGTGCTTGGTGCGCGCCCCGTTGTCGATCCCGTAGCGGCGGCAAAGCGCGTCGAGATTGTTCGGACTGCCAGGGTGCTTTCGCCTGGCCAGCGCCAGCGTGTCCGTCACGCGCTCCATGTCGAGCGGCGGAAGGCCGAGGCGGCCGAACTCATGATTGAGGAAGCCCATATCGAAGGGCGCGTTGTGGATGATGAGGCGCGCATCGCCCAGCGCGTCGAGGATTTCCTGCGCCACATTGCCAATGAGCGGCTTGTCCGCGAGGAATTCTGCTGTCAGGCCGTGCACGTCGGTCGCGGCCTTGGGCACGTCGCGCTCGGGGTTGAAATACCAGTGCCAGTATGCGCCAGTGGGGATGTAGTTGATCAGCTCGACGCAGGCCAGCTCGATGATGCGGTGATTGTCCCTGGGGTCGAGCCCCGTCGTCTCGGTGTCGAGAACAAGCTCGCGCATTGGCTCCCCCCAATCGATGCGTTACTATTCGTGCGATCAACCAATTGCCGGAAGACATGGTCAGATTCGAGGCGGGAATCCAGATGCGAACCCGCGCACATCCCAGGTTTTTGGACGGACGCAGGCCGGCAGGATCGCAAGCCTGGGGATCGAAATCGTAGCCGGGGGCTCAGCCTCAAGCCAGTCCAAGTTGGTAAGTTCGCGCGTTGCAGCTGGCAACTTACAAGGTGAACTATGCGGCTTCTACAGTTTATGCTTGTTTTCTGGCTGATGCCGGCCGTGGCGGCTGCCCAAGCTTGGCAAACACTTCCGCCGGCTCCCGCGCCAATCCCCACGGCTCGAAGCGGCCATGCCAGCATCAACGGCATAAGCATCTACTACGCCGTCTACGGCCAGGGCTCGCCGGTTATCCTGCTTCACGGCGGGCTTGCGAACGCGGACTATTGGGGCAAGCAGATCGAGGCGCTCGCCCCATTCCACACCGTCATCGTTATGGATAGCCGGGGGCATGGCCGCAGCACCCGTGATTTTAAAGCCCTATAGCTACGACCTGATGGCGGACGATGTAATCGCGCTTATGGACCGTCTGGGGGTGCCCAAAGCCGATATCGTTGGATGGAGCGACGGCGCCATCCTTGGCCTTGACCTGGCGATCCGGCACCGTGACAGGGTTGGCAAGGTCTTCGCCTTCGCAGCCAACACCAACCCGTCCGGCCTCAAGGAGCACGTTGGCCGAAACCCGGTTTTCGCCGCCTTCATCCAGCGTGCACGCCGGGAATACGCCGCATATTCGGCGACGCCCAAGGACTACAATGGCTTCCTCAATCAGATCAGGAAGATGTGGGCCACCCAGCCGAACTGGACCGATGCTCAACTCAAATCGATCGATACCCCGGTCCTGGTCGCCGACGGAGATCACGACGAAGCCATAAAGCGCCCGCACACCGAATACATCGCCGCGACCATTCCGGGGGCTGAACTGGTCATTCTTCCCAATACCAGCCACTTTGCATTCCTTCAGGACCCTGGCTCATTTAATCATGCGATCCTGCACTTCCTCGGCGACAAGTAACCTTCGCTTGGCTACTTGCTCATAAAATGCTTGAGATCTTCGATGCGAACCGTCGCGGTCTGAGCCGCACCCGCATCCATTGCACGCCGGTACCATTCGAAGGCTTTGGCCGGGTCCGGCCCGTCGTTCCCTTTGACGAGTTTCGCAAAATAAATCGGATCGTAGGAGCGCCCCATCACGAGCGCGGCGGCGGCATCTCCGGAAGCGAAGGCCTTCTTGTAAGACTCGCGGCCGCCAAGGATGTCGCCTTCCCGCATACGTTTATTGCCTTCGCGGATAAGAACTTCAACCTCTGGTTTTGAAACCGATCCAACCTCAATCTCAATCGAATTTGCTTCCCGTGCGAGCGATGCCTGCACCGGACCGTGAACCGCTTGCGGGGCCGTGTCCTGCGATGGCTTTGACGTTGCGGCGACAGTCTGCGAATGCAACTCAGCACAAACTGTCCCCGGAAAAAATAAGATCGTCAAGGTAATTACTACGCGCGCAAACATAAAACGCAACCCTCCACTCCAAACACACACTATTGGAATGAATGCGCCGCCACGCCCATTCTCCAAACTCTTGCCATCGGCCATACGAAAAGCACTGCCCTGTGGAGCATCCTGCCACAGTGTCCAGCATCGGCATCTTGGCTTGCTGTGTATTACGCGAGATTTACGTCAGAAGCATTACAGCGAGGTGAAACAGATTTCTAAACAAGCACTTACGGAAAAGGAGCACATCCTTGGCGCGGAACATCCCGGCACGCTGCTCAGCGTCAGTAGTTTAGAGCTACTGCTTCAGGCAGAAGACCATACTGTGCGACCGGAACGCTGAGTTTTATCTCAAAGGCTCAGCGGCGTGCGTATGCACCCTCAAGCCCATCACGCACGGCGATGGCAAACGCTTTCGCCTTTAATAGATGGTGTGGTGTCAGGGGAATTATCCCGCCACGAAGGGCTTGAGCGCTTCATAATGAAGGGAGGCGACGCTGGCGATAACCAGCACGCAGCCAGGCGCGGAGGACAAGCACATGTTCAGGTTGAGGGAATTGTTGCCGTAGTACCAGTATGAGGCTTCACCTGCCCATCCGTCTTCGCCTGTTTTTTCTTGCAGGGCGGCCATCACCTTTTTGACCTTCCCATCGACGGTGAACATGACCTGGTAGTGGTTCGGCTCGGTAGGACTGATTTCCGCTCCGAAAAGATCAATCAGCCAGGCTTTCAAGTCCTCCAAGGTCTCCACACGCTGAATGTCCGTCATAAGGTCTCCGGCGCACTGAGATCGGCGAAGGCAACATCGACTAGAGCCCCGGCGGGGCGCTCCAGAGAGTTAACAATGCCGTTTCATTGAGGCATACAGCCGTCAGGGCGGAGACGCAATCACGCAGATTTGATGTCAGGCCACATTGAGATCTGCCCAGCGCTGATAGGCCAGCGGCTGCCAGTGCCTGATTTCTTCCACGACAGCGTCGATCTGGCCGTAGGTGTCTTCCAGTGGCGCGCCGGTATCCACCACGAAGTCGGCCTGAGCGCGCTTTTCGGCATCCGGCCATTGGCGGCCGGCGATGGCCTGAAATTTCTCGGGCGTCATGCCGGGCCTTGCCGCGACGCGCTCCCGCTGTGCTTCGGCGGGCGCGCTCACAACGATGATGGCGTCGAACAGAGTATGAGCGGCGGTTTCGAACAGAAGCGGCACCTCGACGATGACAAGTTCGGCGCCCTTATCCTGCTCCGCCAGCAGAAGCCGCCACTCCGCGCGCCGCACGAGCGGATGCACGATGGCCTCAAGCTTCTTCAGCGCTTCTTCGGAGGCGAGCGCCTTCTGCGCAAGCGCCTGCCTGTCGACCGCGCCATCGCGCACCGTGCCCGGAAAAACGGCCTCGATGAGCGGCACGGCCTCGCCCGTGTAAAGCTCATGGACGATTTGGTCCGCGTCGAGCACCGGCACGCCCTTCGAGCGAAGGTAGCGGGCAACCGTGCTCTTTCCCATTCCGATCGAGCCCGTCAGCCCAGCGACGATCATGCCGGGGTGTTCTCCCGAGCCGAGACTGCAGCAAGCACCCGTTCGCGAAGCCCAGGCGAGACCGTGGGCCTCACACCGAACCACCTCTCGAAGCCTGGCACCGCCTGATGGAGAAGCATGCCGAGCCCGTCCACCGCCGTCCATCCCCCCTCCTTTGCCTGCTTAAGCAAGCTAGTCTGGAGTGGATGATAAACGATATCGCAAATTGTTGCATTTATACCGATGGCTGAAAGGCCGATATCGAGCGGGGGTGCGCCGGCCATGCCAAGCGTCGAGCTGTTCACGACAAGCTGGGCGTCCTTAAGCGCTCGATTTACCGTGTCGAAACCGAAGCCGCGCGCGGGCGGGAAGGAAGCGGCCAGCTCTTCCGCCGTCGCCACAGTACGGTTGACGATCCGCACATCCTCGAAACCGCGTTGGAGCAGCGCCCACACAATGGCCCGCGCGGCGCCGCCCGCACCGATAACCACGGCCGGCCCGCCGCGATCCCAGCCGGGGCTTTCGCTGTCGAGATTTGCCGCAAAACCGTAAGCGTCGGTGTTGGAGCCGGCGAGCTTGCCATCTTCGAGCCAAACAGTGTTCACGGCACCGATTGCCTGCGCGGCTGCATCGCGCTGCACGCAAAGCCGGTACGCCACGATCTTGTGCGGAACGGTGATGTTCGCACCCGCGAAGCCATGCGCGCCAAGGTTCGTCAGGAAGCTCTCGAAGTCCCTGGGCTCCACCGGCTGCTTGACGTACTCGCCCTCAAGCCCGTGCTCCTCCAGCCAATAGCCGTGGATCACGGGAGATAAGGAGTGCGAAACCGGCCAGCCGATAACACAGGCGCGTTTCATCTTAGTTCCACACCAGCCGGCCCGGCTGACCCCATGACTGAAACTAGTTGTGCAGCGTCGGATGCTCATCCTCAGGCTGCTAGTTTCTCTTTAGAACCGGCAACCGAAGCCGCTGGGAACGCCGGCAAGCCTGCCGCCGCGCCGTACCCGCGAAGGCGGGTACCCATGGTAAGCATATATGGAACCGCCGCTTTTTGCCTGCATGGATTCCCGCTTTCGAGCGTGTTAAAAAATTGGCGCGCTTGCCCAAAACTCGGTTGTCATGGCCCGGCTTGACCGGGCCATCCACGAAAAATCCAATGAACTCGACATGGCACTGGATGGCCGGGTCAAGCCCGGCCATGACAGCGGAGGGCGCTGCCAATTTTTTCACACGCTCTTTCGCGGGGATAGAGGCTGCGCACGCTGCGGATGCTTCATCCAGGTTCATGGCAGCCGCGCCTATTGGCAGATGATCGAAAGGCGGCGCAGCTCTTCCAGGACCGGCAGCGACGGCATCCCCAAAATGGTGTAGTAATCGCCCCTGATTTCAGAGAAAAGATGAACCCCCAACCCCTCGATATGGTAGGCACCGACCGAGTTAAGGACGCCTTCGCCGCACATATCCAGATAGCAATCGATGAACTTGTCGGAAAAATCGCGCATTGTCATCGATGCGACATCGATAAACTCCGCGGAGTGCGCCTTGCCGAGCACAACGGCCGCAGTGTGCAGCTCATGTGTGCATCCCCTGAGCCTTTGGAGTTGCTCGCGCGCTTCCTTCAGATTGCCCGGCTTCTGAAGAATCTCATTGCCAACAGCCAAAACCTGATCGCCGCCGATCACGATGGCATCCGGTTCCTTCCTGAATACGGCGGCCGCCTTCAGCCTGGCCAATTGCAGCGCGACCTCCCCCGGAGCGGTGCCGCTTGCACATCGCCCGCGCTCTTCCTCCTCGTCGACCGTCGACAGCTGCTGGCGGAAGCGAATCCCGGCGCTGCCCAAAATTGCGGCGCGGGCAGCACTGCCCGAGGCGAGGATGATTTCCGGATAATCGGCTTGCATATGCTCTGGCATGGGACCCTTATGACTGTGGGGCTAATGGGTGGCTCGATTGCCGGCGGCGCTCCTCATATAGAGCGATGATCGACGCTGCGGATTCCTCAATGGACTTGCGGGTGACATCGAGGAATTGCCATCGGTTTTGCGCGCAAAGCCTTTTGGTGAAAGCCATTTCCTCCTTGATGAGGTCCAGGTCGACATAGCTGTCGAACGTGTTGCTATTCAGCGAAAGCATACGGTTGCGGCGAATTTCGGAAATCCGTTCCGGGCTTGCGACCAGCCCCACGACAAGAGGCCCCGTCAAACCCGTCAAGCTGGGCGGCGGCGGAATGTTGGGAACGAGAGACACATTGGCCGTCTTGAACCCCCGGTGGGCGAGATAGATGCTTGTCGGCGTCTTGGAGGTGCGGCTCGCGCCAATGAGTACGATCTCCGCCTTGGAAAGTTCCTCGGAATGCTGGCTGTCGTCATGCCCCAGCGTGAAGTTCATGGCCTCGATGCGGCGGAAGTAATCGGCGTCGAGAGCATGCTGCGCCCCCACCACGGCCCGCGACGGCATCTTCAGATAGGCCTCGAAGGCTTGAATGACGGGCCTCAGCACGGGCACACAGGGGAGGCCAAGGTCAGTACAGCGGCCCTCCAGGATCTCGGCGAGGTTGGGGTTCATAAGCGTGAAAAGCACGATCCCGGGCGCGGCTTCGATATGGCGCAGGACCGTTGCGAGTTGCTTCTGGTTCCGTACCAGAGGGTGCATATGCCGGTTCGGCTTTGCTCCCGGAAGTTGCACAATGGCGGCCTTTGCCATCGTGGTCAAGGTCTCGCCGGATGCGTCCGAAACGAGATGAAGATGGAAGTGCTTCGGGGTGGGGAAAGCTGTGGATTCAGTGGAGAAATGCCTCTCTTCGCCGCCTCCAGCCGCCCGGCCTCCATCCTCGGTCATTGAGTCCTCCACGCTAATTAAAAATGTGCGCACAGGCTTGGGCGGCGTGGAAAGAAAGCCCTTGGTTCGCACGCGGCTCTGGCGCTGCCTGAGTCTTCACATATTATCCCCATGTTATTCATTGCCGGAAAGGCCAAAGCAAGACTAAACAGCAAGGGCCAAAAGCGAGGCAACCTGGATTAATCCACACAGGTGTGCTTCAGATGGCGGTGGTTTCGCAACCGGGGGACAATTATGGAAACCCATGAGTTTCCCCGCGTTGCGCCCCCTTCTAAGAACAGCAGAATCTAGACTGGACCTATTTTTTGATGAAGAAGCCATCGCCAGCCTCCGGGAAAAACGCCAGCCAGCTAAATGCGAACAGCGGACAAGCCCAGCCACCCTTCCTCGCAGCGCTAGCAGGCAAGGCGCAAAGCAGGCCGCCGGTCTGGCTGATGCGCCAGGCAGGCCGCTATCTGCCGGAATACCGGGAGGTTCGGGCCAAGGCGGGAACCTTCCTCGATCTTTGCTACACGCCAGAGCGGGCAGCCGAGGTAACGCTGCAACCCATCAGGCGTTTCGGGTTCGACGCAGCAATCGTGTTTTCAGATATCCTGGTGGTACCGCATGCGCTTGGCCAGCACGTCGAGTTCCTGGAAGGCGAAGGCCCCAAGCTTAAGCCAGTTGCGAACGCCGGGGATCTGGCGAAGTTGTCAGGCAAGGATACCGGCAAGCGGTTCGATCTGGTTTACGAGGCTATCGAACGGATCGTATCTGGGCTTGGGCCGCAAACGCCGCTGATCGGGTTTTGTGGTGCGCCCTGGACGGTGGCGAGCTACATGGTTGGGGGCGGCGGCTCGCCGGATCAGCGCGCGGCGAAGCTTTTGGCCTATCGCGATCCGGAGACGTTCAAGGCGCTGCTCGATCTTCTGGTCGAGACTTCAAGCGATTATCTCATCGGCCAGATCCGGGCTGGTGTGCAGGCGCTCCAGATTTTCGACAGTTGGGCAGGCAGCCTCGCCGATGACGATTTCGCCGCGTTTGCGATCGAGCCCACCGCGGAAATCGTCCGCCGCGTGAAATCGGCTTGTCCCGGCATCCCGATTATTGGTTTTCCGAGGGGAAGCTCGGCGAGTTTCGAGCGTTATGCGGTGGAAACCGGCGTCGATGCGCTGGGCTGCGACACGGCCGCCCCGCTCGATACGATGGCGGCGATGCAATCGCGGCTGCCGGTTCAGGGCAATCTCGATCCGCTGTTGCTGCTGGCGGGTGGGGATGCTATGCAGCGAAGGGTGAAAGCGATTCTATCCCGGCTTTCGCCCAAGCCTTTCGTGTTCAATCTTGGCCATGGCATTCTTCCAGAGACGCCGATTGAGAATGTCGAGCGGCTGATGCATCTCGTCCGCGCCACGGACTGAGGATTCAAGCGAGTTGAGCATTCCATGATTAGCCTGATGAACAACCTGTACCTCTATTTGAAGGCGATCCATATCGTTGCCGCCTTCGCTTGGATGGCCGGCATGTTCTATCTGCCCAGGCTGTATGTGTATCACGCGCAGGTCGGTCCCAACACGCCACAAGCCGAGACGTTCAAGCTCATGGAGCGCAAGCTTCTTACGGTCATCATGAACCCTGCGATGGTTGTCACGGTGGCGCTGGGCCTTTGGCTTACTTTCGGTGCTGACGCGGTCGATTGGAGAGCCGGCTGGCTGCATGCTAAGATCGGGCTTGTGGTGTTGATGCTGGCGGTTCACTGGCTGCTTGCCAAGTGGCGCAGGGATTTCGCGGCGGACCGCGTTCCGCATAGCGAGCGCTTCTTCCGCATCGTCAACGAAGTGCCGACGCTGCTTCTGATCGGAATTGTGTTTATGGTGGTGGTGCGGCCTTTCTGACGTTACACCTAGGGGAAAAAGGAAGCTTGAGGCGCGCTAGCATCTTTTCCAAATCGAAAAACCTGCTATAGTAGCCGCGTCGTACTTCTCCGGCAGGCGCACCTCATGCGATTCTGCTCCGGTTCACGCGCATTTAAGTGAAGAGCCGCACGCTTACCCTCCAAGACAAGCGGCAGAACGACAATCCTACCTCAACTCATGCGGCCCGCAGGCTCGCCTGCCCCCTGCTCTCTCCCAAGAAGTCCCTGCTCATGCAAGAAATGAAACTGCAAGACCTTAAAGTTAAGACGCCAACCGAGCTCTTGAGCGTTGCTGAGGAGTTTCAGGTTGAGAATGCATGCTCGCTTGCGCAAGCAGGAGCTGATGTTCGCGATCCTGAAGCAGTTTGCCGCCCGCGATATCGACATCACCGGCGAGGGCGTGGTGGAGGTGCTTCAGGACGGCTTCGGCTTCCTGCGTTCGCCCGACTGCGAATTACCTGCCGGGGCCGGACGATATCTATGTGAGCCCAAGCCAGATCCGGCGCTTCGGCCTGCGGACCGGCGACACCGTGGAAGGCCAGATCCGCTCGCCCAAGGAAGGCGAACGCTATTTCGCGCTGCTCAAGGTCAACACCATCAATTTCGACGACCCGGAGCAGATCCGGCACAAGATCCATTTCGACAATCTGACGCCGCTCTATCCGGACGAGTGGCTGAAGATGGAGACGGACCGATCCGACCATCAAGGATCTGAGCGCGCGGGTGATCGACATCGTGGCGCCGCTGGGCAAGGGCCAGCGCGCGCTGATCGTGGCGCCGCCGCGCACCGGTAAGACGGTGATTCTTGCAGAATATCGCGCATTCCATCGCCACCAATCACCCCGAATGCTATTTGATCGTGCTGCTGATCGACGAGCGGCCGGAGGAAGTGACCGACATGCAGCGCTCCGTGAAGGGCGAGGTCGTCTCCTCGACCTTCGACGAGCCGGCGTCGCGGCACGTGGCAGGTGGCGGAAATGGTGATCGAGAAGGCCAAGCGCCTGGTCGAGCACAAGCACGACGTGGTGATCCTGCTGGATTCGATCACGCGCCTTGGCCGCGCCTACAATACGGTGGTGCCGTCCTCGGGCAAGGTGCTGACCGGCGGCGTGGACGCCAATGCGCTGCAACGGCCGAAGCGCTTCTTCGGCGCGGCGCGCAATATCGAGGAAGGCGGCTCGCTGACCATCATCGCCACGGCGCTGATCGACACCGGCAGCCGCATGGACGAGGTCATCTTCGAAGAGTTCAAGGGCACCGGCAACTCGCGAGATCATGCTCGACCGCAAGGTGGCCGACAAGCGCGTCTTCCCGGCGATGGACATCGCCAAGTCCGGCACGCGCAAGGAAGAGCTGCTGGTTCCGCAGCGCGCAGTTGAGGAAGATGTATGTGCTGCGGCGCATCCTCAATCCGATGGGGCCGATGGATGGCATCGAGTTCCTGCTGGACAAGCTGCGGCAGACCAAGACCAACGGCGATTTCTTCGATTCGATGAATACTTGATGCTGCCGGTGGACTAGATCGCGAGGCGGCCCTTGGCTGCCTCGCCGCTGTAGCGCTCAGCGCCAGTTTTGGATAATGACATCCGAAGTCACCGCCTCAACCTGTTCGCTGTAGCGGTTTCTGTACAGCGTCAGCAGCGCTTCTTGGGTCTCATCGGAAGTGGTGCATAATGCGTCGGTCGCGACCACGACACGGTAGCCGCGGTCGATAGCTCCAAGCACCGTGCTTAGCACGCGAACACCCGTGACAATAATCGTATCCACCGATCGCTCCCTAAGCCGTATATCAAGCTCCGGCCAGTGCCACGGCGAATAAACCCGCTTGTCGATAACGGCTGCCGGCGGGGCGAACGCCGCCAATTGCGGAACCAGGTCAACCATCTCCAGCCCGACTTTTTCGATGGTTAACTCGGACCAGCGCTCATAGTAGCGCTGCCAAGCGCCCGGGCGTTCCTCAGGATGGCGGGGAGGAATGAAGCGCGTGAAAAAAGTGCGTTCCGGGTAGGCCGAAACGAGCCAGCAGGCAACGGGAAGAACATGCTGCATGCAGGGTCTTTTCCATTCCGTGTCCTCGGCGAAAATCCTTTGCATATCGGCGCAGACATGCGCGCAACTTGCCCCGAGAGTGCCATAACGCAAACCGTTCCGTTTCGGCATGGTGCACCTCCCTGTTCGCCCTCTAGCAACACGGAAAGGCGGAAACTGGGAGCAAGCGTGTTTGGCCGGCCCGTGTAGGGTGCCGCGGCCAGCTCCGGAAGCTCTTGTTTCCGTGGCGGGACCTTTACAGCATACGCCAAGCTTTCGTTAAATAAAACCCTTTTCATTTAGGAGCGCATCATGTTTAATGCAGAGATCGTTGATGCGGAAGCTCATGTTTTCTGCGCGCGGGTTCTTACGATTTTGCGCGTGTTCCTGGCGTTGGATGCCGCCAAGTCGGGCACTCGCAGGAGAGAGCTGCTGGTGCCGCGGGCGCAGCTGCACAAGATGTATACGCTGCGGCAGATCCTCATTCCGGCGGGCCGGCTGGTGGGATCGAGTTCCTGCTGGATATGCTGCGGCAGAGCAACACGAATGGCGACTTCTTCGATTCGATGAATACTTAGCTGTTGCGATCGAAGCGCAGCACTCCCATCGCTATCCGCAGTACGGTGCGTTCGCCAGGCACAAGGCTGTGCTCAAAGAGCAGGCACGTCAGGCAATCGAGGAGAGGGTGCATCGCGAGACCCGCGCCTGGGACCGGCAAAACGCGGCGGCCCTGGTTGACCTTTTCCACCCGGATATGGTCTGGCCCAGGCGACCAACGGGAGATCCGCAAGATCGTGGTGACAGACCAGGCGCACGGCGGTTTTGCGGTGGTAGATGTCGATACGCTGTGGCGTCATGGGCAAGGACGGGAAAGCCATTGGCGCCGGCGCGCGTGTAAGCGGATGGCCGGCGGCGAGTGGAAGCTGATCATGCACACCGGCTTGCTGGCGTGCTGAGGGTTCCGCGCCGGCGTTCCTGCCCCCCCCCTCGCGGGGCTAAAATCAATTTCTGCCGTTAAAACAGCCTCTTATGTGGGGATAAGCCTTCGCGCGGACGGCGTTGCGGCCACACATATTGGTAAGCAAGGAACAAAAAAGGAACTCTGTAGTTCCGGTTTTCAATACTTGTTGACAGGGGGCTGGAGCGTGCTACTATTACATCAACTTGCAGAAGCAAGCTTCAAGCAAGTAACGCTACCAGACCAGTTCCTCTTGGTGAACACTTCAAACATCGCCCGTTGTTTGGCGGTCATATGGAAGGCCCGGGTTGCCGGGCGCGAACGGCAGTGGATCAAAGGCCACGTGCTGTCTTGTTGGCGTAGCTGGAATAAGAACAAAACAGAAACGCAACTCAAGCGATTTTTCTAGAAAGCAAACGGCAGCGAGTGGAAGCTGGGTAGCCATCGTGGCTGTGCTTCAGCTTGGGGGCCGGGGTAAACTCAGCGACATAATCGAGGGTTAAATTCCCGATGCTGCTATGGATCGCCACGGCGGCGAAAGGCTACCTCGCAAAGACGGTGAACGGGCGCCGCTCGAACTTGCTCCAACCATGGCGAATTGGACGGCGCTTTGCAGAGGTGAACAAAGTGTTCGTTTTGCGTTGGCGGCTATTATAGTTAATGCTGCCGTGGTTAATTCGTGAATAGCATGCGCATGGCACGTGCATTTCAGCGATTTTTTGCCGTTTTCGGTGCGATTTTCACGGCCAAAAGATCATTTTAAATATAGTTACAGATTACGAATTAACCAAAACTTTGGTAGGGTTGATTTGGTATTTGCATTATGAATCAATCACATGGGCACCTTAACGGTTACTCAAGACATCTCTGCTATATTATTTCAAAATCGAAAAGGCATCCTTTGTGGCCCAAAATGGGCCGCAAGTGCAGCAAACAGCGTTAAATTTGCCTGAGTTTTGAAGCCATGACAGTACCGGATTACCATTTGCGCCCTATGGCGCTGGACGACTACCCAGACATTATGGAAGCGCTCAACCGGACCGGGGGCACCGGCCTGAGGGATACCGGCTCTTTCGAAGGGGTATCCCGGTATCTAGCCCGCAATCCAGGCATGAGTTTTGTGGCGGAGGTGGAAGCGGCCGTGGCCGGCTGCGTTTTCAGCGGCCATGATGGGCGGCGTGGCTATCTCTATCATTTAGCTGTATCGCCGGTCTTCCGCCGGCACGGGATCGGACGAAGCCTTGTGGCCCGTGCCATTGCGGCCATCGCCACCGAGGGCGTCGAGAAATTCCACATCGACGTGTTTGCCAGCAACGACGAAGGTTTGGGCTTCTGGCAGGCCATCGGCTGGCAGGAGCGGAGCGAACTCAAACGGCTTTCGTATGCTGGGTCTGGCAACAGCAACTGTTAGCGTGTTCATGGTTGCACAGCGGCCTTTGGCCGCTGCGGCCATTCAGACGAAGCAGAAGGGGGACGCTTTGGATCGCTTCGCTCACATACCAGCTCATGCTAAATCGGAGATGCGGCAACCTGTACGGCAACGTACCGATCTTCCTTCAGCTTTTCCTTCAACTGTCCGGGCTCGGTCAGCGGCATCGAGCATTGCTGGCCGAAGCAGACATAGGCGGTGATCTTTCCATCCACCTGAGCTTTTCCGGCCGCAGGCATGCCAGCGGGGATCGCTTCGCCGCCGGCCACCCATTGGACGATGGCGTTGGGCACCGAAACCTCGGACAGCGCTTTCCGCCACGGCATTGCATCGGCCGAGGACTTGTCGCCCGCGATGACGATGTGCTGCGGCGAGATCAAGGTTAGGGTACCGGACAGCAGGCCGGTGAACGCGATGGCCGCAGTTTGAACCGCTCCTTGGAAGGCACCCAGAAGCCCGTCAGCACGGTTCAAATAGGCAGTATCGCCCGTGAGGGCGTAGAGGTCCGCCAGGTTCTGCAACATGGTGGCGTTCGGGTTTGGGGTCGCATCGTCGCTCGCCGAAAGCGGCCGCAGCACGAGGTCGGCAGTGTCGTCAGCGGCGAGGAAGTAGCCGCCGCCCTCTGCGCAATAGTGCTGGTTCATAAGGGCGGTCCAGCTTGCCGCATCATCGAGATAGCGCTTCTCGCCGGTGATCAGGTGGAGGGCCAGGGCCGCCGAAATCATGTTGGCGTAGTCGGCTGAGGTTGCGGGCGCCTTGAGCTTGTCCTGCCGGAAGGAATGGAATAGCCGGCCATCCGCAAACATCTTGCTTTGGACGAAAGTATAGGCTTTGGCCGCTAGCTCAACCCACTCTGGACAGCGGAAGGCGTCGCCGGCCTTGGCGATGGCACGGATGGCAAGGCCGTTCCAGTCGGCCAGGACCTTGTCGTCCCAGCCAGGCTTGGTGCGTTTTTCGCGGACCTCGAAGAGCTTCTTCAGGCAATCGTCGAGCGCCTGTTCTTCGGCCCAGTTGAGAAGCGCCAGCGCGTTGAGCCGGTTGAGGATGGTCTTGCCTTCCCAGTTGCCGCCTTCGGCTACGTCGTAGACCTGGGCGAAAATCGCCGCCTGCTCGCCATGGCCGAGTACGCTTGTGATTTCCTGGGCGGCCCAGACGTAGAACTTGCCTTCTTCGCCTTCGGAGTCAGCATCGTAGGAGGCAGCGAAGCCGCCGCCTGGAACGATCATATCCCGCTCGATCCAGCCAATCGTTTCGGCAACGCGGGCCTTCAGGCGGTCGGATTGCGTCTCCTTCCAGACCTCGGTCATCAACTCGATCAGGAGCGCGTTGTCGTAGAGCATCTTTTCGAAATGCGGGACGAGCCAGCGCTCGTCGACCGAATAGCGCGAGAAGCCGCCGCCAACGTGGTCGTAAATGCCGCCCTGGCAAATATGCAGGAGCGTATTCTTCACCTCCTCGATGCAGGTGATGAGTCCGTAGCGGAGGCCGGCTTTCCAAAGGAAGTGGAAGATGTTGGTGTTGGGGAATTTGGGTGCACCGCGCAAGCCGCCGTTGGTTGGGTCGATGGCACCGATGAACTTGCTGGCGATAGCGGCGAGTTGCTCCTCGGAGAACTCCGGGGCCGCACCATAGTTGATCCGGGGTGTCAGCCTGGATTTGAGGAAGGCGGTATTCTGCTTGATGGTCTCTTTTTCGCTGCGGTAAACGCGCGCGACATTCTCAAGCACCTGCTTGAAGCCCGGGCGGCCGTAACGTGGTGCTGGCGGGAAATAGGTGCCGCCAAAAAACGGCATGCCGTCTGGCAGGAGGAACATGGTCAAGGGCCAGCCGCCTTGCTCGCCCAGCTCCTGCAACGCCGTCATGTAAAGCGTATCGACATCCGGCCGCTCCTCGCGGTCGACCTTGATGTTCACGAACAAGGTGTTCATGAGAGCTGCGGTGTTGGCATCCTCAAAGCTCTCATGCGCCATCACATGGCACCAATGGCAAGCCGCATAGCCGATAGAGAGCAGTACAGGTCTGTCGAGCCGCTGCGCCTCGGCGAAGGCCTCCTGGCTCCAGGGCCACCAATGTACGGGATTATCCTTGTGCTGTTGGAGGTAGGGGCTAGTTTCTTCGCTCAAACGGTTCGACGCCATGAGGCAACCTTCAGTCCCATTCAATGGAGAGGATAGTGCTGGCGGCACGAAATTGGCCGCTGCAATTATAGGTCTTTTTGGGCATATGTGCCCCGTAGCCAATGGTACAAGATTTTTAGGTTGGGAAACAACGTTATGACAATCTTTGCGCTGTCGAGCGCACCAGGGCGGGCAGGCATTGCCGTCATACGGGTTTCAGGCAAGGCTGCACGTGGGGCGCTGGAAGCTTTGTGCAAAGACGGGGCGCCTGCACCACGGATGGCCGCAGTCAGGGAACTGCGTGACCCGCGGAGCGGACAGATTTTGGACCGGGCGCTGGTGCTTTGGTTCCCTGGGCTGGCGAGCTTCACGGGCGAAGATGTGGCGGAGTTTCATGTGCATGGCGGGCGCGCCGTGATCGCGGGCGTGCTCGAAGCGCTTGGCAGCTTGGGCTTGAGGATGTCCAGGCCAGGGGAATTCACGCGGCGCGCCTTCGAAAACGGCAAGCTCGATCTGACTGAGGCCGAGGGCTTGGCCGACCTCATCCATGCGGATACAGCCGCGCAACGGAGCCAGGCGCTTTCGCAGTTAAGCGGGGCGCTGCGGGAGCGCTATGAGGCTTGGCGCTCATCGCTTCTGCGGGCGATGGCGTATGTGGAAGCGAGCCTCGACTTTTCGGATGAGGGGGGGATCGCGGAGGGGGCTTTCAACGAGGCGCTGCCCTTGGTGCGGGGGCTGGCCGCTGAGCTGGACCGTGCATTGGCCGATGGCCGGCGGGGCGAGGTTGTCCGGGAAGGCATCCGGGTCGCCATTGTCGGTGCGCCGAATGTTGGCAAGTCGAGCCTTTTGAACGCGCTCGCCGGCCGTGAGGCTGCCATCGTCTTCGACGAGCCGGGCACGACGCGCGACATTATAGAAGTAGCGCTCGATCTCGATGGCTTCCCCTTCGTCCTGCACGATACAGCCGGCCTTCGCGACACCCCGAGCCCGGTGGAGCAAGAAGGCGTCCGGCGCGCGCTGGCGGCGGCGGCAGATGCGGATGTGGTTTTGGCTATGTTCGACGCCGCAACCCCTCACCCTGTCCCTCTCCCAATGGGAGAGGGGACGGTGTTGCACGCTCCTCATGCCATTCTGCCGTCCCTTCTCAATCCGCTTGCTGATGCGGATATTCTGAGAGGAAAGCTTGCCAAGGCGAGTTTGCAGGGAGAAGGACAGGATGAGGGGAGCAAGGTTCAGAGCAGGGCAGTGATCGCCGTACTCAACAAAGCCGATCTGTTGCAATCGAAGGCCAAGTGTGGTGCAGGCGCTATTCTTGTTTCAGCCAAAACCGGTGAAGGGTTCGACGCTCTGAAAGCCGCCCTTATCTCCTTCGCGCGGGAGAATTTCGGCGCCACTGAAACGCCACTTATCACAAGAACGCGCCACCGCCAGGAAATCGAGCGGGCTCGTGCAGACATGGCTTCCTTCCTTGCCTGCGCGGGAACCGGCGATCACCCCGAGCTGGCCGCCGAGCATTTACGCGAAGCTGCCGATGCGTTGGGACGGCTGACAGGGCGGCTCGATGTGGAGGAGGTTCTTGGTCAGATCTTCTCCGAGTTCTGCATTGGAAAGTAAAGATTCCGTTTCACATGAAACAGCGCGGTGGGAGGCACCTGGGCTTATCGGGCACAATCTACAAGGCAGCGCCGCCCCAATGGAGGAAGAGGCCAACATCGCCCATGAAGCCGCCAGGGAAGTCGAGGACGCGAGCGATCAGATGGAAGCCCAGCGGTTTCAGTTCCCGCTCGTAGCGGAGGTAGGTCTCCGCCGCTTCGCCTCTCAATGTGGAAGGCCAATTGGGTTCCGGCACATTGATCGAGCGGCCGCCGTCACTGCAAAGCTTGGCTGGGAAGCGCAGCACCAGCAACTCCGTTTCACCGTGAGCGGCGGCTTGCCGGGCCATGCTCAGAAGATCCCGCCAGTGCTCATCCGAGACGTGATGCTCGATGGCTTGCTGTATCATGTGATTTAGGCTGCCTTCAGAGGCCCGGCGGGCAGCTTCCGCCTCTGCGGCCTTCTTCGACATGGCGGTTTCCACCAGCGAGCGGAAATCCGATGCGGTGACTGCCTTCTCCTTGCCCAACGGCCTGGATTTCCGCGGGCCTCGCTTTCGGTTTGGGGGGGCTGTCATGACTGGGAAGGTGGCTGCCCCAGTCGAAGAAACCGCCGCCATGATGTGGATGGGGCGCAGGAAATTGTACGGTGAGCGCACGGATGAGATCGGCGCGGCTCACGATGCCAACAAGATGGCCATCCCTGACAACCGGAACGCGCTTGATCGAGTGCATGGTCAGAAGCTTTCCGATCTCTGAAACGTCTGTGTGCTCGGTCACGGTTACCACAGGCGCTGACATGATATCGCGTGCGGTGCGCCTATGCTCACTCAAGGATGCAAGAAATTCAGGGGTCAGCGTTTTGCCCTGGGCCACTATGCTCAGCCACCAATCGCGCCTGGCTTTGCGGTCCTCTTCGCTGAACCGCAGCAGGTCGCCCTCGCTGACCATGCCAATAATAACTCCATCCTCGTCCACAACAGGGACGGCGCTAACGCTGTGCTTCAACAGCAGCTCGGCAATCGCTTGCGTGGATGTATCTGGGCTGACCGTGACAACGGCGGTTGTCATAACGTCGAAAGCATCCATATCTCGCCCCTTCTCGGCTTTGTGCCGCGGCTACGGTAGATGAAAAAGCTCGCGTGGAGCTAAACTCAGGTCCTCACGCAAGGCGGTGTGTGGTATGTGGAGCCGGCCCCCACCTTGCGGCAGACGGGCTGGCTAGCATTTATGCCCCTTATCAAATCCTCAGGGATATATATAAGAGAGCGGCTCTCCCTTTCGAGAAGTTTGCTGAAACCCAGATATGGAATGCTTTGACGTCATTGTGGTTGGGGCCGGGCACGCGGGCTGCGAGGCTGCGGCTGCGGCTGCGCGCATGGGTGCACGTACCGCGCTGGTCACCCACAAGCTTGAAACCATCGGTGAAATGTCGTGCAATCCGGCCATTGGCGGGCTCGGCAAAGGCCACCTTGTGCGCGAAATCGATGCGCTCGATGGGCTCATGGGCCGCGTGATCGACCAAGCCGGCATCCAGTTCCGCATGCTGAACCGCTCCAAGGGGCCGGCCGTGCAAGGACCGCGCGCTCAGGCCGATCGCAAGCTTTACCGGCGGCATATGCTGGCCGCGATCCGCAAACAGGCCAATCTTGAGGCGATTGCGGAGCCGGTCGAGGATTTGCTGGTGAAGGACGGTGCAGCGGCGGGCGTGGTCACGGCCAGCGGACGCGAGTTGCGTGCGGGCGCAGTGGTCATTACTACGGGAACATTCCTCAACGGCCTGATCCACATGGGCGAGACGTGCACTCCAGCGGGCCGGGTGGGGGAAGAGCCGGCGATTGCGCTGAGCAAGCGCCTCTACGGCCTGGGTCTTCGCATGGGCCGGCTTCAAGACCGGCACGCCGGCGCGCCTCGACGGCCGCACCATCGACTATTCCAGACTGGAAGCGCAGGCGGGCGACGAGCCGGCAGTGCCGTTCTCTTTCTTAAGCGAGCGTATCGAAACGCCGCAGATCGCGTGCCACATCACGGCTACCACCAAGGAAACCCACGCGATCATTACGGCCAACATTCATCGGGCACCGATTTATTCCGGCCAGATCGCGAGCATCGGTCCGCGCTATTGTCCCTCCATCGAGGACAAGGTCGTCCGTTTCAAGGATCGCGGCAGCCACCAAATTTTCCTGGAGCCGGAAGGCCTGGACGATCACACCGTCTATCCGAATGGCATCTCCACGTCGCTGCCCGAGGATGTGCAGCGCGCGTTTCTGAAGACCATCCCTGGCCTTGAGAATGCGGCAGTGATCCGGCCGGGCTATGCCATCGAGTACGATTATGTGGACCCGCGCGAGCTTTTGCCCACGCTCGAAGCGAAGCAGCTTCCTGGGCTGTTCATGGCAGGGCAGATCAACGGCACGACCGGCTATGAGGAAGCGGCGGGCCAGGGTGTGGTTGCCGGTGTGAACGCAGCGCTTAGGGCTGGCGGCGGGCGTGCGGATTTTACGGTCTCGCGCACCGAGGCCTATATCGGCGTCATGATCGACGACTTGGTGATGCGTGGCGTGTCCGAGCCCTACCGCATGTTTACGAGCCGGGCCGAATACAGGCTCAGGCTTCGCGCTGACAATGCGGATGAGCGGTTGACGCCGCTTGGAATGCGCACCGGCTGTGCCGGTCCCGAGCGTGCAGCGGCGTTCGGGCTCAAGGCAGCGGCACTGGCTTCGGCCCGGGCAATGCTAGAAGGGCTAACGCTGACGCCGGACGAAGCAGCCGTTCACGGCATTGCACTCAATCGGGACGGCCGGCGCCGTTCCGCCTTCGATCTGCTTGCATTCCCCAGCATGAGCGTGGCTGCGCTCGCAGGTGTCTGGCCCGAGCTGGCGGCGATCCCCGCTGCCACGGCAGAGCGTTTGCAGGTAGATGCCCGCTACGCCGTTTACATGGACCGGCAAGAGGCAAGCATCGTCGCCTTCAAGAAGGACGAGGCCATTGCCATACCCGCCACGCTGGATTTTGCCAGAATATCGGGCCTCTCGAACGAAATCCGGCAGAAGCTCGAACGCCACCGGCCAGCGACGCTCGCACAGGCCTCCCGCATCGACGGTATCACGCCCGCGGCGCTTATGCTCGTGCTGGCGCACATTCGCAAGGCCAACCGCGCCGCCTAAACTTCATGCTCTGGGAAGGTGGCGTTGCTTGCGGGTCAGGAAGCCATCTACTGTCATTTTCCATTATGCTGAGCAAGATGTAGCTTGGTCCGTCCGTTTCATATGAAACATGCCTTAAATACTCCTTGAGTCGCCCCAGTTTTGCACCGCACGAGATTGTGAGCCGCCCACGGAACGCCTCCAATTCGCTTGAATTTCTCCAAAAATTCTTGTCTACATGACGCCGCCTGGGACGGGTGAAGCTCTAGGCGCCGCCATAAATGGCGGCTTGGCCGCCACTTGGGAGGTAGACTGCCCAGGTTTTCGATTTGGAGGTTGCACATATGACGTTAAAGTGGTTTCGACTGCTGCTGCCCATCGCAGCAATGAGTATCTTCCCTGCTTTGTCTCAAGCTCAATCCTTGTGCGATCCCGGCGGGATGCAGCAGGAGATGGAGCTGCGCAATCAGCTTCCGGCTTCCTGCCAAAAGGAACGCTTGCAGGCTTCGGGCCGCGTAAGCTTCAATATCATCAACAGCGCTGAGAAGATCGCGAACGAAGCTTGGCGGCGCGAGGCTGTGACCAAGTATGGCGAGCGTTTCGCCGATCCCAAGTTCATGGCCTGTAGAAAGGTGCTTTGCGTGCGCGGCTCGATTGCTGGCACGCATCGTTGCACGATTGCTGGCTTCCCCTGCGCTGCCGACATGAATGATGCCGACAAGGGCATCGTCAAGCGGGTTGAGACCAGCCAGAGCTTGGAATCGCCCTATGGAGCAAACGCTGAAGGGTCGGCCGATCTCCAGAGCGCATATGGCGGATATAACGCCCGTGCCGAGGAGACCGAGCTGGATGAAGGCGGGATCAAGCGTCTCCAGGACATGCTTGGCGTTACGCCGGACGGCGAATTCGGACCGGAATCCTACCGTGCGCTCCGGGACTTCCGCCGCAGCGCCGGGCTTCGTCTGGACGGCGCGCCGAACCGCCAGGATTTGGACCGGATCGCGAGTGGCCAGCGCAAAAGGTGGGGCAACTAAGGCGTTGCCAGGCTTAAACCGCCTCTCATTGTCAGTTTGAGCCGACCTATCGCCGGAGCGCTTGCCGCTCCGGCATTTTTTGTGCGCTTGCACATTATCGTTCCATAACGGTCTTCAGCTCAAGGAATTCCGGCCGGTATTCGAAATGCATGCCATCGAAATGATACCACTTGCCGCCCCAAATGAAGCCGTGCTTCTCAAATGCCGCCACGATTTCGAGCGGGATTCTGTTCTTGTAAACGAGTGGTATCTTCCGTTCTCGAACCTGGCTTTCGTTGAGTGCGGCCGGTAGCCCATATTGCCAATATTGGCCGTATCGCGGGTTGATGTCGAAGGCGATGCCAAACGAATGGACGCTAAGCCGTGTGGTCCTGGCGATACAACGCGGGGAATAGCTTCCTCCATTCGGCGTGAGGTAGCGAACATAGTCTCGGCCCAACGCTTCGAGGTCGCGAGCCACGAGCCGCAACTTGGAAGCCGCACCGTCGATCGAGGTGGCCCGCATGGTTCCGCCGCCAAATTTTGCCAACCAAGGAACGCGCTCAAGACGGTTTTGGGAGGTGCAGGTGACACGGGCGCAGCCGCCTGGCGGCTCTTTGTGGCATTTGCCATAGATCTTTTCGAAAAAGGCCTCGTTGCGGAGGCGGCCAGGGTCGGCTTCCTTTGCTGCAGGCAGTCCGCTGGCCCCGAATGAGTAAGGCCAGCGAAACATATCCGCGATGTCCGGCTTATCGAGCAGCTCATCCAGCGGCTTGTCCTCCTGGCCGCTGCCGAAGCGCATCCTGGTCCCATCTTTCCAGATCAGGAAGGTGCCGTCGAAGCCTGCGACGTGATCAGGATAGGCACCGATAATCGCCTCTGCCTTCTGCTCCAGCGTTTGTGCGTTGGCAGACGCAGCAAAGGCAAGGGCCAGGAAGAATCCCAATGTACGCATTGTCAGAACCGGCAGCCCTTTTGCCGCTCGATATCGCGGATGGTGGCTGCGAGCTGCCGCTCCCCCTGAGACATCGGCACATCGCCTTCGGCATAGAATGTGCAATTCGCGTTTCCAAACACCCTGAGGCCGCGGTCCGTCTTGAAGCAGTAGCCGTTCCGGGCATAAATCGCGTTGCGCTGATACCAGAGATCGCCGCAGGATAACGACCACAAATTCTGGGCAGTGGCTGGCGGGACGAGAGTGGCGGTTGAACCGAGCAGTACAGCGGCCAGCATCCAGGCTTGAGAGCGGCGGGGAAGCAGCATTTTAGCCCCCTTCTTCGGTTAGGGCAGCACAGGGCTGCACAGGGAGAGCATACGGGCGATATTCTAAGGGTTGTGTATTGGGCAGCGGTTAATTCAAAGGCAGGAAGCTATTGCATAGGACGGAGACGATCAGAAGCGCAGCGGATTTCGCCCGCGCATTCCCGGTTTCACATGAAACGGTGGAAAAACTGGAGCTATACGAGCGCCTCCTCATCAAGTGGCAGAAGGCCGTGAACCTGGTGGCGCCGGCCACGTTTCCCCTACTGTGGCAACGGCATTTCGCGGATTCGGCCCAGCTTGTGGGGCTCGCTCCAGGCGCCAAAACCTGGGTGGACCTTGGATCGGGCGGGGAATTCCCTGCGCTCGTAATTGCTATTATGCTTGCGAATCAGGAAGAGTGTCAGGTGCACCTTATCGAGAGCAACGCACGCAAGTGTGCATTTCTCTCCGAGGTGGCACGGCAGACAGGGGCCCCGGCCCGTGTTCACAACATGCGTATCGCGGATACCGCGGCCAAGGATGTGGTTCGGGTCGCGGATGTAGTAACAGCCAGGGCGCTGGCGCCATTGGATACGCTAATGGAGTTGGCCCTGCCGTTTTTCGGTGTTGCGTCAGTGGCGTTGTTTCTGAAAGGCCGCGAGGCCGGAGTGGAAGTCGCCGATGCCCGGAAACGCTGGATTTTCGATTTGAAGATCCATCCCAGTATCAGCGACGCAGAGGGGCAGATTTTGGAGATCGGGAAACCGGTGCTCAATCAGGGTGGCGAGCAGTGACAAATAGCGGCAGAGACCTTCGGGTGTTCGCAATCGCCAATCAAAAGGGCGGCGTGGGCAAGACAACGACAGCAATCAATCTTGGCACAGCCTTGGCGGCGGTTGGCGAGCGTGTGCTCGTGATCGACCTCGATCCACAAGGCAACGCCAGCACTGGGCTCGGCGTGCCCGAAGCGGCGCGGCACGTCTCGACCTACGACGTTCTGGCTGGTGCGGCAGCGCTTGAGCAGGCCATGACGCCAGCGGCGGTACCGGGACTTTACGTTGCGCCTTCAACGCGAGACTTCGCCGGCCTTGAGCCTGAAATTTCCGCCGCGCCAAATCGCGCCTACTTTCTGCGCGATGCCATCAATTCCTTGCGGGCTTCCGAGCGGGACCGTCCACAGCACGAACGGCTCGGTTATGTCCTCATCGACTGCCCGCCTTCTCTCAGCATTTTGACGCTGAATGCGCTGGCGGCAGCCGATGCCGCACTGGTGCCGGTGCAATGCGAGTTCTTCGCGCTCGAAGGGATCACCCAGCTCAAGGAAACCATCGACTTCGTGCGGTCGAGCCTCAACCCGTCGCTCGAAATTCATGGCGTGGTGCTTACTATGCACGACAGCCGCACCAAGCTCGCCGACGAAGTGGCGACCGAGGTTCGCACCTTCTTCGGGCAGAAGGTTTACGAGACGGTCATTCCGCGCAATGTCGCGGTTGCTGAAGCGCCATCGCATGGCAAGCCGCTGCTCTTGTATAATCACAGGAGCCCTGGCAGCCGGGCCTATATGGAGCTGGCCGCGGAAATGATCGACCGGGAACGCACCGCTGTAGCAGCATAGGTTTGGCGTCTATGCGAGCCCTGGCCCGTTGGCTGGGGCTTGCTGCGTGAGGTCGTCCAGGGCTGTTCTCCTTTGCAGCTTAGGAAGACCGCAGCAGCTGAAGGCGTCTCAGGACGGCGCTTTTGGCGAGTTTACAAGTCTTTTCGAGCTGGAGAATTGAGATGGAAACACGTTCGGGCGCTGTCGCAATGGGACCATCCCCCGTCCAGAAAAACCGCTTGGGCCGCGGGCTCGCCTCGCTTATCGGGGATAATGTGCAGGTAGCGGTGCCTGGGGCTCCCAGGGTGCTGCCTGCCCATGGCGATACCCGCATGGTGCCGATAGACCGTGTGCGGCCAAGCACATTCAATCCGCGTAAGAATTTCGAGCTGACAGAGCGGGCAAAAGCCGACCTGGAGGAACTGGCGGCTTCGATCCGTGAAAAGGGATTGGTACAGCCGATCCTCGTCCGGCCGCTTGATGGCAATTATTACGAAATCGTGGCCGGTGAGCGCCGCTGGCGTGCCTCTCAGAAGGCTTCGCTTCATGTCGTACCGGTTATTGTCCGGTCCCTCACCAACCAGGAAGCCCTTGAGCTGGCAATTATCGAGAACGTGCAGCGTTCCGACCTGAATGCGATTGAGGAGGCCAGCGGCTACCGTCAGCTTGTCGATCAGTACAGCTATACTCAGGACGAGCTGGGCCAGATCATCGGCAAGAGCCGCAGCCATCTCGCCAATACGATGCGGCTTTTGAAGCTGCCCGACATGGTGCAAGCGCTGGTGCGCGACGGTTCGCTCAGTGCTGGGCACGCACGCGCGCTGGTGGGCCACGACGACGCTGAGGTGCTGGCCAAAGAGATCGTGGCAAAAGGCCTGAACGTGCGCGAGGTGGAAGCCCTGGTGATGGGCAGGAAGTCTGGGGGAAGCCCATCGGTACCCAAAACACCTGCACAGAAAGATCCGGATACGCGCGCTGCGGAACGCGAAATGTCCGACGCGCTTGGCCTTTCGGTGGTTATCAATCCCAGCAGCGGCGAGGCTGGTGAAATCGTGGTGCGCTACAAGACCATGGAGCAGTTTGAGACGATCCACAAAGCGCTGCTCGAACGCAAGCGCGGATAGCGCGAGTTCTGGAGATCGCCAGGCCGGCGCTGCGGCTCCCCCGCGAACCTGCTGCCGCCGGCCCTATTCGCTTTTTCTGCCTGCATCTGGGAATAGCACGCGCCCTGTATCAGCAATTTTAACAGGTGCTGGCGCCCTTTACGGTTCCTTGTCTGTGCAGCAACGCTTCGCCCTGTAAACGCATAGGGACGATGTGACGCCAACGGGCAGAGAAGCGATCGACCGGATTGGCGCTTCCATTAAAGATAAGGGCGCTAACGAAGATCAGGCCGGATTGTCGAGGCTCACCATGCCCGTCTCGCCGTCGAAGACCAGAACCTCGGCGTAGCGCGCCCAGTTGATGACCGTGTGCAGCGTGCTCTCGGCGTCCTCCTCTGGCATCTTATCCTCAAGCTCGTCCTGGAAACGAATGATGGATGCACGGCGGCTTGGCCGCTCTTCCAGAATATGCTTGATGTGCGCCGCCAAGGGAACGTAGGTCACAAGGTGCTGCGCGAACAGCGCCTTGCGCTCGTCTGTGCCGGCTTGGGCAAAGCGGCGCCCAGCCTCGGTCAATTGAAGATCGCCTTCCGCAAGCTCGGCAAAGCGCAAGAGCTGCAGCGTTTCCGCAGCATGGAACAGCTCGTCCACATCCATCTGTGTGCGTTCGGCGAGGAGGGGCAGGTCCGCCTTGCCGTCGAAGGGTGGCTCGGCCAGTGTTTCGATAAGGCCCGCCAGCGTATTGGTAGAGACATGTGGCAAGCTCATGCTGATGCCTGTGCCTGGGAATAAGCCTTCGCGTGCTGGAGCAGCTCTTGCGGTCATGCGGGCATAGATGTCGTCGACGAGCGCACGGAAGGCAGGGTCCACACGATTGCGGGGCTGCGGCAGATTCACCCTGATTTCCGCGATGACACGGCCGGGATTGGACGAGAACACGAGTATGCGGTCGCTCATGAGCACCGCTTCCTCGATGTTGTGCGTTACCATCAGAATGCCGCGGATCGGCATGCGGCCTTCGCACCAGAGGTCGAGAAGGTCGGTGCGCAGCGTCTCGGCGGTGAGCACATCGAGCGCGGAGAAGGGCTCGTCCATCAACAGCAGCTTGGGGTTCACCACGAGCGCGCGCGCCAGGCCCACACGCTGGCGCATGCCGCCTGACAGCTCCTTCGGATAGGCGTTTTCGAAGCCATCGAGGCCGATCAGGTCGATGGCGGCAAGGGCGCGCTTGTTGCGCTCATCCGCCGGCACACCCTGCGCTTCGAGTCCCAGCTCCACGTTCTCCTGAACCGTGAGCCAGGGAAACAGCGCGAAAGTCTGGAAGACCATGGCAAGCCCGTCGGCGGGACCCTTGACCTTCTGGCCGTCGATTAAGACCTCGCCGCTTGTTGGCGGCATCAGCCCCGAGACGATGCGCAGAAGCGTAGACTTGCCGGAGCCCGAGCGGCCCAGGAGCGCGACAATCTCGTTGTCGTTCATGGTCAAGTCGACATTGTCGAGCACGAGCAGATTGCTGCTTGCGCCGCGCTTGTAGAAGTGCCGCACCTGCGAGACTGAGACCAGCGGGTCCCGTCCATTGGCACTGGCCCGTACTGCTGCTATTGGAAACACACCCATGGGTTCCTCCCCCATTAGCCCATGCGCAGACGCCGGTCTGCCACGGCATAAAGACGGCGCCAAAGCACCCGGTTCAAGAAGACGACGAAAAGCGACATGACGCCTACACCAAGCACGACGCGGTGAAAGTCGCCCTCAGCGGTGGCCTTGGCGATATAGGCGCCGAGACCATGCGCTTCGAGCTTGGTGTCGCCCCAGCTCGCTACCTCGGCGACGATGCTCGCATTCCACGATCCGCCGGATGCGGTGAGCGCGCCGGTCACGTAATAGGGGAAGATCCCCGGCAGCATCACTCTGCGCCACCACTGCCAGCGTTTGACTTTGTAAAGTGTCGCGCTTTCGGCGAGGTCGCTTGGGAAGACGCTCGCGCCGGCGATCACGTTGAAGAGGATGTACCACTGCGTGCCGAGCACGATCAGCGGAGAAAGCCAGATATCGGGGTTGAGGTGGTATTGGGCAATGCCCACCACCACGAAGGGAAAGAGAACGTTTGCCGGAAAGGCTGCCAGGAATTGCGCCAGCGGCTGCACCCGCTCGGCCAGCGCCGGCCGCAAGCCCACATAAACGCCGATGGGCACCCAGATAAGGCTGGCGATAGCGATGAGGATGACGACGCGGAAAAAGGTTATGAACCCACTTGCGACGGCGTCTCCGAGGTCGGACCAGCCCACCGCCGCATGCACATAGGAGAACACCGACCACAACGCCCATCCAGCGAAAACCAAAAGTGCCGCATTCCAGACCCAATCGAAGATCTTGCTGGTTGCGATGCCCACATTGGGCGCGTCCGGAATTTGCTTCGACAGATGCCTAACGTTGCTGCTCAAGATTTGCAGCAGACGGCTCATGATGTGGCCAATCGCCGAAAAGAACCGCGCCCGCTTGATAAGATCGAGAACCCACGATTCCGGTTTCACCTGAGCTGCGACCAACTCGACTCGAAACTTGTCCGACCACGCCACGACTGGGCGGAATACGAGCTGGTCGTAGAGCATGATGACGACTGCCATGGCGCCAACCGCCCAGGCAATGGCGCCGATATTTCGTTGTTCGATGGCAAGCGAGATAAAAGAACCGATCCCTGGCAGCATGATCTTGGTATCGCCAACCGAGATTGCCTCGGAGGCCACCACGAAGAACCAGCCGCCGGACATCGACATCATCATGTTCCAGACCAGTCCCGGCATTGCGAAGGGCACTTCGAGCTTCCAGAAACGCATCCAGGGCGAAAGCCTGAAGTGTGTCGCCGCCTCATCGAGGTCGCCAGGCACGGTGGTCAGCGACTGATAGAACGAAAACGTCATGTTCCAGGCTTGGCTGGTGAAGATCGCGAAGATTGCCGCCAGCTCCGCACCGAATTCGCCGCCTGGATACAAAGCAATGAAGAAGAGCACGGTAAAGGTGAGAAAGCCCAGTACCGGTACGGATTGCAGGATGTCGAGCGCAGGAATGATGATGCGCGCCGCCTTTTTGCTTTTGGCGGCAAGCGGCGCGACCAGGAAGGTGAACAGGAGCGAGACGCCAAGCGCCGCGAACATCCTGAGCGTGGTCAGGAATGCGTATTGCGGCAGGTTCCAGGGGTCGAGCGAAACGGGATTGAGTTCCAGGTTAGCGAGCGGCTGATGCATCCACCTGGCTGCCTGTACGATCGCGACAAAAAGCGCGCCAACGGCAAAGAAGACAATGGCATCGTAACGGTTCGGCCAAGCGCTGGTGACGTTGGCGGAGATGTTGGCGATGCGGTTGCCTTCGAAATGTTTGGCCATGGTCATCGCTCGTTCACTCTGGGGTTTGGGCATGTCAGCCCGCGGTCATACCATGCGCTCTTGATGGCCTTGTGAATGCATTAGGGTTTTGGATTTTGTCTGCCATGCGGCCGGAAAGTAAGCTCACGGTCCGTCTCACAAGGCGAATGAACGCATCAGGCATCTCTGTCAACCTAAAAACGCCAGGTGGTAAACGCAGCCGCGTAGCGGGATGGGTTGGCGCCAAGGCCATCCAGAAGTGGCTTACGCTCGTCTTAACGCTGCTGCCCCGCGGTTGCTTCGGAAGCCGAAGCTCCCATGTCTCTCTTTCGATGCCGTGCAATTGGAGAAAAATTATGCGCTTATTGGTTGTGGGGGCTGGTGCGACCGGCGGATATTTCGGCGGCCGCCTGGCTAAGGCTGGCCGCGATGTGACATTCCTGCTGCGCCCGCGCCGGGCGGCGGAGCTTGAAGCCGGCGGGCTCCAGGTTGTAAGCCCGCATGGCGATTTTGCGCTTAAGCCCAAGCTCGTCACCGCCGGCGGAATTCCTTCGCGCTTCGATGCGATCCTTCTGACCGTGAAAGCTTACGCGCTCGAAGCCGCGCTTGAGGACTTGGCGCCCGCGGTTGGGCCGGACACGCTGATTTTGCCGGTGCTCAACGGCATGAGGCATATGGATGTGATCGCCGCGCGCTTCGGCAAGCACGCCCTTGTTGGCGGTCTCTGCAAGATCCCGGCCCAGCTCGATCCGGAAGGCCGCGTCCTTCACCTTAATGGCTTCCACGAGCTGATCTATGGCGAGTTGGACGGTTCGCGGACGCCGCGTATCGAGGCGCTGCACGCTTTCATGCAAGACGCGGTTTTCGATGCGCGCCTGTCGCCCGCAATCGTGCAGGAAATGTGGGACAAGTGGGTAATGCTAGCAACGCTCGCCGGCGTTACCTGCCTGATGCGTGGCAGCGTGGGCGAGATCGTGGCTGCTCAGGGCGGCAGCGATTTCGTCAATCGCTTCCTGGACGAGGCAGCGGCAACCGCGGCTGCGGCCGGTCATCGGCCAAGTGATGCCTTCCTTGGTCATACAAGAGCGCTTCTTACTGAGCGGGGCTCGCCTTTCACTGCTTCCATGTTTCGCGATACGCAAAAGGGCGCCCCCGTCGAAGCCGATCAGATCGTTGGGGATCTGCTCGCCCGCGCAGGCCGCCTGAATGTGGCCACTCCGCTGCTCGCGCTTGCCTACACGCACTTGGCGATCTACCAGAACCGGCGTTCTCCAAACTGACGATATCGCCCGGAGCCATTTCTATTGAAAGCCCGTGGCGAACCGTCATACCCGCGTGTGCGAGTATAGCGGTTGGCGACTTAGCGTTGAGCGGAACGGGCAGCGGCGATCAAGGCTTGGCCCAGCGAAACGCCGCCGTCATTGGCGGGAAAAGCGGCGGGTGCGATGACTTTGAAGCCGAGGCTGGCAAGCCGCTCGCTCACGCCTTCGAGCAGGAGCCTGTTCTGAAACACCCCGCCCGTTAGAACCGCAGCTTCGCAGCCATGCGCGCGTGCTAATGAATGGGCCGCTGCCGCCACCGTTTCGACGATGCCGCGATGGAAGCGGGCGGCGATAATGGCGCGATCCGTTTCGGTGGCGAGGTCGGCCAGTATCGCCGTCCAGAGCGGCGCCCAGCTGAGCTGTACAGGTTCGCCTGCAAGTAAGGCCGCGCTGTAGCCTTCGCCGGCCTCCGCCATCGCATCCTCCGCCAGAGCCTCCAGCTCAATCGCCGCCTGGCCTTCGTAGGATGCTGCGTCGACGCAAAGGCCGAGGACGGCGGCAACGGCATCGAAAAGGCGGCCGGCAGACGAAGAGGGCGGCGAATTGATGCCGCGCTCCATCATGCGCAGGCAGGTTTCAACGGGCTTCTGCTCCAGGCGCTGAACGGCCTCAAGCCCGGCATAGGACGCCCGGACGATCTCCCAGCCAAGAAAGGTTTGCAGATGCGCGAGCGCGTTGCGCCAGGGCTCGCGCATGGCCTTCGCGCCGCCGATCAAAGGCACCGGCGTGAAATGAGCGAGCCGCCGGTACGAGCGATAATCCGCCAGCAGAAACTCGCCCCCCCAAAGCTCCGCTTCTTCGCTCAGGCCTAGGCCATCCAGCGCGATGCCGAGCACGGGCGGAGCGGACTTGGGAACGCCAGCTTCGCCGAGCGCTGCAGCGATATGGGCGTGATGGTGCTGAACGATTATCGCGGGCAGGCTGCTGTCCTTCGCGAGCACCAGGCCCCATTGAGTGGAGATGTAATCGGGATGCGCATCCACGGCGACGATCTGTGGCTCGAAGCGGAAGAGGTTGCGGTAAAGCTCCAGATTGCGCTGGTAGTCGCTGTGCGTGGCAGCTTCCTCCAGGTCGCCCATATGCTGCGAGACGATGGCTTGCCCGTCTTTCAGCAAGCAGAAGGTGGATTTCAGCTCGCCGCCCATCGCGAGGATTGCGGGTGCGTCCTGGAAGCCGGGCGGCAACGGCAGCGGCGTTGGCGCATAACCCCTCGCATGGCGCAACATGCGCGGCTGGCCCGCCATGACCCGCGCAACGCTATCGTCGAGACGGTTCACGATGTCGCGGTCGTGCATCAAGAAGTAGTCCGCGATGCCGGCCAGCCGCTCGCGGGCTTCGTCATTGCCTGTGCACTGCGGCTCATCGCTGCGGTTGCCTGAAGTCAGCACAATCGGGCGCGCGAGGTTTTCCATCAGGAGATAATGCAGCGGCGTATAGGGCAGCATGAAGCCGAGCGTGGATTGGCCAGGGGCGATGCCGGGTGCGAGGGGTGGCGCGTGTTCTTCGGTTTCCGGCAAAAAACAAAGCTCGCGCCCCTCACCCTGTCCCTCTCCCCATGGGAGAAGGGACCCCTGAACAATCCGCAGCGAACTTTCTAGCGTCCCCTCTCCCAGGGGGAGAGGGACAGGGTGAGGGGAGATTCCCTCGTTCGTCGCGCCAACCGGCGTCAACTGGCTGGGCTTGCGCTTCAAAATTGCGATGGGCGCGGCGATGCCTGAAAGCAACTTCTGCTCTGCTTCGCCAAGCTCCGTGTATTCCGCGATGATATCCAGATCGCGGGCCATCAGAGCGAATGGCTTGCCGTAGCGCATCTTGCGTGCCCGCAGCCGTGCGACTGCCTCCGCATTGCAGGCATCGCAGGCCAGATGAAATCCGCCGATGCCCTTGATGGCGACGATCTCTCCGGCTGCGATCAGTGCCGCTGCCGCTTCTACCGGGTCGCGGTGGCTGGAAGTGTCCGCCGCTGTGCCAGCCGCGCCTTCGAGCCAGACCTGCGGGCCGCATTCGGGGCAGGCATTGGGCTGCGCGTGGAAGCGGCGGTCGGCGGGATCGCGATACTCGGCAAGGCAGGCGGGGCACATGTCGAATGCTGCCATGCTCGTGGTTGCGCGATCGTAGGGGATGGCGCGGACGATGGAAAGCCGTGGCCCGCAATGGGTGCAGTTGGTGAAGGGATAGCGATAGCGGCGGTTGGAAGGGTCTCGGATATCGGCAAGGCAAGCCGGACAGGTCGCAGCGTCGGCGACGATGCCGGTTCTCACCGCGCCGCGCTGGCTCTCGACGATCCGGAAACCCGTGCCCTCGAAGGCTGCCGTGAGCGGCGTGCATTCGATGGAGTTGATGCGGGCGAGGGGAGGTACGTCCGTTGACAGCGCGATTTCGAACTCGGCCAGAGCCGCCGCCGGTCCCCAGGCGCGAATAAGCACGCCCTCGCCATCGTTCAGCACCTCGCCCGAAAGGCCGAAGCGCTGGGCGAGCCGCCACACGGTGGGCCGGAAACCCACGCCCTGCACGAGCCCGCGAACGCGGATGGAGATGCCCTCATTGGCTCCGGCGTTTTCGATCATGTGCGCCACCGCTGAGGGAGGCGACCAATACGGAGGGCGTCACCCCTCACCCCAGCCCTCTCCCAACGGGAAAGGGGACGCCTTCTCAATGGGCACAGCTGGGCTCCCTCTCCCATTGGGAGAGGGCTGGGGTGAGGGGTAATGCCGGTAGTGAGGAGCACGGAATTCTGACTACTCGTGGGCCGCTTATCGCCCCTGCGCTGCGAGATTCCTCGCGGCCGGTCAAGGCCAGTGAGCGCGCCGAGCGGATGAAATTCGCCCAGGCCTCCATGCCTTCACCAGTACACGCGGATACCTTCAGCATCTTGATGCTAGGATTGATCTTCCTTGCATTGGCGGCGAGCGCGGCCACGTCGAAGTCGATATGCGGCAGCAGGTCGATCTTCGAGATTAGCATGAGCTGCGAGCTTGCGATCATATCCGGATATTTGAGCGGCTTGTCCTCGCCCTCGGTAACGGACACCACCACCACGCGATGCGCCTCGCCCAGATCGAAAGCCGCCGGGCAGACCAGATTGCCGACATTCTCGATGAAGACCACCGCGCCCGGCGCGGGCTGCAAATGATCGGCGGCGTGGCCCACCATATGCGCGTCGAGATGGCAGCCCTTGCCTGTGTTGATCTGGATGGCCGGAACGCCAGTGGCGCGGATGCGGTCGGCATCGTTCGAGGTCTGCTGATCGCCCTCGATGACGGCCACCGGAAGCTCGCCCTTAAGCATCTCGATGGTTCTTACCAGGAGTGTGGTTTTGCCCGAGCCAGGGCTCGAAACGAGGTTCAGCGCGAGGATGCCCGCGCCGTTGAAGCGCGTGCGGTTGGCAGCGGCATAGGCGTTGTTCTTGCTCAGGATGTCCTGCTCAAGCTGGATGATGCGGGCCTCACCGTCCTCGTGGCCATGTTCATGTTCGTGGTGATGATGGTGACCGTGATCGTGGGAATGCTCGTGGCCGTGATCGTGATCGTGATGGTGGTCATGATCGTGCCCATGCGCGTGGTCATGGCCGTGGGCGGCGGCCCCGGCCTCGATGCGCACTTCGCCCTTTCCGCATCCGCACGTCGTGCACATTCACTCGACCTCCATGGATTTGATTCTCAGCTCGCTGCCGCCGGTGATTTGCAGCTCACGGCCTCCGCACTCGGGACAGCCGTCGAAACGGCTGCCCAGGTTCACGTTCTTGTTGCATGTCATACACCAGGCAACCATCGGTGTGTGAATGATTTCTAGCTTCGCGCCTTCCACGAGCGTGCCCTCCGCTACCGCATCGAAGCAGAACAGGAGCGATTCCGGCTCCACGCCTGCCAGCGGCCCGATTTCGAGCCACACAGCTTTTACGCGCGTATAGGAGTGAACCTTCGCCTGTTCCTGCAATGCCTGGACGACGCTCAGGCAGATCGACATTTCATGCATCAGTTGAAACTCAGCTCGTAGCCTACGCAAGGATCTACGGCTGTTATGAAGAGGCGCGCAAGGGTTTCGCGGCGTGTTGCCGGCGAAAGTGCTATGTTCGCAAGCCCCTGGGCTGCTGCGCCTTGCGGATGGAAGTTCCATTCCGTGGGCGCCAGGATGCGGTAGCGCTGGACGGTGCCGTCCACAATCCACACCGCGTGGACGAGCCTGCCGCGCGCAGCTTCGGCGAATCCCAGACCCGTGCCGCTGTTACGCGCCGGGGCTTCCACATGGTGCTCGGCCGAAGCAAGCGAGGCTGCCAGTGTTCGCATCCGCTCCGGTATCTCTGCAAGCTCGGCGAGGCAGGCGGTAAGCCGGGCCAGAAGGCCGTAGCCATAGCGTTCCTTCACCGACACGATCAGCGGATGGGCTGCCAGCCGGCTGAGCGGCGTCGTCTCGCGCGGACGCCCGTCCCACACCGGCTGCGCGACGAAGGCATCCGGGTGCTCGCCGAGCAGAACCTTCTGCAAATCCTCAGGCTTCATCGCAGGAAGCGGGGCCATCTCCGCAGCGCCGGCATCCGCCATGCCGGTTTGAACCAGATATTCGAAAATTGTCTGCGCCAGCGTCTCGTTGCGCCGCGCCCAGAAGGCCAGCTCGTTCGCATCGCGCCGCGAGAGCCATTCCTGGGGCACCTCGCCGAAAACAGCTTCGCCGAGAATGGCGGTTAGCTCCGAGATCGCATGGTCCAGCCGGGCGGTGTCGATTGCGCTTGCGTCTTGCACCGATTTGCTAAGTTCGCGATCCAGTGTCAGGAGGCGCTTGATGGAGGCGGAGGCCAAGGCGGGGCCAGGCGCATGGACGCAATGCGGCCAGGAATGCAGCACCTGGAGCGTATGCTCGCGGGCGGTCTCGGCGAGGACGAGCAGTGAGCGGATCGCCTTCACCCGTGCGCTCGCGGCATTGCCGAGCGCATTCTCGATGGCTTCCGCGCAGGCGGCCGACTGGGCGGCGCGGCAGATGGAGAATACCAAAGGAACGAGATTGGCTACCTCGGCGGGCTTTTTGCCTGAGAACCTGCTGGCGATGCCAAGCGGACGGGCATTCTCGATGCGCGCTGTACCTTTGCCGGCGTTTGCAGAAAGCTCGATCCGGATGATGCCCTCGGCCAGCGCGCTCATGGGAGCGGCCTCCGCCAGATGCCTAGTACGCCCTGCGGGAAATCCTGACCCATTTGCGGTTGGCGCTTACAGGATTTCCCGCAGATCGGGCGTACTAGGAGATCTTTGTTGCTAGTGCAGCTTAGCGGCCGGAAGTTCGCTTGCGAACTCGCGGCAAACGGGTGCGAACTTCCGGCCGGCTGCGCTAGGTCTGCAAGCAAAGGCCAGGGATGTGGCCGCCGGGCCAAGTTCCGGTTCATCCGCGCTGCTCCTCTCCACCCAGGCTGATCACGCGTTCGAGAGCAGCCGCGCCGCTTCAGCAGGCTTGACTTTTCCAGAACTTAACGTGGCACAGCAGGGCGCCCCCGGCAAGCGCCGCACGCGCGGCAAAACTGACCGGTGGGAAAAGCCCGCCGTCGATACTTCGCCAAGCACCGCAGCCATGCAAGGCCAAGCCTCAGCGCAGACAGCGTTTTCCCGCGCTCAAGCCTGCACCGGCGTTGAAACTTTGTTTACGAAAGTAGTCCATGAAGAATGCACTAACATCACCAGGTCAATCGGAAAGACCTTTGCTATGAGCTTCACAGCCGATTTCGATATTGCGTCTTTCGGGCTCGGGTTCGCCGTCGCCCCGGTCGCTTACTTTGTGCTCGGCACAGCGATCTACAGTGTGTTTTGCATAGGGAAGTGGCTTACAATGCCCTTCAAGCGGCGATGGAAGCTTATCTAGCTGCTCGCGTCTGGGCATAGAGAGCAGTCTGGAAGACTAAGCCACCGATACACGCCTACCAGCCGCGGCAGCGGTCCAGGAAGCGCATCCACGCGATCGCCAGACCCACGTAGAGGCTTACGATTGCGAATGTTTCCAGCGTAATCAACATGGCTCCGGCCTCAAGAGTAAGTCCCTGGCCTGTTGTGGCAGGGGAGAGAGACATCCAACGGCTTCCATTATTGCGCGAGTGCGCCATACCGCAACATTTTGGTTGTGTTAACCTTACACGCAACTGCCCGTTGTGCTGGCGCTCCGGGCGGGCCACCAAGCCGCATCAATCACGTATGGTTAGAAAGCTGGATAAGCACACGGATTGCAAATGGGTGAGGCTCTATATTGAGCGGTGGCTGATGGCTCCCTTACAGTTTGAGGATGGAACCCTCGTGCAACGCATGGGGGAAGACGCGGGCGGAACTCTTCATATGCGAGGTCTCCCAGAAATGCCCGGCACTCTCCGCGCACTGGAAAATGGGGATGGCGGGTGCGTTTGCTTGATGGGAGCGGCGTGAATTGAGAGGTTCACGCACCGTTCTGCGAGAGGCTTCGGGTGAAATCCCGGTGGCCTACTCTCCAAGGCGAAGGATGCGCCCGCGCTATTTGCCAAGCTTTGCAGCCTTGTCCTTGTCGTACCACCAAGTATCCAGAATACCGTTGTCGTACTTAGCCTGTATCTCTGGCCGGGAATATTTGTCCCAGGTCGCGATATTGTGGAACGGCTTGTACCACTCGGGCACCCAGTAATAGCCGGCGCGCAAGACGCGGTCGATGGCGCGGCAGGCAGTGCGCAGCTCGTCGCGGCTCTTGGCGTTCAGTATTTTCTCGATGAGCGCATCCACGGCGGGATCGGCGATGGCGGAGAGGTTATAGCTGCCGTCCTGGCGGCCCGCCTCGCTGTTCCAGTAGGCCCGCACCTCCGGCCCGGGTGTTGGCTGCAACGAGTAGCGCTGCGTCACGATGTCGAAATCGTAGCGCCGCATCCGCTCCTGCTCTTGCGCCGGGTCGATCCTGCGCAGCGAGGCCTTGATGCCGAGGTCTTGAAGCTTGCCGGCGTAGGGGCCTAAAATCCGCTCGGTCACGGGATCGTCGATCAGGAACTCGATGTCGAGCGTCTCGCCTTTGGCGTTCTTTCGCACGCCGTCTTGAAGCTTCCAGCCGGCCTCATCGAGCAGCTTCGAGGCCATGCGGATGCTGGGCCGGAAGCGTCCAGAGCCGTCGGTGACGGGCGGCATGTAGGCCTCGCCGAAAACCGCAGGCGGCAGGCGGTCCTTGAACGGCTCCAGCAGCTTCAGCTCCTCGGGGCTTGGCAGGCCCTCCGCCTTGAGGTCCGAATTCTCGAAATAGCTCGCGGTGCGAGTGTAGAGGCCGAAAAACAGGGATTTGTTCGCCCATTCGAAATCGAAGGCATAATCGAGGGCTTCGCGCACGCGGGGGTCGGCGAGTTTCTCGCGGCGCGTGTTGATGAACATGCCTTGCGCGCCGGAGGGCCGGCCGTCCGGCAAGGTCAGCCTGAGGATCTGGCCGGAGCGCACCGCCGGGATATCGTATTCCGTCGCCCAGCTCTTGGACGTGAACTCCTCGCGCAAATCGTAGGCCTTGGCCTTGAAGGCTTCGAGCCCGACCGCGCGGTCGCGGTAATATTCGAAGCGGATCTCATCGAAATTGTACCGGCCGCGATTGACCGGCAGGCTGGCCGCCCAATAGTCCGGCCGGCGCTTGTAGGTGACGAAGGTGCCCTGGCGGAAATCGGAGATTTGGTAAGGTCCGGAGCCGAGCGGCGGGTCCAGGCTTTCCTTCAAGAAATCGTTGGCGGTGTAATAGGCCTTCGAGAACACCGGCAGGGTCGCAACCAGCACCGGCAGGTCGCGTACGTTCTCGCCCTGAAACCGGTATTTGACCGTGTGCGCGTCGAGCGCGGTTGCCTGCGTAACGTCCTTCAAGGAGAGCTGGAGGCGTGGATTTCCCTTGGCCTTGAGCGTCTCAAGCGTGAAGACGACGTCGTCCGCGGTGACGGGCGTGCCGTCGCGGAAACGCGCCTCGGGCCGCAGATAGAACGTCACCGACATCTTGTCGTCCGCCAGCTCCGCGGATTCCGCGATGAGGCCGTAGGCGGCATCGGGCTCGTCCTGCGCGCGGACCATGAGCGAATCGAAAAGCAGGCTCAGCCCCTCTGCCGGGTCGCCCCGCAAGATGAAGCCGTTGAACTCGTTGAAGGTATTGATCGAACTCGTGGGCATGGTAGCCAGGCGGCCACCCTTGGGCGCGTCCGGGTTCGCATAGTCGAAGTGCTTGAAGTCCGCCGGGTATTTCAGGACGCCGAATGCCGACAGCCCATGCCGGCGTTCGGACGCGCCCGCAGCGCTGCCGCACATGGCGGCGAACAGCGCGAGCATGAGTGCGTGAAGAAATCGCGCCAACGTAACGCGCGATAGTGCCTTGAACGGAGGGAATTTTCCCCAGCCCTCTCCGCATGGAAGAGGGAGCCTCGCCACAGCCATTGTGAGGGCGTCCCCTCTCCCTCTGGGAGAGGGACAGGGTGAGGGGTTGTGCGCTTCGATTATGCCGGAACCTGGCAACGGGCAGCTCCCATGTTAGCGCGACCGGCGCCGCAGAGTTATTTCAGGCCGTACTTCGCGGCGAGCGCGGCGTCGAACCACCACACATCCGGGAAGCCCGTGGAGATCTTCGGCAGCGGATTAGGCGCTCCGAACTTATTCCAGTAGGCGATCCGCTCGGCTGGAGAGTGCCATTGCGGAACCAGATAGGCATTCCAGAGCAGCACGCGGTCGAGCGCACGGCAGGCCGTCACGAGCGCGTCCCGGTTCGGCGCGAAGATGATCTTGTCCACGAGGGCATCCACAGCCGGGTTCTTGATGCCGATGATGTTCCGGCTGCCGGGCGTATCGGCCGCCGCCGAGCCCCAGAAATCGCGCTGCTCGTTTCCGGGCGACTCGGATTGACCGAACAGCCCCACGACGATGTCGAAATCGAAATTGTCCTCGCGCCGCTTCATCTCGGTGGAATCGACAAGGCGAACCCTCGCATCGATGCCGAGCCGCTTAAGGTTCTCGATAAACGGCAGGATCACGCGCTGGAAGGTTTCCTCGTCGATCAGGAATTCGACGGAGAGCTGCTCGCCCGCGCTGTTCTGGAGCTTGTTGTCCACGACCGTGTAGCCCGCTTCTTTCAGGAGGTGCGCGGCTTCGCGGAGATGCGTGCGGAAATCGGTGGGCGTGGCGTCGACCGGGTTCTCGTACTCCTGCGTGAAAACCTCGGGCGGGATTTTATCGCGCAAGGGTTCCAGCAGCGCCAGCTCTTCGGGTGATGGCAATCCCTTCGCCGCCAGCTCCTGGCCCTGGAAATAGCTTGAGGTTCTCGTGTACTGCCCGGAAAAGAGGTTCTGGTTCGCCCACTCGAAATCGTAGGCTAGGTTGAAGGCGCGGCGCACGCGCACATCCTGGAACTTGGGCTTGCGCAGGTTGAACGCGAAGCCCTGCATCGGCTTCGGCCGGTCAAGCACCACCTCGCGCTTGACGACCCGCCCCTCATTGAGCGCCGGGAAATCGTAGGCCGTGGCCCAGGCCTTCGCGCTGGTTTCGGTCTTGAAGTCGTATTGGTTCGACTTGAACGCCTCCATGGAGACGCTGCGATCGCCGTAATACTGGAACTCGATGGTATCGAAGTTGTTCTGGCCGCGGCGCACGGGGAGGTCCTTGCCCCAATAGTCCGGCACGCGCTCGAAGGCGATCCAATCGCTAGGCCGCACCGCCTTGATCTTGTATGGGCCGGACCCGAGCGGCGGCTCCAGCGTGGTCTTGGTGATATCGCGCGGTTTGCCGTTGGCGTCCTTGCCGGTCCAGTAGTGCTTGGGGAGAACGAGAAGCTCGCCAACGATGAAAGGCAGCTCGCGGTTGCCTTTTGCGTCGAAGGTGAAGGTCACCTCCCGCTCGCCGGTCTGCTCGCCCTTGCTTACGTTGTGGTAATACTGCGCGTAGGCGGGATGATAGGGAAGCCCGCTACTCGGGTCCTTGGCTTTCAGCGCCTCCATGCTGAAGATCACGTCGGCGGGCGTGATGGGCTGGCCATCGTGCCACTTGGCGCCTTCGCGCAGCTTGAAGGTGACGGAGCCGATATCGGCCGGGTAGCTGACCCACTCGCATATGAGGCAATATTGGGTCGAGCTTTCCTCGTTGGAGCGGAGCATCAGCGGCTCGTAGACGAAAGCCCCAATGCCTGGAGCGAGATTGCCCCGGAAAACCGCGTAATTCAGATTGTCGAAGGTCGCGCCCGATTGCAGCTTCACCGTACCGCCCTTGGGCGCGTCCGGGTTCACATAGTCGAAGTGCTTGAAATCAGCAGGATATTTTGGCGGGCGAATCAGCGAAAGCGCGTGGTGCTTCTCAGGCTCTGCGTGCGCGCCGGAAAAGGAAACGGACGCCAATAATGCGAGGAGGGCTGCTCTGAAATAATGGGACATCGGCCGGCTCCCAGGGTTAATCGCTCCCGCCGACCCTAGCGGCGCCATCGCGCCCATTCCACTTAAAGATCTTTCATGCTTAACGGCGTGCCCTGGCCGGGGTGGAACGCTTCGATCGCGCTGGAACCTGGCAACTGGCAGGCCGCGCATTGGCGCGCCTGTGTTGGACCGGCGCTACTTGATTGCGTACGGCGCCGGACAAAAAAATGCGGCCTGGAAGCGGCCGCTTTTGCGAGGGAGGCTGTTAGACCCGAGGCTTTGAACATCTTTGCGGGTGAGGTGTCCTGCTTGTCCGGGCATAAAGGCCAAGAGTTTATTATTTAATTCAGAAAGCTCCCGCCAGTATTTGGCCCAGACACTTGGCTTTAGCGCTTCGCCACCTGCTTGTTAGGTGTTGTCACGACTGTGATCTTGCCCTTGGACAGGTTCGCCGTGCCGTCCGGATACGCCATTTCGACCGCGACCCGGATACCGGCCATGAAGATAAGGCTGGCAACAAGAGCGACGACGATTTTGTTCATGGAAGGTGCATTCATTCCTACCCCTGCTCGATTAATGCGCGCTTGCGCAATGTTTCTTGTATCAAGGTCGAGCTTTTCGAAAAAAGCCGCTAAATAGGATTGAACTATACCAGGGCTAGTATGTCAAGATGTCGCTGCGGCGCATTGCCGCAGTTTCCGCTAAGTCACGAAAATTAAGGGTTATTTTTCGATGCTGACAACGCGCGTTTTCACCGGCGCGCGGTGTATGAGGTCCTCGATACGCGACTTTTCCCGCCGGAAGTCCGTCAGCAGCCGGCCTTGAAGCTGGCGGGCGCGCGGGATTTTGAGCGAGAGCGGGTTCGTGAAGCGGTTGTTCACCAGCACCTCATAATGGAGGTGCGGGCCGGTCGACATGCCCGTGTTACCCAGGTAGCCGATAATCTGCCCCTGCCGCACCTTTGCGCCCCTTACGATGCCCTCGGCGAAGCGAAGCATGTGGCCGTAAGCGGTTTTGTAGCCGTTGGCGTGCCGGATACGCACATAGTTGCCGTAGCCGCCGTGGCGTTCCGCGATCTCGATGGTGCCGTTTCCCGCGGCCATAATCGGCGTTCCGATCGGTGCCGCCCAGTCCACGCCCGAGTGCAGCTTCAAGGTTTTGAGCAGAGGGTGCATGCGGTAGCCGAAGCCCGAGGTCAGGCGAGCGGACCTGACCGGCGTTCTCATAAGAAACTTCTTAGAGTTCGAGCCCTTGTCGTCGTAGTAGTCCACGGTGCCGTCCGGCGTGCGGAAGCGGTAATATCCGTGCGATTCGCCGCTGGCGTTTACCGCGGCATACAGGAGTTCGCCCGGTTTTTCCGCGCCGCCCTCCTCCTGCGTCAGATCGTAAAAAAGCTCGAAATTGTCGCCAGCTTTCACGCGCTGTTTGAAGTCCACGTCGTAGGCGTGGATTTTCAGGAATTTGGTAATGAAATCGTCGGGAAGCCCTTGCGCCTTGGCCGCGCGGTAGGTGCTGAGATACACGCTGGCACGTTCGCCGGTGTTTTCATCGGAATCGGCTTCAGGCTGCACCGGCCTGTCGCTTGGGACGTACCCGCCTTCGCTGGCGCGCGCCAAGGTGATTATGGGCGCGTTCTGGTAGAACAAGCTGATCTTGGCGACGTCGAGCGCGCCTTCTTCAACGGAGGATGGCGTCAAGGCAAGCCGCAGCTCTTCGCCCGCGCGCATCTTTTTTGCCTTTGTGATCTTCGCTACGGCCTCCGCCACGAGATTTCGATTGGAACTCTGTCGACACCGGTGCCCTTGATCAGGGCATCGAGCGTTTCGCCCCCGCGCGCGATTATGGAGCGGTGGTCATAGGCGTCGCCGCTATCCTCTTCATCCGATTTCTTATAGAGGATCGTCGTATTTTTCTCGGCCTTGAGCGCGGTGTCGCCTTCGCCAAGGTCCATGGGGCCTGCCTCTGTCAGGCTCGCTTCGCTTTCGGCGTAGACCGCGTCCGCCTCGCCCACAAACTTCTCAGCTTCGGCGTCGGAAAGCTCCTGATTGTCCTCGTTCGGCAAAAAGCCGCCGGGCACCTCGGTGAAACGCAGGGAAACGCGCGGGTCGGAGGTTAGTTCGGCACCTGCCTGATCTTTCCGCACAGTGGGCGTCTCGGCGCCGAACAGGTCCATCGGATTGAAGGCCGGTATGGCGACATCTTCTTCCGGCCGCTCCGTCGCCAGCGTGGCGACGATCTTGGCATAGGGCTTCGTGCTGATGAATTCGTGGGTCCCGCGCCGCTGCTCGATCCGGTCGTAAATGAGGCTCCGGGTGGTCATGCCTTTGGAGGAAACCACAAGCCGGCCGGTTTTGTAGCCGGTCGAGGTCTGTTTGACGGAGCCTGGCGTGCCGGCGGCGCGAGGCTTCATGGAGTTGATTGCGTCGCGTCTTATTTGCTGGATGATGCCTTTGCCGTCGCCACTGCCGTGCATGGAGGAATAGATAACCACGCCAATGATTGCGAGGCCTGAAATCGCGACGATAACCGTGGATATGAACCATTTGAGCTGCGTCACCATACGCCGCGGGCCCAACTCGCTCAAATATATAGAGGGCCGTTTACGGCCGCCCTTCGGCACCGCGCGCGTCTGTTGGACGCGAACGAGATCGGTCCCGCGTCGGCGGGAATCTCCGCGGTCAGTACGATCGAGCAAGCTCAAGTCTCCATCAGCCCCATTTTTAGCCCTAGCTTTTGCGCCCTGCTTTGGGCGAAGATGCGGCGAAGCGGCGTCGAATTCGCCTGGCAAGGGGGAAAAGCGCAGCCGTGCAGTTTGTCAACAAAAAGGTGCCCTTTGTGACAGCTGTACAAAATTTTCCCCAGATTGAAAAATTTTCGTATGGAGCTGTAATTTTAACGTTGCGTTCAGGAATTGTGGCGCTATATAGGCTTCATCGAGACGCGGTAAAGACGCCGGTTTCGAAAACCCCGCCAACGGATGTAGAGACTAAAAAGCCTTGACAAAGGTGGTTGGGTTGTTTAGAGGCGAGCGCTTCGCGGTTCTAAGTTGAGGAAACTCTTGAGCCGGGGACATCTAATCTAGATGTAGACTTGAAAATCCCGGTAGCGGGCGTCGAGAAAAAAAGCTCTTGACAGAAGCAGTTGGGTGGTTTAGAGGCGGACACCTCGCAGTTCTGAGAAAAGTATCCTGGAACCGAGGCTTCTTAATCTAAACATCGATTTCTAAAATCCCGGCAGCGGGCGTCGAGAAAAAAGTCCTTGACAGAAGCGGTTGGGTGGTTTAGAGATGGGAGCTCGCGGTTTTGAGAAAATCCTCACGAACCGCCAAGACAGTCTCCTTAATTTGAGGGGTTTTCGTTGATCTCTACGATCAGTGGTCCTCAATTGCTAAACAGGAAGATGTGGAGTTTACGCTCCACCGATGAAGGGATTATCCCTGGATTTGGGCTCTTTGACAAGTTGAAAATAGAGGAAAGAGAAACGTGGACGGCGGAGCTCTGGCGCTCTAGCGGAAACGCTAGGGACAAAGACTTCGGCGGTCCTGTTTCAAGCCAC
>CAVUGF010000002.1:0-125000 GCA_963740975.1 uncultured Alphaproteobacteria bacterium | reverse complement strand
AAGAGGCGAACTCAGGGAACTGAAATATCTAAGTACCTGAAGGAAAGGACATCAACCGAGACTCCGCTAGTAGTGACGAGCGAACGCGGACCAGGCCAGTGCAATTATGGAAAAAAGTGGAACACTCTGGAAAGTGTGGCCATAGAGGGTGATAGCCCCTTACACGTAAATTTCCATACTTGCCTTGAGTAAGGCGGGGCACGTGAAACCCTGTCTGAACATGGGAGGACCTCCTTCCAAGCCTAAGTACTCCTTGCCAACCGATAGTGCACAAGTACTGTGAGGGAAAGGTGAAAAGCACCCCGACGAGGGGAGTGAAAGAGAACCTGAAACCGAATGCCTACAAACAGCCGGAGCGAAAGTGACGGCGTACCTTTTGTATAATGGGTCAGCGACTTAGTCTAACGAGCAAGCTTAAGCCGATAGGTGTAGGCGCAGCGAAAGCGAGTCTTAATAGGGCGACAAGTTCGTTGGATTAGACCCGAAACCGGGTGATCTATGCATGAGCAGGCTGAAGGTGAGGTAACACTCACTGGAGGGCCGAACCCACGCCTGTTGAAAAAGTCGGGGATGACTTGTGCATAGGGGTGAAAGGCCAATCAAACTCGGAAATAGCTGGTTCTCCGCGAAATCTATTTAGGTAGAGCGTCGGATGTATGCTTCCAGGGGTAGAGCACTGGATGGGCTAGGGGTCCTTACCGGATTACCAAACCTAACCAAACTCCGAATACTGGAATGTCTTGTCCGGCAGGCACACGGCGGGTGCTAAGGTCCGTCGTGAAAAGGGAAACAGCCCTGACCGCCAATTAAGGTCCCCAAGTCGTGGCTAAGTGGGAAAGGATGTGAAAACCCCAAAACAACCAGGATGTTGGCTTAGAAGCAGCCATCATTTAAAGAAAGCGTAACAGCTCACTGGTCTAAATAAGGGTTCTTGCGCCGAAAATGTAACGGGGCTAAAGCCACGCACCGAAGTTGCGGGCGTCATATGACGCGGTAGCGGAGCGTTCCATAAGCCAGTGAAGGTTTACCGTGAGGTATGCTGGAGGTATTGGAAGTGCGAATGCTGACATGAGTAACGATAAAGAGTGTGAGAGACACTCTCGCCGAAAGTCCAAGGGTTCCTGCGTAAAGTTAATCTGCGCAGGGTTAGCCGGCTCCTAAGGCGAGGGCGAAAGCCGTAGTCGATGGGAATGAAGTTAATATTCTTCAGCCAGGGGATGGTGACGGATTGCGTAAGTTGTCAAGCCTTATCGGATTGGTTTGGCAGCGAAGCGGTTCCAGGAAATAGCCCCCCAAACGACCGTACCCTAAACCGACACAGGTGGACAGGTAGAGCATACCAAGGCGCTTGAGAGAACTGCGTTGAAGGAACTCGGCAAATTGCCCTCGTAACTTCGGGATAAGAGGGCCTTCGCTTTGCGCAAGCATTGCGGAGGGGCACAGACCAGGGGGTGGCGACTGTTTACCAAAAACACAGGGCTCTGCGAAGCCGCGAGGCGACGTATAGGGTCTGACGCCTGCCCGGTGCTGGAAGGTTAAGAGGAGGGGTGCAAGCTCCGAATTGAAGCCCCAGTAAACGGCGGCCGTAACTATAACGGTCCTAAGGTAGCGAAATTCCTTGTCGGGTAAGTTCCGACCTGCACGAATGGCGTAACGACTTCCCCACTGTCTCCAACGCAGACTCAGTGAAATTGAATTCCCCGTGAAGATGCGGGGTTCCTGCGGTTAGACGGAAAGACCCCGTGCACCTTTACTATAGCTTCACACTGGTATTCGTGATTGCATGTGTAGGATAGGTGGGAGACTACGAAGCAGTGCCGCCAGGCGCTGTGGAGTCACCCTTGAAATACCACCCTTGCGATTATGGATATCTAACCGTCGGACCGTTATCCGGTTCCGGGACAGTGTGTGGTGGGTAGTTTGACTGGGGCGGTCGCCTCCCAAAGAGTAACGGAGGCGTGCGAAGGTTGGCTCAAGCTGGTCGGAAATCAGCTGTCGAGTGCAAAGGCATAAGCCAGCCTGACTGCGAGACCCACAAGTCGAGCAGAGACGAAAGTCGGCCTTAGTGATCCGGTGGTCCTGAGTGGAAGGGCCATCGCTCAACGGATAAAAGGTACGCCGGGGATAACAGGCTGATGACCCCCAAGAGTCCATATCGACGGGGTTGTTTGGCACCTCGATGTCGGCTCATCGCATCCTGGGGCTGGAGCAGGTCCCAAGGGTTTGGCTGTTCGCCAATTAAAGCGGTACGTGAGCTGGGTTCAGAACGTCGTGAGACAGTTCGGTCCCTATCTGCCGTGGGTGTAGGAGAATTGAGAGGAGCTGTCCTTAGTACGAGAGGACCGGGATGGACACACCTCTGGTGGACCTGTTGTGGCGCCAGCCGCAGTGCAGGGTAGCTAAGTGTTGAAGAGATAACCGCTGAAAGCATCTAAGCGGGAAACTCGCCTCGAAACAAGTTCTCCCTTGAGAACCGTGGAAGACGACCACGTTGATAGGCTGGATGTGGAAGCGCGGCAACGCGTGGAGCTTACCAGTACTAATAGTTCGATCGGCTTCATCGCTCTCATTAGTCAATGCTCACCTAGATGGTGAGCTGACGAAAAGACAAATCCAGATCATTCTGAACCGAAACGCTGTGCTAGTGATAGGGCGCGGTTCTTCGGACCATAAACATCCTTTGTTTGCCTGGTAATTTTAGCGGAACGCCCCCACTCGATCCCATCCCGAACTCGACCGTGAAACGTTCCAGCGCCGATGGTACTACTAAGGTGGGAGAGTAGGTCGTTGCCAGGCATACCAAGGATGTTTAAATCCCCTAATTACGAAAGTCGAAATGCACGCCCCGTCCTTGTGGCGGGGTTTTTTGTCGTCTAGACCCCGACTCTGCGAATTGCCGAAGTGATTTGCGCGGAACTGCGGCACGGATTCCTATCGAGGAATGATGCGCGGGTGAGCGGCGCGGAAAGCCCGTGCCAAATTCACATCGCCATCGAGGAGCCGCATGGCCCAGTGGTCGAGACACTCCTGGAGCGGGGCATCCACGTCTACGCCATCAACCCCAAGCAACTCGACCGGTTTCGCGACCGCTACACGCTCGCCGTCCGCCAAGGTTGATAGCCGTGATGCGCTGGTAATGGCTTCGGCGCTCCGGACCGATCACGTTGCTTCATCGTTTGGGCATGGTCCATCGAAAACCGCTGGCCATCCCGCGCAAGCTGGATGAAGACAAACAAAGGGCTTTCATTAAGGAGTACAATGCCTTGCTGAACGGCTTGCAGGAAGACGAAGCCGTGATGTTTGCCGATGCGGTTCACCCCACGCACGCCGTGCGGCAAAAGCGAACGTTTACCGTGAGCGGCAAGCGCTCACGGATGCCAAGGTCGCCGTCGAAGAGAACAGCGGGTGGGACCGGCTGAATATTCATGGCGCCATTGACCTGGAGACCGGAAACACGCGCATGATCGCGGTGCTGACCGTCAATGCACAGAGCACGATCATGCTTCTGGGCAATTATGGCGATGTACCCGGCCGAAAGGCTGATTTACGTCTTTCTGGATAACGCCAAACTGGGCTATGCATTTAACCGGAGCTGGAGATTTTGCGCCATGGCCGATCTGGCGCAGGCCGGTCCAAGGCTGGCGGGCCGCGACGAGATCCTGATACCGCACCGGCCTATGAGCAACAGCCAGTTCCAATACCCGGTAGAACAGCATTCCGCGGCTCCGGGAGTGGCGGCGGTTGAAGCGGAACACGAACTCGTTCAAGTAGCTGGGCAGGTTTGCAGAGTCCACGGCTCCCTGGTGAGTGCCCAGCAGCCATCGCTTGGCCAAGGAGGCGATCCGATGAACACCAGGCAAAACTTCGCCCGGATCCTCATCCCGCGCCACGGCCGCACGCTGGATGCGCCGTTCATGGAGGTATCCCTTCTTTTCCAGCCCCCCGGTTGACCTGCCATCCATCCGTGACGATCATTGATCCTGGCTCAATGTGGCCTTCAACGTAAGCGTCTTGATGGGGCTACGGTTTTGACGGCTTGACTTTGGGCTGGTCAGGCGGCGGCGCGGAGTACCTCTGGCTTAGCGATGTTCCAGGGCAGCAAGTCATCGATGGCGTTGATGGGGCGCTCGCCAATGCGGGTGAGGATGTCGCGCAGGTAAGCCTCGGGCTCAAGGCCGTTCATTTTTGCTGAGCGGATGAGCGTGTAGAAGATCGCGGCACGCTCCCCTCCGGCGTCGCTGCCTGCGAGGAGCCAGTTTTTTCTGCCAAGGCTTACGGGCCTTGACGGCGTTTTCAGCAGCGTTGTTCGAGATCTCTGTCAGCAGCAGTTTGAAAATCCCTCAAAACCAGCGGTTTGAATCTGTAACCGGCCCGGCGGATTAAGTGCTCCAGAACGGCAAGGGAAGGAGTGCGGCGGCTCGTTCAGACATTGAGAGCTGTCAATCGGCATCGTCCTGCGTATCGAGACGACGAGCAATGATGTCTCGTCCTTCAAGCACTACCGGAAGGTAGAACACCGCAAAGGCCCCTCAAGCACGGGCTTTGCTCCCATGAAGAAGAACATCTACAGCCTTGGAGACTTGACCAGCATTCTCTTTGCCTGCAACCGGCGTTATCTTGCCCATCTCTCGGCGCTCGACGACTTCTCCGCCGGCGTCTAGACTACTCGACCGCGCAAGGTTGAGGGCAAGACCGTCAAGGGCATCGATTTCTTCAATCCTACTGAGCGCACCCTGCTTGGTGCGTTGTAGAACCCCAAGTTCAACATTGCCGGTGTCCGCCGCGCCGATCTCGCCCCGGTACTGGACAGCATCTCGCCTTCGGCGCTCTCACGCCAAATCCGCCGCTTGCGCCATCCCGGCCTCATCAAACGCGCCGGGCGAACCTACCGCTACTACCTCACATGCGCCGGACGAGCAGTCATCGCCGCCGCGTCCCACATCACCGAATACGCCGTCATTCCGGCGCTCGCTTGACCGATTCCGTGCAGAAAATGATAAGAGTTGGTTGGTAAGACACTAATTAGTCCCTTACCAGCCAACTCTTGTCACTTTGCGCAGGGAATTGGTCAGGCGAGTGCTGGGATGATGGCGTATTCGGTGATGCTGGACGCGGCGGCGATGACTGCTCGTCCGGCGCATGTGAGGTAGTAGCGGTAGGTTTTGGCGACACGTTTGATGAGACCGAGATAGCGCAGCCGCCGGATCTGGCGTGAGAGCGTGGCGGGGGAGATTTTCTCAAGCAATGGCGCGAGATCGGCGCGCCGGACACCGGCGATGTTGAACTTGGGATTCTGCAGGGCGCGAAGCAGCGTTTTCTCGGTGGGGTTGAAGAAATCGATGCCTTTGACAGTCTTGCCATCGACCTTGCGCGGGCGCGTAACACGGTCGAGCAGTCTGACGCCGGCGGAGAAGTCGTCGAGCGCCGAGAGATGGGCGAGATAACGCCGGTTGCAGGCAAAGAGAATGCCGGTCAAGTCTCCAAGGCTGTAGATGTTCTTCTTCATGGGAGCAAAGCCCGTGCTTGATGGGCCTTTGCGGTGTTCTACCTTCCGGTAGTGCTTGAAGGACGAGACGTCGTTGGTTGTTGTCTCGATACGCAGGACGATGCCGAACTTATCGTACATCTTGATGGAAGACTTACCGAAGCGGTGCTTGATGCAGGTGCCCTCGATGCGGGTTGAGAATTGGCTGCCGATTTCCTGAGCAAGCTTGGGGTCGATTTTGCGGCCAAGGAATGTGGCGATGGTTTCGGCCTTCACGGTGAGCACGGAATGCCGGGCCAGTTGTTCGTAGAGCGGCGCCAGCGTTGCCTTGGAACGGAACACCAGATCGGTCGAGTATTCGACCTGCATCAGGCTCCAGTGATAGGACTGCTTGAAGGTATCGAGCACCGGACAGCATAGCGCCGCGTAACGGTCAAGGATACGGTGGAGCATTCCGGGTGAGAAGCTATCGGCCAATTCCTGGGCGTGCTGCCAATCGCCGATGCGCAGGAAGGCGTTGTCTTTGGCGGAGAAGCCTATGCCTTCGGCGGTCAGCTTGCGCGCCAGCCAGCTGTGGCCGTTGCAATAGATCTGCAAACGGAACGGCGCCCAGGTTGGAACCCGGACGTAAATCAGGCCAAGCTCAGCATCGATGAAATAGAAATAATAATGCAGGCATTTGCCGCTGTCCGGGCGCAGAAAGGTTTTGTGCGTCTTCTTGTCATGCCATGGCTGGTAAGCGCCGCACGCTTCCATGACGGAGATGACATGCGCCAAGCCTGGATGATCGCCGCGCTTGGCAATCGCCTTGGCGACGACATCCTCCTTGCGGATGTGGCTCTTCGAAATGTGCTCGATGCTCACGCCCGCCGCTTCCGCAACCTTCGCCGCGTTCTCCCGCACCTTATCGCGCAGCGTGGCCGCAAACTCCGGATAATCGAAAATGCGGATGGCATTCGCGCGAAGAAATACCGTCATCCCCTGGGCGTGGCAGATGCCAGGAACCGTACCGGTGATGACAATCCGGTCGTAACAAGAAAGAACCCCTGCGATCCGCTCGTCGTAGCGTTCAGCAAGCCCCTCCGCCATGGTCCCCTCGCCAATTGGCTGCGCCCCACGGTATAATAGCGCAACCTTCTTGGTTCCGGCTTGTCCGGCTTAGGAATCACAAATCAAAGCGTTTGCGAATAACTGACCAAGCTTCGTCGGCCACCATCTGCATGTTGCGCGACGCGTCAACCACCACGCAGCGTTCAGGTTCCGCTTTCGCAATGGCCAGGAACTCGTCGCGCAAATTTCGGTGGAACGCGAGGTTCATGGTTTCGAAGCGATCCAAGTCAATTCCGGCGGGATCACCGTCCGCGCCCTCCTGTTTCCGTCCAGCGGCTCTTCGCAAGCCCAACTCCGGCGGCAAATCGAAAATGATCGTCAGATCGGGGCGCGTGGAACCCACGACGGCAGAGTCGAGGACATCGATGACGGAGCGTGGCAAGCCGCCTGCCGCCCCCTGATAGGCTCGGGTTGAATCGCTGAAGCGGTCGCAAACCACCCAGGTGCCCTGTTCCAGCGCGGGCCTGATGGCGAGTTCCAGATGCAACTCTCGCGCCGCATAAAAAAGCACCGCTTCGCCAAGCGGGCCAAAGCGCTTGGCTTTGCCAGAGAGCAACACCTCGCGAATGGCCTCTGCGCGAGGTGTTCCGCCTGGTTCGCGTGTCTGCAGAACGCTCAAACCGGCCCTCCGCAACCGGCCCGACAAGGTCGCGGCTTGCGTGCTCTTCCCGGCACCCTCGCCGCCCTCGAACGTGATGAATTTGCCTCGTGGCACGTTTCTCAAGACTTCGGTGTGGTTGACGCAGCGGCCGTAGAAGGCTGCAGTACGGCCTGCTCACGCTTCTGCAGAAGCTTGGTAACGGCCTTGGCGACATACGAATTGACGCCTAGCAAAACAGAATCGACGCCCTTTCGCACGATGCCGCCTCCCTCAAGGCTTGCCGCGGTATAAAGCGGTGCTGAATTCGATGTGCCAGTGCTCTCGGAGGTAATCCTCACCTCCCCAACTTGTTTGCCCTCTTTGACGGGCGGCTTAAGAGGGCCTTGATAGACGATCTTAGCTTTGATGCGCAGGTCCTTGGCTCCAACGGGAAGGAGTAACCTCACCTCCGAGCTGGTCCTGAGAGGCACGCTCCATTTCTCGCCGCCCCAGACCCGGCCTGCGCCCACGACCTCGTCCTTGTCGAAAACTTTGTAGGATTTAAAACTGACAAACCCCCAGCTCAGCAGCTTAAGAGTTTCCTCCCGCCGGTCCTTCTCCGATGCGAAACCGTTCATGACTGCGACTAGGCGCCGTCCATCTTTCTCGGCTGAGGCAGCGATACTGTACCCAACGTTTTCTGTAAAGGCGGGCTTCAAGCCATCGACCGGCAGGGCAGCATTAAGCAGCGGATTGAGGTTCCTGAAGTTGTGTACGCGATACTTGAATTCCTTCTGTGCAAAATATTTATAATAGTCAGGATATTCCTTGATTACATGCAGAGACAGCTTTGCCAGTTCGCGGGCGGTCACAAGATTCGCGGGGTTGGGCAGGCCGGAAGAGTTTCCAAATGTCGATTGCTGCAATCCAAGCGCGCGCGCCTCATTCGTCATCATCATGCCGAACGCCTCGTCGGTTCCCGCCAGGCCCTCGGCCACGGCAATGCAGGCATCGTTAGCATTCTGAATGGCGATGCCCTGGATCAGGTCGCTGACGTTAGCGGATTGGTTCAGCGGTACGAACATCGAAGTCGTACGGGATGGCGCCCCACCCGTTCTCCAAGCGTAGAGGCTCACGGGAAACTCGGTTTCCATCGAAATTTCGCCCGCCTTGAGCTTCTTGAACAGGATCTCCAACGTCATGATCTTGCTCATGCTTCCGGGCGCAAACAAATTGCCGGCGTTCTTTTCGAACAAAATGGCGCCCGTGCCTGCGTCGATCAAGATAGCTTCCGCCGCCGTGGTTTGAAAGGTGGCGGAAGGCTGCGCCGCGGCGAGTTGGAAATAGGCAAAAAAGCTCAGGCAGAGCAGGAAAAGGCGCATCGGTGTCAATCCTGGCTTATCTGAGCATACGGTATAGCAACTTCGAAGCCCCTTGGCCAAGGTTTAGGCCGCTCAGGACCATTTAATTCAGCGCATGCTCATATGTAGCGCTTGGTTGGCCAAGGCGGGTTCCGAAGCGGTTTGCCATTTGCCGCTGTGATTGGCTCGCGGCCCCTCGAAGCCGCCCTTTTTCACCACCACAGGCCATTCTGCCGCCGTAACGGCAGCCGCCAGCATGTTGCGCTGCGGCGAGGCTGGCTTGGCGGCGTGGGAGATAACGCGTGGCGCCCAAGGCTGATGCGCCAAAATGGAGCGCTCGTATCTGTCGTCGCCGTTCAAAGGTGCCGGCCCAAGATAGCGGACACGCACGGGCGCGGTGCCACGCCCGTAAAAGCCAAGAACCTGCGCCGCCTTATGCGAAAGATCGATAATGCGATCATCGTGATACGGACCCCGGTCGTTGATCCTGACGACGACCGTACGGTTGTTCGAAAGGTTTGTGACGGCCACGTAGGTCGGCAACGGCAAGGTGGGATGCGCGGCCGTGAGTGCGTTCATGTCGTAAATTTCGCCGTTGGCGGTTTGGCGGCCGTGAAAGAAATCGCCATACCAAGAGGCGAGGCCCGTGCGATCGTAGGAGCGGTCGTTCACCGGAACGTACCACTTGCCGTTCGCCAGGTAGGGATCTCCGACTTTGTAAACGCCGCGGCCTTTCGGCACGGGATCGCCCACCCTGATCAGGCGCGGACTCAAGTGGCGCGTTTCATCACCCATGGGAAGGTTGCTCTTGGACACGGAACAAGCGCTGAGCGATACGGCGAGAGCTGTTACAATCATCATCCAGGTTGCTGGGGCTTTAGCCAAAACAACCAGCCTGAAGGTAGCTGGTGACGCCAGCTGGAAACAGTGATTTGGGCATTTGCTGGGCAGCCCAAGCCTATGCCACGGGGCAGTTCTGCCAACGCCATCGATTTCCGGCAACTGTTGCGCGGACGCGCAGCCAAATTTCCTGCCCCAGACCATGACCGTACGCCCCGCCGCATTACAACCTGACAACGAAGTGACGTGTATCGCAACCTGGTTAATGGAGCGTTGCAGAAATGATGACTCTGGGCCATGGTCTGCCGCAGGATGCTGCCGGATTAGGCGGATTTGGTTGCGCTCTGCCTGAGCGGTTGAGGGAAAATGGCTATTCGAGGAGCCGGGCGGGCGTTCTGGGAAAGGCTTGAGAGCGAGATCGAAGGCGATGCCGCCTGCGATTTGTTCACGCGCGGGCGCTATTCCACCGATGCGTCCATGTATCAATGTTTTCCGGCAGGAATGGTCGCGCCAAAGACGGCGGCCGGCGTTGCTATCGCGCTGGAGATGGCGCGCGAGGAAGGGCTGCCGGTCATCGCGCGCGGCGGCGGCACCTCGACGGCGGGGCAGGCGCTCGGCGAAGGCCTCATCATCGACTTCTCGAAATATCTCCGCAACATCATGGAGATAGACGCGGAGGCCCGGACATGCACGGTTGAGCCCGGCTGCACGCTTGCGGCGGTAAATGCGGCGGCGGCGGCCTACAATCTCGTCTTTCCCGTCGCCATCGGCTCGGCACAGCAGGCCACCATCGGCGGCATGCTCGGCAACAATTCGAGCGGCCTCCGCGCGCTTCGCTACGGCTCGATGCGCGATAATGTGGCTTCGGCCGATGCCTTTCTCGCCGACGGCCAGCGGGTGCTGTTCAACGCCGTCTCGGAAGAGGACGGAAGCCAGCCCGCGCCCGGCCGCGACCGGCTTCTGGACCTCCTGCAATTCGGCGAGCTGCACGAGAAGGCGATAGCCACGCTGTGGCCCTTGCGGGCGCCAGGAACGCCAGAGCCGGAAGGCTACGACTTGAGGACGCTGCTGGCGAGTTCCGCCGGCCAGAACATGGCGCGGCTTTTGGCGGGCGCCGAAGGCACGCTCGCCGTCGCCACCAAGATCCAGCTTAAACTTGTGCGAAAACCGCCAAACCGCGCGCTCGGCGTCTGCCGCTTCGCCGATCTCACCGCCGCGCTGCGCCTCGTGCCCAAGATCATGGTGCTGAACCCCAGCGCAATCGAACTTCTGGACCGCACTTTGCTCGAATTCCTCGCCGCGCAGGCGGGGATGGACGCGCTGGTTACGCGCCTCTTGCAGGGCGAGCCCGAGGCGGTCCTGATCGTCGAGTTCGACGAGGAGAATGCGGTCGCGAATACGCGGCTGCTCAAGGCGCTCGACGATTGCGTGCCCGAAACGGCCGTGATCGAGATCATGGGCGAGAAGGCGCGCGCGGCATTCTGGCGCCTGCGCCGTGAAGCCGTCATCCGTGCCTGGTCGCTGAAATCGGCAGCGCAGGCCCTGCCCTTCCTGGACGATGGGGCGGTGCCCATCAAGAACCTTGGCGCCTACGGTGCCGCGCTCAAACTGCTGTTCGAGAAGCACGGCGTGCGCAGCGCCATATACGGCCAGGCCGGCCGCGGCTCGCTGCATGTCCGGCCTATCCTCAATCTGCGCCACCCCGAGGACATCGGCCGCATGCGCGCGCTGGCTGAGGAAATGGTGGACCTGATCAAAGCCTATGGCGGCGTGCTCACCTCGGGCCACGGTATCGGCATTGCGCGCAGCGAGGCGCTGGAGCGCCTGGCTGGCCCCGAGGCAACCGGCCTGTTCGCGCAGCTCAAGGCGCAGCTCGATCCGAAATGGCTGCTGAACCCCGGCAAAATCCTGCGCGCGCCGAGCTTCGATGAGGTGTCCCTGCTCCGCGCCCCGCGCGAGATCAAGGCGGCGGAAGATACACCCATTACACTGAACTGGGGCGCTTCGCCCTCCCCGTCCCGCGCGCTCGCCCAAGCCAGCCGCTGCCGGGGCCTCTCGCTGTGCCGCTCCGCCGAGCCAAGTCTCGCCTGCCCTTCCTATAATGTGACGCATGACGAGCGCGACAGCCCGCGTGGCCGCGCCAACAGCGTGCGCTTGGCGCTTTCCGGCCAGCTCGGCCCCAAGGCGTTGGGTTCGCGCGCTATGATCGAGACCATGCAGTCCTGCGTTTCGTGCAAAGCCTGCAAAACTGCCTGCCCTTCCAGCCTCGACATTCCCAAGATGAAAACCGAGGTGCTGGCGGCGGCGCGCGCAGACGGCTGGACATCCGAGGCCTTGGATTGGTATGCGCGGCTGCCCGAATATACGGATCGGGCGCGGCGCTGGCGTGCGGTTCTTGCCATGCGCGATCTCTTGCCGGGGCTTCCACGCCTGACCGAGCGCTGGTTTGGCATCGCGGCGGACCGGCCCTGGCCCAGATGGGCAGGCCGGCACTTCCGGGCTCCGCAGACGGCCGAGCCGGGAGCGAATGGCACGGTCGCGCTGTTCGCCGATACGTTCAACCGCTCCTTCGAGCCCGCGAATTTGCGCGCGGCGGCGGCCGTCTTGAACGCGGCCGGCTACGCCGTCGTGGCCTTCGCGGACGATAATAAGGAGCGTGCCCTTTGCTGCGGCCGGACCTATTACGATGCAGGCCGCATTGAGGAGGCGCGCGCGCAAGCAAAGCGCCTGACCGCGGCCGCCGAGGCTTTCGCGGATAGGGGCATTCCCGTTATCGGGCTTGAGCCGTCTTGCGTGCTGATGATGCGCGACGAATATGCAGGCCTGGGCCTGCCCGTGAAGGAAAAGCCGCCCGTGCTGCTGTTCGAGGAGTTCGTCGCCGCGCGGCTGGCGGAGGGCAAATTCGCGCCGCCATTGAAGACGGTCGAGACGGATGTGCTTTTGCACAATCATTGCCATGAGCGCGCGGCCGGCATAGAGGGCGCGGCCGGCACCGTGCTCAAGCTTGTGCCCGAGTTGAAGGTTATCGACGGGCCGCCGGATTGCTGCGGGCTCAGCGGCATCACCGGCATGACGCCCGAGACATTCGAGGCCTCGCTGGCCATGGCCGAGCTGTCGCTGTTTCCGGCTATCCGCAAGGCGGGCCGCGATGCCTTCGTGGCAGCCACGGGCTATTCCTGCCGCAAGCAGATCCAGGACGGCCTCGGCCGTGCCGCGCGCCACCCCGCGCTGATCCTGGAGCTTGCGCTCAAGGGCGATAAGGAGATCGTGGGCTAAAACTGTCACGCTGCCCTGGCCCCGTTAAGCAACCGTCAACCACAAATCCGCTGCCCGGTGGCGAAAACGGTCGCGGTGGCCGGGCAGGCTCTTAAGATGCAATTGTACGGAATGGCGCTTTCTGAAGCCTTAATGGTAGAGTAAGGCGCTGATTTTGAATGATAGTTTTCGTTGGCGGAAAGCCTGCGCCGCAGAGTAAATGCACCGTAATATGGTTAATTTCACAATCGCATCTATATTTAACGGGATTCTGGAAGCGTGAAAAACGGGGCAAAATTCGCAGAAATTCGCCGGAAAAACATGGCGCGCGCCCGTCTTTACCATGCCGGAATTAATCATGATGGGGGCTTACGCGAAATAAACCCTGCCAATCGCGGAAGTCTCCGTTTAACAGAGCACAGATAGGCATGTTGGCGGGCGTGAATCAAAACCAAGCCGGCTTTTGCGCGGATCGCGTTAAAGCCGCAGCCCTGCCGCGGCAGTCTCATCAGGAAGTGCCCCCCAAAATCGCCGGATAGCCGAAATCCTTCGCCAGCAGCGTGAGCGCCTGGGCGACAGCGCCGCCGATGCCGCTTACCTTCCAGAAGGCCGCCTCGATACGGCCGGGGGAGCCTTTCGATGGGTTAAGTTCCTCGCGTAGGCCGGCGGGTAGCGGCCGCCAGCGTTTCCGGTGTCAGCTTGCCAGGGCGGCGTTGGCTTCCGCGGCTGCGGTCTTGTAAACGTATTTAACGTCTAGCTGCCGGGCCAGGGAGGCATAGATTTCGTCGAAGCGGTACGGCTTGCACACCAGGTCGTCCATCCCGGCATCCAGCATTTCCTGCCGCTTGTGCTTGAGTTCGGATGCCATGACCGCGACGATCTTCACGTCCCGGCCGGGTGGCAGCATGCGAATGCACCGCATGGCTTCCATGCCATCCATCGACGGCAAGTAGCGGTCCATCCAGATGAGATGCGGACGCCATTCCAGGAAGTACTTCACACACTCCTCGCCAGTCTCTGCCGTCTTAACCTCAAAGCCAGCTCTGTCCATCAGTTGGCGCAGGAGCAATTGATTTTCGGGCTCGGCCTCCGCGATAAGGACGCGGTAGCGCGGTGTACCGGGAGCCAGCCCCGCGACCTCCCCCGCTCCGGCGGACCGCTCATCGGTATACGCTTCAGCAACATCCACCGGTACCTCGGCGCGGAAGACGGTGTCCTTGCCGGGCTCACTTGTCACGCCGATTGTGCCACCCATGAACTCCACGAACTGCCGTGCAATGGCCAGGCCAAGACCCGCGCCTGTTTGCGTGCCTGCTTGGCACAGCCGCGCGAAGGTTTGGGAGGGGCTTTTCTGGTCTTCCGGCGAAATGCTGGGGCCGGTGTGCTCGAATTCCATCTGCAAATGCGACTGTGCATTTTCCGTTACGGCAGCGCGGATGGTGACATTGCCAGTCTGCGCAAATTTTACCGCATCGTCCGCGAGGTGGGTCATGATTTGGCGCAGGCGCTCACGGTCGGCCCTGATGTAGCGCGGAACGGCGAACGGGTAGTCCACCACGAGTTGTAGGCCCTTCTCCCTGGCGCGAGGCAGTATCGCATCCGAAACTTCGCGAACCAGGTCGCCGAGGTTGAAGGGGGCGATTTCTGCCCTCAGGCGCTCCGCCTCGATCCTTGTGATTTCCGAAATACTGTTGACGAGCTTCAGAAGGCTTTCGCAACTGCGGTAGATGATGCCGAGCCATTCTCGCTGCTTTTCGCTCGCCATCGGATCGCTTTGCAGGACTCCGGAAAAGTGAAGCATGTCGTCGAGCGGCGACCGTAACTGATGGCTCATATTGGTTAGAAACGTACTCTTGGCCTTGTTGGCCGTCTCGGCCGCGTCACGGGCAAGCAGAAGATCTACGGTACGCTCCTGCACCATGATTTCCAGCTGATCCTTGTGGCGGTGCAATTGCTCTTCGGCTGCCTTGCGTTCTGTGATGTCCTGGAATGCCAGCACCCAGCCGGAAGATCCGCTCTCCTCGAAATCGAGCGCAGAGGCGTTGTAGGCGGCGGGAAAACCGGTGCCGTTGGAGCGCCGAAGGAAATCGGACTCGCGGCTGAGTGTAGCGAAGCCGTCATGCGGCTGGGACAAAGGATGGCGCTCCCACGCGTCCTGCGGGCCGGTCAGGTACAGGAACTCCTTGAGATGGCGCCCCACAAGGCGGCCGGGAGAACTAAGCAGCATCCGCTCCGCCGCGGGATTGGCGAAGAGGATGTCACCTCCGCTGCCGATGCCAAGGATACCGTCGGCAACGGTGCCAAGGATTGCGCCGTTCAGCGCATTTAGCCTCCGTACACGGTTGCGCTCCTCGAAGGAGGCGTGGACACGGTCGATTACGCGCGGCAAGTCGTGCAGGTAGTGACCCGCCGTGTCCTTGACCAGATAGTCGCTGGCCCCGGCCTTCATGGCCTCGACAGCTATGGTTTGGTCGCCTGCGCCGGTCAGCATAATAATAGGGAAGCGGACGCCGGACGGCGTGGCGAGGCGCTCCAGGAAGTTCAGGCCGCTGAGGTCGGGCAAGTTGTAATCCAAGAGGATCAAGTCCGGCTTGACCTCGCTGACCTTCGCCAGGCCGTCTCCAGCGTTGAACGCCGGAACGAGCTTATGGAGGGTGGCCTTGAGGGTGCGCTTGTAGAGATCCTGGTCAACCTCGCTGTCGTCGACGGCAAGGATAGTCAATGCGCCGGTCATCATTCTATCTCCTTAGGCAGCACGGCGATCCCGAACCAAAAGTCTTTGAGGCGGCTGATGGCCTGGAAAAAGCCCTCAAGGTCCACTGGCTTATGAACGTAGCTATTGGCTCCATCGGCATAACAGCGCTGGATGTCCTGCGGGGCGCAGGAGGTGGTCAGCACGATGACCGGGATCCTGCGAAGCTCCAGATCGGCCTTAACCATGCGCAGCACATCGCGGCCATCGAGGCCAGGCAGGTTCAAGTCGAGCAGGATAATGGCGGGCCGGGGGGCGGCATCGGGGGCAGCGAATTCGCCGCGGCGGAACAAGTAATCCACAGCCTGATCGCCGTTGCTGCAGCGGTGGATGGGGTTCAGCAATCCGGCCTTTTTGAAGGCCCGTTGCATTGCAAAGAAATCGTCGTCGCTGTCCTCGACGATGAGGATCAGCTGCTTTTGGGGGGTTACGGACGTTTTTTCCGAGACAAGTGAATCGTCAAGCATCATGCACCTCCGCTCAGGGTGAAATAAAAGGCTGTGCCTTCGCCGGGCGTCGACTCCAGCCATATCCGGCCGCCGTGCCGCTCGACGATTTTCTTGGAGATGGTCAGGCCCACCCCTGTGCCGCCGCCATACTTGCTCTGCTCGTGGAGGCGCTTGAAGATCCGGAAGATGTTTTCGCGATGCTGTTCCGGAATGCCGATGCCGTTGTCGCGGACGTAGAACACGGGCACCGGGCCGCTGGTATCGCAGCCCACCTCAACCCATTTCTCTGCCTTGTCGTTGTACTTGGCGGCGTTGGCGATGAGGTTCTGGAATATCTCCCCGATGCGCGCCGGATTGCCTTCGACGGATGGCAAGTGCCCAACGTGCCGTAGCTCCACGCCTTGGGACTCCAGCGCCGCCTCAAGGTCCACCGCCACGTCATGGAGCACAGCTTCCATATCCACCGTTTCCATGGGGAGCGGCCTGTTGCTTAGGCGCGAATAAGCCAAGAGGCCGTCGATGAGGGCTGTCAAGCGCTCGGCCAGGCGCTGCATGCGCTCCAGGTAGGTCCGCCCCTCCCCGTCAAGCTTGCTGTCATAGTCCTCCCGCAGGAAGCTCACATAATTATGGATGCCGCGCAGCGGCTCCTTGAGGTCGTGGGAGGCGATGTAGGCGAATTCGTCGAGATCGCGGTTGCTGCGCTCAAGCTTTTCCACCGCCGTTTTGAGCTCGGCGGTGCGCGCTTCTACAAGGATTTCCAGACCATCCTTGTAGAGGCGAAGTTCCTCCTGGGCGCGTTTGCGCGCAGTGATGTCGGTGTACATTGCGAAGCCACCCCGAAAATGGCGCTCGTCGTCGAAGATGGGAGTGGCGGCAGCCAGCGTCCAAACCGGCTCACCATCCTTGCGGCGGAAGCGGCGCTCAAAGGTCACGGGTTCACCCTTCCGGCGCTTTTCCATCTGCCGCAAGTGGTCGGGCTGGTCCTCCTCGAACATGAAGCCGCTTACGGTCTGACCGGCGAATTCTTCCACACCGTAGCCCAGCATCCCGGCCATCTTGGCGTTGACGAAGGTGGTCGCTCCACTGAGGTCAACCACCCAAATGCCTTCGTTGGCCGTATCCACGATCTGGCGGTAGCGTAGCTCACTGTTGCGCAGATCGCGGAAGAACAGCAGGCTGCTCAGGCTGTCGGATATCCTTCTGCCAATTTCTTCAAAAAGCCTCTCCTCGTGCTGCGTCCATGTCCTGGGGCGGGCGCACTGTTGCAGGACGAACATCCAGGGCTCGCCGGTCTGCGGACGGATGGCCATGGCGAGCAGAGACTGACTTCCATTCGTTTCCGCAGTCCGGGCAGGCATCGGATGCTCCGGTTCGCCGCCAAGCCACACCGGGCCGCTTGCCTCCAGCGCCGTCCGGAAAGCCTCGGCGACATCGGTCCCCATCTGGAACACCCCCTCCTGAAGGAAACTCCTGGCGCATTCCGGCAGGGCGCGCTCCATCATCACCTGCCAGGAGGGCGCGCTGGGATCGCAGGGGTAGACCAGCGCCACGCGGCCACAACAGAATACGGAAAGAACAGAATCCAGAACATCGCTCATCATCTGTTCGAGCGAGGCAGCTCCCTGGATGGCGCGGTTGATCAGGTCCAGGTTTTCGAGCAGTTTCACATGCTCCTGCCGCTCCTGTTCCGCCAGCTGGAGAGCGGTCCGGGCGCGTAGCACACCGATGCCGAAAGCCAGATTGTCCGCCAGCTCCTCCATGAGCCGCACCTCGTCAGATGTGAACGCGCCGGCCTCCGTCGAATAAATGCTGAGGATGCCGAAGGGGTTTCCGGCTGCATCCTTCAGCGGAAGCGAAACGGCCGACCGGTAGCCGCGCTGTAGCGCGGCTTCGCGCCAGGGAGCCATATCGGGGGCGGTGGCATAGTCCTCGACGGCCGTGCTTTTTCCCGTCCGGAGGGCCGTGCCGGAGGGTCCCCGGCCGTATTCTGTATCGGCCCAGGTGAGCGGGGATCCCTCAAGGTACCCATCTTCAACGCCGGCCGACGCTACATGGCGTATCGATTTTTCCGCGTTGTTTTCGGCATACCCCACCCAGGTAAAACGGTAGCCGCCCACCTCGCAAATGATTTGGCAGACCTTGGCGAGCAGCAATTCCTCATCCTCTGCATGCAAGAGTGCCTGATTGCAGTCGCTAAGCGCCCTCAGCTCGCGGTTGAGGCGCTGCAGCGCCGCAGTATGCTCCCTGCGCACGCTGATGTCGCGCACAAGCGCCAGACTGTAACCTGCCTCGCCGTACTCAAAGTAGCTAGTGCTGACCTCGATAGGAAAAACGCGGCCATCCTTTGTCCTGTTGCAGCTTTCAAAGATGAACGAACGTTGCTCCTTGAGGTCACGCCAGTGGCTGGGCCAGCGCTCCGCAGGAAATTCAGGATTGATATCCGGCACATGAAGGCCAAGCAGTTCCTTCCGATCGTACCCAAGGGCACGGCAGGCTTCATCGTTGACATATAGGAAACGCGCATTTTCATCGATCAGGAAAGCCTCTTCGTGCACATTGTTCATGGCGAAGTTCAGGGTGGATATTTCCTGCTCGGTCTGCTTGCGCTCGGTGATGTCGATGCAGGCGCCGCGCACAGCCAACAGCCCGCTCTGCTCGTCCACCACGGGTTCGCCACGCGAGAACATCCAGTAGCGGCGTCCGCCGGCGCTGTGCATCTCGAACTCGGCCTCGTAAGGGCTCCCGGTGCGGAGAGAGCCTCTCACAGCTACGAGCAGTTGCTCCCAGTTTTCGGGGGGCATGCAGGCGCTGTACACGGCAGCCGGTGCAAAGCGGCCCGCCGGCGCGCCAATCTCCTCCCACAACTCGCCCGTCAGCTTCATGGTCTCCGAGGCGGCGTCGAACTCCAGGCCGCCCACGCGTGCAATGCGCTGGGCGTCCAAGAGCTTGAGTTCTCTGTCCCGGCTTTTGCGATAGGCCAGCAAGGTGCTCAAACCGTCGGTGAGACGCCGCCCAATTTCCTGAAAAAGCTTCTCCTCCACCGGTGTCCACAGCCGCTCGCGGGAGCATTGGTGCAGCCCGAACTGCCAAGCCTTTCCCACCTTGGGATAGAGCACCATGCATAGCATGGACTTAAAGCCGAATTGCTTTGCCCCCTCCGGGGGAAGTTCATGCGCTGTCCCTGGACCATACTGGACGGGGCCGCCATCGGCGATCACGGCCCGGAATGCATTTGCAATGCCAGGGCTCATCGCCATTTTGACGCCAAGCTGGAGGACGCCGGGATATTCCGGCTTGGTGCGTTCCATGGGAACCCACCACTGCGGCGCTTCTGGATCGCAGGGGTACTGGAGAAAGGCCCGGTCACAGTCGAAGACGGCCATCACGATGTCCAGCACGTCTTTCATCATCTGTTCCAGGTCGTACGTTTCCTGAATGGCCCGGTTGATGCGATCCATGCTTTCCAGGAACTTGAGCTGATCGAGGCGCTGGTTTTCCGCCTGCTGGCGCATCGTGATGAAACGCGCTTGCTGAACGTTGTTGTAAGCTTTTAGCGAAAGCTCGTTGGCCAGCAGGAACAGGGCGTCCGCGATTTTGGTGAACTGCGCGACGGGCATTACGGGGACTTCCCGCAACGCGATCCTGAATTCCTCCTCGTCCGCCCCAATCTCGCGCGCGTAGTTGAGAATTTTCTCCTCGTCGATTGCCTCGTTCTTCACTTGGCCGATGAGCCAATTCGCGATGTGTTTGCCGCCGGCCGTGATGCTGGCGCCAGCGTCCCACAGACCGCCGCTCAGGCAGGGTTGGACGATGGGACCTTCGGGATTCTGCCGGCCTATGATGGAATCGGAATAGAAGCAATTGGCACGGCCCTTCTCCGTCTTGCGAATGATGCTCTGGCACAACCGGCAAAAGCCGCTAGGCTTGGTGATGGGCGTTCCATCCGGCTTCGTGATGATGGAAGCAACATTGGTCGCGGCGGCAAAGGCATCTTGGATTTTCTGGATTTCCTCGATGTTGAAGAGATCCTCGAACGTGATGGCGGCCGTCTCCAGCGGGCCGGTCAGCGCCGCGAGCCGCTGGTTGAGTGCCTCCTCGATCCGCTTGCGCTCCTCCATTTCGCGGGCAAGGCGAAGGTTTTTCAGGCCAGTTTCCGCGAGATTCCGCACCATATTGTGCAGGAAAAGAACGTTGCCGCGGATGTATTCGCGGTTGAATAGCGGAACCTTATCGAGGGCGGCGAGATATTCCTTCGCGTTGAACCCTAGCGCCTGGGCCTGAGCGACGAAAAATTCCCTGTCTGGAGGATCGTCGTCGTAGAAGAACTGCCCGGTGATAAAAGTAGCCCGATGCTTGCCATCGACAATAATCGGCATGGCAATATCGATCATGTTGTTCTTGCAGCGATATTCCAGCAGTTCTTCTGAGGCGTCCTGTAGATGAGACTTTATGAAGGCGTCGCTTTCCAGGCAGCGGGCACAGGTGACCGGGTGAACCCGGTGGAACCGCGTGCAGATGTCTTGCCATCCGACAACGACGAGAGCTTTTTCGCTGGTGTCGAGCAGGCCATAAGCCATCCCCGAAAGCTGGTGATGGGATTCCAAGAGCTGACGAACCTGCTCCAGGTCGACGAGCTGGCTGAACTCACAGTCGGGCATGGCTTATCGTACCAAATTCAGCAGGTTGACCTGTTTATCGGTGCAGTCGCGTTCAAATGCGTCCTCTCCTCGCGCCCGCGCGCACTTAAGGTCCAAGCCATGCCGGAACGCTGGTGACGGCCTTGGGAACAAGAGGGGCGCGGCGCGTACCGGGGCCTCAACATGGCAATCACATGCCCAGCGAATGGACCATGGACTATTAGGCAAGGTACAGCCGCCACCTTGCGCCAGCCAGGAGCAGCCCATCGTCCAGCGCCGGCCCGTTCTGTTGATATCCGCGCGCGCGCCTCATTCTATGGTTGCAATACATCGGCATATCCCGTTAGGCGTGCACTAGCAGAGCAAAGCGTGATTCGGCCAATATCGTACAAGGTGGATATCCAATGGGCCTAAGCCTGGTATTTAACGAGGCTCCAGCGCCTCTCAGCAAGTTCCTCGACACTTACCGCACAGACGGCTTTCAGCAAATTGAAGGCTGGTGCGCTGACGAAATGTTTAATGTCTGCCCTTTCGTCGATGAACTGCAGCGAAGCAAAAAGGTGAGCGGAGGGGCCTGCGAGATCGGCATCAATCAGGGGAAGTTCTTTATATTGCTGAACGCGCTCGTGGATGAAAACGAAACGTCTTATGCAATCGACCTGTTTGAAAATCAGGAGTTCAACATCGATTACAGCAGCGGTGGCTCCAGGGAAATGTTTGAAAAGCACCTTGCGAAGTTCGACCGCCATGGGGGCAGCAACGTCAAAATCGTAACCGCCAATTCGACAGATTCAGCGCTGCGCCCATGTATTAGCGGCGGAAGGATACGGATGCTTTCCGTAGACGGCGGGCGCACGGCCGAGCATGTCGTCAACGATCTCTCTCTTGCCAATCAGCTCATCACCAATGGTGGCGTGGTTATCGTCAACGATGTGATGCATTACCATTGGATTGGGGTCATCGAGGGAATATTCAAGTTCCTGGTCCAGTCTCCTACGCTTGTGCCATTTGCGATTGGCTTCAACAGGCTATTCATGTGCAAGCTCAGCTGGTATCCGACCTACTTCAACGCCTTCAACTCATCGCAAATGAGAAAGAACGCCGTGCCGATGCTTGGGCGCCAACTCGTGGTGCTGTAGCAGAGCCGCCATTGGCGCGGGGCCGGATGTGCGCAATGCAATGCCCGGCCGGCTTGCGGGCCGCCTCTCCTCTGTGCAGGGCTGCCGGACAGATTTCCACGCGCTGCGCTTTGCCATTGTCATTTGCGCTGGCTTGGGTCAAATTCGGGCGGAACCAACAGCGCATCCGGGGCACCATGTTCGCACGCATCTACAGGCCGGCGAAAACCGCCATGCAATCGGGTCTGGCCAAGACCCAGGACTGGCTCCTTGAATACGAGCCAGCGTCCGCGCGCGAGACCGAGCCGCTGATGGGCTGGACCGGCTCAGGCGATATGCTGTCGCAGGTGAAGCTCTGGTTCGAGACCAAGGAGGAGGCCATCGCCTACGCGGAGAGGAACGGCATCCCCTACCGCGTGTTCGAGCCGCATCCCCGCGCCATGTCGAAGAAGTCGTACTCCGACAATTTCAAGTTCGGCCGCATCGGCACCTGGACGCATTAGCGGCTGCCGCCGTGCGATCCAGCGATTGGTGCGGCATACTGCAATTGCTTTGCGCCGTCATCCCGTGCGCGAGGGCCTCATCGTAATTTATTGCAAATTGCGAGCCGGGTTCGGCGCACCGCTCAGGGCGCTTTGCGGATGAAGGCGCCGAACGCTCTGGGCCCATTGCCTGGGCCAACCTTTCCAGCGGCCTTCAGCGAAACCGCGTCGACCTTCATGAACTGATCGTCGAACCAGTTCGCGACGTAAACAAACTTGCCATCGGTGCTGGCGGCGATGCCTTCCGGATATTGGCCCGTCTCGATCTCGCCAAGCGGCGCATAGGTTTGCGCGTCGAAGACGGACAGCGTGCCGGCATATTGGTTGGTGACGAACGCCTTGCCCGAAGCGAGCGCCACCGCATAGGGCCGCTCGCCCACTTTCACCTCGGCCAGCACCTTGCCCGTGCCAAGATCGGCGACGGTCACGGAATTGCTGGCCACGTTGGCCGCGAACACGCGGTGCGTGGCATCGTCGATGGTGACGCCGAAGGGACGCGAGCCGGTCTTGGCTGTGCCGCGGACGGTCAGGCTTTTCGCGTCGATGAAGCTGAGCTGGTCGCTGTCCCTGTCGGCGGTGACGATTGTTCCGCCATCCGCCGAAACCGCGATGCCAGAGGGCGAACTGCCAACGCTCACTTCCGCCTCGATGTCGCCCGTCTTCGGCGAGACTACGAAGACGCGGTGCTCGAACCAGTCGGTGACATAGACCGGGCTGCCGGACGGGTGAACCGCCACGCCGAACGGGCCGCCCTTAAGGTGGATGGTCTTGATCACCTTGCGCTGCGCGGCGTCGATGACCGAAAGGGTTTTGCCTTCGGAGCTGGTGACGAAAGCCCTGGTGCCGTCTGGCGTTACCGCGATACCCACCGGATTGCCGGGGATTTCGAGCCGGGCGGCCACGCTCATCCGGTCCAGGTCGACAACCGCGACCGTGTTGCCGTTCTGGCAAGTGACGAAGGCTTCCTCGCCTGCGAAGCCCTGAGCGGCAAACAGGACGGCGCCGCAAATCGCCGCCGCCCCGGATATGAGGCGAGCCTTCCGGATGCTCACGAGCCGCCTTCGATGGATTTTTTCAGGGCGTCCAGCGTGGAGCGGTAGAGCCCCGTCACGGCTGCGATCGCGGTGTCGTCGTTCAGATTTGGCGGCGGATCGTTGTTGGGATAGCCGCGGTAGAAGGCGCCCTTCCATTCCACGGTGCATTTATCGCCCTCGCCCGGCTTCAGGCTCAGCCAGGAGGAATAGTTTGTCACCGGCAGAACTTTCACATCGACGTGATCGATGCGGTAAAAGTACATCATGGCCTGGTCGTCGTGCTTTTCGAGGCTTTCCTCAACCACGCCGCCATTCTTCAAGGTAAGCGTGCGTTTTGCGCCCTTCTCATTGCCGCCCTGGCCTTCCGTCTTGGCGACTGCCGGCAGCCAGGACATGTCCTGAAAGTTGCCGATCTTGGCCCAGACCTTGGCGCAAGGCACGCCGATGTCCACCGTTTCGACGATCTTCTGCCGCGTCGGCCCATGCGCCAGCGCCATCTGCGGCAAGACCGCAAGCGAGCCTGCAAGCGCAAGCGTTTTCCACCCTGAGTTACTTATTTTTATCATCTACCGGACTTCTGCTGTTAAGGATAGATGGCCGGACCGGCCACACACCTTCTGCTATATTGAAAGGATTGCAGATTTGTCCAGGTAAGGGGGCCTAGGGAAATAGGCGGTACCCGTCACAAAAAAGTAAGGGGCCAAGATGGCCCCTGTAATGTATTCTTTTGTGTTCCGCCCGCCCGCGTTCCCGCACGAAGGGATTGTGCAGAAACACGGTGGGCGAAGCGGTTGGTTATTTCTTGCAGGTGCTGATGCCCAAGAGAGCGTAGGGCGGGCACCAGCCGATCAAGCCGGTGGCCAGTGGGATCACGCCGAACCATCCCCAGTTGGTCTGAGGGCCAACGAAAACAATCGCGATCAAACCCAAGCCGACGACAATGCGAAGAATGCGTTCAATTCCGCCGATGTTGGTGCTCATGGCAATTCCTCTCCTCCATTTCCGGTAATAAAGCGATAGCAGCCTAGCAGAGCCTGCGTCTGTAACATTGTCACAGAACCGTGAATTCTTTAGCTCGACCGCACAAGGCCATAGAGTGCGCTGTCCTGTATGATCGAGATTACGCCGCGCCCGCTCTTGATCCAGCCGCGGCGCTGGAACTCGTTCAACTGCCGGCTGACTACCTCGCGCGCCGTGCCCAGTTCGACGGCAAGCTGCTGATGGGTTGCCTCGATCTCGCCTTTGGCGTTCTTGAGCTGGAGGAGCTTTTGCGCGAGCCGCACATCCATGCGCGCAAAGGCGATCTCGTCGATGACGCGGAACAGGTCGGTGATCCGTGCGCTGAAGGCGTTGAACACGAACTGCCGGAAAACCAGGGAGGTCGCGATCAGGTCGTCGAAGGTGTCGCGCGGGATCGCGACCGCCTCGATTGGTGTTTCCGCGATCCCCTCGCCCTGATATTGATCGTGGCCCATGAGGCAGGCGGTGGTCAGCGCGCAGCTTTCCCCGGCCGAAACCCGGTAGAGCACGATTTCGCGGCCGCTTTCGGAGACCTGCTGAACGCGGATGGTACCGTCGAGGAGGAGCAGGAAATTCGCGGGCGATTGGCCCGCGCCGAAGATGCGCGTTCCCTCGGGCAGGGCCACGATCCGGCTTTCCGCCTCCAGGCGTTTCCGCACCTGTTCAGGCAGCTTGTTGAGCGAGGGAAAGCGGTCGATCCATGCACCGGTCATTGTTTTTCTCTTCCAGCCAAGCACAGCCGCTGCCGTCGCGGGCGCTCACAAGTCGCCTGCCGATAATGCATAAACGTGCCTCATTGAAACCGCGATGACAATGGCGCGCAAGCCCCGGCTTATCACGCCTCCCGTATAGGGGAAAGCGTAAGCGCATATGCGGCCCGGCTGGAGGCGAAGTGTCTCCTGTTTTCTAACGAACTGCTTCATGAAGCGCCCGCGGCCTCCGTTAAGCGCGCGTTAACCGCGACTTATCTGGTTTTGGGGAATTTTCATACAATTGCAGCATCGCCCTTCACGGCGCCCATTATATGGGTTGCCCCTTTCCGGGTAATTAATGGCAATATAAGCCATTGATATTGCGCGATAAAGTATGGTTGCGCGAAGCCGCTGCGGCGCAAAAATGCACCGTTTTGCCGTTAACACTTAATCCGCGAACATATTTAACTGTATTCTAGAATCGCGGAATCCGGGCAAGAACACGGAAAATTTCGCGGAAATGCGCCTCTGGAACGCTTAAGAGTCTTGCGTTAACCATCGGCGCATTAACCACGATGGCACCGTAGGCGGCGTGAACGCTTCGTTAGCATTTGCGCCCGCCGGCCAAGGCACCGCCGGCACCCAGGATTTCACGGCACAGGAGGACACGGCATGGCAACGCTTCGCAAAGAAATCGAGACGCGCGCGAGGCCCAGCGGATGTGTGGGCCGCAATCGAGGACATCGGCGCCCTCCACAACCGCCTCGTTCCGGGCTTCGTCACCGCCACGCGGCTCGAACCCGGCGCCCGCGTCGTGACGTTCGCCAATGGCATGACCGTGCGCGAGCCGATTGTCAGCGTGGACGCGAGCGCGATGCGGCTGGTGTGGACCGCCGAAAGCCAGCTTACCACGCACTACAATGCGGCTGTGCAGGTGTTCGCCGGCAGCGGCGGCGGCAGCCGCGTCGTGTGGACCGTGGACCTATTGCCGGACGAGGCCGGGGCGAAGATTGAGCCGATGATGGCGGCGGGGATGAGGGCTATGCAAAAGGCGCTCGATGGGTTGGCGTAGCGCGCCCGCACCGTCATTCCCGCGAAAGCGGGAATCCATGTAAAAACAATGAGGGAGCCTGCGGAAAGATGGGTCCCCGCCTTCTCGGGGACGACCGTAGAGCGGTTAATACTTTTGGCGTCTAATATTACAGCGCGCATGAAGTTGGCGCGACAGCATTACGAGGCAGAATATGGCGAAAAACGCAAAGGCCAGCCCGGAACAGATCGAGCAAGGAAGCGGTAACGTCTTCGCCGATCTTGGCTTGGCTGACGCCGGGGAGCGGAAGACAAAGCTAAGACTTGCTTATGCCCTGAACCAATTGATCGAGAAGGAGGGGCTGAGCCAAACGGCAATTGCCGGGCGCCTGGGCCTTACCCAGCCGAAGGTTTCCGCGCTTCTCAACTACAAACTACACGGTTTTTCCGCCGGGCGTCTTATGCAGCTCTTCCTTGCATTGGATTGCGACGTGAAGATCGTTGTAGGCAAGAAGCCTAAATCCAGGGCGGCGATGATTTCCGTGGTGGCCTAGCGGCATATCGCTCTATCTTGGGGACACTCACGAACGGACATTTGAAGAACCCATCGCGTTAGGTTATATTTTCCATGGTTACCGGTTACCGGTTACCGGTTACCGGTTACCGTGGCCAGGGTCTGAGGGCCGTCATTTTCCTGGACGATCACGAGCCGGCGCACGTTCACGTTTTCGGCGATGGTCAGGCAAAGATCAATCTGCTGGGCAAGGGCGGCAGGCCGGAGCTGGTCTGGGTAGACGGCATGAAACGCAACGAAGTCCGCCGTGCGATTGAGATTGCCGGGGAGAGGCAGGCGGAATTGCTGGCGAGGTGGAAAGAAATCCATGGCTGAGCTGACAGACGCCGGAATCGATGCGGCAATCGAACGCGGGAAGTCCGCGCGCGGCGCCGAACCCCGCGCCGCCACCGCGCGCTACGACCGCGAGGCAAGCCGCATCGTTGTGGAGCTGACCAACGGCTGCACCTTCGCTTTTCCGCCAGCACTTGCGCAAGGGCTCGAAACCGCCTCGCCCGCCGAGCTGGCCCAAGTCGAAATCCTGGGCGCCGGCTACGGCCTGCACTGGGAAGAGCTGGACATCGATTTTTCCGTCCCCGGTCTGCTCGCCGGCATTTTCGGCACCAAAGCGTTCATGGCGCGGCGCGCGGGCCAGGCCAAGTCGCCGGCCAAAGCCGCCGCCGCGCGTGAGAATGGCGCCAAGGGCGGGCGTCCGCGCAAAAGCGCCGGCTGACTGGCCACGCCGCGCAGCCGCTCAGATTCCGCTGGCAAGCCGGCACGCGCCGCGCGATAAGTTCGTCCGATGTATAGTTACAAGGCGTGTTTTGCGCGGCTGAGGGGCTATGACGCGGGACGAGACGGTTGCGCTTTTTCTGGAGTGCGAGGCCAAGCGCCGCGATGCGCGCGCGGCGGCGCTGGCCGGAGGCAAATCCAAGGAAGAGGCGCGAGACATCGCGCACGAAGCCGCCAAGGCGCATTGGAACGCCTGGGCCGGGCCGCTCCTCGCCGAACGCAAAGCCATGGAAGCGGACGGCCGCTGGGCGGCAAAAATAGAGGAAGGAATCCTTGAGCCGGAAAACGAAGAAACGCGAACCTGGATGGAAGCGGCAAAAGCCAGCTTCTCCTATGGCCGCTTTCTTGTAAGGGAGGCGGAGGGGGACAAAGAGGCTGCGGGAAAGGAAAAAGAGAACGAACGCGGCGAACTGCCCGTCCAATCAATTCACCTTGAGGAAGACGGCGCGGATTTCTCCGGCTTCATTTTTCCTGACTACGTCAGATTCGATAGTGCCACCTTCTCCGGCCACGCCCAGTTCGGTAGCGCCACCTTCTCCGGCGATGCCCAGTTCGGTAACGCCATCTTCTCCAGGGATGCCGGGTTCGATAGCGCAACCTTCTCCGGCATTACTTGGTTCAATGGCGCCACCTTTTCAGGCGATACACGGTTCGATAGCGCCACCTTCTCGGGCGACACTTGGTTCGATAGCGCCACCTTCTCCGGCTATACCCGGTTTGACGAGGCCATCTTCTCCGACCACGCTGGCTTCGATGCTGCTACCTTCTCCGGCGATGCCGGGTTTAATTGCGCCACCTTCAACGGCTACGCCCGCTTCAAAAGCGCCACCTTCTCCGGCGACGCCCGGTTCGATGGCACTACCTTCTCCGACCACACCCTTTTCTCAAACGCCACGTTCTCCGGCCGCACTTGGTTCGATAGCGCCATCTTCTGCGACTACGCCCGGTTCGATAGCGCCATCTTCTCCGGCTATGCCTCGTTCCATGGCGTCTTCTTCCAGAACTACACGAGCTACAACGAAGCGAAATTTCTGAGAGAGGCAGGCTTTACAGGCATCAAGGTGGACCGCTCTTTCCAAATGACTGGAGCGATGTTCAAACAGGTTCCAGCCTTCAATCAGGCGGATTTCAAGCAAGCACCCGATCTTGACAACGTAAAATTTCCGCTTCCGCTTTTCTGGCAGAAGGGCGACGCAGAACTGATCGCCCGATACCGCGCCCTCCGCCGCATGGCGATCCAGGGCGCCGATTACGAGCGCGAGCAGATGGCGTTCAAAGGCGAGCTGCGGTCGCGGCGCTGGACCATGGACAAGTGGTGGTCCATCGGCACGTGGCTCGGCCTGTTCTACGACGGCGTCGCGGATTGCGGATGCTCGATGCTCCAGCCGATTCTAATCTGGCTCACCAGCGTGCCGGTTTTCGCGGCGCTGTATCTGCGGGCGGCGGATCAGGCGCAAGGTTTCAGCTGCGGCGTGCCCTTCATCAAGGCGCTGTACCTCTCCGGCCGCAACGCGCTCGTGCTGTTCGGCGGCGGGCGCGACGCACGGATCGCGCAGGCCTATCGCTGCCTTTATGGCGGCGATGGCGAGCCGCATATCCCCGACAGCGTGAGCTTCCTCGAAGCCTTCGTGCAGGTGCCCTTAAGCGCGGTGCTGATCTTCCTGCTGCTGCTCGCGATCAAGAATAGGTTCAAGATCAAGTAGGGTTCGCCGGGGCTGTCGAGCGGATGGAGCGATGGGAGGGAAATTCCCTCCGTTCAAGGAACTATCCCACGCTACTTGGCGGACGCCAGTTCAGCCTCTGCCTCCGGGGAGCACGCCGGCTCCTTGATCCCGTACCAAGCGATATACAGCGCGGGGAAGAACAGCAGCGTGAGCAGCGTTGCGCACAGGATGCCGCCGATCATCGCATAGGCCATCGGCCCCCAGAACACCTCGCGGGCGATGGGGATCATCCCAAGGCTCGCCGCACCCGCCGTCAGCAGGATGGGCCGCATGCGGTGTGTCGCCGCGCGCGTCACGGCGTCCCAGGGCGCATACCCCTCCTCGCGCAAATCGTCGATCTGGCTAAGCAGGATCACGGCGTTGCGGATGATGATGCCGATGAGCGCCAGCACGCCGAGATAGGCAACGAAACCAAGCGGCTTGCCGCTGACCAGAAGTGCCGCAACGACGCCGATCAGGCCCAAGGGTGCCACGCTCATCACAAGCAGGAGCTTCTGGAAGCTCTGCAACTGTATCATGAGCACTGTCAGGATGATGAAAATCATGAGCGGCACGGCGGCCTGGATCGGGCCTTCGGCCTTCGCACTTTCCTCGACCGCGCCGCCCGTTGCCACGCTATAGCCGGAGGGCAGCTTCGCGATGAAGTCCTTGAGAGCCGGCTTCAGGGCTTTGACGGCGGTGGCGGGCTGAATGTCGCCAAGCACGCCCGCCTTGACGGTAATGGTGGGTAGCCGGTCGCGGCGCCAGACGAGCGGTTGCTCCTGCTCGTAGCCGATGCTCGCAATCGCGGTCAGCGGCAGCGACTGGCCGTTCTTCCCCGGAATTTGCAGGTTCTGGAAGGTTTCAACCGAGGTGCGCTCGGCCTTGCGCGCCCGCCCGATCACGTTGACGAGGTAAATGCCGTCGCGCACCTGGGTTATGGCGGAGCCGCCGGTGACCATATTCAGCATCGAGGAGATTTCCTCGGAGCTGATGCCGTATTGGCGCGCCTTGTCCTGCGCCACCCTGATCTTCAGCACCTTGCCCGGCTCGTTCCAGTCGAAGAAAACGTCTCCGATGGAAGGATTGCGGGAAATCGTGGCGGCCAATTGCTGCGCCAGCTCGCGAACCTTATCGATGTCAGGCCCGCTCAGCCGGTACTGGATGGGGCGGCCGACCGGAGGCCCCAGGTCCAAAGGCCTCACAAACGTATCGATGCCAACAAACTCCTGGCGGAAGAGCTTTTCGAGCCGTGCGCGCACGCGCTCCCGAGCCTCGAAGCTATTGGTGACGACGATGAGTTCCGCGAAGAACGGATTGTCGAGCTGCACATCGAGGGGCAGATAAAAGCGCACCGCGCCGCGCCCAACGTAGGAACTCCAGCGCTCGATATCGCCGTCTTGCGCCAGCGCCTTCTCCAGCCGGTCCACTTGCGCCTTGGTCTCGCCGATGGAGGCGTATTGCGGCAGGGTCAGGTCCACGACCAGCTCGGGGCGGTCGGAGGACGGAAAGAACTGCTGCTGCACGAAGGCAATGCCGCCGAGCGCGGCGACGAACAGCGCCCCGGTGAGCCCGATGGTGCGCCACTTGCGCCGCATCGCGGCCATCAGCAGCTTATCGAACTTTTCGCCCAGCCGCGATCTCTCCTCCTCGTGCCGCTTCATCGTCTTGGGCAGCATCGTCACGCCAAGCAGCGGCGCGAACAGCACCGCCACGACCCAGGAGATCAGGAGCGAGGAGGCAATAACTGTGAACAGCGTAAAGGTGTACTCGCCCGCGGCACTGTCGTTAAGGCCGATGGGGATGAAGCCGGCGATGGTGACAATCGTGCCGGAGAGCATCGGAAATGCGGTCGAGGTGAAGGCATAGGTCGCCGCCTTGGTCAGGGGCTGCCCCTCTTCCAGCTTCGCCACCATCATTTCGACGGTAATCATCGCATCGTCGACGAGCAGCCCGAGCGCGATGATGAGCGCGCCCAGGGACACACGCTGCAGCGACACGCCGGTGTATAGCATGAAGACGAAGGTGAGCGCGAGAACCAGCGGAATCGAGCAAGCCACCACAAGGCCGGCCCTCAAGCCCAGGCTTACGAAGCTCACAAGCAGCACAATCGCCACGGCCTCGAACAGCGCCTCGGTAAAGCCACCCACGGCTTTCTCTACAACTGCGGGCTGGTCGGAAACGAGGTGGATGCCGACGCCGATGGGAAGCTCCGCCGTGATTTCGGTCATGCGCTGTTTCAGGGCATCGCCGAATTGAAGGAGGTTGCTGTTCGCCTTCATGCCGATGGCAAGGCCGATTGCGGGCTTGCCATTATAGCGGAAGACCGGCTTCGGCGGGTCCGCGTAACCGCGCGTAATCGTGCCGATGTCGGTCAGGCGGAAGAAGCGGTCGCCCACGCGAAGGTTCACCTGCTTGAGGCTTTCCTCGGATTTGAACTGCCCGTCGACACGCACGCTGATGCGCTCTGGGCCGGCTTGAATCGTGCCGGACGGCGCGATGGCGTTCTGAGCCTGCAGGCTCTTGACGATCGCATCGCCGTCCAGGTTGAGCGCCGCGAGCTGGCGCGTGGAGAAATCGAGGTAGATTGCCTCGTCCTGCGTGCCGATCAGCTCGACCTTGCCGGCATTGGGAACTTTGAGCACCTGGGCGCGGACGTCCTCCACGTAATCGCGAAGCTGGCGCATGGTGAGCCCATCGCTGGTGAAGGCATAGACATCGCCGAACACGTCGCCGAACTGATCGTTGAAGCCGGGCGGCAGCACCCCTTGCGGGAATTGGTGCTGGATGTCCCCGATCATGTTCCGCACCTTGGCCCAGATCGCGGAAATGTCGCGCGCCTTGGTGGTAGGCCGGAGGTTCACGAAGACGGTAGTTTGCCCCGGCGTGGTGTAGCTCTTCACAAAATCCAGCGTGTCGAGTTCTTCGAGCTTCTTCTCTATGCGGTCGGTGACTTGCTGGATCATGTCGCCGGTGGACGCGCCGGGCCAATTGGCCTGGATCACCATGGTTTTGATGGTGAATGGCGGGTCTTCCTCGCGGCCAAGCCTCTCATAGGCCATGATGCCCGCAACGAGCGAGATCAGCATGAAGTACCAGACGAGGGATTTGCGCTTAAGCGCCCATTCGGAGAGGTTGAACCCGTTCACCGCTTTGCCTCCGCTGCAAAATCCTCAAGAACGCGTACCTTTTGGCCGGGTGCGAGCGAATGCACGCCAGCCGTTACCACGCGCTCGCCTTTGGCCAGGCCCGCCGTTACCGTCACTGTGCCGGCCGAGCTGCGCTCGCTAACCGTCACGGGGTGCTCCTGAACCGTGTGTTTGTCTGGATCGATTACCCACACGCCGGTCTTGCCATCCTTCTCCAGAAGGGCGGAGGCCGGCAGGGTGACCGACGGGCTGACCGGCTTCGTGAGCGAAGCGGTCACTGTGGAACCGAGGCGGAAGGCCTCGGGCGGTGCGTCGAGCGCGAACTTCACACGCCGGTTGCGGGTGGCTTGGTCGGCCTCGGGCGCCAGCTCCCGGACCCGGCCTTGTGTTTTGATCGACGGATTGAGCTGCAAGGCGATCTCGACGGTTGCACCTTCTTTAAGGCTCGCGATGAGCTGCTCCGGAAGATTGAAGACCGCTTCTTTCACGTCCGGCCGCGCGATGGTCACGATGGCCTTGCCGGCCGCTACGACCTGCCCGATCTCCGCGTCCCAGGCTGTAATCACGCCGTCCGTATCCGCGACGATCGCCGTGTAGGAAAGCTGCTCCTTGGCCTTGGTCAGCGCGGCCTGGGCTTGCACTACGTGGGCGGCAGCCGCCTCGCGGTTCTTCTGGGCCAACTCGGCGATAGCCAAGGGCGTAACCCCCGTTTGAAGCAGAGCGCGCTGGCGGCCTTCCGCGCCTGCGGCGTTGGCGAGCTGGGCTTCGGCGCTTGCCAGCTCCGCCTCCACACTGCGAACCGCGGCGGCCTGAAGCTCAGGATCGAGCGCGGCCAGCCGCGTGCCCTGCTTCACAACCTCGCCTACCTCGGCGCCACGCGTGACGATCCGCCCGAAGGTGCGGAAGCCAAGCTGCGTCTTGTAGCGCGGTTCCACATTGCCGGCGAACGGCCCAACGGCGATGCTCGTTTGCGGATCGGCCACCACGTAAAGGACCGGACGCACCGGCGGCGTCTCCGCCACCTTTTGATCGCCGCAGGCGGAAAGCGCCGCAGCGGCCAGAAAGACAGAGCCGAAGATGCAGGAGAGCTTGATTGCCCGGCTGTCTCTGCTCGCGGCTGGGAAGCCCCCCTCACCCTGTCCCTTGCATGTTGGAGGCGGGCCCGAATCGCTTTGGTGATGAGGGCGCCGCAAGAGGGATGGCCATCCCTCTTGCGGCGGGCGGGCGGGACCGTCAGTCCCATAAGCTTTTGGCTTGCGGGAGAGCTTGGTCCGTCCGCCCCGGCTCGTGTTCTGAACAGATGATTGGGGAGCAAGTCCCGCATGCAAGGCAAGATAACATCCGTACGAGCCGATGAAGCAGTTTACGTGGGCATCGACGTCTGTAAAGCGTGGCTCGACGTTTATCTGCACCCGACTGGCCAGAGTTTCCGCGTTCCCAACAGCAAAGAGGGTATCGGCGCCTGCGCAAGGAACTGGCCGGCTCCAAGGTGGCGCTTGTCATTGTGGAGGCGACCGGCAAGCTGCACCGGCTTGTGCACCGCGTACTCAGCCAGGCGGGCTATCTGGTTGCCGCCGTCAATCCCCAGCGCCCGCGCGAGTTCGCCAAGTCGATCGGGCAGCTTGCCAAGACTGACGGGATCGATGCGCGGATTCTGGCGCTTTTTGGCGCCGCCACCGGCCCTAGGACCACACCCGTTCCGGCCAAGACGGCGGCGGAGCTTCAGGAGCTGGTCTTGGCCAGGCAAGCCGTCAAGGCCGATGAAACCGCACTCAAGAACCGGCACGGCACCGCTGAAAGCGCGCTTCTGAAGCGGCTTCTCAAACGTCAGCTCGCTGCTTGCGAGCGGGCGGCGGCAGACCTTGACGCGGCCATCGCGGCGCTGATCGAAGGCAATTCTGTCCTGAAAAGCCGGTACGAAATTCTTCTGTCCATTAAAGGCGTCGGGCCGGCCGTTGCGGCAACCCTCGTGGCCTGCCTGCCCGAGCTTGGGCTCATTTCTGCCGCCAAAGCCACGGTGCTTGTGGGCGTCGCCCCCTCAACGACAATTCCGCGGATCGCCAGGGCCTGCGCCGCATCCAAGGCGGCCGTGCCCATGTCAGGACCGCGCTTTACATGGCGGCACTTTCCGCCGCCCGCTGCAACCCGGACCTGAAAGCCTTCTACGCCGGGCTGCGCGCCAGAGGCAAACAGGCCAAGCTCGCCTTGACCGCAGTCATGCGCAAACTCGTCATCCTGGCCAGCGCCCTCATCCGCGAAAACAGGACATGGACCGAAAAACATGCTTGACCTCAAACACAGATGCTCTCCCGTGCAGGGGAGAGGGAACGCCGGAATTATTCTCTGGGCCGGGGACAGGGCACGTACCCCTCTCCCCTCGCGGGAGAGAGGCAGGGTGAGGGGGAGCCACGCATTCCGCGCGTCTTTACAGGAAATCCGATCATTGGCCCGCCTCCTCGACCGGCTCCACAATCCGGCCGGGCCACAACAATTGCGACCCTGCCGTGACGACAAGCTCACCCGTTTTGAGGCCGTCTTTCAGCAGCACCCGGCCTGCTTCGTAGCGCGCCACCGTCACGGGCCTTAGCTGGACAGCCTTGCTTTGGGGATCGGCGATCCAAACGGCGGGCTTGCCGCCGTCCTTGAACAGGGCGTTCCACGGCACGGTGAAGCCGTCCGCGGCTCTGGTCCGCGCGGAGCCGATCACAGGCGCGCCGAGCGTCATGCCGGGCGGGACGCTCTTCATCTCGACCTTGACCCGGATGGTTCCGTTGTTCGTATTGACCGTGGGGGCAACCTCGCGCACCGTGCCTTCCGTGGCGATGCTGGGATTCGACGCCAGAGCGACATGGACGGTCAGATCGCCCGGGGGGCATGTCAACAGCGCCTCGTCGACATCGAAGACCGCATCCCGCGCGCCGTCGCGCGCGATGGTAAAGATGGGCTGGGCGCCCTGCACAACCTGCCCGGTTTCGGCAAAGCGGGCCGTGATCAGGCCCGGCACGCCCGCCTTGAGCACGGTATAGGCGAGTTGATCCTGCGCCTGGCTCTGCTGCGCCTTCGCGCTGTCCAGCGACGCCTGAGCGGAACGGTAGGTTTCCTGGGTCTGATCGAAGTCGCGGCGGGTGGTGTAGCCGCTGGCCATCAGCGATTTTTGCCGTTCGAAGGCGGCGGACACCTGCTTGAGCTGGGCCTCGGCCGCCTCTACCGCGGCTTTCGCCGCCTTGACATTGGCCTGCTGTTCGTTGGGCTCGACGCGTGCCAGCACGTCGCCGGGCTCGACATGCGCGCCGACATCCACATTGCGCTCGACGATCTTGCCGCTCACGCGGAAGGAAAGATCATTTTGGAAGCGCGCCTTGACTTCGCCGGTCAGCGCAATGAGCGGGGCGAGGGGCGTTGGCTGCGCGGCGATTGCCTTGACGCGAACCGCTTGCCGCTTGGGAGGCTCGCCGCTGTTGCAGCCGCCCAATAGGAAGGCGGCGCCGAGCAGGGCGCTAAGGCTTAGAAGGCCAAGCCCGCGCGAAATTTTTGGTTGTATTGCAGTTCGTTGCACCATCCGCCCCTCTCAGTGCTGAGCTTTCGGCAGTGCCGCTCCTCTACTATTGACTAACTGGTAAGTCAATAGTAGTTTGGCAGGGCGCTATGAACGGAAGGAAGACCTCTTATGGCCGGGGAAACGAAGATCCGGGCACGCCGCAAGGCGTTCCGTCCCGACGAGATTCTGGAGGCGGCGCTCGAAGAGTTCACGAAGCATGGTTACGCCGGCACGCGCCTCGACGATGTCGCCACCCGCGCGGGCGTGACGAAGGGCACCATTTACGTTTACTTTCCAAGCAAGGAGCAGCTCTTCCATGCCGTGGTCCGCAAGTACCAGCGTCCGATGCTCCGGGACGTGGACCAATTTATTGGCATCTCGAAAACCTCAACCATTGAATTCTTGCGGAGCTTTTTGAGGTTCGTCTATGAGTCCATGCAGACCGACCGCGAGTGCCGTGAGGTCTTCCGGCTTATGATCGCCGAGGCGGAACGCTTTCCTGAACTTGCCGAGGATTACCACCGGGAAGTGATCGCTCCACTCCTCGAAACGCTCCGGGAAGTTATCAAGCTCGGCGTGGCGCGCGGAGAAATCCGCCAATCGGCCGCCTTGGAATTCCCCGAAATCGTCATTGCACCCGCGGCTCTGATGCACCTTTGGCTGCTTGTTTTCTCCAACCGGGTGCCGGTCGACACGGAGGGCTACCTGAAAGCGCATCTCGACCTGATGCTGCACGGCTTGGTGCAGCCGGCGCCGTGAACGTGCGATGCAGGGCAGAGTATTTCCGCCAAATCTGAGCGGGCACTGTACCCAGCTTTATGGTAGTGTATTTCCATGACGGCAATTCGAAAACGCGAAACTATGTCTGCGGATGCCTTCCTGGAATGGGCTGAGGCCCAGAGCGGCGGGCGCTATCAGCTCATCGGCGGCGAGATCGTGGCGATGGCGCCCGAACGCCTGGAGCATGTGCATGTTAAGCGCATGGTCACGAATGCGCTTGAGGCAGCAATCGCCGCCGCAGGGCTACCCTGCCGTGCCTTTGTCGAGGGCGCCGGCGTGAAGATCGATGGCAGCACGGTTTTCGAGCCGGACGCCCTCGTTAATTGCGGTCCGCCGCCTCCCCGGGGCAGCTTGATCGTGCCCAATCCGGTCATTGTGGTGGAAGTCATATCGCCCACCAGCGTGGCACGCGATATGGAGGTAAAATACGCTAATTATTTCCGTCACCCAAGCGTGCAGCACTACCTGATCCTGTTTATCGAGACCCGGCTCGCGCTCCTGCACAGCCGCGCCGAAGACGAAACGCTGAAGAGCCGCATTGCGCGTGAGGGGGACCGGCTGACGCTCGATCCTCCAGGGATCGAGGTCGCGGTTTCCGATCTTTTCGCCGGGCTGGACAGCGCCTTCGCGGATTGAGTAACGGCCCTCAAAAACCGGAAACGCCTCCGGCCGCATTTGAACGGAATGCGTGCCACTAAGCGGCGGTCTGCGTGCCGGGATCTGCGAGTTGCACGATGCCGGCCATGATCTCATTAAGCTGGAAGTTCTTGGGCGTGTAGATTGCCGCGACGCCGCATTCCTTCAAGGTGGCCTCGTCCTCGGCCGGGATGATGCCGCCCACCACTACGGGTATGCCGCCGAGCCCCGCCGCACGCATCCGCTCCATGATGTCGCGCATCAGCGGCACATGGCTGCCCGACAGGATCGACAGGCCAACGACATGCACACTCTCTTCGAGCGCGGCGTTGACGATTTGCGCGGGCGTTAGCCGGATGCCTTCGTAGACTACCTCCATGCCGCAGTCGCGCGCGCGCACCGCGATCTGCTCGGCGCCGTTGGAATGGCCGTCGAGGCCGGGCTTGCCAACCAGGAATTTGAGACGCCGGCCGAGCTGGGCGGAAACGCGCTCAACCTCGGCGCGGACCTGGGCAAGCCCCTCGCCGCCGGTCTGCATCGCGGCGCGCGAAACGCCTGTTGGCGCACGGTATTCGCCGAAGATCTGCCGCAAGGTGCCCGCCCATTCGCCCGTGGTCACGCCCGCCTTGGCGCAGGCGATGGAGGGCTCCATGATGTTGCGGCCCTCTTGCGCGGCGGCCCGGAGCGCGTTGAGGTTCGTCTCGACTGCGCTGTTATCTCGCGCGGCGCGCCACGCCTTCAGCGCTTCGATCTGCTCGCGCTCGACCCACTCCGGCACGGTCTGGATGCTGCCTTCGCCGCTGGTCGAAAGCGGCGGCGGCTCGGACTCCAGGAACTTGTTGACGCCAACGACGGCCTGCTCGCCTGACTCGATCTTGCGCAGCCGCGCGGCGTTGCTCTCCACCAGCCGCTGCTTCATATAGCTCGCCTCGACCGCCGCAATGGCGCCGCCCATCTCCTCGATGCGCTTCAGCTCCTCGCGGGCTTGGCACTTCAGCTCCTCGACCTTGGTCTCAATGGCGCGGGAGCCGTCGAAAATGTCGGCGTATTCGAGAAGGTCGGTCTCGTAGGCGACGATCTGCTGCATGCGCAGCGACCATTGCTGGTCCCAGGGGCGCGGCAGGCCCAGCGCCTCGTTCCAGGCCGGCAATTGCACCGCGCGCGCGCGCGCCTTCTTCGAAAGCACCACGGCCAGCATCTCAAGCAGGATGCGATAGACGTTGTTCTCCGGCTGCTGCTCGGTGAGCCCCAGCGAGTTCACCTGGACGCCATAGCGGAAGCGGCGCAGCTTCGGATCGGTGACGCCGTAGCGCTTCTCGCAAATCTCGTCCCAGAGGTCCACGAAGGCGCGCATCTTGCACATCTCGGTGATGAAACGCACGCCGGCGTTCACGAAGAAGGAGATGCGCGCGACCGCTTCGGGGAACGCTTCGGCCGGAATCTCGCCGCTGTCCCGCACCGTGTCGAGCACGGCCTGCGCGATGGCTAGCGCATAAGCCAGTTCCTGCACCGGCGTCGCGCCGGCTTCCTGCAGATGGTAGGAGCAGACATTGGTTGGGTTCCACTTGGGCATTTCGCGGAAGGCGAAGACCACGACATCCTTGATAAGCCGCATGGAGGGCTGCGGCGGGAAGACGTAGGTGCCGCGCGAGAGATACTCTTTAATAATGTCGTTCTGCACCGTGCCCGTCAGTGCCTTGCGATCCGCGCCCTGCTCGTCCGCCAGCGCGACGTAAAGCGAAAGCAGCCATGCCGCGGTCGCGTTGATGGTCATCGAGGTGTTCATCTTCGCGAGCGGGATGCCGCTCAGAAGCGCGCGCATGTCGCCCAGGTGCCCCACCGGAACGCCAACCTTGCCCACCTCGCCGCGCGCCAGCGGATGATCCGCGTCGTAGCCCGTCTGCGTCGGCAGGTCGAAAGCGATCGAAAGCCCCGTCTGTCCCTTGGCTAGGTTCTTGAGATAAAGCTCGTTGGAGGCTTTCGGCGTCGAGTGCCCCGCATAGGTACGGAAAATCCAAGGCTGATCGGGCATGGCGGGCACGTTCTACCTTCTTAGACGTTGTTGCACTGCAGCATAGCACGCTGGGTCAGGCCGCCCAACCCTTCCTAAGTGTATAGCTGGCAGCTTGGCGGGCGATGTGCGAGGGGCACGCTTGGCTTGGAACGCGGCCCGCCATAAACTTTACGTTTATAGCTCCGGTACGGACATGCCTTGAAATTCGCACATTGCGTGCCCTTTGGAACTGCGCATCCAAAGGGGCGCAGGCGGGAACTTCGGCGTGCTGGACCGGTAACTCCATGTTAACCGCCTTCTTTAAGTTTTCCCGCAGTTTTAGAGAACTGCCGCCTTCTTCATTATGGGGCTCATGATAGCGGTTGCTCCTTCAAGAAGCCTTAACGCCGCCGCAAGTCATTGATGCGACATAAATATAATCGGTTACCACAAGGGCCGTCACGCGGAGAATGGCCCGTCTTATAGTTAATATCAAATCCATATATATATTTAACCGTAGTTTTAGAGCCGCAAAATCGGGGCAAAAATACGGTTTTGAAGCGTAGAAATCTGGCTTTGAACACAGGACAATTCTGAATTTACCGTGTTTGTATTAACTATGCCCTGCCGCTTATTCGCTTTTACCATTCCTTAACGCAAGCGTTGCTCTGCCCTAAGTTTGCACTTACCCGCGCAGCCCCGGCCCAAAGCCGCTCCGCGCTTGGAGGACCGCCCCTGTGCCCTTGCGCCGGATCGCATAGGGAGATTTCTGTGCCGGATCGATGAAACTCATTCCAATTTTCCCAAAATAGCCTCATGTATTTGGGATCTGCTACCCCCCAAAAGCAGCGGAATCGCGAACCAATCCGCCGGGAAAACGAAAGGCAGGCTATGAGGCTATTCTTTTCGCTAACGTCTTTCGCCTTCACAATGATCCTTGCGCTCATTGCCTTCACCTATACGGCCATACACTTTCCAACCACCATGCGGGACCTGCTGGCCGGCGCCAAGCATGTGCAGGAACAGCTCTCGTCCTTGGGGCTGCCCGACAGCTACATGGTCTGGGTGGACATTTTCCTCCAACCCAATCAGATCGTGCTGGTCGGCTATAGCATCGCCATGCGCTTCGTAATCGGCATCATCGGCTCCGTGCTCACTGGTGGAAGCGGCGGGGATAGCGGAGGCGACGAGACACACAGCTCTTCGCGCCCGGAAAAGGGCGAGCGGTACAGGATCTGGGGAAAGCCTCACCGGTCATAGCGGCATTTCATGAACTTGATTGCCTGATGCCGCCGCTGGCTGCCTTCCCCCGCAGCGCTGCTCCGCGAAGCGGTCCCTAATCTAAGGGTTAGTTCCGGCAGTATAAATAAATTCGTACCGTCCCTGGAGATAAATCGCTATTGAAGATTGGCGTCATTGCTGCCAGCAGCGCTAGCATCGGCAAGAGCATCCTGCTCAATCAACTCGCCATAAAACGTAATCAGCGCAGTCAGAAAGCTCAGCGTGCCCTTCACAGCTCGTATTTGCTCAATAGTTGGTTCGGGTGGAAGTCCCGGCCGTACAAACTGGCTCCCCAGCCTCCTCCATGTCTGTCTGCTCCAGGCTTCCCAAAGAAAGTTCGTGATTGGAAAACGGGCTGCGCCTGGCCGAAATTTGCTTACTCATAACTACATATCTCCGAATGTATTTAAGTGCCGTCGGCACAAAAGCTCTAATCCCCGCGCGTCGAAGGGCTTTCGCCACTCCTGCTTGAGCTTTTGGCTGCGACAACCACTAGTATGTGACTTTTTATGGAACCGTCAAACACTTTATAAAAAACGGCACATATCGTGAAACTATTTATACGCAAATACACCTGCCCCGCGGGTGCACACTCGCGGGACCGGAAACATGAATTTGAAAGGCGGCGCCGGCCCCGCGTTAGCGCAGCGCTTCCACGATATCCGCGTGCCCCGCAGCGCTAGCCACATCCGAGGCCTTTTCGCGTTTCTTGTTGCGCAGCGTCTTGTCGGCGCCGCCAGCCACCAGCGCGCGGACTGCATCCGCCCGGCCGTTGCTGGCCGCCATCATCAGAGCCGTGTTGCCGAAATTGTTGCGGGCATCGATCTTGGCCCCCGCTTGAAGCAGAGCCTGGATCAGAGGAAGCGAGCCCATCCGGGCGGCAAGCATTAACGGTGTGTTGCCCGAGGCGGTCGCCTGATTGACATCGGCTCCGCGTGCGAAAAGGTGCATGGCGGCATCGGCACGGCTTTGTTCCAGTGCGCGCAAAAACGGGGTCACTCCGTTCTTGTCGGCCTCGGAGAGAGAAGCGTTCCGTTTCAGCAGTGCGTCGAGCGCTTCCAGATTCTCCCGGTCCGCCGCGAACCACAAGGGTGTGCGGCCAGAGGCGTCGGGCTTGCCGATATCCGCGCCACGTTCGATCAGCGCCTGAACCACGCGTCCGCTGCACTTGCGGCTCGCCATCGCCAGGGAGGTGCCTCCCGCCTCTCCTCCCAGGTTCGGATTGGCTCCCTTCGCAAGCAAGATGGTCACGGTTTTCTCATGGCAGCGGTGAAGGGCAAGCGTGAGCGCCGTCGCCTGATCTGGTCTGGCTGCGTCAAGTCCGGCGCGCTTCCCGGCCAGAATCTCGACTGCCTGGTCGCGGCCATTAGCCGCAGCAATCATCAGCGGCGTTTCCTGCGCGCTGTTGCGGGTCTCGGCGTTCGCGCCCGCTCCAAGCAGGGCGTCGATTACAACGGTATTTCCGGTGGAGGCAGCCAGCGCCAGGGCCGTATTGCCGTCCTCGTCGCGTGCTTCGAGGCTGGCGCGGTTCGACGCCAGCTTGCGCACGGCCTCGACATTCGAGCGCCGGGCCGCCTCCAGGATCAAGCGCGGCTCATTGGTAATGTTTGCGGGAATGGCAGGGACCCCGCCAGGCCCGGCAATGCTCGGTTTCCAGCCGGGCGATGCCTTCGTCTCCTTCGGCGCGGCTTGCTTGGCGGCGATGCGGGCAAGCAAGGCTGCCGCTTCGGCGTGGCCCTTTTCGCCCGCGCGCCGCGCCCACATTTCGGCGGCGGGGATGTCAACCGGTGTCCCGCGCCCGGTCAGATACATCGTGGCAAGGCTGTACTGGGCGCGGACGTGGCCTTTAGCTGCAGCCTCTTTCATCCAATGGAACGCCGCCTGGCTGTTCTGCTCTACGCCGCGGCCCATCCGGTAAAGCGCGCCAAGCTCGTACTGCGCATTCGCGTCCCCAGCCTTGGCTTGCTTCTCCAGCAAGGCGGCAGCTTGGGAGAACGCTCCCTTGCGAACCGAGGAATCGACGGCGGAATTATTGCCCATGTCTTGCGAATGCGCTTCGAAGACCGGGACGGCCCAAAGCGCAAGGCAGGACGCGACGATGAAAATGCGGTCTTTACTATGCCGTACCATGCTTGGTCTCGACCTCGATACCGATGGACTTGAGAAAGTTCGTGGGCAGGATACCACCCGCGCAGACGATCACGGCATCGTTCTTTAGTGTCTGCCGCTTACCCTGCCATTCAAGTTCCACGGAATTTTGGCCTATCTGAATAATCTTCGATTTGAGCATGAGTTTGAGGCGGCCGGATTTGACGGCCTTGTCCACGCGGTCGCGGTTTTTCGGCTTGGCGCGTGAAAAGGCCTCGGAGCGGTAGGACAGCGTCACCGTGGCATTCGTTTCGGTGGCGATCGTGCCCGCGGCTTCGAGCGCGCTGTCGCCGCCGCCCACGACCAGCACATGCTGCCCGGCATATTGCTCGGGGTCGATGAAGCGATAGACGACTTTCGGCTGTTCCTCGCCGGGCACTTCCAGCTTGCGCGGCGTACCGCGCCGCCCGATGGCGAGAAGAACCGCACGGGTTGGGTAGGTCCCGCGCGTGGTGCGCACCTCGAAGCCGTGGCCGTTTGCCTTGATCTCGTCCACCCGCTCGCCATAGCGGATTCTGAGCTGGTGTTTCTTGACGATGTCCGCCCAGAAGGCGAGGAGATCCTCTTTCAAAACCTCGGTGAATTTCACCAAGCCTACAAGCGGAAGCTCGGCTGGCCGCGTCATCACCAGCTTGCGGCGGGGGAAATGCGCGACCGTGCCGCCGAGGCTGTCCTGCTCCACCGTCAGATAGCGCAATTTATAGGCCTTCGCGGCCAGGCTGGCGGAGATGCCTGCGGGGCCGCTGCCGACAATGATCACGTCGAGAACGTTTTGCTGGCCGGAGCCGCCGAGCTTGCGAATCGAATCCATTGCTTGCCGGCCTTGCTCAGTGGCGTTGCGGACCAGGCCCATACCGCCAAGCTCGCCTGCGATAAAGATGCCTGGAACGTTGGTTTCGAAATTCTCGCTGACGTGAGGAATATCCATGCCGCGGAATTCAGTGCCGAAAACCAGGGTAATGGCGTCGTAGGGGCAGGCCGCCCGGCAGGCGCCGTGACCGATGCACTCGGACCCGTCGATCAGCTCCGCCTTGCCGCCCACGAGCCCGATGATCTCGCCCTCGGGGCACGCCGCGACGCATGAGCCGCAGCCCATGCACTTGCCATGGTCGAAATACGGATGAAGCGAAGCCGGCTCGGCCAGGCCCAGCTCTATCGCCTTCTTTTTCGCATCCAGGCTTTGCAGCTCGGTGCGGCGGCGCGAGCGCGCGTAGATCAGCCAGATGAAGAGGAAGGGGACCGCGTAGGCAAACGCCAAGTAATCTATCTGCATTATTAAGAAAAATACCCTCTAATTCAGGGGAACGGGCTCCAGCAGCCACCCGTTCAGCCTGTACCATAGCCGCAGGTATGCATTAGCGCAAATGCTGGTCCGCGCGCTACTACACCCCAACCCCAAATCAAAACGAAACTGCGGAGGTTTTAATCCACGGCGCCCGATATTTTTTCTCAAACGCGCGTCTTCGTAGCTAGGGCGAATGTACACTTAAGCACGGCGGTCACAAAAGCGCCTGCTTTTTACCGCTTCGTCCGGCCCCGCCACGGTAGGGTTACCTTCTTGAGTCACACCAATCGTGGTTTCCCGATGGCAACAAACTTAAACCGGGGGGGACGATGTCGAATCAAGCCGGACTGGAACTTCGCGCGGGGGCAGAACGTCCGGCCCGTGGCCCAAGCGCGAGGGCGAAACAAGCTCCGCGCCGGGTTGCCGTGAACGCTGCCGCCTTCTCGCACTACTTCACAAAATCGCTACTCGGGTTGGGGCCACTGCTCTTCGGCGCGGCGGTACTGGCGGCTCTTTATGCCGGCTGGATCTACCGCGAGGAGGAATATATCAGGCCCGAAACCGGCGTCGGCTATTGGCTCGGCATAATCGGCACCACGATGATGGCGCTGCTCCTGCTCTACCCGCTACGGAAACGCGCGCGGTCGTTCCGCGGCTTCGGCAAGGTGCCCACCTGGTTCCGCTCGCATATGATCATGGGCATCGCCGGCCCGATGCTGATCATCTTCCACTCGAACTTCCACTCGCACTCGCTTAACGCCTCCGTCGCGCTGTTCTTCATGCTGACCATCGTGGCGAGCGGCATCATCGGCCGGTATCTGTTCTCGAAGATCCACATGGGCCTTTACGGCACCAAGGCCGAGATCAAGGGGATGCTTACCGACGCCGATTTCATGAAGCGTGCGCTGGGCGCCGATTACGAGGATTCCGCCGGCTTCTGGCCGAGCTTGGCAAATTCGAAGCCCGCGTCCTGGTCAGGCATAAGAGCTTCTTTTCCAGCCTCTGGGCGTTCATAATGCTCGGCTGGCGCTGGCAATCTCTAAGGACACGCTTGCTGCGGGAGGTGAAGGCTGCGATCGAAACGGAAGGCCACCGGCGCGGCTGGGGATGGATGACGCGGCGCAAGCGGCTCACTCTCGTCAGGGACCATCTCGGGATTTATTTCGCCGCCGTCAACAAAGCCGCGCGGTTCGGCATGTATGATCGCATGTTCCACCTTTGGCATGTGCTGCACATGCCGCTTTTCTTCCTGCTCGTGATTACGGCGATCCTGCATGTGATCGCGGTTCACCTCTATTAGGGGCCGCGCCGTGAGAACCCGCTTCGCCTTACGCCTTTTAACAGTGTCTTTCCTTGTCCTGGCCGCGGCCTGGACGGCGGGCGCTCAAAACATCTTCGAGAAGCTCGTCATGCCAGGCGAGCTGGTGCAGGGGCACGCGAAGCTCCAAAAGGACTGCGCGAATTGCCACGAGTTGTTCACGAAAGGCGCGCAGACCCGGCTTTGCATTGCCTGCCATAAGGACATCGCCAAGGACCGGGACATGTCACGGGGCCTGCATGGCAAGCGCCCGGACGCCTCCAAGGCCAATTGCAACACGTGCCACACGGACCACAAGGGCCGGTCCGCCGACATCGTGCAGTTCGACAAGGAAACCTTCAATCATGCCTTGACGAACTTTCCGCTGGTTGGCGGCCATCAGGGAGCCGGCCTGCGATAGCTGCCACAAGCCGAATGTAAAATTCAGGAACGCGCCCAGTCAATGCATCGGCTGCCATAAGAGCGCCGACAAGCATAAGGGCCGCCTCGGGGAAAACTGTCAGAGCTGCCACAACGAGCAAAGCTGGTCGAAGGTCCGCACCTTCGACCACTCGAAGACCAAATTCCCGCTGACGGGCGCACATGAGAAGGTGACCTGCGCCGCCTGCCACCCCAACGAAAAATACAAAGGCGTGCCGCTTGCCTGCTCCTCCTGCCATCAGCTTCAGGACGTTCACCAGGGCAAGTACGGTGCGAAGTGCCAGTCATGCCACGAGAGCACCAAGTGGAAGACCGTCCGCTTCAACCATTCGAAGACCAAATTCCCGCTCCGCGGCGCCCACGCGCCACTGAAGTGCGAGGCGTGCCACACAGGCGACCTCTACAAGGACAAGCTCGGCACAACCTGCATCTCCTGCCACAAGAAGGACGATCCGCATAAGGGCCAGCTTGGCCAGAACTGCCTGCAATGCCACAACGAGAACGCTTGGCGTAAGAAGGTTGCCTACGATCACGACCTCACGCATTTTCCGCTGCTCGGAAAGCACGCCATCGTCCCCTGCGAGCAATGCCACAAATCGCCGTCCTTCAAGGACACGCCTTCCGCATGCGTAAGCTGCCACAAGGACGAGCACCATCAAGGCACCCTCGGCAATGCCTGCGCTTCATGCCACTCGCCGAACGGCTGGCGCCGCTGGGTCTTCGATCATGACAAGCAAACCGAGTTCCCTCTGACGGGCCGGCATAAAGGCTTGGCGTGCCGGGCCTGCCATCGCGAGAAAACAGAGGGCAAGATTTCCGTGCCGGATAGCTGCTACGGCTGCCATGCGAGCGACGATTCCCACAGCGGCAGTTTCGGCAGGGCCTGCGAGAAATGCCACAACACCACATCTTTCAGGTGACGGCTGTATCCGAAAACAGGTGCATGGGAAGCAATGACGCCTTATAAAAAGTAAATTATTTCAAAATATTACTGAATTAGTAGAGAAGCCGGCAGGGAAGGTCCGGCGTCTGAATAAAATCTATTAATATCGAGCTGTATGATTCGAAATGTGCAGTTATGTAGCTGCGGCACCGCCGCAATTGCGACAAACTGACACACCAGAATACAATTCTGGCGGAGAGGTCTACATCCTCTGGCCTTCAGCACTAGGCGTAGCGAAGCGGCAGAGTGTGTTCCGATTGCTGCGTGGGAGTGCATCTGCAACTTGACTTGACCGCTGGTTGGATGAAATGGGCCGCTGGCTCGTTTTAGGTGGGATGTGGCAAAGGCGGGGTCTCCGCCTGCCATTGATCTGTGTGCGTCTAACAAGGGTGTCTCTGAACGACTCGGAGAAAACATTGAGGCCGGAATTACCCCCGAAATTTTTGCTCTCAACCGGGATCGTGTTCGCGCTGATGCTTGCTGCGCTGATCGCCGCGCGCACCGGCTATGTAAGCTATGTTTGGGAAGCCGCTCCCATTTCCCCCGCGTTCGCCGATGGTCACAAAAGCAGCAGCCGGAGCGAAGGTGGCGGAGAGAGAGAAGGCGGCAGCTCGTCCAGCCAGCACAGCAGCGACGGCGGTGGCGGTACGGGACTAGCTACAGCGGCGGTGGGGAGGGCTCTGGCGGCTCTGTAAGCGGTTATTCCGGCGGCGGAGACGATGGTTACAGGGGCGGTGGCGGGGACCGGTACTCCGGCTCCGGAAGCGGCAGCGGATACTCCAGCAACGGCAGCAGCGGATACACCTATTCAGGTTTAGGCGGCGGCACCTCCGTCCCGCGCGGCGATGGCAGACCGCCTTCGGTGGGCATACCGCAACCCGAGTTGAAAGGCTTGCCCAAGGAACTCCGGCTAGACACTGGCAAGGACGGCAAGGCCTGGGAAGACCTGCTCAAGAACCACTGGGATACCCACGTAGGCACCCGGGAAGCGGAACGCGCTCCTGAGTCGAAAGGCGTTGGGGAGAACGCCAGCCGCGACATGGTGCACGTTCCCGAAGCAAAATGGGGCAGGGAGAACGCTGGCCGCGATACGGGACGCACTTCCGAGGCTAAAGGGATCGGAGACGCCGCTGGCCGCGATCGTACAAAAGGCTGGGCGCCTGGCAAAAGTGGCAAGGCTTATTCGCCGGGCGGAAGCAGCGTCCCTTCACTTCCCGATCCGCACTTTTACTCCCACACCGAAGTGCTCGCCGCCAATTTGAGTCCTGCCGGCGCCGCGCGTGCCCGTGCTCTCGGATTTCAGGTCAGCGGGCCAGGACCTGGGCACGGCCCTGGAGCGGGACCGGGTTCTGGTTTCGGACATGGGCCAGGACCAGGCCCCGGCGGCATCGCGGTCATGACACTTCCGCCCGGCCTCGATCCCGCGCAAGGGATGAGGCTCCTTCAGCAAAATCTGCCGGGGGAGCGCTTCCAGGTCAATAACCTATACCGGGTTTATCAGCCGGCCATGAAACAAGATGGGGAGGGGCGCCCGGCGAGGCTGGCCATTCCCGGCGAAATAAAGTGCGGCGGGGACCGGTGTTACGCGCAGGAAGCGATCCATTGGAAGGATCGCTTTTCCTCCTGCGCACGAAACGTGAAGATCGGCGTCATCGACACCGGCTTCGATTTGCGGCACCCGGCGTTCAGGAACCAGAAGATTACGCAAAGGGCCTTTTTGCCCGCGGGCAAAAGCCCTGCCAGCACCTGGCATGGGACCGGTGTGCTGGCGTTGCTGGCAGGCTGGCCCGACAGCGGCACTCCCGGCCTCGCTCCAGAGGCTACCTATCAGGCAGCGAGCATTTTCTACGCCGATGAGGGGGGCGACCCGGTCACCGATACCGTCTCGTTCATGAAAGCCTTGGACTGGATGTTGGAATCCGGGGTCAGACTCGTGAATATGAGCTTTTCAGGGCCGCGGGACGATCTTGTGCAGAGAAAGATCGAGGCTCTGAGCGCCAGGGGGCTCGTGTTTACGGCGGCAGCGGGCAACGATGGACCTGCGGCCGCACCAGCATACCCGGCCGCTTATCCGCAGGTGATTGCGGTAACTGCTGTTACCAAAAACATGAAGAACTACCCATACGCCAATCGCGGCGCGCAGATCGATGTTGCAGCTCCGGGGGTGGACATTTGGACGGCCTGGCCGGAAGCGCGGGAAGGCTACCGCTCCGGCACCTCGTTCGCCTCGCCCTTCGTCACGGGCATTTTGGCCCTCTATCCGCCGGACGTGCTGCGCTCCCCCAAGGCTAGCCTTTTAGAACAGGTAAACATTTCCGATCTCGGGCCGCCTGGGCGCGATCCAATTTATGGAAGAGGACTTTTACAGGCTCCGTCTGCGTGCCAGGGCAATGCGAGCGAGGTCGCAGGGCTGGGGGCTGGTGAACGTTGAGGGCTGCTGGTTTTCGATGGACGCAGTTTTTGCCGCCTCGCGATGACGATGGCGGAAGCGTTCAAGCAGATCCGTTGTGACAGAGCATCCGCGGCGCGCTGCTCCACGCTAGCGCCGGCCGCTGGCCTATGAAGAATGCTCCACGGGAAGCGCGCCCGTGAGGGAGCCGGTTACCGTCCGGCTTCAGCGCTCTTTCCAGCCTTTGAGGATCAGCGCGTCCTCGTCGTGCTGATCGAGGGCTTCGCCGTCGATCCAGGACATGACAGCTGCCTCCAGGGCCGAACTCTTACTGCCTGCCGGCACTGTCCTTTCGGCGGACCGTTGCGCCGGGGCCAGCTGCGCCTGGAGCTTTATGTTCCACTGGCCGTTCGAGTTGCAGGCGATGCCGCCAAAACTTTCTGAGCCTGCCAAACCAGCTTCGTACTGCCGGCAGTAATCTTGGGCATGGTTGCGGAACGACAGTTTGACTGCCATTCTCAGAACCTTGCCCGCAGCGAAAGGGACGAGTGTCTCCCTCCCACTCGGCAAGCTGTTCAGTGCCACGCTGAGAGGTCCACGGGCAACGGTGTGGCCATCGCTTTGCACCTGAACAAGCTCGCTCATCGGAGAGCCATTTTCGCCAGCGCCGCCATGAAGCAGCCAGCCGACGCCAATCCCGGCGATCAGCATTGTGACCGAAGCAGCAGCCAGCCCAAAAGGATGGGCCGGCTGGACGAGGTTCCGCAAGGTGTCCGCGAACTGGCCAAGGGTGGACCTTCCAGTCTTGACCGGAAGCGGCTGGGCATAAAGCGCAAAACGGCTGAGCTTCCCGGGCAAGGGTGAGTTCATGTGCTCGTCGAACACAGAAGCCAAATCCTGACCGGTCGCCTGAAAGATTTCAAAACGGGCGTTTGCCACCGGATCCTGCGCGATCAGCTTTTTCACCCGTGCGCGTTCTGCGGCATCGAGCTGGCCGTCGGCATATGCCACCAGTGTTTCATCGGACAGCATCGTTCTCGCCTTCCACCTTTTGAACCCCTTCGATCGCCATCGCGTGGAGAGCGCGGCGCGCACGTACTAGCCGGCTTGTAACGGTACCTATCGGTATCTCCAAAATCTCCGCCGCCTCCTGATAGGAGACGCCTTCGATACTAATCAAAGCGATCAACTCGCGGTGCTCCCGCGGCAGCTTAGCCATCGCATCGAGCACACGGTTCAGGGTCAAACGGCGCTCCACGACATCCCGCCCATCTATTCCCATGAGTTCGGGTGCATCATCGAGGTCGACTGACACTCCCCGGACTTTCAAGGCCCGTTTCTGATCGATCCAGATATTATGTATGATTCGGAACATCCAGCTATCGAGCCGTGTGCCAGGCTGCCATTGATCGAGACGGGCAAAAGCGCGCAGGCAGCCTTCTTGCACCAGATCGTCTCCTTTTTCGGGGTCGCCCGTTAAGGCATAGGAGAAGCGGCGTAGCCGGGGCAAAAGCTCGACTATCCCTTGCCGCGGATCGCTTGTCACTAATGAGCCCCCTTGGACTGTTGGCGATAACGGTGGAGACGGTGCATTAATCCCTGCAGCCGCCAAATAATGGAGATTTTTTGTCAGCCGCACATTGCTGACAAGATTTACAAGCTCAAGCTGTGCAGAAAACTTTTCGATTCTCCGGGATTTTTTTCATTTCATACCCGTTTTGATGTTTGCTGCTACCCCACAGCGGCACAGGCAGGCGGGCAACTCGAGGTGCCGCCTGCCGCTTCCTTTTTCCCGCCGCGTTCCTGCTTGAGATGCGCGGGCCGCTGGGAGAACCTCCCTAGCCTTCACTCTGCACAAAAAAAGTGGCCGCTTCCAGGATGGAATGCTTGCTCCGCACGTTTTACGTGCATGCTGCATCCCCGCTTGCGGCAGGAACGGACGGACGGCCCGCAACCGCCGTCCGTACTTTATTTATGCGATTTATGGTTACCGTCCGGATGCGCTTTTTGCCGGGTGCTTGCACGCCCGTCAGGCCATGGAAACAACGCCGGCGTTTTGCCTTTGCTTGCGGCTGGAACTGGCAGCCCGATAGATCGCATTTGCATCGGCGGCGAAGCTTAAGCGGCGTTTAGGTGAGGGAACTCCGGAATCTGGCGCAATCTGCGCTAGAGCCCCTCTTCGATTGTGCAACCTATTGTAGCGAAACACTAAAATTTCCTAGAGAAATCCCTGGCTCACGGATTATTGCGCAGGCCTGTCCGTTATCCCCCCGAGGCGCGTTCGGCTCACGGTAGAGCCTGAGCTGCATTGCGCGAGGGGAGACATGAAAAGACAAGGCTGGCTCAGCGGCATCTTGGCCGCATTTCTCTTTGCCATCGCAGCGCCTGCGGCGGCACAGCAGGGAACCGCGCGTTTCGATCACTCCAAGACCGGCTTCGCGCTGACGGGCGCGCATATGACCGTCGAATGCGTGACTTGCCATATCAATGGCCGGCTGCAGGGAACGCCGCGGATGTGCGTTGCCTGCCACAACGGCACCCTGGCGTCAGGCAAGCCCGCCAATCACCTTCCATCGATGATGCCGTGCGAGACGTGCCACAGGAATGCGGTATCCTTCGCCAACGCGCCGATGAACCATGCGGGCATCACCTCGAATTGCGCTGCGTGCCACACCGGACAATCGTTCTATGGCATTGCTCCGGTATCGAAATCCGCAACTCATATTTCGACCGGCAACACCGATTGCGTAAGCTGCCACCGGAGCTTCGTGAGCTTCGGGGGCGCGGCCTTCACGCATTCCGCTTCATCGTCCGGCCAATGTTATAGCTGCCATGGCACCGGGACGAACGGCGCCATGAAGGAAGTCTCCAACCACGTCCCGACAGGCTCGATGTCTTGCGATGCGTGCCACAAGAGCACGGCCACGGGTGGCTTCGCGGTTTTCGCAATGGGCACAGCCGGCCATTCCGCGCTCGGCGTCAGCGCGACCTCGAACTGTACCACTTGCCACTCGGGAACCTATCTCGGCGTTATCGGTAAGCCGGCGACCCATACGGCAACCACTGACAATTGCGGGACCTGCCACACCAGCTTCGTGAGCTTCAGCGGCGCAAGCTTTACCCATCCGGCCAACGCCTCGGGTCAATGCTATAGCTGCCACGGCACCGGAGCGAACGGCGCCATGAAGGAAGTCTCTAACCACGTTCCGACAGGCTCTGTGTCCTGCGACGCCTGCCACACAAGCACGGTTACGGGCGGTTTCGCGACCCATACGATGGGAACCGCCGGCCATACCGCGCTCGGCGTAAGCATGACCTCGAATTGTACTTCCTGCCACATGGGAAGCTACCTGGGCGTCACGGTGAAGCCGTCGACCCACATGACAACCACCCCGGCAAATGAAAACTGCTCGGATTTGGGTTGCCACAAAACCTTCACGAGCTTCGCGGGGGCATCCTACAGCCATCCGTCCAGCGCTTCGGGCCAATGCTATACCTGCCACGGTACCGGCTCGGGCGGCGCGATGAAGGAAGTCTCCAGTCACGTCCCGACGGGCTCGGCGTCTTGCGACGCCTGCCACACGAGCACGGCCGCTGGCGGATTTTCCAGCTTCGCAATGGGGTCCAGCGGGCATAGCGCGCTCGGCGTTACCATGAGCTCGGATTGCACCTCCTGCCACATGGGAAGCTACTACGGCGTGATGGTGAAGCCGTCGAGCCACGTCGCCACCGCACCTGCGAACCAGAACTGCTCGGCTTCGGGCTGCCACACGAGCTTCACGAGCTTCTCCGGCACAACCTACACCCACACCAACGCCTCGTCCGGCCAATGCTACACCTGTCACGGCACGGGATCGGGCGGCGCGATGAAGGAGGTTTCCAGCCACGTCCCGACGGGCTCAACGTCCTGCGACGCCTGCCATACCAGCACGTCCACCGGCGGATTTTCTACCTTCACGATGGGATCGACCGGTCACAGCGCGCTTGGCATCAGCATGAGCTCGGATTGCACGAAGTGCCACATGGGCGCCTACCTGGGCATCCAGGTCAAGCCGTCGGCTCATGTCACGACCAGCCCGGCGAACCAGAATTGCTCGTCCTCCGGCTGCCACAGCAGTTTCACGAGCTTCTCCGGTGCCACTTACAACCACTCCGGCGCCACGGCGGGCAGCTGCTATAGCTGCCACGGCACCGGACAGTATGGCGCGATGAAGGAGGTTTCCAACCACGTTCCGACGGGCGCGACGTCCTGCGATACCTGCCACACGAGCAAATCCATTGGCGGATTTGGAATCTTCAAGATGGGCACGGCCGGCCACACGGCGATCGGTGTCAGCACGTCCTCGAACTGCACCACCTGCCATCTAACGGCGACCTACCTTGGCGTTGTGGCGAAGCCGTCGACCCACACCGCAACCACTCCCAGCAACCAAAATTGCTACGACTGCCACAAAACCTTCACGAGCTTCGCTGGGGCATCCTACAGCCATCCGGCCTCGGCCTCGGGCAACTGCTACAGCTGCCACGGCACGGGAACCGGCGGTGCGATGAAGGAAGTTTCCAATCACGTGCCGACGGGAGCGGTCTCCTGCGACGTCTGCCACAAGAGCACTGTCTCCGGCGGGTTTGGCTCGTACACGATGGGCAACGCCGGCCACTCCGCCCTTAACGTCGTGCTCTCGGCCTCGAACTGCATGACCTGCCACAGCGGCACTACCTTCGGCACCGCCAAGTTCAAGGACGACCATAACGGCAAGAACGGCACCAGCTGCGGCAAGTGCCACAAGAGCTTCACCAAGGCGCCATGACCATGAGAGGGCGCCCGCCAATGACCACCAGACTTGCAATAGCGAAGTCAACGACTTGCCTGATGAGGGACACGATGCACCTGCTAACACGGCCCTTTCCTGCCAAGCTTGCACTAGGTTTACCGTTGCTCTGCGTATCCCTGTTCGTGCCCGCAAGCTCGCATGCCCAGTCCGTCACCAACCGCGTGTTGTCTGGCTACCAGATCGCGTCTGGAGGCGGCTGTTCGATCTACAAGATCAATTTCAACTTCCGTATCCGGTACGACAGCCACTTTCCGGTAACCTCCGGAAATCAGCTTCGCATCCTGTTCCGGCCGGTCGACCCGCGCGAATTCGTCATCGAAGGCGGGTATCAACGGGAAGCGCTGCGGCCTCCACAGGATCGCCATACCGGCATTAAAGCCATCGAATACGAGGCGCGCATCGCGGAAAGCCCGTCGCTTACCATTGTGTTCGACCGCCCCGTCCATTTCAGCGCGGCTGGCGGCTCTGACTTCCAAAGCCTGATCGTCTCGATTGGCGACCCGAAAGGCGGCAGGGCTTGCAAGCCCGTGTACCCCACCGTGGCTGGCGGCGCTTGGGGCGGCACTACAGCGACGAAAGCGCGTCCGCGCAACGAAAGCTTCACGGCAAAGACCGCGCCAGCACCGGCGGCGATCCCCGATGTACCGGAAACCAAGAATGCCGCCGTCATCGGTCCCACCGAGGTCGCGAGCCAGCCGGCACCCCAGCCGGGCGCTGCGCCTGCAAGTGCGGGAGCAGCTACTGGTCCAGGCGAGGCAGCTGCTGCCGTGCTCATAACGCAAGCGCGCTCGGACCTGAAGCAAAACAAACTCAATGCGGCCATCGCATCGCTGAAGAAGGCGGTCCAGCAGCCCGAGAACCGCAGGACGCCGGAAGCCCGCGAACTCCTGGGCGTTGCCTATCAAAAAGCCAGGCAAAATGCTGCGGCCAAGGAAGTCTATGAGGATTATCTGCACCGCTATCCCAAGGGAGACGGCAGCGAGGGCGTCCGGCAGCGCCTCCTAGCCATGGAGACGGCAGTGGCCGCCCCCGCGGAAAGACTGCGCGCTGCCATCAACGCTCCGGTTGGCCCGGATGGAGCGCCAGCGCCTGCCGCCGAGCCCGCGCCAAGACAGTCCTTTGGCAGCCTGTCCGGAAGCATTTCGTCGAGCTACATCCGCGACGACAGTTATTCGATTAACCGCGACCCAACTCAGGCACTCAACCTGAACAAGACAAGGGAAGATTATCAGTCGCACCAGAACGAGGTTCTGTCGAGCTTCGACGCGACTGCGCAATGGGGCGATGGCAATGTAAAGATGAAGGTTCGCTTGTCCGGCACGGATGAGTACCGCATCGAGCCGAGAGTGGAAGATCTATTCGGCATCAGCTCCCTTTATCTCGACACCTCGGTCAAGGATTGGGGCTCGACCTTCCGGCTGGGCCGCCAGATCCGCAACAGCGACGGCATTCTGGGACGGTTCGACGGCGCGGTCTTCACGTACCAGTACGACCCGGTCTTCGGCTTCACCACGTTCGGCGGCTCGCCGGTGGAATACCGCACCGACATGCCCTTCGAGAACGACCGGTACTTCGCCGGCGGCGCCTTGAATTTCGGTCCGTGGAAGGGCCTCGACGCGGATGTCTACGCAATCCAGCAGATGGACCGCAATATTGTCGACCGCCAGGCAGTTGGTGCGGAGTTCCGCTACAACGACATGACCAAGTCGGCCTTCGTATCGGTCGACTACGACATCCACTTCGACAAACTCGACGCCGCGATCTTCACCGGCACCTGGACGCTTCCCGATAAGTCCATCGTCCGGGCGGGCGCCGATTACCGGATGGCGCCATATCTGACGGCCTGGAATGCCTTGCAGGGCCAGTCCTTCACCACGCTCTACGATCTGTTGAAGAAATACACCCAGTCGCAAATGCAGCAGATGGCCGTTGACCGGACAGCGACATACCAGTCGGCCAATATCGGCTATACCAGGCAGATTACCGACAAGTTGCAGGTCAATCTCGACGTCACGCAGGCGCACATCAACGGAACGATTGCCTCCTATAACGTGGGCAGCACGCCTGACAGCGGGGACGAGTTCTACTTCGGCGCGCAGCTGATCGGGTCATCGCTGCTAACCGATGGCGACATGTATTCCGCGTCTGCCCGCTACTCCGATCTGAAAGAGTCCAACAACTTTGCCGTGGACCTCAGCACCCGCTACCCTGTTATGGATGACGTGCGCGTTCAGCCACACGTCGTCGGCGCCTACAGCACGGGCAAGACTGGAGGCTGGAGCGAGTACACAGTTATCCCGTCGCTGCTCGTCAGCTACTATCTGCGGAAGGACCTCAATCTTGAGCTTGAGGTCGGCGACCGCATGACCTGGCGCAACCAGGGCACGACGCAGACGACCGAAAACGAACTGCTTGTGACCGCCGGCGTCCGGTACGACTTCTATGCCGATACCAACACCTGCCTCACTCCGTCGGTGTTCTGCAGAGGCAACAACTAGTACGCCCCGCGGGAAATCCTGACACGTTTGCCGTGAGGGCTTCCAGGATTTCCCGCGCTAGCGCTTGGTTGAAGCTATGATTTCGCGTCAGGCCCTTAAGCCAAGGACCGGCGCCGGTATCAGCGGGCACCGCTGCCGGAGGAGGGGCACCGCATATCCAGGACGACTTTCCGGAGCGCTGCCGCGTGGAGGGGCTTTGGCAGCCTTCGAAAATGGCGGAAGCATTCCGGCAGGTCGGAAGGCACGTAGCCTGTCAGGAACACGAATGGGATGCCAGCCAAGTCGAGGTACTCCGCCAGCGGGTAGACCATCTCGCCGTTGAGGTTGATATCCAGCACCGCGCCATCGAGTTGTGTGCGCCGGGCTGCATCCAAGGCTTTCGCCAGCTTGGCGAACGGGCCAGTGACAGCGCATCCAAAGCTTGTCAGCGCAGCCTCAACTTCCAATGCCAGCAAAAACTCGTCTTCGACCACGAGAATGCGCAGCCCTTCCAGGCTCGCCTCCTCGCGGGCTTCGTCCTCAATCTCCACGCTCCGGTGTTCCGCTGCGCCATCTCCCGTCTGCCCGGATAAGCGCAACTCGCGGTCTGCCGGTGCGGGTGCCTTCAAGGCTGGGCCGAACGAAAGGCACTCTTCAGATGCCATCGTCAATCTCGTCCTCGTCTTGGGCCGGGTTGCCATCGATCGGGAACACGATGGTGCATTTCAGGCCTTCGCGCGCAAATTCCAGCTGCACCTTGCCTCTAAGCTCATGAGCAAGGCCGCGTTCAAGGAGCAGCCTGCCAAACCCGCTGCGGGGGGGTGCGGCAACCTCCGGCCCGCCCCGCTCGCTCCAGCGGATGCGGAGCTGGTTATCGGAGGGGCGTACCCAATCCCAGGCAATCTCAACCGAGCCGCCGTCCTTCGACAGCGCCCCATGCTTTGCCGCGTTGGTGATGAGTTCGTGAAACGCCATGCCTAGCGATATTGCGACCCTCGGCTTCAGCATCACGTCCGGTCCTGAGGCGAGCACATTGGCGGCGGTTTGGTAAGGCGAGACCTCGCCGCCGATGAGTTCGGCAAGCGACACCTCGGCCCAGCTTCGCTCGGCAAGGCTGCTGTGCGTATGCGCCAGCGCCCGGATCCGGCCGTCGAAGGCTTCGACGGCGCTGGTGAACGGCTCCACGCGGGGGAAGGTCTGCCGCGCGATGGAGATTACGGTGGCCAGCGTGTTCTTGACCCGGTGGCTCAGCTCGGCCACCAGCAGTGCGCGGTGCTGCTCGATCTCCTTGCGGCCCGAGATGTCGCGGATGATGCCGGTGAAAAGCCGCCGGTTGCTGAGCGGAACCTCGCTTACCGATAAATCGATCGGAAAGATGGTTCCATCCTTGCGCCGGCCTGCCGCCTCGCGGCCCGTGCCGATGATTTTGCCTTTGCCGGTATGCCGGTAGGTCCGCATATATTGGTTGTGCTCGCGCCGGTATGGGTCGGGCATCAGGATGTTGACGCTCTGCCCCAGCAATTCGCCGGGCTCGTAGCCGAAAATCGTGTGCGTGGCCGGGTTCACCTCTTCTATGATGCCGCGCTCGTTGATGGTGACGATGCCGTCGACCGCGCTGCTGAGGATCGCCTTGAGCCGCGCCTCGCCGTCGCGGAGCGCCTGCTCGCGCCGCATCTGTTCGCGCATGTCCCGCAGAGAAAAGGCGATGGCGAGGGGCTCGCCGGTGTGAGGGTCGAGTATTCCGAAGGCGTTGCAGTCTACGTCGATGGCCCGGCCGGTCACGAAATGCTTGACCTTGCCCTGAAACCGGAAAGAGCCGCCCCTCAGTTGAACGGGTCCTGCCTGCTTGAGCACGGAAGGCAGGGTAGCTTCCTCCCAGAGGTCGCGCACCTCCATGCCCTTAACCTGCTCGCGGCCGATGCCGATAAGCTCGCGCCCGGCCTTGTTGATGTAAAGCAGCTCCCAGCTCAGTGAGGCCATGGCAATGAAATCGCTGCTGTTTTCCACCAGCCCCACGAATTTCTGCCGTTCCTCCTCGATACGCTTGCGGTCCGAGATATCGCGCACGATGCCGGCGAACACGCGCCGGCCGCCGCGCAGCACCTCGCTCACCGTGAGTTCGAGCGGGAACAGGGTGCCGTCCTTGCGCCTGCCGCAAACCTCACGGCCGATGCCGATGATTTTGCGCACCCCCGTCTCGCGGTAGCTCCGCATGTAGGCGTCATGCCCGCTGCGGTGAGGCTCAGGCATTAACATCTTGACGTTCTGGCCCACAAGCTCCCCGGCGGAGTAGCCGAAAAGCCTGAGTGCGGCCGGGTTGACCTCGGCGATAGAGCCCTGCTCGTCTATGGTAATGATGCCGTCCACTGCGCTTTCGACAATCGCCCGCAGCCAAGCTTCGCTTCCGTTTCCGGACGCATAGGATTTGCCGTGCGCGGCCGCCGCTTGCCGATCGGTATCGAAAACGCTGCCTGCCGGTTTCACCAACTTGCCGGTCATTACTTAAGATCCTGAACTATGGTCACCAAATGGTTGCGGTCTCAGAGTCCCACAGATAGCCGGCTGTGTCACTAGGGTATTGGTTCACGAACTCGCGCGCTGCTGGCGGAAATGCTAGGCTGCACTGCTCGTTATTTCTGTTAAATTACTTTTCTTGTGGCTTGAGCGTTGAGTACTTGCGAAAGGCTCGCGGTCAGCCTAACTTCCCGCCGCAACACCATCTTGGAGCTCGAACCCATGGCTTTCCTATCGGACGCACTTGCCCGCGTTAAGCCCTCGGCCACCATCGCCGTCTCTTCCAAGGCGCGCGAACTCAAAGCGGCGGGAAGGGACGTGATCAGCCTTGGCGCCGGCGAGCCCGATTTCGACACGCCGGACAACATCAAGGAAGCCGCCATCAGGGCGATCTGGGAAGGCAAGACGAAGTACACCAATGTGGACGGCATCCCCGAGCTGAAGGAGGCCATCTGCAGAAAGTTCAAGCGCGAGAACGGCTTGGACTACAAGCCCGCCCAAGCCTTTGTGGCACCGGGCGGCAAGAAGATTATCTTCAACGCCATGATGGCGACGCTGAACCCTGGCGACGAGGTGGTGATCCCGGCGCCCTATTGGGTGTCGTATCCCGATATCGTGCTGCTGGCCGGCGGGCAGCCTGTGTTCGCCGAGGCGGGGATCGAGAGCAAGTTCAAGCTCAGCCCCGAGACGCTCGAAGCGGCCATCACGCCTAAGACTAAGTGGTTGATTTTTAACCACCCTTCGAACCCAACGGGCGCTGCCTACAGCCGCAGCGAGCTGAAGGCGCTGACGGACGTGCTAATGCGGCACCCGCATGTCTGGGTTCTGACCGACGACATGTACGAGCACCTCGTCTACGACGATTTCGAGTTCACCACGCCCGCGCAGGTCGAGCCCGGCCTTTACAATCGCACGCTGACCATGAACGGCGTCTCGAAGGCCTATGCCATGACCGGCTGGCGCATCGGTTATTGCGCGGGCCCGGAGCCGCTTATCAAGGCGATGACCAAGCTCCAGTCGCAGACCACGTCGAACCCCACCAGCATCAGCCAGTGGGCGAGCGTCGAGGCGCTGAACGGTCCGCAGGACTTCCTCAAGAGCCGTGCGCAAAGCTTCAAGGAGCGGCGCGACCTCGTGGTGTCGATGCTGAACCAGGCGAAGGGCATCCTGTGCCCCACGCCTGAAGGCGCGTTCTATGTCTACCCGTCTTGCGCCGGGCTTATCGGCAAGCGGACCCAAACCGGCAAGGTGCTCGGCAACGACGAGGACGTGGTCACAGCACTCCTCGAAGACGAAGGCGTGGCCGTGGTCCATGGCGCGGCTTTCGGGCTCTCGCCCTATTTCCGCATCTCCTATGCTACCTCGAAAGAGGAGCTGGAGGAGTCCTGCCGCCGCATTCAGCGCTTCTGCGGCAACCTGGAGTAGCTGCGGTCCTGCCAAGTTGCGATGGCGCTGGATATTCTATTCGCGCCATGCCGCCTTTGCCACCCTGCTTGGCTTTGCCGCGGGCCATGAGCCCGCGCCTTACGGGATGTTGAGGGTAGTGGGATCAACGGGATAGGCATTTTTGGCGTTATACCGGAGCCCGCAACCGGTTATAGAAGGAGCTAAGCCGCCTTCAAAAGCCGGGCGGCCTCAACCGCGAAATAGGCGAGGTGCCCGCCGCACCGGCCCGCCGGAAGGCGAGCAGGCTTTCGAGCAGGCAGCACTCACGCGTGAGCCAGCCGTTTTGGAACGCCGCCGTCAGCATCGCGTACTCGCCCGGCACCTGGTAGGTGCGCTTGCCGGCCTTGAGCGTGCCCGGCGAGCCGGCCGCGTCGCGGAACGGCCCACAGAACGCTGGCGCATAGTTCGCGGCGTAGGACACCCTACTGTGTCATGACAAAGTCAGACAGATCCGGTACGGTAACGGTGGGAGATATCTATTATGACTAAGCAGGATAACCGCACCGAAAAGCTCGATATCCGCCTTACGCCGAAGGCGAAGCGGACTTTGCAGGCTGCCGCTGCTGCGGAGCGGCGTAAGGTGAGCGAATTCGTGCTGGAAAGCGCGCTCGCCCGCGCCGAGGAGACCTTGGCGGACCGGCAGCGCTTTGGGCTCGACGCGGAACGCTGGGCCGCTTTCCTGGAAGCGTTGGACGCCTCGCCCAGGGACCTGCCGCGCGTGCGCCGCCTATTTGAAGAGCCAAGCCCGTTCGAAAGCGGTTCAAAGTGACCGCCTTCAGCATCGAAAAGATAGGGCCTCATCACGCCGTCGAGGGCTTCGATTGCGGACACGAGGCACTTAACCGTTACCTGACCCGCTTCGCCCTCACCAATCAAAGAGCCAGCACCGCGCAAACCTATTTGGGATTGGCGGATGACCGGGTAATCGGCTTCTACACGCTCGTCGTTGGCGAGGTTTCCTTCGACGATGCGCCCGAAAGGCTTGGGAAAGGCCTGACCCGTCACCCCATCCGGATTATGCTCCTGGCTCGGCTTGCGGTGAGTAGCGCTTGGCAGGGGCAGGGCCTGGGCGCAGGGCTGCTCAAGGACGCAATGCGCCGCACCGCGCAGGCGGCCGATATTGCGGGCATCCGGGCATTTGCCGTTCACGCCAAGGACGATGCGGCGGCTGCGCTTTACCGGCGGTTCGACTTTCTGCCGTCGCCCACCGATCCGATGCACCTATTTCTGCTCGTGAAGGATCTCCGGCGAGCCATCGCGGGCGAAGGCTAATTCGCACGGTGCATTCCGCCTTAATAGAAGATTTATTTTGCGTAGGAGCCCATCATGGTTAATTCGGTTATGGTAAACGCGTGAAGCCGATGTGTTTTTCTTGCGAATTTCAGCGAATCTTTGCTAGTTTTTTTCTTGATTTTTGCTGTTAAAAAGCTCCGTTAAATATAAACGAATATTTGCAATTAACTATCACTCTTCAGTCCCGCATCCATCCGTGCACGGTTGTTGCGCAAAAACACCTGCAATATCAATAGCTTGCGCATAAATGGCGCTTTACGCTTCTTCAAGACATTTGTGCTACATTACTTCAAAATCGAAATACGTTCCTCCAGCGCCCGAAAAAGCGCCTCCGGAGCGGCCAGGGGTGTTAATTTGCGTTATGCCGAAGCCCGCGACGTGCCGCCGAAGGGCCAAAGCCGACTTCAACAGCCGGGCGGCCTCTACCGCGAAATAGGTGGGGATGCCAGCCGCGCGCGCACGCCGGAACGCGCTTCGGGCACGCCGTGAACACCGCTGCCGTGTCATTTTACGGATGGTTCGATTTTCTACCGCCGTCTACGGACCCGGTTCACTTATTCCTGCTGCTCAAGGACTTGCGCAGAGCTATCAGCGAAGCTGGCTCAAGGGCATGACCCGTTTCATAGCCAGCCTTAAGAAGCCGGGCCGCCTCGACGGCAAAGTAGGTGAGAATGCCCGCCGCACCGGCCCGCCGGAACGCGAGCAGGCTTTCGAGCACACAGCACTCGCGCGTGAGCCAGCCGTTTTGGAACGCCGCCGTCAGCATCGCGTACTCGCCCGACACCTGGTAGACGAAGGTCGGCACATGGAACGTGTCATGCACGCGCTGCACGATGTCGAGATACGGCATGCCGGGCTTCACCATGACAAAATCGGCGCCCTCGGCCAGGTCGAGCGCAACCTCGCGCAGTGCCTCGTCCGTGTTGGCCGGGTCCATCTGGTAGGTGCGCTTGTCGCCCTTGAGCGCGCCCGACGAGCCGACCGCATCGCGGAACGGCCCATAGAACGCCGACGCATATTTCGCGGCGTAGGACATGATCAGCGTGTTCTTGAAGCCGCGGCCTTCGAGCGCCTGCCGGATCGCGCCCACGCGCCCGTCCATCATATCGGAGGGCGCCAGCACGTCGCAGCCCGCTTCGGCCTGCACCAGCGACTGGCGCACCAGCGCTTCGAGCGTTTCGTCGTTGGCGATCTCGCCGCCGATCAGAAGCCCGTCATGGCCGTGGCTGGTGTAAGGATCGAGCGCCACGTCGCAAATCACGCCCATATTGGGCACGCGCTTCTTGATCGCACGCACCGCGCGGCAGACGAGGTTTTCGGGATTGAAGGCCTCGGCCGCGGTTTCGTCGCGCAGTTTCGGCTGGGTATAGGGGAAAAGCGCTATGGCCGGGATGCCAAGCTCCGCCGCCTCTTCCGCCGCCGTCACCGCAAGGTCGATGGAAAGCCGCTCAACGCCGGGCATGGAGGCAATCGGCTGCCTCGTCTTCTTACCGTCCATCACGAAGATCGGCCAGATCAGGTTGGCGGCCGAAAGCGAAGTCTCGGTGACGAGCGCACGCGACCAGGCTGCCTGCCTCGGTCGTCTCATTCGTGTTGTGGGGTAGCCGCTAGGCTGGCCTTTGAGAAAAACAACGCTTCCGCCGGTAAAATCGAGCGAGGAGGGTTTTGTTATTGTCACGGCGTTACTCCCGAAAGTGGATGCTTTTACGACGAAAAGGCGCTTGACACAAGAGGCCGTATGATCTAGAACAAACACAGAACACCAGCAAGGACGCCGCACTTCCTGGCTGGTGACAACGAGCAAGCGGCCAAAAAAGTCCGGAGAGGTTTTGCGTCCCGGCAGTCCCGTTTCCCGCGCCCCCCAACGGAACGGACAAGCCCCTTTTGGCCGCTTGCTTGCTTTTTTCGTGCGCCTGCCTCAGATGAAGGGCATGGCAGAAGTGAAAATCATGGTAAATGGCGAGACCCGGACGACGGAGGCGCGCACGCTCGACGAACTGTGCCGCGAGCTTGGCCATTCGCCGGAAGAGAAGATCGCGACGGCGCGGAACGGCGAGTTTGTGCCTGCCAAGTCACGTGTGGCGGTGAGCCTCGCCGAGGGCGACGCCATCGAGGTTCTATCGCCCCGGCAGGGAGGGTGACTATGAGCAGCAAGGACGGCGATAGCCTGGCCCTTTACGGTGAGCGTCTGGCCTCGCGGCTGCTGCTGGGCACCGCGCTTTATCCCTCGCCCGAGATCATGCGCCGCGCGGCCGAAGCCGCCAATCCCGGAGTGCTTACGGTTTCCCTGCGCCGTGAAAGCGGCTCGGGAGGCGCAGGCCAGGGCTTCTGGGAGCTAGTGAAAAGTTTGGGCCGGCGCGTCCTGCCAAACACGGCTGGCTGCCACACGGCACGCGAAGCCATCACGACGGCACAGATGGCGCGGGAACTGTTCGAGACGGATTGGGTTAAGCTTGAGGTGATCGCCAACGACGACACGCTCCAGCCCGACGTGTTCGGGCTCGTTGAGGCGGCGGGCGTGCTAAGCCGCGACGGCTTCAAGGTCTTTCCCTATTGCACCGAGGATTTGAGCGTGGTTGAGCGCCTGCTGGGCGCGGGCTGCCAGCTTCTCATGCCCTGGGCCGCGCCAATCGGCACGGCGCGTGGCCTTATGAACCCTTATGCGCTTCGCAGCCTGCGCGCCTATTTCCCGGATACGCCGCTGATCGTCGACGCGGGCATTGGCGCGCCGTCTCACGCCGCACAGGCGATGGAGATGGGCTACGATGGCGTGCTCCTCAACACGGCAGTGGCCAAGGCCAGCGACCCGGTGGCGATGGCGTCGGCATTCGCGCAGGCAATCGAGGCGGGCCGTCTGGCCTACCGGGCCGGGCTTATGCCTCCGCGCGACATGGCGAGCCCATCCACCCCGGTCGCCGGGCTGGCTTTCAGGGATTAGCGGCCATGCTTGCCAGGTTTTATCCCATCGTTCCGGATGCGGAATGGGTTGAGCGCCTCGCCCGCCTTGGCGTCAAGCTTATCCAGTTGCGCATGAAAGATGTGCCCACCGCGGCTATTCCGGCCGCAATTGCTCGCTCGCTCGCCGCGTGCCGTGCCTCCGGCTGCGAGCTGGTTGTTAACGATTACTGGCGCGAGGCCATCGATTGCGGCGCGGGCTTCGTCCATCTCGGCCAGGGCGATCTCGATACTGCCGACACGGCGGCTATCCGCCGTGCGGGGATGAAGCTCGGCATCTCGACCCATAGCCATGAGGAGCTGGACCGTGCACTGCACGAAGACCCCGATTACGTGGCGCTCGGCCCGATTTACGAAACGAAGTTAAAAATCATGCCCTGGGCGCCGCAAGGGTTGCAACGCCTCACCGAATGGAAGGCGCTCGCCAAACGCCCGCTGGTTGCCATCGGCGGCATAACGCTGGAGCGCGCTCCGGCCGTGTTCGAGGCGGGCGCGGACAGCATTGCGGTTGTAACCGACGTCGTCGCACACCCCGAGCCCGGGCGGCGCACCCGCGACTGGCTGGCCGCCGCTGCCGGGCCGTAAGGGAGAGCACCTACTTGCCCGGCTTAGGCGCCTTGGGCTGTTTCGCGGCAAACTCCCGATCGAGCACCGCTTCGAACTCCAAGAGATCGTCTGGCGGCGTCATGCCGAACACCCGCATTTCGGCGAGCTTTTCCTTGAGCTGTATGTAAAGCTCGTAGCGGTCATAAGGCGGGTTCGAGAACATCTCCAGGATCATGCCGATCTCAGCCTTAAGGGATTCGAGAGCCATGGCGAACCTCTTCGATGGACGCAACAGGATATGAGCTGAGCCGCCCAGCCCGCATTGATAGGAATCAAAGCGCTCGCAACCATTGCCATTCCTTGCTGTTTTCCGTGCGGCAGCCCGCCATTTTATAGCCTAATAGAGTCCTGTACCTTGGAGAGAAGCCGCTGCCTCCCGATATTTTCCTGGCAAGACCGGAGCAGCCCATGCAGATCCGCATCCCCTATTTGATTTTTCTCGGAGACGTTCCCGATCGGCTCGCCGCGAAAACCGGCCAGGGCATTGTGGATTGGCGGCGCGAATGGTGCCTGGGCCAACTCCGGCTGCCAGGTTGCAAGGCCGGTCTCGGTATTCCGGATTTAACCATCCAGGAAGCCGCGGCTCAGGGTGCGCAAACCCTGATCGTGGGTGTGGTCAATGCCGGCGGCTTCCTGCCCGATGCCTGGACCGCCACAATCGTCGAGGCTATCGAGGCTGGGCTCGACGTGGCCAGCGGGCTTCACACACGGCTTGGCTCGAAGCCCGAAATCGCCACGGCGGCGCAACGCCACGGCCGCCAGCTTTGGGACGTACGGCACTCGGACCGGCATTTCGAGACCGGGAAAGGCACCAAACGGCCAGGAATGCGGCTGCTGACCGTTGGCACCGACTGCTCGGTTGGCAAGAAATACACCGCACTGGCGCTTGAGCGTGAGATGCGCGCGCGCGGCTTCGACGCCGATTTCAGGGCGACCGGGCAGACGGGGATTTTCATCTCCGGCCGCGGCGTCGCCATCGACGCGGTGGTCGCCGACTTCATCTCCGGCGCCGCCGAATGGATTTCCCCCGCAGCGAGCCCCTGCCATTGGGACGTGATCGAGGGGCAGGGCACCTTGTTCCATCCCTCTTTCGCCGGCGTAACGCTGGGCCTGATGCACGGCTCGCAGCCGGACGCGTTCGTCGTGTGCCACGAGCCGACCCGTCAGACCATGCGCGGCGTTTCGCATCCCCCGCCGCCGATTGAGGCGTTGATCGATTTGACGATCCGGTGCGGCGCAGTTACCAATCCCGGCATCCGCCCGGTTGGCATCTCGGTCAACACCGCCGCACTGGAAGAGAAGGCCGCGCTGGACTACCTGAAACGCCTGGAGGACGATCATATGCTGCCCGCCTCCGATCCCATGCGTTTCGGAATGGCTAGCATCGTGGATCGCATCGCGGCGGATTTCCCTGCCACCCTGCCCAGCGTGGCGCGCTGACACATGCGGCAGCTCAAAGTCAGCGTTGAATGCTTCCCAATCGCAGGCACGTTCACGATCTCGCGCGGCAGCCGCACGGAGGCGCACGTTGCCGTGGCGGCAATCGAAGAGGGAGATGTTACAGGGCGCGGCGAGTGCGTGCCTTACGCGCGTTACGGCGAAACCGTGGATGGCGTGGCAGCCCAGATCCAGGCTCTGGCCGAGGCCATCTCGCGCGGAGCCACCCGCCAGGATCTCCTAACCTTTCTGCCGCCGGGCGCCGCACGCAACGCACTCGATTGCTCGCTTTGGGATCTGGAAGCGAAGCGCGCCGGCAAGCGCGCATGGACGCTTGCCGGGCTACCCGAGCCGCGCGGCGTGGTGACAGCATACACGCTGAGCCTCGATACGCCCGAATTCATGGAGGCCGCGGCGCGGAAGGCGGCGGACCGGCCGCTCCTCAAGGTAAAACTGGGCGCAGCCGGCGACCTGGAACGCATCGCGGCGGTGCGGCGCGGCGCGCCCAAATCCAGGCTGATCGCCGATGCCAACGAAGGCTGGAACGAAGCCTCAATCGAAGCTAATTTCGCCGCTTGCAAGGCCGCGAGGGTCGAACTGATCGAGCAGCCGCTGCCCGCCGGCAAAGACGGCATTCTGGCCAGCCTGGGCGCGGCCCGGCGCGGCATCATGGTCTGTGCGGACGAAAGCCTGCACACCGCAGCGGATATTTCCGCCGTGGCGCGGCTCTACCAGGCGATCAACATCAAGCTCGACAAAGCCGGGGGGCTTACGGCCGCACTGGCCCTTTTGGCAGAGGCACGGCGGTACGGGCTGACTGTCATGGCTGGCTGCATGGTCGGCACCTCGCTTGCCATGGCCCCGGCGCTCCTCGTCGCCTCACGCGCCGATTTCACCGATCTCGACGGCCCCCTGCTTCTCGCTCGCGACCGTGAGCCTGGACTCACCTACGAAGGTAGCGAAATCCTGCCCTTCGGTCATGAATTGTGGGGATGAGCGGCCCGCGCCATAGACGCACATGCGGGGCGCCTCCGGCCGCGGATTGGATTTATTCGTTATAAATCCGGATATTAACAATGGATCCGGTGGAGGTGGAGAAACCTTGACCCAGGCTTTGCGATTTTTAACTTGAATAATGCGGGAAAGGCTCCGACCCTATTATTCAAGGCAGGTACGGCTGCCTGCACAGTTGCCACCCCCAACTCTTTAGGAGGTGAGACCATGCCTAGACTGTTCACTGGGATCGAGCTGCCGGAAGACGTTGTCGAGCGCTTATCCATGTTGCGGGCCGGCCTTTCAGGCGCCCATTGGATCGATCCGGACAATTATCACATCACCATGCGCTTCGTTGGCGACATTTCGGACGTGGAGGCGAACCAGTTCGCCGATGCGCTGGCCAGCGTGAGCTTCGACAGCTTCGAGATCGAGCTGTCCGGCCTCGGGAGCTTCGGGGGAAACAAGCCGCGTGCGATCTGGGCAGGCGTCAAACCCTCACCGGCACTGCAAACTTTGCAGAAGGGACATGAGCGTGCCGCCCGCCTTGCCGGGCTCCCGCCAGAGACGCGCAATTTCGTGCCGCATATTACGCTGGCACGGCTGCGCAACGTAAGCCCCTTCGCCGCCGCGGAATATCTTGCGCGCTACGGCGGCTTCGCCACCGCGCCTTTCGAGGTGAACCGCTTTGTGCTGTTCTCGTCGCGGCCGAACCAGGGGGGCGGCCCCTATATCGTGGAAGTGGATTATCCCGCCCGCGACAACGCTTATGGAGGGGATGGCGAGGAAGCAGCCTGAATGCCGGAAGGACACAAGCCGCCTGACTAGCAGCAGAGGTCAGCTGCACGCATGCCCGCCTCTATGGGCGGGCGAAAGGCTGCGATGACCGTTACGTTGGAAATTTGCGCTGCGACCTGCGCAAAACAGCCGCGCGTCAATTGACAAAGGCCGCGGCGGGATTTACCTCTGTTGCGCCTGCCCAGATGGCGGAATTGGTAGACGCACTAGTTTCAGGTACTAGCGCTGCAAGGCGTGGAGGTTCGAAGTCCTCTTCTGGGCACCATCAAAATCTAAGCGCTTGATCTCATTCAAGTCTTTGGTTTAGAAGGGCTTTATGGCACCCGACTGCTACACAGGGGTGCTGCACATAGTCCTTTGTATGGCGCGTCTCAAGTCGCGCAAAGACTCCTCTGTTCCTCCCTTCCGCGAGCTTGTCCCAGCAGACGTTCGCGGACTTGCAAGAGGCCAACGGCCCCCGAAACCACCAAGCAGCTCTCCGATCTGGCGGCCGGCGCCATTGGCAGAGCTGCCAGTTGCCGCTGGATGGTCTTGCCGCCGCTCACCCGGCGGTTCTCAACCGCGCTCCAGTAGTGGTGCTCTTTGCGATCCTTGATTCGCTTCTTCGCCCGCAAAAACGTGCGGGCAAGTAAGTCAGAAAACTACTCCGCGCGCAACGGGGCAGGTCTGCACCGCAGCCGTTTCTGTAGATCGCGGCGCAAATTTTAAGGGCCTTTTCCTGAAAAGGCTGCTTTCCACAGCCCGGAGCCGGTCGAATTGGCGAAGCCGGGATAGGCTAAATCACAATGCGCCGCTCGCGTGCGGCCGCGACGACCTGCGCCAGGATCGAGACGGCCACCAGCGGCGCGGATTTCAACTCTGGAATAAGCCCTGCCGGGCTTTGGATGCGGGCGATCTCGGCTTGCGAGAAGCCCGCACTTTCCAATGCGATCCGCCTTGCTGCGTGCGCCTTCCGGCTGCCGATGGCGGAGATGAAGAAGCAGGGCCCCCGTAGCAAGCCGGAGAACACCGGCAGCTCCTTCTCGTGGTCGTGGAAGGCGAGTACGGCGGCCGTCCAGCGGTCGGCAGGGAACTTGGTGCTGGGCAGCAACTGGTGAGTGCGGACCTCGGCGGGCAAGGCGGGTAGGTTGTCCACGCCGGGGGCGTAGAAATGCGTCTCGAAGCCTGCGCTGGCCGAAAGCTCGGCGAGCTTCACCGCGATGGGGCTTGAGCCGGCGATGAGGCAGCGCAAAGGGGGCGTATAGACACGGACGAAGCCCTTGCCTTCGGGATGGGATCGCGATTCTCGCCCTCCGCAGACGCGGCTTCGATGCTGACAGCGCCGTTCTCGAGATCGATCCTGAGTGCGAAGGGCTCGCGGCGCTCCATCCGGCCGCGCATGTCTTGGATGAGCCCCTCGTTCTCGAACGGCTCGACCAGAACGTCAAGGCCGCTGCCGCAGGGAAGCTGGATGTCGAAATAGGGCGAGCCCTTGCCGTAGCGCAGGAGCCGGGGCTTGCCAGCCTTGATGGCTTGCTGGGCCTCAAGCGCTATGGCCTGCTCCAGGCAGCCGCCGGAGATGTAGCCGGCCCACTCGCCGCTCTCGGACACCGCCATTTGCGCGCCCTCCGCGCGCGGCGCATTTCCGTCCACGCCGACGAGCGTCACCAGGGCGCAGCGCTCGCCGCGCCCGCTCCACGCCGCGAGGTCCGGCAGAACGTTGTCGCGATAGGCGGAGGACCGCCCTTTCACTTCACGTGCATCGCGATTGAGAATGTCGATCGTCATGGCACCTCCCGCCCGCGCCGGGTTATGGGCCTCCGGGGCGGGCTGCTCTTCCCTTTGATATTAGTCAAAGGATGCGCGACGTGCATTTCGCAATAATGCCAATGCCTTCCGCGGGGCTTGCCTATTCCCCAGGCGCGAACGGTTCCGTTCCGGTTTCCTCGATGGCGGGATGCCTCGTTACCTTGCCTCCGAAAATGCCGCGGATCACGACATAGAACACCGGCGTGAAGATCAGCCCGAACAAGGTAACGCCGAGCATGCCGTAGAACACGGCGGTTCCAAGCGCCACCCGCATTTCCGAGCCCGCGCCCGTCGCGATATAGAGAGGCACGACGCCCAGCGTGAAGGCGAAGGAGGTCATGAGGATCGGGCGCAGGCGCAATTGGCAGGCCTCGACCGCCGCCTCGAAGCGGTTGCGGCCGTGCTCTTCGAGCTGGATGGCAAACTCCACGATCAGGATTGCGTTCTTGGCGGCGAGGCCGACGAGCACGACGAAGCCGATTTGCGTCAAAATGTTCACGTCGGCTCCGTGCGACCACACGCCAAGGATCGCCGAGAGCAGACACATCGGCACAATCAGGATGATTGCGATGGGTAGCGTCCAGCTCTCGTACTGCGCGGCCAAGGCCAGATAAACAAACAGCACCGCCAAGGCGAAAATGATGATAGCGGGCGTGCCCTGGTGCGTCTCCTGGTAGGACATATCCGTCCATTCGTAGGCGAGGCCCTCCGGCAGAACGCGCCCGGCAAGCTCCCTCATCAGCTCGATGCCCTGGCCGGAACTGACGCCTGGCGCAGTCGAGCCCTGCATCTCGACGGCGGGATAGAGGTTATAGCGCGGCATGCGCTGCGGGCCCGTTATGTCACGGAAGGTGACGAGCGAGCCCAAGGGAACGATGGCGCCGGTTGTGCTGCGCGCCTTGAGCCGCGCAATCGCCGCCTTGTCCAGCCGATAGGGTGCATCGGCCTGCGCCGTCACCCGGTAGGTACGGCCGAAGGCATTGAAATCGTTCACGTAAGCCGATCCCAGATAGATGCGCAGCGTCTCGAAGACGTTCGCCAGCGGCACGTCGAGCATTTGCGCGCGGACCCGGTCGACATCCACGTAAACCTGCGGCGTGTTGGCGGTGAAGGTCGTGAATACGGACTGCAACCCTTGCGTCTTGTTCGCCGCCGCCATCAGCTCGTGCGCCGACTGGGTGAGTGTCTGCAAGCCTCGCCCGCGCCGGTCCTCGATATACATGGAGAAGCCGCCGCCGATACCGATGCCGCGCAAGGTCGGCGGCGCGATCACGAAAATGTTGGCGTCCTTGATCTCGCCGAGCCTCGCCCGCAGGTCGCTCACGAGCTTCCGCGAGGTGAGCCCCTGTTTGACACGTTCCTCAAACGGCTTCTCAACCGCAAAGATGGCGCCTGCATCCGGCGCATTGGTGCGCGTGGCGCCCGAGAAACCGGCGAAGGCTGCGGTATGCGCGAAACCAGGGGTTGAAAGCACGATATTCTGGGCTTTTCGGATAACCTCGCTGGTGCGGGACAGCGAGGAACCCGGCGGCAGGCTGAAGGACAGGATGAGATAGCCCTGATCCTGCTGCGGCACGAATCCCTGCGGCATGGTCACGAACATATAGCCCGCGAGCCCGATCAGCCCGGCATAGAGGGTCAGCATAAGCGGCGTTACGCGGATTATCCGGCCGACCAGCACCGCATAACCCCATTCCAGCGCAGCGAAAATAGCGTTGAAGCCCGCGAAGAACCATTCAGTGAGAGGACAGGTCAATGCGCGGCTTGCGTTCTTTCTCCGCCCGGGATTGGAGCACAATGGCGCACAGCGCGGGGCTCAGCGTCAGCGAGTTGAAGGCGGAAATGAGGGTCGCCACCGCGATGGTGAGTGCGAATTGCCGGTAAAACTGGCCGGTGATGCCGTGCAGGAACGCCGTGGGACGAAAACCGCGCAGAGTACCAGCGCGATGGAAATCAGCGCGACGCCCACCTCGTTCATGGTGGAGAAAGCCGCGTCCTTGGGCTGTAGCCGTGCTCGATCTTCCGCTCCACATTCTCGACCACCACGATGGCGTCGTCGACCACGATGCCGACCGCCAGCACCGAGCCCGAACAAGCTCAGATTGTTGATCGAGAAGCCGAACAGGGACATCACGAAGAACGTCCCGATCAGCGAGACCGGAATGGCCACGACTGGAATGATGGTGGCGCGCCAGGTTTGCAGGAACACCAGCACCACGATCACCACCAGCCCGACGGCCTCGAAGATGGTCCTTGATCAACTCGTCGATGGAGTCTGGATGAAATCGGTCGGATTATAGATGATCTTGTATTCGATGCCCTTGGGGAAGCCCTTGGCTAGCTCCCGCCATCGTGCTCTTGACCGTTATTCGCCACTTCGAGCGCATTGGTGCCGGGCAATTGCGAACACCACAACAACGACGGCGGGTTTGCCGTCGAGATAGCCGCTGGTGATATAATCGAGCGCGCCAAGCTCGACGCGCGCGACGTCCCGCAGCCGCGTGAACCGGCCATCCTCGCCGGTCTTCACCACGATCTCACCGAACTCCTCCGGCTTTGCGAGCCTGCCGCGCAACTGCAAGGCTGTTTGGAATGATTGAGGCTTGAAACCGGCGGCTCGACCGAGCGCCCCGCCCGCCACCTGGATATTCTGCTGCTGGAGCGCGCTCACCACCTCGGTCGCGGTCATGCCGAGCGAGGAAATCTTGGCCGGGTCGAGCCAGGCCCGCATGGAATATTCGCGCACGCCGAACAGCCGGACCTCGCCGGCGCCCTTCACGCGGGCCAGCACGTCGCGGATCTGCAGGAGCGCGAAGTTCGACAGATAAAGCTGGTCGTAGCTGTTATCCGGCGAAATCATGTGCACGACCATGAGGATGTCGGGCGTCATCTTCTTGACCACGACACCGGTCGCGCGCACCTCGGGCGGCAGGCGCGGCGTCGCAATCGCCACGCGGTTCTGCACCAGCACCTGCGCCTGGTCGAGATTGGTGCCAAGCTCGAAGGTCACGGTGATTTGCACATTGCCGTCTGCCGTCGATTGCGACGACATGTACATCATGTTTTCGACGCCGTTGATTTCCTGCTCGATGGGCGTCGCGACGGTGTCGGCCACGATTTGCGCGTTGGCGCCGGGATAGGACGCGGAGACGGTCACGGTAGGCGGCGCCACCTCGGGAAACTGCGCGACGGGAAGGCGGCCATAGGCCAGCCAGCCCACGATCACGATGAAAATCGCAATGACGGACGCAAAAATCGGCCGCCGAATGAATGTATGGCTGAACTTCATTGCATCGCCGCCTGTTGAGCTTGGGCGATGGCTATCTTTTCGGGCTTGACCTTGATGCCGGAGCGAGCGCGCTGCAATCCGTTCACGATCACAGTATCGGTTGGACTGACGCCCTTGTGGATCACTCTCAGTCCGTCGATCATCGGCCCAAGCTCCACCGCCTTGGCGCTCACCGTGCCGTCGTTAGCCACCACGAACACGAAGCGGTTCGACTGATCCGCCGCCACCGCCTGGTCGGGCAGTAGAATGGCCTTGTACTTGCCGCTTCCGGCCAAGCGGATGCGCGCGAACAGGCCCGGCTGAAACTTCTGGTGCGGGTTGTCGAACACGGCCCGCACCCTGAGCGAGCCGGTGCTCTGGTCGATGCGGTTGTCGATGAAGCTCATCCGGCCCTTGTGCGGAAAGCCTGCCTCGTTCTGAAGCGCCAGTTCCACTGGCACTTCCGAGACCTGCGCGCCCGGCTGCGTCATGGCCGAACCGAAGCGCTGATATTTCAGGAACTCGCTCTCGCTCACATCGAAATAGAAGTAGACCGGATCGGTGGAGACGATGGTGGTGAGAAGTGTGCCGCTGCCCGAGCCGCCGGTCAGGTAGTTGCCTTCGCTGACAAGTTTGCGGCCGATGCGGCCAGTGATGGGCGCGGCGATGTGCGTGAACTCCACATCGAGCTGGGCCGCGCGGACATTCGCCTCGGCCGAAAGCACGTTCGTCTCGGCCGTGCGCACGGCCTGGGTACGCTGGTCGAAAACCTGCGGGGAGATGGTCGAGCTTGTAAGCAGAGGCTTGGCGCGGTCAAGGTCCTTTTCGGCGAATTCAAGGTGAACCTTGGCACCCTGCAAGGCGGCGCGGCCGCGGTCGAGGATACTTTGGTACGGGCGCGGGTCGATCTCGAACAGGAGGTCGCCCTTCTTCACCATCGCGCCGTCGGTGAACTTGACGTCGTTCAGGAAGCCTGAAATGCGGGCGCGCACCTCGACCGTCTCCACGGCGTCAAACCGGCCGGTGTATTCGTCCCACTCGATAACCTCTTTTTCGAGCGGGTTTGCCACCGAGACGGCGGGCGGAGGAGGGGCAGCGGGCGTTTGCGCCGGCTGCTGGCTGCAAGCGGCCAAGCCTAGCGCCATAAGCCCCAGGGCCAGCCCGCGTTTCTCACAAGATCGCGCGACGATTGCGCGGAGATTTGTTTCAGGAGGACTTTTGAGACCGGAGCCGATACCGCGCGTATCGGCGAGGATCGAAAGAGGCCTGATGGAACAAAGATCAAGCAAGGGCGCGCGCAGACTGTAAGAAATGCGGGCTAGGAGGGCAGCGCGGAATTTTGGACGGCCTTGCATACGTTGCACCCAGTTAGAAGTTTGCAGAGCATGCGAGCCAACTCTCTCCGCTGGAGAGCCGCAGCTTTTCCCGATGCCTGGATCAAAATTTTTGAATTAAGTCCTATTCCAGGAGTTGCCCAGGCCGCAACCCTTCCAATGGTTATAGCGGCTGAAGGATTGGCCATGTGGATAGGGCGTTACCCCTCGTCATGTCCCTCCCTATGGGAGAAGGGCCGCCTGAATAGTGCTCGGAGCGCGCAACACCGTCCCTCCCATAGGGCGAGGGGAACAGCGATGTTTGCCGATCACAAATTCTTTATCCCCGCACCTACCGCGCCCGATCTGCGCAATTTCGTCCTCGCTGAAGCCAAGCACGTCGCGCAGGATCTCAGCCGTATGCTCGCCAAGCAGCGGCGAGCGAACAACGCCGGAGGGGCTGTCCGGCATTGGGGGCTGCTCAGCCCGCCCCCGCATCGAGCGGGATCTGGCGTCCAAACTCCGCAGTTCAATGCCGGGAACTTGTGGGGGCGCGGCGCTATTTTATTGGCACGCCCATCGCGGTAAGACGCTGGTGCAGTTCGGCGATGTCCTTGGTAAAGGCTGGCAGCGTCTCCTCGCGCATGCGCTTGGTGTCTTCTACGATGGCCTTCGCCGCCAGCCCTGCCTTCGGGCCATGGCCCAGAACATCCTTCATGTTCCCGTCCATGTTATCGTAGTAGCGGCGCACGGCGGAAAGGAGCTCGGGTGCAAGCTGAAAGGTGGCGGTCTGCTGCTTCATGGTCTCCCAGACGAACGTCTTCATTTTAACCTCGTCCGGCTTGATATTGGAGTTCGACCAGCCATTCTTGTCGGACCAGTATTCAACCCAGGTGTCGGTGGGCAGGAAATAGTCTGCCGAAATGCGGTTACGGAGTGCCTTTTCCATTGAGTTGCTCCACTCGTCGGCGGAGGCAAGGTTGTCTTTCACCTCATCGAGCAGCACGCGGCGCATGTAATAGCCGTCGCGGTCGCTCCGGGCGATCTCGAATTGCATGGCGGTCGTGAAGCCGGCCTGTGCCGCCAGATAGACGCCAATGATCGTCGAAGCCATGATGAAGAGGTTCGAAATCCAGAACTCGACATTGCCGCTTTCGCGGACTTTGAAGATACGTAGAACGCCCCGGGCCATGTTTCCTCCGTGCCAGGATTGAAGCCCAAGCTCTTTCGCGCGCCATTATGTCCGCTTGATGGTACAAGGGCTTACGCGGGAGTTGCGTCAAACCGCCGCCCGTTCCAACCTCCTCAAGGAAGCCATCGGTCAAAAACTCAAGAAAGATGTGACCCGGCATCCGGGTGTTTCCGCGCCGATAAGTCCGAGATCTCAGCGGAAAGGCCGTCCTCGCGCTTCAAGGCGGCGCCGTCCAGATTCCGGCCATGCTTCTTCTGGTGCACGTAGTACTCCCCGCTAGCGAGCAGTTCCTCGAAATCGGCCTTCGAATTCCTCATCGGACACCCCGTTCACCCAAACGCCCCCGCCCATGGCGGGCTTGCGGCAGGAGCGGCCCTAGCCGCGGTTGCTTGCAGCCGGCTTACAAGGCGGCCCTCTTGCGAACGGGTTGTTAACCCTGCTTTGCCCGTTTTCCGGCTGGAGCCTTGCCCCAAGCCCGGTTTGTCCATGGAGCAAAGAATAGACGAAAATTGTTCCGGAATTCTTAAGGGCGGTCTAAGTTATTGATGTGGCTTGAGTTTTATCTATGGGTGTTTGCCGTCTTCCCGTGAAGAATGCACCGTTTTGTGGTTAACACACAAGTTGCGATCCTATTTAACGGGATTCTGGAGACGTAGAAAACGGGCAAAAGCAGGGAAAAATCCGCAAAAATACGGTTGGAAAAGATATGAAGCGGCGCTGTTTACTATAAGCATGTTAACCATGCCAGACGCTTACACGAAACGAACGATTTCTTAAGCCGCCCGCAGCGCCAAGCGGTGTTGCTGAAGGTGAAATCTTCGCCACGCTCCAGATTTTTGACTCGTGGATGCGCCCCGCTGACGATCTCTGCCTTAGGCGGGGAATTAGGCCGTGAAGGATTGCATCGCCCCCGCGACGCCAGGTTTTCGCTCTTGACCGCATATGCGCATGAGCGCATATATGGGCTATGAAGCCCCCAGTTGAAATTCTCTCCGCTCTCGCTGAGCCAACTAGGCTCGCCGCCATTTGGATGTTGCGGGACGGACGCGAGCACTGCGTCTGCGAACTGATGCGCGAACTCGGCGTCACTCAGTCGCGTATGTCGCGCCACATGGGCGTGCTGAAAAATGCTGGGCTTGTGGTGGACCGGCGCGATGCTCAGTGGGTGCGCTACCGCCGCGCGCCCGATCTGCCCGCCGCTGTTACGGCGCTGCTCGAAGCGGCGCTAGCGCTGGCCAGCTTCCACGAAAGGAAAGCAGCATGAGCCTGCAACAGGCATTGCGGCGAGCCCGTGGAGTCCAGGCGGGCACTGCCCTGTGGCTCGCAGGCACGTTTGCGGCTCTTGCGATCTGGGCCGGGCTATACAGCCAGCTTCTTCCGTTTTCGCAATGGGCGGTATCGGTGCTACCGGTCGAGCAACACAGCCGCATGGGCGAGTCCGTCGCCTTCTTCCTTTATGACGCGCCGAAAGTGCTCCTGCTGCTCACGCTCGTTGTGTTCGCCATGGGTATCGTGCGCAGCTTCTTTTCGCCGGAGCGTACCCGCTCCCTGCTAGCGGGCAAACGCGAGGGGATTGGTAACGTGCTGGCCGCCTGCCTCGGCATCGTTACGCCGTTCTGCTCATGCTCGGCCGTGCCGCTATTCATCGGCTTCGTCAGCGCGGGCGTGCCTCTGGGCGTCACCTTCTCCTTCCTGATCGCGGCTCCGATGGTCAACGAGGTGGCGCTGGGGCTGCTGTTTGGTCTTTTGGGCTGGAAGGTGGCGTTGACCTACCTGTTTTTCGGGCTTGCCGTCGCCATCGTCGCGGGATGGGTGATCGGGCGGCTGCATCTGGAGCACTGGCTTGAGGATTGGGTGCGCAATGTCCGCGCTGGCGCCGTCGAGATCCCAGCCGCTACGCTTGACACGGTGGATCGCATCGAAGCGGGCCTCGAATCCGTGCGCGACATCGTGGGGCGGGTGTGGCCGTGGATGCTGGCGGGCATCGCCGCTGGCGCGCTGATCCATGGTTACGCACCCGCCGAACTCTTGGCTTCGATCATGGGGCGCGATGCGTGGTGGTCGGTGCCTGCTGCCGTTGTCATCGGCATCCCGATGTACTCCAACGCGGCGGGTATCATCCCCGTCGTCGAGGCGCTCATCGGCAAGGGCGCCGCGCTAGGCACCGTGCTGGCCTTCATGATGTCGGTCATCGCCCTGTCGCTGCCCGAGATGATCATCCTGCGCAAGGTCCTGACGCTCCGCCTGATTGCGGTGTTCATTGGCGTGGTTGGTGCGGGCATCCTTGCAGTTGGCTTCCTGTTCAACGCTCTCTTTAGTTAAGGGCTCGATTATTTCGCATCGAGCCCTAACCTCGCGGAGAAATCCCATGAAAGACGTGAAAGTCCTTGGCCCAGGCTGCGCGCGCTGCACCAAGACTGCCGAGATGGTGAAGGCGGAGGCGGAAAAAGCGGGTATCCCCGTGACCGTCGAAAAGGTGACCGATTACGCGGCGATTGCAGGTTAGGTATTGCCTCGACGCCCGGCATCGTCATCGACGGCAAGGTTGTGCACGCGGGCGGGCTGCCAAAAGCGGAAGATTTGGCCAAGTGGCTAGGCGCTTGATTATGGGGAAAACAACGAATGACCATCGATAGAATGGCAAGCAGCCTTTGCCGGCCGGAATCTGCTCACGGGCTTTTGTCCCGCTGCCAGGATATTCCGAACGTTGGGCCTCAATCATTCCAGCGCCGGCGGCTCATCCGGTTCGGGCAAAGGCTCCTGCTGGCGTCATCGTTCAAGATGGCGGCAATTGGTAGTGCGCTATGAAAGTCTATCGATCAAAAGCCAGCGGACATTGCGCGTTCCTCGCAATCCTCGGCCTTGCGGTTTTTGGTGCCGCATCCGCCGGGGCAGAATTTGCCTCCCCCACGAGTCCTCAATATTGCGGAAGCTGCCATACCCGCATCTATCAGGAGTGGAAATCGTCGGCCATGGGCAAGGATCTCGCCAATCCTCACGTCTATCAATTTTATACAGGAACGAATGGCAAAGGGGAAAAGGATGGCCTCGGCTTTCAGCCCTTTGCCCACGGCGCAACGGGTGACTGCGCGGATTGCCATGTCCCTCAGCTTACGCTGGACAAGCACCGTCAAGGTGAAGAGGTCGACCTGGGCAGGGCGATCAAAGACCACCTGGACGACGGCATTTCGTGCAATTTCTGCCACACGATCGAACGTGCGGACATCAAACAAGAGCCGGATGGCCGCTACAAAACGCGCCTGTTCGATACGGTAACGCAGGATACAACTGGTGCCAAACACGGCCCCTTCGCGGATGCGCATTCGCCTGCGCATCCGGCCGCGTTCAGCCCGCTGCATCGGGATAGCCGTTTATGCGCGGTCTGCCACCTTAATCAGGAAAAGCTCCTTTCCATTTCTACTTATGCGGACTGGAAAGAGGCATACGATAGCGGCAAAACGCACGACACCTGCCAAAGCTGTCATATGCCCTTGCACAAGGAGAGAGTTAATCTCGCGGTTGGCGGCCCCCTGCGTGAGGGGGTGCGGATGCACAACTTCATAGGTGCAAGCGATCCGGAATTGTTGCGGAAGGCGCTGGATCTTAAGCTCCAGGCAGAGTTTGAGGGCCGGACTTTGGTGGTTACGGCCAGAGTTGAAAATATTGGCGCTGGGCACAAGGTGCCCGGATTTGGCCCCATCCGCAATATCGTTCTCAAAGTGGATGCAATCGGCCCTGGCGGCATAAATTTGAAATATGCGGGCGATCCCGCAGGCTTGCTGCCGCCTCTGGCGGGAACAGGAAATCCGCAGACCGGTGTGCGCGACGCGCTGGATTGGGCCGGATTGCCAGGCAAGATGTATGCCAAGGTCTATCAATCCGCGACGATGCCCGATGGCAGGAAGAAAATTGGCGTGGGAGGATTCGCGGCGGACTCGATCCTGTTTGACACTGCCTTGAAGCCCTTTGCGCCAGATACCGCTGAATTCCGTTTTGCCTTGCCGGACGGCGTAAGCGGCAAGGCCGATGTCAAGGCAAGCCTCTCTTACCGCTGGGCATTCAAGCCACTTGCAGATCGCAAAGGCTGGACACTGGATTATCGGCCGATGCGCGAGACGGAGCAGGCCGTGATGTTCTGAGGATGGGCCGTCTGTGCTGGCCATCAAGCTTGGGGCTGGCTTCTTGTTCAATGCCCTCGTCAACTAACCCTAACGGAGAAAATCCATGAAAGACGTGAAAGTTCTTGGCCCAGGCTGCGCGCGCTGCACCAAGACTGCCGAGATGGTGAAGGCTGAGGCGGAAAAGGCGGGCATCCCCGTGACGATCGAAAAGGTGACCGATTACGCGGCGATTGCGAGTTACGGCATCGCCTCGACGCCGGGTATCGTCATCGACGGCAAGGTTGTGCACGCGGGCGGACTGCCACGGGCGGAAGATCTGGCGAAGTGGCTGAAGGCGTAGTCACTCTCCCCGCAGCCTGCGGTATGTTCCGAATACGAAAAGGCCGCGGTGATGTAACGCAACGCGTGCCCCCCTGCTTTGGCCGGATGGGGGCAGGTGCATCGTTTTGTGCTGAATATTCCACGCTATCGACGCGTGGCCGGGGAGCGGCAACTCGATTTCCGCTTATCGAAATAGTTTACCATTTGGTTCCAGTTTCTTGAATGTCTCATTGCGACCCATCGCGACCTTAGCTACCGGCTGCCAAGCGGGCATTGACAGATAGGCATTATCTTCAGGAAAAGCCTTCACATTTGCCACACCATGAAACTGGAATGCGCCGGTACCGCGAACAAGCAGAACCGCCACCTGGGAGGGCTTGAGCGCGCCCTGTCCCCGCGAAATCCCCACTTTTTATCAGCCGCCCCAATAGAAAATTTACATCCATCGGTGCAATATCCAGCCGTTGGTATGTAACCGGGATGAGCCGTGATGCGTACGCTGTGTCTTTTGGCCTTCGGCTGCCTCGCAGGCCTGCTGCTGTACACCTATGACTTGAAATTCAAAACGCGCCAGCTAGAAACCCGCGCGCAAGCGCTCTTGAGCGAGCTTCAGGACGAGAGCGATTTTCTTGCCCTGATGCGCGCCGAGGCTGGCTATCTTGAGCGCCCGGAGCGCATCGAGGACATGGCCCGCGCGGAGCTGAAGCTTGAGCCCATCGTGCCCGCGCAGCTTGTGCCGTGGAAGGCCATAGTCGCCGATAGCGAAAGTGTCCGCCAGGCGAAAAGCCGCTCCAAGGACGGCATTGCCGCCCTGATCGACAAGGCGTCGGCGCCAGCCGGGGCTACCGCGTCGCGGTAATGACCATGCGTACGCTCGCGGCGGTATTGCAAAGGATCGGCGGCCCTGCCGGACGCGCGGGCGCGGCAAGGCGCGTACGCGTGGCGCAGGTGCTGTTGAGCCTGTGCTTTTTCGCGGGCTTCGCCACCGTCACGGGCCGCGCAATTATTTACGTCCAATATCCGGGCGATATGGCGATGCTCGCCTCCTCGGGCGCGCCTCCAGGCCTTGCCAAGAGCCTGCCGGACATCGTCGACCGCAACGGCACGCTGCTCGCAACCGACATCCGCATCTATTGGCTGGCCGCCAACCCCAGGGAAATTCCCCATGCCGACGAGGCGGCGGAGAAGCTTGCCGCGATCTTCCCCGATCTCGACCAGGGTGCCTTGTCGCGCCGGTTCCACGACAAGGCGAACCGCTTCGAATGGGTGAAGCGCGGGCTCACACCCAATCAGGCCACGGCAGTGCACAGGCTCGGCATTCCGGGCCTGACCATCTTGCCGACCGTTCAGCGCGCCTATCCGGCGGGCGGTGAGTCCGCGCAGATCCTTGGCATCACCAATGTCGACAATGAGGGCATGAGCGGCATCGAGTGGTACATCGACCAGAAGCTCATGGGCCAGCTGGCGCCCGCCTCGCTCGAAAGGCGGCCCTATCTCAAGCTGTCGCTCGACATCGGCATTCAGCACGCCGTGGCAGAGGAGCTAACGGCTTCGATGCAGCACTATCAGGCGAAGGCGGCGCTGGGGCTCGTGATGAATGTGAGGAACGGCGAGGTGCTGGCTTCGGTGTCGCTGCCGGGCTTCGATCCGAACCGCCGCGGCGAGGTCAAGGACGAGAACCGCCGCAACCGCATCGTCACCGATGTCTACGAGCTTGGCTCGGTGTTCAAGACTTTCACCGTCGCCATGGCGCTCGATGGCGGCATTGCCACGCGCTACGACCGCTTCGACACCGGTCCCATAAAGATGGGCCGCTTCCTGCTCAAGGACCCTCATGCCACACGCGAGCCGATGACGGTCGAGGACATTTTCGTACACTCTGTCAATACGGGGGCTGCCCGCATCGCCGAAGCCGCGGGCGTGGAGCGGCAGCAACGGTTCCTGGAGTCGCTCGGCCTGTTCGACAAGCTTGAGACCGAGGCCGGCACGGCTCCCAAGCCCATGTTCCCGGCCACATGGCGGCCCTCCAATGCCATGACCATCGCCTATGGCCACGGCATCGCGGTGCCGCTCATCATCTTCGCCCAGGCGATGGCGGCCGTCGTGAATGGCGGCGAGCGCATCAAGCCAACCTTCCTGCTCGCGGACGGCGCGGATGCGGGCAAGGCGGAGCGGCCGCTCAAGCCCGGGACCAGCGCCCAGATGCGCGAGCTGATGCGGCTCGTGGTCCAGCACGGCACTGGCCGCAGGGCGGCGGTGGAAGGCCTCGACATCGGCGGCAAGACCGGAACCGCGCTCAAGGTCAAGGATGGGCACTATACCCACGACAATGTGGTGAACAGCTTCGTGGCGGCGCTGCCCGTGTCCGATCCGCGCTACCTGGTCCTGGTGACGCTCGACGAGCCCAAGCCCGAAATACCGGGCAAAGCGAGCGACGCCGCCTATAACGCCGCCCCCACCGCCGGCGCGATCATTAAGCGTGTTGCACCGATGTTGGATATTCTGCCGGCTCCCCGGTTTGACGAGACGGCCGCAACCCCCTATGAACAGGCGGGTTCCCGTACGCCCCAGCGCGCCGTCCTCCGGAAGAGTCCAAATGAAATTAGCGGATCTGATCCAGGATATCCCGCATATAGAGAGCGGGAGCCAGCCCTTAACCCAGGAAATTACTGGCCTTACAGAAGATAGCAGGCGGGCCGGACCCGGCATGCTGTTTGCGGCGATGCCCGGCACGAAGGTGGATGGCATGGCCTATGCCGCCAGCGCTGTCGAGCGCGGCGCCGTTGCGATCCTTGCCGGCGCCAATGCGGATGCGGGCAGCCTCTCCGTTCCAGTTTTGAGGGCCGCCGAGCCAAGGCAGGCCCTGGCGCGGCTCGCCGCCCGCTTCTACGGCGCACAGCCCCAAACGGTGGCAGCCGTCACCGGGACCAACGGCAAGACCTCCGTTGCCGCCTTCCTGCGCCAGATCTGGGCCGCATCGGGCTTCGAGGCCGCAAGCCTCGGCACGGTCGGCATCGTGACCTCGAAGGGCGAGATCCCGCTCGCGCACACAACCCCCGATCCGGTCTCGCTGCATAAGCATCTGGCGGCGCTCGCGGCTGAGGGCGTCACCCACTTGGCGCTCGAAGCCTCAAGCCACGGCCTCGACCAGTACCGGCTCGACGGCGTGCGCATCGCGGCGGGCGCCTTTACCAACGTCACGCGCGACCACCTCGATTACCACCCCACCTTCGAGCACTACTTGAATGCCAAGCTCCGGCTGTTCCGGGAGCTGATGGCGCCGGGCGCGCCCGCCGTGATCGATGTGGACAGCCCCGGCGCAGACGCCGTAACTGAAGCCGCGCGCGCCGCCAAGCTCGACGTTTTGACCGTGGGGCACGGCGGAGACGGCATCGCGCTTGAGGGGATTGAGCGGCAAGGTTTCAAGCAGCGCCTTTTTCTAACTTGCGATGGCCAAGCCTATAGCGTGGATTTGCCGCTCGCGGGCGCGTTCCAGGCTTCGAACGCGCTGGTCGCGGCGGGCCTGGCACTTGGGCTTGGCGCCCGCGTGGATGAGGTCTTTGCCGCGCTTTCCAAGCTGGAGGGTGCCAAGGGCCGCCTCGAATATGTCGGCGAGACGGCCGAAGGTGCGCCGGTTTTTGTGGATTACGCGCATACTCCGGACGCGCTGGTGAAGGCGCTGGAGGCGCTGCGCCCTTACGTGACCGGGCGCCTGCATGTGGTGTTCGGCTGCGGCGGCGACCGCGACAAGGGCAAGCGCCCCGAAATGGGCTGGGCCGCCGCGTCCTATGCCGATGCTGTCTACGTCACCGACGACAACCCGCGGAGCGAAGACCCGGCCACGATCCGCAGCGAGATCCTGGCCCGCGCATCGTGCGCCGCCGAGATCGCCAGCCGCGCGGAGGCGATCGCCACCGCGGTGGCCGCATTAAAACAAGGGGATGTTTTGCTCGTGGCTGGAAAAGGCCATGAAGCGGGACAGATTGTGGGCAAAGAGGTCATTCCTTTTTCCGATCACGAGGCCGTGGCCGGCGCACTTGCGGCGGTACGGAATGCTGCCAATGGATGAACTGCTTTGGACTTTCGAGGAGATTTCCGCCGCAACCGGAGCCGTGCTTCCGGCCGCAGGAACCGCAAGCGGCGTTTCCATCGACAGCCGCACGCTTGAGAGGGGCGATTTGTTCGTCGCGATTAAGGGAGAGAACGCGGACGGCCACAGATTCATCGAGGCCGCCTTCGAGCGGGGGGCATCCGCCGCAATCGTCGAAGCCGGCCACAACCCCGCCTCAACCCGCCCCCTGTTCCACGTCCCGGACACGCTCGAAGCGCTGAATGCGCTGGGCCGTGCCGCGCGGCTCCGGCCGGATGCACGGATCGCGGCCGTAACCGGCAGCGCCGGCAAGACCGGCACCAAGGAAATGCTGCGCGTCATGCTGGCCAAGAGCGGCCGCACGCACGCCTCGGAAAAATCCTACAACAATCTCTGGGGCGTACCGCTGTCGCTCGCGCGTATGCCCAAAGCCACGCGCTTCGGCGTGTTCGAGATCGGCATGAACCACGCGGGCGAGATCACGCCGCTGACGCACCTCGTGCGCCCGCACATCGCCATCGTCACCTGCGTTGCGCCCGTCCACATTGAGTTCTTCAACTCGACCGCGGATATCGCCGACGCGAAGGCCGAAATCTTCGAAGGCTTGGAGCAAGGCGGGGCCGCTATCTTACCCTTGGGCAACGAGCACTTCGATAGGCTCGCGGCGCATGCCCGCCGCCATGGCGCCACGGTGGTTCCTTTCGGCGAGGCGGCGGAGGGCGGCGCGCACCTGTTGCACCTTGAGCCGGGCGATGCCGGCTCCAAGGTAACGGCAAGCATTCTTGGCTCGAAACTTGCGTTCACGCTGGGCGTGCCAGGGCGGCACCTCGCACTGAACGCCATCGCTGCACTTGCCGCAGTCAAACTCATGGGTGGGGACCTTGATGCCGCTGCGGCGGCGCTGGCCTCGTTCGAGGCGCCGGAGGGCCGGGGCGTGCGCGCGCGGTTCGAAACGCCGGAGGGAGCGGTTTTGGTTATCGACGAGACTTATAACGCCAACCCTGCCTCGATGGCGGCGGCGCTGGGCGTGCTAGGTAGCATCCCAAGGGCGCAATGCAGGCGCCGCATCGCCGTGCTGGGCGATATGTTGGAGCTTGGCAACGCCGGTCCGCAATATCACGAAGGGCTAAAAAGCGCTATTGACTCCAATGACATAGATCTCGTTTTCTGCGCCGGTCCCTTGATGGCGCATCTTTACGCGGCGCTGCCGGAGGAGAAGCGTGGCGGCCAGGCAAACTCTTCGCAGGAGCTTTTGCCCGCCGTTCTCAAGGCGGTGCGCGGCGGGGATGCGGTCACGGTCAAGGGATCGCTTGGCAGCCGCATGGGGCCATTGGCGGAGGCGCTTCGGATGAACCTCGCGAAGTCTCAGGCAGACAAAGAAGCCAGGACAAGAGCTTAGGGGGACGGGCTAGCGGATGTTGTATTTGCTGGGTGTTTTCAGCGGGCAGGCCACTGTTTTCAACCTGTTCCGCTATATCACCTTCCGCACCGGCGGTGCGATGGTGACGGCCATGCTCGTGGTTTTCATCCTCGGGCCGTGGCTCATCGACGCGCTGCGCCTGAGGCAGGGCAAGGGACAGCCCATCCGCGAGGACGGCCCCCAGTCGCACCTTCTAACCAAGAAGGGCACGCCGACCATGGGCGGGCTCATGATCCTGCTCGGGCTCGGCATCGCCACGGTTCTTTGGGCCAACCCGTATAATCCTTACGTGTGGATCGTGCTTGCCGTAACGCTCTCCTACGGACTCATCGGCTTCTACGACGACTATCTGAAAGTCACCAGGCGCAACACCTCCGGCTTCTCCGGCAAGATCCGGCTCTTTCTGGAGCTGTTGATCGCGGGGCTTGCCGCTTACGCCATGTCGGTAGCCGGTGGAAAGCAGTTCGGAACAGCGCTGACCTTGCCCTTCTTCAAGGAAGCTGGTCATCGAGCTGGGGCCGGTGCTGTTCGTCTGCCTCGGCATTTTCGTGATCGCGGGGGCGGGCAACGCCGTGAACCTCACCGACGGCCTGGACGGCCTCGCTATCGTGCCGGTGATGATCGCGGCATCGGCGTTCGGCATCATCGCTTATCTGGTCGGCAACAAGGTGTTCGCGCTATATTTGGGGGTCCATCACGTCGCGGGCACTGGCGAACTGGCGGTCGTCTGCGGGGCGCTGCTTGGCGCGGGGCTGGGCTTCCTCTGGTTCAACGCGCCGCCCGCCATGATCTTCATGGGCGACACCGGCTCGCTCGCGCTCGGCGGCGCGCTCGGCACGATCGCGGTTGCGGTCAAGCATGAAATCGTGCTGGGCATCATCGGCGGCCTGTTCGTGCTGGAAACCGTCTCGGTCATCGTGCAAGTGCTGTCGTTTAAGATGACAGGCAAGCGCGTGTTCCGGATGGCGCCGCTGCATCACCATTTCGAACAAAAAGGCTGGGCGGAGGCCACGGTGGTCGTGCGCTTCTGGATCATTGCCGTGATCCTCGCCCTATTCGGCCTGACAACGCTCAAGCTGAGGTAGCATGATCGAAGTTCCGGCCGCTGCATCCAGCCCGAACGCCGTCCAAAGGCCGGTTGTCATGGCTGGGCTTGACCCGGCTATCCAGTGCCACACCGGATTTGTTGGATTATTCATGGATGGCCCGGTCAAGCCGGGCCATGACAGCGGAGAGTTTCAGCCGGCGCCGCGGACCCAGATTCCGCGCCTCACATCTTAAACTGCGGAAGGTAGCATGATCGAAGCCCGCTCGTTTGCTGGAAAATCCGCCGCCGTATTCGGCATGGGGATGTCTGGGATCGCGGCGGCCAAGTCGCTGCTTGCGGGCGGGGCTAAAGTCCTGGTCTGGGACGATGGCGAGCGCGGGCGCGAGGCAGCCCTTGCCGCTGGCTTGCCGCTCAGCGATCTGCACGGGGCGGACTGGAGCGCGCTCGACACGCTGGTGCTGGCGCCCGGCGTGCCGCTAACCCATCCCGAACCGCATTGGACGGTGAAGGCCGCTCGCGCGCAAGGTGTGGAGGTCATCGGCGACACGGAAATCTTCATCCGCGAGCGGAAGGCCTCCGGCACGGCCGCGAAGCTGATCGCCATAACCGGCACCAACGGCAAATCCACCACAACGGCGCTCACGCATCACATTCTTTCTTCCATCGGCCTCGACGCGGTGCTGGGCGGCAATATCGGCAAGGCCGTGCTCGACCTGCCGCCTTTCGCGGACGGCCGCCATTATGTGATCGAATTCTCCAGCTTCCAGCTCGACCTGACGCCAAGCCTCGACGCGGACGCCGCGATCCTGCTCAACGTCACGCCGGATCATATCGACCGGCACGGCAGCCTCGAAAACTACGCCGCTGTGAAGGAGACGATCTTCACGCATGCGCGCGCGGCGGTGATCGGCGCGGACGACAGTTTTTGCGATGCCATCGCGGAGCGGGCCATTGCGCAAGGCGTACAGACCTTCCGCATTTCGGCAAATCGCCACGTCAGCACCGGGATTTACGCCGAAGGCAGCGAGCTGTCCGAAATGAAGGACGGCGCCGTCCAGAACCGCGCCAGCCTCAAAGGCATCGGCTCCTTGCGCGGCGCGCATAACGCCCAGAACGCCAGCGCGGCCCTTGCCGCCTGCCGCAGCCTTGGCCTGCCCTGGGACAAGCTCGCCGGCGCGCTGGCCAGCTTCCCAGGCCTCGCCCACCGCATGGAGGAAGTGCGCCGCATCGGGCATGTGCTGTTCGTCAACGACTCCAAGGCCACCAACGCGGATGCGGCCGAGCGCGCGCTGCTCAGCTTTTCCAACATCTATTGGATCGCGGGTGGCAAGGCGAAGGAAGGCGGCATTACGAGCCTTGCGCCCTATTTCCCCAAGATCAAGAAGGCCTACCTGATCGGCCACTCGGCAGAGGATTTTGCCGCCACCCTGGGCGAAAGCGTGCCGTTCACGCTTTCAAAGACCATCGACCGCGCCGTCGCGGAAGCCGCCGCCGATGCCGCTGCCGATGGAACGGGCGAGGCGGTGGTGCTGTTGTCGCCGGCCTGCGCTTCCTACGATCAATTCCCTAATTTCGAGGTGCGGGGCGCCGCTTTCCGTGCGCTCGCCGAGGCGCTGCCAGACGGTCCCGCCAAGGACCGCGCCGCATGAAGTTCTCGCGCGCGGAACGCGCTTACGTCGCCGACTGGTGGCTCTCCATAGACCGCACGCTGCTGGTGCTGATCCTGACGCTTGCGGCTGCCGGGCTCGCGGCCTCGATTATCGCAAGCCCCACGGTTGGCATTCATCTCAAGGGCGACGCTTTCTATTTCGTGAAGCGCCAGGCGGCGGGCATGGTCGTCGCGCTCGCCACGGTGTTCGCCGTCTCGCTGCTCAACCCTCCGCAGATGAAGCGGCTGGCGCTTCTGCTTTTCGCTGGCGGCGCCATCCTGATGGCGGTAGCGCTAGCGCAGGGCGCGGAGCGCAACGGGGCCACGCGCTGGCTGATCCTGGCGGGCGCAGTCATTCAGCCTTCGGAGTTCGTGAAGCCCGGCTTCGTCGTGCTCACGGCTTGGCTTTTCTCCGAAAGCGTCAAGCGCCCGGACATGCCTGCACTTGAGCTGTCGCTACTTATGCTTGCAATTTTCTTGTCCCTGCTCGTTCTTCAGCCGGATATAGGGCAGGCGATCATTGCAGCTTGCGTGTGGTGCGGCATACTGTTCCTGGCCGGCTGATTCGCTCAGGCTGCTTCCGGTGTTTCTGATGCTAGGCGCTGGCGGGCTCACCGCCGCCTATTTCACCATGCCGCATTTCATGAGCCGTCTGAACCGTTTCATGCAAGGTGCGGGCGATAGCATGCAAACATCGGTGGCAGTCGGTGCGTTCCGCGAGGCGGGCTGGCTCGGGCATGGGCTGGGCGAGGGTTTCACCAAATCGAGGCTTCCCGATGCCCATAACGATTTCGTCTTCGCTGCGATTGCGGAGGAAACCGGCATTGCCGCTTGCCTTTTCCTCATTCTGATTTATGCCTTGATCGTGTGGAGAGTATTGAGGCGCGCCTTTCGCGAAGAGGATGCCTTTGTGCGCCTCGCGGCAGCGGGCCTTGTGATGATTTTCGGATTGCAGGCGCTGATTAACATGGCGGTTAATTTGAATTTACTTCCGGCAAAAGGGGTGACGCTGCCTCTTGTATCCTACGGACGCTCGTCGTTGATCGCCTCCGCCATTACGCTCGGCATGATTGCCGGCCTGACGCAGGCGTACAGGCGTGCGGCCCGCTTCGCATACAATGCAGGGCTTGAGCGGGCTTTCGATCGCTCCGGGCAGGGGGAGCCAGCTATGAACCGCGGTTCGGTCATGCTGTCCGCCGGCGGAACGGGCGGCCATCTTTTTCCTGCACAGGCGCTCTGCGAGGAGCTGATCAAGCGCGGCTGGGCGGTGGATCTCATCACCGATACGCGCGGCAATGTCTTCGGCTCGGAGTTTCAGGCCCGCAAAATTTATAAAGTGCCGGCCGCGACTTTCAAGGGCCGCTCGCCCATCGAGGCGATGGGCACGCTCGGCACGCTCGGCAGCGGCTTCCAGGCCTCCTACCGGATCATGAGCGAGGCGATGCCCGCCGCGATCATCGGCTTCGGCGGCTATCCGACGCTCGCCCCGCTGCTTGCGGCAATCGGCAAGGGCATTCCTTCGGCGATCCACGAGCAGAACTCGGTGATGGGGCAGGCGAACCGCTTCCTGGCGCCGATGGTGAAGGCAATCGCCTGCTCGTTCGAGAATACCAAGTTCCTCGAAGGCAAGCTTCTGCCCAAGGCGCGGATCACCGGCACGCCTCTCAGGGCCTCGGTTCTTGCTCTGCGGGATATTCCTTTGCGTGCGCCAAGCACCGTGGATCAGCTCAATCTCCTGGTCTTCGGCGGCAGCCAGGGTGCAAAATACTTCTCCGACATCGTGCCGCAGGCGCTGCAGATGCTGCCGGGCGGTATGCGCGACCGGCTGTTCGTGATGCAGCAATGCCGCGAGGAGGACATCGACCGCGTTTTCGATGCCTATGAATTGGCGGGCGTGGCGGCGGAGCTGGCGACCTTCTTCGAGGATCTGCCCAGCCGGATGTCGAACGCGCATCTTGTCGTATGCCGGAGCGGTGCCACGACGGTCGCCGAGCTTTGCGCGCTGGGCCGGCCGGCAATCCTGGTGCCGCTGCCGCATGCCAAGGACAACGACCAGCTTGAGAACGCGAGGCGGCTTGAGGCCGCGGGTGGGGGCTGGTGTATGCAGCAGGAGACACTGACGGCAGAAACGCTTGCAGTTCAGGTGCGTAAGCTATTCGAGGACGCGAGCGGTCTTGTAAGCGCCGCAGAGAAAGCGCATACGTTTGCAAATTACCGTGCGGTTGAGAACTTGGCGGAACTTATCGAGGAGTTAGCGGACAACCGTGTGCCGGCCACTAGCGTGGCGGTAACCGCCTAAGTGTACACTGCTATTTAGGTTGGGCCGGCTGCATAGGGGCGCAGGCGGCCTGGGGGACGAGAGGACCGAGGCCATGACAAATCCGCTTTCCGGCGGCCGGGTTCATATTATCGGCATTGGCGGCATTGGCATGAGTGCCTATGCGGAAATCATGGCTGCCCGGGGCTATCCCGTGCAGGGAAGCGACCAGAAGGACGGTGCGAATTTGCGCCGGCTGGCGGCCAAGGGCATCAGGGTTTTTGCGTCGCACGATGCGGCCAATCTTGAGGGCGCCGAGGCGGTCGTGATCTCCACAGCCGTGAAAGAGAGCAATCCGGAGCTTAAGGCTGCGCGCGAGAAGGGGCTTCCGGTTTTCAACCGCGCGGAGACGCTTGCCGCCCTGATGCAGGGCTACCGCACCATTTCCATCACCGGCTCGCACGGCAAGACCACCACCACCGCCATGACCGGTTGGATGCTGGAGCAGGCGGGTCTCGACCCGACGGTTCTGGTTGGCGGCGTGGTTGGCGCCTGGGGCTCGAACACGCGCATCGGCAATAGCCGCTGGATGGTGGTCGAGGCCGACGAATCCGACGGCACCTTCATCAAGCTGCCGACCGAAATCGGCGTCGTGACCAACATCGACCCCGAGCACCTCGATTATTACGGGACCGAGGCCGCGCTGCACGAGGCGTTCCTGACTTTCCTGCGGCAAATCCCGGAAAATGGCCTGGCGGTGCCGGGCATCGATCACCCCGTGGTCCGCAAGCTGCTCGGCCAGTTGGCCGATGAGGGTACGCTGCCGCCGCTGGCCTCGTTCGGGCGCGGGCGCGATGCCAACGTCAAGGCCAGCGCGATCGCCACGAATGGCGGCACGGTGGCGTTCGACGCGCGCTTCGCGGACATGGCCGGCCATCCGCTTACGCGCAAACGCGGCATCAAGCTGCACGTGCCGGGCGTGCACAATGTGCTGAATGCCTGCGCCGCCGCCACGGTTGGCGTGCATGTGGGGCTTACCCCCGCCCAGATTTTCGAGGGGCTTGCCACCTTCCAGGGCGTCGACCGCCGCTTCACCCGCACGGGCGAATGGAACGGTGTCGCGATTTACGACGATTATGCCCATCACCCGGCCGAGATCGAGGCGGCGCTGCAGGCAGCGCGCGGCGCGGCCAAGGGCCAACTCATCGCGGTCATGCAGCCGCACCGCTACTCGCGGCTGAAATCTTTGTTCGACGGTTTCTGCCACTGCTTCGGCGATGCCGACACAGTGCTGATCGCGCCGGTTTATGAGGCGGGCGAGACGCCCAACGGCTTCGACCGCGACAAGCTCATCGAAGGCATCCGCGATACCGGGCACGGGCGCGTCCTTCCGGTGGAGAACGAGGAGACGCTCACCCATACGGTGGCTGCACTGGCGAAGCCCGGCGACCTCGTGATCGGGCTCGGCGCCGGCACCATCACCGAATGGGCGCACGCGCTTCCGTCCCGGCTCAACGTCTACGCCAGTTTCGTAGGCGCCGCCGAGTAGGGGCTGCCAGATTGCTGCGCCAAGCTATCGCAAAAAGACCCCCTCACTCTGTCTCTCTCCCCAAGGGGAGAGAGGACACTAGAAATCACGCTGCGGGTCATTGCAGCGTTCCTTCTCCCCGTCCGCGCCCGCTTGCGGGTGCGGCAGCAAAAGACGCAGGCCCGCCAAGGCGTGCTTGCGTGGAGAAGGACAGGATGAGGGGGGACTTCGCAACACGCTTCTCGATTGGGTATAATTCATGTTCCCCGATTTGACACCGGAAGTTAGGGCTGCCGCGCCGGAGCTTCGCGGCAGGCTGCTGCCCAATGTCCAGCTCAGCGAGCTGACGTGGCTCAGGGCCGGGGGGCCGGCGCAGATCCTGTTCATGCCGGCGGACGAGGACGACCTCGCCTATTTCCTCTCGCGCTGCCCGGCTGAGATGCCGGTGATGGTGATGGGCGTCGGCTCGAACCTTCTGGTGCGCGACGGCGGTGTGCCGGGCGTGGTGATCCGGCTCGCGCGCGGCTTCAATGAAATCACGCCGCTTGGCGGCACGCGTATCCGCGCGGGTGCCGCGGTTCCCGATCTGCGGCTGGCGCAGGCGGCGGCTGCGGCTGGAATCACGGGGCTCGCCTTCTACCGGGGCATTCCCGGCACGCTTGGCGGAGCGCTGCGCATGAACGCCGGTGCGCATGGCGGCGAGACGAAGGATTTCCTGATCGAAGCCCGCGCCGTGGACCGCTCCGGCAAGCTTCATGTGCTCGACAATGCCGGCATGGGCTTCACCTACCGCCATTGCGGCCTGCCGCTGGACTACATCTTCACCCAGGCGACGTTCGAAGGCGCGCCCGGCGAGCCTGCGGAGATCGAGGCGGCCATGCGGCAGGTGGCCGAGTACCGGGAAGCCAACCAGCCCGTCAAGAGCCGCACCGGCGGCTCGACCTTCAAGAACCCGCCGGGCCACAGCGCCTGGAAGCTGATCGATGCGGCTGGCTGCCGGGGCCTGCGCGTGGGCGGCGCGCATATGTCGGAAATGCACTGCAATTTTCTTATCAACGACGGCAACGCGACCGCCGCCGGGATCGAGGAGCTTGGCGAGCTTGTGCGCGAGCGCGTGCTGGCCCATAGCGGCATCGCGCTCGAATGGGAGATCAAGCGCATCGGCATTCCGGCCGGCGCGGATGGCAAGCGCGCGGCGGCAGGGCAATAGCTGGGGGCACAACCCCTCATCCTGTCCTTCTCCCTCTGGGAGAAGGGACGCTTGAATGGCGCTCAGAGCGTGCAACAACGTCCCATAGGGTAGAGGGACAGGGGTTATAACCTCACGAACATGACGTAGAGGCAGGGACATGGCGAACAAATACAACCACGTTGCGGTTCTGATGGGCGGCTGGTTGTCCGAGCGCGAAGTCTCGCTGAAATCGGGTGCGGCCTGCGCGGGCGCCCTCGAACAGGCAGGCTACCGGGTAACTAAGGTCGATGTGGACCGTGGCATCGCCGTCCGTCTCGCGGAGCTTAAGCCCGAAGTCTGCTTCAATGCGCTCCATGGAAAAGGCGGCGAGGACGGCTGCATCCAGGGCATCCTCGAATTCCTGGGCACCCCCTACACGCATTCGGGCGTGCTGGCCTCGGCGCTGGCCATGGACAAGGAACGCGCCAAGACCGCGTTCAGGGCGGCGGGCATCCCGGTGGCCGAAGGCATCGTCGCGTCCCCAGCCGAGGCTGCGAGCGCGCACCTGATGCCGCCGCCCTATGTCGTCAAGCCCGTCACCGAGGGATCGAGCGTCGGCGTCTTCATCGTGCGCGAGGATCACGCCCATCCGCCGCAGGAATTGACCCGTCCGGATTGGGCCTTTGGTAACGTTCTTGTGGAACGCTACGTTGGCGGACGCGAGCTGACTTGCGCGGTTCTCGGTGACAAAGCGTTAGGGGTTATCGAGATCCTGCCCGCCGAGGGCCTCGGCTTTTACGATTACGAAGCCAAATACGCAAAAGGCGGTTCGCGCCACGTTCTTCCCGCACAAATTTCACCGGATATTTACGCTTTTATCCAGAAACTAGCTGTGGACGCACATAAGGCGCTGGGGTGCCGTGGCGTGAGCCGGGCCGATTTCAGGCTCGACGACCGCCCGGAGGGAACCGGTGAACTCGTCTGCCTGGAGGTGAATACCCAGCCAGGCATGACGGCGACATCTCTCGTTCCCGAGCTGGCAGCCCATGCTGGAATGGCGTTCAGTGACCTTGTGCGTTGGATTGTGGAGGATGCGTCTTGCGATCGTTAGGCGGAGAACGCTTCTGCTATGGTGATTTGAGCGACCGCAGCGCCCAATCCTTTGGGCTGAACTCGGCTTCCGGCTCGTGGCTTACTCACGCCAGCGCCCACGCCGACAAGGCGGCGAGTGCCGGTTTTGTCGCCAGCATGATCTTCCTGGCGGTCACGGCGATCTACGCCTTTTCCCTCTCCGATTCCGCCAAGCCGTTCATGGCCGAGGTTTCCAGCCTTGTGGACCAGGCCGCCCTCGACGGCGGCTTCAAGTTCAAGTCAGACGAATTCGCGCTTTCAGGCACCCAAAACGCGCCGGATGCCGATCTCCTTAGTGCCCTGAAACTGCCCTATAAGGGCTCGTCCCTGTTCTACGATACCGGGGATGCGCGGCGCCGGCTGCTGGCAATCGGCTGGATCGAATTGGCCGAGGTTCGCCGCGTCCTGCCTTCGCGCCTTGAGGTGACTATCACCGAGCGCGCGCCGTTCGCACGCTGGGAGGACGCGCGGGGCAAGGTGCAGATTGTCGACCGCGAGGGACATATATTGGGCACGGACGATGCGGTCCGCTTTAGCGCGCTGCCGCTGTTCGCGGGCGAAGGGGCAGCCAAAGAAGCCGCGGCGTTTGTGAGCGCGATTGAGGACCGCGAGGACTTAATGCGCCGGGTGCAGCGCGTCGAATACGTCACGGAGCGCTTCTGGACGGTCAAGCTCGGCACAGGCCCGGCACTAAAACTTCCGCGCAAGGTCACTCCCATAGTCCTGGAGCGCCTCGATTCGCTTCTTGCCAACCCCAAGATTGCCGCACTGGGCTTGGAGACCATCGATTTGCGTCTGTCGAACCGCACGATTTTGCAGTTGCTGGAACCCACCGTGGCTAACCGCGATAAAGCGATCGCGGTGCTGAACCCGGCGAGCATGCAGGCGATGACCCCGCCAAGAAAGGGCAAGGCCTTATGACGGCGGCGGGCCGCGCAACGAACGGGCGAATCTCCCCTCATCCTGTCCCTCTCCCGTTGGGAGAGGGAACGCTCGAATTCTCGCTGCGGCCGATCCAGGGGTTCCTTCTCTCATGGGGAGAAGAACAGGATGAGGGGAGATTTGCCTCGTTCAGAGCACCATCCTGCGCTATGTTGGTGCCTATGCACATGCGCGGGGACAGCTCCGCGGGCCGGAGCAAAAGTAGGGACACAGCCTTATGACGGCGGCGCGGCGGCATGCCTCGCGCGGTCCGTCGCGGCTCTGGCCGTTTAAAGCGCGGGACGACACTGTAACCGTTGTCGATCTGGGCGCGCAAAAGGTTGCCTGCGCTATCGCCGCCCTCACGGCTCCACGCTTCGGCTTGGATACAGGCCCCCGCAACGTGAAGGTGCTGGGCAGCGCCATCGTCCGTTCTTCCGGTTTTTCGGGCGGCCGTATCGTCAATATCGCGGCGGCGGAAACGAGCGTCAGGCGGGCCGTGGCGCAAGCCGAGGTGGAAGCGAGCCTCACCGCCGGCGATGTTGTCGTAACCGGACAATTCGATGGGCTATTCGGCCAGGTCTTTGAGGCGAAGGCAGGGGCTGGCGAAGGCGCCCTCTCGAACGAGGATGCAGCCATTATCTGGGCGGCAGCCGAGGAAGAATGCCGCAACGTGCAGCGCAAGCTCCTGCACATGTTCACATTTTCCGCACGCGAGCCAGTGACGCCCTTTACCGCCACGCCTGAGGCGGTGGAGGACGAAATAGACGTCGCGGCCGTCTCAATGCCGCTCAAGGGCGCAAAACAGGTCACGGCCTGCTTTGCCAAGAGCATGCTTAACGTGCGCGCGCTGATCGCAGGCCCGCTGGCTGCGGCACTTGCCGTAACCGACACGCTCGAAAGGCTGGCTGGCGTGCTGGTGATCGACCTGGGTGCCCACTCCACCGGCTACGCCTTGTTTTTCAAGGGCGTGCCGGTGTTCATGGACTGCATCGGCATGGGCGGCGAGCACATCACGGCTGAAATCGCCAGGATTTTCTCCTTGCGCAAATTCGACGCCGAGCGCCTCAAAATCCGCTATGGCAGCATTTTCGACGGTCTTGCCGCCGATGTCGATTTGCCCGTCCAGAACGGCGAAACGGGCGACACTATATCCAAATTCTCTCTCAACCACCTTATCAGATCGAACGCTTCCTTAATTTTTACGGCCATTAATGAACGGTTAAATGGTGCCGGATATTCTATGCCATCAGGGGGCGCCGTACTGACAGGCGGAGGAAGTTTACTCCCCGGGATGCGTGAATACGCTTCTCAACTGCTTTCCTCGGATGTCAGGGTTGCCGTGCCCGTTGCGCTAAACGGACTGAGTGCAAGCAATCCTCTGGCAGCGCTGGTTGGAGGATGTCTGTATGCAAGCCGGCATCAGTCCCAGGGCGAAATGGCGAATGCGCCCGGAATAGTGTCCCAAGATAGTAGCTACGCGTCCCGAATCAGCCAATGGCTTAGGGCAAGCTTTTAGTAACGAACTTTGCCCGGAAAAGTTGGCGCGAGGTAAAGGCGGGCTATAAAGTTGCCCGGAATGAGGAAGCTCACGAGGCCTGACATGGGAATTAACCTGCAACTACCAGGCTTGACTGAGTTGCGGCCGCGGATCACCGTCATTGGCGTTGGCGGCGCTGGCGGCAACGCTGTGAACAATATGATCGAAAGCGGCCTTGAAGGCGTCGAGTTCATCGTCGCCAACACGGATGCGCAGGCACTTGCCGCTTCGAGCGCCGGCTGCGTCATTCAGATGGGCGTCGGCATCACCGAAGGCCTTGGCGCCGGCTCCAAGCCCGAGATCGGGGCCGCTGCGGCCGAGGAAACCATCGAGGAGATCCGCTCCCATCTCGAAGGTGTGCATCTCCTGTTCATAACTGCCGGCATGGGCGGCGGCACCGGCACCGGGGCAGCCCCTGTCATTGCGCGCTGTGCCAAGGAGCTGGGCGTTCTGACTGTGGCAGTGGTGACGAAGCCGTTCGAGTTCGAAGGCCAGCGCCGCATGCGGTCCGCCGACGCCGGCATTGCGAGCCTCGCCAACAACGTCGACACGCTCATCATCATTCCGAATCAGAACCTTTTTCTGGTCGCGAGCGAGAAGACCACCTTCGCCGACGCCTTCCTGCGCGCCGATGACGTGCTGCGCTCGGGCGTGGCCTGCATCACCGACCTGATGGTGAAAGAGGGGCTCATTAACCTCGACTTCGCGGACGTGCGCACCGTGATGGCGAACATGGGCACCGCGCTCATGGGCACCGGCGAGGCCGAAGGCGAGAAGCGCGCACTTCAGGCCGCCGAGGCCGCGATCACCAATCCGCTCCTGGGGGAAGTCACCATGCGCGGTGCCAGGGGGCTGCTCGTAAGCATCACCGGCAGCTACGACATGACGCTCTACGAGGTTGAGGAGGCCGCGTCGCGCATCCGCCGCGAGGTCGATCCAGAGGAGAACCCCGACGTCAATATCATCGTGGGTGCGACGTTCGATGGGTCGCTGCAGCGCCGGATCCGCGTCTCGGTTGTCGCGACCGGCATCAAGCCCGGGGCCGACTACATCCAAACCGCGCCCCACGCCCAGGCGCAGGACAAGCGCGGCCTTGGCGAGCGGCTTTACGGCGCCGATGCAGGGCGGGGCGGACAAGCGTTGCCTGGAAATGCGCCCGGCCGCAACGACGGCCGGCGCGTGCAACACGATCCCAAGGGCAAGGGCGGTTTCGGTTCCGCGCCTGATTCTTCCTCCAGTTTCGAGCCCATGGCGCCTTCAAGGACCGCAAGGCCGCCAAAGCGTCCCCTGACCTTCTCGGATTTTCCTGAAGCACATCAAGGTGGTGGAGATTCCCAGGGCCCGGCGGGCCGGGCTCCCTCCAAGCCCAGGGGCTTCTTCGATTGGATGGCCGGGAGGAACAAGAATCCCCAGAAGGCCGCTCCTGTGAATCCTGGGCAAAAGACTGTGACCCTGCAGCCACGGCAGCCCCACGAAAAACTTCAAATCGAACCTGAGCTTAACGGCCACAAGAACGGGTTTGCGGGACGTTCTTCCATGCATGGCGATGGCAGCGGCCTAGACGGGGATGGTTCTGCGACACGCTATGCGACGGGCGAAGTTGCTGATATTCCAGGGTTTTTGCGTGGCCGTTCCGCCAAGGAAGGCGAAATGCACTAAGCGCCGCGGCTCCTTTGAAGCCTTCCTTGAGGCTTGGAAAATAGCCTCGGATCTCAATTTATTATTGCTCAAAGGCATACCGTAACAGAGTGTTAGAAAGCGTGATTTGAAGTTGGCCGCCTTGCCCGGCTAGTTTGCCTCCAGAAGATGTCAGTGATCCTGGGTGGTTAACCGGTGTGAAAGCCGGAGTTAAGAGTAGCGCGAGCTACCGAGCAAAAATCTCAAGGTTTGCAGGCATTTGTGCGCGCTACAGGGGGCACCTCCGGGGGATGGAGGGAGCGTTGGGAACAGGGCGGCGAAGGAATATGAGCTCCAGGGGCTTTTCCAATAGGCAGACCACGATCGACCACGAGGTCGTGATGAAGGGAATTGGCGTTCACAGCGGCGCCGAAGTTTCGATGATCCTTCATCCTGCCGAAGCGAACACGGGATACAATTTTTACGTCCAGGGCGGCGGGCAGATCGGTCACGTCCCTGGCGACTTCAGGGCGGTGAGCAACCTCACGCTCTGCACCATGCTCAGCGCCGCGAACGGAACGACGGTTGCGACCGTCGAGCATCTGCTGGCAGCGCTGCGCGGCATGGGCATCGATAACGCAGCCATCGAGGTGGACGGCAACGAAGTGCCGGTCATGGACGGCAGCGCCGAACAATTCGTGGACGCCATTCAGGAAACGGGCCTGCGCGAGTTGGATGAGCCGCGCCGCTATATCAAAGTGCTCCGTCCCGTTGAAGTGAAAGACGGCGACTCGGTTGGCGAGTTCTTCCCCTATAATGGCTTCCGGCTCGACGTCGAGATCGACTTCAAATCTGAATTTATCGGCCGCCAGCGCCTCGACATCGACATCACCCCCTCCTCCTTCAAGAAAATTTGCCGTGCCCGCACCTTCGGCTTCCTGAAGGATGTGAAGCAGCTTTGGGCGGCGGGCCGTGCTCTCGGCTCCTCGCTGGAAAACACCGTGGCCATCGGCGACGGCCGTATCCTGAACCCAGAGGGCTTGCGCTATCCGGATGAGTTCGTGCGCCACAAGACGCTCGACGCGGTTGGCGATATGGCCCTTGCCGGCGCTCCGATCCTGGGGCTTTACCGCTCCTATCGCGGCAGCCACCGGCTCAACTCGAAGGTGCTGCACGCGCTTTACGAGGCAAAGGACGCCTGGACCATTGTGGAAGTCGCGGAGAGGCCCGCGCACCGCTATGTGGCGCCGCGCGCGGAATTTGGGATTGCGTTCGCGATGCCGAACTTCGCGCCTGAGACGGCGTAGAGTTGCTTCCCTGGAGATGGGAATACCGTCATTACGAGTTCAGATTTGCGGCAATCGCCAGCCCCGCGAAGGCGGGAACCCACGCTACTGCCCTGCTCTGGCGGCCGGAATGGATTCCCGTTTTCGCTGGAATGACGCTTGCGGAAGCCTACGCTGGCGTGCTCAAACACCAGGGCGGAGACATTGGGGTAATCAGGATGGCGTTTGGGATATAGTCGGCGTGTATCTTTGCCGTAAATGCGCCTCTGACCGAAAATCTCCGCATTTGACCATCATGTTGCAGCTTTCTATCGTCAGGGAAATGGCGGAAGGCAGGTGAGTTGCGGGGCGGCTCGCCGGAACGGGCTTCGGAGCAAGATCACATGAGATTGCGATTTATCGGGCAGCTTTGCGCAGCCTTAACCCTGGCAGCCTTCCTCTCGGGCTGCGGGTCCATGGGATCGATGTTCACCGATAGCGACACTAAGCTCGATAACCGTCCGCCCGACGAGATCTATAAAGAGGCGAACGAGCTGCTCGAAAAGGGCAGCAGCGCGAAGGCCGCCGTGCTGTACGAACGGCTCGATCAGCTTTACCCCTATTCCGACGAGGGCAAGAGGGCGATGCTGCTGGCTGCGGTCGCCTATAAGAAGGCTGGGAAGGGTCCCGAGGCAGTGGCTGCCGCGCGGCGCTATCTCGCCGTCCATCCAGGAACGAAGGATGCGGCGCAGGCCCAGGATATCATCGCGACGGCCTATTTCGACCGCATGTCGACGCCGAGCCGCGACCAGGGCGAGACCAAGAAAGCGATCCAGGAGATGGAGGCGCTGGTCCGCCGCTATCCCGATAGCGAATATTCCGTGGAAACCAAGCGGCGCATCAAACTCGCGCAGGACACGCTGGCAGCGTCCGAGATGAATGTCGGCCGTTACTGGCAGAAGAAGGGCAACTACCTCGCTGCGGTGAACCGCTTCAAGACCGTGGTTACGGACTATCAGCAGACCGCCCATGTTGAGGAAGCGCTCATGCGGCTGACTGAATGCTATCTGGCGCTCGGTATCGTGCCCGAAGCGCAGACCGCAGCCGCGATCCTCGGCAAGAACTATCCCGAAGGCCAGTGGTATAAGGACGCATACGCGCTGCTTCAGCAGAGCGGCTCGCAGCCGAGAGAGGACTCCGGCTCCTGGATGAGCCGCTCCTGGAGGAAAGTCACCAGCGTCGCCGGGTAATGCTGCGGCTCTCGCGCTTGGCACAACAATCATTGCGTGGCGGCTTTAACCGCCGTGGCAATCTGGAGTAGAAGCAGTCCAATTGTCGATTGCTTGGATGGCAGCCTCATCCTGCGTGAACTTGTTACGATGGAAACGGCCATAAGTTGTGGCCGCTACTATCGCCGATGGCCGCATGAGCCGCTGCCAGGTAACTCAAGCTGCCTACCGCACCGGCGTTACGCTAATGCAGCAGCATCCTTGGCGTTGGTCTGCCGGCTGCGCGCATCGGCGAGCAAGCCGCCTATGACCGGCCGCGATACGCCCGTTGTGCCTGCGAAGGTGCATGGCAACTCATTCATCCGGCGCACAGCCAGATAGGCGAAAGCCTGCGCCTCCATGAAATCCGCGCTGAAGCCCGCCTCGTCCGCGGTCACGGTGTTCACGCCGAGCACCCGGCGCAGCCCCTCAAACAGATGCGGATTGCGAGTGCCGCCGCCCGCTATGATCCAGATTCTGGGGAGTGCAGGCAGCAGGTGGGCCGCAGCGGCGATCCCCGCCACGGTGAAGGCCGTGAGCGTGGCTGCGCCGTCCTCCGGGCTCAGATGGCCGATCATGTCCAGGGTGAACGCGCCACGGTCGAGCGATTTCGGCGGGGGCTCCTTGAAATAGGGGTGGGAGATGAGGCCCGCCAGCGCCTCGCGGTTGACGCTGCCTGCCATTGCCAGCCTCGCGTCGCGATCCATCGGCTCGCCAGTGTGCATCAGCGCCCAATCGTCGAGGAGGCAGTTGCCGGGTCCGGAGTCGAATGCGATCAGCCCGTCGGCCGGGCCTTCCGGAACGAAGGTCACATTCGAGATGCCGCCGATATTGACGAAGGCGGCAGGCAGGGGGAGCCCCGCGCGCAAGGCCAAGGCGCGGTGATAGACGGGGACCAGCGGCGCACCTTGCCCGCCGTTTTCCACATCGGCGGCGCGGAAATCGTAAACCACCGGAACGCCAAGCTCGGCGCTCAAGCTCCAGCCATCGCCGAGTTGCACCGTTAGTTGCTGCTCGGGCCGGTGCAGCACGGTCTGTCCGTGAAAGCCGATCGCATCGATGCTGGAAAGCTTGATCCCGTTCGCCTCCGCGAAAGCCGTGACGCAATCCGCATGCTTGGACGTGATCATGCTTTCCGTCAGCGTCAGCACGCCGCCGCGGGTGTCGCGCGCCGTAAGCCCGCGCGCGGCCACCATCGCTTCCCGCAGCAGGTGGCGCTCAGCCGCACTATAGGGATAGGTGCAAGCCGGCCCGAAAGAATGGACTGCCTCGCCATCCGTTTCGATCAGCGCGGCATCGATGCCATCCATCGATGTACCGCTCATAAGCCCGATTGCCTTCATCAACCCTCGCTTGACGCAAAACGCGAATGTCCTACATGGTTCCGTTTCTACTGCACGCCCCTCGTGCGTCTGCCGGGGAGCGGAAGACCACGGAGGATATGATGCCGATTGCCGCCAAAAATCAATTGGAGTTTATCCACACTCTAAAAGATCGTGGGTATTTGCACCAGGTTTCCGACGAGGACGGGCTGAAGGCCGCCGCGGCAAAGGGCATCGTCACGGCCTACGCCGGCTACGACTGCACCGCGCCCAGTCTGCATGTCGGCAACCTCATCAGCATCATGATGCTCCGGGTGTTCCAGCAAGCCGGCCACAAGCCCATCGTGCTCGTTGGCGGCGGCACCACCAAAGTCGGCGACCCCTCCGGCAAGGACGAGTCGCGAAAACTCTTATCGCAGAAGGAGATCGACGCCAACAAGGCCAGTATCAAGACCGCGTTCACGAAGTTTTTAACCTTCGGCGACGGCCCCACCGATGCGATTCTTGTGGACAACGACGAGTGGCTCAAGAACCTGCGCTACATCGAATTCCTGCGCGAGTATGGGCGGCACTTCACCATCAACCGCATGCTCACCTTCGATTCTGTGAAGCTCCGGCTTGAGCGCGAGCAGCCGCTGACCTTCCTCGAATTCAACTATATGCTGCTTCAGGCCTACGACTTCCTGGAGCTTTCGCGGCGCTACAATTGCGTGCTGCAGATGGGCGGCTCGGACCAGTGGGGCAACATCGTGAACGGTATCGAGCTTGGGCGCCGCGTGGAGGGACGCGAGCTGTTCGGGCTGACCACGGGGCTGCTCACGACCTCGTCCGGCGCCAAGATGGGCAAGTCTGTCAAGGGAGCGATCTGGCTCAACGAGGACATGCTGAGCCCCTACGATTACTGGCAGTTCTGGCGCAACACCGAGGATGCGGACGTCGGCCGGTTCATGCGCCTGTTCACGGAGATGCCGCTTCCCGAGATTGCCCGGTACGAAGCGCTTCAGGGCTCGGAAATAAACGAGGCCAAGAAGGTGCTCGCGACCGAAGCGGCAGCGCTTTTGCACGGCAGGCAGGCGGCGGAGGCGGCGGCCGAGACCGCGCGCCAGGCCTTCGAGGAGGGGACTGCGGCGGAGGGCCTGCCCACCGTGGAACTCGCTTTGGGCGATGGGATAGGCCTCTTGAATGCCAACGTAGCAGCCGGCTTCGCATCGTCGACAAGCGAGGCTAGACGCCTGATAAAGGGCGGCGCACTGCGCGTGAACGATGCCGTCGTTACGGATGAGCGCGCCACGCTCACGCTCAAGGACCTCAACCAGGATGGCGTCATCAAGCTGTCGCTAGGCAAGAAGCGCCACGTGCTGCTGCGCCCCGCGCCTTGATGGAGGGGACGCCGCTGGAGCCGGCGAACCTCACAACGCGCATTACCCCTGTCCCTCTTCCCATGGAGGGGACGCCTTCTCAGCGGGCAATACGCACTGTATGGACCGGGTGGCCCTCCTAAGCCGGACAAGCCGGAACCAAAAAGGTTGCGCTATAATACCGGCGGGCGCAGGCAATTGGCGAGGGGACAATGGCGGAGGGGCTTGTTGCACGCTATGACGAGCGGATCGCAGGAGTTCTTTCTTGCTACGACCGGATTGTCATCACCGGTACGGTTCCTGGCATCTGCCACGCCAAGGGGATGACGGCATTTCTTTACGCGAATGGCATCCGGATTTTCGATTATCCGAAGTTTGCGGCGACGCTGCGCGACAATATACCTGTTTTGGTTGCGGTTCAGACGCCCGCATATCCCTGAGTATATGGAAGATTGCTGACCATAACCTGTCCACTTCCAAGAAAGTCTGGATTGGGGAAGCCGGGCGCGGGTATAATGGCTGCGCGCAGGCCTAAAACTTACGGGGAGCCGCTCCCCCGCAACCTTCTGCAACCACCCCGGCCGCAGGAGAGGAGCATTGCGAACCAGGCTACGAAACCGGAGTCCGCTTAGCCCCCCATCGCGCCTGTTAGATCAAAAATTTTGAATAGCAGCAAACGGCCTGAACCGCCGGTTGGCCCGGCCCAATTCGCAGCCACGGACAGCGCACGGCCTCGCCGGGCGGTTCTCAGATCTTCTGGTTATACGCGCCGATCTCAGGATAGGTGGCCAGATGCGCGTCGATCTCCGCGAAGATGGCGCGCATATTGGCCTCCGAAACCGGGCTTTCGACCACGACCACCAGCTCCGGCTTGTTCGACGAAGGCCTGACGAGCCCCCAGGTGCCGTCTTCGAGCGTGATGCGGATGCCGTTCACCGTGACCACATCGCGGATGCGCTGTCCGGCTAGCTCGCCGCAGCGCTCCGCCAGCGCCTTGAAATGCGCGATAACGCGGTCTGCCACGCCATATTTCTTCTCGTCGTCGCAATGGGGCGACATGGTCGGCGATTGCCAGGTCTTCGGCAGCGCGCGGTAAAGATCTGCCATGCTCTTATCCGGGTTATGTGAGAGCATGTCGCAAATCGCGATGGCCGCCACGAGCCCGTCGTCGTAGCCGCGGCCCAGCGGCGGGTTGAAGAAGAAGTGCCCGGATTTCTCGAAGCCTACCAGCGCGCCAGTCTCGTGGCTGTAGCGCTTGATGTAGGAATGGCCGGTCTTCCAATAGGCGGTGCGGGCTCCGTTCGCCACCAGCACCGGGTCGGTGGTGAAGAGCCCCGTCGATTTCACATCCACCACGAAATGCGCGTTCGCGTGGGCGGCCGAGATGTCGCGCGCGAGCATCACGCCTGCCTTGTCGGCGAAAATCTCGTTGCCCTCGTTATCGACCACGCCGCAGCGGTCGCCGTCGCCGTCGAACGCAAGCCCCACGTCCGCGCCGGAGGCCTTCACCGCATCGCAGATGGCGTGCAGCATTTTCAGGTCTTCCGGGTTCGGATTGTGGTTCGGGAAATTGTAATCGAGGTCGATGTTGAGCGGCACCACCTCTAGCCCGAGCTGGGCCAGCACCTGCGGGGCGAACACGCCCGCCGTGCCGTTTCCGCACGCCACCACGGCCTTGATTTTGCGCTTGAAGGCTGCGCGGCTGGTGAGATCGTCCATATAGCGCTGGGCAAGATCGGCGTGGAAATGGTAGCTGCCGCCGGGATGCGTCTGGCAGCGGCCTTCGAGCACCATCTGCTTGAGCGCAATCATATCGTCCGGGCCAAAGGTCAGCGGGCGCCCCATGCCCATCTTGATGCCCGTCCAGCCATTGTCGTTATGGCTCGCCGTCACCATCGCCACGCCCTCGACCTCAAGCGCGAATTGCGCGAAGTAGGCCATTGGCGACAGCGCCAGCCCGATGTCATGCACCTCTGCCCCGCCCGCGAGCATGCCGGCCATGAGCGCCGATTTGATGCTCGACGAATAGGAGCGGTAATCGTGCCCCGTGACGATGCGGGCAGGCACGCCGCGCTCGCGCATCAGCGTGGCCAGCGCCATGCCGATGGCCTGCATGCCCATCAGGTTGATTTCCTTCGGGAACAGCCAGCGCGCGTCGTACTCGCGGAAGCCGGTGGGCTTGATGTACGGCAGCCGCTCGAAATCGGCGGTGTTGGGGACGAGATCGGTGCGCGGCGCTGGAAGGGCTGGGGCGGTCATGGCAACTCCCGGATATGGCTAGAATTGCATAGCTTGGCGCCGCGCTGTTGCCAAGCAGGTTCCTGCCAAGGCCGGTGGGAGTGGTACGGCCGTTCTCGAAGAAAGCCGAATCGGAATTGATCCGCCGGTGATAGCCCTTCCAAACAATCAATTCGGCATGCGGTATGTCCAGCGCCGGATGAAACGCCGCGCTCAAAGCCTGCCCATCTCGAACTCCTCGCAGGACTTGCCGAACAGCGAGAGCCCTTCTTCGAGATAGTCGGCCAGAAGCGGCATGCCGAGGAGATAGCGGGCGGTGGCACCACGCTTTGGGGTGTGGGCGCTGGCGGCCTCCTCCCGTATGGCTGGCCAATCCTCTATCGTGTTGTCGTCCCGGCCAAGCCAGGTAAGCGCCACCAGATCGATCTGCTCGTCTTCCGAAAGATCCGCGATGAAGGAGGAAAGCTCCTGCTGGACGGGATCGTCCCGGCTGTCCTCAAGCACGGAAACCATTTGGTCGTCCGCTGCATTGGAGCCCGACTCCAGCTCGCTGTTCGAATCCTTGACGTCGAATTCGCGGGCTTTCACGATGACGAAACACACCTGCTCCGCCGAAATCGTAAGCACTTCGTCGGCATAGGCCTCGTCGGGTTCGTTTTGATTGCTTCGCATGGGAGCCTCCAGCACTCGCTACCGCGTGGCTTTTATTAGCATGCTTGCCGTTTGCCGCGTGTTGACGGCCGTCAACGGCTTTGAAGGATATGCCGTTGCCGGGCTTAAGGTTTCGCGAACAGGTTGCCATCGCCTTTCATAAAAAAGCGCACGCCCAAGCCATCGCTGTGCCGGTTCATGGTTGCCTGGAACCACTCCATGTCCCGTGGCGAAGCGCGCCGCAGCCGGAAGCGGTGCATCTGAAACAAGGAAACGGACAAGGCTTCCAGCGTTCCGTCTGTTTCATCGATATCCGCGAGGTACATGGCCGCGAGATCGCCCCGGTAGTCTTCCCGCCCCGGGATTCCTTCGTAATCGTTAATGAAGTCGCCACAGCCGTATAAAATCAGCTTCCCCCGGTAGATTTCGGCGGCGCGCGCGTGGTGCGATGAATGGCCATGGAGGATGTCGCAGGCGCCAAGGTTTACGAGCGCGTGAGCGAAGGCCTGTTGTTCGCGGGGGATCTCATGGCCCCAGTTCGAGCCCCAATGTATGGAGATAACAATAATGGCGCCGGGCGTTCTGTAAGCCTCCACCGCGCAGGCAAGCTCGCGGGCGGTTTCTTCGGATAGATCGGGAAGGAGATTGATGCCGGGACGCTCTTGCGTGGCCGCCCAATTCCCAGGGATGCCGCTGCTTGCGTGGCCGGCGGCAAAGATGCAGATGCGGCTTGAGCCGGGACCTGCGACGATGGCGGGTTCGCGGGCCTCCTGAAGATTTCTCCCGGCTCCGGCACTCAGAATCCCGCTGTCTTTCAACGCAACGAGCGTGTCGAGCAGGCCAGGCCGCCCCCAATCGAGGACGTGATTGTTCGCCAGCACGCAACAATCGAACCCCGCGGTTTCGAGCACCGGCAGGTTGGCCGGATTCATCCGGTAGTTGATCCCCTTCGGCTCAGCCTTGCTGTAACGGGTTACCGCTGTCTCGAGATTGACAATCCTGGCGTCTGGCTTGAGCCGCGAAAGCTCTTCCAAAGCCTCGCCCCAAATCCAGCGGTAGCCGGCAGGCCTCGGGATCGCTCCACTGGCGCGTTCGGCCAGCGCGGTATAGCTCAGCGCGGATTTTACATAGTCCTCGTAGAGTTCGGGACTGGAAGGATGGGGAAGTATCTGATCGATACCCCGGCCGGTCATGACGTCGCCTGCGACGAACAGTCTCACCATGTTTCACTCCAGCGTTTCAGGTGGGGAAACTCCTGGGGGCGAAGCCCGGGAGCACCATGTGCCGTGCAATAGCCTGCTCATAGTACAGCCCAAGGCAAGTTCGCCCCCCATTGGCCGCGCGCGCCGCCACGCGAACTTGCCTCGGATAAACTGTACTAGAATCAATAACTTGCTAGTACGTCTTGTCTGCGGGAAATCCTCTCAGCGCCAGCCGCAAATGGGTCAGGATTTCCGGCGGGGCGTACTTGTGGATTGCGGGGATAAGCGGTCTGCGTTGCCTGAAGCCAACGGCGGATGGTTATCCCCAGAAACACCCCAATTTTCTGCCAAAACAATGACTTGCCAGCCAGCTTCCCGCCGGACCGGGGCCAATCGTAGTCAGGCCCGTTCAAGCTGGAGGGGGCAGCTTTTCAAAGCGCCCTGCTTCCTCTCCGTGCGATTGCCCAGAAACTGGGCCGCCGAGCCCTAGCTCCCGGCCCCCTTTTTTGTTTATGAGTATATAGTTATTGTGCGGGCGGCGATGCCCCACCTGCCAGCGTCACGAGCGCCCTTGCCACGCTGTGGATACGGCTGGGGAAGCGACTGTATCGTGAAGGTAGCGAGCCGCTCAAAGTTGCAACCCATGCTTGGTTGAAGCCACATCCTCTTTAGCTATATTCAAAACATCGGCATATGTCCTGTGCCAAGTTGGGGCCAATGCCGAGGTCTGTGCATATAGGGGAAACAAATGAATAATCTCGTTTCAAACGGTGCCTTTGCCCATGAGGTTGGCGTTTATGGCGGTGCGACCGATGAGGAGGTCACGGAATTCATCCTGTCCACTCTGAGGGAAATCTCCGTCATGGCGTATGCCATGGTGTTCACTCTGGAGGAAAAGGAGCGTATTGCGAAATCAATCGCGCTGCTGGAAGGATGTATTAACGAGCCAGCCATTGCATCTTAATTTCTCAATAGAATATATTTTTGAATAGTGCAGCGGGCATCGCTGCAAGTCGCGGAAGACCGGCCGCGGCGACCTTATAAGGCCGCGGCAGGCCCTCGCTTTATCACGACATCCTGTAAGTTGAACTTCGATACCCAGCCCGAAATCCGGCAAGCGCCTGCGTTTGGCCGGAACGCGTGAAAGAGGAACTGTGCCCAGATAAGTCGATGCGCCCCGCCATCGCAGGCGCTGCTGTCGTATTGAGAATTGCGGCAGCTTGACTTTATTCCGTTTTGAATATAAGTCATGCCTATACGGAACATATAGGAGGATAGCCATGTCCCTTCTCATCAAATCTGGCGACCGGTATTTCGAAGTGCGCGAAGCAGAACTCGCGGCTTACGAAATTCCGGCGCTGGAGTTTGAAGCTGGGGACGTCAGAAGCCTTGCCGCCGATGGCGCGCCGGCCTTCCAGCCCTTTGCCCCCTCGTGGAACGCTACCGATTGCGCCCAGGTTTGCGACACCTATTCTGGCTACGGCGCTTCTTGCAGCAAAGCCCCCAATTGCCCGTAAGCCTGCCATTTTCTGGGCGGGCTAAGTCGTCCCCGCATCAACGCGAGGCCGTCATGGCGGCCTGGCGATTTAAAAACGGATTTCGCGCTCGCCACTCTTGCGCTACTTCGGGACGAAAGCCCCTCGCAATAACGGAAGCGCTCAATATTGGCAGCAGTGGGTGTGGGACGCCCGCGCAGTGCCCAGATCCACAGAGGAGGTTACTACTGTGGAAGAAAAAGCCACAGGTGCGTATGAGGTAAGGCCCTCCTCGTACTGTCAGGCGGAGCATGAGTTTTCTTCGCGCCGGAATGCAGCGTTATCTGCGCTGTGTGCAGCATTGGTTCCCTCCAGGTTCAATGTTTCCGTCGATCTGGAAGCCGGGCGGGTTGCCGTCTATAATACATTTTCAGCGGTTTTAACCGTGCTTCCCTTTTCCGCGTGGCATCGATTTCTAGCCTCAGGAAGCCGGACGCCCATACGCCCTGAAGCCATTCCCACGCCGCTAAAGCGTCTTCAAGACGGCGGTTTCCTCGTCCCTGAAGGGACCGATGAAATCGAGATGGTGAGGCAATACTACCAACGGGCGCGATACGGCAGCACTTCGGGCTTTGCTGCCAATGTGCTCTTGACTATGGGCTGTAACCTTGCCTGCCAATACTGTTTTCAGGGCCAAACGCAGGCGGAGCAAAAGCCCCGCATGATGGCTGCGGAAACGGAATACGCGGTCACAGATTACCTGATACGGTCGGCGGCCGGCACGAAATCTTTGGTGGTGTCGTGGTTTGGCGGCGAACCTTTGCTTGGCTTGCGTCTGATCGAGCGCATGACTCCCAAGCTCGCACGGTTTTGCGATGCCGGAGGCATAGCCTATCGCGCGGTCATGGCAACAAATGGTGTCCTGCTGAACCGGGAAGCCGTGGATGCGCTCGTTGAGTTCGCGCTTATCGCAAGTTCAGGTGACCTTGGATATACCGGCAGGTCTAAAAAGCGATAAGCAAGGCCGCAGTACCCAGGAACGTGTGCTTGACAACCTGGAATACGCCGCGGCGAAAATGCGGGTACAGCTTCGCATTAACCTTGCGCGCGACGATGAGAATGAATGGGACCGGCTTTTCAACGAACTCAGCCGGCGCGGCCTCCATAAGACGGTCGCCGAGATGTTCGCCGCCCACGTCTATGAGCCCGAGCATGGCCGCCAGAGCGGGGCGGGCAGCATCGCAACCCCCAAGGTCTATGTCGATGCCGTAAAGCGTCAGCAGGGGCACGCCAGCAAACTGGGCTTGCCAATGTCCTGGTCGCTTGCAAGCAGTTGCGGTTCCGGCTGCGCTGCCACAAGCAGCTCCGCGGTAACAATCGATCCGGAGGGCTTGCTCTACAAATGCCCGGACGATGCGGGGCGCCCCGAAAGAGCATACAGTTCAGTATTTGCGGAAGACGCCGTCAATCCGGGCAATTTGCTGCGCTGGCTGTCCTACGACTGGTTCAAATACGAAGCTTGCCAGCAATGCGCGATGCTGCCCCAATGTGCTGGCGGCTGCGCCCATAAGCGCCTGTTTCAGCCGGGCCGCCCAAATAGCAGCTATTGTTATTGGCATCTGCGCGGCGATGTGGAGGGAAGGATCCGGATGGCGGCCCAGGGTCTGAGTGCCGCTGCGCCAGCGTCTGAGGTGCCTGCAATTGCCGCAGCATAGTTTCGTTTGCGAAGACCGGCCAAATGGCAGCGCTTGCGAAAAACGTCTCAGGGAATGAACGCATGCCTATCTTCGTCCAGCATAACGGGAAATACTATAAAATACTAGAAGAGGCTCTTGACAGGTCGGTCATATCGAAAACGCACTTCGAAAACCGCCTCGAAGAGCTTAAAAACGCGACCGCTGAAAGGACAAAGACACTGCCGCGCCTTAAATTAATCGAATTCGCCCATGATGAGTTCGATAAAATCGTTACAGATTAGCTGCTTGTCCAATGCCGCCGCTTCCAGGCCACTAGCTGGGTGCATCTATCCCCAGCGGTTAAATGCGGTTCCTTCGCCGGAAATCTCGCTGCTGGCTGGGGCTATCTTGACAGTTTAGGCCGCGCCGTCCAAGCAGAGGCACGATAGTAGTAGACGGCACTTCTCACTTGGGAGACGAGGCGGGATGAGCAGCATCGCAGGGCGAAGCGGAGCGCCGGGCTTGAGCCAAAGCCTGATCCGCAAACTAGCGGCCGCGCAGTCCTGGCCCGCGAGCTGGGTCGCGGCTGGGGGCTTGCTCCTGTTCACCTTTGCGTGGACGGTGCACGGCATGATCGCGGGTGCTGGCGGAACGCTGCACTTCGATGTGCTCGAAGCCTACGCCTGGGGCAAGGAATTTCAGCTCGGCTACAATCAGCACGGGCCGTTCTGGGCCTGGATCGCGGGGGCTTGGTTCCTGCTGTTCCCGGTCGCCAACTGGCCGTTTATCCTGCCCCAGGCCATCAACTCCGCGCTGGGCCTTTGGGGCGCGTGGCGGCTTATCGGGCTGTTCGCCCAAGGCTGGACGCGCCATGCCGCGACACTCCTGCTGCTCGCCACGCCGTTCTACACCGTCCTGGCGTTCAAATATAACGCCAACACCATCTTCGTCTCGCTGTGGCCTTGGACACTCTTCTATTTCGTGCGCTCGCTCGACAATATGAAGCCGCGCGACGCCGCCCTGTTTGGCGTTTTCGCCGCCGCGTGCATCCTCTCGAAATATTATGCGGCGATCCTGCTCGCAAGTTGCGGCCTGTCGCTGTTCTTCCATCCCAATGGGCGCAAATACGTGCTTTCGCCGCTGCCGTGGTTGGCAGGAGCGATTTTTGCCGTGCCCGTTCTGCCGCACCTCGTCTGGGCGCTGACGAACGGTGCACCGCCCGTCGCCTACGCCATGAGCCTCACCGGCCATAGTTGGGCGTTCGCGTTTGAGTCCGCCTGCCGCTTTATCCTCGATAGCGCGCTGAACCTCGCCGGCGTGCTGGCTATCGTTGCGCTGGCCTGGTGGTGGTCCAAGCGCCGCGCTGGCGATACGGAGGAGAGGTTGCCACAAGCGCGGCTGCGGTTCCTCGCCGTGCTCGTGCTGGCGCCGCTTGTGCTCACCATCGTGGCCGGGCTCGGCTTCCGGCTTATGATCCTCGCCATCATGGTGGTTGGCATATTCCCGCTTATGCCGCTGTTTCTCCTGCAATTCGCGCCTGCCGTCGATTGCAGGCGCTGCTTTCAACTCGCCGGTGCGGTGGCGCTCGTCATGACGGCCGGCGCGATCCCCGCCGCTCCCATCGAAAGGGCGGCGATCGGCGCGCGGAACAGCAAGCACGCCGTCGAACCCCTGCGCGAGCTTGCCGCTCCGGCCACCGCGATCTGGCACGCAGAAACCGGCGTGCCGCTCCGCTATGCCGGCGGCAATGCCCATTATGCCAACGCCATCAGCTTTTACAGCGAGGACCATCCGTCGAGCTTCATCGGTCTCTCCTACCGCGCATCGCGCTGGGTAACGCCGGAAAAGCTGAAGAAATACGGCCTGCTTATCGCCTGCGCGCATGACGATGCAGGCTGTCTTTCCGGCGCGGCGGGCTTTCTTTCCGGGAGCTGGAAGCAATTCTCCGTAAGCGTTGGCCGCACAATGGGAGCGAGCCGCGCCCGGGAGGTCACGTTCGACATCTTCGTGGTGCCGCCGCAGCCCGCCTGATGCCGGGCCTGGCGGATATCACCGTCTGGTTCATGCTCACCGGCCGTGAGGGCCTGCCGTGCTCCCGCTCACTCAAAGTGAACGGCGAGCCACACCGTTGGTTCCGCAGGCTCGGTCCACTCGACGCGGTGGCGCTTCCTGGCTGGGATGAAGACGTAATCGCCGGCGTTGAGCGCCCGCCCGGTGGCCTCGTCCTCGAAGCGCAACCGCGCGCTGCCCTTAAGTACGATCACCCACTCGTTCTGAGGCTGGTCGTACCAGAAGCCCGGCGGGCTTGCGTGCCCGTGCGAGACGATGCGCTCGATCTTCAGCCCCGGCCGCGCGAGGATTTCGCCGAACTCTTCATCCCCCGCGCCGGCGGCTGAGATATCCGCGAATAGGTTGCCTGCCTGAACAACGGTCACCGGCATTGCCCGCGCCTTCCTGCGTCCAATTGCCCGGCACTTGCGTGCAGGAGCGTTCCCGTCCCAGCATCTGGCGCGGCGGCGGGATCTGACCGTTCCTTGCCTGTCGCGCCGGCGCTGGACCCTCATCTTGCGAGATGAATTTTACGCCAGCCGCCCGGCACCGGGAAGCCCGCCGGATTGCAGTCGATCGCAGAACGCATCGATTGCTCCGGCGGCCAGATCCGGATGCGTTTCGAGCAGCATGTGCGGCGCATCCAGCCATTGCACCTGGCAACGCGGGTGCGCCAGGAGGATTTGCCGCAAGCAGCGCTTGCCGGTTACGCGGTCGGCGCGCCCGTGCAGGCACATTATTGGGCAGGCGATCCGGCGAAGCGCGTTCCGCTTGTCCACGCGAAGTGCCGCGGCTGCGCGTGCCTGGACGGTCTCGCGCGGCAGCTTCTTAATCAGTTCCAGGAGCCGGGTCTTAAGCTCAGGCGTGGTCCAGGCCCCCAAAAGGGCGGCCGCAACGATCCTTAAGGGCATCCGCCTCAAATCCAAGAGCCGCGTGAACGGAGCCAGCAGCGGCGGAAGTGGATACCAGGCAAAGCTCGATGCCAGGATCAGGCCGGCGGCTCGATGCTCCTTCGCGGCGATCTCGATGGCAATGGGTCCGGAAAAGGATTTGCCCAGGATCGCAAACCGCCCTTCAGGCAGGCGTGCGGTAACGAATGCGGTCAGGTCATCGTAACCCAGCGGCTTATCGAGCGGGTAGGACACAACATGTACGGGCCGGGACGATGACAGGCGGCCAGCCAGCGCATCCAGCAACTCGCCAGTCCCATCCATGCCGGGCAGAAGGACTATGGGGATGCTGCTGGAAGCGTTCATAGGGCTACCCTTGCGCGAGCCCGCGCGGTGAAACTCCTTCGAGGCGCGGGCATTTGCCCTGCATCCCTTGGCACGCCTTTGCTAACGGCTCACCCAAGCTTCTGGTACTTGCCGTCGGAAGTCCTGCCCCGTCATGTGTGGATGCAATCCAGAAAACGTGGGTTTGCATGGTTGCTGGATCGCCGCGGCAGCCAAGGCCGCCTCGCGATGACGATGCGCGGAGGCCGGAACTTCTGGCGATGGGCATAAGTATTGGCTCATCCTCCGCCGCTAGCTTTGCTGCGCGAGCAGCCTCGTGACGGCCTCGCCCTTGAGATCGAGCGTCACGGCGGCAAGCATGGGGTCGTCCGGATCGCGCTTCACCTCGTAGCCAAGCTCCTCGCACATCCTAAGCATGGTCGCGTTTTCCCTGAGCACCGTGCCGTAAAGCGCCTTGAGTTTCTCGGCCCTGGCGTAGCGGATGAGGTGGCGCATGAGCACCCACCCCAGCCCCATACCCTTGAGGTCGGAGCGGGCGAGCACCGCGTATTCCGCCTTCTCGTAATCGGGATCGGCAAAAAAGCGCACGACGCCCAGCATCTCGGGTTCGCCATCGGGACCGGTCCGCAGCGCAACGAAAGCCATTTCGCGCGCGTAGTCGATCTGGGTCATCCGCGCCAGGAACTGATGCGAGAATTCGCGCACCGGCATCATCATCCTGAGCCGGATGTCCTCCGGCGTCACATGCGACATGAACAGCGTGTAAAACCGCTCGTCGTCGGGGCGGATCGGGCGGATGAACACCTCCTCCCCATTCAAAAGCTTCTCGTGCGTCTCCCACTGGATCGGATAGGGGCGGATGGCAGGCGGGGTTGCCGGCACTTTCAGCGGGTCCTCGACCTCGATCCGCGCGTCGAGGGCGAGCAGCCCCGTTTCGCTGGCAAGCAGGGGATTGATGTCGAGCGACCGGATGGCGGGGTGCTGCACGGCAAGCGAGCTGAGCTTCACCAGGCAAAAGGCGAGCCCCTCCAGATCGACGGGCGGCCTGTCGCGGAAGCCTTTGAGTAGCTGGTAGACGCGGGTCGAACTCGATGAGGTCCATGGCAAGCTTGAGGTCGAGCGGGGTCAGCGCCATGGCCGTATCGCCGATGGCCTCGACGGCGGTTCCGCCCGCGCCGAACACGATGACGGGTCCGAAGGTGGGATCGGAGGTCACGCCCAGAATAAGCTCGTACGCATTGCGCCGCCGTACCCTCGGTTGAACCGTGACGCCCTTGAGCTTGGCATTGGGTTTGAGCGCATGGATATCCGCCAGCATTTTCCGCGCGACCGTTTCGACCTCCCCGGCGGATTTGAGGTCTAGCCGTACGCCGCCAACGTCCGACTTGTGGGTGATATCGGGCGAGAGGATTTTTACCACCAGGGAGGAATGGCTCTGCAATAGCTCGGATGCGGCCTGGTAAGCTTCCTCCGGGGTCGCGGCGACGCGGGTTGGCACGGTTGGGATGCCGTAGGCCTCAAGCACGGCCTTGGCTTCGGGCTCGGTCATGAGCGTGCGGCCTTCCTTGAGGACAAGCCCGATATCCGCGTTCACCGCATCGGAGTTGAAGTGCATCTCGGCCGGAAGCGCCGGCGGCGTCCGCATAAGCTCGGCCTGGGCGGCACCATAGCGGGCGAGTTGCATGATGCCCCGCACGGCCGCGCCCGGCGTGATAAAGTCCGGTATCTTCGCATCCCTGAACAGCGGCTTTACCTCCGAGGACTTGCTGCGCTGGAGCCAGCTTGCCAGGACCGGCTTCGTCGAGCCGAGCTTCCGGCCTTCCGCAACGGCCTCCACGGTGGCTTTTGCGGCATCCACGGACGAGGCGAGCGCGGTTGGCACATTCATCACCAGCACCGCATCCGTGTTTCCGTCGCGCATGACTTCGACGATCGCGGCGCGGTAGCGGTCCGGGCCGGCATCGCCGATGATGTCGACGGGGTTGCCGCGGGACCACGTCGGGGGCAGGACGGCGTCGAGCGCTCTAACCGTCTTGGGCTCCAGGGGCGTGAGCGTCCCGTGCACGTCCGCAAGCGTATCGGCGGCCAGAACGCCGGTTCCGCCCCCATTCGTGACGATGGCAAGGCGGTTGCCCCGCACACTTTTCACCCGCGCGATCACCTCCGCCAACTCGAACATCTCGTGCAGGTCGAGAACGCGCAAAATGCCCGCGCGTCTGAGCGCTGCGGTGAAGACATGGTCGGAGCCGGCAAGTGCGCCTGTGTGCGAAAGCGCGGCCTTGGCGCCCTCTGGATGGCGGCCGGACTTGATCGCGATCACGGGCTTGGAGCGCGAGCAGCGCCGGGCCGCGGACATGAATTTCGCCGCATGCGCAATGCCCTCGATATAGAGAAAGACCGCGCGGCTCATGACCTCGCCCGCGAGGTAATCCAGCATGTCGCCCAGGTCCACATCCGCCGCGTCGCCGATGGAGACGACATGGCTGAAGCCAACGCCTTCCACTGCCGCCCAGTCGAGCATCGCCGTTGTCAACGCGCCCGATTGCGACACAAGCGCGATATCGCCGCGTTTTGCGAAGGTCTGCGCGAAGCTTGCATCGAGGTTCAGATAGGGCACCTGTATCCCCAGGCAGTTCGGGCCGATGATGCGCAGAAGATAGGGCCTCGCCGCCTCGCGCATCTGCTGGGCAAGGCTTCCCGTAACGCCTGCCGTTATCACCACGGCGGCCCGGCAGCCCTTGCGGCCAAGCTCAGCGATGACACCGGGCACTGCATGCGGGGGAGTTGCCACCACGCCAAGCTGCGGCACGAAGGGCAGGCGCTCGCAGGAAGAGTAGCAGGGCTTCCCCAAAACGCTGGAGCGGTGGAGATTCACAAAGCCGATCTCGCCAGGGAAGCCCGCCCTAAGCAGGTTCTCGGCGACATGCAATCCGATGGAGCCGGGCCTCTCGCTTGCGCCGATCAGCGCTACGCTTTTGGGCTGGAACAGGAAATTGAGATTCCGGACGGTCATGGCAACGCTCCGCGAATTGCACCGCTGCACGGTACCCGGCGGTGAAAACTTAACGCCTTTGCCGGGATCTGATAGTACCGCTTATAATACCAAAGTTTGACATCGATCAAAGTGGTTGTGCAATGCACAAAGGCGTTGCCGGGCTGCACGGGAGCGCAATCTGCGAGGGGAAAATCCCCCGGTTCAAGGCACTATACAGGGCCCGTGGGACGTCCCTTTTAAATATTTACGTGGTTTGTATCCAGGCTCCGCCTGCCGCCACGGCGCCCGCAATCAATATGTACGGTAGCGTTTTCACAAAAACGGTCAAAAGGGTAACGAAGGCGCCGAGTAGTTTTTCGCCCGCTTCCAGAAGCTCCTTGCCCGCAAGGTAAAGCAAATAGACGACCGCCCCGGATAAGGACGAGCAGGACGACCTCAGAAGCGACAATTGGTCGATCCTGTTCCAAGGAACCGCGCTTATCTGGGTGATGGTCCACTGCCAAACGAGCGCTATGAAGTGGAAGATCGTTGCGAGCCCTTGCTGCAAGAGCTGGAGTAGCTGATTGATGAATTGCATGCTGTGGCCCTCTTAAAATCTTTTGCCGGAACGCACCGGCGATCCAGGAGTATCGTTTCCGGCCGCGATCATGCTGCCATCCCCGCGCGCTGTCCAGCTGTCAGGCCGCGGAAACCAATGCCGGTGGGGCAGGACCACCCAAAAATTTACGTTATTGACGGTCCAGGCGCCCGCGCCGAGAAGAATCAGCGCCATGGTGCCTTCCCCGGCGCCCGATCCGGTGCAAAAATAAAGCGGAAACTCCTGCCACAGATCCCAATAAATCGTTAAGAAAGTCCATGTCCTTATCTTTGCCCCCTTCCCGCAGTCTGTTTCCTGCGTTGTTTCTTTTAATAATGCCGGTTTACTGCTGGCAATCCGCAGCATTATCTGCGCTTGCCCCACAGAATTACGTCGGTATCGTCAGAAATGGCACGCGCTATAAAAATATATCTTGACTGTACCAGGAGATTAGCTAATTAACCATAGCGCCTATTGCAGGGTGAGTAGGTTAATCGAGGGGCCAGCGCCCTGGAACCTGCCGCCTTCTTTACCGTTTCGCGAATTTGAATGGCAGGGCGCCAAATTCGCCCTTCCCAAGATGCAGCCAGAAGCGTTACCATTCGCTTATGCCGAGAATGAAGACTGATACAGGCCTTTAAGCTCGAACGGTTATCTCGATGGGCAGCTCCTGATCGCGATGCCGTCCATGGCGGATCCGCGTTTCCACCGCAGCGTCATATACGTATGCGCCCATTCCTCCGAAGGAGCGATGGGTTTGATCATCAACCAGCGCGCGCAGCACATCACGCTGCCGAAACTGCTTGAGCAGCTTGAGATTAAGCCCAACGGCTCGCGTCCGGCGGCGATGCGGAGCACGGCCATGGCCGTCCACACTGGCGGGCCGGTCGAGACGAGCCGCGGTTTCGTTCTGCACAGCTCCGACTATTTCGCAGCCGACAGCACCTTGACGATCAACGAGAGCGTGTGCCTGACGGCAACTGTGGATATCCTCAAAGCCATCGCCAAGGGCAGCGGCCCCGACAAGGCGATCCTGGCGCTCGGCTATTCGGGGTGGGCTTCCGGCCAGTTGAGCGCGAAATCCAATCGAACAGCTGGCTTTGCTGCCCCGCCGATTATGACATCGTTTTCGACCGCCACCTTGAAAGCAAGTACACCAGAGCGCTCTATTCGTTGGGCGTGGACCCGTTGCATCTTGTGGAATCGCCGGCCACGCATAGGCTTAGCCTGCAACCGGGAGAGGCGCGCCGCCGGCGGGCCGCGGAAGCGGCCATCCCCCCAAATAGCGGCTAGGCAGCAGCACGCTTCGCCAGCTTCTTCGTCTTAATAAAAAGTAATCCCCTTTTAAGCTCGTATCATGCTTAATGCAGGTATGGTAAACGCGCGGGCGTCATATTCCCTACCCTCATATTTTTGCGGAAATTTCCCCGTTTTCGCCTGATTTCTACTGATAAAAACCCCCGTTAAATATAACCGAATATTTGAAATTAACCAAAGCAAGGGCTCGGCAACTACCCGGCATGGCGGCCGAATCGCAAAAAGCTCGTTGCATATCAATGAGATAAGATGACCGCACCCCACTTAACGCTTACTCAAGACATTTCTGCTAAATTACTTCAAAATCGAAGGCCGCTCCTCCAACCGCGAAAAGAAGGCCAAGGAGCGGCAAGGAGAGTTAATGTTGCGTTCATCGAGCTACGCAACCGGGCGGGCGGCGAAGCACCCGGCCGGTGCGGCAACGGCATCCCGGCTAAGGCCGGGTCTCAAGTGAACGTAATCGCGCGGACCCTCGCCGATATAGAGCTGGCGCGGACGGCCGATCTTCTGCTCCGCATCGCCGATCATTTCCTTCCACTGCGCGATCCAGCCCACCGTGCGCGCGATGGCGAACAGCACCGTGAACATCGACGTCGGGAAGCCCAGCGCCTTGAGCGTGATGCCGGAATAGAAGTCGATGTTTGGATACAGCTTCTTCTCGATGAAATAGTCGTCCTCAAGCGCGATGCGCTCCAGCTCCATTGCCACCTGCAACAGCGGGTCGTTCTTGATGCCGACGATTTCAAGCACCTCCTTGGCTGTCTTCTGCATCACCCGCGCGCGCGGATCGTAGTTCTTGTAGACCCGATGGCCGAAGCCCGAGAGCCGGACTTGTTGTTCTTGTCCTTCGCGCGCTTGATGTACTCTGGGATGCGGTCGACCGTGCCAATTTCCATGAGCATTTTGAGCGCGGCCTCGTTCGCGCCGCCATGCGCCGGGCCCCACAGGCAGGCGATGCCCGCCGCGATGCAGGCGAAGGGGTTGGCGCCCGAGGAACCTGCGAGCCGCACCGTCGAGGTCGAAGCGTTCTGCTCGTGGTCGGCGTGCAGGATGAAGATGCGGTCCATCGCCCGGCCGAGCACTGGATTCACCTTGTATTCCTCGCACGGCACCGCGAACGTCATGTAGAGGAAGTTGGAGGCGTAATCGAGTTCGTTCCGGGGATAGATGAACGGCTGGCCGATGGAATACTTATAGGCCATCGCCGCGATGGTCGGCATCTTGGCAATCATGCGGATCGAGGCGATGTCGCGCTGGACCGGATCGTTGATGTCGATGGAGTCGTGATAGAAGGCCGAGAGCGCACCGACCACGCCCACCATGACCGCCATTGGATGAGCGTCGCGGCGGAAACCGGTGTAGAACCGGTTCATCTGCTCGTGGGTCATCGTGTGGTAGGTGACGCGGTTCTTGAAGTCGAGGTACTGCTGCTCGTTCGGCAGCTCGCCGTAAAGCAGCAGATGGCAGGTTTCATGAAATTTCCTTGCTCCGCCAGTTGCTCGATGGGGTAGCCGCGATAGAGCAGGACACCCTTGTCACCGTCGATATAGGTTATGTCGGATTTGCAGGCTGCGGAGGAAGTGAATCCGGGATCGTAGGTAAACGCACCGGATTGACTATAAAGTTTCGATATATCGATTACATCGGGGCCTAGCGTCCCGCGTAAACCGGTAGCTCGTATTGCTTATTGTTTAGCGAGAGCGTTGCGGTTCCCGTCTGCTTGGCCGCCTCTTGTTTATGCGAAGTGTTAGGATCGATGGAGCCCATGCTCTTCTCCTAATAGGACGCAGCGGGCGCGGCAAAACCGCGCGCACCCCCAGAAAGTGCCACGCCGCAGCCAGATTTGCCAGCAGATTTTTGCAGTGCACTATAAATGTGCAAGTGCACAATTGCGTGTACGGATGGCTTTGGCGTGGGGCACGACGGTGTCCCCTCGCGGGAGAGGGCTGGGTGCAAGGGGGCTTATTATGGCACCATGGCGAAGGGATGTTGCACGCCTGCTTGGGCTTCAGGTCCACCGGATGCTGAAGGCCGCCGGTCAGATCCTTCACGCGCTCTTTTGCATATACCCATTGTCAGCCCGCGCGCATCCTAGCGCAGCCAGCGGCCGGCGATCTATCCATCTTTCGCGCCGCCGCCCCTCCACGCCGGGACAATCAAGCTCCCACAGGCGGCGCCGGCCGCGATTTCGTCCCAATGCCGAAGGATTGTTCGCTCTGGCGCATGCCGCGCGGGATATGCTGCTATTGCCGCTGAAGCCTCAGGTAGCACGGCGCGCTTTGACACTTCGGTGGCGATAACCTATCTCTGAGCTAATACCGGCCCGCAAGCCGCCGCGGCGCCGCAATTGAAATTCGAAAGGGTAGCCCCCCTAAATGCCTTACTCGGAAAATGCCCCGGCCTTCCGTTTTTCCCCGTTCAGGGAGGCTGCATCCTTGATCGCGCTCGCCGCGCTGATGACAGGCACGGCGCCGCAGCGCAGGCACTGCGAGCCGAAGAACCCCGGCCCGCCACTGTTATCGAGTCCCCAAGCGGTACCTCGCTGCTTGGCAGCTATCTGGCGGGCCAATTTCGCGCGCGTCCACCGCGATAGCGACAACGCAGCGCTTTACTGCCGGCGCGCGCTCACGCTCGACCCCGCCAACGAGGACATTCTCGACGAGGCTTTTCAGCTTGAGCTGGCATCGGGCAATTACGCTGAGGCCAAAAACCTTGCGCAGCGCCTGATCAAGCGGCAGCCGGACAACTCCATCGCCCATATCTTTCTCGGCGCGGACGCCTTCAAACACAAGAATTTCCTGACCGCTTGACGAGCACTTCAAGACCGCGCAGCGCACCGCCTCCCAGGACGAGCCGACCATCAAGCTCGCGCGCGCTTGGACCGGTGTTGCGCTTGGCCGCGCGGACAAGGCCATCGCTTCGTTGCAGTCCGCGGGAAAATCCGCCTGGGCCACCCATTTCGAGGCGGTTCAGCGCGCCTTCGTGGCGGACGTCGCCCAATAAGACGCAAGCGGAGGAGGCCTACAAGGCAGTCTACGACAAGAAGACCCCCAATATGCGCATCGCGGAGGCCTATGCCCGCCACATCGCAGTATGGGGCAATCCCCAGGAGGCTCTGGCCATGCTGGAGGAGGCAGGCGCCCAGGAAACTCCGATGGGCAAGCTGCTGCAGGCCAAACTCAAGGCCGGCAAGACGCCCAAGCTCATGGTGGCGGATGTCGAACAGGGGCTTGCCAAATCCTTCCTCGGCATTGGGCAGGTGCTGGCCGCCAATAATGGTGTCGATGCCGCCCAGGTTTATTTCCGCTTCGCGCTTATGCTGAACCCGGATTCGGACATAGCCAAGCTGGAGCTTGCCGAGCTTTACGGAAATGTCGAGCGCTACTCAAAGGCGATTTCCGTCATGGACGGGCGCAGGAGCCGTCGCCGTTCTGGGTCAATGCCCAGATGCGCAAGGCGCTTTATCTCAATTCGATGAAGAAGGACGCCGAGGCTTCCGCGCTGCTTGCTGCCTTGCTGGAGAAACATCCGGACAATCAGCAGCTCCTGCAGTCGGCGGCCCTGATCGAGAGCGGGCGCAAGAACTATGAAAACCGCGATTGGCTATTACGGCCGGGTGATCGCGCTTCTCAGTGCGCCCGAAAAGAAGGACTGGCAGCTCTTCTACTCGCGTGGCGTCGCCTATGAGCGCTCGAAGCAATGGGCCAAGGCTGAGCCCGATTTCAAGAAGGCGCTGGAACTCGATCCCGAGCAGGGCGCCACGCTGAACTATCTGGGCTATTCGTGGCTCGACCAGAACATGAATATTCCCGAGGCCTTCGATATGATCAAGAAGGCGGTCAAGCTCAGGCCGAACGACGGCTACATCATCGATAGCCTTGGCTGGGCCTTCTATTTGCAGAAGGATTACCAGCAGGCGGTCAAGCATCTCGACAAGGCGGTGGAGCTGCGGCCCGAGGACCCGACCTTGAACGACCATCTGGGCGACGTTTACTGGCGGCTCGGCCGGAAGCTTGAGGCCAAGTTCCAGTGGACGCAGGCGCTGACCTTGAACCCAGAGCCCCAGGACGCCGCGAAGATCAAGAAGAAGATTGAGGCTGGGTTGCCGGACAATGCCGGCGCGCATGCGGAGCTGGATAAGGTGCCGCCAGCGGAGCAGCCTGCCGCAGCGCCTGTTCCCGCAGCGCCACCGGCACCGGCCTCCGCTCCCGCCGCGGCCCCCGCTCCTGCTCCTGCGGTGCAGCCTGAGACGAAGACCCCCTAATGGCCCCGCCCGAAAGGCAACAGCTCCTCAAAATTCGCGGCGGGAGCATCAACAAAGCCGCTTCCGGCGTTTAGTACAGCCGGAGGCAAGTTTGGCACCCGATTTGCCGCATACTCGCAAGCGAACTTACCTCCGATAAGCTATAATCAATTCAATAAGTTGCTAGTACACCTTATCCGCGGGAAAACCTGGAAGCGCTCACGGCAAACGTGTCAGGATTTCGCGCGGGGGGCATCCTGGCCAGCGATCTAAACAAGGCGTATAACCCCGCCCCCTGTCCCTCTCGCGCAAGTTCGTTTTGGCGAGTTTGCGTCCCAAAAGGACCGCATTCGCAAGCGGATTCGGTGGGGAAAGGGGGACGCCTTCTCAGCGGGCACGCCCGGACTCCCTCTCCCATGGGGTGAGGGCTGGGGTAAGGGGAGCGACGCCGATGGAGGGACAAACCGGTTTGACTATGACTAATCCTTCAGCGCTGACGCCCTTCGGCGAGCAGGCCCGCGCCAAGGTCAATCTCACGCTCCACGTTTTGGGCAAGCGAGCGGACGGCTATCACGAGCTGGACAGTCTGGTCGTGTTCGCAGACTTTTACGATCGCCTGAGCTTCACGCCGGGGCCGGAAGACCGTCTCAGCATCGAGGGTCCCTTCGGCGGAGCTATCGACGGCGAAAACCTCATACTGAAAGCCAAGCGTGCGGTGTCGGGCTGGCTTGGGCAGGAAATTTCCGGCGAATTCCGCCTGGAAAAGAACATTCCCGTCGCGGCGGGCGTTGGCGGCGGGTCCTCGGATGCAGCGGCCGCAATACGGGTCTTGCTGAAGGCTTGCGGCCATCAGGGCGGCGTGGAAGGCTTCATCGAAAAGGCCGCCGCCGTTGGCGCCGACGTGCCGGTTTGCCTCTATAACGGCGCCGCGTGGATGCGCGGTATTGGCGAGCGGGTCACGCCTGCGCCGGATATCGCGCCGCTGCCTGCGATCCTTGTTAATCCGCGCATCAGGGTCTCCACCGCTGAGGTTTTCAAGCGGTTGAACGCAGGCCCGCTGCGGCTTGGCGAAGTACCGTCCCCGGCGCTCGCGGATGCGGATTTCTCAAGCCCCGAAAAGGCCGCCGCAGCGCTCCAGCAGGGCCGCAACGACCTGGAGCCGCCCGCCTTGGCGATTGAACCCGCTGTGGAGCGCACGCTCGCCGCGATCCGCGGGCAGGAAGGCTGCCTGCTTGCGCGCCTTTCCGGCAGCGGGCCGACCTGCTTCGGCCTGTTTCCCACGCAGGAGAACGCTAAGAGCGCCGCCGAGGCGCTCGGCCGCGAGCATCCCGGCTGGTGGGTTGCGCCTGTGACGCTCTCCTGAGCCACCCTGGCAGGATGCCGAAGACGCGGTTTTGAATATCAATGCGCCTCATCCCAATTATGCGCGGCGCGGGCGTCCACCTTCAGCGGCACGGAGAACGCCACGGCGGGCTCGGCAGCGTGCTCCATCACGCGCACAGCGGCTTTGATGGTTGCCTCCACCTCGCCCTCCGGCGCCTCGAACACAAGCTCGTCGTGCACTTGCAGCAG
>CAVUGF010000001.1:0-27638 GCA_963740975.1 uncultured Alphaproteobacteria bacterium | reverse complement strand
CGCGATCGACAAGAAGCGCGAAAGGCTCGCCCCCTTTTTCGAGGCCGATGGCAACGCTTTCGCCATTGCCCTCGGCAGGCGGCGCTCCAAGCCGGCGCCGCAGGCTGACCGCGACGACAACCTTGCCTCTCAGATTGATGAAGCCGGCGACCTCCTTCTGCATCAGGGGGATCGGCGTAATTGATCCAACCCGGAAAATCGCCTGGGCCTCGTTCACCTCCAGACCAAAAACGCTGTCGTTGACGTAGACTGTAAAGAAGCTCGTCTTCCTTCCAGATGCTACCGCAGAGGCAGCAGCGCTCCCCTCGGAGCGGATATTCGTGTTTGCGCTCATGCGGGATCAGCCAAAGCTCACGTCTTTCTCTAAGGGCGCTACGTTCACGTTCGCAGCCTCCGGCATCCTCGCGGATAACGCTTCGAGATGCGCCGCGATGGTATCGAGCAGGCCGCGCCGGTCGAATTGGTTGATCAGGATGTCGCCTTCATGCCCGGTTTCGTGGCCCGCTTTCTGGGCGTCGCTTAGAATCAGCCGTAGCGTATCCGGCTGACGCGAAAGCACGCTCTCGTCGAGGGAATCCCTGGATTTCGCATCCAGCACGATCACGCCGAAATTCGCTTGCTGCAACAGCTTGTTGGCTTGCTCTGCGTTTTCGGCGGCTGTCACCTTGTGCCCAGCCGAGGACAGCACGGGCGACAGCATGTCCTGCATTCCGGGATCGCCGCCGACAAGCAGCAGGTTCGCATGCTGCGTTTCGGTGACATGCTGCGACGCCTGATAGGCAAGGCCGAAATAATATCCCGTGTCGATGAACTCGACAGCGGTACCGCGCAAATCCATGGTGCCTACGATGGAAGGCGTCTCGCTCGCGAGCTGGATCTCGCCAGAGGTTTCAACGATATCCAGAACCTCGTCCACCCAGAGGCCGAAGGTTTTGTCGTGCAACGTGATGATCAGGATCAGGCAGGTATCCGTATCCCGGTTGACGTCGTCGACCGGAAGAACGGGAACAAGCCTATCCTGACAGCGGTAGAGATATAGTCCATCGGCCTGATAGATGGCGTTTGCCTTGGGCCGCACGATCCGGAGGACCGCGGAACGCGGAACGACCTTCGGTGCGCCAGAGCCTGCCTTGAACAGGATAAGGTTCGAAGCCATCGCAGTTATCTGCCGCTCTTCCCTGGCTTGCTGATGAATGGCCTCGGACGCCAGCTCCACGCTCATGACGTCCGCGAGGCCGGCGGGATCGAGGATCAGAATCACCGAGCCGTCGCCCAGGATCGTGTTACCGGAGTAAATCTTGAGCCCTGAGAACAACCGGCCGAGAGGCTGGACCACGATCTCCTGTATGCCCACCACATCGTCGACCACGATGCCGAATTTCTTGCCGCGCAGGCCCAGAATAACGACCAGCTTGTCGTTGTAAGCTTCCGCCGCAGGCAGCCCCAATATCGCCGCCAGCTCCGCGACCGGAATGATTTCGTCCCGAAGCTTGAGCACCAGCGCGTTTTCGACGATTTGCAGCGTATGCGAATCCTCGTCGACGCCGACCGCCTCGTTCACGCATTGCTGCGGGATGGCGAATTGCTGGCCGGCGGCCTTGACGACCAGCGCGGGCGCGATTGCGAGCGTCAGCGGAATCTGGAGGATAAACTTGGAGCCTTTGCCCTTGGTGGACTGGAGCGCGATGGTTCCTCCTATGGAACTCAGGCTGGAGATGACGACATCCATGCCCACGCCGCGCCCTGAGACGTTCGTGACTTGCGCCGCGGTCGAGAAGCCCGGCATGAGGATGAAGCGGTAAACCTCCTCATCGGTCATGCGCGCAATTGCTTCCCGGGAGCCGAGGCCGCGCTCGACGGCCTTTTCCCGGATGCGAACCACATCGAGCCCGCGGCCGTCATCCGCGATCTCCAGGTGGACCTGGCCGGACTCGTAAGAAGCGGCGATCAGTATTTCGCCGGCCTCGGGCTTGCCAACAGCCAGACGTTCCTCCGGGGGTTCGATGCCATGATCCGCGCAATTCCGGATCAGGTGCATGAGCGGATCGCGAATGGCTTCGATCAGTTGCCGGTCGAGTTCGGTGTCGGCACCCTCTAGAATCAGATTGTACTTCTTATTCAGCGAGACGGAGAGTTCACGAACCAGCCGGGGGATGCTTGCGAACAGGCGGCTCATCGGCTGCATGCGGGCGCGCATAACCGCGTCCTGCAAGTCCGACGTGACCGTCGAGAGCCTTTCGAGCGGCGTCTTGACCTGGGTCAGATTGTACTGCCGCGACAGCTCCAGAATTTGATTGCGTGTCAAAACAAGCTCGGACACGAGGTCCATAATCCGCTGAATAGCCAGCACCGTGATCCGGATCGTGTCCGGCGTCTTGTCTTTGCCAGCCGCCTGCTCGGGTTCCTTCTCCTTCTTTTCTACTTCCAGAGGCTGAGCCGGCTGCGGCTCCTTCGCCATCTGTATCGCGCTGGCGGCTTCGCTAGGCTCGGCGGACAGGGCTGGTTCATGCTTTGCAGGTTCGCTTGCGAAAGCGGCAGCGGGCGGCGGAGCAGGGGCGGTTTCAATCGCAGCCTGCCGCGGTTCCTTGGCGCGCTTCGCTTTTGCCTGCCGCTGCTTCGTTTTGGGGGGTTCGGCAGTTTCCGGCTTGGGCTCGCTTACCTCGGCTTCTGCCGGCTGCTCCTGCCCGCCCTGCAAATAAGCTTCAATTGGGTCGATGATGTCGCGGTCGTCGCCTTCAGGCTCCTGTTCAAGCTCTCCCACCTTTGCGATCAGGTATTTGATGCGGTCCATGCCCAGGAGGAGCAAAGATACCGCCGTAGCCGTGGGAGGCGCTCCGCTACGCAGGGTATCGATCAGGGTTTCGGCGGCATGCGAGATTGTTTGAAGGCGTGTCAGGCCAAGAAAGCCCGTGGTTCCTTTAATCGTATGAACAAGCCGGAATATTTGCGTTACCGCAGCGGAGTTGTGGGGATTTTTTTCGAACGAAACGAGATAACTCTCGATCCCCTCGATGTGTTCCCCGCTTTCGCTGAGGAAATCGGCAAGCAATTCATCCATAGTATTATTCTCTTATAAAGACGGCACTCATGACTGCATCAATCTATCCGCAAGTGCCTGCGACGTTTCCGGTGCCAGCGCCAGGCCATAATTAACCAACCTAGCCGCACGTTCCATCTCGGCTCTTAGCTTCTTCGATATTTGACTGCAAAAGGACTCCACTTCATCAGCAGTCAGCTCTTGGCTGTCTCTATTCCTCTCAGCGATTACTTCAATCGCCTTATCCGCTATCTTATTTATTTTTGCAATTTGCGCCTCAAATCTATTCTTGAAGCCAACGTCCAGCATACGGTAAATTTTAATCGCTATATCTCCTCCAGGCAGCGGCGACGTAGTAAAATATTCCTCATACGACTGCCTCTTCCAGGCCAGAAGCTCATCGACCATTTCAGGAAGAAGAACCGGCAGATTCTCTACCAGCAGCAACACCTCATTATATTGATTCAGAAAATCGTTCGCGATTCCGGAACTTGGATTAACCAGATTGCTGGCCTGCTTAAGGAGATCCAGCGTTTCCATTAGGTGGCAGCTGGCAACTGGCAATTTGGAGTGTGCGGTCATCTGCTCTGATCCCACATTTGGTCGCACAACCGATAGCGCGCAAACATTAATAATTCGCGTTCTGGTGGTGCCTGTTTGTAGATAGCTCCCCTGCAACAGGCGTCCCTTGCCGCACACGCTCGCAAATTGGTGAGCGGCGGATAACACGGGTTTAACCCAGAACGTGCACATATCCATTATCGGCAACCCTTGGTTCAGGATGCTTGCAATGTTTGCGCGGCTGAAAATCGCAACGCGTATAAATCTCATTCCGCCGCTCGCTGCCCTGGCAATTCTGGCCTCGGCGGCCATCGGCCTTTGGTCCCTGCGTTCGCAAATGGTGGAGGACCGGCAAGACGAACTCCGCAATCTCCTGGCTCTGACTTTGTCTGTCGCGCGGGCGGACATGAAGGCGGCGGGGGGAGCGGCAACCGAAGCTGGAAGGAAGGCATTTATCGCCGTTCTCGGCTCGGCACGGTTCGGCGCGGGGGCAGCGAAGGACTATGTTTTTTCTTATGACTATAACGGAATTGCCCTTAGTCACGTGGACCCAAAGAAGATCGGAGAGAACCGCTTCAACACCGTGTATGCGAACGGCAGGAAGATGGTCCAAGAATTTGTCGAAATCGCCAAAAGTCCTTCGGGTTCGGGCTTCGCGGAATATCCGATGGAAAAGGGCGCGGGCGGGACCGTAACCCCTAAGCTCACCTTCATACAAAACGTTCCGGAAATTAGCGGCGTAGCAGGCATCGGCGTTTACATTGACGATATCGACGCCATTTTCTACCAACGGCTGTTCTGGGCTGCCATCTTAATAGGGCTGTTGCTGGCCGCAATCACTGCCTGGACCTACTTCGTGGGCCGCTCCATATCGAAGCCGCTGTCGGAGCTTTCGAAGACTGTGGCCCGCCTGGCCGCCGACCTGAACATCCACTCAGCCAGCACGGATGGCATGGATGAGCTTGCTTCCATTGTGAGAACAGTCGAGATTCTGAGGAAGAACGCGGTTGAACGGAACACGCTACTGGAAAAGATGAGCGAGTTCAGGAAGCCGAGGAAAATCGCAGGAATTGCGTTCAGACGCATGTGCGGGCGTTCCAAAAGGCCGTGACCTCTGTCTTGTCCGCGCTCAACGAGCAGGTGGAGCAACTCCGGTGGTCGGCCGAGACCCTCACGCACGCGGCGGAAACTGCAACAACCGAGGCGGCAAACGCCGCCAATGTATCAGCAAGCGCGGCCGATAATTCACACGCGGTGGCCGCCGCGACGGAGCAGTTGAGCGGGTCCATCAGGGAAATCTCGGACCAGGCGGTGCGGACCAACGCTATTGTGCAGGCAGCCACGGCTGCCGCAACCCAGACCAACCAGGATGTCGCAGGCCTTGCCAGTGCGGCGGGGGCAATCGGATCGATCGTGGCGGTTATCCGCGGGATCGCCGACCAGACCAATCTGCTGGCGCTGAACGCCACCATCGAGGCGGCGCGGGCGGGCGAAAGCGGCCGGGGCTTCGCCGTGGTGGCCGCGGAGGTGAAAGAGCTTTCGGCGCAAACCGCCAAGGCGACGGATGCCATTGCCGACCAGATCCACTCGATCCAAAGCTCCACCGGCACCGCTGTCGGCGCGATCCAGTCTGTTGCGAGCAAGGTTGCCGAGATCCAGCAGTTTACCGGCGCCATCGCCTCGGCTGTCGAAGAGCAAACGGCCACGTCTCAGGAGATCGCGAGCAACGTTTCGCTCGCTGCCGGGGCAAGCGAAAAGGCGGCAAAAAGCTCGGGCGAGGTCTCGCAGGTGGCTGTGCAGACCAAGGAGCAGGCTGCCTCGGTCTCAAGCGTTTCCTTAACGCTCTCCGACGTTTCCACGCAGCTTTCGAAGGCGGTGGAAGACTTCATCGGGGCGATTGTCACGGAGCTTGGCGAGGATGCCGGGGAAGGGGCGAGCGCCCCGCAGGTGGAATTTGCAAAGGCGGCCTGATGCTTGGCTGAGCCGTCCAAGCTGCAAAACAGCCGGTCAACTCTCTGTGTTTGCCCTTATGTTGCACCGCAACCTGAAATAGCTTAATCAAAATTTAGGTTGCTATTAAGCCGCTCCGAATGGGGCTGGCGTTGGCAAAATCCCACCCTTCGAAGTCCTAGAGGAGACAAGCATGGACGGGCAAGACGCCATTGTGATCGCAAGTGCTGCGCGCACTCCGGTTGGTTCGTTCAACGGATCGCTGGCGGGCATTCCTGCCCATCGCCTCGGCCAGATCGTCATTACCGAGGCACTCAAGCGCGCGAATGTCGAGCCGGGCGAGGTTAGCGAGGTGATCCTCGGGCAGGTGCTGACGGCGGCTCAGGGCCAAAATCCGGCAAGGCAGGCCTCGATCCTGGCCTCGCTGCCCATCGAGACCACCGCCATGACGATCAACTTCGTATGCGGGTCGGGCTTGCGCTCTGTTGCCATGGCCGCCCAGGCGATCCGCAGCGGAGACAGCAATATCGTGGTCGCCGGCGGCCAGGAAAACATGAGCCTTTCCCCCCATGCCGCTTATCTTCGCGCCGGCCAGAAGATGGGCAACCTTGAGATGATCGACACCATGATCAAGGACGGACTCTGGGACGCCTTCAACGGCTATCACATGGGCGCCACGGCTGAGAACGTCGCGCGCCAGTGGCAGATCAGCCGCGAGCAGCAGGACGAGTTCGCCGTTGCCTCGCAGCAGAAGGCTGCGGCGGCCAGGAAAGCCGGCCGGTTCAGCGAGGAGATCGTCCCCGTCACGATCAAGAGCCGCAAGGGCGAAATCGTGTTCGCGCAGGACGAATTTATCCGCGAGAACGCCTCGCTTGAGGATGCGGCAAAGCTCCGGCCTGCCTTCGATCCCAAGGCTGGAACCGTCACCGCGGGCAACGCCAGCGGCATCAACGACGGCGCCGCTGCCCTGGTCGTGATGAGGCTTTCCGAGGCTGAAAAGCGCGGCATCCAGCCGCTCGCCCGGATCGTGTCCCATGCGACCGCCGGTGTCGACCCGTCCATCATGGGCACCGGGCCGATCCCCGCTTCCACCCGCGCGCTGGAGAAAGCCGGCTGGTCGAAGGACGATCTCGATCTGATCGAGGCCAACGAGGCTTTCGCGGCGCAGGCCTGCGCGGTGAACAAGGCCATAGGCTGGGATCTCGAAAAGGTGAACGTGAACGGCGGCGCCATCGCAATCGGCCACCCAATCGGAGCCTCGGGCGCGCGCGTTCTCACCACGCTGCTATACGAGATGAAGCGCCGCAGCGCGAAAAAGGGCCTAGCCACGCTTTGCATCGGCGGCGGCATGGGCATCGCGATGTGCGTCGAGCGCGTCTAGCAGCCTGTCGGGCTTAAGGGCTATTGCGCAATTATATGAGCTGACCACGCTTCAAATAGCGACTTTCATGCGCAATGCGAGGCGCATATTTGAAATAATTGCGCAATGTTCCGTCTATGTTCTTAAGTCCGACAAGCTGCCAGGCGCACGATCAAGGTTAATGCGGGTAAGGTTAACGCACCGGCCTCACAGGTGTTGACGCCGCATTTTTGCGATTTTTTTTCGCTTTTCGGGCCAGTTTCTGCGTTCCGAACATCCCGTTAAATATGAGCGCAGATTGCATATTAACCTTAAGTGCCGGCTGCCGCGCCGCCGGCTGCATCAGCGTCATTGACTTTTCCCTATAGCTATCAATGCCTTATGTTGCCACGCAGCGCTTAACCGTTTCGCAAAGCATCTATGCTATATTGTCTCAAAATCGAAAACGGGTGAAATCATGCAACCCACGGGCTTAAGAGGTTAACAAGAAGCCATGCGCACGCTTTCCCGCGGGGCGGGCCTGCACCCGCCCCGCGGATATGTCCGTCAGACTGCCCGGAAAAAGCAGGCGGCCGACGAGGCTTAGTTGCCGTCCGACATCCCGATAGTGCGGCGGTTGACCACGAAGCGGATCCAGATCGTGAGCAGAAACTCGGAGGCTCCCACAATGATCAAAACCGCCAGTACATTCAGCTGATAACTTGAGAGAGAGAACTGCGAATGATCGACGATGTTGAGCGCGAGTAGTACAAGCCCCACGACAAATGGGAAAATCGCAACCACGGAATCGAGCACGCCCAGGGCGCGGACTTGGCTCGCCGACTGCAACAGGAAAGCCATTTGGAAGATCAGATAGAACAATCCAACCCAAAGGGGCGCAGTCCAAAATATTTTGTGCTCTGGCTCCCAGTTATGCACAAAGGATATATATACGGGGGCTATGATTGTTATAGAGAGTGCCAAAATAATGCTTAACCACTCCTCGGGCTGCGCCCGGTTTGTTGGACCTGCCATGATTATCTCTCCTGACTGCGGTTTAAACTCGAATGTCTCCAGAACCCAAGGCTTGGCACGCAAATAGCTACGCGCGCACTTGGGCCGGACGCTAGCAGAGTTGGCGGACTCTGCAAACTCTGTTTGTGATGACGTTCTTGGCGAAAGGCAGGTGGATTTATGACGATTTTCGCGCGGCCTCCATTGCACGCTCGATCATCGCGCGCGCCTCGGCTTCCCCAGCCCAGCGTTCGATCTTCACCCATTTGCCGCCTTCGAGTTCCTTGTAGTGCTCGTAAAAATGCGCAATCTTGGCGAGCAGCATTTCGGGCAGATCGGAATAGGTTTGTATCTTCCTGTAAATCGGCGAAATCTTGTCCGAGGGGACTGCAATGATCTTCTCGTCGCCGCCGGCCTCGTCCTTCATGTACAAAACGCCAACCGGCCGGCAGTTGCAAACCGCGCCCGGAACGATGGGCCGCGAGTTGGCGATGAGGACGTCGATCGGATCGCCGTCGTCCGACAGCGTATGCGGAACAAAGCCGTAATTGCCCGGATAATGCATCGCCGTGTAAAGCATGCGGTCCACAAACATGGTGCCCGATGTCTTGTCGAGTTCGTACTTGATCGGCTCGCCGCCGATGGGCACCTCGACGACCACGTTGACGTCGAAGGGCGGGTTCATACCGATGGGGATAGCGTCTATGCGCATGATGCCTTTCCTTAGGGCTGTTAGGGGGCGCCGCAATTTCCAGCAGGATTTTCGCGGCGGATGGGGGGAAGTTTACGCTTGCGCCATTTAGTAAGATTGTTATTGAAACGAATGTCTGTAAGATGCGCTGATTGGAAACACTGGATTGGGCTGATGACCTTCATTTTCCGTCTGGCAATCGTTGCGGCCTTGAGCACTTGGTGCACGGGCATGAGCATGGCGGCTAGTCCCTTGGATCTCAAGGAGTTTGTCAAGGGGGCCTTCCAGGATCAGATCGACAACATCAAAAGTGGCATCTATTGCCGTGCGTTCTCCTGCAAATTTGAGATCGAGTCCTTCTACGCAACCGAGACCGACCCCAAAACCTACGCGCTTTCCACAAGCGGCTGGCTTGAGGGCACGATCCCGGGCCTCAAAGGCTCCGCGAAGCGGGCTATTGGCCTGACCGGCAGCTATACGCGCGGCACCTGCATCGTGAAGGATCTCAAGCCGGTCTACGACACCGTGACCAACAACAATGGCTGGGGAGCCACCAAGATCGAATCCGCGTTCAAGAGCATCCACATACCAACCACCGTCGTGCTCAAGCCGGAGACTTGCGCGAAGGTCGACGCCTTCATCCTGCAGGCGTCCTACAGCGGCCAGGAACCGGAGCAGGCCATGCCCCAGCCATCCTCAACGTATTGACACGGTTGAGAAATTCGCTGGGGGCGCTGCGTTTAGGCGCTCAGCTTCTCCATGACCTTATCGCTCATCTCGAAGTTGGCGTAGACCGCCTGCACGTCGTCAAAATCTTCGAGCGCGTCGATGAGCTTCAAAAGCTTCTCGCCCTTCTCCTCGTCGACATCGACAGTGTTTTGCGGCTGCCAGACGATGGAGGCCGATTTCGCCGGCCCAAGCTTGGCTTCGAGCGCGGCTGCGACCTCGTGATACGCCTCCACGCTGGCCGTCAGCCAGTGCCCATCGCTGCCGGTCTCGCAATCGTCGGCACCGGCCTCAATGGCAGCCTCCAGCATGGCCTCGGCGCTGCCGGCGGCTAGCGGATATTCGATCTCGCCCACGCGCTTGAAGCCGAAGGAGACCGCGCCCGTTTCGCCCAGGTTCCCGCCATACTTGGCAAATATGGAGCGGACCTCGCCAGCGGTGCGGTTGCGGTTGTCGGTCAGCGCCTCGACGATCACGCCGGCGCCGCCGGAGCCGAAGCCCTCATAGCGCACCTCGACATAGTCCGCGCCGCCGGCCTCCTGGCTCTTCTTGATGGCGCGCTCGATATTGTCCTTCGGCATGTTCTGGGCGCGCGCGGCTAGCACCGCCGAGCGCAGCCTCGGGTTCATGGCGATGTCCGGAATGCCGATTTTCGCGGCAGCGGTGATTTCACGCGCAAGCTTCGAGAACATTTTCGAGCGCTTCTTGTCCTGCGCGCCCTTGCGATACATGATGTTTTTAAATTGCGAATGCCCTGCCATGGGTTGCCTTCTGCGTCGTCTTTTTGGATCTGAAATTCGCGAGCGTGCGCCCGGACCGTGCGCCAGGCTCAAAGCGCGGCTTCCTGTTTGTGCATGACCGCGCCAAACTTTGCAAGCGGGCGCTCAACTGTTTACTTGCAAGCAGGCCAAGCTGGTGGTTAAGCAATCCGTAAACGAAATGTGTAAGGATGAGCGCGCGGCATTTACACAACCATGGCACGCTTTGAGAGGGCATTGTCTTATGCGTAGCAAGAGTCAGGCTTCCGTCCGGGTAGGCGGAAAGCCCATCGTTCATAATGGCGTCGAATATGAAGGCGACCAGCTCACCGAGAGCGTGAGCGCCATTGAGGCGCTTCGCACGAACATTCAGGATAGCCTCGACGAACTCGATATCCTGCGGGGCACACTTCAATATTGGGAAAGCCGGCGCCCTGCCACCGATCCCAAGGAGCGCGCCCTGCTAATGGAGGCCTTCCGTGTGATGCACGGCGAGCTTCTGGGCTTGACCGCTAGGATGAGAGACATGCTCGAACGGATGGAGCCGGCCAAGAAAGCCTGAGACACGGACCGTTGCGCAACACCCTCGCTTCCGGGCCGGGGCCGGCTGCCATGCGCCGCGAGCCGCTCCGGTAATGTTTGACCGCAGCAGCCTTCCTTGTTAGCTGCATGGGCAACGGCGGGGAGGCGACAGCATTGATCGGTCTTGAGACTTGGGTTCCTCTATTTTTGGGCTATGCGCTGGGCGCGATCCCGTTCGGCCTGATCTTCACGCGGCTTGGCGGCGCGGGCGACATCCGTACAGTCGGCTCCGGCAATATTGGGGCGACGAACGTGCTTCGCACCGGCCGGAAGGGCTTGGCGCTTGCGACGCTGGTTTTCGACGCGTTGAAGGGTTTTGTGCCCGTTCTCCTGTTCCGGCTTCACTCGGGCATGGAACCCGCGCTTTTCGCGGCGGCGGGCGCCTTCCTTGGCCATCTTTTCCCCGTTTGGCTGGGCTTCCGGGGCGGCAAGGGCGTGGCCACCTATATCGGTGTTGTGACGGCGCTTTATTGGCCCGCGGGAGTCTTCTTTTGCGCCACTTGGCTTGGTGTTGCGCTCTTGAGCCGCTACTCCTCCGCGTCTGCGCTGACCGCTACGGCGCTCACGCCGGTGTTCCTTCTAGCTTTGGGCCTAACCACGTTTGCCGCCTTTGTGGCCGCGCTTTCCCTGCTCCTGATCGCGCGCCATCATCAGAACATCCGGAATTTGATCGCCGGAAAAGAAAGCAAGATATCTTTTCAATCCAAAAGCAGCTAATTTTCCTTCTGCAGGCCCGTTGCGGCGTAGTTTGTTGAGTGAATTTGTTTTAGGCAATGCGAGCTAAATCTAAACCCGGGAAGCACAAGGTTCCGGCAACCCCGTCCCCCTTCAGCGAAAAGACCAAACGCGCTTGGCTGCGTTTGATCCGCACCCCGCATATAGGCGGTGTTACGTTCTGGGAGCTTCTGTCGCATTTCGGCTCGGCGGAGGCGGCGCTTGAAGCCCTGCCGGAATTCGCGAGGTACGGCGGCCGTATTTCACCAAGCAGCATTGCCAGCGATGCCGCGATCGATGCGGAGCTAGAGAAAGCCCGCGCCGCCGGCATGGAACTTGCCGCGGCGGGTGAGCCCGGTTACCCGCCGCTCTTGGCGCGTGTGGAGGTGCCGCCACCGCTGCTCTATGTCAAGGGCGATGCTGCGGTTTGGAGCCGTCCGCCGCTAGCGGTTGTGGGGTCGAGGCAAGCCACTGCCGCCGGGCTGAAATTTGCCACCGATATTAGCGCCGCGCTCGGCCGGCAGGGCTTTCTCATCGTGTCGGGCTTGGCGCGCGGCATCGATGCGGCCGCACACAGGGCGGCGCTGCCTTTCGGGGGCTGCGCCGTGCTTCCAGGCGGGCTGGACCGGATTTATCCACCTGAGCACACGGGCCTTGCGGCCGGGATCGCGCAGACCGGAATGCTGATCGGCGAGTGCCCGCCGGGCTTCGTGGCGCGGGCGCAGGATTTCCCCCGCCGCAATCGCATCGTCTCCGGCTGCAGTCTGGGTGTGCTGGTTGTGGAGGCGGCCGAACGGTCGGGCTCGCTGATCACGGCACGGCTCGCGGGCGAACAAAACCGGGAGGTGTTCGCCGTGCCCGGACATCCGCTTGAACCGCGCGCCGCAGGCACCAACCGGCTCATCAAGGACGGCGCGACCTTCACCACCTGTGCGGAGGATATCGCGGGAGCTTTGCAACAGCAGCTTGGTGGCTTTGCCGCGCCTCGTCCCTCGAGCCTCACCGATGCGGAACCTTCAAAAGGAGCCACGCACGCCGGATCTGCGCTCCAGTCAAGCAAATACGGGCAGGAGTACCTGGACTTTGCCGGTGAGGCGCCGGAAAAGCTTTTGAAGTTGCTCAGCCTGTCGCCAATCGATGTTGACGAACTCTGCCGGCTCAGCGGCCTGGAAGCGCGACTTGTCAGCGCCGCGCTTCTATCGCTCGACTTATCGGGGCGGATCGAACGGAGGGGGCTGCGTCACGTCGCCTTGCGGCCGTGACGCCTTGGCGAAAAAAAGAACTTAAACGCGGCAATGAAGTTTGGCTTCTTCCTCGGCAACATACAAAAGGTCGGAAAGCATACGGAGCTGAGCCTTGACCGCAATGGCGCGAAGCGAACTCAGCAACGCCGAAATATATTCGGCGGCGTCTTCCGCCTCCATTCCCTCGTCGATTTCGTCGTTCTCTGGTTGTTGCAGATCCTCGGTCTGGCAGCTATGAGCCAAATAGATTTGGCTGCGGCGTGTATTCATGGTTGGGTACCCCGGCGTGGCGTAAGCTGGGACTATTTGCGATTGAGAGCCTCACGCAGATGCGTCTTATAGTTGTAATAAACGAAGCCAAATAAATCCGCAACCTGCGGTAGAGGATTCTGTTCAATTTGATGGGCTGCTTTTTTGGCGGAAGGGCGCCAAGAAAGGGTCACAAAGCGTTCCTGAACAGTTCCTGGCTTGGAGAGTGCATATCCATCAACCACATAGCCGCTCTTGGGACCATGCCCGGCCGCCGCAGGTCCCTGTGGATGTCTGTGGCAATATTCTCACAGACATTTAACGATAGGCGGGCAATATGCATAAAACTGTGGTGACTGGGGAAGCTGTGCCGCTAAGCCACGAGCTGGGCGGTTGCCCTTTGAACGCCAAAGATGAGGCGCGCCACACGTTAAGGGTGTACTGTCTTGGTGGCTGGATCTCAAGTCCTGGAGAGCACGCTGAACCGCTCTGAACCGTCCACGGTAAACATCACCGCCGTCTTCGACCTCGACGGTACCGTCGCCGATACTGCCGCCGATTTAATCGAGGCAGCCAATGCCGCGCTGGCTACCGAAGAGCTAGGCCCGGCATCCGCTGGCGCGATCAAGAAAGGCGTGGGATACGGCGCGAAAGCAATGCTTCAATCCGCGATAATTTCGCTCGGCCGAAAGACGGATCCGGAACAGTTGCGCCGGCTGAGCGCCCGGCTGGTAACGCATTACGAGGAAAACATCGCAGCGAAAACGCGGCTTTTTCCTGGGTTCAACGAGGCCGCCGCGGATTTGCGCGAGGCAGGCGTCAAGCTTGCCCTTTGCACCAACAAGCGCGAGCGGCTGACGCTGAGGCTCCTCTCCGAGCTTGGCATCGGCTCGCTGTTCGATGCCATGGCGTGCGGCGATACCTTCCCCTTCCACAAGCCGGACCCCCGGCACATCACAGAACTTGTGCGGATTGCGGGCGGCGAGCTTTCCGCCGCCATCATGGTGGGCGACAGTGAGGCCGACATCGCCGCGGCAAGGGGGGCGGGCATCCCGGTGATCGCAACAGCATTCGGCTATGCGGCGGTCCCGGCCGGCGAGCTTGGTGCCGATGCCGTCATGCAGCATTACGCGGAGCTGACGGACTTGATCCGCGTGCTTCTACCTCGCCCTCGCCTCCAGCAGGCGGCACAGGAGTTTTAACTGCCATGCAGACGTTGTCCCGCACCGCTTTCCTGGCATGGGGCAATGCGTTTTGGCTTGCCCAGTCCGCGGTCGAGGTTTGGGCGCCGCAGCTTCGCACCTATCTCGCCTGGCGCAGCCTCGCCTTCAAACCCAACCTGCAAATCGGCTGCTTTCGCGACAGCTATTACGACAGCCTCTCCGACCGCTTGTATGTGGTGGGGCTGGTGTGGCTGCTTTCGGCACCGCTGATGACTGCGATTGCCCAGCAGCTGCCGGAAAGGTGGCCGCAGGGGATGTCGCATCGTACCTGGCGCAAAAATGCAGCGCTCCTCTCCTGGACAACCCTGTTTGCAGTGCTCATGCTGGCAGCGTGGCCCCTGATCGCGGCGTTGCGTGCGCCCGTGACCAGCATTGTGCTCATGGAGCTGGCACGTGCCGCGCTGATCGTCATCCCCGCATTCTATTATCGCGCTATTCTGCTCAGCGCCGGCCCGCCACACGGCTCGGAATCCAGGTCAGCGATCATTTGACCTGCTGGATTTCAAGAAGGAAGGCAGGTTCCCGTCCTGCCGATTTTCTTTTTGTTTTAGCGATCCCCTCGATGTTGTTGGCTCTGACGAAGCCGTTGTTACGCGAGCATCTTACCATGCCGCGCTTGATGCTCGCCTGGGTGCAATTTTGCTTTCGCTTTGGCTGGATTGAGACGGCAGGCTGTACTGCTATCGCCGATCCACCCTCTGTGGTTGCGCCCCGGCCAAAGCATGGAGCAGGGCACGCAAGCGGAAGGACGGCTGTTATATCCTGGCGGGGGGAATGCGATTTGGCGCACCGGGCGCTCAAGCCGCATGACCGGCTGTTTTCTCCGCCGGCGTGGCGGGCAATGCTTGCGGCGCGGGCAGATAGGGCTTGAGCGCCTCTAGCGTCTTTTCGAGCGCGCCGCCCAGCGTGCCGATGGCGGCTGCGGCGCCAGCTTGTAGAACAGCCCCAGCTCGCCGAGCGTATCCGCGACGCAGATTTGCGTGCTGGCGGAAATGGGCTCGCCCGCCGCACGGCGCGCAACGCTAAAATGCTGGCCACGAAGTTGCGAAGCGATGGCCTCCCCGCGCTCGGAATGGCGCGGCACGATGATGGTCAAAAGGGCTGCCCGGAAGCCGCATGTGGCGCATCAGCAACGGTTGCATACGAATGCCAAATCTAAATCAATGCTCGGTTTTTCCCAGCCGCCTTATCCGCTAATTGTCTAAAACGCTGGCTGGAACTCCCGGCTAAGGTCAGCCAAGCGGCGCTCCCCGCGCGCTGCGTTACAGCGTCCTGGGCAAGGCAGGCACCAGTAGGGGGCGCATGTTTTTTTGGGTTTGTTGTCACGGAGGGGGTAAATGAAGACCACAATTAAGCTTACGGCTCTAGGCGCCATCGCGCTCGCCGCATCTTCGACCGCAGCGCTTGCAACCTCGGAAATGCCAGCCGGCCTCACCACCGGTATCGCTCTTGGCGCTCCGCTGCCGGAAGGCGTTTACGACATCTCGATCGCCAGCTACGGCTCGCGCGCCGAGGGGTACGCAAGCAACAACATAGCCTACGCCCTGCCGGTGTGGCTGATCTGGTCCACCCCCTGGCAGATCGCCGGCGGCCGCATCATGCTCGACACCACTACCGGCGTCGCCGACGCTTGGTCGCCTGGCCACGGCTCTGGCACGGACAGCTGGCTGAATACGCTTGTCGAAGGTGCTATCGCCTGGAACCTGGGCAATGGCTGGAACGCTTCGGTCCGCGCTGGCGCGTGGTTGCCGAGCACACAGGTTCTCCCGAAGGTCTTCGGCCGCGACTATGCTGCTTTCCAGGGCGGCGGCTCGATCAGCTATCTGGCTAACGGCTGGAACCTGACGGCTACCGCGCTCTATGGCAAGGGCCGCAACGGCTACAGCGATGTTTACACCAAGCAGGCCGATTGGTTGAACCTCGACCTGACCGCCGCCAAGAAGTTCGGCAAGATGGAAGTCGGCGCGATCGCTTACGGTTCGTGGGATTTGAACGACTACGGCTACAACGCCACTTGGAAATTTGCGCCTGGCACCCGTCAGAGCCAATTCGCCGTCGGTGGCCTCGTTGGCTATGATTTCGGCTCCTTCACCGCTCAGGCGAAGCTCGCTACCGACGTTTCTTCCGAACTTTACTACGGCAAGGAAACGCGCGGCACGCTGACGATCATCAAGCCGCTCTGGACCCCGGCTTCCGACGGTCCGCTGAAGTAGGCTCCAGCGCACATCCAGCATTCGAGCCAGCGGCGAAAGCCGCTGGCTTTTTTGTTGGGAACAGGCATTTCCGGGACAAGTAGAAACAGCCGCCGCGCCAGTAGCGCGGGCGAGGATTTCGCGGCGCTGTTCTCGCGAAGGAGCGTGAAAGATCGGCGGCGCTGCCCGCACACTCAGTTGCCATGGCCCCGCTTGCCCCATGGCTGTCTGGTTCGCTTGCGCTTTGCCCAGCCGTCTACCCCGGCCCCTCATCCACGGGTTGGGCGGGCATGCTCCCCAGGGCCAGGAAGATAGGGCTTGAGCGCCTCCAGCGTCTTTTCGAGCGCACCGCCAAGCGTGCCGATGGCGGCAGCCGCCCGGCGCTTCATCTCTTCCGCCTCCTGCGGGTTCTCGAAGAGCCCCTTGAGTGCCGCCGCAAGCTCCTCCGGCCCGGAGACCAGGCGGAAGCCCTCATAGCGCTGCAACGCCGTATACGTCTCGGCGAAATTGAAGGTGTGCGGACCACTCAGAATGCCGGAGCCCAGCTTCACTGCCTCGATGGGGTTCTGCCCGCCATGCGCGATCAGCGAGCCGCCGATGAAGGACAGCGGCGCGAGCTTGTAGAACAGCCCCAGCTCTCCGAGCGTATCCGCGACGTAGATTTGCGTGCTGGCGGAAATGGGCTCGCCCGCCGCGCGGCGCGCAACACTAAAGTGCTGGCCACGAAGCCGGGAAGCGATGGCCTCGCCGCGCTCGGGATGGCGCGGCACGATGACGGTCAAGAGCGACGGCATCGTGCTTTGCAGGATTCCGGCGGCGCGCGCGACGGCTTCGTCCTCGCCGGGATGCGTGCTGGCCGCGAGGAAAATGGGCCGGTCCGCCACGCGCGCGCGCAACTCCTCCACCGCGCGTGTATCGACCGGGGGCGGCGGCGCGTCGTATTTGAGGTTGCCCGCGACGATGGCCCTGCGCACGCCGAGCCGCGTCAAGCTTTTGGCGAAACGCCAGTTCTGCGTGAGCACAAGGTCGAAGCGGGAGAACACCGGCTTGGACAGGCTCGAAAGCCAAGCCCAGCGTTTGCCCGAGCGGACCGACATGCGGCCGTTGACGAGGACAAGCGGGACTTTCCTGTCGCTCGCCTCGACGATCAGGTTCGGCCAGAATTCGGATTCTGTGAAAAGGGCCAGGCTGGGCCGCCAATGCTCGATGAAGCGCCGGCAAAAGCGCGGGCTGTCGAGCGGTATGAATTGATGAATCGCGCCCTCGGGCAGCCGCTCGGCCGCGATCTTCGAGGACGTGACGGTCACAGTAGTCAGCAGGATGTTGAGCGAAGGGCAGCGCCGCTTCAGCTCGTGCATGAGCGGCAGCACCGCGTTCGTCTCGCCCACGCTTGCCGCATGAAACCAGAAGAGCGGACCCTCGGGGCGCGGCACGCTGGCGATGCCGAGACGCTCGGAGAGGCGTGCGGGTACCTCCTTGCCGCGCGCGGCGCGCTGGTGCAGGAGCGCGGTGGCGGCAGGCCGTGCGGCCCAAGTCGCGGCGCGGTAAAGCGAAAGCAGTAAGCCCGAGCGGCGGGGCGGTTGCGCGGACCGGGGCGTGGTCTTGCGCGCGTCGCTGCCCGCCAGCTCGTAGGCGCGCTCCGTCGCCGCGTTCATGGCCGCTTCCACCTTCTGGCGCAAGGCTTCCAAAGTCTCCTCATCGGCATCGCGCGGCACGTAGATCGGATCGCCCGCCACCATCGCGAGCTTGGAAAACGGCAGGTTGAAGGTGAAGCGGCTCCAGGTGGGCAGCGTGAAAAAGCGGTTTGTGGCAATCGCGAGCGGCACGATGGGCCGGCCGGACATGCGTCCGAGCGTAACAATGCCCAGGCCGGCAACGCGGGCGGGGCCGGGCGGAATGTCCGTCGTCATCGCCACCGTGGTGTTCTGGCGCAAGGCCTTGAGCGCGGCCCTGAGCGCCGATGCGCCGCCACGGTCTTTTCCTTTTCCACCCGCGCCGGCCCCCCGGATCAGCCCCATATCGAAGTTCAAGAGCATGCGGCCGATCATTTCGCCGTCCGTGTGCCGCGCCACCATGTTGCTCACCGCCACGGTCTTGGGCTTGATCAGCGGCAGCAGTAGAAACTGGCCGTGCCACATGGCCACGATTATGGGGGTCAGGCTTTTGAGATAGGCATCGGTATCCGCCGGCTTCCGGATCACCTTGGAGGAGGCGTAAACGAAGCGGATGTGGCGCGCGGCGAGCTTGCCAACCGCATTCATGAAGAACTCGGACCGCTGCAGCCTACGGCCGAAGGCCTTCAGACGTCTTATGGGAGCAAGCAGGCTCATTTGGCTCCGGTGGCTTGCGGCGTATACGTGGCTGGGCCGGGCAGGCGGTTCATGTGTACGATGAAATTGCACATCGGCGCATTGTCAACGGCGCTTTGGGCCGCGGCCTTCCAAGCGCCGTAGGCCGCTTTGGAGTTGGGGAAGATGCCCGCCACATGCAGCGCGGCCGGGTCGCGGAAATCGACGCTGCCCACCGGCTTGAATTTGCCGCCAAGGACCGGATGCATGAGCTGCCGGTTCTGAATTTCTGTCATCGCGGTTCCTTCAATGCGGCGCCAAGCTTGCCGCCGGCTTAGCGCAAGCGCTCGATCAACAGCCTGTGCAATGCCGGAGCGGCAGCGGCGATGCTGGCAACCTTCGCCTCCGCCGAGTTGAAGGTCAGAGGCGCCCCTGATTTGCAAGTAACCGTTCCGCCAGCCTCTGAGACGAGAAGCGCTCCCGCAGCGATATCCCACTCCCACTTCGGGTTCAACGCGAAATAAGCGTCCGCGCGGCCGGAAGCCACAAGTGCCAGCCTATAGATGCTCGCATTGGCGGCGACGGGAACGGCGCCGGGCCAAGGCGGCTGCCAATTGCGCGAGTCCTGCGCCGCCTTCGAAACCACAACCCGCGCTCCGGAAAGCTCCTGCCGCGCGCTAGCGAAAATGCGCTCCTCGTTGAGAAACGCGCCCCCGCCGGCGCGCGCCTCGAAAAACTCGCCGCGCACCGGGTTGACGACGGCCGAAAGCACCGGGACGCCATCCTCCGCCAGGCACAGGGCGATGGTCCAGCCATCGCCGCCGTCAAGAAACTCGCGCGTGCCGTCGATGGGATCGAGTATCCAGACGCGGCGGGCGGTAAGCCGGCGTTCGTTCTCGCAGCTTTCCTCCGAAAGCCAGCCATAATCCGGGCGCGTATCTTTGAGCCGTGCCGCCAGCAGGCTGTCCACCGCCTTGTCCACCTCCGTCACCACGCTGCCGTCGGCTTTGCGCTCGCGGGCGATGGGGCGGTTCTGGTAGCTCAAGGCAAGGCTCGCCGCTTCCCTTGCGGCTTCTCGAAGCAGATCGAAATCTTGGGCAAGGCTGTACATATCGAAACCTGCTGATTGCTTTACCAAGTGCCCCTCACTCTGTCTCTCTCCCCGAGAGGAGAGAGAACCCCAGAATTCACGCCGCAGACGGTTTTTGCGTCTCTTCTCCCCTTGGGGACAAGGACGGGATGAGGGGCCTTGGCGAATTGTTCAGCCGGGTTTCATATCGTCCCGGCGCTGAGGTTAGCCCCAAGGGAAAGGCAGCGAGCCGGCCACGAGTGCCAGGAACACGACCAGGCCGAAATGGTGGTTACTGCGGAAACGGTCCAGACAATTTTGCGGATCGTCGATGTCGAGCGTCGCCACCTGCCAAACAAGATGCATGGCAGCCAGCGCGAGCCCTGCGTAGAACCACAACCCGATGCCCACGGAGTATCCCGAAAAGGCCAGTCCGCCGATTGTGATCCCAAAGAACAGGCTGAGCCACGCAGGCGTGCTGCTGCCGAAGCGGAGCGCTGTAGATTTCAAACCGACCAGAACGTCGTCCTCCTTGTCCTGGTGCGCATATATGGTGTCGTAGCCGATCGTCCAGGCTATGGCGGCAGCGTAAAGCATGATCGGTGCGAGGGCCAAGTCTCCCCAATAAGCCGCCCAGCCCATCAGCGCGCCATAGGAGAAGGCAAGGCCCAGTACGGCTTGCGGCCAGAACGTCACCCGCTTCATCAAGGGATAGATGAGCACGATGCCGACCGAGCCGAAGCCGAGCGCGATAGCGAATGTATTGAATTGAAGGAGAACCGCGAGGCCTACGAGGCAAAGCGCCAGAGCCAGGGCTATGGCCCCGCCGAGCGAGATTTGCCCGCTCGCCAGCGGCCGTCCCTTCGTCCGGGCGACTTTTGCGTCGATATCGCGGTCGATGATGTCGTTGTAGATGCAGCCGGCACTGCGCATGGCGAATGCGCCCGCCATGAAGAGAAAGAGCAGCCAGATGTCGGGGAACTCATGCTCCACTTGCGCGGCGAGCGCCACAGACCACCAGCACGGCCACATCAGCAGCCAGGAGCCGATGGGCCGGTCGGCGCGGATCAGCCTGAGCCAGGGCTTCAGCCTGCCGGGAGCGAAGCGGTCGACCCAGTTCGAGCGCGGCGCATCGGCGATGGAACCTGTCCCGGCTCCCTCGGCGTCAGGCTTGCCATGTGCTCCGGCGGAGGCTGCTCGCATAGCTTCTTTGTCCGTGACGGCGATCCTTCTCGATTCTGAGGCAATCAAATAGTATGCCAAAACGAGACGATCCCATGTCAACAGCACAAATCGGCTGGCCGCGCAATGACCGTACCTAGATTATTTATCGCCAAGGTTATCGAAGCAGGCGGGGAGCTGGCTCTGGCCGCCCCGCAGGCTCATTATCTGCTGCACGTGCTAAGGCTCGGGGAAGGCGCCGAGATCCTGGCCTTCGATGGCAGGAACGGCGAATGGCGTGCGGAAATCGTCAAGGCGCGCAAGGGAAGCTGCTCCATAAGGATCGGGCAGAAGCTGCGCGAGCAGACCGCGGCCCAGGACATCCATTACGCGTTTGCGCCGCTGAAACAGGCGCGGCTCGATTATATGGTGCAGAAGGCAACCGAGATGGGGGCAAGCCTGCTGCAGCCGGTCATTACGGCGCATACGGTTGTTCCCCGGCTTAATCTTGAGAGGATGAGTGCGAACGCCATCGAGGCCGCGGAGCAATGTGGAATTCTGAGCGTTCCGGGCATCGAAGCGCCAGTCAAGCTTGAAGCTCTGCTCAAGGCTTGCCAGAAGGGCCGGATCGTGGTGTTCTGCGACGAGCGTGCGGCGGTTGCGCCGCCGCTGGAGGCGCTTGCCAGCCTCAAAGGGCGCAAAGTCACCGCGCTCGTCGGCCCTGAGGGCGGTTTTTCCGAAGCCGAGCGCAAGCTTCTGCTTTCGAAGGACTTCGTGTGTCCCGTGTCCCTCGGCCCTAGAATTATGCGCGCAGATACGGCAGCGGTCTCGATCCTCGCACTGATCAACGCGGCAGTAGGAGATTGGTGCTGATTGCCAGCCAAAATGGGAAGCGCTACAAAAATTGCGCAGAATCAACAGAACGGAAACACAATGGTAGCGTCCGGCACCTCTGAAAATGCCCCCATCGAAAGCCGCGACGACCTTGCCGCGTATATCGAGGCGGGCGAAAAGCCCAAGGCGGATTGGCGCATAGGCACCGAGCACGAGAAATTTCCGTTTTATCGCGATGGCTTGCGGCCGGTGCCCTACGAGGGGCCGGCGGGTATTCGGGCGCTGCTCGAAGGCATGGCGGAAATATCCGGCTGGCGCCCGTATTACGATCTGGAGAATATCATCGCGCTTGCAGACCCCACTTGCCCGCTCGGCGGTTCGATCACGCTGGAGCCGGGCGGGCAGTTCGAGCTTTCAGGCGCGCCGCTGAAGACGGTTTTGCAGACCTGCGAGGAAGTCGCCAGGCATCTCCATCTGGTGCGCGAAGTGGCGGGGCCGCTTGGCATCTCTTTTCTGGGTCTTGGCTTTTCTCCGCTTTGGACGCTCGCCGAAGTTCCCCGGATGCCCAAGAGCCGCTATGGCATCATGAACGGATACATGCCCAAGGTCGGCAGCCTGGGCCTCGACATGATGTACCGCTCATGCACCGTGCAGGTGAACCTCGATTTCGCGAGCGAAGCGGACATGGTGAAGAAGATGCGCGTGTCGCTGGCTTTGCAGCCGGTCGCGACGGCGCTTTTCGCCAATTCGCCGTTTACCGAAGGAAAGCCGAACGGCTATTTGAGCATGCGAAGCGCCATCTGGCTCGACACGGACCGGGCGCGGACGGGGATGCTGCCCTTCGCTTTCGAGGACGGCATGGGTTACGAGCGCTATGTGGACTATGCGCTCGATGTGCCGATGTACTTCGTGCGCCGGGAAGACCGCTATATCGACACATCGGGCGCCTCGTTCCGGGACTTTCTGGCCAGCCGGCTCCCGCAGCTTCCGGGCGAGAAGCCCACGCTCACCGATTGGGCCGACCACCTGACCACGCTGTTCCCCGAGGTGCGGCTCAAGCGCTTCCTGGAGATGCGCGGAGCGGACAGCGGCAACCACTTGAGCCTGTGCGCTTTGCCCGCATTCTGGACCGGGCTGTTATACGATCAATCGAGCCTCGATGCGGCTTACGACCTCATCAAGGATTGGACGGCGGAGGAGCGCCAGGAGCTTCGCAACGAGGTGCCCCGCCTGGCGCTTAAGACGCCGTTCCGGAACGGCACTCTTCGCGACGTTGCACGCGAAGCGGTGAAGCTGGCTGACGCGGGGCTCAAGGCGCGCGGCCAAAGCGATTTCATGGGCGGCGACGAAAGCATGTTCCTCATGCCTTTGTTCGAAATCGTGGAGCGCGGGCACACCAGCGCCGAACTGCTGCTCGAACGCTACCATGGGGAATGGGGCGGCGACGTGCGCCCGGTATTTATCGAGAGCGCTTATTAGCTGCCAGTGGCTGAGGGGCGAGCCATTCACCAAGCGTATCTCCCCTCACCCCAGCCCTCTCCCACGCAAGCTCGCCAAGGCGAGCTTGCCACTCAAAAGCATCCATATCCGCGAGCGGATATGGATGGGAGAGGGAGTCCGGCTGTGCCCGCTGAGAAGGCGTCCCCCCATGAGGTTATGGGGGCCGCACATCGCAATGTCTCGTTGCGTTTGAGAGCGGTAGCGTGTTGCCTAGCGGGCCGGCTTGCCGCCCATGGCCATAAGGGGATTAGTGTCCGCCGGCTTGGTGGCAAGCGCGTGGGCGAGATGCGGACCGGGCGGTTCGTGCATAATCGCAAATTGACCGTGGAGGAGATGGCGGCCACAGCCGTGGCGGAGCCGCTGGCCGGCCGCTCGCGGACGTCCTCGCTCAGGAGGTTGAGCCTGTGCTTGAGAAAGTCTGCAAGAGCCTTGAAGGAAACACCCCAAAAGCGGAAAAAAACGCCCCCAAAAGCAGTCGCGCCTATGCTGCCTGGGTCTTTGTGAGGCCCGGCGGTGGACCGGCTATTACGGAAAAATCCGTCCCATCGTGATGTTGAGGGGGCTCACGAAGTTCCACGCAATCAAGCATGGATGCAAACTCCGCGATGTGTGCATATCGCAGCCCAATAAGAGAGCGTTGGGCCACGGGGATGAACGCTGAGGGCGTGAGTACAGGGAAAAAGCAATGGGCACGATCGTCACGCATCCGAAAGCTGCCAAGGCCGAGGCCATCAAGGACGCTTCGATGATCAAGCAGAAGGAGATGGTGAACCGGCATTACGGCCGCCTCGCGGACGCGCCCAAGACGGGCGAGAAGGTGGCCTCGACTTTTGTGCCGGGCAATCTCAACGAGCTGTTGATGTGCTTCGGCTTCGTGAACAACCTGCCCGAGGTCAACGCCATCCAAAACGGGCTCAGAAAGACCAGCGGAAGCTTCGTCATGGAGGCCGAGAAGATCGGCCATTCCGAGGACGTTTGCACCTATGTGAAGTCCGACATCGGCATGATGGCCCGCGGCAATATCGGGCCGAACGGCAGGAAGCTGCCGGACCCTGACGTGCTGCTGCTCTCCTTTACGGGCTGCTTCACCTTCATGAAGTGGTTCGAGCTTCTTCGCGAGCAGTACAAGTGCGAAACCATCATGTTCCACACGCCCTATATGGCGGACGGCAAGATCACGCCGGATATGGTTAGATACATGGTCAAGCAGCTTGAGAAAGAGGTCATTCCGAAGCTTGAAAGGGTCTCCGGCGTCAAGTTCGACATCGACCGGCTGCGGGAATATCTCAAGAAGTCGGCGCAGGCCGAGGACGATCTCGTCTGGGTGCTGCAATCGGCCAAGGCGAAACCTTCGCCCATCGACGCCTATTTCGGCGGCACCTATTACATCGGCCCGATTTTCGGCGCCTTCCGCGGCACGGACGACGCCATCGAGTATTACAAGTTCCTGCGCGAGGAAGTCGAAGGCCGGCTCGCCCAGCGCAAAGGGCCGGTGACGCCGGATGGCGGCATGGGCGAAGAGCGCTACCGGCTTGTGGTCGAAGGCCCGCCGAACTACACGAACTTCCGGCAATTCTGGAAGATGTTCTACGAGGAAGGCGCCGTGGCCGTGGCTTCGAGCTACACCAAGGTTGGCGGCACCTACGATTTCGGCTTCCGCCACGATCCGGACAAGCCACTGGAATCGCTTGCCGAATATTGCCTCAACGTCTACACGAACCGGAGTCTGCCGATGCGCGTGGACATGCTCGAAAACTACATCGACGAGTATGAGGCGGACGGGCTTCTCATCAACTCGATCAAGAGCTGCAACAGCTTCTCGGCAGGCCAGCTCCTCATCATGCGCGAGGTGGAGAAGCGCACCGGCAAGCCCGCGGCGTTCATCGAGACCGACCTCGTCGACCCGCGCTACTTCTCGCCCGCCAACGTGAAGAACCGGCTCGAAAGTTACTTCCAGATGATCGAGCAGAAGCGCGCCCGCGCCGCCGGGTGACGAAGAGGGCAAGGAAACAGAGGCGTGCCGGCTCCCAGACCCCCTCACTCTGTCTCTCCCCCTGCAAGCTCGCCTTGGCGAGCTTGCATTCCTCAGTTTCCGCATCCGCAAGCGGATGGGAGAGAGGACGCCTGAATTAGCCTCTCACCTTAACGAGAGGACCGCAGCCCACTCCCTCTGCCCCCTTGGGGAGAGGGCTGGGGTGAGGGGGGCTTGGGAGACCGATTGTAGAGAGAGCAGTCACATGAGGACTTTCATCGGCATCGACCTGGGTTCGACCACGACAAAGGCCGTGCTGCTTGACGAGAACCAAACCGTGATCGGGCGTGGCATCACCAATACCCGTTCGAACTACGGCACGGCGGCCCGCATCGCCGCAGGCGAGGCACGGATCGACGCGCGCTTCACGCTCCTGCGCCGCTCGCTGGTTTCGTCCGCCGGAGAGGCTGGCGCGGCCAAGTTCCTCGCCGCTCTGGAGCGCGCGTTCCGCCTGGAGCAATTCCTGGAGCAACTCGCCGATCTTGAGGAAACCTGCCTCGGGCAGCTCAAGAGCGAGCGTCTTGCGGCAAGCGCTGGGGCTGTGGGTGAGGCGCTGAAGGAAAGCTTCCGCCGCGTCCGCGAGGAGGTGCCGGAACTTTACGCACCGGGCGCCAAACGCAAGTCGGACTTCTTCCGCGACATCGCCGGCTCGCGGTTCCACGCGCACGCTGAGATCGCAGCCAAAGAGGCAGGCGTGGCGCTCGATGCGCTGCTCAACGCCTACGACAAGTCCATCGTCGAGGTGGAGAACCGGCCGCCGTCAGGCGATTTGTCCGCGAAACTCAAGCGCGCCGCCGCCCGCATTGCCGGGACCAATGGCAAAGCCCCGCACATGCCGCAGGACCGGATCGAGTATGCGCTCGGCATCGACCTTGAGGAAACCTATCTGGTTGGCACCGGCTATGGCCGCGTGACGCTGCCCTTCTCCAAGGACCACATCCGTTCGGAGATCCTGTGCCATGGACTTGGCGCGCATATGATGTACCCCAACACCCGCACCGTGCTCGATATAGGCGGCCAGGACACCAAGGCCATCCAGGTCGGCGCCCGCGGCATCGTCGAAAACTTCCAGATGAACGATCGCTGCGCGGCGGGCTGCGGCCGCTATCTCGGCTACATCGCGGACGAGATGAGCGTGGGCCTGCACGAACTGGGGCCGCTCGCCATGAAGTCCAACCGGCCCGCGCGCATCAACTCGACCTGCACCGTGTTCGCGGGTGCCGAGCTGCGCGGCAGGCTGTCGCTCGGCGAGAAGCGCGAGGACATTCTGGCCGGGCTGCACCGCGCCATCATCTTGCGCGCCATCTCCATCGTCTCGCGTTCGGGCGGCGTCAACAACGAGTTCACCTTCACGGGCGGCGTCGCCAAGAACGATGCTGCCGTGCGCGAGTTGAGGAAGCTCATCAAGGAGAACTATGGCAGCGTAACCATCAACATCGACCCGGATTCCATCTACACAGGTGCGCTCGGTGCCGCGGAATTCGCCCGGCGCGCGGCGGGCGCTTGAGGAGTAACCAGCATGCCCATCACGGCAGGGATCGACGTTGGCACCGGTGCCGTCAAGGTTGCGATTTTCGAGGTGGAGGGCGGCCAGGAGAAATGGCTCGGCAAGCGAACCGAGCGCGTGCGTCAGCGCGATCCGCTGATGCTGGCCACTCAGGTCTATGACGGTCTGCTCGCGGAGAATGGCCTGCAACGCTCCGATATCGCCTATTGCGCGACTACGGGCGAGGGCGAGTCGCTCCACTTTCACACCGGCCATTTCTACTCGATGACCACGCATGCGCGTGGGGCCGTCTATCTGCGCCCCGGTGCCAGCGCCGTGCTCGACGTGGGCGCGCTGCATGGCCGCGCGATCAGCATCGACAGCCGCGGCAAGGTGCTCGCCTACAAGATGACGAGCCAGTGCGCCTCGGGCTCCGGCCAGTTCCTTGAGAACATCGCGCGCTATCTGGGCATCGCGCAGGACGAGATCGGCAGCCTCTCGAAGCAAGGTGCTAACCCCGAGCAGGTTTCAGGCATCTGTGCGGTGCTGGCCGAAACCGACGTGATCAACATGGTCTCGCGCGGCATTACGGCGCCAAACATCCTGCGCGGCATCCACGAATCCATGGCTACCCGGCTTGCCAAGCTCCTGAAGACCATCGGCAAGCTGGAGGGCGGCGTGGTGCAGATGACCGGCGGTCTTGCCCTGGACGATGGCCTGGCCAGCGCGATGCAGGCAGCGCTTGTGAAAGAGAAACTGGCCGTGCCGGTGGAAACGCACCCAGACGCAATTTATGCGGGCGCCATCGGTGCCGCACTTTGGGGTGCGTTTCGCTGGGAGAAATTGCAGCGCATGGGCGCCGCCGCTGCGCGATTGCAGAAGTAGCCGCAACGGAACGTCATGCGAGCGGAGCGATGCAATCTAGAGCCAGGTCCATGACGCAGCTATGGATTGCCGCGGCGGTCAAAGGCCGCCTCGCAATGATGTG